>NZ_JARZAJ010000138.1 GCF_029892105.1 Kitasatospora sp. GP82 | reverse complement strand
GCATGACGAAGGGCCCGGTGCGTGTGCACCGGGCCCGTTCGTGTGGGTGTGTTTGTTGGGCATGGCTTAGTACCAGTGGTGGGCGGCCCAGAAGGCCCAGGCGGCGTTGGGGCTGCCGTAGCGGGAGTTCATGTAGTTGTAGGCCCACTTGATCTGGGTGGTGGGGTTGGTCTGCCAGTCGGTTCCGGCGGAGGCCATCTTGGAGGCGGGCAGTGCCTGGCCGAGGCCGTAGGAGCCGCTGCTGGGGTTGGTCGCGGTGACGCTCCAGCCGCTTTCGTGGGAGATGATGTTGCTGAAGGAGGCCAGCTGGTCGGCGGGGACGATGCTGGCGGCGATCTGTTGCGGGGTGGTGGCGGAGGCGGTGGTGGGGGCGATGGCGGCGCCGATGCCGGCGATGCCGGCGGCGGTGGTGAGCAGGGCGATGGACTTGTGCATTCGGGTGGTGAGGGAGGTAGACAAGTAGCAGTCCTAGGTCGGGGGGCGGGAATCCACGTCCGGGTGGTTTGCGCGGTCGGTGGGAATCGACTTGTGCGTCGGATGTGGGTCGGCGCGTTGTGGGGGTTGCGCCGGTCGTACGACCCGGGTCCTGGGACTTGCGTGTCGTGGTGACCAGGCCATTGTTAGCGGGTGTCTGGTCGGCTTCCAAGGGGTTGGATTCGGGGTGTCTACGATGGGGTGTCGTAGAGGGGTCGGTTGTGGGTTGTTGGGGGCCGGACGCGGTTTCCCTCGGTTTCGGGGTTGAAACCTCGTTGTCGAGGTCTTTTTTGTTTTCCGTGATCATGCTGTTGAGCTGCGGTGTTGCTGGTGTTGGTGGCTGACGGTGCGGTGGGTGGTGTGTGGGTGTGGGGTGTGGGGTGTGGGTGTGTGCGGGTGCTTGGGGGGTGGACCACTATGCGGGGTAGTGGGCTCGATGGGGTGTGTGGCCACCATCACACGCCAACTTGAACCTTTTGTCCGTTTTGCAGGTTTATGCGCCCTTGCGGTGGGCCGAAGGTTTCACATAAGGGCCTCGTGCGACCCGCAAGCATGAATGTGGCCCGGGTCACAA
>NZ_JARZAJ010000137.1 GCF_029892105.1 Kitasatospora sp. GP82 | reverse complement strand
CGGCCCCCGGCAAGACCGCACCCCAGGTCCAGGTCCTCGGCCCACTGCGGCTCACCGAGATCGGCCCGGCACCCCTCGCCCCGGCCCTGGCGAACCTGGCCGCCGTCCTCGTCTTCACCAACTTCCGCGACTACGGCACGATCGCCAACCGCATGGACTCTGCGAAACCGTGGAGCCCGGAGACAATGGCCCAACAGATGTCCCGGCTGCGCGCCCGCCTGGGCCTGGACAGCACCGGCCATCCGTACCTGCGACCCAAGCCCAAGGGGGTCGAGCAGTACACGCTGTCCGAAGAGGTCACCGTCGACTGGGCAGACTTCCTTCACCTGTCCGAGCGGGGCCTGCCCCACGGACCAGCCGGCATCCTCGACCTCGAAGCCGCCCTCGCCCTGGTCCGAGGCCGCCCCTTCGGCGAAGCCGGTGCACACAACTGGGCCGCCGGCCTTGTACAGAACATGGTCAGCAGGATCATCGACACCGCCCACACCGTTGCCGTACTGCGCACCCGCGACGACATCCTCGACGTGGACTCGGCCCGCGACGCGATCCGCCTCGGCCTCGACGTCGAACCGACCGCCGAAGCCCTGTACCGGGACTGGATGCGCATCGAGCACCGCGCCAACAACACCTCCGGAGTGCTCACCGTCGTCGACCAGGTACGACAGATGGCCAGAAGCTGGGATTCCCCTCTACAGGAATCCACCGAGGAACTGATCCGCCAGCTGACCACCGGCCGGGGAGCCATCAAGGGACTCTGACGACCCGACGAGACCCGGACCGATCAGGCACTCACGCCCAGCCGCGACCACCAGCCACCGCCGTGGGCACGAATTGTGGGCGAGGGACCGGCGGGCTGCATGGCCGCCGGGGTGTGCTCGGGTCGACGCAGATGCCGGGAACCCGTGCCGAGATCAGGCGGGCCCACAAGGGCCGGCGCAAGATCGATCCACCGCGGGGTCTCGGTGGCAAATCGGAGCGTCCGTCAGCGGCTGCTCCCCGTCAACGGGGTGCGGGTTGCCTGAGTAGCGTTGGTATCGGCGGACATTCGGTCCGCCACCTGCGAAAGGCGAACGATGTCGTACGACCTGACCCCGCTTGAGGACGCCCCGGCTGGCCGAGAGGTACGGATCGGATGGGAC
>NZ_JARZAJ010000136.1 GCF_029892105.1 Kitasatospora sp. GP82 | reverse complement strand
GAGGCCCTGCTTCTATGCGTCCACTGGCCCGCGATCACCCGATCGAGACTTCCGTTCGATCGGCAGGCGCTCTGATCGGTACGACAACGGCTACTAATAGCTCAGCGGTGAGCCCGAGCACGGAAGCGCAAGGGCCCGCTTCGTGAGGTGGAAGCCTGGCCCTGTTCCGGGACTGTGATCCCTTAGGTCAGACCGGCTCCCCCTCACCTGCCCGCCGGGCGGAGGCCCAAGGTGGATCCGGGGACGCGATCCCTTCAGCAAGACCGCGCCCCGCCCGGCGGTAGCCAGCCAGGTTTCATGTCCTCAGCCCGCCGACAGGGGCCGACCTCTCAGAAGTTCGCGAGCCCTGAGCTCTCCAGCAGACCGAGGTCCCTGCCGGTCGCTGGAGACACGAACGGCTCATGAGATGGCGTGCCCCGAGCACTTCTATTAGGGCGTGTATCGAAAGTGCCTAGTGAAGAGGACGGAGAGCCCAATTGTGATCCAGAATGATTGGATGGTCACGCTTGAGACTCCCCGTTTGGTCCTGCGTCGTTGGCGCGAGGAAGACGTTGCGCCCATGGCTGCCGTCAACGCCGACCCCGAGGTCATGCGGTGGATCCGTGACGGCAGCGTCCTTGACGAACAGCAGACACGCGGCCGGGTCCAGGCATGGGAGAGCGAGTGGGAGTCACAGGGCTTCGGCCTGTTCGCCGTGGTGGTCCGGTCCACTGGCGAGCTGGCCGGGTTTACCGGCCTTTCGGTGCCCGACTTCTTGCCGGAGGTACTCCCGGCGGTTGAGGTCGGCTGGCGGCTGGGACGTTCACACTGGGGGCAGGGCTTGGCCACCGAGGCTGCTGCGGCCGCTGTACGGTTCGGGTTCGAAGAGCGAGGGCTGGAGCGGATCGTCAGCATCACGCAAGTGGGCAACGACGCCTCCGAACGGATCATGACCAAACTGGGGATGCATCCGGTCCGTGAGACCGTCAATCCCACCGGCGGTCGGCGAGTACGGGTGTTCGAGTTGTCGTCGGATCAGTACGTCACAACCACTCGTTGATGGCTGCGACGAGGACGGTCGCCTCGTAGCGGACCGCGAGTTTGATGCCCCTATGGATGTCAATCGGCTGACGCTGGTGCAGGGGTCGGATTCCTGGCTGCGGTGATGAGTTGGTAGATCTCGCGGGCGACGT
>NZ_JARZAJ010000135.1 GCF_029892105.1 Kitasatospora sp. GP82 | reverse complement strand
TCGTGCTCTCCGAGGAGTTCCAGCTCCACCCGGAACAGTCCACCGACGCCATAGTGATTCACCACCCCGAAGCCACATACTTCAACGCCCGCTGACCTTGAACGATCAATGGAGGAGGGAGTAACAGCGGTGACGGATCAGGTAGTTCCGGACGGGAGCCTGCGGGCCGCACTGGCGAGCGGGGAGCCCACCATCTCCTTCGAGTTCTTCCCGCCGAAGACCGATCCCGGTGAGAACGCGCTCTGGCAGGCGGTCCGCCGGGTGGAGGCCGTGGCGCCTACCTTCGTGTCGGTGACGTACGGCGCCGGCGGGTCCTCGCGGGCCCGTACGGTCGAGGCGGTGGAACGGATCGCCGAGCAGACCACGTTGCGTGCGGTGGCCCATCTCACCGCGGTCGGTCATTCGGTCGCCGAACTGCGCGCCATCATCGGGCGCTACGCCGATGTCGGGATCCGCGATGTGCTGGTTCTGCGGGGCGACCCGCCGGGCGACCCGTGCGGGCCCTGGACGCCGCACCCGCAAGGGTTCGACCACGCCGCGGAGTTGGTCCGGCTGGTGAAGGGGTGCGGCGATTTCAGTGTGGGGGTAGCCGCATTCCCCGAGCGGCACCCGCGTTCGCCGGACTGGGACAGCGACATCGGACACTTCGTCGCCAAGTGCCGGGCCGGTGCGGACTATGCGATCACGCAGATGTTCTTCGATGTCGAGCACTACCTGAGGCTGCGCGATCGGGTCGCGGCCGCAGGCTGTGAGACGCCGATCATCCCGGAGATCATGCCCGCCACCAACGCCTCGCAGATCCGCCGCTTCGCCCAGCTCAGCAATGCCACCTTCCCGTGCGGCCTGGCCGAGCGCCTGGAGGCCGTGCGCGACGACCCGGACGCCGCACACCGGATCGGCGTCGAGTACGCCACCCGAATGGCTCGCCGCCTGCTGGCGGAGGGCGCGCCGGGATTGCACTTCATCACTCTCAACCGGTCCACCGCGGCGCTGGAGATCTACCGCAATCTCGATCTCTCGCGTGGTGCGGGCCAGTCATCGGAGTACCGGGCGGGGTCCCCCGCGCTCGCCGCATAACCGAACCCAATTGGAGCCAAGTTGACCACTCGTCAGGATTTCAAGGTTGCCGATCTCTCCCTGGCGCCTTTCGGGCGTAAGGAGATCCAGCTGGCCGAGCACGAGATGCCCGGTCTGATGTCGATTCGCAAGGA
>NZ_JARZAJ010000134.1 GCF_029892105.1 Kitasatospora sp. GP82 | reverse complement strand
GCCGCCCGGGTGGCGACAGCCGGACGGGGACCGGAGGCCACGCCGATGCCGTGGGCCCGGCCGCTGGCGGGCGCCGTGGTGATCAGTGTCTGCGGCACGATCAGC
This sequence comes from Kitasatospora sp. GP82, assembly GCF_029892105.1. GTDB lineage: Bacteria > Actinomycetota > Actinomycetes > Streptomycetales > Streptomycetaceae > Kitasatospora. The sequence goes on along the minus strand of NZ_JARZAJ010000134.1, from coordinate 1,113 downwards.
ACGGCGCGCACGCCGCCGTAGGCGGAGGGCCGCAGCGAGACCTGGAAGCCGTACGCCTGCGCGAGCCGGCCGACGACGGCCAGGCCGAGGCGGGGGGTCTCGCCGAGGTCGTTGAGGTCGATGCCGGCCTGGGCCTCCTTGAGCATCCGCTCGGCGCGGGCGCGGCCCTCCTCGCTGAGGCTCAGGCCCCCGTCCTCGATCTCGACCGCGATACCGGTCTGCACCTCGACGGCGGTCAGATGGACCCGGGTCTGCGGCGGGGAGTAGCGGGTGGCGTTGTCCAGCAGCTCGGCGAGGGCGTGGATGAGCGGCTCGACGGCCGGGCCGACCACGGCGACCTCGGACACGGGGTGGAGCTCCACCCGCTGGTAGTCCAGGATCCGCGACACGGCTCCGCGCAGCACGCTGTACAGCGGCACCGACCTGCTCCACTGCCGGCCGGGCCGGGCGCCGCCGAGGACGGCGATGCTGTCGGCGAGGCGGCCGACCAGGGCGTTGCCGTGGTCCAGGCGCAGCAGGTCGTCGAAGACGGCCGGGTCGTTGCCGTGGCGGTCCTCCATCTCGCGCAGGTCCTGGGCCTGGCGGTGGACGATGGCCTGGACGCGGCGGGCGATGTTCACGAAGGCCCGCTGGGCCGACTCGCGCAGGCCCTCCTCCGCGTCCACGGCCTCCAGTACCGAGCGCAGCACGGTCTGCTGGGCGGTGCGGAACTCGGGCGTCACGGCGCCGTCGTGGGAGGCGGCGTCCCGCAGGACGTCCTCCACGAACTCGCCCTGCTGCAGGCGGGCCACCGCTTCGGGCAGCAGTACCGCGGCCAGTTGCATGGTCTGGGCCTCCTGCTGGGCGAGGCGGTGCCCGAGTTCGGCCTCCTGCTGGGCGTAGCGTGCTCGCAGCTCGGCGAGCGCGCGCCCGCGGCGGGCCGCCTCGGCGGCCACCACGGCCACCGCCGCGGTGCCCACCACCCCGCACCAGACGACTCCCGCGCGGGCGCCGGTGGAGGCCACCGACGCGGCGACGACAGCGGCGGCCGCCATCACCACCGTGGGCAGGAGCCACACGAGAACAGGAGCGGAGCGCCGGCCTCCGGGTGACGATCCAGCACGAAGCATCAGC
>NZ_JARZAJ010000133.1 GCF_029892105.1 Kitasatospora sp. GP82 | reverse complement strand
CCAGCGCCCACTGCTCATCCGACAGATCAGATGGATACCCGCCCCCAGCACCGCTCACGGTGAGCTCAACGAAGGCCTCAGCAGCGGGACACGGCAGATCTCAAACGCGGTTTGAGGGCTACCCGGAGGAACGGGAAGGCGCCGATGGATGGGGCACCACAGTGGAAGCCGCAGCAGTCATCGAACTCTTGGACCTGATCACCGCTGGAGATGTCACCGCCGAGCAGGTGAGATCCACGCTGGCCGGCGCGTCCGCGGCGGTGGTAGAGAAGTGTGACATCTACGAGTTCGACGAGCATGGCGCGTTCCTTGGCTACAGGGAGGGAAAGAGGCCGCCATGGCTCGCCTCCGAGCGTCCATTCCTGCCGAGCGAGTCGATCCCCCACCAGCGCGCCATAGGGCACACGTACCTCGTCAGTGCCGAGGCTCCCCCTTGGTGAAGATCGGCTTTACCAGCCTGGACCCCAAGAAGCGCCTCTCGACGCTTCAGGTCGGGCAGTCGGTCGTCCTGTCCCTCTTGGGGACCTGGAGCGGCAACCACGAGAACGCCCTGCACCGGCACTTTGCCGAGCATCGGGTCCGTGGCGAGTGGTTCGACCTGACACCGCTCGGCGACCCTGTCGAGGTCGTACAGGCGGCCCTGGACGATCAGGACACCGACTGACCACCTTGCCGGGGCGTGGTTCTGCCGAACGCGGGAGCCTCCCGACGGGCTTCGGCAACAGCCACCTACTGCTCAACCACAGCCAACTCCCTCACCAACTCCTGGCGGCGCAGGTTGAGTTCGTCGACCTTGCGGGCGTAGAAGCCCGCCGCCTCGCGCAGGCCGCGCGTTACCTGATCCTGATCGAAGTCCCCGGAGTCTGCCATCACACCCCAACCGCCCATCAGGCCAATAAAGCCACAGACATCGTAGGAAGACGCAGGCAATGATGGCAGCCAAATGCCAAATGTGCGTAACTGGTTGTCTGGCACCATGGAACGATAATTCGCACCTCGGATTGATGTTCTATATAGGAGTTGGACCAATCGGCCCCTCCTCCTATCGCGGCGTGTGAACAACGGCTGTTTCGAACCGGCTTCCTGGGTCGGTTTCGAGGGTCGCACGCTCGGCGAACGCCAAGTCCGGTCGTACTTGAGGCACAGGCCGCTGCCAAGGGCTGTCCCGCAACGCTGGCGAATCGTGATGGGTGCAGCCGTCCTGCAGCGGCTATCGTGAGTGCCATGCCTC
>NZ_JARZAJ010000132.1 GCF_029892105.1 Kitasatospora sp. GP82 | reverse complement strand
CCACCCTGCGGACGGTCATCGCGGCGGAAGCCACCACGGTCGTCACGGTTGAAACCACCGGACGGACGGTCGTCACGGCGCGGACGGTCATCACGGTTGAAACCACCCGACGGACGGTCATCGCGACGGAAACCGCCACCCTGCGGACGGTCATCGCGGCGCGGACGGTCATCACGGTTGAAACCACCCGACGGACGGTCATCGCGACGGAAGCCACCACCCTGCGGACGGTCATCGCGGCGGAAGCCACCACGGTCGTCACGGTTGAAACCACCGGACGGACGGTCGTCACGACGGAAACCGCCACCCTGCGGACGGTCATCACGGCGGAACCCACCCGACGGACGGTCGTCCCGACGGAAACCGCCACCCTGCGGACGGTCATCGCGACGCGGACGATCATCACGGTTGAAACCACCCGACGGACGGTCGTCCCGACGGAAACCGCCACCCTGCGGACGGTCATCACGGCGGAACCCACCACGGTCGTCACGGTTGTAACCGCCACCACCCTGGGGGCGATCGTCACGGCGCGGACGATCATCGCGGTTGTGACCGCCCTGCGGGCGGTCGTCACGGCGGAAACCGCCGCGCTCACGGTCACGGTCGGAGCGCTCGTCGCGACGGTGGCCGCCACGATCGTTCGACCAGCCCCCACGTGACCGGGGCTCATAGCCTCGGCCGTCGTCCGATCGACGCTCGGGACGGTCCTGGGGCGGGTTCGACATCGTGGTGACTCCTGTCTGCTGCTTCAGCTCCACCGCTCCGACTGTGGCGAGACACTCGCCCGGAGCGGTGTGGTGCCGGCCACCGGGCCGTGCACCTTCTCCATTGTCCGGCATCCGCTCCGGTACCGCGTTCGGGCGGTGGGAGGGACTGACCGGGTCATACACGTTCTGACACGCAAAAAAGCCGTGGCCCCCAGCGAGTCGCTGGGGGCCACGGCTTTGAATGATTGTTCGGCGGCGTCCTACTCTCCCACAGGGTCCCCCCTGCAGTACCATCGGCGCTATGAGGCTTAGCTTCCGGGTTCGGAATGTAACCGGGCGTTTCCCTCATGCTATGACCACCGAAACCCTATCGGGTATTCAGCGAAACACACTTTTCAATTGATAAGTGATGCTTTGTTCGCCGGCGATAGCTGTTCGCTACCCGGGAACCACACAGTGAACGCGAGCGTCTGAGGACAAGCCCTCGGCCTATTAGTACCGGTCAACTCCACCCCTCACGAGGCTTCCATATCCGGCCTATCAACCCAGTCGTCTACTGGGAGCC
>NZ_JARZAJ010000131.1 GCF_029892105.1 Kitasatospora sp. GP82 | reverse complement strand
CCCGACCCACAGGAGCAACAACCCACTCCAAACGCAGCAGCCCATCACGCCCACCACCAGCCGAGGCACCAAGCGAACCCGACACCGCACCCAGCGTGAGCGACTCCACCGACAGCACCGGAGCACCCCCGACATCAGCCACCTCGACGGACACCGCATCCTCACCCAGCCGAAGGATCCGCGCCCGCACCACAGCAGCACCCGCCGCATGCAACGACACCCCACCCCACGACAACGCCACCAACCGCTCGTCGTCGTCCACACCGGCGAAGCCAGCCGCTTGTACGGCCGCCTCCAGCAGCGCCGGGTGGAACCCGAACTCCCCGGCATCACCGAGCTGCCCGGGGACCGCCGCCTCGACGAACACCTCCTCGCCCCGCCGCCACACCGACCGCACCGCCTGGAACGCGGGTCCGAACCCGCTCGCCTCGTAGAAGCCCTCCACGTCCATGGCGACGGCGTCCCGTGGCGGCCAGACCTGAGCATCGAAGTCCGCCGGCCGAGCGCCCGTGACCAGCATGCCCGTGGCGTGGCACACCCACGGCTCGTCCGGGGCCGATTCGGCGGAGCGCGCGTAGCAGCCGACCGTACGGGCCCCGGAGTCGTCGGGGGCTCCGACCCACACCTGAACCGCGACAGCACCGTCCTCGGGCAGTACCAGCGGCTCCGCCAGGGTGAGCTCCTCCACCCGGTCACAGCCGACCTGGTCAGCCGCGCTGATCACCAGCTCCAGGAAGCCTGATGCCGGGAAGACCACCACTCCGCCCGCCGTGTAGTCGGCCAGCCACGGCTGCGCCTTCAGGGACAGCCTGCCGGTCAACAGCGCACTCTCGGAGTCGGCCAGCGGGACGACCGCTCCGAGCAGCGGATGCTCGGCCGGTGTCAGACCCGCCCCACTCACATCGCCCCTGTGCGCGGTCGGCACGGGCCAGTAGCGCTCGTGCTGGAAGGCGTAGGTCGGCAGGTCCACCCGCTGGGCGCCGGTGCCGTCGAAGAGCCCGGCCCACTCGATCCGCACGCCCTCGACGTGGACGCGGGCGAGAGCGGTGAGCAGGGCGCTCTCCTCCTCGCGGTCCTTGCGCAGCAGCGGAGCGACGACGCACTCCTGGTCCAGGCTCTGGTGGGCCAGGGCCGACAGGACACCGTCGGGTCCCAGCTCCAGGAACGCCGACACACCCTCTTCGGCCAACGCCCTTACTCCGTCGGCGAAGCGGACGCTCTCGCGGACGTGGCGCACCCAGTACTCCGGTGTGCACACCAGCTCCCGCGTGGCGAG
>NZ_JARZAJ010000130.1 GCF_029892105.1 Kitasatospora sp. GP82 | reverse complement strand
CCCGAATCCACCGCTCCGCCTCTGAGGTGACCGTTTCGGGATTCGGGCGGCGGTGACCGGTCGGAGGGCGTGTGGCATCCGCTGGTCTGTCCAGCTCTTCCACAGGCTCTCCGGTCGGGCCCTCGCGGGCGGGGTGGGTGGGTTCGGTCAGCGGGTCGGCGGTGCGTGGGCGGCGTCGAAGAAAGCGGTGAAGGCGTCGCGCCAGTGCCACTGCGTCGGCAGACGTATCGTCAGACGTCGCGCCGAGCGGGAAATCCGGCCCGGGAAGTTGACCAGGTGGGCACGCAGGGTGGCGGTGGTGGCCTTGGCGTGGAAGGTGCCGGCCAGGCATCCGGCGGCCCGCAGCAGGTTGAATGCGATTGCCCACAGAGTCAGCCAGGCGGCGTTGGCCTGGAAGTTCCCGGAGGGCAGGTGGGCCAGCGGGCCGGATTTGCCGTCCGCGATCACCTGCTCGACGACTGCGTGCTGCCGGTGCTGGAGCCCGGCCTGGAGCATGGTGAACGGGCTGTCGGTGAAGACGGGGTGGTAGCGCCAGGTGGTGAACAACTCGCCCTGTCCGGCTGTGACTTCCGTGTTCAGGCGGCGGACGCGGCGCACGATGAGGCGGGCGGCGACGTGCTCGGCCTTCCGGCGGCCGGTGAAGGCGGTGTAGCCGATTTCGGCGACCTCGGCGTCGGAGACCAGCTCGCCCGTGTCCGGGTCGGCGAACGCCTCGGGGTAGTGGATCGGGGTCCAGGCGTCGTCGGCGATGGTGGTGATGGCGGCGGCGACGTGCGGGTTCATCCGCACCGTGAGCGAGAAGCGGGCGCCCGCCCGGCGGCAGGCGGCCACGACGTCGGCGTTGTAGAACTGGCTGTCGGCGCGCACGATCCGCACGCCGGTGCAGCCCGCGTCGGCCGCGCTCGCGAGGGCTTCGGCGGTGAACGAGCCGGCTCCGCGGGCATCGGCGGCCTTCCCGCGCCGCAGGCGCACCGCTGCGATCACGGGCCGGGCGATCGGGGTGCTGATGGTGGCCAGGATCGGGTGCAGGGTGCGGACGCCCTTGAAGCGGCCGATCTCGGCGCCCTGCTTGGCGCGGCCGTAGACGCGGCGGTGGGTGGGGTCGATGTCGATGAACGCGACCTGGTCGGCGCCGGGCAGCAGCGGCGTGGTGTGGGCCAGGCGGGCGAGGAAGTCCCGATGTATGCGGTGTAGTTGGCGGCTGTGTCCGTGGGTGAACGAGCGTAGGAACGTGCCCAGGGTCGAGGGCGCGCGCACGCCGGTGAAGAGCCTGCCCATCGCGCCGTGCCGCAGCCGGTCCACATCGTCGATGC
>NZ_JARZAJ010000129.1 GCF_029892105.1 Kitasatospora sp. GP82 | reverse complement strand
CGCCCGTCCCCATCTCCAGGACCGTCCCCGATCCCCTGGGAGCGCACCGAGCATGACACCGGAACAACCGAGCGCGCTGGCGGCCCCACCGGCGGCCCCGGTCCCGGCCGCCCGCGCGGCCGGGACCGTGCCGCCCGCCGCCAGACCGGCACCTGACCGGGGCGGCTTCCTGGCCCGGGCCTTCGGGGTCACCGCCCTGCTCAGCGCCGCCGGTTCGGCACTCGGTCTGCTGCGCGACCTGCTGCTGGCCCGCTACTTCGGGGCGAACCAGGGCACCGATGCCTTCCTGGTCGCCTGGACGGTCCCCGAGACGGCCGCGCCGCTGCTGATCGAGGACGCCATGGCCTTCCTGATGGTGCCCGCCTTCAGCCTCGCCCTGGTCCTCCGCGAGGAGCGCCCCGACCAGGCCGACCCCGTCCGCCAGCTGGTCCGCACCACCCTGCCCTGGCTGCTGCTCGCACTCTGCGCCCTCTCCACCACCGTCGCCCTCGGCGCCCCCCAGCTGGTCGAACTGCTCGCACCCGGTCTCGCCGACCCGGACCTCGCCGTCACCTGCACCCGGACCACCGCCCTCACCATCCTGCCGTTCGGTATCGCCGGATACCTCGGCTCCGCCCTGCGGGCACACCACCACTTCACCGCCCCGGCCGCGATCTACGTCGCATACAACCTCGCCATCCTCACCCTGCTGCTCACCTGCCACACAGTGCTGGGCGTCCACTCGGCCGCCCTCGGCGTCGCCCTCGGCAGCCTGCTGATGGCCGCAGTGCTGGTCGGCCCGTTCCACCGCCGACTGCGCCAGGAACGCGGGCCAAGACCGCGCCGGAGCGGAGCCACTCTGGTGCTGCTCCCACTCGCCCTGCTACCGGTCGCCGCCTTCACCCTCACCCGCCAAGCCCAGGTCTTCATCGAGCGCTACCTCGGCTCCGACCTGCCTCCCGGTACCATCTCGCACCTCAACTACGCCGCCAAGGTCGCCCAACTCGCCATGACCGCGGCCATCCTGATCTGCACCGTGACCTTCCCGCTGGTCGCCCGCGCCCTCGCGGCCGGCGACCTGACAGCGGCCCGCGACCGGGTGGAGAAAGACCTCGGCCAAGCCACCGCCCTCGTCCTGGCCGGCACCGCCTTCCTCATGGCCTGCGCCCCCTCCGTGGTCTCACTCCTCTTCGAACGCGGCGCCTTCGGCCCGGCCGACACCGCCGCCACCGCCACCGTCATGCGCATCTACAGCCTCGGCCTGCCCGCCCAGGCACTGGTAGGCGTGATAGTCCGCCCCTACTTCTCGATCCGCCCCGTCGTCCGCCGCACCACCGACCCGCACACCGACGACGGC
>NZ_JARZAJ010000128.1 GCF_029892105.1 Kitasatospora sp. GP82 | reverse complement strand
CCATCATCCGCGACCTCGACCTGCTGCGGCCCATCTACGCCCAGACCGCCGCGTACGGCCACTTCGGCCGTGAACTGCCCGACTTCACCTGGGAGCGCACCGACCGGGCGGAGAAGCTCCGCGCCGTCGCCCTGGGCTGACCACCCCGGCCCGCTGTCCCGTCACTGCCCAGAGGAGGCACCGCTGTGCGTATCGCCGTTACCGGTTCGATTGCGACCGACCACCTGATGGCCTATCCAGGACGCTTCGCCGATCAGCTGATCGAGGGGCGACTCGACAAGGTGTCACTGTCGTTCCTCGCCGACGACCTGGAGGTCCGTCGCGGCGGGGTGGCGGCCAACATCGCCTTCGGACTGGGCAGCCTGGGGCTCCGTCCGATCCTGGTGGGCGCGGCAGGCATCGACTTCGCCGAGTACCGGGCCTGGCTGGAGGCGGCCGGCGTCGACACCGACTCCGTACGGATCAGCGAGTCCCGGCACACCGCACGCTTCGTCTGCACCACCGACACCGACCAGAACCAGATCGCCACCTTCTACGCCGGGGCGATGTCCGAGGCCCGCGAGCTGACGCTGGCCCCGATCGCCGAACGGGTCGGCGGCCTCGACCTGGTGGTGATCGCCCCCAACGACCCGGAGGCGATGGTCCGCCACACCGACGAGTGCCGCACCCTGGGACTGTCGTTCGCCGCCGACCCCTCACAGCAACTCGCCCGCCTCGACCGGGCCGAGGCCCGGCGCCTGGTGGAGGGAGCGGACCTGCTCTTCACCAACGAGTACGAAGCGGCCCTCCTCCAGCAGCTCTCCGGCTGGACGGAGCGCCAGGTGCTCGACCAGGTGGGAACCTGGGTCACCACGCGGGGAGCGGACGGTGTGGTCATCGCGCGCTCCGACAGCACGCCGGTGACGGTCCCCGCCGTACCGACCGACCACGTGGCCGACCCGACCGGCGTCGGCGACGCCTTCCGGGCCGGGTTCCTCACCGGCCTCAGCCGGAGCTGGCCGATGCCGCGAGCGGCACGCCTGGGCTGCGCACTGGCCACCGAGGCACTCAAGACGATCGGCACCCAGGAGTACCGGATCACGGCGGCCGAGCTGATCGGCCGGACCGACGACACGGTGGTGAGCGCCTGATGACTGTCAATGAACTGACTGCTGCCCAGCAGGCCCGCGCGAACGCCTTGCGCGAAGCCCTCGCGACCCGTGTGGTGGTTGCGGACGGGGCGATGGGCACGATGCTTCAGGCGCAGGATCCGTCGATGGAGGATTTCCAGCAGCTCGAGGGTTGCAACGAGATCCTGAATGTGACCCGCCCGGACATTGTGCGTTCGGTGCATGATGCGTATTTCGCGGTG
>NZ_JARZAJ010000127.1 GCF_029892105.1 Kitasatospora sp. GP82 | reverse complement strand
CTCTTCGAGCTCACCGACGCGCTGCTGTGCACGGACGGGCCGGTCAAGACGCTGGTGGACCTGTCGCTGGCGGCCGAGCACCGGCGGGGGCACGGTGCGATGTACGCCGCGCTGGACCGGGGCTGGCTCGAGCCCGCCCGACTCCGCCGCGCGCTGGCCGCCCTTCCGATCCCCCGCCTCGCTGACGGGCGCATCGCCCTGGCCGTCGATGTCTCGCACTGGCTCCGCCCCGACGCTCCCACCAGCGATGACCGCCTGTTCTGCCATGTCTACGGGCGCGGCCGCAGCGCGGACCAGCTGATCCCTGGCTGGCCCTACTCCTTCGTCGCCGCCTTGGAGAGCGGCCGCACCTCATGGACCGCGCTGCTGGACGCGGTCCGGCTGGGGCCGGCCGACGACGCCACCGCAGTGACCGCCGACCAACTTCGCGAGGTCACCGGCCGCCTGATCGAAGCCGGGCACTGGCAGTTGGGCGACCCGGACATCCTGCTCGTCATGGACGCCGGCTACGACGTCACCCGCCTGGCCCACCTCTTGTCTGATCTGCCCGTTGAGCTCATCGGCCGACTGCGTTCGGACCGGGTCATGCTCCGCGATGCGGGCGAGCCCCGCTCCACGCCCAAGGGCGGACGCCCACGCAAGCACGGCACTGCCTTCACCTTCGCCAAACCCGAGTCCTGGCACGAGCCCGACGCCACCACCTGCACCGAGACCACCCGCTACGGCAAGGCCGAGGCGAAGGCGTGGGACCGGATGCACCAGCGCCTGCAAAAGCGCGGGCCCTGGCTCGACCACGAAGGTGAAATCCCCATCACCCACGGCACGTTGGTTCGCCTCAAGGTTGATCACCTGCCCGGCGAACGCGAAGCGAAGCCGCTGTGGCTATGGTCCTCTGCCACCGGCATCGATACGGTCCATCTGGACCGGATCTGGCGCACTTTTCTGCGCAGATTCGACCTTGAGCACACCTTCCGCCTACTCAAGGGCACCCTGGGCTGGACGGCGCCGCACTTCCGTGCGCCGGACACCGCCGACCTGTGGACCTGGCTGGTCATCGTCGCCCACACCCAGCTCCGCCTGGCCCGCCGGCTCGCCGCCGACCTGCGCCGCCCCTGGGAACGCCCGCTTCCAGCGGCTAAGTTGACCCCGGCCCGGGTCCGCCGAGGGTTCCGCAACATCCGCGCGAAGGTCCTCACTCCGGCCCGGGTGCCGAAACCCTCCCGGCCCGGCCCCGGACGGCCTCCGGGTTCGAAGAACCGCAAGCCGGCGCCCCGCCACGACGTGGGCAAGACCGTCAAACGCGAACCCACGCTTCAGGCCCACCTCGCCGCGCGAGGTTAAAGATCAAGCTCAG
>NZ_JARZAJ010000126.1 GCF_029892105.1 Kitasatospora sp. GP82 | reverse complement strand
GACTGTGAGGATGGTCGGGTGCCGCCCCGGGCGGTGGTCTGGCCCGAGGTACGACTGGCGCTTATGCCTTGAGTTTGATCTGCCGACCACTGCCCGAGGCGGTGCGTGCTGCCGCCGGACGGGTGGGCGTGTCCCGATAGGGGCCTTCGCGACACGCACCGTCACAGTCCTGACCGCCTCACCGGCCCGGCGTCGGCCACCAGTGCCCCCAGGCGTTCAGGAGACAGACGACCGTGCCCAGCATGACCCGGCAAGCCCCTCCACTGCACGACACGACCCGCCGTCCAGAGGACATCATCCTGGGCGTGGACACCCACAAGGACGTTCACGTCGCTGCGGTGATCACTTCCACCGGAGCTCTGCTGGACACCCGCAGCTTCCCGACCACGCGGGAGGGATACCGACAACTCCTCTCCTGGGCAAGGGCCTTCGGAGGTCTGAAGCGGGCTGGAGTCGAGTGCACCGGCTCTTACGGTGCCGCGCTGACCCGCTACCTACACCGCGAGGGCATCGCGGTCACCGAGGTCAACCAGCCGGACAAGGCCCTGCGGCGCCGGCGAGGAAAGACCGATGCGATCGACGCAGGGGCGGCCGCCCAGGCAGTGCTATCGGGCCGCGCCACCGCCACCGCCAAGACCGCCGACGGTCCGGTGGAGACGGTCCGGCTGTTCAAGATGGCCAAGAGCTCCGCGGTCAAGTCACGCTCGCAAGCGATCAACCAGCTCAAGGCCGTCCTGGTCTCCGCGGACCCCGGACTGCGTGAATCGCTGGCCGGCCTCAGCAACCCCAAACTCATCCGTCGATGCTCCGAGCTGGAGGCCGCAACCGGGACCACCCCGGCCATGGCCGCGCGTCACACCCTGCGGCTGCTGGCCGTCCGGATCCTTCACCTCACCGAGGAGATCAACGACCTCACCGCACGGATCACCTCGGCGATCAACTCCTATGCGCCGAAGCTCCTGGACTGCTACGGCGTCGGCCCTGATACCGCGGCTGCGTTGCTGATAGCGGCCGGCGACAACCCGGACCGCATGGGTGGCGAGGGCTCCTTCGCCGCCCTCTGCGGCGTCAGCCCGGTGGAGGCGTCATCCGGCAAGACTCAGCGCCGCAGGCTCAACCGAGGCGGTGATCGACAAGCCAACTCCGCCCTCTACACCGTCGTCCTGGCCCGCCTGCGCTGGGAGAGCCGCAGCCGCGAGTACCTGGAACGGCGCATCGCCGAAGGCAAGACCCGCCGCGAAGCCATCCGCTGCCTCAAACGCTACGTCGCCCGCGAGATCTACCAACTCATCACCGCAGCCAGGAATCCGACCCCTGCACCAGCGTCAGCCGATTGACATCCATAGGGGCATCA
>NZ_JARZAJ010000125.1 GCF_029892105.1 Kitasatospora sp. GP82 | reverse complement strand
AACACCTCGCCCGAACCACCACTGGCGGCACCCAACTGCTCCGCCGACACCGGACGACCCACCATCGACTCCACCGACAACACCGGCGCACCGGTACTGTCCACGACCGCAAGCGAAAGCGTGCCTTCGCCGAGCCGCGTCAATCGCACCCGCACCGCCGACGCGCCCACCGCATGCAGCGACACGCCACTCCACAGGAACGGAATCACCGTGTCGTCGCTGCCGCCCTCCAGGATCGCGGCGTGCAGCGCCGCATCCAGGAGGGCCGGGTGCAGACCGAACCGTCCGGCCTCCTCCTTCGCCTGCTCCGGCAGCGCCACCTCGGCGAACAGCTCGTCACCACGCCGCCACACGGCCCGCAGCCCCTGGAACACCGGACCGTAACCGAACCCGGCCTCCGCAAACCCCTCGTAAGCACCATCCACCGACACCGCCTCGGCACCCACCGGCGGCCACACCGAGGCGTCGAACGACGCCGGTTCGGCGGCACCGGAGGCCGTCAGCACACCAGCGGCATGCCGGACCCAGGCGTCCTGCTCATGACCGTCCGGCCGGGAGGACACGGCCAGTGTGCGCCGTCCGGACTCGTCCGGCTTCCCGACGCGTACCTGCACCTGCACACCGCCGTGCTCGGGCAGCGTGAGCGGGGCGGCCAGCGTCAGCTCCTCCACCAGGTCGCAGTCGACCTCGTCCCCGGCCCGGAAGGCCAGTTCGAGCAGACCCGTCCCCGGAACGAGCACGGTGCCCTTCACCACGTGATCCGCCAGCCACGGATGCGACTCCAGCGACAGCCGACCAGTGAGCAGAACCTCATCGTCACCGGCCAGTTGCACAGCAGCGCCCAGCAAGGGGTGCTCTGCCGCCCCCAGCCCCGCGAACCGCACATCACCGGCCCGCACCACCGAGCCCGAAGGCCAGAACCGCCGGCGCTGGAACGCGTAGGTGGGCAGTTCGACGCTGCGGGCACCGGTCCCGGCGAACAGCGCGGCCCAGTCGACCTTCGCGCCGTGGACGTGCAGACGCGCCAGTGCGTGGAGCGCCGTCTCCTCCTCGTCCCTGTCCTTGCGCAGGACGGGGACGAAGACGGCCTCGTCCGACGCCGACTCGCGGCCGACCGCCGTGAGGACGCCGTCCGGTCCAAGCTCCAGGAAGGAAGTCACCCCTTGTCCGGTCAGCCAGCCGATGCCCTCGGAGAACCGGACGGCCTGGCGGACGTGTTCCACCCAGTACTGCGGGGAGCACAGCTGCTCGCTCGTGGCCAACGCACCCGTCAGGTTCGACACCACGGGAATGGTGGGCGCCTGAAACGACAGGCCCTCCAGGACCCGGCCGAACTCTTCGAGCATCGGGTCCATCAACGGCGAGTGGAACGCGTGCGAGA
>NZ_JARZAJ010000124.1 GCF_029892105.1 Kitasatospora sp. GP82 | reverse complement strand
CCCGGCCGCTGAAGGGAAGCTGCCCCATGGACGCTGACACCCGGCAACCGCGCCTCCCGGCCCAGACCAAGGCATCCAGAGCCGCCCCCTGGATCCTGATGTACCACTCGGTGGACCACGAGGAGGAGGACCCCTACCAGCTCACCGTCAGCCCAGAGCGATTCGCCGCCCAGATGGACTGGCTGACCCGCACCGGCCGACGCGGCGTCAGCATCCGCGAACTGCTCCGCGCCCAGGCCACGGGACAGGCCAACCGACTGGTCGGCCTGACCTTCGACGACGGCTACGCCGACTTCGCCCGGCACGCCGTCCCCATCCTGCACGCATACGGCTTCACCGCGACCGCATACGTCGTCCCCGACCTGCTCGGCACCGTGAACGGCTGGGACACCATGGGCCCACGCAAACAACTCCTGACCGCCGACCAGGTCACCGAACTCGCAGCCGCAGGCTGGGAGATCGGCTCACACGGCCTCGGCCACCAAGCACTCCCCGGACTACCCGCCACCGTACTCGCCGAGCAGACCAGGCAGAGCCGCCACACCCTCGAAGACCTCGTCAACGGCCCCGTCACCGGCTTCTGCTACCCGTACGGAGCAGTCGACCCACCCGCCGCCCAAGCCGTCCGCGACGCCGGATACGACTACGCCTGCGCCATCCAGCACAGCGCCCTCACCGGCAGGTTCGCACTACCCCGCTGCTACGTCGGCGACCGGGACGGCGCCCTGCGACTACTCGCCAAACACGGCCGCCACCGACTGCGCGACGCGGCGAGCGCACTGCACCGCAGCGAACCCACCGAACAACGCAGGACCACCCCATGAGAGTGCTCCACATCATCACCGGCCTGGCCACCGGCGGCGCCGAACGCCAACTCCAACTGATGCTGCGCCACCTGCCACACCACCACACCTGCGACGTCGCGACCCTCACCAACCCGGGCACCGTCGCCGACGCGCTGCGCGCCGACGGCGTCACCGTCCACGACCTGGCCATGCGCGGCAACCGCGACCTCGCCGTCATGCCCAGGCTCACCCGGCTGATCCGCTCCGGCGGCTACCAGCTGGTGCACACCCACCTCTACCGGGCCGGTCTCTACGGCCGGCTGGCCGCCCGGCTGGCAGGAGTCCGCACGATCGTCGCCACCGAGCACTCACTGCACGCCGAGGTGATCGAGGGCCGCCCGGTCACCGCCGGGGTCAGAGCGCTCTACCTGACCGCCGAACGGCTCGGCACCACCACCGTCGCGGTCTCCCGCCAAGTCGCCGGAACACTCGATGCCTGGGGCGTCCCGGCACACCGGGTGCACCTGCTGCCCAACGGTGTCGACACCACCCGCTACACCCTGCCCACCGCCTCCCGGGCGGCCCTGCGCCAGATCGTCAGGACCGACCTCG
>NZ_JARZAJ010000123.1 GCF_029892105.1 Kitasatospora sp. GP82 | reverse complement strand
CGCTTCCTCGCCGACACCACCGGTGACGGCAGGCTCGACATCGTCGGCTGCCACGACGACGGCGTCTGGGTGTCACTCCAGGACGCGGACGGGACATTCGCCGACCCTCTGTACGTCCTCGACGACTTCGGGGCCGACCAGGGGTGGAGCTCGGTCGAGGAGCACCCCCGGTTCCTGGTCAGGACCACCGGTGGCGGAGCACTGGACATCGTCGGGTTCGGCCCACAGGGCGCCGTCGTCTCACGCGGGCGCGGCGACGGCACGTTCGAGCCCTCCAAGCTCGTCCTGAACGACTTCGGGCTCGCCCAGGGGTGGACGAGCGGGAAGCACCTCCGGTTCCTCGCCGACGTCACCGGCGACGGCAACCCCGACATCGTCGGCTTCGGCGACGAGGGAGTCTGGGTGTCGCACAGCCGCGGCGACGGCCGGTTCAAGCAGGCTCAGCTGGTGTGCCGCGGGTTCGGGTACAACGAGGACGCAGGCGCCTGGCGGGTCGACCGCCACCCCCGCTTCCTCGCCGACATCACTGGTGAAGGGCGCGTCGACATCGTCGGCTTCGGCGGCCCGGGGGTGTACGTAGCCCGAAACCTCTTCCGCCGCTTCCGAACCCGATAACCCTCGATGGGCCTCCACAGCCGCAGCACGGCGACTGGCCATCGGCGTGCCGGAACCTGTCACCCCGACCCGACGTGCGGCCTGGCACGCCCTCGCCTGCGAGGCCGCACGTCGAGCAACCGCAGGAACGGGCTACTGCGCCGACAGTGAGAACGGCGGCCACGTCGACGACCCGTCCAAGGACGCCCTGTTCATGCCCATCAGCGATCTGAACGACGCGGACAACACCTTCGTCGCCGTCCAGCCAGACGAGGACGAACCCGCCTGGTTCGCCTCCGTTGCCGTGCTGGACGAGGGTGGCTACGAGGTCGTCCAGCGCGACGCCAACCGCCGCGAACACAACGTCAGCGTCGAGACCGCTATCGGCCACATCGCGGGCGACCTCACCAAATGACTGACCGCCCGCTTCCTAAAACACGCCCTAGAGCCCATGTCGATCGTGGTCACGGCGGGGCAGCGAGGGGACTCCCGCAGTTCGAGCCGGTCCTGGAAAAGGTCCGCGTGCCGCGCGTCGGGCCGGGCCGGCCACGCACACGACCCGATCGCGTGCGCGCCGACAAGGCGTACGCCTCCCGGAAGAATCGCGCCTATCTGCGGCGTCGCGGAATCCGCTGCACCATCCCGGACAAGGCCGACCAAGCCCGCAACCGCGAGAAGCTCGGCTCACGCGGCGGTCGTCCGCCGAAGTTCGACCCCGAAGACTACAAGGCAAGGCACGCGGTCGAATGCGGCATCAATCGCCTCAAAAGACACCGCGCTGTAGCCACACGGTACGACTGTGAGGATGGTCGGGTGCCGCCCCGGGCGGTGGTCTGGCCCGAGGTACGACTGGCGCTTATGCCTTGAGTTTGATCTGCCGACCAC
>NZ_JARZAJ010000121.1 GCF_029892105.1 Kitasatospora sp. GP82 | reverse complement strand
CAATACCAGTGACTTAAGGATCTTTGCTGGTAGGCTGCCTGTCCAGGAGGTGCCTGGATGCCACGCCCTGGGCAGGTCAAGCCGTCGACGGACGAGCGGTTGTCGGACCGGATCGCGATCGGTCTGCTGACGCGCACGTTCCCGCCAGAGCTGGTGGACCGGATCGTGGAGGAGTGCGGCCGGACCGGGCAGCGCCAGCGGCTGCTGCCGCCACGGGTGGTGGTCTATTTCGTGCTGGCGATGTGCCTGTTCTCCGGGCAGGGGTACGAGGAGGTCGCGCGGCTGCTGACCGAGGGGCTGGCATGGGCGAGGCGCTGGTCGGGGTCGTGGCAGGTTCCTACAACCGCGGCGATCTCCCGGGCCCGGCTCAAGCTCGGGCCCGAGGTCCTCAAGGCGTTGTTCGAGCAGACCGCCGGCCCTGTGGCGACGGAGGCTACCGCTGGTGCGTGGTACGGGCGTTGGCGTTTGATGGCCATTGACGGGACGACGTTCGACGTGCCGGACAGCGAGGAGAACGACGCGCGGTTCGGCCGCCCCAAGACCCACCGCGGTGAGCGGTCGGCGTTCCCACAGGTGAGGGTGGTGGCGCTGGCGGAGTGCGGCACCCACGCGATCACTCACGCGACCCTGGGCCCGTTCGCCACCGCCGAGTCCGTGCTCGCGCGGGAGCTGTTCGACGTTCTGGGGCCTGACGATCTGCTGATGGCCGACCGTGGCTTCGCCGGCCTGGAGCAGTGGCGGGCCGCTGCGGCGGGCGGAGCGGACCTTCTGTGGCGTATCAAGTCCAATGCGGTCCTGCCCGTGCGACAGGAGCTTCCCGACGGCTCCTACCTGTCCGACATCGCCGCCGCCGGGGACCGCAAGCGCGCCGACGCGGCCGTCGTGCGGGTCATCGAGTACACCCTGGACGACCCCGGCCGCCCGCAGCACACCGCCCCCTACCGGCTGATCACCACCATCCTCGACCACGAGTCCGCGCCCGCAATGGAGTTGGCGGCCCGCTACAACGAGCGGTGGGAGATCGAGACCGCGCTGGACGAGCTGAAGACCCACCAGCGCGGCCCCGCTCAGGTTCTGCGCTCCCGCTCACCCGAAGGTGTCGAGCAGGAGGTCTGGGGCCACTTGCTCGTCCACCACGCGATCCGCTCGCTCATGCACACCGCCGCCCAGGACATCGGCGAGGACCCTGACCGGCTCTCCTTTACCCGCACCCTCCGCCTCGCGCGACGCCAAGTCGCCGCGCAGGCGGCCTTTTCCCCCTGACCGCCTGGCCGCAGCCCTCGCCGACGGGCTGCGAGAGATAGCCCGCCACCTCCTGCCCACCCGGCGCAGACGCTCCAACGCCCGCGTCGTCAAACGCAAGATGTCCAACTTCGGCGTCAAGCGAGCCGACCACACGCTCTGGCCGCAGCCCACCCGAGACCCGGTCGAAGCAGTCACCATCGCGCCACACCACAAGACCGCCCCGATCAACCCACCCGTCACGGTCAGGCGAGCCCGGGACTACTAAG
>NZ_JARZAJ010000120.1 GCF_029892105.1 Kitasatospora sp. GP82 | reverse complement strand
AGTCGCCCCCCGGGGCCCCCGCCCCCTCAAACCCGCCACCGCCGCGACGGCCGCGGTCCGCCCGGCCGCCCACCTCACCCTCCGCCGCCGCCACCCCCCTGTCGGCCCGGCCCAGCCTGCTGGCCGCCGCCGCCACCGCCCTGTCGGCCCGGCCCAGCCTGCTGGCCGCCGCCACCGTGCTGCTGGTCTGCGTACCTGCGGGTGAGAAGGACGTCGCCGCCGCCGTCCACATCACCGCCGCCGACCTGGCCTCGCTCGCCCTCGTCGCGCTCACCGCCGTCGGCCTGCTGCGCGGCCACCTCCCCACGGTGAGCCGCACCGCCTGCACGCTGTTCGGCGCGGTGGTCTGCTCGGCCGCCCTCGCCACCATCGCCTCGATCGACCCGGCCGCCAGCCTCACCGGCTTCGTCCGGCTGGTCCAGGTCTTCGTCCTGGTGCCCGCCGCCGTGCTCTGCTCGCTGCGCGACCGGTACGACCAGCGGCTGATCCTCGGCTCCTTCGTGCTCGCCGCACTGGTCCAGGGCGTGGTCGGCGCCCACCAGTACCTCACCAGGACCGGTGCCTCCTACACCGGCCAGCCCATCCGCGCGGTCGGCACCTTCGGTGCGCTGGACATCATGGCGATGTCCACCGTGGTCAGCTTCGGCCTGCTCGCGGCCCTCGCACTCGCCCTCGCCGAACGCGGGAGCGGCGGCAGCCGGCCGCTGCGCCTGGCCATGTTCGCCGTCGCCGTTTTCCTGGCCTTCCCGCTGGCCGTCTCCTTCAGCCGGGGCAGCTGGATCGCCTGCGCCGCCGCCACCACCGTGCTGCTGCTGCGTGCGGACGCCCGACTGGCCGTCCGCAGCGCCCTGTTGGGGCTGGCCGCCGGCATCGTCCTGGTCGGCGGGATCGGCATCGGCTCCGACGGCGTCACCCAGCGGCTCTCCAGCATCGGCTCGGTCTCCGCCGCCCCCGACCAGTCGGTCAGCGACCGCTACGACCTCTGGACCACCGCCCGCCGGATCTGGCAGGACCACCCGGTCACCGGCGCCGGGCCCAAGGCCTTCCAGCAACTGCGCGACAGCCACGCCCCGCTCAGGCTCTCCTCGGGCAGTGACGCCGCCGACTCCACCATCGGCTTCCAGCGCGAACCCCTGCTCTCCCCGCACAACATGTACCTGCTGGTGCTCAGCGAGCAGGGCCTGATCGGCATCGTCGCCTACGCCGGGCTCTTCCTCGCCCTGCTGATCGGCTGCCTGCGCCGTGCGGCGGGCCCGGGCCTGGCGGCCCTCGCGCTGCTCACCTGGGTGCTGGTCGACTTCCTGTACGGCGACATCGGCGGGACGACCACCGTGCTCACCTCGGTCGTCCTCGGCCTTGCCGCCCGCGCGGCCGTCCCAGGGCCCGAGGGCGCGGAGGTATCCGGCGATCCGTCAGCTTCAAGCCCCGCAGCCCCCGTCGCGCCCGTCCCCATCTCCAGGACCGTCCCCGATCCCCTGGGAGCGCACCGAGCATGACACCGGAACAACCGAGCGCGCTGGCGGCCCCACCGGCGG
>NZ_JARZAJ010000119.1 GCF_029892105.1 Kitasatospora sp. GP82 | reverse complement strand
GGTGGCGGCGGCGGAGGGTGAGGTGGGCGGCCGGGCGGACCGCGGCCGTCGCGGCGGTGGCGGGTTTGAGGGGGCGGGGGCCCCGGGGGGCGACTGCCCGGGCAGGGCGAGGGACATCTCAGCTCCCGTCCGGGTGCAGCATCAGCACCGCGGTGCGGAGCAGGATCTTGGCGTCCTGCCACAGGCTCCAGCTCTCGACGTAGCGGTTGTCGAAGCGGGCCCGGTCCTCGATCGAGGTGTCCCCGCGCAGGCCGTTGACCTGGGCGAGGCCGGTGAGTCCGACCGGGACGCGGTGGCGGTCGGCGTACTCGGGGTACGCCTGGCCGAAGCGCATCACGAAGTAGGGCCGCTCGGGGCGCGGGCCGACCAGGCTCATGTCGCCGCGCAGCACGTTCCACAGCTGCGGGAGCTCGTCCAGCGAGCTGCGGCGCAGCAGGCGGCCGACGGTGCCCATCCGGTGGTCCTGGGAGATGTTCCAGCGGGTGGCGGACTCGTGTTCGCTGCTGGGGCGCAGGGTGCGGAACTTGAGGACGGTGAAGACCCGCCCGTCGAGTCCGGTGCGCTGCTGGCGGAAGAGGACGCCGGGGCCGGTGTCGAAGCGGACGGCCAGCGCGCAGGCGGCCAGCACGGGTGCGAGCGCGAGCAGGCCGAGGCCGGAGGCGAGGATGTCCAGGGCCCGCTTCACGGGCCAGCCCTGCCGGCGCATCGCCGGGCGGCCGAGTTTGAGGCAGGGGAAGCCCCAGAGCTGGTCGCGGTCGGGCCCGGCCACCGAGCCGTACTCGCGCAGGGCGGGTACCAGCCAGACCTGGCAGCCGAGCCGGGCGGCCTCGCGGAGGGAGGCGGCGGTCTCGGCCTCGTCGGCGGCGCCGTCGGTGGCCACGACATGGTGGATGCGGTTGCGGCGGATCTCGCGTTCGAGCACCTCGCGCCCGCCGAGGACGGGCAGCTTGGCGTCGGCGGCGAGCAGCACCGGGCCGGGGTCGAGATAGCCGACCGGGCGCAGCCCGTACTCGCGGTGCTCGGTCAGGGCGGCGGCGACGCGCTGGCCGAGCTCGCCCGCGCCGAGCACCAGGGCCGGGCTGGGGCGGCGGCGGCGGGCGCGGCGCAGCAGGTGGTAGACGAAGGCGCGGCCGCCCGCCGCGAGCAGGACCAGCGCGGTGAGGGTGGCGAGCAGGCGCGGCGGGTGCGCGGCGGTGTGGGGCAGACCCTCCAGGCAGGCGGAGAGGGTGACGGCGAAGGCCAGTGCGACGGTGGCCCTGGTGGCCAGCGCGGGGAGTTCGTCGAGGGCGGAGAGGGTGAGCCTGGTGCGGTAGAGGCCGGCCGCCAGGTTGAGCGGGAGCAGCAGGGGCAGAACGGCGGCGGTGCCCAGCAGGGGCTGGCCGGTCCGGTCCGCGGTGAGGGTGGTGGCGGTGCAGACGGCCAGGGTGTCGACGGCCAGCAGTCCGATCGGCAGGGCGAGGCGGGAGCGGAAGGGCCTGCGGTGACGTCCGAGCGCCGCCGAGGCACGGGTCTGGGAGGCCGGCTTCGGCCGGTCCAGGAGCCCGGTGGCGATCCGCCGGGAGTTCGGCAGGGGGCGGCCAGGGCGCGGCACGCTCTCGTGGTCAATGGTCATCAGCGCACGAACTCCCCTGCTGTGTACCCGCC
>NZ_JARZAJ010000118.1 GCF_029892105.1 Kitasatospora sp. GP82 | reverse complement strand
AGGGCTCGCAGAGCATTAACTCGCAGTCTTGATCTCCGATGGGCGGGTCATTCCTGCCGTGCTCGCGAGGCTGTAGAGGTCGTCAAGGGTGACGAGCCGGTTTTCGGTGGGCTGGATGGCATGTCCGGCGGCGTCGAGGAGTTGGCGGATGTCACGGATACGCCTGTTGATCGTTCCGGGGTGGACGTTGAACAAGGTGGCGACGGTGACCTGGGGCATGGCGAGCCGGTAGTGGAGGAGGGTGGCCAGGAGTCGGTCGGCGAGGGTGAGGATGGGGCGGCGCCCGGTGCCACCGTCGCCCTTCACTCGTGGTCGGTGGCCGCGCCGATTGTCCAACTCCGCTTCCCGCTGGGACTCGTGGAACGTGGTCAGGGTGGCGATCAGACCGTCCCACTCGGCGGGCGGCAGTCCGGTGAGGGCTGGGTGGCAGAGCCATGCGAGGTCGGGACTCGGCTGGTCGAACGGGTCCGGCTCGGCGCTGACCTGGGCATACTCCTCGGGGCGAAGGGTGTAGTTCCAGTCTCCGTGCCAGTCGTGGCGGTTCAGCGGCAAGGCGTCCATTTGCCCGTCGGCGATGCGGACCCCGGTGGCGTAGGTGTCGGTGTCGAGTTCGGCGTGGACTGTAAGTCCGGTGCGCGTGGTGGTCGCGGCGATGCTGTTGACGATGACTTCGTGGCTGGTCAGGGGCCTGCCGCGCCAGTTCATCGTGATGTGGGAGAACAGCCGGTGCTCGATCCTGTTCCATTTCGACGTGCCCGGAGGAAAGTGACACACAGTGACATGAAGGCCGGTCTCGACGGCCAGGGCGGCGAGTTCGGCCTTCCAGGCGCGGGTGCGGTAGCCGTTCGAGCCGCCGGCGTCGGCGGTGATCAGCAGTCGCGTGGCCTGCGGGTAGCCGGCCCTCCCGGCCCCGTGCCACCAGCGGCGGATGGACTCGACCGCGAAGGCGGCGGTGTCGTGGTCGGTGCCCACGTTGACCCAGCCGGTGTTCGCGGCCAGGTCGTAGATGCCGTACGGGACGGCCTTGCCGAGTTCCTTGTCGGGGAAGTCATGGGTGGAGACCTGGAGCGGCTCGCCCTCGGGACGCCACTCTCGACCCCCGTTCTTGTACGGGCCGACGATCTCCTTCTTCTTCGTGTCGACGCTGATTACTGGATCCCCGGTGTCCTGGTGGCTCTTGGCCCGCTCGTTAATGTATCGGAACTGCCCGTCCCTGTCGGGGTGTTGCCTGCCCTCGATGGTCTTGGCGTTGCCCTGCAGGCTGAAGCCCTCCTCGCGCAGCAGGTCGCCGACGGTGTCCGCGGAGATCCGGTGACCCCGTCCGGTCAGCTCGTCGGCGAGGTTGCGTGTCGACTTGGTGGTCCAGCGCAGGGGCGACATCGGGTCGCCACGCATGTCGGGCTCGACCAGCTCCAGCAAGGCGCTCCGCAGCGCGGGGTTCAGATCGACCACGCGCTTGCGACCCCCGCCCGGCCGACGGGTACGTCCCAACGGTGGCTCCCCAGAGTCGAGTTCGCTGACTCCCAGTGACACCGTGGCCTCGCGGACACCGGCGGCGCGGGCCACCAGCCTGATCCCGCCATGGCCGATCGACCGGGCCTCTGCCCCTATCAGCAGACGCCGCTGACGCTCATCGAGATGCGGGAAGATCACCTCGAACTTGGCTGCCAGTGAGGCATGTTCCCCCTCCAACGCGCTCATACCACAGCAACGAGCCAAAGAGCGGGAAGCTACGGGTTAATGCTCTGCGAGCCCT
>NZ_JARZAJ010000117.1 GCF_029892105.1 Kitasatospora sp. GP82 | reverse complement strand
ATGATCACCAGCACCCTGCCGAGATCGGCGAAGGTGCTCTCCTCAGGGGCAGTCACGTCTGTGCCTTTCGAAGCAGCTGGAACAAACAGCGAGCCCGAGGCCCGGAGGCCGGATCGGCAGTGCGCGAGTTGGTGTATGGGCCCACACGTATGAAGAGGTCAAGGATGCGCATGCTACCTCGGCACGGTCCCTCCGCCGACTGGCAGGGCTCGAAGGGAACCCGGTCGGGATGTCCCCCGCCGGGTAGTCTCTTAGCCCAACCTGAACACCCGTGGGCCACACAGCGAACGTCCGCTGGCAGCTGGCCCCACCCGTCACAGGGGCCTCGGCACCCCCGAGCTGCACCGGTTCACGGGGCTGCTCCGGCTGTTCACCGGCCCGTACCTCGGACCTGGTCGGCCCGCAGGCCCGGTCGGCTAGGGTCGATCCTTTCCGACCCCTCCGATCGCCCTACCCGACCGGACGACGATTGCCGTACCCGACCGGACGACCCACAGAACAGGCAGGACCGCGCACATGGACAGGCTCGTCAACACCGTCCGCCCGTACGCCTGGGGTTCGGTCACCGCGATTCCCGAGCTGCTCGGCCGGGAGGCGACCGGCGAGCCGCAGGCCGAACTGTGGATGGGCGCGCACCCGGGTTCACCCTCCCGAGTGGACCGTGGACAGGGCCTGCGTTCACTCGCGGCGCTGATCGCGGCCAACCCGCAGGCCGAGCTGGGCGCCGCCGGCGTGGCCAAGTTCGGGCCCGAGCTGCCGTTCCTGCTCAAGGTGCTGGCCGCCGGTACGCCGCTCTCCATCCAGGCGCACCCCGATCTGGCGCAGGCCAGGGCCGGGTTCGCCGAGGAGGAGGCCCGAGGGGTGCCGGTCGACGCGCCGCACCGCAACTACAGGGATGCCAACCACAAGCCCGAACTCATCTGCGCGCTGGGCGATTTCGAGGGCCTGTGCGGCTTTCGCGCACCCGTCGAGACGGCCGACCTGCTGCAGTCGCTGGGCGTCGCCTCGCTCGCCCCGCTGATCGAGCTGCTGCGCACCAAGCCCGAGGCCGAGGCACTGAGCCAGGCGCTCGCCACCATCCTGACGATGACCGGCGACGGTGCCTCGGCCACCGTCGCCGAGGTCGCCGCCGCCGTCGAGCGGGCCGCCGAAACCGAGCCCGGCGGGCAGTTCGCCGGATACACCTACGCCGCCCGGGAGTTCCCCGGCGACACCGGCCTGCTGGCCGCCCTGCTCCTCAACTACGTGCACCTGCGCAGCGGCGAGGCGCTCTACCTCGGCGCGGGCGTCCCGCACGCCTATCTGCGCGGCCTCGGCATCGAGATCCTGGCCAACTCCGACAATGTGCTGCGCGGCGGGCTGACCCCCAAGCACGTGGACGTGCCCGAGCTGCTGCGCGTGGTGATCTTCCGCAGCGGGAAGCCCGAGGTACTGCGCCCGGTGGCCGACGCTGACGGCGAGGAGCTGTACCCGGTGCCGATCGACGAGTTCCGGCTCTCCCGCTTCGCCCTCGGCACCACCGACCGGCGGGTGGCGGGCCTGGCCCCGCAGATCCTGCTCTGTACCGAGGGCACCGCCCGTCTCACCGCCGCGGACGGCTCCACGCTGATCCTGGCGCGCGGCGAGTCCGCCTTCCTGCCCGCGACGGGTACCGGGACCGTACTCTCCGGCCCCGGCGCCACGGTCTTCCGCGCGACCGTCACGCTCTGAGAGGGTGTTCGATACCGATTTAGGCTGCCGCGAGGGGTCTCGGTCGGAGGTATTGCCCGACTTTGTCGGGGCTGGCGGTCAGGCGAGT
>NZ_JARZAJ010000116.1 GCF_029892105.1 Kitasatospora sp. GP82 | reverse complement strand
CTAGGCGGAACTGGTGGTGCTGGTCGGCAGAGCTTGCTGATAGAGCGCTACCAACACGCCGTGCAGGGGCTGGTCCTCTGCATCTTCCTCGGCCTCGTCGACCAGTTTGGCGAGGGTCTCGCCGAGTTCTCTTGCCTTCGTGGGGCTGAGGCGCAGGTGGCGCACTGTCAGGTGGGTCTCGGCGGGTGAGAGGTCCAGCTCCTGGGCGAACGCGGCGAGCATCGCGGTGGTGCCTGCCGCTTGGGGTTCGGCGACGACCATGTGGCGGGCCGTGCGCTGGTAGTACTGCTCGGTTCCGCCGCGGACTTGGCGGGTCTCGGCGATGTGGACCAGCCCGGCTTCGCGGAGCACTTTGAGGTGGTGCGCCACGTTGCCCTTCTTCGCGTCGAGCTGCGCCGCAAGCTGCCTGATGGTGGCAGGCCGGTGGCCCAGCGCGAAGAGCAACCGCTGACGCAGCGGGTGAGAGAGTGCCGCGAACTGCTCAGGCGCACCGATCTCCAGGACGTCCTCAGGGGGCGGCGGGCAGGAAGGCTGATCGCGCATACCGAAAGTGTCTAAACTCTTTGACGCTTTCGCAAGGGTGGTGCTCTACTTCCTGCCATGACGACTTCAACGAAGCTTCCGCCGGCCCCTGTCATCGACGAGACAGTCCGGCTGCTGACCGAGCACTACGTTTTCCCCGAGATAGCCGAGCAGCTCGCCGGCCTGCTGCAACGACGCCTCGCCGAGGGCGCCTACGAAGTCGACGACGCCGAGGCGCTCGCCCGGCTGGTCACCGCGGACCTGCAGTCCGTCAACGGCGACCGACACCTGAGGCTGAAGCACCACGCCGACCCGGTGCCCCCCAAGCAGGGGGCGGCCAACCTGGCCGCCATCCGCCGGGACTTCGACACCTCGCTGGGCGGTGCGCCCCGGGTGGAGTTGCTCGACGGAGGGGTCGCCGTGGTGGAGCTGGCACCGATGCTGTTTCCGCTGGAGTGGGCCGCTGAACCGCTGGGCGCCGCGCTCACCCTGGCCTCCCGTGCCCAGGCGCTGATCGTGGACCTTCGCGCCAACCGGGGTGGCGACCCGGACACGGTCGCCTTCGTCTGCAGCTACCTATTGGACGAGCGCACCCACCTCAACACCATGTACTGGCGCGGCGGCGAGCGCAGCGAGCAGTCCTGGAGCCTGCCGCACGTTCCCGGCGCCCGCTTCGGTGGCAGCAAGCCGTTGTATGTGCTGTCCAGTGACAGCACCTTCTCTGCCGCTGAGGAGCTGGCGTACGACCTGCAGCAGCTCGGCCGCGCCGTAGTCGTCGGCGAGCGCACCCGCGGCGGCGCGCACCCGTGCAAGGGCTGGACCGTGCACCCACACCTGGAAGCCACGGTCCCCGTTGGCCGCGCGATCAACCCCGTCTCTGGCATGAACTGGGAGGGTACCGGCGTGCAGCCCGACGTCCCTTGCGCTGCTGCCGACTCCCTCGCCCACGCACACGCGCTGGCCCTTGCCCGACTGGCAGGCTGACCCAGTCCAGCTCGCCGACAGCACTGCGCGCTGCGCCTCCCCCTATTCACGTCGGCGGCTGACGTCGGCGGAGGATGCCCCCGTCTCCGGCGGCGGGCGCCAAGGCCCTCGGACGTGTCACGCGACTACCCAGCTCAGCCAGTCTCTCGAAACGAACCGGACCCAACCGAGAGTGACGGGCCGCCGTCCTCAGCGCCAGGCCCAAACTGCTGAACCAGGCGCGACAGCGGCCCTGATGTGTCTGCTGAACCACATGAAAGCCGCAGGTCGTCATCCCGGCCTGGGGTGATTCCCTACA
>NZ_JARZAJ010000115.1 GCF_029892105.1 Kitasatospora sp. GP82 | reverse complement strand
TGCCCGGACTCCTCCGGACGGAAGAAGTCCGCCAGACACAGCCTGCGCCCGCGCCGCTGCCGGGGGAAGGTGAACCGGGTCCGCTCCGAGCCGTCCTCGTTGTAGACGATCAGATCGTCGCCCTTGGACGCCGCCGGGAAGTACCCGTAGACCACGGCCGCCTCCAGCCAGCCCTCGGTCTGCAACCGGTCCAGCCACATCCGCAGCCTCGGCCGGCCCTCGGTCTCCACCAGCTCCTCATACGAAGGCCCGTCACCACTGCGGGACGCCTTCAGCCCCCACTGCCCCTTGAACAGCGCATCCTCGTCCAGCCACGACGCGTAGTCCGCGAACGGCACCCCCTTGACGATCCGCTCCCCCCAGAACGGCGGCGACGGCACCCGGTTGTCGACAGCGACATCCGAGCGGATCTGCCCGAGGTTCTCCTCCGGCGCCTCCTCGACCTCGACCCGGGCGTGCCTGCGCTGGCGCAGCTCCGGCAGGGCGGCGCCGGGGACGCCTCGCTTGACCGCGATCAGGGCGTCCATGAGGCGCAGGCCTTCGAAGGCGTCGCGGGCGTAGCGGACTTCGCCCTGGTAGATGTCGTGGAGGTCCTGTTCGACGTAGGCGCGGGTGAGGGCGGCACCGCCCAGGATGACGGGGTAGTCGGTGGCGAGGCCGCGCTGGTTGAGTTCCTGGAGGTTCTCCTTCATGATCACGGTGGATTTGACGAGGAGGCCGGACATGCCGATCACATCCGCGTTGTGTTCCCGGGCGGCGTCGAGGATCGCGGAGACGGGTTGCTTGATGCCGAGGTTGACGACGTTGTAGCCGTTGTTGGACAAGATGATGTCGACGAGGTTCTTGCCGATGTCGTGGACGTCGCCCTTGACCGTGGCCAGCACGATCGTGCCCTTGCCCTCGGAATCCGATTTCTCCATGTGGGGTTCGAGGTGGGCGACCGCGCTCTTCATCACCTCGGCGGACTGCAGGACGAACGGCAGCTGCATCTGCCCCGAACCGAACAGCTCACCCACCACCTTCATCCCCGACAGCAGCGTGTCGTTGATGATCTCCAACGCCGGACGCGACACCAGGGCCTCGTCCAGATCCGCCTCCAGACCACCCCGTTCACCGTCGATGATCCGGCGTTGCAGGCGCTCCCGCAGCGGCAACGCGGCCAGCTCCTCCGCCTTCGAGGCGCGCACCGATGCCGAGGACACGCCCTCGAACAGCTGGAGCAGCTTCCGCAACGGGTCGTAGCCTTCGCTGCGGCGGTCGTAGACCAGGTCCAGGGCCACCTCGCGCTGCTCCTGCGGGATGCGGGCGATGGGCAGGATCTTGGAGGCGTGCACGATCGCCGAGTCCAGGCCGGCCTCCACACACTCGTGGAGGAACACCGAGTTCAGTACCACCCGCGCGGCCGGGTTCAGCCCAAAAGAGATGTTCGACAGACCCAGAGTGGTCTGCACCGCCGGACGGCGGCGCTTGAGCTCGCGGATCGCCCCGATCGTCTCGATCCCGTCCCTGCGCGACTCCTCCTGCCCGGTGGCCAGGGTGAAGGTCGGTGGCGATCGACCCGGTGGTGGCGATACGCATACGGGTACTCGTCCTTGTCTTCGCTCTTGTCGGCGCGAACTCGAACTGGCCTGGGGCGGCTCGAGCACAGATCTCGGGGACGTGGCCCAGCCGTGCACCGCCCCCCGGGAGTACACGGCTGGACCGCGTGTTCAAGGCCGGCGGCAGGCGGCGTCGGCCGGACAGGCGCTAAAGGCCCAGGACTTCGCGCAGCTTCTCCGCGCGGCTGGTGGACTCCCAGGTGAAGTCGGGCAGTTCACGGCCGAAGTGGCCGTACGCGGCGGTCTGGGCGTAGATGGGCCGCAGCAGGTCGAGGTCGCGGATGATGG
>NZ_JARZAJ010000114.1 GCF_029892105.1 Kitasatospora sp. GP82 | reverse complement strand
GATCTTGGTGGCTAATTTCAACTTTCATGCTGCGAGGCTGAGTTGGAGTCTGGCGAGGTGACTTTGGTTGGCGCGATCGAGTGGTCGGCCGTTCCACCAGGAGTGGAGGCGGATGAGATTGAGGGCGGTCGCGCTGGTGGTGTGGTCGAGATGGGTCTTGGCCAGGCCGCGGTAGCGGGCGCGACGGAGTCCGGTCGTGTGGGTGGCCTGGCGGACGGTGCCCTCGACGCCGGCGCGGAGCGCGTAGTCGCGTTGCCAGGTTCCGGTCTGCTGTCGGTTGCGGGCGTCGCGGATGGCCTCGGTGAGTTCGCGGGGGTGGAGGCTGAGCTGGCGGCGATTGCTGCGGGCGCTGGTGCACCGGTCCTTGAAAGGGCAGGGGATGCAGTCCAGGGCGGCGAAGGAAACGACGGTCTTGGTCACGTCCTCTTGGACGACGTTGTTCCAGGTGGTGCTGGTCTTCCCGGCGGGGCAGACGGCCTGCTGGTTGTCCCAGTCAACGGCGAAGTCATGGGCGGCGAAGCCTTCTTGGGCCTTGGCTTGGCGGGAGGTGTCGAGCAGGACCGGAGTGATCAGGGCGACGCCGTAGGTCTTGGCCGAGCCCACGATCAGTTCGGCACTCGGGTAGCCGGAGTCGAGGTAGTGCCGCGCGGGCAGGAGCCGACGGCGCTGGAGCATCTGATGGATCGGTTCCAGGGCCTTGGTGTCCGGCAGGGTGGAGGCGGTAGTGGCCACGTTGGTGATGATGTTCGGGCGGGCGGGCCGGTCTCCGTCGGCCTGCGGATGGCAGGTCTCCGAGACGTGGAGTTTGTACCCGTTCCAGAATGTCTCGCGCTTGGCGGACCAGCGGGTGTCGGTGTCGTAGGGGGAGGCCAGGCGTATCGGGCCGGGCGGCAGCCCGTCGCCCCCGTCCTCGGCGCGCTCGCGACGCTTGACGTGGATGTGCCCGCTGCCGGCCATGGTGCGGGTGTAGTTCTGCACCAGCACGATTCGCAGGCTCTGCACCGCGGGCAGCTCACGCAGCCATGCCGGGGAGCCGTGTGCATACATTGCGTGCAGCAAGGTGTAGCCGTCCTTGGCGTAGTCGAGCGCGAGCGCGTCCTGCTTGGCCTTGGAGGTGGGAAGGCGCCAGGTGTCGATCCGGTCCGCGTAGCGGCGGCTCCAGTCCTCCACGACCAGCACCTGCTCGACCCAGTCGGGACAGGCGGCGGCCAGCGCGTTCAGGGCCGCCCGGACGCTTTCGCCGGCCAGCTCGAGCCGGTTCAGATCCCGCACCGCTGCCACGATGTGCGTGGAGTCGGTGCGCTGGCTGCCGCCCGCGTCCACCAGGCCCAGCTCGCGCAGACGCTCCAGCAGCAGGTCCAGCGCCCGCTCCTCCAACCCGTGGGTGACAACACGGGAGCGGAACTCCGACAGCACACTGTGGTCGAACCCCGGATCCTCCAAGCTCAGACCCAGGGCGTACTTCCACGCCAGGTTCTCTCGGGCCTCGTCCGCCGCCTGCCGGTCGGTCAGGTGCGCGGCCTTCTGCAGGACCGTGACCAGCGCGAGCCGGCCCGGCGACCAGCCCGGCTTGCCGGCTCGGCCGAACGCGTCGGCGAAGGCCGCGTCCGGGAACAGCTCGCCGAGCCGGTCACGGACCTGCACCGCCAGCGGCGCCTCCCGCTTGCCCCGGTACATCGCCCGGATCGCCGCCGCGATCTGCGGGTCAGGCTGGGGCCAGGGCTGCGGTTGCACCGACACGACATGCTCCGATCCAAGACGAGGCCCGAGAGATCACCAGCGCTCATGATCCACTGCACCGTGGCCACGCTGCCACCCCTGGCCCAAGGAACAGGTCCGATACCGCTCCCCGGGCCACCCCAGAGCAACTCAACTCTGGGGCATCGCAAGGAACTTGGAATTAGCCACCAAGATC
>NZ_JARZAJ010000113.1 GCF_029892105.1 Kitasatospora sp. GP82 | reverse complement strand
CCGCGCTGATCCCGATCCATGTGGATCCGGGCGTGCCACACGGTGCCACGGCCACGGGGCACCTGGAGGTGTTCAGCGAGGACGATCACTACGAGTCGGACGAGAGCACGCTGTTCACGCTGACCGTCAGCTGAGCGGGCGACTGTGGGCCGGTACCTCCAGCGGCGATAGTTGCACACGGGTGGGTGGTGTGCCGAGGCCGCGCCAAGACGGCCGTGATCCGGGAGAACCAGCGGGCGGCGTGTCCGGTGTGCGGGCCGGTGGGGCAGATGAGCCCGGCCTTCAGTGGCGCGACTACAGCTGGGTTCCCCGGCGCGTGCACGCTCTCCGCAGGTGGCGTCGCCCACATATCCCATGAATGGCTGCCAGGTTCGGAACGCGCGTTTCTTCCCCCAGGGCGCGCCTTTCGCACCCCGCCGACGACCCACTTCCCGGAAGAAGGATCGAACTCATGCACACACTTGGCCGCATCAGGGCGGCCGCAGCCGCTGCCGCGGCAGCCCTGGTGATCGTCCTCGCTGTCCCCGGGCCGGCTCATGCGGCCACCACGATCACGCAGGACAGCCTCACGCCGGCCAGCGTGTCGCCCGGAATCTCCGCCAAAGCCACCCTGAACGTGCGCTTTACCAGCTGCACCACGGTGCAACAGCTCGGAGTCGCCGTACGCGACTCGGCCGGGCGCAACTTCGACTTCCCGAACTCGCTCAGCAACGTGACCATCTGCCCGTCGGGTCTCACCTACACCTCGGGCGCACGCACCTTCCTCGCCGGCACCTACACCGAATTCGGCTACTACCTGGACAGCGCGGGCTTCCACAACCTGCCCCCGGAGACCCTGACCGTGGCTCCGTCATCAGGGAATCCATCGAACCCGGCCCAAGGAAAGACCCTCACCTTCGATGAGGAGTTCAACCAGCCCATCGCCTTCGGCACCCGATGGATCGGCACCACCACCAGCGCCTACCAGTACGGCAACCACAACCCGAACGACGACAAGCTCGACTGGCTGCAGCAGTCCGCTGTGACCGTCGCCAACGGAGTCGCCACCTTCACCGCCCAGCCCAGCTCCCACATCCTGGAGAACGGCAAACGCGCGTGGAACACCGGGCTGCTCACCACCGAGGGCTCATCCGAGGGATTCCAGGTCCGGACGAACGACTACATCGAGACCCGGGTCCAGATGCCTTCCGGCCTCGGTGCCTGGCCCTCGCTGTGGACCTGGAACAACGGCGACAACGAGATCGACAAGTACGAGTACCATCCCGAACACCCGAACCTGCTGGAACTGGCCAACCACGTCCAAGCTTCCCAGGACTACTACACCAATGCCGACGGGGTGGCCCCCGGAAACTGGGTGGTGATCGGGGTCCTCTACGGTGCCAACTCGGTCAACTGGTACGTGAACGGCGCCAAGGTCTTCTCCGACCAGACCGGCGTAGGCACGTCGTTTTCCGCCTACCTCATCCTGAACCTGTCGGTGGATGCCGGGAGGTATCACCCCGCGCCGCAGGACTCCACCCCGATCACCTCGGCCGCCGACTACGTGCGCGTGTACCGGTGACCCTGCCCACCGTCCCTCCACCGGAGCGGACGCCCTGCTGGGCGCCTGGCCATGGCTGGTCGGGCGCAGCGCTACCGGATCCTGCACACCGCCCCGGGCGACCCGCGCAGCACGATGAATCCACCCGCGAATCACCACCACCTGGCCCTGGGTCACGAGTTGCCCCCCGCCTTCGCTCGCCGCGCGGCGCTGCCCCGCCCAGTGACCTGACCCAGCGACACCGCCGCTGACCGCCCCACGGCCCGAGGGTCCAAGAGCACCCGACCGCGCGTCGGGCCCCGGCATGCCCGCCCCGCCGCGCGTCGGCAAGCGCCACCCCCACGAAGATCAACCCGGCTCAGCCGGCCCCAACCGAAACGCGGAAGCCGGGACACTCGCATCCTTGCAGGTCGCGGGCACCTTCTGCTGATCGAGTGTCAGATCACCTTCGGCCGCTCGACATCCAGGGCCGATGGGACGCGCCGGTTCGCGGATGCGGTCACCTGCGTGGGCCCAAGCCAACATGCCGTTACAGTTGGCACGCGATCGAGTGCTCTGCGTATTGAGGGTGATGGGTGATGGTCCGGTGGACGGTCGGGCGGTTGGCCCGGTGGAGTTCA
>NZ_JARZAJ010000112.1 GCF_029892105.1 Kitasatospora sp. GP82 | reverse complement strand
GGCAAATGTCCGACCGAGCTTGCAGAAGTTCGGTTCGGCACTGCGCTATCCATGCACCTGGGCTGACCATATGCATCTGCTCTCGCAAGCCATCTTGATCGACCGTCAGACCCGGGTCGACCTGCTGCGTGCTGATTCACCGCCGCCGGCTGGACGCTCCGCGCCGTGACGATCACTGCGACCGCCCTCGGCCGCATCCCCGGAACTACCTCAGCCGACCGTCCATGCACCGGCCCGGAGGGATGTCGTGATCACCGTATCTTTTGCACCCCAAGCTAGTTTTGCGGCAGTTGGCGATGCTCGTCGCCAGATCGTGGAGGAGCTGCTGAAAGCCGGCCTCGACCTCGGCGACGACGCCGCAGAGACGGTGAAGCTGCTCCTGTCTGAACTGCTGACCAACGCCATCCGTCACGGCTACGGCGGTGAGATCGAAAATCCCAGTGTTCGGATCCTCGTGAGGGCGGAGGCGCAGCCGACGACGGGCTTGCTCCGAGTCGCCGTCTTAGACCCCAGCGCGGCGGTTCCGGAGCCGAGGAAGACCGGGGCGGACGCCGAGAGCGGGCGCGGCCTTCCTCTCGTCGATGCCCTCTCTACCCGCTACGGGTGGGTGAAGGGCCAGGACGGGGCGAAGTGGGTGTGGTTCGAGATCAACGTCACCTGTCCCGCCCTCGGCGCAGCGACGTCCGTACAGAAGGCTGGTCCGGATGAGCAGGCGGATGCGGGGCGGAGGGAATGGGCAGTGCGCCTGATCGCAGTGCTCGACGCCTACAAGCAAGCCCCGTGCACCCGGTCGGCGCCCCGCCTCGGTGCAATCCGCCCCAGGTCGCCCCGGCGGGCCGTCACCGTGCAGATGGGCCGGGTGGCATGAAGGCCCGACGCATCGTTGCGGCGTACTCCGCCGTTCCCTCCTCTGTCCTCCGGCAGCAGCCGGCCCGGTCCACGATCCGGGCGCAGCGGCGGCGGTCGACGGGGATGGACGCCATGGATAGGCGGATCGCTGTCGCCCTGCAGCCTTTCAAGAGGCAGGCCGACGAGCTGTTGGAGACCGCCGGGCGGATCATCCGGCAGGCACCTGAGGGCATCATCCGCTTACCGCATAACGAGTACCCCGCTGAGCACCACGCGTAGATGAAGGGCTGCCGGACTGTACGGCGGCCTCCAGACACAGGCTCCCCGCCTCATGAGGGCGGGGTGTGCGGACCCCTGAATCGCCGTCCGATTCCCCCCGACGGGCGGCAGGTGGAACCGCACAACCCGGCAGGTCCCGACCGGTGGTGTTCGGGCTCTCCCCCTGCCGGTATTGCCGGGACCGGCAAACGCTCAGCTCGGCAAGACGGCAGAGCGCGGCCGGTCCCGGCAGGTGGCAGCCCGGGTCACACAGCCCGCTCGGGCTGCCACTCGACCAATGACCGAGTAACACACACAGAGAGAGGTAGGGCCTGAGCGATGAGCAGCACCGGCCGGACGGCCGCCGCTGGACGGGATCGGCCTGTTCCCCGTGCGGCCCTCGGCGTGTACTGGCTCGCCTCGGCCGGCCGCGCTCCTGAGGTGGTGTGCGCGCAGTGGCGTGCGAGATACGTGGCGGAGATCGAGGTAGCCGGACGTTTGATGTCGTGCGCGTCCGTGACGAGCTGCTCGGGCTTGCGAACCTGGACAACCTCCTGCGGGCCCGGAGGCCTGTCGGTCCGGTTGTCCTCAACCATGCGCTGCGGGCGGTGGAGGTCTTGATCCCCGTGAGCCGTCACCGAGATTGGCAGGCCCGTGGCACCGAGGTGCTCACCCGTCAGCAGGGCAGCATCGTCCCGGTCACCGTCCGCATGCCTGTTCCCGGGCGGTGGCTGATCAAGGGAAGAAAGTGGCGGATCGCGCCGGACGGCCGACAGATACTCACTGAACCCGCCCGGCTTGCCATCGCGACATACCGCGCCTGGACGTAGATCCGGCGCGCTCCAGCGGTCGCGGGCCGCGCCCTGGCTGGCCCGCGCCGCCTAGATCACCCGCCTCGGTCCTGAAGCTCGGATCAAGGCGGGGCACCACCTCACCTGTGCTGGTGGGCTGCATAACCGGGAACGCCCCCGGGAAAACGCGCCTCGTCGGTTTGCGCGGTCCCCGGGGGCGGACCCCACAGTACTGCCGCGCCGGGTTCAAGGGTGCCACGGGTGCGGCGGCCGCCGCTGATGCGCGCAGGAGCGAAGCGCGAGTCAGCGGGTCAGTCCCGGGACGTCCTGGGCCCCCTGCGGATCAGGCAGGGTCCCAGGACAACCCGGTGATACGTCGGCCTCCCCCGTCGTGACGGGTGGGTTGCAGGGGGAGGCCGACACGCGTGAAACGTCATGGCCCCGGCCACTTGCCGGAGTCCTCACCAGTGACAAGAGGGGTAGCGCAGTGATCAGGGCGCATCGCCACGCACGGCAACCCGGAGACGGGAACGAGGGACATGACGAACAGTCACAACCGCAAGGCCGTCAGGTTCAGCG
>NZ_JARZAJ010000111.1 GCF_029892105.1 Kitasatospora sp. GP82 | reverse complement strand
CGGTCCCGAAGGCCTCGCCCGCCATGCCGGCGGTGAGGGTGGTGCCGTCGGCCGGGTCTATCAGGAGGAACGAGCCGGTGCGGCGGTTGTCGGCGTAGTCGTCCAGGGCCAGGGGTTCGGCGGTGCGCAGGACTACGTGGCCGATGTCGTTGACGTTCAGCTCGGTTGTGTCGCCGCGCTGTTCGAGGGTGTCGATGTCGATCCGGTAGGAGATTTCCCTGACGAGGGCGCGGACGGTGCGGGTGGTGTGTTTGAGGAGCACCTTGTCGCCGGTGCGCAGTGGGCGTTCGCCCAGGTGGCTGACGGTGGCTTGGATGTCCTTGGTGGGGTGGGGGGTTGTGCCTGTGGTGATGAGGTCGCCGCGGGAGATGTCGATGTCCGTGGTGAGGCGGAGGGTGATGGACTGGGGGGCCCAGGCGATGTCGGTCTCTTTGCCGAGGGTGTCGATGCCCGCGATGGTGGTGGTGTGGCCCGAGGGCAGGACGGTGACCGGGTCGCCGACGCGCAGGACGCCGGAGGCGAGCTGGCCGGCGTAGCCGCGGTAGTCGGGGTGGGTCCGGGTCTGGGGGCGGATGACGTACTGGACGGGGAAGCGGGCGTTCTCCTGGCCGGGGTCGGAGCCGACGGGGACGGTCTCCAGGTGTTCGAGGAGGGTGGGGCCGCCGTACCAGTCCATGTGGGCGGAGGGCTCGACGACGTTGTCTCCGGCGAGGGCGGAGATCGGGATGGAGACGATGTCGTGGATGCCGAGGGAGGCGGCGTAGGCGGTGAACTCGGCCGCGATCCGCGCGAAGGCGCTTTCGGTGTAGCCGGCGAGGTCCATCTTGTTGACGGCGAGTACGACGTGGGGGACGCGGAGCAGGGCGGCGACGGCGGCGTGGCGGCGGGTCTGTTCGACGACGCCGTTGCGGGCGTCGACGAGGACGACGGCGAGTTCGGCGGTGGAGGCGCCGGTGACCATGTTGCGGGTGTACTGCACGTGGCCGGGGGTGTCGGCGAGGATGAACCGGCGCCGGGGGGTGGCGAAGTAGCGGTAGGCGACGTCGATGGTGATGCCCTGTTCGCGTTCGGCGCGCAGGCCGTCGGTGAGCAGGGCGAGGTCGGGTGCGTTCTGGCCGCGGCTTTGGGAGGCGCGTTCGACGGCCTCCAGCTGGTCGGCGAGGACCGACTTGGAGTCGTGGAGCAGGCGGCCGACCAGGGTCGACTTGCCGTCGTCGACGGAGCCGGCGGTGGCGAAACGCAGCAGCGACGTGGCGGTTGCGGTGGTCATGTTAGAAGTACCCCTCGCGCTTGCGGTCTTCCATGGCGGCTTCGGAGAGCTTGTCGTCGGCCCTCGTGGCGCCGCGCTCGGTCAGGCGGCTGGCGGCGATCTCGGTGATCACGTCGGCGATGGTGGCGGCGTCGGAGTCGATGGCGCCGGTGCAGGACATGTCGCCGACCGTGCGGTAGCGCACCAGGCGCCGCTCGACCCTCTCGCCCTCCCCGGGGCCGCCCCAGGCGCCGGCGGTCAGCCACATCCCGGCCCGGGCGAAGACGTCACGCTCGTGCGCGTAGTAGATCGCGGGCAGTTCGATGCCCTCGCGTTCGATGTACTGCCACACGTCCAGCTCGGTCCAGTTGGACAGCGGGAAGACCCGCACGTGCTCGCCGACCGCGTGCCGCCCGTTGTAGAGCGACCACAGCTCGGGACGCTGACGGCGCGGGTCCCAGGCACCGAACTCGTCCCGCAGGGAGAACACCCGCTCCTTCGCGCGGGCCTTCTCCTCGTCCCGGCGCCCGCCCCCGAAGACCGCGTCGAACCGGCCCCTGTCGATGGCATCCAGCAACGGCACCGTCTGCAACGGGTTACGGGTACCGTCCGGACGCTCACGCAGCCGCCCGTCGTCGATGAACTCCTGCACCAAGGCGACGTGCAGCCGCAGACCGTGCCGCGCGGCGACGCGGTCGCGGTAGGCGATGACCTCGGGGAAGTTGTGCCCGGTGTCCACGTGCAGCAGCGCGAAGGGCACCGGTGCGGGGTGGAAGGCCTTCAGTGCCAGGTGCAGCATGACGATGGAGTCCTTGCCGCCCGAGAACAGGATCACCGGACGCTCGAACTCCCCCGCGACCTCACGGAAGATGTGCACCGACTCCGCCTCGAGGGCATCCAGGTGCGACAGCGTGAACGGGTTGTCCGCCGCCTCGATCGGGCTGTGGGTCGCGGTCGTCATGCCAGGCCCCTCGTCGTCAGGAAGGTGTGCAGTTCGACGGCCGAGTCGGCAACCGACCGGCCCTGCGTCTCAAGGCGCAACTCCGGGTGCTCGGGCGCCTCGTACGGATCGTCCACGCCCGTCAGACCGGAGATCTCACCCGCGGCCTGCCTCGCGTAGAGGCCCTTCACATCCCGCTGGGAACAGACCTCCACCGAAGTGGCCACATGGACCTCCACGAACACCGTCCCACTCGCCGCATGCCGCTCCCGCACGGCGGCACGCGAGTCCGCGTACGGCGCGATCACCGGGGCGAGTACCTTCACGCCGTTCGCGGCCAGCTTCTCGGCCACGAAGCCGATCCGCGTCACATTGGTGTGCCGGTCCTCCCGGGAGAACCCCAGCCCCCTGGACAGGAACTCCCGGATCTCGTCACCGTCCAGGACCTCCACCCGATGCCCCTGCGCACGCAGCCGCTCGGCCACCGCGAAAGCAAGAGTGGTCTTGCCCGCACTGGGCAGCCCGGTCAGCCACACGGTGGCGCCG
>NZ_JARZAJ010000110.1 GCF_029892105.1 Kitasatospora sp. GP82 | reverse complement strand
ACTGCGCCTTCCGCGACCCCGCAGGCAACCTCATCCGCATCAACGAGCTCCGCTGAGCCATCCGGCAATCACCAGCCCGACCTGCACAGACGACACCGTGAAGGAGCCCGCGCACGATGCCGGTGGCGGCCGCCTGGTGGCCACCGTCACCGACCCCGACGGCAACGTCCCCGGGCTGCTTGGTTCGTCGCGCACACCTTGGTTCTTGCGCCGCGCGGCCGGCACCGCCGATCAGGTGGACAGCGGACCGTTGCCGCGACCGCCGACGAAGTAGAACCAGACGTACTGCTCGAAGGTGGTCGGATCGAGCCAGGCGACGCAGACGCAGACCGCGAACGCGGCCCCGCCCAACAGATGGAGACACGATGAGCATGGCCACGAGGACGGACACACCCTCGCCTGCGCCGCACGTTGCCGACAGCCACGATCTGATCCGCGTGCACGGCGCGCGCGAGAACAACCTCAAGGACGTCAGCATCGAGATCCCGAAGCGCCGGCTGACGGTGTTCACCGGCGTCTCCGGCTCGGGCAAGAGCTCACTGGTGTTCGACACGATCGCCGCGGAGTCGCAGCGGCTGATCAACGAGACCTACAGCGCCTTCCTGCAGGGCTTCATGCCGACGCTGGCGCGGCCCGAGGTCGACGTCCTCGACGGGCTGACAACCGCGATCATCGTCGACCAGCAGCGGATGGGCGCCGACCCCCGCTCCACGGTCGGCACCGCCACCGACGCCAACGCGATGCTGCGCATCCTCTTCAGCCGACTCGGGCAGCCGCACATCGGCTCGCCCCAGGCGTTCTCCTTCAACGTCGCCTCGATCAGTGGAGCGGGTGCGGTCACCCTGGAGCGCGCCGGACAGACCGTGAAGGAGCGTCGCAGCTTCAGCATCACCGGCGGCATGTGTCCGCACTGCGAAGGCCGGGGCACGGTCTCCGATGTCGACCTCACCCAGCTCTACGACGACTCCAAGTCGCTCGCCGAGGGCGCGATGACCATCCCCGGCTACAAGGCGGGCGGCTGGAACTACCGGCTCTACAGCGAGTCGGGCTTCTTCGACCCGGACAAGCCGATCCGCAAGTACACCGAGAAGGAGCTGCACGACTTCCTCCACCGCGAGCCGACCAGGATGAAGATCGCGGGCATCAACATGACCTACGAGGGGCTGATCCCACGGATCCAGAAGTCGTTCCTCTCCAAGGACCGGGAGGCGATGCAGCCGCACATCCGGGAGTTCGTGGACCGGGCGGTCACCTTCACCACCTGCCCCGAGTGCGACGGCACCCGGCTCAGCGAGGGGGCCCGGTCGTCGAAGATCAAGCGGATCAGCATCGCCGACGCCTGCGCGATGCAGATCAGCGACCTGGCCGAGTGGGTCCGTGGCCTCGACGAGCCGTCGGTGGCACCGCTTCTCACCGCGCTGCAGCAGACCCTCGACTCGTTCGTGGAGATCGGCCTCGGCTACCTCGCGCTCGACCGGCCGTCGGGCACGCTGTCGGGCGGCGAGGCGCAGCGCGTCAAGATGATCCGCCACCTCGGCTCCTCGCTCACCGATGTCACCTACGTCTTCGACGAACCCACGATCGGCCTGCACCCCCATGACATCCAGCGGATGAACGACCTGCTGCTGCGGCTGCGGGACAAGGGCAACACAGTGCTCGTCGTGGAGCACAAGCCGGAGACGATCGCGATCGCCGACCACGTCGTCGACCTCGGCCCCGGCGCCGGTACGGCGGGCGGCACCGTCTGCTTCGAGGGCACCGTCGAGGGGCTGCGGGCCGGCGGCACCATCACCGGCCGCCATTTCGACGACCGGGCCGCCCTCAAGGAGACGGTGCGGAAGCCCACCGGCACGCTGGAGATCCGGGGCGCGACGACGCACAACCTGCAGGGCGTCGACGTCGACATCCCGCTCGGGGTGCTTGCCGTCGTCACCGGCGTCGCCGGCTCCGGCAAGAGCTCGCTCGTGCACGGGTCGCTGGTCAACGGTTCAGGGGCCGCCGGCGAGGGTGTGGTGTCGGTCGACCAGGGCGCGATCCGCGGCTCGCGACGGAGCAACCCGGCGACGTACACCGGACTGCTCGACCCGATCCGCAAGGCGTTCGCGAAGGCCAACGGCGTGAAGCCGGCGCTGTTCAGCGCCAACTCCGAGGGCGCCTGCCCCAACTGCAACGGCGTCGGCGTCATCTACACCGACCTGGCGATGATGGCCGGTGTCGCCACCACCTGCGAGGAGTGCGAGGGGAAGCGGTTCGAGGCATCGGTGCTGGACTACCACCTCGGCGGCCGCGACATCAGCGAGGTGCTCGCGATGTCGGTGACCGAGGCCGAGGAGTTCTTCGGCGCCGGCGAGGCGCGCACGCCGGCCGCGCACCGCATCCTCGACCGGCTCGCCGATGTCGGGCTCGGCTACCTCAGCCTCGGCCAGCCGCTCACCACGCTGTCCGGCGGCGAGCGGCAGCGGCTCAAGCTGGCCACCCGCATGGCCGAGAAGGGCGGCGTCTACGTCCTCGACGAGCCGACCGCCGGCCTCCACCTCGCCGACGTCGAGCAGCTGCTCGGCCTGCTCGACCGGCTCGTCGACTCCGGCAAGTCGGTCATCGTCGTCGAGCACCACCAGGCGGTCATGGCGCACGCCGACTGGATCATCGACCTCGGCCCCGGCGCCGGCCACGACGGCGGCCGGATCGTCTTCGAGGGCACACCCGCCGACCTCGTCGCCGCCCGCTCCACCCTCACCGGCGAGCACCTCGCAGCCTACGTCGGCACCTGACCGGGGCCCTCGCGGACACCGTGGGACGAGTTCTCTCATCTGTTTCGGCTCGTCCCGACCGGTAAAGGGGCGTGTTCAACAGGATCGAGCAGGCATTCATCCTGCTCTACATACGGTCGCTGTGGCACGATTTCGCAGGTGACCAACAGACCCACCGCGGCGCAGCGCCTGCGCGACCTCGCGCGGCTGCGCCGCGTCCGCGACCGGATCGACCGGGAGTACGCGCAGCCGCTGGACGTCGAGGCGCTCGCTCGCGGCGTGCACATGTCGGCCGGGCACCTCAGCCGCGAGTTCCGACTCGCCTACGGCGAGTCACCGTACGGCTACCTGATGACGCGGCGTATCGAGCGCGCGATGGCGCTGCTGCGTCGTGGCGACCTCAGCGTCACCGAGGTCTGTTTCGCGGTCGGCTGCTCGTCGCTG
Source organism: Kitasatospora sp. GP82 (assembly GCF_029892105.1). GTDB lineage: Bacteria > Actinomycetota > Actinomycetes > Streptomycetales > Streptomycetaceae > Kitasatospora. Next base: position 48 of record NZ_JARZAJ010000110.1, on the reverse strand, counting down.
GGCACCTTCAGCACTCGCTTCACCGAACTGGTCGGCATGCCACCCAGC
>NZ_JARZAJ010000109.1 GCF_029892105.1 Kitasatospora sp. GP82 | reverse complement strand
AGGGGAGGAGCCGTCGAAGGTGGGACCAGCGATTGGGACGAAGTCGTAACAAGGTAGCCGTACCGGAAGGTGCGGCTGGATCACCTCCTTTCTAAGGAGCGCATAGCCGGATGCGAGCGAATGTCTCGCACGGTTGCTCATGGGTGGAACGTTGACTATTCGGCACAGTGGGGTCATGGATCGTTAGTACTGCTTCGGCGTGGAAGACGATTCGGTGGCTTGACTGTGCCGGGCACGTTGTTGGGTCCTGAGGGAACGGCCGTAAGGCTGGTACCTCATGGATGCCGGTCCTACTTGATGGAGTCTTCGGGCTTCGGAGGGTGGGTGACTGGTCGTTGTTTGAGAACTGCACAGTGGACGCGAGCATCTGTGGCCAAGTTTTTAAGGGCGCACGGTGGATGCCTTGGCACTAGGAACCGATGAAGGACGTGGGAGGCCGCGATAGTCCCCGGGGAGCCGTCAACCAGGCTTTGATCCGGGGGTTTCCGAATGGGGAAACCCGGCAGTCGTCATGGGCTGTCACCCGCTGCTGAACACATAGGCAGTGTGGAGGGAACGAGGGGAAGTGAAACATCTCAGTACCCTCAGGAAGAGAAAACAACCGTGATTCCGGGAGTAGTGGCGAGCGAAACCGGATGAGGCTAAACCTTGAGTGTGTGAGACCCGGCAGGGGTTGCGCTCAGGGGGTCGTGGGAAAGTTCTTCAGTCGTCTGCCGGCGGCTGGGTGAGTCAGAAACCGTATGGGTAGTCGAAGGACATGCGAAAGGTCCGGCGTAGAGGGTAAGACCCCCGTAGACGAAATCTGTACGGCTCACTTGAGCTTCTCCCAAGTAGCACGGAGCCCGAGAAATTCCGTGTGAATCTGGCGGGACCACCCGCTAAGCCTAAATATTCCCTAGTGACCGATAGCGGATAGTACCGTGAGGGAATGGTGAAAAGTACCGCGGGAGCGGAGTGAAATAGTACCTGAAACCGTGTGCCTACAAGCCGTGGGAGCGTCGTTCATCAGCTTGCTGGTGGGCCGTGACTGCGTGCCTTTTGAAGAATGAGCCTGCGAGTTTGCGGTGTGTAGCGAGGTTAACCCGTGTGGGGTAGCCGTAGCGAAAGCGAGTCCGAATAGGGCGGTTGAGTTGCATGCCCAAGACCCGAAGCGGAGTGATCTAGCCATGGGCAGGTTGAAGCGCGGGTAAGACCGTGTGGAGGACCGAACCCACCAGGGTTGAAAACCTGGGGGATGACCTGTGGTTAGGGGTGAAAGGCCAATCAAACTCCGTGATAGCTGGTTCTCCCCGAAATGCATTTAGGTGCAGCGTCGCGTGTTTCTTGCCGGAGGTAGAGCACTGGATAGGCGATGGGCCTTACCGGGTTACTGACCTTAGCCAAACTCCGAATGCCGGTAAGTGAGAGCGCGGCAGTGAGACTGTGGGGGATAAGCTCCATGGTCGAGAGGGAAACAGCCCAGAACACCGACTAAGGTCCCTAAGCGTGTGCTAAGTGGGAAAGGATGTGGAGTCGCAGAGACAACCAGGAGGTTGGCTTAGAAGCAGCCACCCTTGAAAGAGTGCGTAATAGCTCACTGGTCAAGTGATTCCGCGCCGACAATGTAGCGGGGCTCAAGCACATCACCGAAGTCGTGTCATTGCAGCAATACTCCTAACGGGGGCTGTGATGGGTAGGGGAGCGTCGTGTGCCGGGTGAAGCAGCGGAGGAATCCAGTTGTGGACGGTATACGAGTGAGAATGCAGGCATGAGTAGCGATACAAGAGTGGGAAACTCTTGCGCCGATTGACCAAGGGTTCCTGGGTCAAGCTGATCTGCCCAGGGTAAGTCGGGACCTAAGGCGAGGCCGACAGGCGTAGTCGATGGACAACGGGTTGATATTCCCGTACCCGCTTTGAAGCGCCAACGCTGAACCAGGTGATGCTAAGCCCGTGAAGCCGGCCCGGAGTCTTCGGACAAAGGGACGTGGTGGAGCCGGTGGTCCAAGTCTGTAGTAGGTGAGCGATGGGGTGACGCAGGAAGGTAGTCCAGCCCGGGCGGTGGTTGTCCCGGGGTAAGGGTGTAGGGCGAACGGTAGGCAAATCCGCCGTTCATATAGTCTGAGACCTGATGCCGAGCCGATTGTGGTGAAGTGGATGATCCTATGCTGTCGAGAAAAGCCTCTAGCGAGTTTCATGGCGGCCCGTACCCCAAACCGACTCAGGTGGTCAGGTAGAGAATACCGAGGCGTTCGGGTGAACTATGGTTAAGGAACTCGGCAAAATGCCCCCGTAACTTCGGGAGAAGGGGGGCCATTCCTGGTGATGAGACTTGCTCTCTGAGCTGGGGGTGGCCGCAGAGACCAGCGAGAAGCGACTGTTTACTAAAAACACAGGTCCGTGCGAAGCCGTAAGGCGATGTATACGGACTGACGCCTGCCCGGTGCTGGAACGTTAAGGGGACCGGTTAGTCTAGTTTCGGCTAGGCGAAGCTGAGAACTTAAGCGCCAGTAAACGGCGGTGGTAACTATAACCATCCTAAGGTAGCGAAATTCCTTGTCGGGTAAGTTCCGACCTGCACGAATGGCGTAACGACTTCTCGACTGTCTCAACCATAGGCCCGGTGAAATTGCATTACGAGTAAAGATGCTCGTTTCGCGCAGCAGGACGGAAAGACCCCGGGACCTTTACTATAGCTTGATATTGGTGTTCGGTTCGGCTTGTGTAGGATAGGTGGGAGACTTTGAAGCCGTGACGCCAGTCATGGTGGAGTCGTCGTTGAAATACCACTCTGGTCGTGCTGGATGTCTAACCTGGGTCCGTGATCCGGATCAGGGACAGTGTCTGGTGGGTAGTTTAACTGGGGCGGTTGCCTCCTAAAGAGTAACGGAGGCGCCCAAAGGTTCCCTCAGCCTGGTTGGCAATCAGGTGTTGAGTGTAAGTGCACAAGGGAGCTTGACTGTGAGACTGACGGGTCGAGCAGGTACGAAAGTAGGGACTAGTGATCCGGCGGTGGCTTGTGGAAGCGCCGTCGCTCAACGGATAAAAGGTACCCCGGGGATAACAGGCTGATCTTCCCCAAGAGTCCATATCGACGGGATGGTTTGGCACCTCGATGTCGGCTCGTCGCATCCTGGGGCTGGAGTAGGTCCCAAGGGTTGGGCTGTTCGCCCATTAAAGCGGTACGCGAGCTGGGTTTAGAACGTCGTGAGACAGTTCGGTCCCTATCCGCTGTGCGCGTAGGAGTGTTGAGAAGGGCTGTCCCTAGTACGAGAGGACCGGGACGGACGAACCTCTGGTGTGCCAGTTGTTCTGCCAAGGGCATGGCTGGTTGGCTACGTTCGGGAGGGATAACCGCTGAAAGCATCTAAGCGGGAAGCCTGCTTCGAGATGAGCACTCCCACCTCCTTGAGAGGGTAAGGCTCCCAGTAGACGACTGGGTTGATAGGCCGGATATGGAAGCCTCGTGAGGGGTGGAGTTGACCGGTACTAATAGGCCGAGGGCTTGTCCTCAG
>NZ_JARZAJ010000108.1 GCF_029892105.1 Kitasatospora sp. GP82 | reverse complement strand
TGCTGCCCAAGCACCTGGACGAGAAGGTGGCGCGTCTGCACCTGGACGCCCTGGGCGTCAGGCTGACCACGCTGACCCAGGACCAGGCCGACTACATCGGTGTCCCGGTCGAGGGCCCGTACAAGGCCGAGCAGTACCGCTACTGATCCGGCGCCAGTAGTTCTCCGCCGTACGGCCGGTGCACCCAGGGTGCACCGGCCGTACGGCGTTCCCGGCACCGGACCGTACGGACACCGGGACTGCATGGGCAGGGGACGTAGGCTTCGGTTCATGCCCAACGGCCGGTACTCGCTCCATGACACCCACGACCACGTCCTGCTCGGCGAGGAGCGCTTCAGCTGCGCGCCGGGACCGGCCGGCTGGCGTTATGTGTCCAAGACGTACGGCTCCGACGGCGGTGTCATCGGCACCACCGACCTCACCCTCGACTCCCGCAGCCGTCCGCTCCGCCTCGAACTCCGCGCCGGGGGCTGGCAGGTGCGCGGAGGAGCAGTGGACGGTGTCGCCTGGGTCCGGGCGGACGCCGCCGACCCGGCGGGCGAGCAGGCGGCGGAGGGCCACGACCGGGCGCACGCCTTCACCGGCAGCTCCCCGGCCTTTCTGATCGCGACGGCACGGCTGCTCCGGCTTGCGCCGGGTGCCAACGCCCGGGTCCGGCTGGTCGCCTTCACGGAGCCCGTACTCGCCCCGCGCACCCTGGACCAGGGCTGGCTGCTGGAGTCGGTGGAGACCCACCAGACCGATAGCGGGCCGCTGCTGGTCGAGCAGTACCAGGTCGCGGACCTGGAGACCGGCGAGCAGCAGATCGTCCACCTCGCCGGGGACGTCGTCCTCTCGGCCGCCGGGATCGAGCTGGAGGAACTGGAGTCCCCGCCCAACGCGTGGCCCGCCGACCACCTGGGCTGAACCGGAACCGGCGGGCTGCTGCCGCTGTGCTGGGCGGGTGCTCGGCCGGCGTCCGAGGGGGCCGACTCAGGCCGGCGGTGCGAACCCGCCGTCCGCCTGCGGGGGTTGGTGCGTTGGCGCCTGCGGCGCCTGGTCCCGTACCGCCGCCTCGGCGGCCCCGGCCGCGTCGACCCGCTCGACCGGCGGCATCGGCACGGGGCCGGGCTGCTGGTACGGACCCTGCTGGTACGGATCCTGTCGGTACGGCCCCTGCGGCTGTGGTGCTCCGATCCCCTGCGCGCCGGCCGCGCGCGCCCACTCCCGGCGCTGTCGCTCCGCCAGCACCGCCCCCAGGTACGAGGCCGGATGCACCCCGTACGGCGCGGTGTGGCCGGTGTGCGAGACGACGTCCCCGACCAGCCGCTGAGCCATGCCCAGGGCCACCGCCGGGTCGAGCTCGCCCAGGCGCGCCAGGTACTGCCGGATCGCCAGCCACAGACCGTCCGGTACGGCCGAGAGGTCCAGTGCCACCAGCTCGCCGCCGAGCGCGTTCATCAGCTGCGGCGGCAGCGCGGGCAGTGCCTCGCGGCCGCGGCCCGCGCCGGGCACCCGCTCGCGGACCACCAGGCTCCCCGAGAAGATGTCGCCGAGCCGCCGCCCCTGCGAGTCGACCAGCGAGGTGATCACCGCCGGGATGCCGGAGAAGAAGATGATCTCCACGAACCCCACCAGCCCGCGCACCAGCGAGTGCCGGAACCGGACCGGTCCGCCGTCGCTGCGCACCACCCGCAGACCGAGGGCCAGCTTGCCCAACGACCGCCCGTGCGACAGCGTCTCGACCAGAATCGGCAGTGCCACCAGGTAGAACACCATCAGCCCGAGCGAGATCGCCGCTGCCGCCGCATCGTCGAGATCGGGCGCCAGGGTTGCCAGCGCGATCAGCGTGACTATGAGCGTGACCACCTGCACGAGCAGATCCAGCGCGATCGCCAGCGCCCGGCTCGGCAGCTTCGCCGCCCGCAGCCCGAGGACAACCGCCTCGCCCGTCACAAGATCGCTCACAACGCCCCGCCCATTCCCTCTGTCTCCGACCCGTCTGCGCACCCGGTGTACCCCGTGCCGCCCCGGTGCCCGACACCCCGGCGTCTGCCAGAGCCTCCCGTCGAGCGTGCCTCGCCCGCCGGACGGCTCAGCCCCCGTGATCTCCAGCCGCAAACATACGGTGGCCCGCCGAGCCCCGGAAGACCGGATCGGTATCCGCTGCGTACGGGCGTACGGCCTCTGGCAAGCTAGCCCCTCGGGCCCGTGCCCGTCCTGTTCTGCCCGCATCGCCTCGCCTCGCCCGCACCTCGCACCCTCCCGTCCCGAACCCTGGAGTGAGCCGCATGGACCTGGACGTCTTCGTCGCCTCCCACCGGGCGGAGTGGCAGCGTCTGGAGGTCCTCAGCAAGCGGCGCCGGCTCAGCGGCGAGGAGGCCGACGAACTCGTCACCCTCTACCAGCGGGCCACCAGCCACCTGGCCCAGGTCCAGGCCGCCGCGCCGGACCCGACCCTGGAAGGCCGGCTCACCACCCTGGTCGCCCGAGGCCGCAGCGCGGTGACCGGCAGCCGGAACTCGTCCTGGCGGGATGCGGGCCGGTACTTCACCGTGAGCTTCCCGGCGGCCCTGTACCGGTCGCGCCGCTGGTGGATCCCGGTCGCCGTGGTCTCGCTGCTGGGCTCCGCCCTCATCGCCTGGTGGATAGCCGCACACCCCGAGGTCCGCGACAGTCTCGCCGCGCCCGAACAGATCCGGGCGATGACCAGGCCCGGCGGCCAGTACGAGACGTATTACTCGGACCATCCGGCCACCTCCTTCGCCCTCAAGGTGTGGACCAACAACGCCTGGATCGCCGCCACCTGCCTGGTCTTCGGCGTCGCCCTGGGACTCCCCGTGCTGTGGGTGCTCTACGGAAACGTCATGAACCTCGGAGTGGCCCTCGGACTGATGGCCTCCGCCGGCCGTCTGGACTTCTTCCTCGGCCTGCTCCTCCCGCACGGCCTGCTCGAACTGACCGCGGTCTTCGTCGCCGCCGGACTGGGGCTCCGCCTCGGGTGGACGGTCATCGACCCCGGTCCGCGCTCCCGGTCAACCGCCCTGGCAGAAGAAGGCCGCGCCACCATCGGTATGGCCCTCGGCCTGGCCGCTGTCCTTTTCACGAGCGGAATCCTGGAAGCCTTCGTCACCCCCTCCGGCCTCCCCACCTGGGCCAGGATCGGTATCGGGGTGGTGGCAGAGGTGCTCTTCCTGCTCTACGCACTCGTGCTCGGCCGTCGCGCCGCAGCCCTCGGTGAGTTCGGCGACGTCGAAGAGGCCGACCGGGCAGACCTGTATCCCGTGGCCGCCTGACGCCCGGATGTGCTGATCATGCCTCTGACCTGCTAGTCTCGTGATCACCCCGGAAAGCCATTGACGTGGCACTGAAGGGCTAGTAGATTCAAACGGTTGGGACTGGCTGGACAACGGCCGGTACCAAGCGCTAGTGTCTATGACACAGCCAAGTCGAGGCAGTGCACCGTCCACGGGCGGGGCGCCCGGCCAGGCGAAAATGCCTGAGACTGAGCAGTCCGAAACCTTTGATAGGCTTCACCGCGAAGTTGAAGGAAATCCCCTCCAGCGGGAATGCAGAGAATAGAAACTCCGGAAAACGGAGCGGAAAACGTCTGATAAGCTGGAAACACGAAAGAACGAAGCGCCCGGAGGGCCCGCTGGAAGGCGGCTCGAAGGAAGCGTCCGTTCCTTGAGAACTCAACAGCG
>NZ_JARZAJ010000107.1 GCF_029892105.1 Kitasatospora sp. GP82 | reverse complement strand
TGAGGGCACCTCGGGTCACTCTTCGGCCGCGTCTAGGGTGGTGACCGTGGTAGATGCCGATGATGTCCGTCGTATCGCGTTGTCTCTCCCGGAGACCGTGGAGAAGGAGGCGTGGAGCATGCCGACGTTTCGGGTCGCCGGGAAGATGTTCATCACGGTCCCTGACGATCAGACGTCATTCGCTGTGCGGTGTCCGAAGCATGATCGGGCGGAGTTGATCGCTGCGGAGCCGGAGAAGTTCTGGGTGCCACCGCATGAGGTGTCTTCCGCCTGGGTGCGCGTGCGACTCGGCGCTCTGGAAGACATGGCCGAGCTGTACGACATTCTTGTGGATTCATGGAAGCAGGCCGCACCGGACCGCCTCGTGGAGGCCTTCGGAGTGCTGGGACCGGTAGACCCGGGTGAGGGCAACTGGTGACCTGGCCGGCGGGCCCGCGCATTGGGTGTGGGGATCCGTGTCCGGCGCCCTGGAGCGCCCAACGGCGTTCAGGCAGGCCCAAAGTGCGCGGATCGTACGGCTACGGCGGCGGAGCGGCTTGGAGTCGCTGTACGTCTCTCAAAATCCCTGTACGGAACCTCTATGCACGAGGAGGGCTTTGAGCTTCCCTGGCGGTGGAGGCTTCTGACGGATTGACACGCGGCTGGGGGTCAAGGGGTCGCAGGTTCAAATCCTGTCGTCCCGACTGTGAAGTCGCTTGTGAGAGCGGGTACTTGGGAAACCAGGCACCCACTCTCAGTCGTTTCAGAGGCGGGGTTTCTGGTCCCAAAATGGTCTCCGAGGCGAGTGAAGCCCGTGGCTGATCCTTCGGCTTCCTTGCAGAACTGGGCCGCGTGGTGCGCTTTCTGAAGGTTGGACCGATATTTTCCTCTGATTCGGTGGAGAGTTGGGCGCTGGCGCACTTGACCTTCGTCAAGTGCGCCAGCTCTGAGTCAAGTGGGCCAAAGCCTCCTATATAGGGACATCGTGTGAGGCTTTTCGAGGGCCGGTGGCGGCCGTGAAGGTGGCTCAGATGCCTCGGATCGGTCGATTGAAGCCGACCCGCGGGGCTTCCATGGTTGCTCTGCGTTACCAATGGGCGGTGATTTCGCCGTCCCGTTGCAGCCTTTCCAGATGCCGGGTGAGGGCTTGGCCTGCTTCCAGAACTCGGAGAAGCTCAGGGTGGAAGTAGCGCTGAGTAGTGGTGATGAGGCTGTGGCCGGCGATCTCTCGGAGGACGTGCGGGAGGACGCCGGCGTCTGCCATCCATGTGAGGCCGGTGTGGCGTAGGTCGTGGCGGCGCAGGTGCTCGTAGCCGAGCTCGCGGGTGACCTCGTCCCAGTGGGTGGCGTCGCGTAGGACGGCGGTGGCGATGCGCCCGCCGCGTGGCCCGGTGTAGAGGCGGGCGTCGGGATCGCCGCGGGTGGCCTGGAGCCGCCGGGCGATGAGTGGGCGCAGTGGTTCGATGATGGGAATGAACCGGGCCTTGTGTCCCTTGGTGTGTTTGTCGGCGAGTCCGCCGGGGCCGGGGGTGGGTCTGTCTGCGGCAGGTGAGCAGCCAGTTGGCCGGGTCGATGTCACATGCTCGGACGCCGGAGACCTCGCCGATGCGGGTGGCGGTGCAGGCGCTGTGGATGACGACGTCTCCCCAGCCGCGGTAGTGATTGAAGGAGGCGTTGACCAGGGCGTCGGCGAGCTCGACGAGGGCGTCCCAGTCGCGCAGGGCGAGTGCCCGGGGGTCTGCGAGCTCGTCCTCGGCTTGCTGGTACTCGGCCTGCCAGCCGGTGATGTGCGCGGGATTGCGGTCGATGATGCCGTCCACGATGGCCTGCTCGAAGATGCAGGCGAGCATGGCGAGGGTGTTCTTGATGGTGGAGCGTCCGCATCCATCGGAGATCCAGCCGCGGACGGCGCTGGCGATGAGCGCCGTGGTGATCAGACGTATGGGGATGTGCCCGAGCTCGGGTTCGATCCGCAGGTGCCAGCCGGAGAGGTAGGGGACATGGGTGGTGGTTTCCAGACCGCTCAGGATGGCTGCGAGGCGGACGTCCACGTAGTCGGCCAGGGGCATGGAGGAAAGGGCCGGGTACCGGGCTGCCGGTGGCGTCGGCGACCATGGTCATCCACTGGGTGATCAGGGCCGGGTCGAGGCCGTTGCGCACTGACTCTGCAAGGAAGGCAGCCCAGGCCTGAGTCTGTGCAGGTGTGGCCGATGCCGCCTGCGAGGGGGTGCGGCGGGTCGTAGCTTGGCGTGCGGTGCGGCATCGGGGGCGGTCGACCATCGGTGCTGGCAGCAGAGGGCTGGCGGCAGAGATCGCCGAGAGCGGCTCTGGGGCGGTTGGTTTGGAAAGGAATCTGGGACTAGTCATATGCCACGGTCGCGCCTCTTGACTGCTTGACGCCTTCATGGTGTCATTGCTTCATGCTCTACGGTACGCCGATGCTGCAGGAAATCGATCAAGCGGTTCTGGGTGAGATCTCGGAGATGCGTGAGCGTCTGCGGTTGCATCTGCGCACCCCGCGTCGGTGGGAAGGACAGTTGCGGCGGAACCTGACGGCACGCGCCATCGCCGGATCGAACACGATCGAGGGTTACGCGGCGAGCGTGTCGGACGTAGAGGACATCATGGTCGGCGAGGCGCCGATCGAGGCGAGCGAGACCGTCACGGCCGAGATCGATGGCTATCGGCAGGCGATGACCTACATCCAGCGGCTGGCCGAGGCCGGTGACGACTTCGCCTACAGCAAGGAGTTGCTCAACGCGCTGCACTTCATGATGCAGGGGCATCACCTGCTCAAGCGGCCCGGCTGGTGGCGCAGCGGCCCGGTGTACGTGACCTCGGCCGAGGATCCGACGATTGCCGCCTACACCGCTCCGGATGCCGAGCAGGTGCCGCAGCTGACCGGCGAGCTGGTGGAGTGGCTGGACGACGGCGACGTCGACGCACCCGGGCTGGTGCGGGCGTCGATGGCACACCTGAATCTGGTGGCGATCCACCCGTGGGCGGACGGCAACGGTCGGATGTCCCGCGCCCTGCACACCCTGGTCCTCGCCCGTGAGGGGATCATGGCGCCCGAATTCTCCAGCATCGAGGAATGGCTGGGCCGGGCCCGCAACACCTACCGCTACTACGACGTCCTCGCCGAGGTCGGCGGCCCCGTCTGGACCCCGGAGCGGGACACCCTACCCTGGGTGCGGTTCTGCCTGCGCGCCCACCACCAGCAGGCCCAGACCGTCGAGCGCCAGGTGAACACCACCCGCGAGGTCTGGAGCGCCCTCGACGAGGCCATCGAGCAACGCGGCTGGCCCGACCGTATGCTGTACGCCCTCTACCCGGCAGCCATGGGCAACCGGGTCCGCCGCGCCACCTACCAGGCGGATGCGGAGCTGAGCGAGCAGCAGGCCCAGCGCGACATCCGTGAACTCGTCCGCGCCGACTGGCTCGCGGCCAAGGGTGAGGCCCAGGGCCGCTACTACACCGCCGGCCCGGGCCTGCCCGAGGAGATCACCTGCGGGGTCCGCGAGCCCCGGCCGCTGCGCGACCCGTACGCGTAGCCACGAAACCGAGGACCAGCAGGGAAGCGCCGACCGGTTGCCGGGCAGGCACTGGAAACGATCGGGTAAACACGTGCGAACTCGGCCCGTACGTTGTGGGTGCCGAATATTCGGACAGGCCCGTGACCAGCACCTTCGACCTCGCTGGCCGATAGCCTCGTTGATCAATTCGAACGCGTTCAGATCTCCTGGCTCCGAAGTTGAACGCGTTCAATGCTCTCCTCGGTTGATTGCCCCCGCTGGGAGCTCGCAAGCCTGCCGACCTGCGCGGATGATTTATCGGCACCCGCAAGGTGCACTCG
>NZ_JARZAJ010000106.1 GCF_029892105.1 Kitasatospora sp. GP82 | reverse complement strand
ACACACCCGTGAGGATGATGATGACGAAGCTGTAGAGGCAGATCTCACCGAGCATGAAGGACCAGTGGTCCGGGAAGATCTTGCGCAGGTTGGCCCTGGCGAGGGAGTAGACCCCCACACGGCCGTCCGTCCAGTCGGCGGCCCTGACGCCGCGCGAGGCCGTCCGGGTTGAAGGCATCACATACCCCTGTCGATCGAGGGAACACAGCAGCAAGAAACGGGGAGTGCCCCCCGGTTCCGAGCCGGACTCTACCGTAAGCGGGGAGCCATCCCCGCATACTGCTAGGGTCGGGATATGGCAGAGCACACCGACAGACAGGTCGGCGACCCCGGCCCCCCCGGCCGGACCCGGAAGGCAACCGGCGGGCGATCGTCGGGTGCGGGCCCGACCGGCCTGCGGCGGGACGCCCAGCGCAACCGGGAGCTGCTGCTGACCGCCGCCCGCGAGGTGTTCGCCGAGCAGGGACTCGCCGCGCCGCTCGACCTGATCGCCCGCCGGGCGGGCGTCGGCAACGCCACCCTCTACCGGCGGTTCCCGACCCGCGACGCGCTGATCGAGGAGGTGTTCGGCGAGGCACTGGCCGGCCTCGCGGAGGCGGCCGACGAGGTGCTCGCGATCGAGGACGCCTGGACCGCGCTGACCCGCTACTTCGAGCGGATCTTCGCGCTGGTCGCCGCCGACCGGGGCATCAACGACCTGGTCACCATGAGCAACCCCGACATCAAGGCGCTCGCCGACACCATCGAACGCAACACGCAGACCGTCGCCGAGCTGGTCACCCGCGCCCAGGAGCAGGGCACGCTGCGCACCGACGTCACGCCCATAGACCTGCTGGTCGTCATGGGACCGATCTGCCGCGCCGTCCCCGTCTTCGTCTCGGTCCACCCCGAGGCCTGGCGCCGCTATCTCGTCCTCGTACTCGAAGCCTTCCGCTCCGGGCCGCCGCAGCCGCTTCCCGGCCTGCCCACCGAACAGGAGCAGTTGGACCAGGTCTTCAGCGGCGTCTGGGAGATCGAGCGCTGACCCTTCCGGCGCACTCCGGAACGCGGGCCGACGCCGGGGCGGTGCGGAACGCGGGTCGCGTTAGGGTTTGAGGTATGGCTTCGGACGAGGGAACCGTACGCGTCGACAGCTGGATCTGGTCGGCCCGGCTGACCAAGACCCGCTCGCTGGCGGCAACCGCCTGCCGGGCGGGACACGTCCGCGTCAACGGCACACGCGTCAAACCGGCGCAGCTGGTGCGGCCCGGGGACGAGGTGCGGCTCCAGCACGAGGGCCGGGAGCGCATCGTGGTCGTCTCACGCGTGATCAGCAAACGGGTCGGGGCGGCCGTCGCCGCCGAGTGCTTCGTCGACAACAGCCCGCCGCCGCCCCCGCGCGAGGAGACCGCCTCGGTCGGCATCCGCGACCGGGGAGCCGGGCGGCCGACCAAGCGCGACCGGCGTGAGCTTGAGCGGCTGCGCACCTCCTGACGGCACGGCGACGGCCTCGCACTCGTGATCGGCCGGACTCGGCCTGAACCAGACGGACTGTCCTGGGCGCCGCCCGCCGAGCTCTGCGACCGCACCCTGCGCCGGCTGTTCCCCGACGCCCCGTCCCGTACCGAGCGCTGGCCCACCCTGCTCTGGTCCACCGGCCGCGCAGATCTTCCGGGTCACCCCCGCCTGACCGGCTGGCAGTGGGCCGGCGCCCCGGAGAGCGAGCGTGCTGTGTGATCGAACCGGTCCCGGGAGCAGGCAGAATGGGGGCATGTCCCGACGCAGCCCGAAGTCCTCGATCCTGTCCGCCTCGCCGTGCCCGTGTGGGCTGCCCACCACGTACGGGGAGTGCTGCGGGCGCCTGCACCGGGGCGAGGCGACGGCCGCGACGGCGGAGTTGCTGATGCGGTCGCGGTTCAGCGCGTTCGCCGTGCGGGACGAGGCGTATCTGCTGCGGAGCTGGCACCCGGACACCCGGCCGGAGCGGCTCGATCTCGACTCCCGGCTGCGGTGGGTCCGGCTGGAGATCGTGGCCACTGCGGACGGCGGCCCCTTCCACAGCGAGGGCACCGTCCGGTTCCGCGCGCACTACGCGGACGGGCGGCAAGAGGGCTCCATGGAGGAGCTGAGCCGTTTCGTGCGGGTCGACGGGGCCTGGGTCTATGTCGACGGCGTGGTGGACTGACCGTCCGTCCGGCTCGGTCGCCGTCCTGGCCGTTGGATGCGGCGCGATGGCGACCGGGCCGATCCGCATTTCCTATCATGAACATTTCATCACAGCAGGAGTGAACTCCGCTCCGACGGGAGATGGATTCTGACCTACCGTCAGATGCCCCATCACCTACCGCACCGGAGGACCCCGTGCGCAAGAGGATGATCGTGTCCGCCGTGAGCGCCACGCTGCTGCTGCTGGCGAACCCGGCCTCGGCCGCAACCCCGACCCCAGGCGCCCCAGGCGTCGGCGACCCGTACTATCCGACGTACGGCAACGGCGGCTACCGCGTGTCCCACTACGACCTGCGACTGAAGTACCAGCCGGCGACGGACGAGCTGGAGGGCACCGCAACCCTCCTCGCCACCGCCACCCAGGACCTCTCCCGCTTCAACCTCGACTTCGCCCTCAACGTCAGCGAGGTGCTGGTCAACGGGCACCCGGCGGCGTTCGCCTTCACCGGCGAGCAGGAACTGGAGATCACACCCGCCACCGCGCTCGCGAAGGGCTCGAACGCCACCGTGGTCGTGCGCTACTCGGGCGTGCCGTCCAAGGTCTCCCGGTACGGCTTCACGGCCTGGCTGCGCACGCCGGACGGCGGCGTGGCGGCCGGCGAACCGGAGGCGGCCTGGTGGTGGTTCCCGAGCAACGACCACCCGTCCGACAAGGCGACCTTCGACATCTCCGTCCTGGTGCCCGACGGCACCCAGGCGATCAGCAACGGCGTCCTCACCTCGCAGAGCTCCCGGCTCGGCTGGACCCGTTACAACTGGCGCGAGAACAAGCCGCAGGCGACGTACCTCAGCACCCTCGCGATCGGCAAGTTCGACGTCACGACCGGCACCACGACCGGCGGACTGCCCATCATCAACGCCTACAGCAAGGACCTCGGCGACAACGACGGCGCCGCGCGGGCGAGTGTGGAGCGCACCGGCGAACTGGCGGACTGGCTCAGCGGCGTCTTCGGCCCCTACCCGTTCAGCTCGATCGGCGGCTACGTCCCCAACGTCAAGACCCACTTCGCGCTGGAGACGCAGACCCGCGTCTTCTACAGCCCGGCCCAGTTCGCCAACGGTGCCAACAGCTCGCTGATCGTCCACGAGCTGGCCCACCAGTGGTACGGCGACAGTGTCTCGCTCCAGCGCTGGAGCGACATCTGGCTGAACGAGGGCTTCGCGACCTACGCGCAGTGGCTCTGGTCCGAGCACGAGGGCGAGGGCACCGCGCAGGAACTCGCCGACTACGTCTACGCCCTGCACCCCGCCGACGACCCGTTCTGGACCGTCAAGCCGGGCGACCCGGGGCCGGAGGACCAGTTCCACAACGCCGTCTACGACCGGGGCGCGGCCGCGATCCAGGCACTGCGAAACACCGTGGGCGACGAGAAGTTCTTCCAGATCCTGCGAGCCTGGCCGACCGAGCACCGCTACGGCAACGCGACGGTGGCGGACTTCCAGGCGCTCGCGGAGCGGATCTCGGGCAAGAAGCTGGGCGATCTGCTCCAGGTGTGGCTCTACACGGCCGCGAAGCCGGCCACGTCGACGAGCGCTTCCGGCAAGTCCGCGGCAGCGGCGACTGCGGGCGCCGGCGCGGTGCAGGAGCCGCGCTCGTGGAAGAAGATCCAGGCTGCCATCGGGATGCACGGGCGGGACGCGCACTGAGCGGTGAGTGAGTCATTCGGCGGCCCGGTCGGACGGCAGTCCGGCCGGGCCCCGGCGTGACGAGGTATCGTCTCGGGAACGTGCTGCGTCGAAGGACCACGGCCGCTGACTGAAAACCCCAGGTCAACCTGGCTGAAGGCAAAGTGAATTGAGGTGCAGGAAGGTATGATGCCGGGAGCCGGGAGCCGGGAGCCGGGAGCCGGGAGCCGGGAGCCGGGAGCCGGGAGCCGGGAGCCGGGAGCCGGGAGCCGGGAGCCGGGAGCCG
>NZ_JARZAJ010000105.1 GCF_029892105.1 Kitasatospora sp. GP82 | reverse complement strand
ACCCACCCCGCGACCGGCAGACCCCCACACCCTCAACCAGCCCGCCACCGGCGACAACCCCGACCTCAACCTCACCAGCCAAACCCTCCACCTGACCAGCCACCGAGCCTGGAACGGGGATGCGCCGGTCCTTGCCCCGCCCGCAGGTACGGCACAGGATCCACCGCGGCAAGGTATGGACATCCGGGTCTCAGCCAGCAGGTAACGCCGACGGCCAGCACAAGCCGGCCACCGGCCACGCACGGCAACTGCACCGCCGCCTCAACCCGCCTCAACCCGCCTCAACCCGCCTCAACCCGCCGAAGTCGAAGCGGCCATAGGCCAATACGCCATAGAGACCCCCCGTGGCCTCCACGGCACTCGCCCACCAGCAAATCAAATGGTGACCACCGAACCCAGAAACGACGCTTGACGGGCACTGCGCCAACACCCTCACGCCGAGATCATCACGAGCCTCCCAGGCCTCGGACCGCAGCCCAGCACCCCGGCGCCAGCCGAAATCAGTGACGACAAGACGCGCTTCACCCACCCCCACACACCGAAGGCATACGCCGGATCCGCACCGACCACCCATGCTTGCCGCAAAAAGCGCCACCCCGGGCGACAACACAACAAGAACAACCGCCTCACCCACCCCGGCCACCTCAGGACATTCACCTCCCCACAGACATCCACGGACGCACACACTCACCACAGGCACCAGCAAGAGAAGAGCGACCGACACACCTACGCCCCGAGAAACCACTTCAACCAGATACCCGGCCAGCTCCACCACCACCACCACCACCGACGCCGCGTTCACATCAACAAGCACAACGCACTTACGGCATCATCGCCAACCGAAGCAACAGCCGCACAACCAACGAGCACAACGCGTTTACGGCATCATCGCCAACCGAAGCAACAGCCGCACAACCAACGAAGACACCTTGCCCATAGTGGCGACAGCAGCTGATCATTCGAACATGAGACCCGAAATGCAGACATCCGTCGCTACCGGCCCACCCCCTGACCGGAACACGAGCAAAGAGAAAATCGACAGACGCGATCAGCAACTCCACGCGATCGCCAAGCCACTCACAGGGAAGGAAGCAAGAACACATGCCACCTGCTTCAGCCCTGACGACTGCTACAGCACCACCTGAACACTCCCACACCTCACCGAGACCGACCCGAACCCCGTGCCGACCACCCAACCCGCACCAGCGGGGGAACTTCAAGTTCCGGATCAACGGCCGGGTCACGAACGACAATCCGGTGCGGCAGGCGCCGCCGCACCGGCAGACCGCAGCAATCACGCCAGACACCAAGGAGCAAGACATGAAGCTCAAGTTGGGACGCCGCGCCGGGACACTCGCAGCGGTCATGGCACTGTCCGCCGGCGCTGTGGCCGCGGCGGCGGGAAGCGCCTCCGCCGACGACGTCGTCCCGGTGAACGTCGGCCACTCGGTCGGCCTCTCCAACAACCCCAATACCTGGGGCGGCAAGATCGCCTACTGGTGGGACCTCCCCAACCACGGCTCCGTCTACGCCCAGTGCTGGACTGTCGGCCAGAGCATCGGCAACTACGGCGACACCTGGTACCGGGTGAACGAGGTGAACTACAACGACGGCGGCGGGTGGCACTACACCGGCAACGCATTCGTCTTCGCCGGATACGCCGACGGCAATGCCCGCAGTGTCAACCGCGACTCCAACATCCCCCCCCGTGCTGACAAGCCCCAGCCCCAAGGCCGGGTAGTCAGCGGCTGGTCTTCGGTGTCAAGCACCGGCCGGGGTACGGTGTTCGACCCTTCACGGCAACAAAGCTCCGGCGGGAAGGCGGTCGACCCAGACCACCGTCGCGCCTGGAACTCCGTTGCCGTTGATCGAGGCAGCCACGGGTCCCTGTACTCCCGGGCAGGCCGGCACAGTGCCCACCCTCGAACCGGAGCCGGGGTCAGCCGGTCCGGATGGCGTGGCACGGCGCCCCCCGGTACGCAGGTCCTCGACATCGACGATCGCGTCGCGAGGCACCGTGATCTCGGCCCTGCCGGTGCCGGGCTGCAACTCGATGTCGACCACCGGATGCTCGATGACCGCCCGGGACAGGTCCAGGTGCACCCTTCCGAGTACGGACGCGACCTTGAGGAACCGAGGTACCCGCCACGAGCCGCGCCGCCGGATCCGTCCGCCGACGGCGGCAATCGTGGACGTGCTGCCCGCGCTCTCCTCCGGGAGCCGGACCAGAGCCCGCACGACCTCGCTGTGCGTCTTGGCGGTAAGCACCTGGTGGAGGCGTTCGACCCACCTCCTCGTGCGAGATGTGCCCTTCGGTGTACGCCTCCTGTAGGCCCTGCACGGCCGTGCCGCGGTCGTCTTCGCCGATCAGTGGCGACAGATCTTCCCACAGAGAGGGCACCCTCTCACTCTCGTGCCGCGCCGCGCCGCGCCATGCCATGCGGCGCCGTGCCGTGCCGTGCCGTGCCGTGCCGTGCCAACGATGCGAACACGCCAACGTCCGTAACGGGCAAAGCATTCAGACAGGAAGGCCGGCCGCTCGTCATCATGGCCTTGATCACCCAACCCGGCGAACCCGTGCGGCCGAAGCACCAGATCACCCAGCCACTCCGGATCCGCCCACCACACCGAGGAAGGCCTGCGAACCGGCCCGAGCCAGGCCCCGGACACGTACTGCCCACAGCGCGCCACCACCGGGACGGCACGGCGCTCCGGGCGGCCAAGTCGTTCGAGCCATCAGACGGCGACAAGCTCACAGCCACACCCGGAACCCCTGGGCTCTCTCATCTCACGAATGATCAGATTCGACCCGCTTGAAAGACAGGACAAGCTCAGATCAGATTCAGCCCGCCATCGAGCACGACGACCTCGCCGGTGAGATAGGTACTGGCGATCACCGACGCCACCAGGTCGGCCACGTCGGCAGGCCGGGCCGCGCGGCGCATGGGCGCGTGGTCCCGCCACAACTCGTGCGCCTGCACCCAGTCCTTCGTCATCGGCGTGTCCACCAGCCCCGGCGCCACCGCATTGACCCGCACCTCGGGCCCGAGCGCGGCCGCCAACAGCCGGGTCACGTGATTCAACGCAGCCTTGCTCGCCGCATACGGCACCGACGAACCCTTGGGACGCACCCCGGCGTGACTGGTGACGTTCACGATGCTGCCACCCCCGGGAGATTGACGCAACGCCGGAAGCGCCGCCGTACACAGCACCCACGGCGCGATCAGGTTGACCTCCAACAGCTGCCGCCAATCCGCCGGTGTCGCCGCGGCCAGGTCGTCGTGCGGGATCGGCCAGCTGATGCCCGCGTTGTTCACCAGCACATCCAGCCGCCCGTACCGGCCAAGCGCCGCCTCAACCAGCCCCCGGGCCTCCTCCTCCACCGCCAGATCCGCCCGCACGTACGCCCCAGCAAGCTCCACCGCCAGCGCCTCCCCGGCCTCCTCGCTGCGCCGCGAATGCACGACGACCCGCATCCCGTCCGCCGCCAGCCTCCGCGCGACGGCCTCCCCGATCCCCGACGTGGACCCGCTCACCAAAGCGACGGGCCGATCCGCTTGCTCAATCCTCATACCCGCGGATCCTGCCACGGCTCCCCTGCGACAAGCCGGCCGGTCCCGGGTCTCCAACAGAGCGAACACCGACGCCACCAGCCACCACCACAAGCCACGCGAGCGGAAATACCGTGACCACCCGTGAAGTTGCCCCGGTTTGATGGACAACCTTCCGCTTTGGGACACTGGGTCCCGCAAGGAGGAGTTCATCGTGCCAAGGACGCGTCCGGCACCACGAGCGGTCCCACGGGACCTACGGCGCCCCGCGCATCCACGCCGACCTGTGCGAGATCGATGGCCTGTCCGTCGGCCGCAAGCGCGTCGCCCGCCTCATGCGCCTGGCAGGCCTGGTCGGCGTGCACCGCCGCACCGGCCGCGCATCGCTGACCCGCCAGAACCGGCAGGCCAAGGCCGCCCCCGACCTGATCGGCCGGGACTTCACCGCCAGCGAGCCGAACCTGCGCTGGACTGCCGACATCACCTTTCGTGCCCACCAGCGAGGGCTGGCTCTACCTCGCCGCGATCATGGACCCGTTCTCCCGCCGCATCGTCGGCTGGGCCATGGCCGACCACATGCGAACCGAGCTGGTCACCGACGCCCTCGCCATGGCCGTCGCGGCCCGCAGGCCCCGCCCCGGCCTGGTCCATCACAGCGACAAGGGCTCGCTTCATAACGAACGGCGAGCTTGATGCCCCTATGGATGTCAATCGGCTGACGCTGGTGCAGGGGTCGGATTCCTGGCTGCGGTGATGAGTTGGTAGATCTCGCGGGCGACGTAG
>NZ_JARZAJ010000104.1 GCF_029892105.1 Kitasatospora sp. GP82 | reverse complement strand
CCCAGAGCGGACAACTCCACCACCAACTCCGGCACACCAGGCGCATCCAGACCACGACGGCTCGTCAGCACCAGATGCCGCACACCCTGTTCGGCCACCAGATGACGAGCCACCACCGCACCCAGACCACCCGTACCACCCGTGACCAGCACCACACCCTCAGGATCGAAGACCACCTCCGACCGACCAGACGCCAGACGCACCAACCTCGGAACCAGCACCTCACCCGCACGCACCGCCGACTCCGGCTCACCCAACGCCACCGCCGAGCGCAACGCCTCCTCCGAAACCGACTCCCCGTCAATGTCGACCAGCAGGAAACGCCCCGGATTCTCCGCCTGCGCCGAACGCACCAGACCCCACACCGGAGCCTGCACCACATCCACACCCACACCCTCGCCAGTGGCAACCGCACCACGCGTCACCACCGCCAGGCGAGAACCCGCAAACCGCTCCTCACCCAACCAGCACTGCACCGCACCCAGCACCCGATGCGTCACCGCACGCACCCCGGACGGCACATCGGCCACCGAACCCGCACCCGCGCTCACATCCAGCACCACCACATCCGGCACCGGACCCGACACCGACAAGCCATCCCACTCCACGAAGGACAACCCACCACCACCCGCCGACGGAACCGCCGACCACTCAACCCCGTACAACACCTCGCCCGAACCACCACTGGCGGCACCCAACTGCTCCGCCGACACCGGACGACCCACCATCGACTCCACCGACAACACCGGCGCACCGGTCACATCGGCAATGGCCATCGACAGTCCGCCGTCACCGAGCTGCGTCAACCGCACCCGCACCGCCGACGCACCGACCGCATACAGCGACACACCGCTCCACACGAACGGGATGGCCATCTCGCCCGAACTCGTCAGGATCGCCGCATGCATGACGGCATCGAGCAGGGCCGGGTGCAGACCGAAGCGCTCTGCGTCCCCCTGGGCCTGCTCCGGCAGCGCCACCTCGGCGAACAGCTCGTCACCACGCCGCCACACAGCCCGCAGCCCCTGGAAGACCGGACCGTAACCGAACCCGGCCTCCGCAAACCCCTCGTAAGCACCATCCACCGACACCGCCTCGGCACCCACCGGCGGCCACACCGAGGTGTCGAACGCTCCGGCAGTTCCGGCCGAGGCCGGGGAAACAGGGGCAACCGCAGGAGTCAAGGAGCCGGAGGCGTGGCGAACCCACGTCCCGCCCTGCCCGTCGCTCTGCCCGTCGTCCGGGCGGGAGTGCACCGTGACACCTCGGCGGCCGGACTCGTCGGGCTCGCCGACCCACACCTGCACCCGCACGCCGCCCTGCGCGGGCAGCAGCAGCGGGGCAGCCAGCGTCAGCTCCTCCACCACCTCGCAGCCGACCTCGGAGCCGGCCCGCATGGCCAGTTCGAGCAGGCCCGTGCCGGGGACGAGGACACGCCCCAGCACCATGTGGTCCGCCAGCCACGGGTGCGACTCCAGCGACAGACGGCCCGTGAAGAGGTATCCGTCCGTGTTGACCAGTTCCACGGACGCGCCGAGCAGCGGGTGGTCGGCGGACCCCACGCCGACCGAACCCAGGTCGCCGACCGGGCTGGTGGCGTCCAGCCAGTACTCCTGATGCTGGAACGCGTACGTCGGCAGCTCGACGTGCCGGGCATCTGCCCCGGTCCGGGTCCCGGTCCTTACCCCGGCCCCCGCGAAGAAGGCCCGCCAGTCCACGGCCGCTCCGACGGCGTGCAGACGGGCAATCGCAGCCACCAGAATCGCTGCCTCGTCGCGGCCCGTGCGCAGCACCGGGGCCAGCAGGGCGCCGGCAGCCGAGTCGTCGAGGCAGTCCTCGGCCATCCCGGTGAGTACGGCCTCCGGTCCGAGTTCGACGAATCGGGTCACACCCAGCGTGTGCAGGGTACGTACGCCGTCCGCGAAGCGCACCGCCTCGCGCACGTGCTCCACCCAGTACTGCGGAGAGCGCAGCTGCTCGCCCGTGGCGAGCGCACCCGTCAGGTTGGACACCACGGGAATGCCGGGCGCCTGAGGCGACAGGCCTTCGACGACCCGGCCGAACTCTTCGAGCATCGGGTCCATCAGCGGGGAGTGGAAGGCGTGCGAGACCCGCAGACGGGTCGTCCTGCGGCCCTGGCCCTCGAAGTGGGCGCGGATCGCCTCCACCGCGTCCTCGGCACCGGAGACGACGACGGACGACGGACCGTTGACCGCCGCGACCGACACCAACTCACCCAGCAGTGGGAGGACTTCATCCTCACCGGCCTGGACGGCAACCATGGCCCCGCCGGCGGGCAGCGCCTGCATCAGACGGCCACGAGCCGCCACCAGCGCACACGCGTCCGCCAGCGAGAAGACTCCGGCCACATGCGCGGCCGCGACTTCACCGATCGAGTGCCCGGCCACGAAGTCCGGCCGCACACCCCAGGATTCGAGGAGGCGGAACAGCGCGACCTCGATGGCGAACAGCCCTGCCTGGGCGTGGACGGTCCGGTTGAGGAGTTCCTGGTCCTCGCCCCACAGCACAGCCCGAACCGGCTCGTCGAGGTGCTCGTCCAGCCCCGCGCACACCGCGTCGAACGCCTCCGCGAACACCGGGAACCGGCCGTACAACTCCCGTCCCATACCCAGGCGCTGAGACCCCTGCCCCGAGAACAGGAACGCCGTCGAAGCGCTGCTTCGCGCGGACGCCGTGAAGACACCCGGGGCGGAGTCACCTGCGGCGGGGGCGCCATGCGCCAGCGCGCGAAGGCCGCTCAGCAGCTCGTCCCGCTGCGTTCCGACCACCACCGCGCGGCGCTCCAGAGCGGACCGGGTCGTCGCCAGCGCACGGGCCGTCTCCAGCGGGGTCAGCTCCGGCCGGGACTCCACGAAGGACAGCAGGCGTTCGGCCTGGGCCCGCAGGGCCTCCGGCGTCGCGGCGGACACCAGCCAGGGCACCGCCCCGGCGGACTCGTCCACCCCGTCCGCCTCGCCCACCTCGTCCGACCCTCCGGATCGCGGCGCCGGGTCGCTCGGCCGCTGCGGCCCCTGCTCCAGGACCACATGGGCGTTGGTGCCGCTGATCCCGAAAGCCGAGACGCTCGCGCGGCGCGGGCGGCCGGTGTCCGGCCAGTCCACCGGTTCGGTGAGCAACTCGACCGCGCCTTCGGACCAGTCCACGTGAGGCGAGGGCTCGTCCACGTGCAGGGTGCGCGGCAGGACGCCGTGGCTCATCGCCATGACCATCTTGATCACACCCGCCACACCCGCCGCCGCCTGAGCGTGGCCGATGTTGGACTTGATCGAGCCCAGCAGGAGCGGCCGGTCCTCCGGCCGGTCCTGACCGTACGTCGCGAGGAGGGCCTGGGCCTCGATCGGGTCACCCAGCGTCGTCCCCGTACCGTGTGCCTCCACCGCGTCGACCTCGGAGGCCGAGAGACCTGCCGTCGCCAGGGCCTGCCGGATCACCCGCTGCTGCGAAGGACCGTTCGGCGCGGTGAACCCGTTGCTCGCGCCGTCCTGGTTGACCGCCGAGCCACGCACCACCGCCAGCACCTGATGGCCGTTGCGCAGCGCGTCCGACAGCCGCTCGACGAGCAGCACACCGACGCCCTCCGACCAGCCGACCCCGTCCGCCGCACCCGCGAACGCCTTGCAGCGACCGTCCACGGACAGCCCCCGCTGGCGGCTGAACTCGATGAACATCCCCGGTGTGGACATCACCGTGGCACCGCCGGCGAGTGCCAACGAGCACTCGCCGGAACGCAGCGCCTGCACCGCCAGGTGCAACGCCACCAGTGACGACGAGCAGGCCGTGTCGACGGTGACGGCGGGCCCCTCCAGACCCAGCGTGTACGACACCCGGCCCGAGACGACGCTGCCGCCGCTGGTGCCGGAGGGATTCACGTTGAGCGCGTAGTCGTGGTACATGACGCCCGCGAACACACCGGTCCGGCTGCCCCGCAGCGACGTCGGGTCGATGCCCGCCCGCTCCAGTGCCTCCCACGACGTTTCGAGCAGCAGTCGCTGCTGCGGGTCCATGTAGAGCGCCTCGCGCGGCGAGATGCCGAAGAACGCCGGGTCGAACTCCCCCGCGTCGTACAGGAAGCTGCCCCGGCGGGTGTAGCTCTTGCCGTCCCTGCCCGGCTCCGGGTCGTAGAGGTCCTCGATGTTCCAGCCACGGTTGGCCGGCAGGTCCGACACGGTGTCCAGACCGTCGAGCACCAGCTGCCACAGTCCCTCGGGGGTGCTGACACCTCCCGGGTAGCGGCACGCCATACCCACGATCGCGATCGGCTCGTCGTCCGCCGGGCGCTCGCCGACGTGGCGTCGCGCCGGATCGTCGCTCAGCGCACCGTCGGTGTCCGCGTCGCCGCCGAGTGTGGTGACGATGTGGTCGGTGACGCTCTGGGCGTTGGGGTAGTCGAAGGCGAGGGTGGCGGGCAGGCGCAGGCCGGTGAGGGTGTTGAGCTGGTTGCGCAGTTCGGTGGCCGCCAGGGAGTCGA
>NZ_JARZAJ010000103.1 GCF_029892105.1 Kitasatospora sp. GP82 | reverse complement strand
TCGTCACCCTTGACGACCTCTACAGCCTCGCGAGCACGGCAGGAATGACCCGCCCATCGGAGATCAAGACTGCGAGTTAATGCTCTGCGAGCCCTTAACTTCCCGGCCTTGGGGGAACTTCAACCCCGACGTCATCCCGTTCCCTGCACAACGGATCCAACGCCACGACGTCCTCGGCGGACTCATCCACGAGTACCGCAACACCGCCTGACGAAGATCAGAGCAGCTGACGAAAAGCCAGGTCAGTGCATGTGCAGGAGTTTTGGAACCCTACAGGTGCGCCAGCCTACCAACCCGCTCGGGCGTGCCAGTGATCACACTGACACGCCCTCACCCGACGAAACAGCAGGTCGGGTGCTGTGAAGCCATTTTGAAGCGCTACGCGCACGGAGCTCGCGGCACCAGGCCATTCGAGCCTAGCCACGGCCCTGCGGCGCAGGACGAGGTATCCGTCTCCGGCCGAGACCTCCTCATAGGTGGACGCAAGGCGACGAGTGAGCGCGGGTACCCATGACGGGCCTCCATACGTGGAAGTCCGTTCGTCGAGCACCACCCAGTCCGGCGTGAGGGGATGCCCGGCGGAGTCGGTGCATTCAGGGGTGAGCAGGTAGCCCGTGGTGCGGTCGACGAGGTGTGGGAGCAGGTAGGCGTCGGCGGCGACCGTCGCGCCGTCCGGGATCACGGCCAGCTCTGTGTGCGCGGCGCGGCAGCGCGAACAGTCTTCTTGGGGGGAGATGGCGGTGACGAGCGGCCCGCAGGCAAGAGCAGCCGTCATCCAGGCGATCAGTGCCCAGACCATGGGCTCGGCTCGGGGGCGGTGCCGTAGCGCATCGATGAGGGCGGCGAAGAGGACCACCTCGATGAGCAGGTTGTAGTGGAAGCCCAGTCCCCAGTACGCGGGGTTGGCGTTCGCCGCTCGTACGAGGAAGGGGATCAGCGCGGCCCAGATCAGTGGCGAACGCGCCCCGATGACTCCTGCGCCCGCCAGGAGAAGAACAAGAGTCCGCGACGCAGTGCCATCGGTGACCAGACTGGTGCCGAGACTGTGGGCACTTGCCGTGAGGAGCGTCCAGGGGCCCTCGGCCTCCGGCGCGTAGGTGTAGCGGTGCCAGTAGCTCAGGGACGGGATGACGATCGTAAGAACTATTGCGAGGCCGGCTACTGCCCAGGCCGCGAGCACGGCGGCCAGCGCGCGTCGGCCTCGTATGGCCAAGGCCACGGCGATGCCCAGCATGATGAAGGCGGAATCCTCCTTGACGAGCAGGAGCCCGGCTGTGAGGGCGGCGCACAAACGCCATCGGCCGAGGAGGTAGGCCCGAAGGGCGAGCGCCAGCAGGGGTGCCGCAAAGGCGACTTCGTGGAAGTCGAAGTCCACGGTGTTCTGGACGCCGACCGACGTTCCGAACGCCGCACCGGCCGACAGTCCTCGCCACCGGCCGAGCGTGGCTGTTGCGATCTCGGCGACGATGGCGACGGCCACCGCGATGAGCAGCGCCTGGATGCAGAGCAGGACCCGGATGTCGGGCCAGATGCGGTAGAGGGGGGCTGCGAGGGCGATGACGGGATCGAAGTGATCGCCGAACGCCAGGAAGCCGGGGGCTTTGAGATCGACTACCGGGGCCTGGCCTGCGGCGAGGTGTTTGACGGCCTGCCCGAAGATGGCGAGGTCCACGCCGGAGCCGAAGCGGTCGTACCGGTGCAGCGACAGTGTCAGGTAGAAGAGCAGGAAGGCGCCGCCCAGGGCAGTCGCCGCACCTCGCCGGTGACGGGGTGAGTGTGGGAGCTGGGCGGGGGCTGCGGCAGGGCGCGGGTACGTGAGCGGTGGTCGAGTGGTCATCCCGGACAGGCTGGTCGCGCGGCTTGTTCAGACCGTCACCGCCGTGTGTGCGCGCGGTCGTAGCTCCGTTCGGCTTCCCGTGACCCGGCTGGCCACCGGAACCGGCTTGTCACCGTTTGGGTACGGTCAGCGTGAACACCGCGCCCGGCTCGTTCGTGAGGGTCAGCGTGGCGCGGTGCAGCCGTGCATTCTCCCGGGCGATCGCTAGTCCGAGCCCGTTGCCGCCCGGGCCGCCATGGCCAAAAGCGCGCGCGGGATCGGCCCGTACGAAGCGGTCGAAGACCCGTTCGTGCAGCTCCTCGGGTACACCGGGCCCGGAGTCGGCGACACGGACGACAACGCTGTGTTCCGCCGCGCGGACCGTCACCTCGACCGGTGCGGCACCGTGACGTAGCGCGTTGGACACCAGGTTGGTGATGACGGTGTGCATCCGGCGCGGATCGACGTCGGCGCTGGTGTCGCCCTCGGTCCGGACGGTCACCGACTCGGGTGATTCGCTGTGGGCGACGACGTCGGCGACCAGGTCGGCGAGATCGACCGGCTGCGGGGCCACGGTGGCCTCGCCCGCATCCATCCGTGAGATCTCCAGCAGATCCTCGGTCAGCGTGGCCAGCCGCCGAAGCTGAGGGGCGATCAATGATGCTGCGCTGTCCCTGGTGGTGGGGTACTCCAGCGCGGTCGCCGCCGCCAGGAGCGAGGCGGTGGGTGTACGCAGCTCATGGCTCACGTCCGCGACGAACTGCCGCTGGCGCGCCTCGTGCCGGGTGAGCTGGTCGATCGTGTCGGCCAGGTGGTCGGCCATCTGGTTGAACGAGGAACTCAGATCGGAGAGTTCGTCACGGCCGGACACCGGGAGGCGGACCGTGAGGTCTCCGGCACCGAGTGCGCGGGCGGCCGCACCGGCGGCGCGGACAGGCCGCTGCACCCGGCCGGCGACGAGCCAAGCCAGTAGGGCGCCGACCACCACCGTGGCCGAGGAGACCAGGAGGAGGCTTCGCAGATAGACGCCCGTCTCATCGTCGACCGGCTGGAGGGAGTAGTTCTCGACTGCCAGGACGGGGGCACCCGGGTACCGGTCGTCCGGGCCCTGCTTGCCCACGATCGCCCCCACGAGCAGCCATGTCCGGCCGGCCGGGTGCACAAGGTTGAGGTGCCGCTCGTCGATCAGCGGCGGGCAGTCGCCGGTGTTCATGAAGTCCGCGAGCGAGGTCAAGGGGACGTGCGCGTCGTTCGCACCGGCCGAGGTGGCCTTGAGGCCGGGCCAGGTGTTGGGATCCTGATCGGGATCCACCGGCTCGTTCGGGTCGGGGGCCGTGTACCCGGTCCCGTCCGGGTTCGGCTTCATGGCATAGACCACGTACGTGTTGAACTTCCGCACCGCGAGCGCCTCGTTGGCGCTGAGCAGGGCGTTCGGCTTGACCTGGCTCCGGATGGAGTTGGCCGCCGAGGTGAAGTCCGACAGCGCGCTGGCCAGTGTCCGGGCCCGGAAGTCCTGCTCGGCCCTGTTCCGCAGGGCGCGATAGCTGAGTACCGAGAGGAGCACCGAGGGCAGCAGCAACGCGAACAGCACGGTGACGGCGATACGGCCGCGCAGGCCGAGGCGGCCCGTCACGGCAGGTCCAGCCGGTAGCCAACCCCGCGCACAGTGGCGATCAGGGACGGGCGGGCCGGGTCGTCCTCGGTCTTCGCCCGCAGCCGCCAGACGCAGGCATCCACGATGCGCGAGTCGCCCAGATACCCGTAGTCCCATACCCGGTCCAGCAGTACCTGCCGCGTCAGCACCTGCCCGGGGTGGAGGACGAACTCCAGCAGCAGGCGCAGCTCGGTCGGGGTCAGTTCCAGCGGGACGCCGTGCTTGGTCACGCTCATCGCGCGGGTATCGACGCGTACGGACCCCATGTCCACGATGCCCGCCCCGCTGTTCGGTTCGGCGATTGGAGCCACTCGCCGGAGTACGGCCTTGATCCGCGCGTCGAGCACCCGCGGCTCCACCGGCTTGGCGACGTAGTCGTCCGCACCGCACTCCAGGCCGGCGACGATGTCGATCGGCTCCGAGCGCGCGGTGAGCATGATGACCGGAGTCTGGCCGAGCCGCCGGATCCCGCGGCAGACCTCGAAACCATCCATGTGCGGCATCATCACGTCCAGCACCACGCAATCGACCTGCCGTCCGGCGGTCAGCTTCTCCAGCCCCGAAGGGCCGTCCGGCGCGCCGAGGACCTCGTGTCCCAGGCCTGACAGCGCCAGATCCAGAGCCTCGCGGAGCCCGTCATCGTCCTCGACGAGCAGTACACGCGCCATCCCCACCCCTCTCCAGTCGGTAATCACCCGCGCAGCGTGCCCATGAAGTATGTGCGGCTCATATGGGCTCTGTCACGGCGGGGCAACACCCAGGGAAGGGTCCAGCCAACACACCGGTGAGGCGGCCGTAGTGCCCCGCACCGGTTCCCGGTACAACGTGGCCTGGCATGGTTTCCAGTCCGCCGCGCGGCCGGGCACGCGACCTCCTCGGTGAGGATCCCGGCGACCCCACAGTACGGCGACTGCCCGGTCACCCTAACCAGCGCCGCATCGCCACCGCCCTTCGCGTCCGAGAACACGGCCTCGACGCCGAGCGCCCTGCAGGTGCTTGGCCATCAGTTCGGGTGTCACGCTGCCGCCCCATCCACGTCCAGGATGCTCAAGTCCACGTCCAAGTGGCTCTCATAGTCGTCCGGGGTGATGCCGAGCTCGTAGGTCGAGTACTCCCCGAACCGCTTGATGTGCTCGGTCAGGTACAGGGAGATCTGGGTCAGTAGCCGTTGTCGTACCGATCAGAGCGCCTGCCGATCGAACGGAAGTCTCGATCGGGTGATCGCGGGCCAGTGGACGCATAGAAGCAGGGC
>NZ_JARZAJ010000102.1 GCF_029892105.1 Kitasatospora sp. GP82 | reverse complement strand
TCCCGCCAGTGGGGGTAACCATCGAGCTGATCGTCGGTGAAGTGCGCTCATGGCACTACGAGCCGTGGGTATGGGTGGATCTCACGAGCCCCTAGGGCCTGTGTGATGTTGTGATCAGCCGGCGGTCGGCAGGAGATCATCGAGGCGCGAAGCTGGAGGCCGGCGAGGTAGCTCTCGGGAGTCTTGTCGAACCGGGTGGCGATGCCTCGCCAGGCCTTCAGCCTGTTGATCAGACGCTCGACGGTGTTGCGCTCCTTGTAGAGCTCGGCGTCGTGGCCGACGGACCTGCCGCCCTTGCTGCCCTTCCTCTTCCGGTTGGCGGCCTGGTCCTTCTTCTCCGGGATGACCGCCTTGATGCGGCGCTTGCGCAGGTGGGCGCGGTTGCCGCGGGACGAGTAGGCCTTGTCGCCGGCGACAGCGTCGGGCCGGGTGCGGGGACGGCCGACCGGCACCCGGACCCGCACCTTCTTCAGCACGGGGATGAACTGCGGGCTGTCGGCGGCTTGTCCCTCGGTCAGGACGAATGCCAGCGGGCGGCACTTCCGGTCGCCGGCGCAATGGATCTTGCTGGTCTGTCCGCCTCTGGAGCGTCCGAGCAGGGCGGCTTTCAGTCGGAGCTTGCGCCGGCGCCGGATACGTCGTCGCTCTTCCCGTTCCGGGTCGTCTGCGGCGTCTTGCCCGTCTTGTCCTTCCTGGCCGCCCCCTTTTGCCGGGCCTTCTCCGCCTCGTCGGCGGCCTTCTCCAGGGCAGCCAGAGCGTCGGGATCCAGGTGCATCCCGGCGGCGTCGTGGTGGGCCCGCACAGTGGTGGAGTCCACACTGACCAGCGACAAGTCCACCTCACCCCGCTTTGCGGCCTCCGCGATCAGCCCCTCCAGCAGGGCTCCGAAGACGCCGGCGTCCCTCCAGACCCGGAAGCGACCGTAGATGGTCGACCAGGGACCGAACTCGGAGGGCATCTCCCGCCACTGGGCGCCGGAGCGGAACCGCCAGATCACTCCCTCGAACTGATCCCGCAGCCTCTCGGGGTAGGGGCCGTACTCGCCGATCGGCAAGTACGGCTCGATGAACGTCCACTGCTCGTCAGTGAGTTGCCTACACGTCACACACAGCGTCCTACCGGATTCCGCTTCCGGGCGGACACGAAACCGCAATATTGATCACGACATCACACAGGCCCTAGCCGTCGCGCGGGGCCGGACCGACGGACGGGCGCATCCCCGAGATCAACTCCCTGTAGCCTGCTCGTTCGATCGAACAGTAGCTGATGACGTGATATCAGTACTGGTCTGCTGCGGCAGCAGGAGCCGGCCACACGACAGCGCATGCGGCTCTTCGAGGGGAAGCGCGTCGGGTCATGACAGAACTCATAGGTACGGAGGCGGACTTGAAGAGCGCGATCAATGGTTGAGTCGGAGGAGGAGTCATGACAGGCATGGCCTTTGTGGCGATACCCGGACTGCTGGTTGTCGCCGGTATCGCCGTGATGGTGTGGGTCGTCCTGAGGATGCGGCGACTGCGAGCCGCCTGGGGGAGCGGGATCACGGCCGAAGGGCGGTGCGTCGGCGTTTACGTGGTGACGACGGTCAACTCGCAGAGTGGCACCAGCGGCAGCGCTTGGCATCACATCTACGAATTCACTGGCCCCGACGGGGACCTGCGGCGGTTCAAGGAGGTCAGCGGACCGGCCACCGTCGTGCGCGGCGACCGGGTCGTGATCCGATACCCGGCGGGACGCCCCGACCAGGCCACCGCCATTCCACCCGACGACCAGGCCAAGCAACTACTCATCACCGTGTGCGTACTGGCCTTCCTGACCGTCTTCGTGACGTTCAGTGCCTTCATAGGGCTCAAAGCACACGACATGGCAGATCAGGTGGCAGACAGGAACAAGAGCGAAACCAACCGGAGCCCAGTCCCGCCCGCCGGACAGCCCACCGGCCTTCCGACGGGGCCGCCCTCCGGATGGTCCAACACCCTTCCGACCGGGCCGCCCTCCGGATGGTCCAACACCCTTCCGACCGGGCCGCCCCCTGGCTGGTCCAACACCCTTCCGACCGGGCCGCCCCCTGGCTGGTCCAACAACCTGCCCACTCAGCCGCCCTCCGGTTAAGGGGTGGCCCATCAGATGATGAAAGCCACCGGCATGGTGGTGTCGTAGGGACCCCGACGGGCGGAGGAAGCACCCGGCCAGGCTCGGCGACAGCCCCAGGCGCCTGGCGGACGGCTGCAGCGCCGTCGCGCGGGCTTGGGCCCCGTTCCCAGGCTCTCACCAGAGGCTGTAAATCTGTCGCGCAAGCTACGCAGGTTCGAACCCTGCACCAGCCACAGGATAAACGAATGGCCCCTGATCTGCGGAAACACGGTCAGGGGCCGCTCGCGTACCTAGTAGGGGCTCGCCCTCAGCCTGCCCTTCCAAGCCACTCGGTTCAAAGACAGGCATCGCCGCCCAGGCGACGCGGTCGAGAACCACTCCAGGCGATGGCGATGAACCGTCACGGACATGTAGTCTATGAATCGTCGCAGTTCAGAGCCGGTGTCCGAGCTCCTGCGGTCGGTAAAGTCGACGAGATCCACCGCCTGACCCCGCGCACCACCAACGGTGCCGGCGCCGCCGACTTCCTCAAGGACCTCACCGAGAAGATCCGCGCCACCTTCGTCTACGCCGGCATCGACGTCACCGGCACCCAGCTGTTCACCGGCACCGCCGACGCCCAACTCGCCGGACGCGCCTCCCTGGTCGACTGCGACCCCCTGCCCGCCACCGCGGGCACCACCGCGCCGTTCCGCGACCTGGTCACCGCCATGGAGAACGCCCTCGACCTGCACCACCACCGCCCCGGCACCCTGGCACGCCTGGCCTCCTACCTCCACCAGCGCACCGCCGGACGCATCGGGAGCCTGTCGCAACTGATCCGCCGCGCCGCCATCACCGCCATCCTCGACACCACCGAGAAGATCACCAAGCCCGCCCTCGACGCGATCACCCTGGACCACCTCGCCGAACAGCACTACCGACCCCGTAAACCGGGCCCACGACGATGAACACCACTACCCCTACCCGAACCGCCCCTGCCCGGTCCCGGGCGCAGCCGCAGGACCAACACCACGCGACCACCGGCACACGTCCCGCCTCGGAGCAGCAGCTTGGGCCCGCGACGCTCACGATTCCCGGACCGCCGCCAACGCCGGGCGCCCTGCGGCTGCGGCCGCTGGAACTCGAGAGCACCGCCTCCTACCTGCACCGCCT
The DNA here is from genome assembly GCF_029892105.1 of Kitasatospora sp. GP82. GTDB lineage: Bacteria > Actinomycetota > Actinomycetes > Streptomycetales > Streptomycetaceae > Kitasatospora. The sequence continues at coordinate 1,987 of NZ_JARZAJ010000102.1, read as the reverse complement.
CGCCGACACCTACCAGCTGACACTCCCCCAGCTCCTGGACGGCCTGCACATCCCCACCACCGGACGTCCCGGAAACGGCGCGGCGACCGGCACCACCGAAATCCAACTCAACGGCACGGCGCAGCACCACCTCGCCGCCTTCAGCCGCATTCCCCTGGCCCACCTGCACCGAGCCATGCCGAGACTGGCCGCCGGCCCCTCCCACTCCCCCGGCACCCGGCACCCGGCACCAACACCCCCACCGCGGCAGGGGCCTGGTATCCGCTGGAGCCGTACGAGCGGCCCGTGCAGGCATGCCCTACCTGCACCCGGCGCAGCACCGCCGGCGCCGCCGACCACGCCCTGGCCTACCTCCCCGGCCACAAGGTCCTCTGCCCGGACCACCACCACTGGAGCACCGGGCCCCGCGACGGCCTCGACGTCCACGCACTGCCCGAACTCGCCCACGCCCAGCGCCACCACCGCCGGCTCCTGCGCCACCCGGGCGCCGCCACTGCCCTGACCTGGGCCCAGAGCGTCACCACCCGCTGGTACGACCAACAGGACTTCCTCGCACCACGCTGGCAACGACGAACGCACCGCCTGCAGAACGCCAACCCCCATGTCGTACCCACCGGGACTTCATGGGCACTGCACGCCGGACCCCTGGTCACCTACCCCGAGACCGTCACCCTCGCCCGGGCCCTCCACCAGGCACGACTCCCCACCCAGCACCGCACCGGACCGGTCCCCGCCAGCCACCCCGCCATCGCCGCGTTCCTCACACGCACCGCCCAGGCCCTCGACCTGCCACGCTTCACACCACCACCTACCGACCTCCTGTGGACATGGATCCACCACCATCCCCGACGATGAACGACGGCCAAGCTCTACGACCTGCGCTCACGCCTCATCCACGGCGGCGGCCTGTCCGAAAAAGACCTCCGCAAGCTCATCATGAGCATCCCCACCGTCCCGGACGACGCAATGTTCGGCGTAGCCCTCGCCTTCGCCGTCGACCGGATGCGCGACCTGGTCCGCCGTTCCTTCCTCGCCCGCCTGTGCCTGGTATCCGGAACAACGCCCCTGTGGCCCTTCGCTCAAAGCACACCCGTCGACGCCGCCCTCGCCGACGACACCACCCGCACCCACTGGCGAACCCACTGGCACGACCAACTCACCGCCCTCGGCACCCCCGCAGCCGCCGACCCCGCAACCCCCGGCGCCGACCCCATCACCCGACGCAGCACTTCATGACACCCAGCAGCTCCTTCTGGAGCTGAAGTTACAACTGCACAGAATCCCGCTCCATCTCACACAATCCGCGATTCCCACCACAACCATGAAGACAAGCAGGCCACCAGCCCGCCGAAGACAGCCGACCGAAGATCAATGATCAAGAAAAGGGGCAGCCAGAACCGCGAAGCCCGAAAGACACTCCCACTCGATCTGCGAAACACCAGCTCACAAACAAGATCAACAAGAGAACCAGCCGCCAGTCACACCGAGCGCCTCACCGAGCTGGGCATGCGCTGGGAGTAGCAGGTGCAGACGCGAGCCGGGGCCGGGCTGTAGCAGCGACCGGCCCCGGGACGCGTACCGTGGGCTCGCCCGCTCAGCGGTGGCCAGTCCTCGGGGTAACGTCAACGAATGCCGCCGAGCGCCCGAACCAGCGCGCGAGGCGCCCCGGGTCGCTGCCCAGCAGGTGGGCAGCGACCCGGGGCGCTGGTGGGGCGAGCGATCCGCGTGAGGGGCGTGGGATAGGCGTCAGGCGATCGTGAACAGCTGGTTGACGGCGCCCGTGCAGGTCCACTGGTCGATGCCCGCCCCGTCGTTGACGCCGGCACCCCAGACATCCAGGCACTTGCCCGCGAAGGTGCGGATCTGGAATTGGCCGTTGCCAACCAGCACCTTCGTGAACTGCTGGTTGGGGGCGCCTGTGCAGGTGTACTGGTCGATGCCGGCCCCGTCGTTGACGCCGGCGCCCCAGACGTCCAGGCACTTGCCC
>NZ_JARZAJ010000101.1 GCF_029892105.1 Kitasatospora sp. GP82 | reverse complement strand
CAGACACGGCCACCCGCGCCAGCCGGGCCACCAGCACCTCACCATCCCGGACCAGCACCTGCGGCTCATCCAGAGCGAGAACCTGCGGAAGCACCGCCTGGCACGCCCGGTCGTCACCGTCGAGATCCACCAGACCGAACCGGCCCGGATTCTCCGACAACGCCGACCGCACCAGACCCCACACCGACGCCCCGGCCAGATCCACACCGGAAACCGCGCCACGCGTCACAAACACCAGACGAGAATCAGCGAACCGCTCATCGGCGAGCCAGGACTGCACCAGACCCAGCACCCGCGACACCACCGCATGCACCGACTCCACCACACCACCAAAACCAGCAGCGGCCAACGCAACCAGCACAGTGCTCGGAACATCGACAGCGAGCTCCGCCAGAGCGTCCGCGTCCACCTCGATCTCCGCATACGACACCAACGCATCGCCCGCCACCCGAACAGGCACCCAGTCCAGCCGGAACAGCGAATCGCGGGAGACCGGTGTCTCACCCAGCTGATCGGCAGATACCGGCCGCACCACCAGCGAACCCACCGAAGCGACTGGCGCACCCGTCGTATCAGCGATCGCCAGCGACAGCGCACCGCCGTCACCGGACCGCGTCAACCGCACCCGCACCGCCGAAGCACCCGCCGCATACAGCGACACCCCGGCCCACGAGAACGGCACACCACCCGAAGAACCGTCCTCACCACCGCCCACCACGAACGCATGCAGACAGGCGTCGAACAGCGCCGGGTGCAGACCGAACGCACCACCGTCCACACCATCGGGGAGAGCGACTTCTGCGAACACCTCGTCGCCCAGCCGCCAGGCGGCCCGCAGCCCCTGGAACACCGGGCCGTACTCGAAGCCCGCGTTCAGGGCCCGCCCGTACACACCAGCCACATCCAGCGGTTGGGCACCCGCCGGCGGCCACACCGACGCATCGAACGACACCGGCACCGCACCGGACGCCAGCACACCACTCGCGTGCAGCGTCCACACCTGCTCGTGCGCACCGTCCGGCCGGGAGTGAACACTCACCGCACGACGACCGGACTCCTCCAACTCACCAACCGACACCTGCACCTGCACGCTGCCCTGCTCGGGCAGCACCAGCGGCGCGGCCAGCGTCAACTCCTCCACCACATCACAGCCGACCTCGTCACCGGCCCGCACCGCGAGTTCAAGCAGCGCCGTACCCGGCACCAACACCGAACCCATCACCACATGATCCGCCAGCCACGGATGCGACTGCACCGACAACCGACCCGTGAACAAGAACCCGTCGGAACCCGCCAGTTCCACAGCACCCGTCAGCAACGGATGCTCCGCCGCCTTCATCCCGACGGACTCCGCAGTTCCGGCGAAGCCCATCACTGCGGGCCAGAAGCGCTGGTGCTGGAAGGCGTAGGTGGGCAGCTCGACGCGCCGTGCACCGGTCCCGGCGTAGAACGCGGCCCAATCGACCTTCACGCCATGGAGGTTCAGGCGAGCCACTGCGTCCACTGTCGCTGACTCTTCCGCCCAGCCCTTCCGGAGCACCGGCACCAGGACGGTCTCTTCGGCTGCCGACTCCTGGGCCATGGCCGTCAGGACACCGTCCGGGCCCAACTCCAGGAACCGCGTCACACCCTCGGCGTGCAGCGTCCGCACACCGTCCGCGAAACGCACCGCCTCGCGGACGTGCTCCACCCAGTACTGCGGAGAGCACAGCTGCTCGCTCGTGGCCAACGCACCCGTCAGGTTCGACACCACAGGGATGTCGGGCGTCTGAAGCGAGAGGCCCTCCACGACCTTACGGAAATCGTCCAGCATCGGATCCATCAGCGGCGAGTGGAACGCATGCGAGACCCGCAGCCGCGACACCTTCCGCCCCTGCGCCTCGAAGTGGGCGCGAACCGCCTCCACCGCGTCCTCGGCACCGGAGACCACCACCGACGACGGACTGTTCACCGCCGCAACCGACACCAACTCACCCAGCAACGACAGGACTTCATCCTCCGTCGCCCGGACCGCCAGCATCGCCCCACCCGCCGGCAACGCCTGCATCAACCGACCGCGAGCCGCCACCAAGGTGCAGGCATCCGTCAGTGAGAACACCCCGGCCACATGCGCCGCAGCCACCTCACCGATCGAATGTCCCGCCACGAAGTCCGGCCGCACACCCCACGACCGAACCAGCCGGAACAACGCCACCTCGACCGCGAACAACCCCGCCTGCGCATAGACGGTCCGGTTCAGCAGACCCTCGTCCTCACCCCAGACAACCTCACGCAACGGCCGGTCCAGATGCTCGTCCAACCCCGCACACACCGCATCGAACGCCTCCGCGAACACCCGGAACCGCCCATACAACTCCCGACCCATACCCAGCCGCTGAGACCCCTGACCCGAGAACAGGAACGCCAGGAGTCCTGCAGTGCCCAGCCCTTCGGGCAGTTCCCCTCGCACCATCGCGCGAAGCCCGGACACGAGCTCGTCCCGGTCGGCGGCGACGACCGCCGCCCGGTGTTCGAGTGCGCTCCTCGTCGTGGCCAAGGAGTACGCCACGTCGAGCGGGCTGAGCGTCTCCTCGCCGGCGATGAGCGAGAGCAGGCGCTCGGCCTGTGCCCGCAGGGCTTCGGGAGTCGCGGCGGACACCAGCCACGGTACGACCGGCTGTGAGGCCGGGGCGGGCACTGAGGCTTCCGGAGTCGCCTGCGCCGTACCGCCGCGCAGCACCGGTGTGGACACCGGCGGCTCCTCCAGCAGTACGTGCGCGTTGGTGCCGCTGATCCCGAAGGACGAGACGCCCGCTCGGCGCGGACGGCCGCCTGCGGTCCACTTCTGAGCCTCGGTCAGGAGACGTACCGCTCCGGCAGTCCAGTCGACCTCGTGGCTGGGCTCGTCCACGTGCAGTGTCGACGGCAGTACGCCGTTGCGCATCGCCATGACCATCTTGATCACGCCCGCCACACCGGCGGCAGCCTGCGTGTGGCCGATGTTGGACTTCACCGAGCCGAGCCAGAGAGGCCGCTCGGCGGCGCGTTCCTGGCCGTAGGTCGCCAGCAGCGCCTGCGCCTCGATCGGGTCGCCCAGGGTGGTACCCGTGCCGTGCGCCTCGACCACGTCGATCTGGTCGGCGGCGAGGCGGGCGTTCGCGAGGGCCTGCCGGATCACGCGGCGCTGGGACGGGCCGTTGGGCGCGGTGAGGCCGTTGCTCGCGCCGTCCTGGTTGACCGCGGAGCCCCGGATGACGGCGAGTACGGGGTGACCGTTGCGGACGGCGTCCGACAGCCTCTCGACCACGAGGAAGCCGGCGCCCTCGGCGAACCCGGTTCCGTCGGCGGCGGATGCGAACGACTTGCAGCGGCCGTCCGAGGCCAGACCGCCCTGGCGGCCGAACTCGACGAACACGCCCGGGGTGGCCATCACCGTGACGCCACCGGTCAGAGCAAGTGAGCAGTCGCCCTGGCGCAGGGCCTGGACGGCGAGGTGCAGCGCGACCAGCGAGGACGAGCAGGCGGTGTCCACCGCGACCGCCGGTCCTTCGAGGCCGAGCTTGTAGGAGACACGACCGGACACGACGCTGCCGTTGCCGTCACTGCCCGGGTAGTCGTGGTACATCACGCCGGCGAACACACCGGTCCTGGTGCCGCGCAGCGACGTCGGGTCGATGCCCGCCCGCTCCAGCGCCTCCCAGGCGAGTTCGAGCGTCAGCCGCTGCTGCGGGTCCATCGCCAGCGCCTCGCGCGGCGAGATCCCGAAGAAGCCGGGGTCGAACTCCGCAGCCTCCTCCAGGAATCCGCCTTCGCGGGTGTAGTACGCGTCCGGGCGCTCGGCGTTCGGATCGCGGAGAACCGAGAGGTCCCAGCCACGGTCGCCGGGAAAGCCCGAGATCGCGTCACCGCCCGACATCACCAGCTGCCACAGGTCCTCTGGAGTCGTCACGCCGCCCGGGTAGCGGCAGGACATTCCGACGATGGCGATCGGCTCGTGCTGGGCCGTGGTGAGCCTGCGGTTGTGCGCACGCAGCCGGGCCGCATCCCTTCGCGCGGCTCGCAGCGCGGCGCCGCTGCCGGCAGAGCGGTCGTCCGCAGAGCCGTCGCCGGCAGGGCCGTCGTCAGCAGCTTCGTGGTCCGCGGTTCCGTGGTCCGCGGCTTCATGATCTGCGGCTTCGCGGTATTCGGCGTCCGGCGAGTCGAGGCCGTCGTACTCCTCGTCATAGCTCTCCGTGCCCTCCGGGTCGGAGAGCACGACCTCGGTCTCCGCCAGTTCGAGCAGACTGTCCATCAGCCCGGCGTCGCGGAGACGGCTGGTCGGGATCGACTGCAGGGCCTGGCGGATCGCATCCTCACCGGTGACCGCACGGTCGTCGCCGCCGAGTGTGGTGACGATGTGATCGGCGACGGTCTCGGCGTTGGGGTAGTCGAAGGCGAGGGTGGCGGGCAGGCGCAGGCCGGTGAGGGTGTTGAGCTGGTTGCGCAGTTCGGTGGCCGCCAGGGAGTCGAAGCCCAGCTCCTGGAAGGCGCGGTCCGGTTCGATCGCCTCGGCCGAGGCGTGCCCGAGCACCGAGGCCACCTGGGCGCGGACGAGTTGCAGCACGGCACGCTGCCGCTCACCGGCGGTCAGCCCCGCAAGCCGTTCCTTCAGAGTCACAGCCGGCGCAACGGAGGCCGTCGCTGCTCGCCTCACTACCGGCGTCAGGCCGCGCAGCAGGGCGGGCACCTCGTCGGTACGGGTCCGCAGGGCGGCGGTGTCCACCCGGATGGGTACGACATTGGCCCGCTCGGAACGGAGACCGGCCGCGAACAGCGCCAGGCCCTCCTCGTGGGCCAGGGCCGGAACACCCTGGGTCGCCATCCGCTTTCGGTCCACGTCCCTCAGGAACTGGCCCAGTCCGGCACCGACCTCCCAGAGGCCGTAGGCCATCGAGGTCGCAACCAGGCCCTCGGCGTGGCGCTGGGCCGCCAGAGCGTCCAGGAACACGTTCGCCGCCGCGTAGTTGCCCTGACCAGCCGTCAGCACCAGACCACCCGCCGACGAGAACAACACGAACGCGGCCAGCTCCATCCCCCGCGTCAACTCGTGCAGATACCACCCCGCATCCGCCTTCGGCGCCAGCACCGCATCAACCCGCTCCGCAGTCAACGCACCCACCAGCGCGTTGTCACCCACACCCGCCGCATGCACCACACCCGTCAGACGACGAACCGCAGTAACCCCATCCAGCAGAGCGGCCAACGCGGCACGATCGGACACGTCACACGCCACCACCTCCACCCCCGCCCCCAGAGCGGACAACTCCACCACCAACTCCGGCACACCAGGCGCATCCAGACCACGACGGCTCGTCAGCACCAGATGCCGCACACCCTGTTCGGC
>NZ_JARZAJ010000100.1 GCF_029892105.1 Kitasatospora sp. GP82 | reverse complement strand
CATCAGCCTCGACGCCCGCCGCCGGGACAGCGCCAAAAGCGCCCTCATCACCCTCGTCGAACACGCCCTCCTCGCCCGCCTGCGATAACGGCCGCGACAACGAGAGCAGCCTGGCCCCGAGAGATCGGCCCAGGTCATCGACACAGAACGCCCGCACCTGCCCACTTCCCTTCACAGCGGGAAGTGGGCAGGTTCACAGGGCTGATAACAGTTCGGTAGGCATTTAGAGATCCAAAGTAACGCAGAGTCGCGAATTCGATCCGCTCTGCAGCATCTGGCCCAAGTTTTGCCAGGATCGTTACTGAATGTCCGAATTATTCCTTGCTCATCGCATACAGAGGACTGTTTGTTCCCCTCCCCCGCACGTGCTGGAATTCCAGCTACCCCGTAGTCACCCAGGGAAAGTTCCACCCAGCAGCGGGCTGCGGCAAGCGGGGGAAAGCCGCTGGATTGATCCATGGCCGCCAAGCGGCCGAGAGGTTGTTGTCGAGTGAGGCGTAAGCAGCCAGTCACCCCGCAGCGGCGCTCCGAGCCCCGCGAGAACGAGGCGGTCGGTAGCGGCCAGCCACCCACAGGCGGATTCTCCGCCTTCACCCCGGCCGAGGAGCGCACCTCCTCCGGGCCCGGCACCCAGGTCCTCGGTGGACCGGGCGGACCGGGCAACCCGGGCGGCGCGCCCAGGGACCGGGACAAGGGCAGGAAGAGCCCCACGGCGGACCTTCCGGATGCCAAAACCACCGAAGAGCTCCGGCTCAAGTCCAGCAAGTACGACTTCCTGGCACCCCGAAACTGGCGCGTGCCGACCCGACTGGTCGCCATTCTGCTGATCCCGGTCGTCATCGGCCTGGTCTTCGGCGGTCTGCGCGTCAACACCTCGTTCGACAACTTCACCAACGCCGACCACGCGGAGAAGACCGCAGAGTTGGCCCGCGCCGCCACCCAGCTGGCGGACGCGCTGGAGAACGAGCGCGACCTCTCGGTCATCCCGATCATGACCGGCCGCGACGACCAGGGCGTCATACCCAAGCTGCGCGCCAAGACCGACGAGGCCCTGGCCACGTACAACGCCGCGTTCAAGAAGGTCTCCAGCGACAGCACGCTGGCCCGCCGCAACGACGCCTTCCAGCAGCTGGTGGTCAACCTTCCGCACCTGCGGGACAACGCCTTCAAGCCCGAACTCTTCGCCACCGCGACCCAGGGCGCGTACTCGACGATGTTCGCCCCGCTGCTGGCCATCGACAACTCCGTCGGTTTCGGTAGCTCCGCCGTCACCAGCAAGGGCCGCGCGATCTACGCGATGTCGCTGGCCAAGGCCTCGGCCTCGACCCAGCGATCGCTGATGCTCACCCTGCTCGTCGGCATCGGCACCCAGAAGGTCACCAAGTACGAGAACCAGGATCTGATCCAGACCCTGCTGGTCTCCGCCAAGCTCGAACAGACCGCGATCAACGAGTTCAGCACCGGTAGCACCTCGGACGACGCCAAGGTCTACGCGGACGCCGTGGTCAAGCAGGCGGACGACGACACCCGTGCCCCGCTGCGGATGCCCGACCAGACCATCCCCACCATGCAGGGCCTGCTCAACATCGGTCTGTCGTACTCCGAGGCCGCGGCCGCCGGGTTCTCCCCGGGCGAGACCGCCGCCAGGAACAGCTTCGAGAGCGCGCAGAAGGAAGGCCTGAACACCGGCAACTGGATGCAGGCGACCAGCAGCCACATGACCGCGCTGCGCACCGCCGAGACCAACCTGCTCGACCAGGTCGTCGCCAACGCCGCCGACATCAAGTCCAACGCCCAGTTCGACGCGATCCTCAACTCCGCGATCGTGATCCTGGCGCTCGCGCTGGCCGGTCTGCTCACCGGCTTCATCGCCCGCTCGATGATCCTCGGTATGCGCGTTCTGAACACCGCCGCGCTGGACATCGCCAACCACCGTCTGCCCGACCTGGTCGAGAAGCTCTCCAAGACCGACCCGGACCGCGTGGACACCTCGGTCTCGCCGATCCCGCTCTGGGGCAAGGACGAGATCGGCGAGGTCGCCCGCGCCTTCGACGAGGTCCACCAGCAGGCGGTCTCGCTGGCCGCCGAGCAGGCCCTGCTCCGAGGCAACGTCAACGCGATCTTCACCAACCTGTCGCGTCGCAGCCAGGGCCTGATCCAGCGCCAGCTGGCGCTGATCACCGACCTGGAGAACAACGAGGCCGACCCGGACCAGCTGGAGAACCTCTTCAAGCTGGACCACCTGGCGACCCGTATGCGCCGCAACGGTGAGAACCTCCTCGTTCTCGCCGGTGAGGAAGCCGGCCGCCGCTGGAACACCCCGGTCCCGCTGGTCGACGTGCTCCGCGCCGCCGCCTCCGAGGTGGAGCAGTACGAGCGTGTCGAGCTCTCCGGCATCCCCGAGGCCGAGGTCGTCGGCGCCGCCGTGACCGACCTCGTCCACCTGCTCGCCGAGCTGCTGGAGAACGCCACCACCTTCTCCAGCCCGCAGACCCGCGTCCTCGTCAACGCCACCGGCCTGCCGGACGGCCGAGTGCTGGTCGAGATCCACGACAAGGGCATCGGCCTCACCGCCGAGGACTTCGCCGAGATCAACGAGAAGCTGGCCGAGCCGCCCACCGTCGACGCCACCATCTCCCGCCGTATGGGTCTGTTCGTGGTCGGCCGACTGTCCCAGCGGCACGACATCCGGGTGCAGCTGCGCCCCTCGGGCGAGTCCGCCGGAACCACCTCGCTGGTCATGCTCCCGCCGTTCCTCACCCAGATGCGGAGCGCACCGGAGCCCGAGGAGCAGTTCACCGTCTCCCGGATCTTCGAGCAGGAGCCGCAGGACCCCTGGGCCCAGGAGCTCCCGGGCAGCCCGCGCAGCGCCGCCGAGCTGGGCTTCGACGACCACCTGACCGGCAACAGCGGCAGCAGCGGCTTCAGCCCCGCGCTGGAGGCCATGCAGCGCTCCCAGCGCATCGACCAGCGCCGCCGGGCCGCCCTTGAGGCCGGCCCCGACGGACTCGCCGAGGTCGAGGAGGTCATCGAGGCCGAGCTGGAGGAGGCTTCGCCGGCCACCGCCGCCGACCCGTACGGCCGCCAGCCGTACGCCGAGCAGCCCTACGGCCAGGACCAGTACCAGGCCCACCAGCAGGACGCGTACGGCCAGCAGGACCAGTACGGCCGCCAGTACGCGGACGACTACGGCTACCAGCAGAACGGCCGGCAGTACGCCGAGCCCGGGTACGCCGAGCAGCCGTACGGCCAGGACCAGCACCAGGCCCACCAGCAGGACGCGTACGGCCAGCAGGACCAGTACGGCCGCCAGCCGTACGCCGAGGACTACGGCCAGGACCAGTACGGCCGCACCGGGCAGTTCGGGCAGAACCAGCCCTACGGCGGCCGGGCCGACCAGCCCACCGGCCACCCGTACACCCCCGAGCCCTACCAGGCCGAACCGGCCGCGCTGCCCCCGGCAGCGCCGCAGTCCGGCTCCCTCGGCTCGGACACCCTCAGCTCCGGTCTGCCGCAGCGGCGGCCCGGCCAGCAGCTGGCCGGCGGCACGGCGGCCGGTTCCAACCGGCCGGTCGGCGGCGGCTTCGGCGGCCCGTCCGTCTTCGGTGGCGGCTTCGGCGACCAGGACGGCGGCGAGACGCCGAACTGGTTCACCGGTGCCAAGGACACCGCGCCCGCCCCGGAGACCCGTGGCCACGAGGTGTCGGCCCTGGGCGGCTACGGCCCGACCGGCCCCACCAGCGCGGCCGGTGCGACCTGGCAGTCGCCCAACGACAGCGACTGGCAGCGCGCCGAGCAGCTGCGCGAGCCCGCAGCCGGCGGGACCACCCCGTCCGGTCTGCCTCGCCGGGTACCCAAGCAGAACCTCGTCCCGGGGAACGCCAAGGCGACCCCCCAGGACGGCCCGCAGGTCTCGCGCAATCCCGAGGAGGTCCGCGGCCGACTGACCAACCTGCGCCGCGGCGTCGAGCAGGGCCGCAGCGCGAGCGGCGACAGCTCCACCGGGAGCTTCCGGATCGACCCCGACCGGGGTGGCTCCGGCAACGGACAACAGAACAGCAGCACCGATCTCTTCGGCGGCTCGAACCACCAGGAGCGTTGAGTTGAGTCAGATGAGCCAGGCCGCACAGAACCTGAACTGGCTGATCACCAATTTCGTGGACAACACCCCCGGGGTGTCGCACACGGTGGTGGTCTCCGCCGACGGTCTGCTGCTCGCCATGTCCGAGGGCTTCCCCCGCGACCGCGCCGACCAGCTCGCCGCCGTCGCCTCCGGCCTCACCTCCCTCACCTCCGGCGCCAGCCGGATCTTCGAGGGCGGCGACGTCAACCAGACCGTCGTGGAGATGGAGCGCGGCTTCCTCTTCCTGATGGCCGTCAGCGACGGCTCCTCCCTCGCCGTCCTCGCCTCACCCGACTCCGACATCGGCCTCGTCGGGTACGAAATGGCCCTGCTCGTGGACCGAGCCGGAGCCGTCCTCACCCCCGCTCTTCGCGCGGAACTCCAGGGCAGCCTGCTGCACTGACGGTTCGTCGGATACCGTCCTGGTATTCGAAAGACCTCCGGCCCGTCCCGGGACCGTGGTAGACACGGTCCCGGGACCGGGCATCGTACGGCTTTCGCATCACCTGCTCGGGCCCTCGGGCGCGAGCTCGCACCGCACCGCCGCACCAAGTGAGGAGAGGAACCGTGACCCCGCCCGACGACCGCAGCGGCCAGTACGGCGTCCCGTACCCTGGCACCGGCCATGATGCTTTCGGAGCACCAGGTGTCGGCCACGGTCCGCACGCCGGCTCCATCGGCCAGCAGCACCCCGGCTCTGCCGGCTATCAGCACAGTGGCCAGCAGTTCGCCCAGCAGCAGCCGTACGGCCAGCAGCCCTACGGCGAGCAGCAGTTCGCCCAGCCCGCTTCCGGCTACCAGGACTACCCGGGTCCGGAGAGTTTTCCTGAACAGGCCGATGATCCAGGCCATATCGAGGAGTTGGACGACGAGGACTCGGGTCCGCTGATCCGCCCGTTCGCCATGACCGGCGGCCGTACCCGGCCCCGGTACGAACTGGCCCTGGAGGCACTGGTCTCCGCCAGCGTCGCTCCCGAGCGCCTGGCCACGATGCTGCCGGAGCACCAGCGGATCTGCACCCTGTGCACCGAGGTCAAATCCGTGGCCGAGGTCTCCGCGCTGCTCTCCATCCCCCTGGGAGTGGCCCGGATCCTCGTGGCCGACCTGGCCGAAGCCGGTCTTGTCGCCATCCACCAGCCCGCTGCCGGCGGCGAATCCGGCAACCAGCCCGACGTCACGCTGCTCGAAAGGGTCCTCAGTGGACTTCGCAAGCTCTAACGCGGCCGCCCCCAGCCGCGCCACCACCTCCGCGAAGATCGTCGTCG
>NZ_JARZAJ010000099.1 GCF_029892105.1 Kitasatospora sp. GP82 | reverse complement strand
GCGCCCCCCCCCCCCCCCCGCGGGCGGCGTGGGGGTCGCGCCCGGCCCCCCCCCCCCCCCCCCGGCCCCCCCCCCCCCCCCCCCCCCCCCCCCCCCCCCCCGACTCCCGCACCCCCGAGCCGAAGAACTCCCCCGCGCGCCCCCGAGCACTGGAAGAACACGCATCACCGGACGACACCCCACAGCCATCCACACCAATCGAGGTTCAGCCATGAAGACCGTCAACATAGACGTCACCCTGCGGGATGGCGGCTATCGCAACAGTTTCGACTTCCCGCTCGAATACGCCCTCAAGCACGCCAGGTTGAGTGTCGAGGCCGGCTTCGACTGGGTCGAGGCCGCCTACCGCAAGGGCTCCTTCGCACCGACGCCCAACCTCGGGCTGACCGGTCGCGGTGAGGACGAGTACCTGGCCGCGATGGCCGAGGTGATCGGAGCCGAGCACGTCGGAGTGATCCTGCACCCGAAGAACATCACCGAGGACGACCTGCCGGACATGTACCGGGCCGGTGCCAGGCTCGTCAGAATCTGCCTTCCGGTCTCCGACCCCGAGCCCGGCCTCGAGTACGTCCGCCAGGCGAAGGAGCTCGGCTACACCGTCTGCGTCAATCTGACCCGGGTCAGCCAACTGCCCTTCCGCAGCATCGTGGACGTCGCCGCCGCGAGCTCCGAGGCCGGCACCGACGTGGTCTACCTGGCGGACTCCAACGGCAGCCTGACGCCCGGCGAGGTGGCCCGGCTGACCTCGGTGACCAAGTCGGTCACCGACAGCGCGGTCGGCCTGCACGCCCACAACAACCTGGGCCTCGCGCTGGCCAACGCGATCAGCGCGGTGGACCACGGCGCCAGCTGGATGGACTCCGCCGTCCAGGGCATGGGCAAGGGTCCCGGCAACCTGATCGCCGAGCAGTGGGCCGCCCACGTGGACCGCTCGGTCCCGCACCAGTTCGACCTCGGCCCGACCCTGGAGCTGGCCGACATGCTGCTCGCCGCGATTCCCGAGGCCACCCCCTCACTGCCGCTGCCCGACCTGCTGATGGGCCAGTACGACCTCTCGGTCGAGCACCGCAAGAGCTTCGGTGACGAGCACCGGGAGAGCCTGCGCACCGCCCGTCACCTGTCCGGCCGGGTCCTGAGCCCGACGGGTGCCTCCGACGGCCCGCTGCTCACCACGGCGGTCAACCCCGCCGCGGCGCTCGCCCAGTCCGTCCTCTCCGCGGCGGCGCAGTGACCGTCCGCGGGCTCCCGGTGGTGTCGGCGGTCTTCACCCCGAAGACCGCCCCCGCCACCGGCAACGCCCTCGTCCTGGCGCCCGTCATACCCGAGTGGGACGGCGGCACCTTCTTCGCCCCCGTGATCCGCACCCTGTTGCGGACCGGCCTGCGGGTCACCGTCCTGGACACCCTGTCCGTCTGGGACGAGACGGTGGCCGACCTGCCCGCGTTCGTCGATCGCTGGGCCGAGCTGCTGACCCGGTTCGCCAAGCCCGACCTGCTCTGCGGCAACGCGCTGGGCGGCGCCGTCGCTCAGGCGCTGCTGCCCGCCCTCGACCCCGGCACGGCCGCACTGCTGGTCTCCGCACCGGCCGTGGCCGACCCGGTGCTCGACGCCCGGCTGACCGAGATCGGCGACCTGGCCGCGGCCGGACGCACCGCCGACTCCCTGGCACTGCTGCACCGTTACGTCCTGCCGGAGGGCGTCGAGCCCTTCGACTCCTGCGCCGCCACCTCGCGGGGAGCGGCCGGGGACGACCCGCAGGCCGGTCGGCGGATGGCCACCGGAATGCGGCTGCTGCCCGGTGTCGATGTGTCGAAGCAGGTCACCGGGCACCCCGGGCCGCTGCTCGGCATCGTCGGCGGCCTCTCCCGGCTGGTCGGCCTGCGCCACACCGCCGCTGCCGCGCACCACCGGGTGCACGAGATCCCCGGGTGCGGGATGCGCCCGCACTCCGAACGGCCCGACCTGGTCGACGGCCTGGTCGAATCCTTCCTCCACGAGAACGGACTGTCATGAAGAGCATCGCGGTGCTGCCGGGTGACGGCATCGGACCCGAAGTGGTCGACGCCGCCCTGCCTGTGATCGAAAAGCTCGGCCTGCCACTGGACTTCAGGTTCGGCGACATCGGCTGGGAATGCTGGCGCAGCGGCGGCGATCCCGTCCCCGAACAGACCTGGCAGCTGCTCTCCGAGACCGACACCTGCCTGCTCGGCGCCATCACCAGCAAGCCGCTGCGCGAGGCGGAGGACGAGCTCGCCGACGGACTCCGGGGCACCGGGCTGCGGTTCGTCTCCCCCGTCGTCCAACTGCGCCAGCGCCTGGGCCTGTACGCCAATGTCAGGCCGGTGGCCGACCTGGACCACGGTCGCTTCGACTTCGTGGTGATCCGCGAGAACACCGAGGGCCTCTACGCCGGCCTGGACTTCCACGGCCTGGACCCCGCACTGTGGGAGGCCGTCCGTACGCACCCCAACGCCGCTGCCTCCGGCGCCGCCGACACCAGCGTCACCCTTCGGCTGCAGACCCGCTTCGGCATCGACCGGCTGCTGCGCTTCGGTTTCGAGTACGCCCGCAGCCACGGCTACCGGCTGCTCACCCTGGTGGACAAGCCCAACGTGCTCCGCAACAGCTCCCACCACCTGCGTGAGCGGCTGGAGTTGATGGCGACGGAGTACCCGGAGATCGAGACCGAGATCCTCAACGTGGACGCGGTCGCGCTCTGGATGGTCCGCCGGCCGGAGCGCTTCGGTGTCCTGGTCGCCGAGAACATGTTCGGCGACATCCTGTCCGACCTCGGCGCGGGCGTGATGGGCGGCCTCGGGCTCGCCTCCAGCGGCAACATCGGCGACCAGGGCAGCTACTTCGAACCCGTGCACGGCAGCGCCCCCGGTATGGCCGGTCAGGGCAGGGCCAACCCGGTCGCCACCCTGCTGACCGTCGCCCAGCTGCTGAACCATCTGGACCTTCCGGTCCCGGCCGGTCAGCTCCGCGAGGCGGTCGCCACCGTGGTCCGGGCCCGCCGCACCGTCACCTACGACCTGGGCGGAACCGCCACCACCCGGCAGGCCGCCGATGCCGTCGCCC
This sequence comes from Kitasatospora sp. GP82, assembly GCF_029892105.1. Classification (GTDB taxonomy): domain Bacteria; phylum Actinomycetota; class Actinomycetes; order Streptomycetales; family Streptomycetaceae; genus Kitasatospora. Next base: position 3,235 of record NZ_JARZAJ010000099.1, on the reverse strand, counting down.
ACGAACTGGGCGCCACCACCGCACACTTCGAGGAGCAGCGATGACCGGCAGCAGCCCGGCCGCGGCAGTCGTCGCGACGGCCGTCCCCGTGTCCGTGGTGGAGCGGCTGGCCGCACTCGACACCGCCTCGGTCTCCGATGCCCTCGACAGCCTCGGCGTCACCGGCGTTCTGGCGGGCATCGCCGCCCGCGTGCCCGGCACCCGGACGGCCGGGATCGCCTACACCATCACCTACCGGCCGGTGGACGCCGACGCGGCCGGGTCGCAGTTCCGCAACGCGGCGAACTACCTGGACGACGTACCGGCCGGATCGGTGGTCGTGGCCGACAACGGCGGCCGCACCGACTGCACCAACTGGGGCTCGCTGCTCACCGCCGTGGCCCGCTCGCGTGGCGTGCGCGCTACCGTCCTGCACGGTTCGGCCCGGGACATCGCGGAGATCCGGGCCGCCGGCTACCCGCTGTTCAGCAGCGGCGTCACCATGGTCAGCGGCAAGAACCGGGTCCAACTGGCCGCCACCGGGCTGCCGGTGGACGTCCACGGCACCGTGGTACGGCCCGGGGACGTCATCGTCGCGGACGACAACGGCGCACTCGTGGTGCCGGCCCACCTCGCCGCCGAGGTCGCCGAGCGCGCCGAGCGGGTGGAGCAGACCGAGCAGGCGATCGCCGCCGCGGTCCGCGACGGCCTGCGCCTGGACGAGGCCAGGCAGCGTTTCGGCTACGCCCGCCCGTGGGACGGCCCCGCGACGGGTGCGACCGGTGCGACGGGTGCGACCGGTGCTTGAGCTCACCGGCCGGGTGGTCGATGTCCACTACCACGCCGGCCCCGACCTCTACCTACGGCGCTTCACTTCCTGCCAGGCTGGCCGGGCCTACGCCGCGATCGACGGCTGGGTGGTGATCAAGAGCCACCTGGGCTCCACCGCCGCCCAGTCCTGGGAGAGCCGCCAGGCCGGACTCCCGGTCTCCGGCGCGGTGGTGCTCAACGATCTGGCGGGCGGCATCCAGACCCGGGTGATGGAGCAGGCCGTGTACGAGCACGGGCCCGACGCCCCGGCCCGGCTGGTGGTCCATCTGCCCACCCTGGCCGGGGCCGCACACCGCTCCAAGCTCCACCGCGCGCCCTTCCACCCACTGCTGGACGCCGACCGCTGGCGCGGTGCCGGGGTGCTGGCCGAGGACGGGAGGCTGCGCCCGGAGGTGACCGAGGTGCTGCGCGCCGCCCGTGACCTGCCGGTGGTGCTCGCGACCGGTCACTGCACCCGGGAGGAGATCCTCACCGTGGTGGCCGAAGCCGTGCGGCTCGGCCTGCCCAGGGTACTGCTCACCCATGCCACCCACCCGATCTCCGGCCTCACCCCGGCCGATCTGGCCGACCTGGCCGACGTCGACGGCCTCTACGTCGAACTCACCTTTCTGACACGCCTGTTGGGTCATCACGACGCGGAGATGTTCCGCGCCACACTGACCGGCCACCCCCGGGTGGTCTACAGCTCGGACCTCGGCCAGCCCGACCAGCCCGATCTCGCCGGGTGGCGGCAGCAGAGCGACCTCTGGTTCGCCGAGGCCGGCCTGAGCGCCGAGGAGATCACTCGCGTCACCTCCGTCAACCCAGCCGCGCTGCTCACCGTCTGACGCCGCCCTAGGCGATCGGACCTTAGCCAGATCGGGCCGGCCCTCCTCGGGTCGGCCCGATCGGCGGCGAACCACCGTGCAAGGGAAGCATCGTGACCACTCTGACCATCACCGCGACCACCTCACCGCCCGACAGCAGCGCCCTGCGGACCGACATCCGCCGTCTCGGCGACCTGCTCGGCGCCACCCTGGTCCGCCAGCAGGGCCCGGAACTCCTCGACCTGGTCGAGGAGGTGCGCTGGCTCACCCGCACCGACGACCAGGCCGCGGCTGCGCTACTGGAGGAGACCGACCTGGACTCCGCCGTCCACCTGGTCCGGGCCTTCGCCACCTACTTCCATCTGGCCAATATCGCCGAACAGGTGGACCGCGCACGGCAGATCGACCTGCGCCGACGTGACGGGTCCGTCCTCGCACACACCGCGGACCGGCTGGCCGACGCCGACCCGCAGCACCTGGCCGAGGCCGTGGCCGCCCTCGCGGTGCGCCCGGTGTTCACCGCCCACCCCACCGAGGCGGCCCGTCGCACAGTGCTCAACAAGCTCCGCCGGATCGCCGAGCTGCTCGAAGAAGGCCAGTGCACACAGGCCCGCACCGACCGCCAACTCGCCGAGGCCATCGACCTGCTGTGGCAGACCGACGAGATCCGCGCCACCCGTCCCGAGCCCGCCGACGAGGCCCGCAACGCCGTCTACTACCTGGACGAGCTCTACCGGTCCACCGTTCCCGCCGTACTCGCCGACCTGACCGCCGAGTTGGCCCGGATCGGGGTCGAACTACCGGACACGGCAAGGCCGCTGGCCTTCGGCACCTGGATCGGCGGCGACCGCGACGGCAACCCGAACGTCACCCCGGAGGTCACCCGCCAGGTCCTGCGCCTCCAGCACGAGTACGGCATCAAGGGCGCGCTGCGGATCACCGAGCAGCTGCGGGCCACGCTCTCCTCCTCCGACCGGCTCTCGGCCGCCGGTCCCGAACTGCTGGACAGCCTGGCCGCCGACCTCGCCGCCCTGCCCGAACTGGATCCGCGCCACCTGCGCCTCAACGCACAGGAGCCGTACCGGCTGAAGGCCACCTGCATCCGGCAGAAGCTGCTCCACACCGCCGAACGCCTCTCCACCGGGTCCCCGCACACCCCGGGCCGGGACTATCTCGGCACCGGCGAGCTGATCGCCGACCTGGTACTGATCCAGGACTCGCTGCGCTCCCACCGCGGTGAGCTGATCGCCGACGGCAGCGTCGCCCAGGCGATCGCCGCCGTCCGCGCCTTCGGCCTCCAGCTGGCCACCCTGGACATCCGCGAGCACGCCGAGGCCCACCACCAGACCCTGGACCGCCTCTACGGCGGCACATACGCCGGACTCACCCGCGAGCAGCGCCAGCAGCTGCTCGCCGGGGAGTTGCGCTCACGCCGCCCGCTGTCGGGCGTGGCCACCGAACCGGACCGCACCCTCGGCACCTTCCACACCATCAGGGAGATCGGCGAGACCTACGGGCCCGAGGTCGTCGAGAGCTACATCATCTCGATGTGCCAGGGCGCGGACGACGTCTTCGCGGCGACGGTACTGGCCCGCGAGGCCGGGCTGATCGACCTGCAC
>NZ_JARZAJ010000098.1 GCF_029892105.1 Kitasatospora sp. GP82 | reverse complement strand
GGTCCTTCCGTTGATGATGCCGCGCTTGGCGAGCATGGTGGCGATGGACTCGTAGTCGGCCTTGGTCATGTTGAAGGAGAGGCGGCCGTCGTCGGCCTTCATTTGCTTGACTTCTCCGCCCATGTCTTCGGCGGCCCACCAGGTGGGCTGGCGGTCCGGGCCGGACAGGAACAGGGTCACTGTCCCGGGTTCCATGATCGTCTGGTGGATGAGGGGGTCGCCCAGCGTGTAGTCGCTGCCTGGTGTCTCCAGGGAGACGATGGCCGGGACGAGGTCGTTCGCGGTGAAGGGTCCGGCCTGCTCGCCGTCGATGCGGCGGTGCCAGGCGTGGAGGTATCCGCCGGCCAGGATCTGGGAGCTGAAGGGGCGGCGGTGGGTGTGCGGGATCAGGTCGCGCTCGGCGGCGTGGAAGACGTGCAGGCGCAGGCACCAGAGGCTGTCGGGGTGCTCGGCCAGGACGAGGCGGGACATGACCGGGTGGTGCTCGCAGCGTGCCAGGGCGTCGTGTGAGCGCGGGACGGCCTCGACCAGGTCGGTCAGCAGCCGCCGGTCCTCGGCGAGGTGGCGCAGGACGGCCCGGCTGGCTGCGGGTGCCTGGTGCGCGTCGTCCCAGTCGACGGTATCCAGCGCGTCGGCCAGTTCTTCGGCGGTCTTCACAGGTGATCTCCTCGATTGGCTGAACTGATAAGGGAGTTGACGGGATGACTGCTACTGTCGTTGTCCAGTTGATCCGGGTTTGTCCTTGGAGGGGCGATGCTTCTTCCCATGTGGGTACGCGAGTTGGCGATGCCGGTGTACGAGCGCCGGGTGATCAAGGGGCTGGAGGGCCTGCCCCGCCCCCGCAACGTGGGCATCATGCTCGACGGAAACCGCCGCTGGGCCAGGGCGGCCGGCCACAGCGACGTCGCGGAGGGCTACCGGGTCGGCGGGGCCAAGGTCGACGAGTTCCTGACCTGGTGCACCGGCGCCGAGATCGAGCACGTCACGCTGTTCATGCTGTCCGACGACAACATGGGCCGCCCCGAGCACGAGCTGATCCCGCTGCTCGGGATCATCCAGGACACCGTGGCCGGTCTCGCCGAGCCCGGCCGGCCGTGGCGGGTGCGGGTGATCGGCTCCCTCGACCTGCTGCCCGCCGAGAATGCCGCCGCCCTCAAGGAGGCCGCCGACCGCACCACCGGGCGTACCGGGATGCGGGTGGACGTCGCGGTCGGATACGGCGGCCGCCGCGAGATCGTCGACGCCGTCCGCTCCGCGTTCCGCCAGCACACCGCCGACGGCGGCGACCCGGCGGAGCTCGCCGAGGTGATCGACGTCGAACACATCTCCGCCAACCTCTACTCCCAGGGCGAGGCCGACCGCACCGACCTGATCATCCGCACCAGCGGCGAGCAGCGCCTGTCCGGCTTCCTGCTGTGGCAGAGCGCCTACGCGGAGATGCACTTCGTGGACGTGAACTGGCCCGCTTTCCGCAGGGTGGACTTCCTGCGCGCGCTGCGCTCCTTCGCGCAGCGCGAGCGCCGCTTCGGCAAGTAGCACCCCCGCACGGTGGGCTGGTCGTCCGGGCGCCGGGCGGCCGGCCCTCGGCCGTGTCAGCACCCTGCCATCCGCTCATCTGCGAGGATCGCGTCCACTGCGGCTGGCACCGTGATGTCCCGTGGGCCGTCCATGTCCACGACCACGCACCGCCAGTCCTCGGCGATCCGCCGGTCCAGGAAGTGCTGGACGCGGTGCTGGAGGTCCAGGTACGCCGCGCGGGTCGCGTCCCCGCCCATCGGCCCGTAGTGCTCCATCGGGCCGAGCCGCCCCGACTGCAGAATCCGCCGCTCGTAGGCGATGGCCGGGGTGCAGCGCACCAGGACCGGGATGATCCTGGATGAGTTCGGGCGCAGCAGGGTCACCGCGCAGTCCAGTACGGCGGTGGCCGAGTGGTACAGCGGGGTGCCCTCGCCGGCCGCGTGCCGGACCAGCATGCAGTTCTTGAGGACCGAGCGCAGCAGGCTGGAGGCTTCGATGAGCACCCCTCCCGTGCGGGCGGCGCGCTGGCGCAGCACGGTCTCCCGGTAGGCGATGCCTCCGGCGATCTCGGACACGGCGGAGGCGAGCACTGTGTGAGCGCTGTTGGCGGAGATCTCGGTGAAGGCGAGGACTCTCTCCAGCAGCGGGTCGCGCAGGTCGCCTTCGGAGGGCATCTCGTCGGCCAGGTCCTCGCCCTCGGCGGTGACCGCTTTGGTGTAGAAGGCGCGCAGGGAGGCGTCGTACATGGTGCGGTGGAGATCGGCGGTCTGCCCGGTCGGCTTGGTGAGGAGGTAGTCGCGGCGCGAGAGGTGCTCCACCTCGATGTCCCTGCCCTCCAGGCGTCGCTTCAGGGCCTCGGCCACGGTGTCCTTGCCCGAGCCGTCGATGCCCAGCAGGGTGATGATCCGCCCGGTGGGCCCGGTCGGGATGGTCGTCATCGGTGTTGCGCCTTTCGGTAGTCGGCGTCGAAGCCGCGGTGTAAGGCGGCGAAGTACTCGCCGAACACCTGGGCGAAGCGGTCGCCGTGGCCGTCGATGCACTGCTGAACCATGGTGGCGGTGGGGGTGTAGTCAGGGCTTAGGGGCATGCTGGGAGTCCCTTCCAGTACTGTGGTTGGCCGTGCAGCAGCCACGGTGACGCTGGCGGCCCGCCAGGCTCGGCCTGTCGGAGATCGGCCGCTGCCGCCTCTGGCTGGAGTGCCGGGGGCTTCGGCTTGCGGTTGTCGGCGCGTCCCTCAGGAGGGGAAGTCCGCCAACCGGCTACAGGTCGGCGTCATCCACCGGCACCGGGGCGCCGGTCACCTTCGTGCGCCCGTGCACCACCTGGCCGCCGTGCGACCCGTTGAGCTGCGCCATGCCTTTCTCGGTCGCCTGCTCGGCGGAGTCGGCGTGCACATAGGTCCGCAGGACCGTGGGCGATGCCGATCCGTTCCGCGGCTGAAAGACACCGCTGACCGTGTAGTCCGACCCGCTGTCCTTCTTCTTCCTCATGTCCTCTGCTTCCTCTAGAGCGCTCCACCACGGGCCCGGAAGATCACCCCGGCGCCGCTGAGCAGGCGGTGCACGGAGCCGTAGGAACGGCCTGTGTCCTGCATGAGCGCCCGGATGCTCGCACCCGCGTCGTACTTCTTCTTCAGGTCGGTCGCGAGCGTCTCGCGCGCCGCACCGACGAGTCGCGTGCCCTTCTTCATGGGCAGCACTGCTATCTCATGGGCCTGCTTGCCGACCATCGGACCTCCCTCAACTCGCCCTCTCCACCGATGGGGGAGGGCACTTGTGACGCGGGGTCGGGTGCTCCCGGCCCCGCCTTTCGCTGACCCTGGCCCTGGATCAGGCCAGGTTGCGTATCGTCTGTCCGGGTCCACCCCGGTGCTCGGGGCCGCCCCAGACGAAGCGCAGGATGGGGATCCGGCCCTGGCCGTCGGTGTCAGCGGTGACGGCCAGGACGGTCCAGCCCCGGTAGGACACGGCACGGGCGATCCGGCCGTCCGCGCTGCGCTCCACCCCCCAGATGTGCTGCCCGGCGGGACCGAGAAGGCCGGGCTGGGTCCTCCCGGCAGGGCATGCCTTCGCCACGATCTCCTCCGGCGTGCCCACCTGCGGGGCGAAGACCTCGACCCGCTGTTCGTCGTCGTAGGCCGCCTCCGTCCGCACATACCGCATCTCGTCATCCGAACCCGGGGAGCCAGTGGTGGCGGTGACGGTGGCCCAGCCGCCATGGCCCTTGAGCAGAGCGACCGGGATTCCCGCCATCGCCGCGACCTCCGACGCGCGAGGCCCGCATACCGTCCCGGCTCCGCTGCCCCGGTTGTTCTCCGGCTGTTCCTGTTCGGCCGGTACGGATGGGCAGCGGTCGAGGCAGTGGGCAACCCGCATCGTCGACGGCCGATCCACCGGCTCGGCCTCGCGGGAGCCGGGCGGGTACACCACCGGGGGCTGCAGACTGGCGCCCGGGGTTCTCACGGGCAGCACGGAGGTCATGCCGCAGCCCCCGAACCGACCGGGACACCGAGGGTCGCGAGGCGCTGGGCGCAGGTGGCCGCGCTGGTGAAACGCTCGGCACTCAGACCTGCCGCGCGCGCACCTGCGACGCAGCGCACGGAATCGCCGAAGTAGTAGATCTCGGCTGGGTTCACCTTCATCCGGGCAGCGGCCATTTCGAAGGCGAGCGGATCGGGTTTGGTCACGCCCAGGTCGGCGGAGCTGAACGCGAAGTCGAACTCGATGCTGTGGAAGGCGAGGTCGGAATGCATGGCCGAGGTGGCGTTGGCCAGCACGCCGCACGGCATCGCCCTGCGTGCCTGCTGCAACAGGCCGATCATCTCCTTGTCCGCTCGGCCCCGATCCGCACGCCAGGGCCCGATCGCGGTGCGCGCCTGCGGGCCGAAGTCGGCGAGCAAACGGCGTTCGACGTGATCCGTCCACTGCTGATCGGTGATCTGGCCGAGCTTCGCCATCTCCCAGCTGTCGTGCTCGTAGGCGTAGCGGGCGATGGTGAGGGGCGGGAGGCCGGCGGCTTTCTCACCGTCGGCTGCGCCCTGGTTGTCCAGGTGTTGAAAGATCCCGTAGAGCTCGAAGATCAGTGCGCGGATCATGGGCGCGGTCACGTCGTGGGGTCTCCGTTCATGTAGGGGTACCGCACACGCCAGGGCCGCCGGTACAGGGGGATGGGCGAGCGTGCCGGGCGCGGCACGGTGGGGGGAGGGGCGAGGAAGTGGGAGCCGCTGGGGTGGAACGGCGGCGGCTCGGCCTGGCGGCGGGCGCTGGGCCGGACCGGGGCTGGGCCGGGGTAGGGATCTGGGGCCTGGGTCAGGAAGTCGTCGGCGGGCGCATTGCCGACGCTGGTAGTCGGTCACCGGGCGGCGGGGGTCGGCGTGCGGCTGATCACCTCGGCGTACAGGTCGGCGTAGCGGTCGGCGGCGTTCACGCCGTTGCTGATGACCGGCACGTCCTTGCCGGCGATGGAGGGCAGGAGGCGGCACGCGAGGTCCCGGTCCTGCTCGGACACGGTGACGATCTGCCCGGCGAGGTCGGCGGCGTGGAGCAGCCGGTGGTACCAGATTTCGGTGTGCCGCCACTTCGCCCAGTCCGTGGTTTCCAGCAGCAGCCTTTCCTCATCGCTGAGTTGGTGCCGGCGAGTGATCCGGTCAATGGTGACGGAGCGGTGGATGCGATCGAAGGGGAAGTTCGCGGCGATGGAGTTGACGTCGCTGTCGAGGCGGTGTGCGAGGTTGATGCGGCGGACGATCGCATCGAGATACGTCAGCTCGGTGCCGTGCAGGGTCGTGACGGTCGGAACGTCACCGTAGGCCTTGTAGGCGGCCGTCTGTAGGTAGGAGAGGTGGTGGAGATGGAGGACGTCGACGGGCGCTGTGGGGCGGTGGTCGAGGAGGTGGCGGTGCCAGGCGTTGGCGAGCCGCATCGCGCCCCGGACGGGGATGGCGGCGAACATCGGGTCGGGACAGTCGGCCTGGCCCATCGACCGGTCCTCGAAGGAGGGGTGGAACGGCAGTTCTTCGAGGTCTTGGGGATCTTCTCCTAGCTGCCATGCAGCGAACGCCGGGTTGTAGTCGTAGGGGAGGACGTCGAGCCCTGCGTAGAAGGTAGGCGCGTGGCTAGGGTCGCCGCTGTGGCCGAGGGACCCGGCGTGGATGCGGGTGGTGTGACCTCGGGCGTTCAGTTCGTGCAGGAGGTCGCGAGCCATCGGCGCGCTGCGGCCGCGCGCCGCATAGAAGATCAGGGCAGTGTCGACGCTCAGTTCGGGCACGCCGGTGCCTCCTCGGAGTTGTCGGGGATGGTGGGGGTGCTCAGGGAGAGTCCGCTGGGTGGTAGCCGGATCGACGGCTGCCCCATTGGGCAGTTAGGTGTTCAGGCAGAAGCCGTCGGTGGGCCGCTCAGGCCACTGCGTGCCGCCGTGCTTTTCTGGGAACAGCTCGGCGATGGACACCAGGACGCCGGACTCGCCGCGGGGGACGACCACCTGGATGTCGGGGGCGTGATGGGACAGGAGCTCGCGGCATCCCCTGCATGGGGAGACGATCTGTCCGCCGCCGCTCTCGGTGGGCTTCGGGTAGCGGACGGCCGCAATCGCCAGCAGGCGCACGCTGGGCGCGCCGAGACGGGCAAGGGCCAGTGCGGCTCCCTCGGCGCACAGCGAGTGCCGGTCGACCGTCGCTTCCAGGTGGATGCCGGTCCACACCCGGCCGTGGTCGTCCAGGATCGCCGCGCCGATCTGGTGCTTCCCGGGCACGCACCGGGACTGGATCGTCTGGTACGCGGTGGTCACCAGCCGGGCCGCCGTCGGGTCGGCGCAGGAGTGG
>NZ_JARZAJ010000097.1 GCF_029892105.1 Kitasatospora sp. GP82 | reverse complement strand
GGCCCAAGGAACAGGTCCGATACCGCTCCCCGGGCCACCCCAGAGCAACTCAACTCTGGGGCATCGCAAGGAACTTGGAATTAGCCACCAAGATCTTGCTCTTGCCGGAAACGTCATCCGCCCTGCTCAGGCCACATGTTGGTATTCGTGGAGGAGGCCGCCGAGTCGGTCGGTTCGGCGTATGTCGAGGCGGGCGATCTGCTCCGGGTTGTCGATTGGCTTGGGTGAGCGGGTTGTGACGTAGCCGTCGGGGTTGGGTGACGGGGCCAGGCCCAGCGGGTCGGGGCTGGTGTAGCGGGCGGTCTCCGGGTCGTAGTAGCGGTGGACGTTGTAGTGGAGGCGGGTCTCGGGGTCGAAGTACTGGCCGGGGAAGCGCAGCGGGGTGTACGTGGTGCTCTCGCTTGGCCAGGTGGTGTTGCCCCACAGTGTCGGGGTGGCACGCCAGGCGATCGTGCTGCTGGCAGGATCCACGAGTTCGGTGGGCGTGCCGACCAGGTCGGTGACGATGGTGAAGAAGCGGCGATCGACTTGGTCCTCGGAGAGGTTCCCGGCCGAGGGCGCGGTGATGGTCTCGCACTGGGCGACGGGTTGCAGGCCGTTGTGGTCCCAGCTGAGCGTGTGCGGCCCCGGCAGGTAGGCGGCGTGGCTGGTCTGCTCCGCCAGAGTCGGGCCGTCCCAGGTGAAGTCGGTCCGTTCCTCGGCGCTGCCGTCCTCGCTGAGGCGCAGCTTGGCGGTCCGTCGGCCGAAGGGGTCGTAGCGGTACTGCCAGCGGGCGCCGTCGGGAGTGGTGACCTCGGTCAGGCGGTCCTCGGCGGTGGCGGGGTCGGGTTTGCCGTAGGTGAAGTGGAAGCGGAGGGTGCCGTCGGCGCCGCAGTGTGGTGTGAGCCAGAAGACCCCGCAACGTGGACGGACAGTCGGGCGCTCTCCGTAGTGCGCCGTTCACCGGACAAGCCGTGAACCTGCGTCGGACGATCGCCGCCACACCCCGATCCCTGGCCATGGGCCGCAGAAGATCCCGGCGGCACCGCTCCCTTGGATTCGCTTGTACCCCCGAGCGGGGTTCTCCGTGGTCGGACGGTTCGGCGTAGCGGCTCGATCATGCGCCGTGGCCTTCTGGCTTGCCCGCTGAGGTGGCCATGGCGGTGTCGATGGCGTCGAGCACTCTGTCGAGAAGGGCCAGTTCAGCGTCCGGTAGGGAGCCGAAGATCTCGCGCAGTATGTTCGCGCCCGCTGCCGTGCCCGAGGCGAGGGCGGAAGCCGCTTGCGGGGTGAGGGCGACGTCCGACGCCCAAAGGGCAAGTCTGAACAGGCACTTCACGTCGACACTCGCATGTTCAACACCCTGCTACGGCACCTGCGAGCCCTCGGCGAGCGCACCGCCGCCGAGCTCAATCAACGATGGCGCACTCTGCAGCACGTCACGCTCAGCCCCAGCCGAATCGGCGACATCGCCCGCGCCGCCTCGTGCTCAACAGCATCTGGAAGTGATCACCGCCGAGAACCAGTCGTATGCTCCGCAGCATGCCAAACTCCGAGGAGGTGATCGGGTCAGCGATTGCGATGCTGATCGAGGTGCTGCATCGTGCCGGCGTCAGTGCAGGGTTCGGACCTTGCCCAGCTGCCGATCTTCAGACGGTGGCTCGGGACCTGCCGTTGTCGGCGGAACTGCGGAACCTCTACGGGACTTCCGGGCCGCTCGACACGGTCAATATCCCCGCCCCGCTCGGGGGGATCACACTCGCCCCTGCTCGGGACCTGGTGTCCTACCAGTCCTGCTACCGCTGGCACGGCAACGACGGGCACCGACTGGACGCGTGGCCGGACGAATGGGTGGTCATCGCCAACCACTCAGGAGATCCGTTCATCGCCGACACCACAGTGCCGGGCACCCGAGTCGGCATTGCAATACACGGCACAGGCTCATGGAAACCGTTCTGGGTTGCACCTACGCCGGCTGACTTCCTCATGCTGCTGGCTTGCCTCACCCAGGCCTACGTCGTGGAGCACCTCAACCGCCCCGGTGAGGATGAGGACGACTACGAAAGCTGGCCGCCCACCTATCACGACCGGCTCGCCGCACTCCTGTCCGACCGCGCACCTGGAGTCGACGCCACAGCATTCCTGAATTACCTGTGTCAATAACCCCGTTGGCTTCTCACTCGACATGCCGGGTCATCCGGTCCGCCGGGTAGGGCCCGGCGACCCGGCTACCGGGTCGCTGCCCGCCGAGTCTCGACTCTGCTCATCGAATGCTTCTACTCGCAGACACGCTCACGCATTCATGGACCCTCCACGCCGTTGAGAAAACCTCAGTAGCCAGAGCGCCTCCCGAGGGAAAGGCAAATGTCATGGACGGTCCCGTGTTCGTCATTCACGGCGTGGGCAACCGCGACGAACCCGCGTTCGAGGAGACCGTGCGGCTGCTGCGGAGTCAGGTCGGCAACGCGCTGACCCTTTAGCCCCTGTTCTGGGGTGACCTCGGCGCCAATGACGACGGGGTGGGCGCGACGATTCCCAGGATGACCACCGGCCGCCGCGGAACCAGAGCAGGGCCGCGGACGACACCCGGGGCGATCGACGACCCGGACGCGCTGGCCGTGTTGGCCGCGTTGCTGGAGGACTGGCCGCCAGAGGGTCGGCTGCAGGCCGGGACCCGAGGCGCTCGCGCCGACGACCAACGGCTGAGCTGGCTGCAGGAAGGGGTTGAGGGCGGGCTCCCGACCAGGTGCACCAGAACGCGCGGGGCGCCATGGGGCGGGACCGACACCGACGAGATCATGGCCGTGGTCCGCGAGGAGTGGCCCCGAACGACTTGGTTGCGGCAAGTCGCCGACCCGGCTTTGCTGCGTGCGACCGGCGCAGCTCTGACCGGCGCAGCTCTGGCCGGCGCCGCCGAGGACGGCGACCCGGCCGGTGTGCTGCCCCGCACAGGCACCCGCTCACGCGTCGGACGACTGAAGGCCAGGGCGAAGGCCAGGGTGAAGAAGGCTCTACATGACCTGGACCAGGTGACCGGTGCCACGATGGCGGCCGTGGCCGGTCGGGTGCACACCCCGCTGCGCACGCACATCGGCGCCGAGCACGGCCCGGTTTCTGGGGGACGTGCTTGTCTACCAGCGTCACCAGGCGGACATCCAGACTCGGATCCGCGAGCGCATCGATGCGGTCGATCAGGACCTCGGGCGGAGTGTGGAACGGCCGGTGCGGGTGGGGCCACAGCCTCGGCGGGGTGATCGCGGTCGACATGGCCACCGCCGACCAGCCGTTGTGGATCTCCTCGCTATTGACCATCGGGTCCCAGGCACCGTTGTTCCATGTCTGCGACCCGCGGGGCGGGCGTCTGCGACCGTACCAGCCGGACCAGTTGGTGCAGCTGCCCGCTTCGTTGGCCCGCTGGCCGAATCTCTGGGAGCCGCTCGACGTCCTCGCCTTCATCGCGGCCGGAGTCTTCCGGCTGCCTGACCAGAGCTCCCCGCACGACGTTGCTGTACCTCACCTGACCAGCTCCGGACTGTGGACGCACTCGGCTTACTGGAAGTCCACCGACCTCCCCGAGCAGATCCGCTCGACGATGACCCGCGGTCGGCGAGGGGTGCCATCCGGGTAGTGGTGATCGCATCGGCCGAGGCTGGATCGCGCTCATCGCGAGCGCTGTCCGCGATGCCCGCATTTCGGCGGCGGCTCCGCCAGCGTCGTCCTGTGCCTGCGACCCTCCGCTGGACCGTCTGCGTGGCGCGCTGCCTGACGGTTCTGTCGCGCATCCGTTTCCTGAATCACCTTGCGGCATCTGGTGTTTCGGTGGGGTTCCACTAACATGAGCCCTACTCGTGTTTTGGAAGGGGCCAGGACATGCTGAACCGTCTCGACCTGCCCGCGGGTTTCCGCTGGGGTGCATCGACCGCCGCCTACCAGATCGAGGGGGCGGTGGACGAGGACGGGCGCGGGCCCTCGGTGTGGGACGTGTTCGCCGCCCGGCCCGGCGCTGTGCGGGACGGGGCCACCGGGCGGGTAGCCTGCGACCACTACCACCGCTATGGCGAGGACATCGCGCTGATGCGGGGCCTGGGCCTGGACGGCTACCGGTTCTCGATCGCCTGGTCGCGGGTGCTGCCCGCCGGGGCCGGTGCGGTGAATGTCGGCGGGCTCGATTTCTACGACCACCTGGTGGACGCCTTGCTCGCCGCCGGGATCACCCCGTTGCCGACGCTGTTCCATTGGGACCTGCCGCAGGCCCTGGAGGACGGCGGCGGGTGGCTCGTCCGGGACACCGCCTATCGCTTCGCGGAGTACGCCGAGATCGTCGCGGACCGGCTCGGCGACCGGGTCCCGGCCTGGATCACGCTCAACGAGCCCTTCGTGCACATGGTGTTCGGCTACGCGCTGGGCACCCATGCCCCCGGTCGTACCCTGATGCTCGACGCGCTCCCGGTCGCCCACCACCAGCTGCTCGGCCACGGCCTGGCCGCGGCGCTGCTGCGCGAGCGCGGCCACGAGGTGATGATCTCCAATAACCTCACCCCCGTGTGGCCCGCGAGCAAGGCGGAGGCGGACGTGGCGGCCGCCGCCGCGTACGACGCCCTGCACAACCGGCTGTTCACCGACCCGCTGCTGCTGGGGAGTTACCCGGACCTGAGCGCGTACGGCGTCGGCGAGGACCTCGGCGGGTGCGTCCGCCCCGGGGACCTGGAGCTCATCGCCGCTCCCGGACTGGACGGGCTCGGCCTCAACTTCTACAACCCGACCCGGATCGCCGCCCCGACCGAGCCCGGCGGCCTCCCCTTCGCCGAGGCCGAGATCGAGGACGTCCCGCGAACTGCCTTCGGATGGCCGGTCGTTCCCGACAGTCTGCGCGAACTCCTTCTCGACCTGCGGGACCGCTACGGCGCCGCCCTGCCGCCGGTCACCATTACCGAGAACGGCTGCTCGGTCGCCGACGAGATCGGTCCCGACGGTGCTGTCAACGACCAGACGCGCATCGACTTCATGGCCAGCCACCTCGACGCCCTCGCTGCAGCGGTGGCTCAAGGTGTGGACGTCCGGGGCTACTACACGTGGTCCTTGATCGATAATTTCGAATGGGCAGAGGGGTTGACTCAAAGATTCGGCCTCGTACACGTTGACTTCACCACCCAGCGCCGCACCCCGAAGTCCTCGTACGCCTGGTATCGCCAGCTGATCGCGGCCCACCGGGCCCGGCATGGGAGGTAGGCCTTGCGGCGGTCCCCGGGGAGGCGATGCGGATCGGCATCGCCCGACTGGACAGTGGAAAGACAGTAGGCGGAGATTCCGGCCGCACCAAACGACCATCCAGCAGGCCCGTCCGGACCGTCCCGGTGGACGCCGCGGGCCTGCGATGGCCGGTCGTCGGTCACCGTGCCGCTGCGTCGTATCGTCGCCGTGAGGCCATGACGGCTCGGTCGACGTCGAGGAGCGGCCCGGTGATGGTCGGACCGCGAGGGCGGATCCCGCAGGGGAACGGGTGCGCCGAGGGTATGGTGCCAGCTCAGTCCCGGGTGAGGGCGTTGGCGGCAGGCCACCTACCGCCTTGGGGCATCTCCAGGCGTTCGGCCAGTGCTTGGCGCCATGCGGGCAGGGGTGAACGGCCCGCACCAGTAGTCGGTCACCCGAACCGCCCTCCCGTCTTGCAGCTCGTCGATCGAGACGTTCCGGTACACGCGGCCGTCACCGTAGTCGGTGCTCCACTCGACGACGACGGTGTCGCCGCAGGCGTGCCGCCTCCCCACGGCGAGTTGCAGGCCGACGAAGTGCGACTCCACGGCGGCGATGCGTGACATACCGCGGATGAGTTCGCCGCTCTGCGGCCACTGGCTGGCTTCATTGGAGGTCATCCCACGTCCAGGGCGGGGCGGGGCTTCCGTCGGGTTCCCTTCCGAACTTGAAGTGCTCCTTCAGGTTCCCGAGCTCAACGAGTTGGCGGAACCCGCCGGCGCCGGGTAGTCGCTCGGCCAGGATGCTGAGGACGGGTTCTCCCGCGTCCCAAAGATCGCCTATCAGGGCGGCACGGTCGAGCTCGTCGTTGAGCGGCGCGTGGGTGGCAGCCCGTTCGGCGAGCACGCGGGCGTCATGATCAGTTGATGCGGCCCGCACGGCGTCGAGGAGCCCCGGCATCCACTCCTCGGTGTCGACTGGCGCATCCGCAGCCACCCGTCGTGCCAGGTTGGTTGCTTCGTCTGCCCGCCCAACCTCCAGGAGTGCCCATATCAGCCCAGGGAGACGGCTCAAGCCGCGCAGCGGGGCTTCGGCGGCGATGCGGTCGGCCAGCACCATACCCTGTTCCGACGCCCCCGCCTCCCGCAATTCCTCCAGCAGCACAACTAGTACTCCAGCAGGACTTCGACGTTTTGCCTGTTCAGAGGCTGCGCGCGGTGAGTGTAGCTGGCTGATGACCCATCAGGGGCGGTCTTT
>NZ_JARZAJ010000096.1 GCF_029892105.1 Kitasatospora sp. GP82 | reverse complement strand
GGGCGCCTGTGCAGGTGTACTGGTCGATGCCGGCCCCGTCGTTGACGCCGGCGCCCCAGACGTCCAGGCACTTGCCCGCGAAGGTGCGGATCTGGACCTGGCCGTTGTTGGCCGGCACGATCGTGAACTGCTGGTTGGGGGCGCCTGTGCAGGTGTACTGGTCGATGCCGGCCCCGTCGTTGACGCCGGCGCCCCAGACGTCCAGGCACTTGCCCGCGAAGGTGCGGATCTGGTTGGTTCCGTTGGAGTCCGCAGGTGCCGCCATCGCGGTCGGCGCCACAGCGACGGCCGAGGCTGTGAAGGCCAGGGCGGCCAGGGCGCGAAGCGCGGTCTTGGTGGCAGAGTGCATGATCTTCTCCTTAGTTCCCGGGAGGGAATGCGTGCCGACACGGCCCCTGACGGTCCATCAGTGGCCACTCAATAGGCATGGGCATGGGCATGGAACAGCCCGGCGGGGTGGGGTCCCGGCGGGTAATCCAGGACTCTTGATCACGTACAGCAGAACATCGGCCCCGGTATGGGCGCCACGAAGAAGCACACGACGAACTTCCGGAAGTTCGGCCGGAAGAACCGCGCGGTGATGCCCGTCCGGCCCAGACTGGAAGGGCCTGCTGGGCAAGGGACAGGGGCGCACAGGGCCGTCCAGCCGGTAAGGTCCCATTCGATTACTGGTGAGTAGGATCCGGTGTGCGGCGCATCGCCGGGGGGGTCCTGGCGGGTCCCGCCGTCTGGGACGTTCCGGAGGCTTGGGAGTGGGGGGTGGGCGGGTGACGGCGTTCGGTGAGATGTTGCTGGAGTTGCGCCGGGTCACGGGGCTGACGCAGGAGGAGCTTGCCGAGGCCGCCGGGCTGGCGGCCCGGTCGATCCAGGATCTGGAGCGCGGGCGGCGGGAGCGCCCGCAGCACCGCACGGTGCAGCGGCTGGTGTCGGCGCTGGGGCTCACGGACGCCGACGCGGCCGCGCTGCTGGCGGCCGGCCGCTCGGGCAAGCGGGCGGGCCGGAGCACCGATGACATTGCGAGGGGTTCCGGGCTGCTCGATCGCCAGGGCCAGTTGGCGGTGCTGGAGCGTGCGGCCGCTGAGGCCCGGGCGGGCCGGGGCGCCGTGGTACTGGTCCGGGCGGGCGCGGGGATGGGGAAGACCGCGCTGCTGCATGCCTGGGCGGCTGTCCAGCACCCGCGGGAGATGCGGGTGGCGTCCGCGAGCGGGGCGCAACTGGAGCAGGACTTTGCCTTCTCGGTGCTGCGGCAGCTGGTCGAGCCCTTGCTGGCCCGGGCCGGTCACGTTGGGCGGGAGCGGCTGCTGTCGGGGCCGGCGCAGTTGGCGTCGCACGCTCTCGGCGCGCAGGGGGCCGGCGAGGCCGGGGGGTTGTCACCCGAGGCGTCACTGGGGCTTCTGCACAGTCTGTACTGGCTGATGGTGCACGTCACGGACGACGGGCCGCTCGCCCTGGTGGTCGACGACGCGCACTGGGCGGACCTCCCCTCGCTGCGGTGGCTGGAGTACCTGGCGCGGCGTCTGCACGGTCTGCCGCTGCTGCTGGTGCTGGCGGGACGGCCCGACTCCGGGCCCCAGGCCGGAGCGCTGCTGGAGCAGATCGACCGGCAGCCGTACTGCCTGCCGGTCGAGCTGCCAGCACTGGGGGCTGACAGCGTGGCCCATCTGGTGCGGGCGAGCCTGGGGCGCGCCGAACCCGGGTTCACCACTGCCTGCGCGGATGCGGCCCAGGGCAACCCGCTGCTCCTGCGCGAGTTGCTGCGGACCCTGGCAGACAACGAAGTCAGGCCCGCCGACGATCAGGCACACCTGGTGGAGGAGTTCCGCGGCCGGATCCTGGCCAGCACCGTCGTCAAGCGCCTGACCGGCCAGCCGGAGCCCGTCCTGCGCCTGGTCCGCGCCCTGGCAGTGCTCGGAGACGGGGCCGCCTGGCACGTCGCGGCCCAGCTGGCGGGACTGGGTGAGGCGCAGGCCCGCCAACTCGGGCGCCGACTGCAGCGCACCGGTGTGCTGGCGCCAGGTCAGGCGGCACGGTTCGACCACCCGCTGGTCCGCGCGGCGGTCGCCGAAGCCGTCCTGGAACCGGCGGAACTGGCCGCAGAACATGCGCGGGCAGCCGAACTGCTCCGGTGCGACGGCGCCGCCGACGATCTGGTGGCAGCCCACCTCCTGCTGACCGAACCGGCCGGTGAAGCCTGGCGCGTGGCCGCCTTGAGGCAGGCAGCGCGGACAACACGCGACCGAGGGGCCCCGGAAACCACCGTGACCTACCTGCGCCGGGCCCTGCGCGAGCCCGTCTGCGCCCAAGAGCGCGGTCCCCTGCTGCTGGAGCTGGGCAAGGACGAGCTGCCAGTCGATGCCGCAGCGGCCAGGCACCACCTGGCCCAGGCCTCGGCCGCGCTGGCCGACCCCTACTCCCGGGCCGAGGCGGCCTACCGGCTCGGCACCTCCCTGTTCCTGGGGCATCGGCACCACAGCGCCGTCGACGTCCTGGCCCGGGCGGTGGAGGACCTGCGGCACACGGACGACGGCACCGGCCTTGCGCGCGAAGTGTCATGGTTCCTGCAGGCGCAGATGGTGCTGATCGGCTACGACCAGCTGTCCACCCTCCCCGCCGCCCGACAGCACGCCCAACGGCTGTGGGAGTACAAGCTGGCCGGCGACACCCCCGGTGAGTGCGCGGTCCTGGCTGCCCTGTCCGCCTCGGCCGTCACCGGGCACGCCAGCGCCCAGGTCACCAACGACCTCTTGGACCGGGCCTTGCGGGGCGGGCTGGCGGGAATCGACGCCTCGCAGATCCTCGTGAGCCTGGCCGGGCTGGCCTTCGTGGCCACCGACCGCCTCGACGACGCGGCCGCGCAATTCGACCAGATTGCCGACGTGGGCGGTCGGTTCGGCTCCTTCCTGATGGTCTCGGCCGCCATGACCTGGCACCTGCTCGTCCACACCCGCCGAGGTCAACAGCTTCCCCTCACCGCCGATTTCGGGCGCCCCGGCACAACGGCCGTAGAGGGCATGGAGTCGGTCAGGCTGGCGATGACTGCCCTACTGGGCGATTCGCTGCTGGAGCGCAGTGACCTGCCCTCGGCGACGGCCGTGCTCGCGCCGGACGCCGGCCACGACAAGGCGGGCTGGGCCTGGCAGGGCCTGGCGCACCTGGCCCGCGCCCGCCTGCACGAGGCGCGCGGCAACGTTGCCGCCGCCCTCACCGTCCTGCTCGAATACGGCGCGCAGGAAAAACGCGCACAGGTGGCGAACCTGGCCATGACCCCCTGGCGGTCCCGGGCAGCAGCGCTGCACCTGGCCCTCGGACAGCGCACCGACGCACTCCAACTGGCCACCGAAGAGCTGGAACTGGCCCACCGCTGGGGCACCGACCGCGCGATCGGCGTGGCCGCACGAAGCCTCGGCACCGTCCAGGGCGGCCGGGAAGGACAGGCGCTCCTGCGCGACGCCGTGGACCTGCTCAAGCGCTCCCCCGCACGCCTGGAACTGGCCCGCGCCCAGTACGACCTGGCGACCGCCCTGCTGCGCGCCGGCGAAGCCGACCAGGCCCGCCAGATCCTCAGCCAGGCACTCGACCTCGCGGACACCTGCGGCAGCACCCTCCTGGCCGGCCAGGCGCGCACCGCACTGACCGCGGCAGGGGCGCGCCCGAAACCGGCGCCGGCCCCAATTCCGAGACTCTCCCTGACCGAGCACCGGCTGCTGGAGCTCATCCGCGCCGGCCACACCGACCGCCAGATCGCCCAGGCCCTGCTCCTGACCCCCCAGGAGGTAACCCGCATGGCCGAGCAAATCGGCCGCAAGCTGGGGATGACCAGCAGAGCGGAGCTGACACACCCCACACAGACCGACCACCCTTGTTGAGTACCACTCAAGAGAAGCCGTCAAAGAACAACACGGTGGTCTGGGGGTCCGGTGCGCGTGTCGCGGCCAGGGCGTCGGCTGCGGTGGCGTAGTGGTGTTCGGCAGGGGTGATCGCGAGGCGGTGGTCGTCGAGGACGGGTAGGACGTCGTTGATCGCGTTCCACAGCGTGCTGCGGCAGACGCCGAGCGGCTCCACCGGCTCCACGGCGGCGCAGCCGGGATCAAACAGACCCAGAAGCGGCTGCCCCGGCTCCAGGCCGAGGGCCTGGCCGAGTTCGTGACCCTGCCGCAGGCCGTCTGGGCGAAGGCCTGGGACAGCGAAGTTGGGACGGTAGACACCGAAGACGGGAAGCAGGGCAGTTCGTGACAGCGAACATGGGACGGCGCAGATCGAGCCGCGCTCTTGCCCCGGGCTGGCGGCGGCCGCGTCCGGGGGCGCCACGGCGCTGTGGCAGGTCAGGGCTGGCGGTGCTCTGTGCCGGTGGGGTCGACCCAGATGACCAGGTCCTGGGCGCGGTTGCTGAACCGGACGTCGTGGACGAGTCGGCCGCGCAGTTGGGCGTGGTCGAGGTCGTCGTGGGTCCACACGTCGCCGCCGCGGATGGCGGGCACCTGGTAGAACGCGCCGTCGCGGGTGGCGGTGGGCCAGCCGGCGGGGTCAGCGGCGATGGCGGCGCGGACGTAGCGGCGGGCGGTGGGGCCCTTGACCGCGACCACGGCGCGAGGCGCGGTCTGCGGGTTGGCGGCCCACTGCCGGACCCAGGGGCCGAGCTGCCACCAGCGGACGGTGTTCTCGGCCAGTACGGCCGGGTCGGTTCCGCCGGCGTCGGCCTGCGGTCGGTCCAGGTCCCGGTACGGCTTGGAGCTGTGAAATACGATCAGAACTCCACCCAGGCTCCGTCCGAGATCGGCAACGGTCAGCGGTTCCAGGGAGAGGCGGTCGGCGTACTCAGGAGGTGTGCCGAGCGGGGCGAAGCGCCACTTCTCCCGGCGAGCGTTGACGAGCTTCGCCTTCGCACCGGCGGACAGGACGTAAGGGTCTTGTCCCGGTGCCCGTTGCGAAACGCGGTGCGCGTCTCGGTGTGCTCGTTCCATTCCGCGCCGATCCGGGCCGTGGCCTCGGCCTCGATCAGCTCCTGCAGCATCCGCTCGGCCACCCCGCGGACGAGTTCGAGCCCGTCCACCGGACGTAGTGACTCCAGCAGGCGTAGTGGGTCATGCTGGGACAGGGCCACCGTGCACCTCCCGCATTGAACTGGCCGTTCACTACGGAGAGTTGCACGGTGGCTGACTCATGCTCAGGGAGCGTGAGTCCTTCGCAGGTGTGCGCCCCGGGAGCGAGCCCGCGCACGCCTCAACTTTGATCGGCTACACCATCCCGCGGGACGCCATCAGCAGGGCACCGATCCGCTGCTGTGGCGCTACCGCGCCACCTCGATCTCCTGGCGGCTCCACGCGCCCGAGCCACGCCCGAGTCGCAACGGGGCACACGCCCACTCGACACGAAGGTGCTCGGCCGAAAGGCCCGGCCGAGCACCTTCGTTCAGCTTTCCCTTCGTCCGCTCAGCTCGACCAGTCGGTCTCCGACCGGTACAGACGCCCGCCGACCCAGAACGCCGCGTCAACACGTGGGAACGACCGGCCCAGCCCCTCCAGCAACGAGGTGGTCAATTCACGCAGCAGCTGTGCGGAGACCTCGACCTCGGATGACCGCACGGCTGCCTGACAAGCGAGTTCGCGGGATCGCTGAACGAGGGTGAACGACACACTGTCATCCGCCTCCGCAGGAATTCCGGCATCCCCCACTCCGACCTCGCGGAACTCGAGTACGGGCGGACCTGCGGGAGCAGCCGACTCCGCCAGGCGCAGCAGAGAGGCGCCCGGGGGCCAGGACTCGCTCCCCACCCACACTGTGAGCTCCGCCCTGCCCGAGATGTCCTCCGGGTCGAAGCGGTAGCCGTAGTCCTCGTGCACCTCGAACGCCGTCTCGAGGGCCGCCCACGCAGTGTGCAGGCGGCCGACGACGGACCGGCAGAACGCCCGCAGGGAGCCCCAACTGTCGTCGGTGTCCTCGGTCGTCCAGTAGATGGACACGTGGATGAAGCAGTCGTACGTGCGCTGTCCCAGCTCACCGGCCGACGGCTCGCCGACGGCCGGGCCCCACCGGTCGCCGCGCTCGGTGCTCAACCGAAGCCGGAACTTCGATCCGTCCGCCCCGACGACATGGTGCCAGGGCTCCGTCGACGGGTCGGAGGGGAGCGCGAGGACCTCGCCGATCTCCTCGCGGGTGAGGGCTGGTCCGGCAGGACGCCTCACCAGAATGGCGGCATCGGTCGACACGAGTCAGCAGCCCCAGTCCTTGCAGGTGGAAATTGGTGCCGATCCTACCGAAGACGTTCCAGCCTCCCGGATCCGATACCGCTCGTACGCCGCCACCCACGCGACAGGGAGCGCCGCGTCCGCACAGGCCGCGTTCGACTCAGCCCACCAGGTGGCCCTCGCCGGCGACCAGCCGCACATCGACGGTGTCTGAGCTTCCCCCGGTGTGCGGGAGGTGCTGATTAGCTGGTCAGGGCGGGTGTGGGTGGTTCGACGGCCACTGGTTCGGTCGTCGCCTGGTCGGCG
>NZ_JARZAJ010000095.1 GCF_029892105.1 Kitasatospora sp. GP82 | reverse complement strand
TCCACGTCCTCACCCTCACCAACGGCACCGTCTGGGACCGCACCCGCAACCCCGACGGCACCTGGCAAGCCCACGCCAAGAACATCGACAACAACGGCAGGATCTTCGATTTCTACAGCGTGGGCCTGAGCAACGGCACCCTCCAGATCGGCACCCTCGCCTGAGTCACCGTCCGCCCGCGCCGATCCCGCGTGGTCCTGCACCGCACACAGCGCGGGGCAGGACCACCACCACTACCGCAGTCAGCGAGGGTGCACCTCCAGGAAGGTCCGCACGGCGGACTCCAGCGCGCCCTCGATCCAGGCCGGCTTCAGGCTGGTGTGCTCACCGGCGAAGTGGACCCGGCCCTCGACGGTCCGCGCCGCCGGGTGCAGCTCGTGCACCTGGCCCGGAGTGAACATCACCGCCTCGCCCAGCGCGTAACGGGCCCTCGCCCAGGACTGGGTGGCGCCCACCCCGGTGAACTCGCTGCGCACGCGCGGCCCGAAGAGCCGCTCCATGTCGTTCAGCGCGAAGGCATACCGCTCGCCCGGCGTCAGCGAGTCCCAGCGCATCGCGTCGTCCGACCAGGTGTAGGCGGCCAGCACCACGCCGCCGGGCGAGCCCTGCGGCGAGTGCGAGGGGAAGTACGTGAACCGGCTGGCGCTGTCGGAGACACAGCCGCCGCCGGTGAAGCCGTTCGGGCCTTCCTCCCAGAAGCGCTTCTTGAACTCCAGCAGCACCTTGGTCGCCGAGTCGTAGTGCAACTCGGTGATGGCACGCCGCTTCTGGTATGACATCAGCGGCTCGATCGAACAGAACCGCAGCGCGCTGAACGGGATGGTCACGATTGCGTAGTCGCCCTCGAAGACCTCCGTCGGGGCGACCGGCGCGCCGTCGCAGGACTCCTCGTCCCCGCTCTCGGCACTCGTCTCGATCCGCACACCGCTGTCCGTCTGCTGGAGACGGGTCATCCGGCGGCCCATCCGCAGCTCGCCCTTGAGCTGCTCGGCGAGCTTGTCGGTGAGGACGGCGGTGCCGCCCTCCAGCTCCCAGTAGCGGTTGGTCGGGCTGATCACCGCGTGGTCGATGAGCGTCGGCACCAGTGAGTAGTGCAGGCGCGAGGTCATGTTCTCCAGGGTGCCGGCAGCCTGGATCCGGTTCCGGTCCCAGCCGGCCACCTCGGCCAGGAAGCGGCGGGTGGAGTAGTCGGCGTACTTCTGGAAGATCTTCGTCCAGGCCGCCAGCCGGTCGGCTACCGGACCGTCCGGCACGGTGACGCTCTTGAACGCGGCGTCGACGGCGGCCGAGGTGGTGGTGTCCAGATCGGTGCCGAAGGTCCGGTTGATCGCGTTCGGGGACTGGAGGTACGCGGCACGGGTGCTGCGCTCGCCGTTGACGGCGACGCTGGTACGGAAGTTGGCCGTCGGCGGCTTGAAGCTGCCGTTGTCCGAACCGTTGGTCCAGGTCTCACCGGTGAAGGAGCGGTAGACCACCGGTGGCACATCGCCCGTGGGCTCGGCGCCCGGTGTGACGTCGGCGTTGTAGAACAGGCGCCGCTTGATGCCCAGCTTGTCGGAGAGCGCCAGCACCATCGGGTGGAAGTCCGGCAGCCGCATCGCGCCCGCCTCGGCGTGCAGCTGCTTGTCCTCGAAGACGCCCCGGAAGGTCTTGACCCGCCCGCCCGTCCGGCTGGCGTTGGCCTCGATCACCACCACCTCGTGCCCGGCCTGCTTGAGCAGGTACGCGGCCACCATGCCCGCCACCCCGGCGCCGACCACCAGGACCTTCTTGCGCGCGGCCCGGGGCGGCAGCTTGCCGTCGATCAGGACCTTCAGGTAGTCCAGCGTCAGGTCGTGCTGCTCGTCGTCACTGACCATCAGCATCTTGCGCGCCAGGTCCCGCGACTGGTTCTCGTCGGCACCGCCGCCGGGTGCGGCCATCGGTGCCGCCGCCATCGCCGACCTTCCGGCGAACCCGGCGGCCCCCGCCACGGTGGCCACCGCCGCAGCCGAACCGATCAAGGTCCGCCGGGAGACCTCCGGACGTTCCTCGGGCGCGGGCGACTGATTGGTAGACAGGTCCACAGATCACTCCATCGCATATATGCACTCGGACAACGGGGCAACTGCGAAGGAACGATCAAGGTCACGCCGAACCCGGCCGGTTCACCGATTCGAGCGGCCGGCACGCATGTTGGGGTCACGACGGGCGCGCCTCACCCGTCCGAGCGATCACAGCGGGTGGGCCCGGGCCGGCCCTCGGCGTCGTTACACGCCACGCACCCCGCCACTCGCTACTGTGCTGCCCATGCCCACCCCCACCCCTTCCCATGAGGTACGCCTGCGCCGCCTCGCCGAGCGGCTCGGCACCCACTACCGGGCCCCGATCGAGACCTGGTACGACTCCGAACGCCGCAGCTGGACCATGCGCTGGTACGACGGCCCCTCGGTGACCGAGGTCCGCACCGCACTCGACCAGGACGGCACCACCACACCGGTGCTGATCCGGCGCGACCTCACCACCCGGGCACTGGCACTGGCGGCGATCCGGGAGACCCGGGCGGGGGCGATGCGGCGCTGGGTCGGCAGCTGGGGTCAGCGCTACCACCTGGAACAGGTGATCGGCGACCGGCCGCACCCCGAACGCACTACCGACCCGCGCGAGCAGGCGATGCTGGACCGCCTGCTCGCCGCGGCCACCACCGGCGACGGCGAATGGGCGGTACCGGACGAGAGCCGCGCCTTCGACCTGATCGCCCGGGACGGCATCGCCTGGCTGCTGCCCAGCCACCGCCTGGCCGCACCCGGCGAGACGGACGGGCTTGCGCTCGACCCCCTGGAGTTCCTGACGGCCCGCTACGCGGATGGCGTCCACCGCACCGCCTGGGAGACCGCACTGACCACGATGCCGCTGCGCACCGCAATCACCGCCGCCCAGACCGACCCCTCCCCCACCCCCGACGCCGCCCACGCCGCCCTCACCCTGCTCCCCACCCTTCGCGCCCAGATCACCGGTGAACTCGACACCGCCCAGGCCACCCTCACCCTGGCGGCCAAGGCCATCTGACGGGCCGTCACTCCCCCGATCCGGCCCGCCTGACTAAAGGATCCCCGGCCACCGCGTTCAGGCTCTCCTGCAGGTCCGCGGCTGCCTCGGGACTTCTCAGGCCAGGATCTTGGCCTTCGCGCGCTCGTACTCCTCGTCCGTGATGTCGCCCCGGTTCTTCAGCTCGGCGAGCCTGGCCAGCTCGTCGGTGCTGCCGGTCGTGCCGACAGTGGCGCGCAGGTAGGTGCGGAACGCCTCCTCGCTCTGCTGCGCCCGCTGCACCTCGCGCGCATGCATACCCTTGCCGCGGGCGATCAGGTACACCAGGACGCCGATGAACGGGAGAACGATCGTGAGGAACACCCAACCCGCCTTCGCCCAGCCGCCCAACTCGTGGTCACGGAAGATGTCACCGAAGACGCGGAAGAGCAGCATGAACCACAGGACCCACAGGAAGATTTCCGAGATGGTCCAGAACAGGTTCAGCACGGGATAGTCCGAAGCCAGGTTCGGCAACGCGCAGTTCATGGTCTCTCTCTCCTGCCGGTAGGACCTCGCGACGAGGGTGCTGCCTCCACCCTGCGGTCGCGTTCCGCCCGGCCGCCTCACCCTGCGCGGGTGAGGATCGGCTCGGAGCTCCTCGATCGGCCCGGGCGGCGGGAAGGCCGTCGGCGCTACTCGCGGGACAGCATGGCGGCGGCTTCCCGTGCCAGGTCGACGAACGATTCGCCGCTGACGTCGACGACCACCCGGTCCAGCGTCCCGCCGGTGAAGGCCCAGGGGCGGGTGCCGGGGTAGTCCTCGGTGACGGCATCACCGGCGTCGCGGCCGGCGTTGAGGCCCTCTCCAGCGATGCTGAACTTGCCGGGCTGTGTCCTGATCCGGCCCTCACCGACCTTGCGGTCACCGTAGTAGAGACTGAGGATCCCGTGGGCGGTACCGGGCGGGTCCTCGCTGTCCTTGTCGAACGAGGCGGCCAGGATCAGGTTCCGGCCGATCGGCAGGTCCTCCGTCGCGCTGATCCGCTGCTCCTCGCTACCGAGGAAGTTGTAGACGTAGTGCAGCCGGTCGTTCTTGCCGTACAGGGCGTGCCCGCCGAACCGGCCACCGTGCGAGAACAGCACACCGGCTGCTCCCGGACCGGGCAGGTCGACCAGCGCTCCGATCGAATAGGAGCGGCCGCGGACGCTTACCGCGACCGACTCCGGGACCTGTGCGCCTCCGGAGCGGTACACGTAGCGGTTGCGCGGCGCTGCGAGCTGGGGGCGCGGGGTGGTGAAGATCTCCACGGCGGAACGGTCGTCGAGCGGGTACGCCTGGTGGGAGCCGGCCTCGTGGAACCACAACCCGACGAGCTCGGCGAGCCTGCCGGGTTCCTCGGCGGCGAGGTCGCGCAGCTCCGCACGGTCGTCGGCGGTGTGGTAGAGCTCCCAGGTGTCCTCCGGGAAATGGCTCCAGCCACTGATGGCGGGATGGGTGGTGACAGCCTTCCAGCCGTCGTGCCAGACGCCCCGGGTGCCGAGCATCGAGTAGAACTGCGTGTGTTTGGCCGTCGGAATGCTGCCGGTGTCGAAGCTGTAGCGCATGCTCACACCCTCGAACGGGTGCTGGGTGTAGCCCTTCACCGTCTCGGGGAGTTCGAGACCGAGGCAGTCCAGCAGGGTCGGCACCAGATCGGTGGCGTGGTGGTACTGGTCGCGAGTCTCACCACGGGCTTTGATGCCGGCCGGCCAGGAAATGATGCAGGGGTCACAGGTACCGCCGTTGAAGGAGTACCGCTTCCACATCTTGAACGGGGTGTTGAAGGCCATCGCCCACCCGTTCGGGTAGTGGTTGTAGGTCTTGGTGCCGCCCAGTTCGTCCAGCATGGCCAGGTTCTCGGCCAGGTCGTCCGGAACGCTGTTGGCCAGCTTGTTCTCGTTGACCGATCCGTTGGGGCCGCCCTCGCCGCTGGCTCCGTTGTCGGAGACCAGCACGATGATGGTGTTGTCCAGCTGTTCGGCCGCCTCCAGATAATCGAGCAGGCGACCGATCTGGTCGTCGCAGTGCGAGAGGAAGCCCGCGTACACCTCGGCCATGTGGGCGAAGAGCCGCTTCTCCTCGTCGGAGAGGGTGTCCCAGGGGCGGGTGTAGTCCAGCGGCGGGAACGGCTGGCCCTCTGGGCCGGTGCGGGTCTCCGGGGTGCCGATCGGATTGAGCGGCGGCAGCTCGGTGTTCTGCGGGACGAGGCCCATCTCCTTCTGCCGGGCCAGGGTCTCCTCGCGCAGCGCCTCGTACCCTGCGTCGAAGATGGCCGAGCCCGTGACTGCCACTGCCACTGCCACTGCCACTGCCACTGCACGGTGCCCGGCACAGGCCGCGATCAGGCTGAACCGGCGCAGCGGAAGCCGATGTTGCCGGTGGAGGACTCCGGTGTGTTGGCCATCCGCGCGGAGACCCGGTAGCGGCGGCAGTACGAGGCGTGACACAGGTAGGAGCCGCCGCGCAGGACGCGTGCCGTTCCGGTCGTCGGCCCCGCCGGGTCCTCGCAGGGGCCTGCGGCATGCCCCGTACTGAACCGGTCGGCAGTCCACTCCCAGACGTTGCCGGTCGTGTTGTGGAGGCCGTAGCCGTTGGGATCGAAGGCATCGACGGGGCAGGTTCCGAGATAGCCGTCCTCGCGCGTGTTGCGGTCGGGAAAGGAGCCGTTCCAGACGTTCATCCGGTGCCGCCCACCGGGAAGCAGCTCGTCTCCCCACGGGAAGGGCTGCTGCTCGAGCCCGCCACGGGCGGCATACTCCCACTCCGCCTCGGTGGGCAGCCGCAGTTCGGCCCAGGCACAGTACGCGATCGCGTCGTTCCACGACACATGTACCACCGGGTGATTCTCGCGCCCGGCCAGGTCCGAACCCGGGCCTTCCGGGTGCCGCCAGTCGGCGCCGAGCACCTCGCGCCACCAGGGGGCGGCGGCGACTGCCCTGGTGGGCGGGAAGTCGTCGGGCAGCAGGCCGCCGAAAACGAACGAGGCCCCGTATCGCTCGGCATCGGTGACATGGCCGGTGGTGTCCACAAATGCACCGAAGTACGCGTTGCTGACACAGCACGGATCGGGAGCGAAGGGGCTCACCCGCACCCGCCGTGCCGGGCCCTCACCATCCTCCGGGTACGACAGAGCGTCGTCGCTGCCCATGCTGAACCAGCCGCCGTCCAGTCGGCTGAGGTGCGAGGACAGGTCGACAGGTCCTGCCACCGGCCGGGGAAGCGCGGGCCCGTCGGGCGCATCGGCACGGCGTCCAGGTGTGCAGCAAGCGGGAGTGTCGGTCATCGTCTGCCCTTCCGTCGTCACCCGCAGGCGCTGTAGCAGCGCCATTCGTCGGAGGAGTACCCAATAGTCGGGTCGTGCGCGGCAGCGGTGTGGTTATGTTCGCCGCTCGGGCAGGGATGAGCATGACGAAGGGCCCGGTGCGTGTGCACCGGGCCCGTTCGTGTGGGTGTGTTTGTTGGGCATGGCTTAGTACCAGTGGTGGGCGGCCCAGAAGG
>NZ_JARZAJ010000094.1 GCF_029892105.1 Kitasatospora sp. GP82 | reverse complement strand
GCACAACACGACCGCCAAGCCCTACCGCTGGACCTACGACGGCACACCGCTCAAGGCCGCATGACCCTCAACGAATCAACGCGGTGCAGCACTAGATTGGCCGACGGCTCCCGGCTCGCGGCCACGGCCTGGGTCACCCCGCGGCCGGAGATCGTGATCCGCCGTCACCGCACCCGCTCGCACGGCCTGGAGGCCCTGCGGAGGTGGGGAACGATCGACTCGACGCTGGCTCAGTTCCTTAAGTCGCTGGTCCTGGCCCGCAAGAACATCGTCGTTGCCGGGTCGCAGGGAGTCGGCAAAACCTCGTTGATGCGTGCGATGGCCCGGGAGATCCCCGCCTCCGAGCGGGTGGGGACCCTGGAGGGCGAATACGAGCTGTGGCTGCATGAGGACCCCGAAGGCCCGACCGTGGTGGCGTTCGAGGGCCGTGAGGGCAACGGCGAGCGCGCCCCGGACGGCCGGGCCGCCGGCGAGATCACCCTGACCGACCTGTTCGCCCAGTCGCTGCGCATGTCGCTGCGCCGGGTGATCGTCGGCGAGGTCCGCGGCAAGGAAGTCCTGCCGATGCTCCACGCGATGAACGAAGGCGAGGGCGGGTCGATGTGCACTGTGCACGCCCGCTCCGCAGAGATGGCCATCGAACGCCTCGTCATGCTCGCCATGCAGGACGAGGGCACGCAGATGACCGACGCCCTCGCCTACCGGCTGATCGCGAACGCCATCGACGTCATCGTCTACGTCCGCCTGGTCGATGAGACCGCGATCGGCGGATCCCGCCACCGCTTCGTCTCGCAGATCGTGGAGGTGACCGGCGTCGGCGAAGGTGGCCGCCCCTCCCGCCAGGTCGTCTTCGGACCGCGGGAGGAGGGGCAACGCCGCGAGCCGCGCGCGGTCCCGCTCATGGCCCCACAGTGCATCGAGGACCTGGACCGCGTCGGCTTCAACCGGGCGCTGCTGCGCCAGCCCTGGGGCGCCTGGGAGCAGCCGCTGCAGGCGGTGACGCGGCTGTGACCCTCTCCCCCCAAGCGCTGTTCGCTGGCGTCGGCGGTGTGCTCGCCGTTGCGGGCCTGCTGCTGGCCACCTTCGGTCTCATCGGCACCCAGGCGTCGACCCGCGCCCGCCCGCAGAGTCGGCTGGAGCGCACGCTTCGCGGCGCGGTCAGCCGCCCGGACGGCACCGGGCCGCCGACGGTCTGGGCCGACCACCGGTCCCTGCTGGTCGGCGCTGTCGTCCTGGGCCTGCTGGTCTGGCTGTTCACCTCCTGGCTAATGGGTGGACTGCTGTCGGCCGCCGCCGTCCTAGGCCTGCCGTGGATAGTGCAGCCCGGCCGCGGCAGCAAGGCCCAGATCCAGCGCCTGGAGGCCCTGGAGGAGTGGGTGCGGCGCTTGAGCGACATCCACACCGCTGGTGTCGCCCTGGAGCAGGCGGTGGCCAGCAGTCTGCGCAGCGCCCCGAAGACGATCACCCCGCAGCTCACCCGTCTGACGGCCCGGCTGGCTTCCGGGTGGCGGGCGCAAGCTGCCTACTGGGCGTTCGCGGACGAGCTGAACGACGCGTCGGCCGACAGCGTCGCAGCCCTGATGATCACGCACGTGCAGGACCACGGCGCCGGACTGAGCACGGCGCTCAAGGGACTGGCCGCCCAGCTGGCGGAGGAGGTGCTGATGCGCCGCAAGGTGGAGGCCGACAGGGAGAAGCCGAGGACCAACATGCGCTGGGTGGGCCTGTTCTGTCTGGCCGTTTTCGCCCTCTCGATGTTCTCCGGCTCCTACGTCGAGCCGTACAGCACCGCAACCGGCCAGTTCCTCCTCGTGGGCCTGGCGGCTTTCTTCGTCATCGTCATGGTGTGGATGCGCCGGATGTCTGTGGCCAAGCCCGCCCCCCGGTTCCTCGCGCCCGCAGCGACCGAGCTGGACCGCACCACGGAGGGGGTGCCGTCGTGATCCTCTCTGCTCCGGCGATCGTCTCGGGCGCGGTGTGCGGCATCGGCGTGGTCGTCGCCGCAGCGGGCCTGACCCGCCCGCGCGCGGATTTGGGTGACCTGCTGCGCCGGCTGGATGCCAGCCGTCTGCAGAATCTGCAGCCGCGCGCTGTTGCGGAGGCCGACTCCCTTCTGGAGCGGCTGGGTGCTCGCCTGCTGGCCCAGGTCGGGGAGGACGTGATCCGTCTGCCCCGGCAGGAACTCGACCTGCTGGGCCGAACCCCCGCCCAGCACGTCGGCACGAAGATCGGGTATGCGTTCGTCGGTCTGCTGCTGCCGGCCCTTACGGTCACCGCGGTCACTCTGGCCGGCTCCTCTCTGCCGATCACGGTCCCCGCGCTGGCCGCGCTCGCCCTGGCCGTGCTGTTCTCCTTCTTCCCCGACATCAACGTGCGTGGGGAAGCGGCAGCGGCCCGGCGGGAGTTCCGCTTCGCCGTCGCCTCCTACCTCGAACTCGTCTGCCTGGAGCGTGCTGCCGACGCCGGGCCCAGCGAAGCGCTGCGCAAGGCCGCCGATGTCGGCGAGGGCTGGGTGTTCTCCCGCCTCAGGGACGCGCTGACGCGCGCCGAACTCGCCGGCATTCCGCCCTGGGAAGGCCTCAAGCAGCTGAGTGAGGAGATCGGCGTCCCGGAGCTCGGGGCACCGGCCGACATCATGGCCCTCGCCGGCGAGGAGGGCGCGGCCGTCTACTCCACTCTGCAGGCCCAGGCCCGGAGCCTGCGCGGCGTGCTGCTGACGGACGCTCAAACCGAGGCGAACGCAGCCTCCGAAAAGATGATCGTCCCCGTGACGGCCCTTGTGATCCTCATGTCCGTCTATATCGGCTATCCCGCCATCGCGCGGATCCTGGCCGCCTGACCTACCTGGAGGGGAATCCCCATGTCGAACGACCCGCTGCTCACCTACCTGGCCCTGCAACTGCGTCTGCGCGCCGCCCGGCTCCGCGGCGCGAAGGGAGATGCAGGTGCTGTGTCCATCGAGGCGGCCGTCCTGATCGGCTTCCTGGTCGCAATGGCACTGGGACTGGGCGCCTTCCTCCTCAACAAGCTGACCGAGAAGGAAGGCCAGATCAAGTAGCCGACGCCCCGTCACCGCTTTGCCGACCCGTATCCACCGCCTCCAGGAGGAAGCGTTGCATCACCTGCGCCACCTGCACTCCTGGGCCCACCACCGGGTGACCAAGGCTGGTTCGAGGGACAGCGGTGCGCTGTCCCTCGAACTGGCCGTCATCTTCCCCGTGGTCCTGTCCCTGATCTTCCTCGTCATCACCGTCTGCTTCTGGTTCCACGCCCGCAACGTCGCTCTGTCGGCCGCCCAGCGCGGCGTCGACACTGCACGTGTCCAGGGCGCCGCCCTCGACCAGGGCCTCACCGTGACCAACGACTTCCTGGACCGCGCCGGCCATAGCATCACCGGGCGCAGCGTCAGCGGCAGTGACGGCGACACAGTGCGTATTGACGTGAGCGGCCGGGTGGAAACGTGGATCCCCGGGCTGAGCCTGAGCATCCACCAGCATGCGAGTGCCGCCCGCGAGCGCCTGGCCAGGTTGCCGTGATCCGCCCGCCGATGGGGCGCCGAGCCGATCGGGGCAGTCTCAGCCTGGAAACCGCGATCCTGGCCCCCGTCCTGCTGACCGCCCTCCTGGTGGCCATAGCCGCTGGCCGGATCCACATCGCCGACAACACCGTGGACGCCGCAGCCCGCAACGCGGCCCGGGCCGCGTCCCTTGAGCGTGATGGCAGCACCGCCCGCAGCGAGGGGACCCGGATCGCCCAGCAGACCCTGCAGGAGCAGGGCCTGCGCTGCTCCTCACTGACGGTGGACGTGCCCACGGGCGGATTCACGGCCGCGCTCGGCGCCCCCGCCAACGTGACGGTGACCGTCACCTGCCAGCTGTGCCTGTCGGATCTCCTGATCCCCGGATTCCCTGGCAGCAAGGCGATCACCGCAACGTTCACGTCCCCGATCGACCCCTACCGAGGAAGACTCACCACGTCATGACCGGCGCCATCGCCCGCCTGCGAGCCCGCCGCGGCCACCCCGAGGAGGGCAGCATCACGCTGTTCGTCGCCGTGGCCATGGTCTGCGTCTTCCTCGTCATCGCGCTGGTCGTGGACGGCGGTGGCAAACTGCGCGCCCTCAACCACGCCCAGGCCAGCGCGCAGGAGGCCGCCCGAGCCGGAGCCGACACCGTCAACACCGGCCAGGCGATCTCCGGCGACGGCATCACCATCGACCGGGAAGCAGCCCAGCGCGCCGCCACCGCCTACCTTGCCCACGCCGGCGTCACCGGCACCGTGAGCTGGGGTGGCGACGGCAGCATCGTCGTCGACGTCACCGAGATCTACACACCGGTGTCCTGGCCCGGCACTGCGGCCGTCACCGGCCACGCCAGCGCCAAGCTGATCGTCCAGGGAGGCTGACCCCCTATGCCCCGCCGAACCACCTCCCGCCTCGCCGACGCCGCGCGCGGCCTCGCCGCCCTCATCGCGCTGCTCGCCCTGCTGATCGGCGTACCGCTGCTGCTGCTGCGCACCGGCGTGCTGCCCGCCGGTATCACGTCTTGGCACGACGTCACCACCGCGCTGTCCTTACCCGACGACGGCACGCTGTTCCTGGGCGCGCTCACGCTGATCGGCTGGGCTGCCTGGCTGTCCTTCGTCTCCTCCGTCGTCATGGAAGCGGGCGCAGTTCTGCGCCACCGCAAGGCGCCCCGGATCCGGGTCCTCGGCGCCACCCAGCGCCTGGCCTCGTCCCTGGTCGCCGGCGTGGTGCTGCTCCTGCCCGCCAGCGCGGCGTTCGCCGCCTCGCCCACGACCGGCGCGGTCAGCGTCAGCACTACTACCGGTCTCCACCAGACCGGCGCCACCCAGGCGGCCACCGCACCCGCCACCTCCAGTGCACAGGCGTGGACCGGCCGCATCCACCAGGTCCGCACCGGTGACACCTTGTGGGACCTGGCCGAGCACTACCTCGGATCCGGTACCCGCTGGCACGAGATCGCCGGCGTCAACGACGGAATCCGTCAGAGCGACGGCACCCTCATGACCGGCAACATCCTGGATTTGCAGCCCGGCTGGCTGCTGCGGCTACCGGCCACCGCCGAGGCACCGGCAACGGGCGAGCACCTCGTCGTCGTTCAGCCCGGCGACACCCTGTCCCAGATCGCCCAGGACGAGCTCGGTGACGGCAACCTGTTCCCGAAGCTGCTGGAGGCGACCCGGGATCGGGTGCAGCCCGACGGCAGCCACCTCACCGATCCGGACCGGCTCCTCCCCGGCGAGGTCATCGTCATCCCCGCCACCGCCACACCTGACGCTCCGCCACTCGCTGCCAAGCCCTCCCCCGTCGTCCCGGCGCCCACCGAGGCTCCGCCGCGCCCACCCGCGGCCACCCCACCATCAGCCCCGACAGCGCCCCCAAGTACCCAGCCCCAGGCGCCCAGCCACGCCCCGTCCATGGCTAACCCGCAGACTGACCCCGGGCAGACCACCCCCACCAGCCAGGCCCCGGACAAGGCCGACACCACCCCGCCACCGGCTGCCACCGGCGATGACGCGGCGATCCCGGCGCAGCAGACCGTCGCCGGGATCGCCGCCATCCTCGGAGCGGCACTGCTGAGTGTCATCGCGTGGCGCCGCCGCGAGCAGCAGCGCCACCGCCAGCCCGGCGAGACCATCGCGATGCCGGAGGAGACCAGCCAAGCCGAGCAGGCCCTGGACCGCATCTCCTCCCCCGCGTCCGTGGAGCTGCTGGACCGCGCACTGCGCACCCTCGCCCACCAGCATCCGGACGCGCTGCCCGTCATCCGTGGCGCGAAGGTCGCCGCCGCCCGGGTGGAGATCCGCGTCGACGACGAGGACACCGAGGCACTGAGCCCGTTCACCGACCGACCCGGCGGCTGGTGGGGTTTGCGAGCCGACCGCGCCTCTCTACTGACCGCCCAACAGGCCAGCACTGTTCCCGCCCCCTACCCGGGGCTGACCACGATCGGTGCCGATACCGACGGCGCTCTGCTGCTCGCCCATTTGCCCTTCAGCGGGGTGCTGCTGCTGGACGGCACGGACCAGCAGGTGCGGGAGGTGGCCCGAGGGATCGCCATGGAGGCCGGTACGGCGGTGTGGGCCGATCACATCGAGGTGATGACGTGTGGCTTCGGCCTGGAACTGCAGGAGCTGCTGCCGCAGTCGCGGGTGATGTTCAGTCCCGGTCTGCCCGCCGCGACGGAGGATCTGGCCCGGGTGCTGATCGAGGCCCATCAGGCGGAGCACGAGGGCGGTGAGCCGCCCCAGCCGTGGCTGCTGGTGTGTGCGGTCGTGCCGAGCGCCGAGGAGCTGTACGCGTTCGCAGATCTGATGGGTAAGGCCTGCGGGCAGCGGATCGCCGCTGTCCTTCCCGCCGACGGCGCTCGCGACCTCTTCCCGGACGCCGAGGTGTTGGACGCCGGATCCACCGAGCCGCAGGGCCTGGAGGTTCTGGAGACGGAGGTCGTGCTACAGCGGGTGACGGACGAGGCCTACCGGCAGCTGACCGCGACGATGACCACCGCCGTGGAGCCCCCTGTTCAGGCCGAGGGCGCGTGGGCGCATGTCCCGAACCCGGAGGAGCGCCGATTCGGCCCAGGAGCCGTGGGCACGACCACGGCCAGCCGCTCCCACCTGTCCCTGCTGGCCGCGCCCGACGAACCAGAGCCCACGAAGGAGACAGACGCCATGACCGATGCCGTTGCGGATGAAGAGCCGGCCGGGCCGGTCGCACAGCCCGCCCAGTCCGAAGGGACGCTCCCCCACAACATCCCCGCCGCCGACAGTGCTCACAACCAAGCGGCCCCGGCTGGCGGACCGCACACCCACCACACCCTGGGCAAGGTCTCTGGCAGTGGGTTGTCGCGGACGGACCTGTCGAAGACCGCCCGCGTGAGCATCGTCCGAGACAACC
>NZ_JARZAJ010000093.1 GCF_029892105.1 Kitasatospora sp. GP82 | reverse complement strand
GACGGCAGGTCGTAGTCGGCGGCCAGGCTCTCGGCGATCTGCGGCGTCACCGCCATCACCGGGGCCATCACCCGTCCCAGATAGTCACGACCTGGTACGTACGGCTTCGCGGGCGCAAGTAGATCGTCCAACGAGTGTCCGGCGGCCGAGGCCTGCTCCAGCATCCAGGCCCTTCTCTCCTCGCCGAGGCTGGCCATCCACTCCAACGCCGCCAGCGCTCGACGCTCGCGCCCGCTTCGCGTGCCGGCCGTCGCCGCCCAAAACAGGGGAAAGGTGTTGTTGTCCCACACGTCCGCCGCCTGGCGGAGGGTCTCCCGGTCGAAGCAGCGGGCGTCCGCGGCAGCGTTGGCGATCTGCACCAGAGAGCGATCCAGCAACGCCCCCAGCACGGCGACCGCGGAACCCCGCTGGCCCGGAGCCGCTTCACGCAGCCCATCCGCACTCGCACGACGCCAAGGGGAGGAAGCTTCGAGGTTGGCCATGCCAGGATCGTCGCATGAAACACGATCACGTCGAACAGGGATCTGGGCGCGTTCGTCTGTACCGGGCCGGGACTTACTGGAGTACGCCGACACCAGGCCGCAGGACCGCTTGGAGCCGGACCGCGCGGCGATGCTCACTATCCCTCCGGTCGCCCCGCCCAACTGGTGGCCCGTTCGCGCTCGTCTGGGGCGCGACCACTACATCCGCGTCGACACCGACTACTCCGCCCACCTTCGCGCGATCGGCCGCGTCATCACGATCCACAGCGACACCGAGGAGATCACCGCGACCTGCGGCGACGACCTGATGGCCCGCCACGTCAGCTGCTGGGCGAGGCACCAGTAGATCACTGGCCCCGAACACGCAGCCGCGGCCAGGGCCCTGCGCGAGGAGGTCTGGCACCAGCAAGCCGCCCGCGCGGCCACCGCCCGAGCTGCACTCCTGGCCCCGGACAGCCTCGGCATCAAGGTCGAACAACGCGAACTCGGCGCCTACGACCGCATCTTCACCCTCATCGAGGGCGGCGCCGGAAAGGACGACACTTGATGGCCCGCACCACCACTCCCGCCGACCAGAACACTGCCAACGCGGGCCGGCCCCCGGACGGCCAGGCGGCCCGCACCGGTCGGCAGACTGCCGCCGACCCCGGCTGTCAACGAGTTCAGGATGGGGATTCGGCTCCGCTGACGACTGCAGCGGCGGTCAGCGCCACCAGATGCCAGGTCCAGCAGTCGGACTGTTTGGTTGCGACATCGGCGCCGCAGCCTGCGCAGATGAGATTGGGGCCGTCCTGGCCGTCAAGTCCGCAGCAGCCGTTGCGGCGCCCACGGTCAGGGTGCGGAGCCGTTCCCGGCAGGTCGTCGGGATGCAGGATGAAGAGGCTGGCGTCATGGCTGATTGCATAGATGCCTCGGGCCATCCTCGGAGGGGCGATCCGATGGCCGGACCGCTCTTCGGTGCCCAGCGAGGGCTGTGCTTCTTTGAGATCTCCGGTGAGTGGCTGCCGACAGTTCGCGCAGGTGAAGAGGGTCATCGGGACATTGTGCCGGTCAGACAGCGCCAACCTCGGAGAGTTCCTCTGAACTATGGGAGCCGACCAGCGTCGACGTGGTCGGCGAGGTAGATCACGACGCCTCCGGGGTTCATGCCCGGGGCTGCGGCGGCGAGCTTGGGATCGGGGGTGTTCATCAGGTCGGCGAGCCGGGTTGTCCGCAGGGTTTGGGGTGGGATTCCGCAGGGGTCCAGGAGGTGGCTGACGTAGGCGGTTGAGGCCAGTGCCCGGCCGGTCTTGGTGATCGGTGACGATCACGTGGGGGTTGTGGGTGTGTTGATCCGTGCGGTGGGCCAGGCAGCGTTGAAGTGCCGACCAGCTGGCCGGGTCCATGGGCATCCGGCACCCGTCGCAGCGCAAGTCCCGCTGCCGAGCGGCGAATTTCTAGAGTCGCCGACGCCCCTTGTACGACAGCTGCGCCGGAGCAGCGACAAGTAGGCCGGGACGAACGACAGGTAGCCGAAGACGTGACAACACCTCCAGGGTCCTCTGAGGCAGATCCGGGCGAGTAAGCAGCCGCTCGTCGTCGAAGTCGTCCCGAGCCCCTCACCGAGGAACCTCTGCATGATCTCGGCAGCTCGGCACGAGGAGTTAGGAAGAGATGCCGGACTTCCAGGGGCAGTACAGGAGACAGACGTCTCACCACCAAGCGAACAGGGACCCCGTCCAGTGCGACCGTGACAGTAGCGAGAACCAGGTCCTTGTGTCCTGGGGTGCTGCCTCGGTTCGTCACGAACCAGCATCTTCGGCGGGTGCATCGCAAATCGGTTCGCGACGAACCGCTATCGTCGTCGGGTACAAACCCGCATCAGGTGGCACCAGGGAGAACATAAAGATGCCGCGAGCAGGCGCAGGAGGCTCGGCCAACACCGACATGCAGGCGGAGCCCGTCAACTTTGAGGACGAGACTGTCGTCCTCAGAGAGAAGGAGCTCATCAAGGCGCCGAAGCCGAAGGGCCTTGGCGTCAGCGTTCCGCTGGATGAAGTGGCACCGTGCCCGCAGAACCTGCGGGGTGATGAGCTGTACGAACGCCCGGAGGACCGGCAGAGACTGGTTACCCAGCTCCGGGAGAACGGGCTAATCCACGCCCTCGTTGTGCTCGACATGGCGGTCTACCTCGACATGTACCCCGAGGATGCCCACCACTTCAACAGCTCTCAGAAATACGTAATCGTTGCTGGCCACTGCCGCTTCGACTGCGCCCCGGACGCCGGTCTCGAACTGATCCGTGTCGATGTCCAGAACCAGTACGTGGACAAGCTCACCGAGGTGTTCCTCGGCGAGAACATCGGCCGCAACGCCCTCACCGTCTTCCAGGAGGCCGAGGGCTACTCCCGACTGCACCGTGAGAAGAAATGGAGCCACCGGCAGATCGCGGAGAACGCTGGGGTCGCTAAGAGTAGCGTCACTAAGAAGATCGCGATTCTGTCTCTTGCGAAGATCCCTGAAGCCAAAGAGGCAGTGCTTCAGAAGCGTCCGGGACCGGAGACGGCTTACCACATCCTCAAGGAGGTAGGCGATCCCAATCTCGTCGTTGCCACTTACGACCTTATGCAGGCGGAGCGACTCACCATCCCAGTGGCAGCGCGGAAGGTTCTCCTCTCCGGTTCGTCGCGAACCGGTGCGGTTGGGCCTGAGGCTGAGGATGCGCAGACAGCTGGGGGCGGCGGTTCGTCACGAACCGGCGAAGACTCAGGGCCCGAGGGTAAGGCCGACAACCGCACCGGTTCGTCCGAAGCTGGCGATGGTGGCTCCAACGACACGCTTCCCAATCCGCGTCGTCCAGCAGGTCCAGGCGTTGAGGAGCCCAACCTCGAGCTCGAGGCGAAGAAGCTTCGTGCTGAGGCAGCAGAAGCCCGCGCCGCAGCCTGCCAGGACCTGGTCACGACCTTCGTGTCCGCCGAGCCGGATGCCGCAGCGCTGCGCACCGCAGCCACCACCCTCTCCTTGGTCAGCAAGAAGGCGTTGGAGCTGGCGCACTCCTGGATGGCTGGGGCCGAGGCGCCGAACGCCTCAGCTATGAACCCTGGACCCTATCGGGACCATGTTCTGGTCAGCGCATCCCCTACACTCGTTGCACAGTTTGCGTATGCGGCAGCCCTCGCTGAGGACGAATGCCGTACGGCGGACAGCCGACGCAAGATTGATTTCCGGGTGAGCAGTTACCTGCAGCACCTTGTTGATGGTGCGGGCTACGAGCCCAGCGAGCTTGAGCGACCGCACCTGAAGTCCCTCTCTTCCAGCAGCTGAAGCTGCTCCGCCGGCTTTCGGAGACTGTCGTGCTTCACACCTTCTCGCCCCTGTACGCGCCTGACCTCCCGCCAGTGTTTGCGGCGATGAACCGCGCGGGATCGGTGGGCAAGACCACCATCGGATGGAACCTGTGCGTCCAGGCCGCGCGCCGGGGATACAAGGTCCTGTTTGTGGATGCTGACCTGCAGTCGGATGCTTCGTACTGGTCAGGTTGGGATGGGGACGAGCTACCTAAGGGCGTCGTCACCGTGCACAAGGTCATGCTTGGGCAAGCCAAGATGGAAGAGGCGATCGTTCCCGCGCGAACTCGGATCCGGCAGGGTGATGGGCCGAATGCGTTCAAGATCATCGACGGTCTGGACCTCGTGCGGGGAGACGAGAAGATGAGCCAGGCAGACATCGAACTCGCGCAGGACCCGAAGGGTGTCTTCTGGCTGCAGCGTTCTCTCCGGCGCTACATCACCAAGGGGCAGTACGACTTCGTCTGGATCGACTGCCCAGCGTCGCTGAGCCTGCTGTCCATTTCAATCCTCATCGCCTCCACCAACATCTTCGTCTGCACGAAGCCAGGGCGGAAAGAGCTGCGTGGAGCGAAGAGCCTGCTTCGCCGCATCAAGGATGTGCGGGACGAGTACGAGGACTTCGGAGCCATGCCCCTAGCCACATGGTTCGCGATGAACGAGACAAAGGCGTCGAACAGTCAGGGCCAGTTCTACCTGGAGAGGCAGCGCGAAGGCCGCGAGGTGTACGGCGACCGGATGCTCAACATGCTCAAGGCGACCACCGCAGTGGCCGAAGCGTACGACGCGCAGGAACCGCTCGCGTTCTGGGTACCCAAGCACGAGGCCACGCTGACCATCGACAGCATGCTTACTCAGATGGGCTTCACGGACCGTCGAGCAGCGTGACGGTTCGCCACGAACCATCAGCTCGGTTCGTCACGAACCGGCGAGGAACGCCACCACGACCATTACGGCGGTTCGTGACGAACCGCTTGTGAGCCGCTTCCCGAACCAGTTCGGGAAGCGGCTCACAAGCAACAGACTGTTGCCTACCTGGCGAAGGACCTTTCGGCTATTGCCCTGTCCCAGCGTAGGTCGCCGCTGTACCAGCGCGTCTTGTCCGCCCCGTAGCCCGTCCCAGTCGAGGTTGTCGCTCGGGTGACGGGCCCGCGCTGGCGTCCCACACCGTGTTGTCGGTGAGCGTGGTTCGTCCCGCGTAGGTTGTCGTTGGAGATGGCTACGCTTCCGGATCATGTGGAGACAAGTAGCCCTTGATGCGTTCCCGGACGCCGATTTCAGGGATCCCGCTGACGAGTCAGTGCTGGCCAAGGCGGAGCGGAAGCTCGGGGGGCGAGCTGCCAGCTGGGCTCAGGCAGCTGCTGCTGGAGAGCAACGGGATCATCGGACAGACCAGCGTGGACACTGTCTGGGCCATCGAGCAGATCGTCGAGCAGAACCTCTACTTCCGGTCGGACGGCTCATTCGCCCGGCTGTACATGCCGTTTGACGCTCTCCTGTTCTTCGGAGACAACGGTGGCGGCGACCAGTTCGCCTTCGTGTAGACGCCACGGAGGCCAGACATCTTCGTCTGGGAGCACGAGACCGACAGTCGCCGCTGGGTGGCCCGTGACCTACGGGACTATCTCGGGCGCTTACGCGCTGAGGGCGGAGACGACTGGTATCAGTAGTCCTCCGCCGAGCTGAGCGATGGGCGTCCCGGCTGATGTTCCCTCTCCCGGGCGGTTTGAGGGTTCACCAACCTCCGGCCCGGCAAGGGCTTCGCCTGTGAGAGTTGGCACAGGATCAGCGCTGGTTGGCGCTGGGGCGGATGTCTTCGCCGTCGCGTACGTCGATGAGGTCCGGGTCCGGCGGCGTGAGCCGTTGTCTGCGGTGTGGACAGCACGATTCGAGGAGATGGGGCCGGTCCGGAAGGTCCGGTCCTATCAGGGCCAGCGTTCGGTGACCAGGGACTATTGGTTCGCTAGGACGGCGAGCATGGTCAGCTGCGAGTCGCGGCTGGAGAGAGACCACGCAATGCTGCTCGACTTCGATCCGCTCGTGCTGGCACTGGTCTCGCAGCCGTTTCGCCTGTTCTGGCCAGGCCCGCGGGTGCGGCGGGGCCATGTCCCGGACTTCTTCGCCCGGCTCTCGGACGGCACACCGGTGCTGGTGGACGTCCGGCCGGATGACCAGATCGAGCCGGACGACGCGGAAGCGTTCGCTGCCTCGGCGCGGGCTGTTGATCCAGGGTTCGTTGCGCGCGCCTGTCAGCCGTGATTGGCTCGCCCGATGGAACTTCTGTTGACGTCGAGCGGGCTGTGCAACGAGACACTGCGGGATGCGCTGCGGGACATACTGGGAAAGCCGTTTGGGTCGGCGAACGTCGTGTACATTCCCACGGCGTCTGTCGCCGAGCCCGGGGACCACGGGTGGCTCGTTGCGGACATGAGCCGACTGCACGGTCTTGGCTGGCGGGAGTTCGACGTCCTGGAGCTGAACGGCCTGCCCCGGCGGATGGTGCTCGACCGGCTGCTCCATGCCGATGTCATCTATGTCGGGGGCGGCAATCACTACCACCTCGCGCGCAGCATCACCGGTAGCGACCTGGCCGACGGCTTCCTGGAGGCGCTGGAGAGCCGGGTTTATGTGGGGGTGAGCGCCGGATCGATGATCTTCAGCCGGAATCTTACCGAGCACTCCGCCGACGTCATCGGGGACGCCGCAGACCTCCGCGTGCTCGGCGCGACGACCATGGAGCCACCGTTCGGTCTCTTCGACTGGTATCTGAAGCCGCACCTGTACTCGTCGGATTTCCCGGAGCGGGATGATGCCTGGGCCGATCGCATCGCCGCGCGGGCGGACTTCCCGATCTACCTCATCGACGACGAGACGGCTATTCGTGTCAGTGACGACAAGGTGGACGTCATCTCCGAAGGCCGGTGGCGGTTTCATCCGTGATCCACCGCGTGCTGCGGCACCTCGGGCGCG
Source organism: Kitasatospora sp. GP82 (assembly GCF_029892105.1). GTDB lineage: Bacteria > Actinomycetota > Actinomycetes > Streptomycetales > Streptomycetaceae > Kitasatospora. The sequence continues at coordinate 199 of NZ_JARZAJ010000093.1, read as the reverse complement.
GGCCGGTACGACGCTCAGGGGCGCGCTGTTGTGGAGCCTTGCCAGGTGAGTTCCTGTGTCGGGCTGCCTGTGGAAAGTAGTACGGGCTGACGTCACGGCGGGCGGCAGGCAGCACGTCCTCGGCCACCTGGGCGGCCACCTCGTCGTTGTCGGCCAGGCGGTGGGTGGCCGCCACCTTCTGCCGCACCGTCTCGGGACG
>NZ_JARZAJ010000092.1 GCF_029892105.1 Kitasatospora sp. GP82 | reverse complement strand
CGGCGATCCTCGCCGCAGGCGCGCACCGCCTGCCCCACCGCCGCGAAGCCGCCTTCCGCCGACTGATCGACACCTGGGCCCGGCACAGCGGCCCAGCCCTCGCCGACTGGTTCACCATGGTGCTGCGAGAGACGGCCCACCAACCGGACTTCCTCGCCAGCCTCCGTGACCAGGCGCAAGCACACCAGGCCGCCAACACAACGCAACAGCCTGCTCCAGACCCCTCGGCGGCCCCCGGTCCGCCGGAGGCCGAGCTCCGATTGGCCACGTACACCTCGGCACACACGCGCTACGGCACCCACCACAACGCCTCCGCCCTCGTGCACCTGGCCGTGCCGCCTCACCCCGAAAGCGCTGAAGACACCCCCTGGCGCCTGCGCGCCGTGCAGGGCGCCAACCCCGCCCACTTCCAGTTGCAGACCCAGGCGTTCCAGGGCACCAGCCATCCCCGCGTCACAGTTGACGACAATGCCGCCCGCCACTTCGTCCTGCACGACGGAGCTCTCAACATCACGAGCGAGGAAGACTCGAACCACGATCCGTCGTGAGCACGTTGGTTTGTACGAGCCTGAGCACTTTGACTTTGCCCTGTACGTCGACGCCGATTGGCAACCTGAAGCCAGGCCGTCAGTTGGGCATTGAACCCGTCCGGGCCGGTGAATACGCGTCCGGGTAGGAAGCTGGTCTCCAGATAGCCGTTCCCTCGCTCGACCAGGCCCTTCGCCTCCGGGTCGCGTGGCCGGCAGAGGTGGACCTTGACCGCCAGCAGGCCTGCGAACGCGGCGAACTCGGATATCAGCCTGCCCTTGCCGATGCCCGTCTCGTCGTCCCAGACCAGCGTCTTGGGGACAGCTCCCCAGCCGCCGGCGAGCAGGCGCCAGTGATCGTCGATCAGGTCACCGGTCTGCCGGGAGGGCATCATCCGGGCGGTGATCATCCGCGAGTAGCCGGAGACGATACCCAGGACCGGCGGGCGCCCCGCCTGGCCGTAGCCGAGCGGGATATCGGCTGGCGGGAACCACAGGTCGCACTAGGCGAGCTCGCCGAGCAAATAGACCGTTCGCGAGACCGGGTCCACCGGTAGATGGGCCAGCCGCAGCTCACGCACCCGATCCATGGTCGGTCTGCTCCACGAGAAGCTGGCCAACTGTCGATCCACGATGGCGACGTATCGGTCGACGTCACAGCGAGGGGCGATCGAAGCAAGCAACGATCGCAACGCTATATATCAAATCTCATATACTTTGGAATGCTTCTATCCCCGGGATCAGAGATCCCGCAGGTCAAGGGCATCCCGGATGTCAATACATATCAGCACGCATATGGTTCGCGATACGCGCAGCTCAGACGAGACGCAGCTTCGGCGGCCCAGGCTTGGTCTTGGCCTTGGTCTTGGAGGCGGACGACGTAGGAGAGGATGTGCGGGCTGGCCGGGTCGGGCTGGTCGGGATATTCAGCGGCCAGTCTGGGATCGTCGGATCGTTCATCGCGGCCATCGCCTGCCTTGGCCCCTCGTACGCAGCCAGCGCACGATGCAGCAGGACACGACCCCGCCGCCGGATCTCGGGCGGGTCGATGATCCCCAGATCCGACAGCCTGCCGAGGGCCTTGCTGATGTTTGGTTGGAGGACACCCAGGCGCTTGGAGAGCTCAGCTTGGGTGATCTCCACGACGCCGCCTGGCTCCTGCCGCGCCAGGAGGATGTCAAGCACGTCCCGCTCGGTAGGCGTGAGGCCAGCATTCGGCAGGTACTCGAAGGCCATGCTGTTGAACCAGAACGCCGCGCTCGGGGTGTGGGCCGGTGATGTCATCACGCCGCCTTCCTCGTGCTCTCGTACGGGATCTTAATCCGCTTCATGTCCATGACCGCCGCGCCGAGGCGTTCGATAGAGCGGAGGTGTGCTTCGGTGCCCCATCCGAAGGCCCAGTCGGGGTTGACCTGATAGAGGCACCTGATGATCTTCCAGGCGAAGTGCGTCGACTCCAGTTTACTGATGGCCTTCGACACCGAGCCTTGCGAGCACCCGAGCCGGGTGGCGAGCTCGGACTGCTTGCCGTGCCACTGGCCATCCTCGTTGATCTCCGCCGTCATGATGTCCAGGACGGCCCGCTCTCGCGAGGAGAACTCGAACCTCCAGACGTTCGCGAGCAGCTCCCGGTCGGTGGCCACCCACGACCCTCCGTGCGTGTTTGCCGGCTTCCTCGGCTTGTCGGAGTCGGCGACCAGCGTGAACCCGACGCTCGGGTTCTGCGCCCGCAGCTGCTCAAGACCACTGCCGATGAGGTCGGCCAGGCCCTGTGCGAAGGAGTCCTCCGCCCGGCTGCGCCCCGATGGCTTCTTGGCCATCGGCTCTCCCTTCTCCAGATGACGGTAGATCACGCGACAACATATCAGGGCTCATATGTTTCGTGATGCATCTGCACCTCCGTCGTGTCTCGGCCGTCCGCGAGCCACTGGTGGCAGTGGCGACCGGCTGAGATGCATCGCGGTATTGGGGGAATACAACTCGCTCTACGCCGACGCGATGTATTCCCCTAATGCCTGATACAAATTTCGCGTTTCCCCAGGTCAGAGGCTTGTCGCCTTCTTTTCCAAGAGTAGCCGTGTGCCTGCTGCCCCTCACTACCGCCGACCTGACGGTCGGCGCACCTGGAGCCGGCGCATACCAGGACTCTCTCTCCATCCCAAACCGACCCTAACCCCACTCCCTGCCAACGTGCCTGACACTTCGCCCGGAAACATGCCCCGGCCACCATGCAAACTGACTACCCATGCCGCTTCCGCAGCCCGGGCTGAGGTCAACGCCAATCGCCGTCACCGGGTCAGCCCGCTTACCACGCCGATCACGAAATTCCGGCTGCCGCCGGAACCGGGCCCAGGGGGCCCTTTTCGTGCTCATCAGCACTGAGAGTGGACACAGTGCCCTACCGAGCTGCTTTGGCTACCCAGTCTGGGACCCTACGACCTCGTCCTAGTAGCAGGCGCCAACTCTCCAACGTGACTGGAGATTTGCCGAAGCTCCGTGGGCTCTAACAGCGGCTGGACCTGCGATAAGTGACAGGTCGTATCAGCGTTGACACCAGGTGGTGGAAGGAGTCTGCCCTTCGCACGGACGCGAGCTTTCGACTCTGACGGCAACTGCCCACCGAGGGCGCACTGCGCCCGAGGGGTGCTTGTCCGTAGCGAAGCGGAGGACGAGCAGGGCAGGCGGCAGCGCATGTCCAGCCCGCGCAGGGCTGGTGGGGGGACCGGGGGGAGGAGCCCCCCGGATGGATGGGCGGTCCAGCGCGCCCTTGGCGCTGGCGGGGGTCTCGGGGGCAGGCCCCCGGGCCGAAGTAGGCGTCGTCACAGCGCTCGCGCAGCAGGTGGGCGAACTTCTCCCGGCTCAGCCCAGTCCGGGCCCGTAGAGCGGTAAGCAGTTCTCCGATGCCACCCGGCGAAACCATCATGCCCTGCACCAAACGTCCGGGTCCCGGCCTTCGTGTCCGCGGCCCCTATATGTGGCCCCCGCGCCAGTCTCTGGCACCCAGTCACGGCACCAGAGAGCCCGGCAGACCCGGAGTTGACTCTCTATCAGCTGCATGCACGGCTCGGACAGAGGTCCGTGTCCTAGTCGTCGTCGGGCGGCCTGATCCGTCCGTTCCCTGGCGTAGCCCTGAATCGAAGACCTGTTTCCGACGCTCTTGGAGGCGAACAGTTGTGATGGTGGTTCCCGAGCCGGGCTGGCTGATGGAGGAGGCGCGGCGTCTGCACCGTGCTGAGGGCCACCGCTTGCCCGAGGTGCTGCTCAGTCGACGGCGGACCGGGGTGAGCCCGGAGGAGGCGTACCGCATCCAGCGGCTGGGGGTGGAGCTGCGTGTGGGCGACGGCGCCCGGGGCGTGGGCCACAAGGTGGGGCTGACCTCTCGCGCTCGCGTGGCGCAGGGAGAAGAGCGCGGCGCACAGGGAGCGGACGTCGCGGATCAGTGCGTAGCCCTCGCGCCACTCGGTGACGTCGGCCTGGTACGCCTGCCGGAATGCGGCGTAGTTGTCGGGCAGCGCGCCGAAGGTGTCGACGTGCCAGGCCGCGGTGGCCTGGTCCCACTCGCGGTGCCCGATCGAGAGGCGTTCGAGGTCGATCAGGTGGGGGCCGCAAGGGGTGGCCATGGTGTTGCCGGGGCCACAGTCGCCGTGGATCGCGACGGCCAGGGCGGAGGCCGACTACCGCCTCGCCTGCATCCAGGGCGTAGCGGGCGCCCGGCAGTGGTCGTGGGGACACTCTTGGTCTGCTGCCTGACTGCCCGGTGCTGGCCCAGGGTCGTGGACATACACCAGTGCGTAGTCATCCCGCGTCAGCGTGTCGACCTGACGAGGCTGACTAGGGCGCGTATCGAGTCGTGATCAATTTGCGGATTCGCCCTCGCGGTGGGGTGTGATCCGGTGGATCGTCTTGCATGACTCGAGTGCAACTGTCGGATGCTGAGTGGGAGTTCATCGAGCCCTATCTGCCGATCGGCGAGTACGACCCGGAGGAAGAAGAGTTCCAGGGGTGGTCGGCCGGTGGGCCACGACGCCGACCTCTACAAGGAGAGGAACACTGTCGAGCGGCTGATCAACAAGCTCAAGGCCTGGCGGGGCATCGCCACCCGATACGACAAGATCCCGGACAGCTACCTCGCCGGCCTCCACCTGCGCGCCTCGATGATCTGGATCAAAGACCTCACCCGGGCCACCCATTGATCACGGCTCAACACGCGCCCTAGCGCCGCCGTCCGCGGCCGCCCTGCCGGCGGCTCTTGTCCTTGCTGGGCCGTCTGCCCTTGGCCTTGCCGCTGCGCTCGCCCGCTGCCGGAACCGGGCGGCCCTGCCAGTCGGTGCTGCCGTCCTCCGACAGGCTCGCCGTGTACGAGAGCGCATGCTGGACCAGCAGTGACAGCAGGCGCTTGGACTCCGCCGAGCGAAGCTCGCTCTGCCAGGGGCAGACCGTGTACCAGCCCCGGCCCGGATCCGTCAGGGGCGGGCAGGGCGCTGCGGGCTTCAGGAGTTCGGGCGGCGCTTCGGGAAGGCGCACCAGCAGCATGCCCATGCCCCGGGCGACGACCGCGGCGATGCCCTTGGCTGCCAGCACCGGCATGCCGAAGGTCGCCAGGACCGGCCAGTGGGGAGCAAGTTCCTCAAGTCTCTCGACGAGATCGGGGTGGGTGTGCAGCTCCCACCCCTCGTAGGCAAAGTCACCGTGCTCCTGCGGAACGCCCTGTTCCCGCAGCAGGTCGAGCAGCAGCGTGTTCTGAGGCAGGTCCGGCAGCAGCGTCATGCCCGGACACGTTACGCGCTGTTCGGCGGTAGGGGCAGTGGTGGCACTCCTCTCCAGCACGCTTACCGGGTCCGCACCATCTGGCAGTACTGGCACATCCGGTGTTGTCAGGGCCGCTCCCGCCCTCCCCGCAAACTCCGCGTCCGGCAGTTGCACTCGAGTCATGCAAGACGATTTACCGGATCACGCCCCACCGCGAGGGCGAATCCGCAAATTGATCACGACTCGATACGCGCCCTAGCCGCGCCCTGGCCTGCTCGGGTAAATGGCGGTCAACGCCAGCAAGCCCGACGTCCTCTTGGAAGGCCTCGGGGGTCTTGTAGGTGTGGGCGCGGCGCCGGCCCCAGCCGTCGGTTCGAGCTGATCATCATGCCCTCCTCGAGGCCGGTGTCGCGGTGATCGGAGTCAGCCGGCGAGGTGCACGCCCGGCGTCGAGCGATCGGAGACCGCGCGGCTAGGCAGGTTCCAGAACGCGGACACGCGCTTCCCGGCGTCGGCCGGAAGCACGTACCAAGCGTCGCAGTTCTGTGCCGTCGGCCGGAACGCCCTCTCTTCGGCAGCCGCGCGGTCCTGTGCGACTCAGACACCGCAGCCTTCGGGTAGCCGGAGTGGGACTTGGGCTGCGATGCGAGGTGGCGCGGAGGGTTGGCCCGAAGGGTGCAGGTGTCTCACCGTGGTTCAGGACCGGCCCGTCGGCGGCCTCAGGTCTGCCTGGGACCAGCGACGGGCATCTATTACGCGGTGAGGGCCCACTGCTGGAGCATCGCCCGGACCTTGGCCCGGTTGAAGTGCAGGAGCAGCATGGCGTGGTCGGAGACCGCGGCGGCTTCTCCTTGGTCCAGGACCTCGACCTTGATCAGGCATTGCGCGAGTTCGGGGCTCAGGTAGGCGCGGCCGATGCGTTGACGCGGGCCCTGGTCGGTGCGCCACAGGCTGGCGGTCGGCCGCAGCGCTTGTTTCTGGTGGAGGGTGTGGGCGGCGTAGTGTGCGGCGTCCACGTACCCGGCGGTGATGAGCGTTTCGTCGGGGCCGTCGTCGTGGACGCGGATCCACTTGGTGCCGTCCCAGACGCGGGTGGTGCGGTGGACGTAGTTGCTGCGGTCCGCGATGTATTCCGGGTGCCCGGGCGGGGCGTCCCAGTTCTTCAGCGGGCCGAGCTCGTCCTGTGGCCGGTGGACCGGTGAGTTGCAGTCACCTCCGATGAGGACCGGGCCCCGGCGGTCCCGTTTGATGAGTCGGGTGAGGCCGTTCGCTTCGGTTCCGCGTGTCTTGTCGTCGTAGTGGCACAGGTGGAAGGAGACCACTGCGATCGGCACCTCGATGTCCTCGAAGCGCAGTGCTGGTGCGGCTTGCGGGTGCCAGAAGTTGGTGACGTGCGTGTAGAAGGCATCCGGCGCGAACACCTTCGGGTCGTAGAACACTCCGGTCGCGTTCGGGCTCTCCGGTGTGGCTGGTGCCACCAGCGGTACCAGGCCGCCCAGGAGTCGCGCGTTGCGGTACAGCCACTGGTTCCCGTGGCCGGGTTTCAGCTCCTGCCGCAGCACCAGCTGGGCTCCGACCGCGCGCAGGATGGCACATGCCCGTTCCAGGCGGCCCTTGTCCTGGCCTCCGTCGAGCCCGTCGTGCTCGACGTTCACTACACCGACCACAAGGTCAGGTTCGGACATCTCTTCCCCTCGGGTGTTCGCGATTGAGTGTGAAGACTGCGGTTGACGTGCCGTCAGTCGTTGTGGCTGGCGGGAAGCCGACCAGCCCGGTTCTGTGCCGGTTGGAGGGCGGTGGTGAGGAGTTCTGCGGCCGACTTCATGCCGTCCAGGTACTCGCTGGCAGTGAGCTGGGATCCGGACCTGGCGAGCGGGCCGCGCGAGACGACGAGCTGGCAGGCGTCGCTGCTCAGTTCGACGGCATAGGGCGTGCCCGGGTAGCAGAAGTAGATGCTCTCGGGGCGGAACTCGCGGACGTACTGCGGCTCGTTGGAGTCGATGTGCGCCTGGTCGGTGTAGCCCTCCAGGAGTGCGGTGCCGGTGAGGGTGAGCACCGCGGTTTTGTCTCCGGCTGTGCGGGGCGCGATCTGGTTGCTTGCTTGCACGCGGAGGTAGAGGGCGTCGTTGCCGTGTCGGCCGAGGTAGAGGTCGGTGCGGCCGGCTCCGGTGTAGGACAGGTCGGCGTGCTTCGGGTCGGCGCCGGTCAGCAGGGCGAGGGCGGCGCCGGCGACGGCGGGCAGCCACCCTGCGGCCAACGGCTGGCCAGTGTCGGGGACTTCCTGGGCCTGGCCGCTTCGCTCCAGCAGGATCCGT
>NZ_JARZAJ010000091.1 GCF_029892105.1 Kitasatospora sp. GP82 | reverse complement strand
AAACTGCTGAACCAGGCGCGACAGCGGCCCTGATGTGTCTGCTGAACCACATGAAAGCCGCAGGTCGTCATCCCGGCCTGGGGTGATTCCCTACATCGGTGAAGGCGCTGCCGGGCGCCGCCGAGAAACCCGGGGCCAAGGCCGCGAAGAAGACCGCCCGTGGGAAGCCCGGCTGACCAGGGTCGACGATTGGCTTAGCACCCGGCGTCCGGATCATCCACTCGTGTGGGTGGGCCGAGGCCGAAGATGACCGTTCTCAAGGAAGTTAGTCGCCGGGGATGCCGCTGACCTGGGCCGACTTGGTTGGATGAGACACAGGGCCGTGGCCCAGCGTCTTGTCGAGCGGTCTCATCGAGATTTACATGAGCCAAGGTGGCGGTACACGCTCGCCCGCTCGCCCGCACGAGTTCGATGTGGCTTCTCCGAGGGGTCACATGTGTCGGGTACGGAGATCGGATGCGACGGATGATGGGCCCGCGCAATGTCGGTCGGCTATCAGTGGGGACAGCGACCTGTCGGTGGGATGTGAGTGGCCTCTGGGACCGTAAGGACTGGGCGGCACCAGCTCTGAGGGTGCGATCCCGCCCTTCTCCAGATCACTCCGAGCTCCAGGAGCCCGCTATGCCCTCCGTACCCAAGGCCCCACAGTGGGACGTTCACCGGCTTCCTCACGCCGATGGAAAGAGCTTCCTGGTCACCGGCGGCAACGCGGGCATCGGGTATTTCGTCGCCGAGCAGCTCGCCGGCACCGGGGCCACGGTCGTTCTCGGCAGCCGCGATACGGCGAAGGCCGAAGCCGCGATCGCTTCCATCAGCTCGCGCGTCCCCGGTGCCAAGGCGAAGCACTTGCCCCTGGACCTGGCCGATCTCGCTTCGCTCGGGGCATCCGTGGCCGCGCTCGAGCTGGACCGCCTCGACGCGGTCGTCTACAACGCCGGCGTGGCGCTCGACCATCCACCGCGCCGCGAAACCAAGGACGGCCACGAGCTGATGTTCGCAACCAACCACCTCGGGCACTTCGCACTGACCCACTGGCTGGCCCCCCTGCTCACGGCAACCCCGGGGAGCCGGATCGTCACCACCGGCAGCTTCGCCGCCAAGTCCGAACGCCTGGACCTCGACGATCTCCAGAGCACGCACGACTACCAGCCCAAGCGCGCCTACGCGCGGTCGAAGTTGGCCCAGATGCTCTTCGCTCTCGAGCTCGACCGCCGCCTGCGCGCTGCCGGCAGCACGACGCTGAGCGTGGTCGTCCATCCCGGCGGCGCACTCGACTCCCTCACCCCTTCGCGCCCGCCAGTCCATGTCCGGACCACCGGCGAGCGGCTGCGCTACCTACCGCTCGGCCTTCTCGTCCAGGGCAAGGACGCTGCCGCCTGGCCCGCTGTTCGGGCCGTGCTCGACCCGAGCGTGCGCGGCGGCCAGATGTGGAGCCCCCGAGCGTTCGGGCTGCGCGGTACGCCCAGGATCGAACCCATCTGGAACCACCTGGCCGACACCACGACCGCGGCACATCTATGGGCGGCCAGCTGCAACTTGAGCGGCAACGACCTGACGTTCACCCCACACGACCAGGTTCGATGAGACAGAAGGCCAAACGACTGAGTTCGCTGAGTAGACGCCTCGATTGGATGAGAGCGGACAGCAACCCCAGATAACCCGCGACACCGATCTTTGAGCGCGTGCCACCGAACCTTGACGGACGCGAGTTCGTGTCATCGAAGATTGATCGCACTGGTCAGAGGTTCTGCGTGTAGTTCAGTCCCGCGTACGCAGCTGGCCGCCACGGCATTGGAGCGCGCGTGCGCTCGGCTGCAGGAAGGCCGGTCAGGAGGTCTCGCGAACGATCCAAAAGCGGGATTGGCGGTACGCAGTGCCGTTGGGGTCGTCAGCCGCGACGCGAACCGGAGTGTGGAGACACACGACCCGACCGCCCAACTGCTTCTCCTCGGCCGCCAACCACCGCGACTGCCAGAGCATCGCGGCCGCCATACCCGCCAGAAACATGCCGACCGGTATCCCCGTCGCGTAGCTGGCAGTGAGTCCGATCAGCAGTACCAGGAGCAGCGGCTTGGTGAGGCTGCGGGAGAACAGGTCGAAGGTCTTGTCCCCCGCGACCATCTCAGCGGTCGGCGGACCGGCTCGGGATGAAGGAACTCCGCAACCGCTTCTGTGACAAGGGGTGGCGGTTCGCCCACAACGGGGTCGTGTTCACCGGCGCATCCAGCGTCGCAGTGGAACGCTACCGCTACCGCGGAAGCGACATCCCGACCCCGTGGACCTCGAAACCAGCAGTCGCCACGGCAGGCGGCTGACCAACGGTCAAGACACGTGGAGCGCCCGGTGCGGAGTAATTCGCACGCCGGGTGCGGGAGGGGGCCCGAGGGAGACGACCGACGGAGACGTCGGCACCGCGCCCACGGGCCTACCTCACCGACCTGCTGAAGGACTCGCCGCAGCTGACCCCCTGGCGGCCGGCTGTGGGCATCGCACCGCAACTCGGTGACGCGGAGCTGGTGACGCTGGCCATGATGCAGGCGATGCTCGGCTTCACCTCCGAGGCCCGGTGGCTGCGGTACGCCTACGTCCACCTGCGGCACCTGTTCCCCTACCTGCCTCAGCAGCCCGGCTACAACAAACGGTTGCGCAAGGCTGCCGAGCTCATCCGCCACGTCACCCGCACGCTGGCCCGCGACACCACGCTGTGGAGCGACGACGTGGGGATCGTGGACTCCACACCGGTGGAGTGCGGCCGCTCCCGCGAGACCGTCAAACGCTCCGACCTGGCCGGATGGGCCCAATACGGGTACTGCGCCAGCCACACCCGCTACTTCTGGGGACTGCGACTGCACCTGGTCTGCACCCTGCACGGTCTGCCGATCGCCTTCGCACTGACCGGCGCCAAGGCCGACGAGCGCGAAACGCTGCTGGACCTGCTCGCCGCTGAGCCGCAGCTCACCGCCGAGCGCCCGGGGCAGACACTGATCAGCGACAAGAACTACTTCGGCCGCGAGTTCGAGCAGCAGCTGGCCGAACTGGACATCCGACTGCTGCGGCCGGCACGCAAGGGCGAGGTCGAGCGGCCCGGATCACAGCTGTTCAAGCCGCTGTGACAGGTCATCGAATCGATCAACGAGACCTTCAAGGGCCAACTCGACCTCGAACGACACCGAGGCCGCACTCCCGGCGGTGTGGCCGTCCGCATTCTGCAGCGCATCCTCGCGCTCACCGCCGCGATCTGGCACAACGACCACACCGGCCAGCCGGTCATGCGCGCACTGACCGCCTACGACCATTGATCCGGGGGATCAGTGCGCGGACAGCACCAGGCGACGGGCGTTGTTGCGGTAACCCACGCGTTCGAAGGCCGCAGCCATCGGTGCATTCGTCAGGTCGGTGTCGGCGCGGACTCTCTCCGGATCGGTCTCGGACGCCAGGATCCGGGTGATTTCAGCGAGAATCTCGTCCGCGTATCCATGGCCTCGGTGGTCGGGAAGCACACCGAGGTAACCGACCACGGGGAAGGCATGGTTGCGCGAGGGGAGGCCGAAGCCGACCACCTCGCCGTCCGGTGTCCGGGCGACCCGCCACCAGGACCGGTCCCCGAGCATGGTGTCGCGGTAGAACGCTACGTCGCCGCGTGCCTGGGCCTCGGCGCCGATGTGCTCGGCCTCCTTCCGAGAGGCCGCGTCGAGGGTGCCTGCCAGGACCCGGCGGAACAGGTCGACGAAGACCTCGTCGTTGGGCTCGGCGCAGAAGAGCACACGCCCCGACGGCTCCGGGAGGCCGACCTGTGGCGTCCACTCGTAGCGCAGTCGTTCCAGACTCGCCGGGAGACCGGCGTGTCGGGCCGCCCCCTGTCGCCAGGCCAGGGCCGCGACTGTGTCGGGCCGGTCGTGCCAGTCACCGGGGAGGAAGAAGTGGTACTCCGGCGCAACGGTCGCGCCGGCCCTGGCGTATGCCGCGTGTGCGGCAGTGAGCAACTCTGCGGCCAGGGTGGTGCGGTCAGTTGTCGACCTCACCGAGTCGTGGACGAACACGCCGTCGAGGGCGCTGGGCTGGGCGTCGTCCGGGTCGCCCCACCAGATGGCGAGCGCGAGCGGCGCGCCGCCGGAAGCATCTTCGGCGAGCCACGTCCAGCTGGGACGGTACTCACCGTCGGCAAGACGGGCTTTGTACGTGTCGGCCGTCATGTCGCTGGCCGGGTCGGCGACGATGAGCGGCAGAAAGCGGTCGAGGTCGGACTCGACGGTGGGACGGAAGATCACGGTGCCTCCGAGGCGGTGAAGCTGGAGGCGCAACCCGATCAGGGTGGGTCTATCGCACCCGAGCACGCACGGGGGTGGCAAGGATGATCGGAAGCGCCGGGTCCGGGGTGAACATCACGGGCCCCCCTTCTGTGTGGGACCACGAGGGTCCGGCCGGGGTGGGATCACCGTTCCGGCGCCCAAAGTTGATCAAGAGATCAGCGGTCGTCAGAGTATGGCACCGCCGGATCAAGGGGCAACGGAAATTCCCACCTGCCTTCGTCAAGTGCTGGCGGGACAGCAAACGCCAGGCTGTCAGACCCAATGCGGGGCAGAGCGAGGGCTTCTGCCTCGCCCTGCCGTGACCACCCCTTGGAATCGATCATCTAGGCGGCCGGCCGGTCAGCGCCTCAGCAGCCACCCGAGGAACGAACGCCCGCGCTGCTGGGGCGCCCTGGCTGCCGGCACGGGCGCCGGCCCCCAGGCCACCGGCACCTCCGCCACGGGCGCCGGGGCGGCCACCGCCGCGTCCGGGTCCTGCTCCGCCGACGTGGGGCAGCGCGGAGTGAACTCCACCGGAAGCTCGACCAGATGACGTGACATCAGCGTGGAGACCCAGTGCAGCTCGCCCTCCGGGACGGCCAGCTGGAGGTCCGGCAGCCGGGTCAGCAGGATGTCGATGCCGGTGTCCGCGATGGCCCGGCCGACGTCCTGGCCGGGGCACTCGTGCGGACCGCCGCCGAAGGCCAGGTGGGAGCGGTTGCCGTGGACGGGGACGGACGGGTCGGGGCGGATCGCCGGGTCGACGTTCCCGGCAGCCAGCCCGAGCAGGAGCATGTCGCCGGCCTTGATCTGCTGGCCGCCCAGCTCCGTGTCACCGGTCGCCCACCGGCCGAGGATCGTGGTGAACGGCGGCTCGTCCCACAGCACCTGCTCCAGGGCGTCCGGCAGGGTCATGTGGCCGCCGGCCAGGTTCGCGCGGAAGCGGCGGTCGGTGAGGACCATCCGCAGCGTGTTGGCGATGAGGTTGGACGTGGTCTCGAACGCGGCTATCAGGATGAGCCGCAGGTGCTCCATGACCTCGTCGTCGGAGAGCCGGGCCGGGTGGCCGAGCAGCCAGGAGGCGAGGTCGGGGCCGGGGGTGGCGCGCTTGCGCTCCACCAACTGTCGCAGGGTCGCCACCACGTAGTCGTTGCTGGCCAGGGCCGTCCCGGTGCCCTTGAGCATGTCGCGGGCGGCCTCCACCAGCCGGGGGCCGTACTCCTCCGGCATCCCCAGCAGCTGCGTCATGACGAGCATCGGCAGGTGCTCGGCGAACCGGGTCACCAGCTCGGCGCGGCCCTCCCCCGCGAAGGAGTCGACCAGCTGGTTGGCGAACCGGGTCACGTAGCGTCGGATCCCGCGGCGGTCGAACCGGGCGAGGCTCTCGGTGACGGCACCGCGCAGCCGCTCGTGCTCCTGCCCGTCGGCGAAGTTGCACAGCGGCTGCCAGGCGGTGATCGGCGCCAGCGGATGACCCGCTCCGACCTTGCCCTCCTGCATGGCGTGCCACCGGCGGGAGTCCCGGGAGAAGCGGGACGGGGTCCGCGCGACGTCCAGGTTCTCCCGGTGGCCCAGGACCAGCCAGGCCGGCAGGTCGCCGTGCACCATGACGGGCGCCACCGCGCCGTGCTCGGCGCGCAGCTTCTCGTACAGGCCCATCGGGTCGGCCTCGGCCTCCGGCCCGTACAGCCGCCGGACACCGCCGGCACCGAGGCCGTGCGCCGGGCAGCCGGGCGGAGGGGTGAGGGCGGCGTCAGCGGGGGGCGGGGTGGTCACAGTCTCTCCGAGATCATGAGGCGGGGGCCATGGTGAGGGAGTACAGGTAGCGCATCAGAGCCATCAGGACGTCGCGGCTGGACTCGCGGCTGCGCGCGTCGCACTGGACGATCGGCACCTCGTCGGGCAGGTCCAGCGCGGCCCGCAGTTCGTCCAGCGGGTACGACGGGGACTCCGGGAAGGTGTTGACGGCGACCACGAAGGGCACGCCGCGGTCCTCCAGGCGTCCGATCACGTCGAAGCTGACCTCCAGACGGCGGGTGTCGACCAGCACCACGGCGCCCAGCGCACCCTCGAACAGGCCGTTCCAGAGGAACCAGAACCGCTGCTGGCCGGGCGTGCCGAACAGGTACAGCACCAGCTCGTCGTTGACGCTGATCCGGCCGAAGTCCATGGCCACGGTGGTCGCGGTCTTGCGCTCCACCCCGGCGGTGTCGTCCACGTCGGCACCGGCCTGCGTCATCGTCTCCTCAGTGGTCAGCGGACGGATCTCGCTCACGGCACCGACCAGGGTCGTCTTGCCGACCCCGAAACCGCCCACGATCACGACCTTGACCGCGGTGGCCGCCGAGGAGGGCAACATATCCGCGCTCTGCGGTCCCACGACCGCCTCAGAGCTTCTGAAGTCCATGCATCACCGCCTCAATCAGGGCACGGTCGGGAAGAAGGGCCTGCGGGACGGGGGCGCGCGCCTCCACCCGCTTGTCGGCCAGCAGGTCCGCGAGCAGAACGGTGACCACGCTCATCGGCAGGCCGAGGTACGCGGAGATCTCGGCGACCGAGAGCGGGGAGTGGCAGATCCGCAGGATCGCCGCGTGCTCCGGCTGCATCGTGGGCTGCGGCTCCGAACGGGAGACGATCAGCGTGACCAGGTCGAGGGTGCTGCGCTCGAATGCCGCGCCCCGGTTTAACGCGCTGCGCCCACGAGTGATCACATAGAGCCGCTCGGGGTTCCCCTCGTCCCACTCCTGACCGGTTTCACTCATGCGACCTCGCCGTTGCGCGGCGGGGTACTCAGGTGCTCACCGATCCTGGCCACCAGGTCCCGCATGCGCTGGCCCATCAGTCCGGCGTCGACCCCCTCGTCGGCGAGCACCGCGAGGTAGGCCCGGGCGCCGGCCGCCATCAGGTAGAAGAAGCCGCCGCCCATCTCGATCACGACCAGCCGCATCCTCCCGTCGCCGTGCGGGAACTCGGTGGCCACCGCGCCCGCCAGGCTCTGCAGGCCCGCGCAGGCCGCGGCGAGGCGGTCGGCGGTGTCGGTGTCCGTGCCGTACTGGGCCATGCGCAGGCCGTCGGAGGACAGCACCACCACGTGGCGCGTCTGCGGGACGCTGTCCACCAGATCCTTGAGCATCCAGTCCATGTTGGCCCGCTGCTGAATCACTGCTCACCCTTACCTGACGACTCGTCACTGTTGTGGCCCGCTGGGGCGGTGGCCGGCGTCTCGCCGTTCACACCGCTCTGGAACGCGGCCAGCCACATTCCGGGCTGCACCGGCGCGGCGGCCGGCTCCGGGATCCTGGGAGACTCGGCAGACCCCGTGGGAAGGGTCTGCGCCCTGCCCGCCGGAGCGGCGTGGCGGCGGCGGCGCTGCGGCAGCCCGTTCGGGGTCCGCTCGCTCACCACCGGGGTCTCGTCCTCTCCTGCCGCCGCGTGCGGCTGCGGTCCGGCGGCCGGAAGTGTGGCCGCCCGGGTGGCGACAGCCGGACGGGGACCGGAGGCCACGCCGATGCCGTGGGCCCGGCCGCTGGCGGGCGCCGTGGTGATCAGTGTCTGCGG
>NZ_JARZAJ010000090.1 GCF_029892105.1 Kitasatospora sp. GP82 | reverse complement strand
CTGTCGTTTCAGGCGCCCACCATTCCCGTGGTGTCGAACCTGACGGGTGCGTTGGCCACGAGCGAGCAGCTGTGCTCCCCGCAGTACTGGGTGGAGCACGTCCGCGAGGCGGTGCGTTTCGCGGACGGCGTTCGCACACTGCACGCTGAGGGTGTGTCCCGGTTCCTGGAGGTGGGCCCGGACGGCGTCCTGACGGCCATGGCTGCCGAGTCGCTGTCGGACGAGGTCGCACTTGTGCCGATACTGCGCAGGCACCGGAGCGAGGAGGCCACGGCGCTGGACGCCGTGGCACAGCTCCATGTCTCGGGCACGACGGTCGACTGGCCCGTACTCTTCGAGGGGACCGGCGCCCGGCAGACCGATCTGCCGACCTACGCATTCCAGCACCAGCGCTTCTGGCCGCAGACCGGCACGACCGCCGCCGGCGATGTCGGCGCGGCGGGCCTGAAGGCGACGGACCACCCCCTGCTCAGCGCCTCGGTCGAACTGCCGGACAACGAAGGTCTGTTGTTCACGACCCGCCTGTCCGTGCAGTCGCACCCGTGGCTGGCGGATCACGTCGTGATGGGCTCTGTGCTGCTGCCGGGCACTGCCTTCCTCGAGCTGGCGATCCGCGCCGGCGACGAGGTGGACTGCGACGCGGTCGAGGAGCTGACGCTCGCCGCGCCGCTCGTGCTGCCCGAGCACGGCGGTGTACACCTCCAACTCCGCGTGGCATCCGCCGACGAGAACGGTCGCCGTACCTTCACCGTCCGATCGCGGTACGAAGGAGCCGACGACACATCGTGGGTTCGGCACGCGACCGGTGTGCTCGCGGCGAGGGAGCAGCATGCCTTCGACCTCGACACCTCGATCTGGCCGCCGACCGGGGCCGAGCCGGTGGACCTGGCCGGCCTCTACGAGCGGATGGCGGACAGCGGCTTCGGCTACGGCCCGGTGTTCCAGGGGCTGCGGGCCGCCTGGCGACTGGGCGACGACGTGTTCGCAGAGGTCGCGCTCCCCGACGGTGTCGACGGCGGCGCGTTCGGCCTGCACCCGGCGTTGCTGGACGCGGCGTTGCATGTGTCCGCGTTCAACGGGCTGCCGCAGGGCGTGGTGCCGTTCTCGTGGGAGGGCGTGTCGCTTCACGTGGCCGGTGCCTCGTCCGTGCGGGTGCGGGTGTCGCGTACGGGCGAGGAGTCGGTGTCGGTGGCGGTTGCCGACGCCGGTGGCGGTCCAGTCGCTTCGGTGGGTTCGCTGGTGGTGCGGTCGGTATCTGCCGATCAGCTGGGTGAGACACCGGTCTCCCGCGATTCGCTGTTCCGGCTGGACTGGGTGCCTGTTCGGGTGGCGGGCGATGCGTTGGTGTCGTATGCGGAGATCGAGGTGGACGCGGACGCTCTGGCGGAGCTCGCTGTCGATGTTCCGAGCACTGTGCTGGTTGCGTTGGCCGCTGCCGGTTCCGGTGGTGTGGTGGAGTCGGTGCATGCGCTGGTGTCGCGGGTGCTGGGTCTGGTGCAGTCCTGGCTCGCCGATGAGCGGTTCGCTGATTCTCGTCTGGTGTTTGTGACGCGTGGTGCGGTTTCCGGTGTGGATTTGGCCGGGGCGTCGGTGTGGGGTCTGGTGCGGTCGGCGTTGTCGGAGAATCCGGGCCGGTTCGGTCTGGTGGATCTCGATGGTGACGACCGGGCGTGCCAGGTGGTGCTTTCGCAGGTTCTCGCTCTGGATGAGCCGCAGGTGATGGTCCGGGATGGTGAGGTGCTGGTGGCCCGGCTGGCGCGGGTGGCCGTGTCTGAGTCGGTCGGCGGGCCGGTGTGGGGTGCCGGGGGAACGGTGCTGGTCACGGGTGGTACGGGTGGTCTGGGTCGGGTGGTGGCCCGTCATCTGGTGGTTGAGCACGGGGTGCGGAGTCTGCTGCTGGTGAGCCGTCGTGGGGCGGAGGCCGACGGTGTTGGCGAACTCATCGCAGAGCTCGCTGCTCTCGGGGCCGAGGTGGTCGTCGAGGCGTGTGATGTCGCGGACCGTTCGGCCGTGGCCGATCTGATCGCTCGTCACCCCGTCCGGGCTGTGGTGCACACGGCGGGTGTGCTGGACGACGGTGTGATCGCATCGCTCACTCCCGAGCGTGTGGCGGCCGTGCTGCGGCCTAAGGTGGACGCCGCGTGGAACCTCCACGAGGCCACCGCCGGACTCGACCTCGACGCCTTCGTCGTCTTCTCGTCGGTGTCCGGTATTTTCGGCGGCCCCGGACAGGCCAACTACGCTGCGGGCAACACGTTCCTGGACGCGCTGGCTTGGTATCGCCGGGCGCAGGGCCTGCCGGGAGTCTCGCTCGCCTGGGGGCCGTGGACCCAGGACGGCGGTATGACCGGCACGCTGTCCGAAGTGGACATCCGGCGCATCGCCCGGACCGGGATGCCCGAGCTCTCTCCGGCCGATGGCGCCGCGCTGTTCGACGCCGCGCTGGCAGTGGCGGAGCCCGTGGTGCTGCCGGTGCGCTTCGACTTCGCCGCGCTGCGCGCACAGGAGGAGGTACCCGCGCTGCTGCGTGGGCTGGTCCGGCCGCGCGTGCGCCGGTCGATGGTGGCAGGCTCGGCCGCAGCAGCCGGTCTGACCCAGCGTCTGACCGGGCTGTCGTCGGAGGAGCGGAGTGAGGTGCTTCTTGACCTGGTGCGTGGTCAGATCGCGCTGGTGCTGGGGCATGGTGGTGCGGCGGATGTTGATCCCGGACGGGCGTTCCAGGATCTGGGTTTTGATTCGTTGACGGCTGTTGAGTTGCGGAATCGTCTGGGTGTGGTGACGGGTCTGCGGTTGCCGGCGACGGTGGTGTTCGACTATCCGACGGCTGAGGCGCTGGTGGGTTTCCTGTTGGACGGTCTCTTCGGTGTGGATGCCGAAGTGGCGGTGGCGGTGCCGGTGCGGGTGTTGCCGTCGGTGGTGGACGATCCGGTGGTGATCGTGGGGATGGCGTGTCGCTATCCGGGTGGGGTGGAGTCGCCGGAGGATCTGTGGCGGCTGGTCTCGGGTGGTGTGGACGCGATCTCCGGTTTCCCGACGGATCGTGGTTGGGATGTCGAGTCGCTCTACAACGCTGATCGTGGGGTTTCGGGCACGTCGTACACGCGCTCGGGTGGTTTCCTGTACGAGGCGGGGGAGTTCGATCCGGAGTTCTTCGGGATGAGTCCGCGGGAGGCGTTGGCCACGGATGCGCAGCAGCGGTTGCTGTTGGAGGCGACGTGGGAGGCGGTCGAGCGTTCCGGGATTGATCCGGTGTCGTTGCGGGGCAGCCAGACCGGTGTCTTCGCGGGAGTGATGTACACCGACTACAGGGATGTGCTCGTCGGAGACCAGTTCGAAGGATTCCGCGGCAACGGCAGCGCTCCGAGTATCGCCTCCGGTCGTGTCTCGTACACCTTCGGCTTCGAAGGTCCTGCGGTGACGATCGACACGGCGTGCTCGTCCTCGCTGGTCGCCCTCCACTGGGCGGCGCAGGCGCTGCGTTCGGGTGAGTGCTCGCTCGCGGTGGCCGGTGGTGTGACGGTGATGTCCACCCCGAGTACGTTCGTCGAGTTCTCCCGCCAGGGCGGCCTGGCGGCCGACGGGCGCTGCAAGCCTTTTGCGGACGCAGCCGATGGTGTGGGCTGGTCCGAGGGTGTTGGTGTGCTGGTGCTGGAGCGTCTGTCGGATGCGCGGCGCAATGGTCACCGGGTGTTGGCGGTGGTGCGGGGTAGCGCGGTTAATCAGGATGGTGCGAGTAACGGTCTGACGGCGCCGAATGGTCCGTCGCAGCAGCGGGTGATTCGTCAGGCGTTGGCGAGTGGGGGTCTGTCCGCGTCGGATGTGGATGTGGTGGAGGCGCACGGTACGGGGACGACGTTGGGTGACCCGATCGAGGCGCAGGCGCTGCTGGCGACGTACGGGCAGGACCGTTCGGAGGAACGGCCTTTGTGGTTGGGGTCGTTGAAGTCGAACATCGGTCATACGCAGGCGGCTGCGGGTGTGGCGGGTGTGATCAAGATGGTTATGGCGATGCGGCACGGTGTGCTGCCCAGGACGCTGCATGTGGATGAGCCGTCCTCGCATGTGGACTGGTCGGCTGGTGCGGTCGAGCTGCTGACGGAGGAGACGGCCTGGCCGGAGAAGCAGGGGCCGCGTCGGGCGGGTGTGTCCTCGTTCGGGATCAGCGGCACCAACGCGCATGTGGTGCTTGAGCAGGCCGGGCCTGCTGAACTGCCGGTGTTTGATGGGCCGGTGGCGGAGCCGGGTGCCGTGCCGTGGGTGCTGTCGGGTAGGACGGAGGCGGCGCTGCGGGGTCAGGCGGCGCGGCTGCTGGCGCAGGTGCGGGAGCAGGGCGGGCTGCGGCCGGTGGATGTCGGTCTGTCGCTGGTCCGGGAGCGGTCGGCGTTCACGCACCGGGCGGTGGTGGTGGCTGCTGACCGCGATGGGGTGTTGCAGGCGTTGGCTGCGGGTGAGCCCGACGGTGGTGTGGTCGTGGGTTCGGTGCGTGGTGGGAAGAGTGCGTTCCTGTTCTCGGGTCAGGGGTCTCAGCGGCTGGGTATGGGTCGGGAGTTGTATGGGCGGTTCCCGGTGTTCGCGGAGGCGTTCGATGCGGTGTGTGCGGGGTTGGACGAGCATCTGGACCGGCCGTTGCGCGAGGTTGTCTGGGGTGAGGACGAGGGTCTGCTGAACCGGACCGTCTATGCGCAGGCGGGGTTGTTCGCCGTCGAGGTGGCGTTGTTCCGGCTGGTTCGGTCGTGGGGTGTGCGGCCGGACTTCGTGGCGGGGCATTCGATCGGTGAGGTGGCTGCGGCGCATGTGGCCGGGGTGTTCTCGCTGGCGGATGCCTGCACCTTGGTGGCGGCTCGCGGTCGGTTGATGCAGGCGTTGCCGGCGGGTGGGGCGATGCTCGCGGTTCAGGCACGTGAGGATGAAGTCCTGCCGTTGCTGGGTGAGTTGGTGTCGGTTGCGGCGGTCAACGGGCCGTCGTCGGTGGTGGTCTCCGGTGCCGAGGAGGCGGTGGAGGCGATCCGTGCCCACTTCGAGGCGCAGGGTCGTAAGGTGTCGAGGCTGCGGGTCTCGCACGCGTTCCACTCGCCGTTGATGGACCCGATGCTCGAAGAGTTCGGCCGGGTCCTGGAGGGCCTGTCGCTTCAGGCGCCCACCATTCCCGTCGTGTCGAACCTGACCGGTGCACTCGCTACCGGTGAGGAACTCTGCACCCCGCAGTACTGGGTGCGCCACGTCCGCGAGGCAGTGCGGTTCGCCGACGGTGTCGAGTGGCTCTCCGGACAGGGTGTGGCCCGGTTCCTGGAGTTGGGCCCGGACGGCGTCCTGTCGGCGATGGCCGCCGAATCCCTCGCCGACGAGGGCGTGCTGCTCGTTCCCGTGCTGCGCAAGGAGCGGGACGAGGAGACGACGGCCCTCCACGCGCTGGCGCGACTGCACGTCCACGGGGTGAAGGTGGACTGGACCACGCTGTTCGCCGGGACCGGCGCCCGCCAGGTGGACCTGCCCACCTACGCGTTCCAGCACCAGCGCTTCTGGCCTGCGGGCTCGGTGATGCAGACCGGTGATGTGCGATTCGCCGGCCTCGAACTGGCGGAGCACCCACTGCTCGGTGCGGCTGTGGAACTGGCGGGTTCCGACGGGTTCTTGTTCACGGGTCGGTTGTCGGTGCAGTCGCATCCGTGGCTGGCGGATCATGTGGTGATGGGTTCGGTGTTGGTGCCGGGTACGGCGCTGCTTGAACTCGCGGTGCGGGCCGGTGACGAGGTCGGCTGTGATGTGGTGGAGGAGTTGACGCTGGCCGCGCCGCTGGTGCTGCCCGAGCAGGGCAGCGTGCAGGTGCAGGTGAGCGTGGGCGCGCCGGACGAATCGGGACGGCGTGTGGTGAGTGTTCACTCCCGGCCTGGGGGCAGCCAGCAGGCGACTTGGACACAGCATGCGAGTGGTGTGCTGGCGTCTGGCGCGGTGCCGGTGTCGTTCGATGCGTCGGTGTGGCCGCCGGCGGGTGCTGAGCAGCTGGACGTGAGCGGCCTCTACGGCCGGATGGCCGAGGGCGGCTTCGAGTACGGCCCGGTGTTCCAGGGCTTGCGGGCTGCCTGGCGCCTAGACGACGAGGTGTTCGCCGAGGTCGCGTTGCCGGATGACGCGGATGGTGGTGCGTTCGGTCTGCATCCGGCGCTGTTCGACGCCTGTCTGCATGCGTTCGTGGTGGGCGGTGGTGAGGACGGTGCTTCGAATGGTGTGCCGTTCTCGTGGGCCGGGGTGTCGCTGTATGCGGCGGGTGCTTCGGCGGTGCGGGTGCGGTTGACGCGGTCCGGTGACGGCGGTGCGCTGTCGCTGGCGATCGTGGACACCACGGGCGCGCCAGTCGCGTCGGTGGACTCGCTGATAGTGCGGCCGATATCCGCCGACCAGCTGAACGAGGGTGTGGTCTCCCGCGATTCGCTGTTCCGCCTCGACTGGGTGTCTGTCCAGGTCGAGTCTGCGACGCACGAGAGGTTTGCTGTAGTCGGGCCGGATGCGGACACGCTGAGCGACCTGGCGGCGGAGGTTCACGCGGATCTGGAGTCGTTGGCGCAGGCTGCCGTCGATGTCCCAGGTACCGTACTGCTCCCGGCTGTCGTTGGTGTGTCGGAAGGGACGGCGGGTGCCGTTCACGCGCTGGTGTCGCGGGTGCTGGGTCTGGTGCAGTCGTGGTTGGCGGATGAGCGGTTTGCTGATTCTCGTCTGGTGTTTGTGACGCGTGGTGCGGTTTCCGGTGTGGATTTGGCCGGGGCGTCGGTGTGGGGTCTGGTGCGGTCGGCGTTGTCGGAGAATCCGGGCCGGTTCGGTCTGGTGGATCTCGATGGTGACGACCGGGCGTGCCAGGTGGTGCTTCCGCAGGTTCTCGCTCTGGATGAGCCGCAGGTGCTGGTCCGGGATGGTGAGGTGCTGGTGGCCCGGCTGGCGCGGGTGGCCGTGTCTGAGGCGGTCGGCGGGCCGGTGTGGGGTGCCGGGGGAACGGTGCTGGTCACGGGTGGTACGGGTGGTCTGGGTCGGGTGGTGGCCCGTCATCTGGTGGTTGAGCACGGGGTGGGGAGTCTGCTGCTGGTGAGCCGTCGTGGGGCGGAGGCCGACGGTGTTGGCGAACTCATCGCAGAGCTCGCTGCTCTCGGGGCCGAGGTGGTCGTCGAGGCGTGTGATGTCGCGGACCGTTCGGCCGTGGCCGATCTGATCGCTCGTTACCCCGTCCGGGCTGTGGTGCACACGGCGGGTGTGCTGGACGACGGTGTGATCGCATCGCTCACTCCCGAGCGTGTGGCGGCCGTGCTGCGGCCTAAGGTGGACGCCGCGTGGAACCTCCACGAGGCCACCAAGGACCTGGAGCTTTCGGCGTTCGTGGTGTTCTCGTCGGTGGCGGGGATCTTTGGTAGTGCGGGCCAGGCGAACTATGCGGCGGGTAACGCCTTCCTGGACGCGTTGGCTTGGCATCGCCGGGCGCAGGGCCTGCCGGGAGTCTCGCTCGCGTGGGGGCCCTGGGCGCAGACCGCCGGTATGACCGGTGGGCTGAGCGATGCCGAGGTGGAGCGCATCGCACGACTGGGCATGCCGCCGTTGTCGCCTGAGCAGGGGCTCACGCTGTTCGATGCCGCGTTGTCCGGCGGCCAGCCGGTCGTCCTGCCGGTCCGCCTGGACCTGGCAGCTCTGCGGGCGCAGGGTGAGATCCCCGCGCTGCTGCGCGGGCTCATCCGCACGCGTGTCCGCCAGTTGGCCGGGGCCGGATCCAGGGTCGCCGCCGACCTGTCCCAGCGGCTGGTCGGGCTGTCGTCGGAGGAGCGGCGTGAGGCGCTGTTGGACCTGGTGCGTGGTCAGATCGCCCTGGTGCTGGGCTACGCGGGACCCGAAGCAGTCGATCCGGCGCGGGCGTTCCAGGATCTGGGTTTTGATTCGTTGACGGCTGTTGAGTTGCGGAATCGTCTGGGTGTGGTGACGGGTCTGCGGTTGCCGGCGACGGT
>NZ_JARZAJ010000089.1 GCF_029892105.1 Kitasatospora sp. GP82 | reverse complement strand
ACTTGGAACTGTAGGAAGAACCATCATCCCAGGTCAGAGGGCATCCGCGCCCTCATGTCCAGGCCCTGGACCGGCTATTGACCGGTGGATCCGGGTTCAGGGGTCGAGCCCCTGGCGGCCCACAAGATCAAGATATGCCTGACCTGGGCGTTTCCCCCTCGCGGGGAGGCGCCCTTTTCGTTGTCTGTGATGGGTCGGGGGTGGGGCCCGGGTGGGTTGCAGATGTACGTGGCAGGCGGTCAGGAACCTAGCGGGACCCCGACCTCGCCCGGCGCGGCGCCCTGCGTGGGTGGTGTCAGTGCGGGTGCGGTAGCCGCCGCGCCGCAGCCGCTCCCGGTGGTCGGCGAGTGTGGCCGGTGCGGGCAGGGCGAGGTACCAGGAGCCGTGGCCGCGTCGCTTCAGGTGCGGGCAGGAGGTGCCGCGCTGCCGTCCGGTGCGTGGGTCCCGGCAGCCGCATCGCTTGTAGATCGTTCCGTTGCCGCGCATGACCATCTCCTGGGCCGCTTGGGGTGCGTGGGCCCAGTGTGGCCGGGAGGGAAGACGCGGCAGGCCGGAACGGTCGACGTGCCGGGCAACACCGGAGTGCGGCTGCGCGAACACCGACTGGCACGGAGGGAAGACTCCTGCGCTGCCTGTGCCCGGCGTACTGGCCCCCGGCCGCCGGAGGCGCTTGGCGGGGCCGTAATACGCGTCATACACTGGCTGCATGGCCAAGACCAGGATCAGCATCAGCCTCGACCGCGATCATGCCGAGCGCATTCGGGAGCACGCCGAGCGCGCGGGTATGGACGTTTCCGCGTACCTCGTCAACGCCGCTACCCGGCAGATGGCCGAGGCGGAGGCTGCCGAAGCGCAGTTCGCCCGGATCGACGCGATGATCGCCGCAGCCGAGGCTGAGGCCGCCGAACTTCCTCCCCTGCGGGAGGTTGCCGATGACGATCTCACGGAGGAGGAGCGGCGGGAGGTGGCGGAGGCCATGGACCTCATCTACGGCAACGACAGTCCCGCCAGTCGCCCGGGCAACGCCGCGTGAGCGTGCGAGTGCCGGTCTACGACACCGGCATGCTGATCGCGCTCGCAGATCGCAAGGCCAAAGCCGTACGTCTGCACGCGGGCCTCAAGGGCACGCCGCATCGCGCTGTCGTGCTGGGGCCGGTCCTGGCCCAGGTGTGGCGGCCCAGTCCGGCCACGGTGCATGCCATGGCCGCAGTACTGAACGACTGCACTGTGCCTCAGGCGCGCAGCTCGGCCCCGGCGATGCGCCCCACCAGTGCCGGACAGACGGTCTGCATCATGTGTGCCACCGGGCCGGATCTGGCGGAGTGGCAGCGTGTCGGCAGCGCGCTCGGAGCAGCGGAGCTGCCACCGAAGAAGCGCCCGGATGCGGTGGATGCTCTGGTCGCACTGACCGCAGCCAGACACGGCAGTGCTGTCGTCTTCACCAGCGACCCAGCTGACCTGACGGCTTACCTGGTGGCTTTGGACGCCCACGATGTCCACGTCGTCCAGATCTGATCCCGAACGGCTGCCAACTGCGCGTTCTCGAGCCTGTGAGGTTTATCTATCTGACGGCGTCTCCGTTCGAACGGCTGGTGAGTGGCCGGTTCTCCACCCTGTCCTGGCGGATGATGGTGCTGAACGCCTGCTGGACGCGGTCGCCTGTCAGCTCGCACAGCAACTCCCGCCCCGGCAGCTGCACAAGGTGCTGCTCGAGGTGCTTGCGGTAGCCGCGTGCGTGTCGGGCTCCAGGCGCCCGGTGGCGACGTCGCGGATGTCGTCGCCGTTCTGCAGGCGTACCGCGTGCTCGATCTTTGTGGGCCGCAGCGCCAAGTGCTCGAGCGCACCCGTGAGCAGTTTGCCGTCCTGGCTGATCGTGGTCGTTTTTCCCTCCAGCAGGCGTACCGCACGCGCGTTGCGGGCCAGCCACCGGTTCAGCAGTGCGTTGACCGCGACCAGGGTGATGGCGCTGATTGCCTAGAACGTCGTCCAGAACGCCGTCATCGGCAACGACAACAGCCTGCTCGGCGGGGCGCGAGGGCGTCAATCCCGTCGCCCGGGTGAGGGCCGGGACCGGCTGTTCGCCTGCTTGGCGGTTCTCTGGGTCAGAGTTCGTGGGTGTCGCGGGGTTCGATGTATGGCTCTTCCGCGGCCGGGTGGCCGGTTTCGATGGCGCGTTGGCGGCCGAGTTCGGCGTTGAACTCGAGGCCCAGGAGGATCGCCATGTTGGAGATCCACAGCCAGATCAGGAAGGCGATGATCGCGGCGAAGCTTCCGTAGGTCTTGTCGAAGCTGCTGAAGGTGGCGATGTAGAGGGCGAAGAGTACCGACGCGATGAACCAGACGATGACGGCGAGGACGCCGCCGGGGGTGGCCCAGCGGAATCCGGGCTGTTTGACGTTGGGGACGGCCCAGTACAGCAACGCGATCAGCAGGCTGACCGCGACGATCATCACCGGCCATTTGGCGATGCTCCACACCGTGATGGCTGTGTTGCCCAGTCCCAGGATCTGCCCGGTCTTGCTGGCAAGAGGTCCCGTGAACACCGCTGCGACGGCGGCGAGCGTCAGGAGCACGATCAGTGCGACCGCGATGGCAAGACGCGCCGGCAGGGTCTTCCAGATGGGCTTGCCCTCACCGATGTCGTAGACGGTGTTGGAAACGCGCATGAACGCTCCCGCGTAGTTCGAGGCGGACCACACGGCGACCACGATGCCGACGACAAACGCGATCCCGGCTTTGGCCTGGCTGTGCTGCAGCTGGTCCAGCACCGAGGTGATCAGCTGGCGGGCGGATCCGGGGGCAAGGCTGCGGACATGGTCGATCAGCGGTGTGATGGTCGATCTGCCGAGCAGGCCCAGGATCGACACGGTGGCGAGCAGCACGGGGAAGATCGACAGCACGCTGTAGTAGGTGAGGGCCGCCGCCGAGTCGCCGAGGTTGTCGGCCCTGAACTCGGTCGCGGTGCGTTTGAGGACGTCGCGCCAGGACCGTTTCGGCAGATCCGTCGGGCTGTGGGCCAGCGGGCCCGCATGGGGCCCGGGGGCAGTCGGGCTGTCGTGATCGTTGTCGTGTGGCGCCATGGCCGACCACCTCCAAGACAGCACCGGTCCGGGTTCACCGCCGGGACGCAAAGACGGCTCGGCGGTGTCCGTTGCCCGCCGTCCACATGGAGCGGCAGGGTTGCTTCGTGTCCTTCGTCGACCACGCGCTCGGGTTCTCCTCCGGGCGGGCTCAGCCC
The DNA here is from genome assembly GCF_029892105.1 of Kitasatospora sp. GP82. Lineage (GTDB taxonomy): Bacteria > Actinomycetota > Actinomycetes > Streptomycetales > Streptomycetaceae > Kitasatospora. The sequence goes on along the minus strand of NZ_JARZAJ010000089.1, from coordinate 4,750 downwards.
ACGAGCCGCAGGGGGTGGGCTCTTGGGCGCCGAGGCGCCCGGGCGTGCGGTCAGGTGTGCAGGTAGCTGTTGTTGCCGTCGTGGCCGTCGGCGCTTTCGTCGTCGAACCAGTAGTCGCCGTGAGCGAGGTAGCGAAAGTGGACACGCTGCTCGGCGGGCAGGGTGACGGTGGTCGCGCGGGTGCCGTCCTTGCGGGCGCGCAGCGGGTGGGCGCCGGGTTCCCAGTCGTTGAAGTCGCCGACGACGCTGACCTCACCGCACGGGTGGTCGGCGGGGAGGGCGAAGGTGACCTCGGTGGCGTTCTTGCGCCGGGTGCGCTCCAGCATGACCGTCAGCTCCTCACACGCAGGGGGTGTGGAACCGATCCTGGCCCCGATGGTGCGGGAGTGTGCTGCCGAGCGCCGCCGTCCGAGGACGGCAGTCACGCGGATGGCGGCGTTCCATGCGGGCAAAGCGGACGGGGGGATCGGGGGTCTGGCAGGGGCCCGACGGGTGGGTCGGCGAACCGGCTGCCGGCGCGAGTACCGTCTTGTCCTCGACCCTGTGTCGCCGGTCGTGGGTCGGGTCGGGGGGCAGTGGTCAGTGCTTGAAAGCGTCCTTGATCTTCGCCCCGGACTGCTTGGTGTTGCCCTTGATCTGGTCGCTGCGGCCTTCGGCCCGCAGGCGCCAGCTGCCGGTGACGCGGCCGACGGTCTTCTTGGCGCCGCCTTTGACCGCTTCGGCCTTGTGCGCGATCTTCTTGGTGATACTCATGGGTGGCTGCCTTCGTGAGTCACTGCTGGGGGGCGCTGCCTCGCCGAGGCGGCGGTCACCACGGGCGACGTAGCCGAAAAGGGCGCACTGCTCGGCGAGCACGGTCACGGCATGGGCGCAGTCCTTCCGGACGCCAAGCGGGCCCCGGGCCGCAAGCCGTTGAAAAGCGGCCGTCAACTTCTCACTTCAGCGTACGTCGGGCCGATCCTGGCCCCCACTGGTGCGGCCACCACAGCTCAGCGGGTGCCATCTACCTGGACGAGAGCTTGACGAGCAGGTGCAGCGGGCTGGAAGCGCGCGAGCGGCGAAGAAGCACATCCAGAAAGGCACGCACGACACCGGCCCCCGAGGCCCCTCACAGCGCCCCAGAGGCAGCAGGGACGCCTCGGCCTACACCGGCGTGGACCCCCAGGACTCCCAGGAACCGACCACCACGCGCAAGCCCCGCTAGGGATCGCACCCGCCCTCTGCCTCCCGGAAGTCGAGCCGCTCGAAGGGGATCACGGTTGGCAACTGCCTGAACACCATTGCCCGGACGAGGGGTGACGTCGACACCGGACCCCACCCGGGCCCGGCACAGGTCGGGCGTGCGTCTCTCCACGCCCCGACTCCCGGACGTCATGGCGCGGCGGAGCGCCGGTCTGACGTTAGACGTGGACCTGATCGCGGGCCAACATCCGAGGGTGCAAAAGGAGTCCTCACGCTGGTTCCTGCCGTTTGCCCCGGAAGTGGTGGGCGGGGAGCATGAGAAGCGGGGAACGCTCTGCGGAGATCGGAGTACACCGTGATCATCCTCGGAATCATCCTGCTCGTCGTCGGCTTTCTGCTCCACATCGGCTTTCTGTGGACCATCGGGATCGTCCTGCTGGTCATCGGGGCTATCCTGTGGATCCTGGGATCGGTGGGACACGCTGTCGGTGGGCGGCGCCACTACTGGTAGAACTCGGCCTGGCCCTCCGGCCGATGGCGCTCCACGCGTTCGAACGAATCGCTGCTGGGCACGGCTCGGGGCACGAGCGGTCAGGCCCGGCGAGGGAACCGCAGTTCGGGGATATCCGTGAGTAACGCACCCCTCAACGCCGCCTATCCCGGCGGGTGCAAGATCGGCATGGGGAACCCGCACGGGCTGAGGGAGGCGTTCCCGCCATGGCTGTCTTCCTGCTCGTGCTCATCGCGGCCGCTCTGGGCATCCTCGGCGCCGTCGTCCGCGGGCTGCTGTATCTACTCGCCATCGGCATTCTTCTCCTCATCGCCGACGGGGTGTTCCTCGCCGTGTGCTTGGCCCGGCGACGCCCCGCCGACGATGGCGGGCAGTCCTCCAGCCGTGATCGCCTCGTCGAAGGGACGTATGGCGCCGGGAGGAGCTGACGCTGTGGGCGGCAGCCAGCAGGCGACGGCATTCTTGCCCGGTTCGTCCGCGTTTCGACTCGGTGGCCAGGGGCACGGGCATTTCGGGGGGTCAACGGGCTACAAGCGGAGGACCCAATGTCGACAGGGACCCTCGTGATCATCGGTGCCGTCGTGGTCGTGCTGATCGTGTGCGCGCTGGTTGCGTTGGTGGCGCGGTTCGTCATACGCCGCCGCCATCTGCGGGACCGTTTCGGACCGGAGTACGAGCGGACTGCGGAGGCCGAGGACGGCCGCCTGGCGGCCGACCGTGAGCTGCACGAGCGCGAAGAACGCCATGACGCGCTGAACATCAAGCCGCTGCCGCCAGCCGTCCGCGACCGTTACGCCCAGGACTGGACCCGAGTGCAGGAACGGTTCGTCGACCGGCCCGACGACGCGGTCCACGAGGCGGACCGGCTCGTCACCACGCTCATGAGCGAGCGCGGATACCCGACCGAGGGATACGAGCAGCAACTCAAGGACCTCTCGGTCGAACACGGGCGCGTGCTGGAGCACTTCCGGTCCGCCCATCAGGTCAACGAGCGCAGCAGCCGCCATCAGGCGACCACGGAGGAGCTGCGGGGCGCGATGGTGCACTACCGCACGCTGTTCGAGGAACTGCTCCACAACGGCCACCGGCCACGGGGCAGCCGGGCGTGAGCCCGGGACCGGCGAGTCGATCCGACAAGGGCGACTCCGTCGGCGGTCGCAGCCGACCGGAAGTGCCGAAACGGAGGTGGAGAGATGCACAGCCAAGAGACACCCGAGCCGAGCGAGGGCGGCCTGTCCACACAGGACCTGGCCGGTGCCCGACAGGACACCGGCGAACAGGCCCCGGAATCCTGGGCGGATTCGCCACCGGCGTTCCCCGGGGAAGCCACCGCCACCGACCGAGAACGCGGCGAGCAGGAGACCGCTGCCGACGACCGGGAGAAAGGTGACGACCAGCCATCCGAGCCCGGCGAAGACGCGGAGGCGGCCGACGAGAGCGAACCCCTGCTGGGGTCGGAGCAGGAGGAGTTCCACTCCCGGTGGCAGAAGATCCAGAGCGAGTTCGTCGACGACCCGCGAAACGCCGTGCACGCGGCCGACACGCTGGTCGCCGAAGCGATGCAGGCACTGGCCACGACCTTCGCCGAGCACAAGCAGGACCTCGAAGGCCAATGGAACCGCGGCGACGAGGTACCGACCGAGGAACTGCGCATCGCACTGCGGCGCTACCGCTCGTTCTTCAACCGCCTGCTCAGCACCTGAAACAGCGCGGGCAGACCGATAGACCGGACCAGGCGCGCAAGGGACCGGGGACCGCTGCCGTACCAAGCCACCGGACGCACTCCGCTGGTGCGCCAGGTGAGGTCCAGCCTCGACCGCTCGCTTCGGCAGCCCACGTGCGTGCGCTGGTGTCCGTGAGCCGACAGGGGCAGGCTGAGAAGGTTCACATGCTAGGCCCGCGGCTGGTACGAGCCGTCGGTCCGGGTGGAGGGAATGCCAATGATCGAGGTCGGCGATATCCGCGAGTGGCGCACCCACGACGTAGTCGACGCCGACGGGCACAAGATCGGCACGCTGGAAGCGATCTACGTGGACACCAGCAGCGACGAGCCGGCCATGGCCACCGTGCAGATCGGCCTGCCCACCCGTCACCGCCTGGTCTTCGTCCCGCTGGACGGTGCGATCGTCGGGCCGGGCTACGTCAAGGTCGTCTACGACAAGGCCCTGGTGAAGGACTGCCCTGCCATCGGCACGGACGACGTCCTGCCCGCCGAGGACGAGGAAGCGATCTTCCGGCACTACGGCCTGACCTATCAGCCGGGCACCGGCGGCGAGCGGCAGCTCGCCCGGCGCTGAGAGCCCGCACCCGACCAAAGGAGGCATCCACGTCATGGTGGTCTTCCTACTCGTGGTCATCGTTGCGATCGTGCTGGGCATCATCGGAGCCGTCGCCCACGGGATGCTGTATCTGCTCGTCATCGGCGTACTACTCCTCATCGCCGATGTGGGGTTCCTGGCCGTGCGCTCGGGGCGGCGTTCTGGCCGACGCTCGCTCCGCTGACTCACCGCCCCACCCGTCCCGCGGTGCGAAGGCACCGGCCGGATGCAGAGGGCGGCCGGCCAGGCTTCAAGGAAAGCCCGCCGCCCTCGCGCTCGGAGAACGAACGGTCGTCGGCGGGGGAAACGGGTGTGTGCGTCGCGCAGTGGCCGAGCATGCGGACGCCGAGGCTGTATCAGGTCGGTTGCACCAGGGGAGCGGGTGGCGGTGGGTACCCTGATGGCCTCAACTTCCCGACTGCGTCTGCCGGAGACCGCTCGGTCGGCGGAGGGAACGAAACCGCACGTCTCCCGTGGGAGATCCGATGGTGTCGGAGTTTCAGGTGAGTATCGCCCCTGGTCACGACGCGTGTTCGGCATCAGGCGGCTATCCGGGCGCTCTGCGCGGGGACAGTGCGTGGATGATGCGGGGACGGTGCGGGGATTGAGCCCCTTGATGCGGCGATGATCGGGCGTAGACTGAGCCCGAATCCACCGCTCCGCCTCTGAGGTGACCGTTTCGGGATTCGGGCGGCGGTGACCGGTCGGAGGGCGTGTGGCATCCGCTGGTCTGTCCAGC
>NZ_JARZAJ010000088.1 GCF_029892105.1 Kitasatospora sp. GP82 | reverse complement strand
CGCGACAACCGTGGCGGTGGCTTCGGTGGCGGCCGTGACCGGGACAACCGTTCCGGTGGCTTCAACCGCGATGACCGTGGCGCCCGTTCGTTCGGTGACCGTGACCGCAACCGCGACGACCGTGGCGACCGTGGTGGCTTCAACCGCGACCGCGACGACCGTGGCAGCCGTTCCTTCGGTGACCGCCCGGCCCGCTCGTTCGGCGACCGTCCGGCCTTCGGCGACCGTCCGGCCTTCGGTGACCGCGACCGTGGCAGCAGCACCCGTCCGTTCGCCCGTCGCGACGACCACCGTTCCGGCGGCCGTCCGCAGCAGGGTGGCTTCAACCGCGATGACCGTGGCGGCCGTTCCTTCGGCGACCGCGACTCGCGTGGCGGCAGCTTCAACGGCGGCGACCGCAAGCCGCGTTGGAAGAACTGACGCCTCAGGCTGACAACTGACGGCCGACAGCCGTCGGTGGGACGGGCCCGCTCCACTTCGGTGGGGCGGGCCCGTCGGCGTTCCGGTGGAAACTGCGTGGTGGGCCGACGCAGCCTCACGTACGGTCACGGGTATGAGCAGCAGATTGCATCAAATCGCGGTCGTGAACGAGGAGATCGCGGAGCGCGGCAGCTACCGGGCAGACGGCACGGGGGCGGTCGTCGAGATCGGCGGGCTACTGGCCGCCGCGCGGGCGGGTACGGTCTCGTACGCCCCCGAGGACGCTGTCGGGGGCATGGCAGTGGGCATGGCCGGGGGTGCTGCCGGGGCAGCGGATGCCGGGGCGCTGCGGGGATCGTTCGGCGGGACGCTGGAGGTCACCGCCGAGGGGAGCATGCAGGCGGCGCGGCGGCTGGTGGAGGCCCGTGGCGAACACGTCGGAGTGCTCAACTTCGCCTCCGCGCGCAATCCGGGCGGCGGCTATCTGCGGGGCGCCCGCGCCCAGGAGGAGGACCTCTGCCGCAACGCGCTGCTCTACCACTGCCTGCTCGCCGCCCCGGACTACTACGAGGCCCACCGGGCCTCCTCGGACCTCCGCTACAGCCACCGGGTGATCTTCTCCCCGCGGGTACCGGTGATCCGGGACGAGCACGGCGCCCTGCTGGCGCAGCCGTACCCCGTCTCCTTCCTCACCTCGCCGGCGCCCAACGCGGGCCAGCTGGCCCGTCGTTCGGGCGGTACCCCGGTGGACGTGGCGGGAGTCCTGGCCGAGCGGGCGGAGCGCGTACTCGCGGTCGCGGCGCACCACGGCGTCCGGGAGCTGGTGCTCGGGGCATGGGGCTGCGGGGTCTTCCGCAACGACCCGGCGGAGGTCGCGGCGGCCTTCGAGCACGCCCTGGGGGCGTATGGAGCCGCGTTCACGCGGGTGGTCTTCGCGGTCTGGGACCGCTCGCCGGTGTCCGTGAACCGCGCGGCCTTCGAGGCGCGCTTCGGAGCGTCCTCCAGTAGGTGACCCATCCTGATGGGTCACCTACTGGAGGAGCCTCTCAGCGGCGAGTGGCGAGAACGGAGGCCGCCGCGACGACGCCGGTCACCGCGAGGACGGAGGGCCAGGCGCCGATCTTCTTGGCGAGCGGGTGCGAGCCTCCGAACGCGGCCACGTACAGTCCGGTCAGCGCGGCCGCCGTACCCGGACCGGCCTGCCGCTGCCACTGGTAGGCCGACGCGGCCCCTGCCGCCGCCAGGACCGCACCGCCCAGCTCGCGGCGCCCACTCCAACGCGCCGTACCGTAACCGCCGATGAGACCGGCCGCCGCGACCGCCGCAGTGGGGATCTTCGCCATCGCCCGACTCCTCCGATGTTCCGTCCTGCTCCGTCGCTCTGGTCCTCACCGACCCCAACGCGCGGCCCTCACCGCGAGTGCCGCGCCCATGGGCAGGCCGGGTGACGCGGGGCACGCTCGGGGGACTCGGCGTGCGAAGCCCTCGAAGCAGCGGGGAACCGGTCCGGGCGGGACCGGGATCAGTGGTTCAGGGTGGTGCGCAGCGTGGCGAGGTCGGCCGAGGTGATCCCGTGGGCGCCGAGGTAGGACTCGATGCCGCCGTGGCGGGTGCGGATCCACCGGAGAGCGTCGGTCAGATGGGCGGCGGCGACGGGCCGCGAGAGTCGTTCGGCGCCGGTCTCGTCGAGGTACGGGGTGGGGCCGTCGAGGAGGCCGAGCCCGGCGTTGGAACGGACGAAGTCGGCGGTGATGTCGGCCTCGGCGGCGCCCAGGAGGTGCTGGAGGACGGCGATGGTGAGACCGGTGCGGTCCTTGCCGACGGCGCAGTGGAGGAGGACGGGGAGGGCGCCCGAACCGATCAGGTGGCGGACGGTGGCCGCGAGGGCGGGCCCGGCGCTCTCGGCCATGAACGGGTACAGGTCGGCCTGCTCCTCCGGCCAGAGCCGCTCGCCGGGGCGGTGCTCCGGGAGTACCGGGAAGTGCCGGACCGTCAGGTCGAGGCCGTGCAGGTGGTTCGGCCAGTGCTCGAGCTCGGTGGCCCCGCGCAGGTCGACGACGGATCGGATCCCGAGTGCCTTGAGGCGCTGAGCGCCTTCGGGGGTGAGGGAGTTGAGCGATCCGGAGCGGTAGACCAGCCCCGGGCGGATCGGTCCGACGGCTGCGTCGCGGAGGTTCCGGATACCGGGGATGTCCAGGAAGGGAGAGGCTGCGTCGGAGTCACGGAGGCTCATACCGGTCACCGTAGCCTGCCGAGGAGACCGGGAGGTGGTGTTCCGGGTGAACGGCCGGCGTCGTGCGGCCCGGGCGCCTCGTCCGGCTGCCGTCCGGCTGTCTCGTCCGGCCGTCTCGTCCGGCCGTCTCGTCCGGTCGTCGGCCGGCTGTCGGCCGGACACGGCCTAGCGGCCGCCGGCGAGGTCCAGGAAGGTGCCGGTGGCGTACGAGGCGGCGGGGGAGAGCAGCCAGAGGATCGCCTCGGCCACCTCCTCGGGCTGTCCGCCGCGCCCCATCGGCAGGTCCGGCGCGATCCGGTCCACCCGGCCGGGTTCGCCGCCCAGGGCGTGGATGCCGGTGTGGATCAGGCCGGGACGTACGGTGTTGACGCGGATCCCCTCGCGCGCCACCTCCAGGGCCAGGCCACGGGTCATGCTGTCCAGCGCGCCCTTGGAGGCGGCGTAGTCCACGTACTCGTTCGGCGAGCCGAGGCGGGCGGCGGCGGAGGAGACGTTGACGATCGCGCCACCGGAGCCGCCGTGGCGGGTGGACATCCGGCGGACGGCTGCGCCCGCGCACAGGAACGGTCCGGTGATGTTCGCGGCCCAGGTCCGGGCGAGCCGGTCCTCGTCCAGCTCGTCCAGGCGGCTCTGCTTCTCGAGCGTGCCCGCGTTGTTGACCAGGGCGGTCAGCGGTCCGAGCCGGTCGTCCACCGTACGGAACAGCCGTTCCACCTCGGCGCTTCGGCTGACGTCCGCCTGGACGGCGATCGCGGTGCCGCCGTCCGCGCGGATCTCGGCCACGACGGCGGCCGCAGCCGCCTCGTCAGCGCGGTAGTTGACGCAGACGTGGTACCCGCGAGCGCCCGCGAGCCGTGAGGTCGCGGCGCCGATGCCGCGTCCGCCACCGGTGACCAGGACAACCTCGGACACGAAGGACCTCCTCTGCGGCCTGCTTGCCGACGTGCCGGACCACCGTAGCCCAGAGACCGGAATTCGATGACCACGGGCTGGAGTTCGGCGATCCTGGCGCCATGAACACCGAACCGGTCGGACTGCTGCCCGCCTCCGACGAACCGAACGACTACCTGGCCGCCGACGACGTGATCGACCACGGGCACCCCGAGATCAGAGCCCTCGCCGGCCGACTGCGCCGAAGCAGCCCGGAAGCCACCGCGCGCACCGCATTCGAGTACGTGCGGGACGAGATCGCCCACTCCGGGGACGTCCAGGAGTGGAGTGCCGCGTACCGGGCCTCGGATGTGCTCGTGCGGCGCAACGCGATCTGCCACGGCAAGGCGCATCTGCTCGCCGCGGTGCTGCGGGCGCAGGGCATTCGGGCGGGGCTCTGCTACCAGCGGCTGAACGTGCTGCACGGGCTGGTCGCCGTCCACTGGCCCGCGCGGGAGGGCGGTGCTGCGGGCCGTTGGGTGCGCCTCGACCCGCGCGGCAACAAGCCGGGCGTGGACGCCGGGTTCGCCACCGTGCCAGGTGAGGAACGGCTTGCCTGGGCGGTCGATCCGGCGGCGGGCGAGTTCGACTGCCCGACGGTGTATCCGAGTACGCCGCCGGTCCTGCTGCGCGCGCTCGCCGAGGCCCGGCCGGGCGTTCAGGGGTACGGCCATCCGCCGTTGGAGCTGTAGCGACGGGACTACGCCCTGGCGGCCCGGATGGCGGCGATCTTCGCCGCGCGGCTCCTGGGCGAGTCGAGGCTGAACCCGCGCGCGTCGCCCAGCTGATCGCGGACGAACGCCTCGGTACGGGCGACGGTGTCGCGCAGCGCGGCGTCGGCAGGGACGAACAACTGGTGGACGATCTCCCGCTCTTCGGTGTCGTACTCCCAGAAACCCACGATCCGGCCGCGGTCCACCACGATGTGCGTCTGCGGGTCGGCCTCGGATCCGAAGCTGCGCCCGGCCCTGGCGGCGGGCACCGGCCGCCCGGCGTCGGCCTCCTCGACCAGGCGCGGCAGGTCCCGGTGCAGCAGGTGCAGTCCGTCGATCCCGGCCAGCAGGGCGTAGGAGGGTTTGGCCGAGACGCCGAACCCGGAGAACTCCTCGGCCAGTTCGGGACTGATCAGCAGGTCGGTGCCCGGGACGGTGGTCAGGTCGAGGGTGGCGATCGCCTGCTTCGCGGTGGCAGCCGGAAAGCCGGAGAACCAGCGGAAGTGCTTGAGCGAGGCGGGCGCGGCCCAGGAGAAGTACCGCTGCGCGAGTTCGGCGGCCGATCCCCTGACGGGCTGGTCCCAGCTGACATAGCCGTAGCGCTGCTGGTCCAGACGGCCGTTGACCGGAACCCGGCGGATCAGACCGCGTGTCCGCATCAGCCCGAGTGCCAGCGGGAGGGTGGTGGACAGCCCTCTCCTCCTCCCGGCCTCGCCCAGGCCGCGAACGGCGGCCCCGGCGCCCTCGCGGATCGCTGCCGGACTCAACGGGGCTTCGGGGGTCAGCAGTTGGGAGACCGACAGGCAGAGCTTCTCGATCTCGTCCCGGCTGACACCCAGGTGCTTCCGGGCTGCCGCGAGTTCGCCCTCGGGTGCGGCGGCGCCGACGGCCAGGCCGAGCGCGAAGTCGGCCGCCGGGAGGACGTACGTGCAGCCACGGGCGGACGGGAGTTCGTGCACCTGCAAGGCGGACACGGCCGCGTCGACGGCCTCCCTGTCCAGCCCCGCGCGGGCGAACAGGCCCAGATAGGGCGCCGCACCGCCGACCGAACGGGCCCACCCGGTGGCCGCCAGCACCTCGGCGGGTGCGGCGCCCAGGCGCGTACCGTCCAGCCACTGCCGGTGCGCCCACCAGGCACGGAGCTTCGCGGCCGGGATCTCGCTGTTCGCCATCTGCCCAGTATCGGCACGGGGAGGGGCGGGCGGCCGGAGCGACGCAGGGGAGTCGCCGGTGGTGCGTTGTCTCTGGCGCGTTGTCTCTGGCGCGGTGCCGCCGGTGCGTTCCGGCGTGGTGCGCGATCGCCGCTGCCGGGAATTCGTTCGCGCGAGGGCTGTCTGACGCGGGAAACTTCGGCAGATCCGATTGAGGGGCCTGACCTGCCGGTTTCCATGGTCTCTGCCGTTTGCACCGTTTCGACAGCCTGACGCCGAGGAGGCGACACACCCATGCGCATACTGCTCTCCGGCATCGTCGGCTCCACCGCCTACGGCCTGGCCCACGCGGGATCCGACCTCGACCGGCTCGGTCTGTTCGCGGCGCCCACGGAGCAGTTCCACGGTCTGCACCGGCCCGCCGAGTCCCACGTCACCACCGCGCCGGACAGCACTCTGCACGAGGCGGCGAAGTGGTGCCGGCTCGCCCTGAGCTGCAATCCGACCGCCTCCGAGCTGGTCTGGCTGCCCGCCGAGCTGTACGACGTGCGGACGCCGCTCGGTGACGAACTGATCGCCATCCGGCGCTCCTTCCTGAGCGAGCAGGCGGTACGGAACTCCTACCTCGGTTACGCCACGGGGCAGTTCAGGAAGCTGAGCAGCCGCGACCCGTCCGACTCCCGGTCCCGGCAGCGGGCGGCCAAGCACGCGCGGCACCTGGTCCGGCTGGTCCAGCAGGGGCTCACCCTGCACGAGACCGGCGAGGTGGTCGTCCGCCTGACCGACCCCGTGCGGGTCCGCGAACTCGGTGAACGGTACGCGGACCGCCCCCACCTGGCCGTGGACCTGCTCGCCGACGCCGAGGCCCGCTTCGACCGCCCCGGCGTCCTGCCCGCCGCCCCCGACGAGGCGCCCGCCGAGTCCTGGCTGCGCCGCGTCCGCCTGGCACATCTCTCCCCACCCGTCTGACCAGCCCGGACGCCCCACCACAACGAACACTCGGCGTGGCCGGACAATCCACTGGCCAACCGCCACGGATCACCGGGTAGGATCACCCTGGCAGGCGCCTACCACCACGGTGGAAGCGCAAGCCGACGGGCCGCTAGCTCAATTGGCAGAGCTGCGGACTTTTAATCCGTAGGTTCAGGGTTCGAGCCCCTGGCGGCCCACCGTTTTCGGAAGCGGGTTTACCCTCGCTGACCTGCAGCGCAGCGCTCTGACTGGGTTTCACCAGTCGGGGCGCTTTCGCTTTATCGGCCCCAGGTGAGCCCGAAGTGAGCCCGGCGGTTTCGCCGACTGCTTTCTTGCCAGCCCGGGGAACGAGCTTCGCGGCGGCTTCGGAGACCGCCCGGTCGATTTCCGGGAGCAGGCTGGTGTACGTGTCCGACGTGAGCGTGATCGTGGAGTGCCGCAGCGCCTCCTTGATCGTGTGGAGGTCTCCGCCGCCCGCGTGGGTCAGGGTTGCTGCCCCGTGCCGGAGGTCCCGGAGGTTGATCGGAGGCAGGCCGGCGGCGAGGTAGATGCGGCGGAAGGCATCAGAGACGGTCTCGGGGTGCAGCCACTTGCCGTCCTCGAGGGTGAACACCTTCCCGGTATCCGTCCACGCCGCGCCCCACTGAAGGCGCTCCTCGGTCTGCCTGATCCGATGTGCCCTGAGAACCGCGACGGTACCGCTGTCCAGCCCGATCGTCGCTGCGCTGCCATCCGTCTTGGGGTCTGACTCGTACGGAGTCCAACCGTCCTGGACGGTCTCCTTGGCCACGGTCAGCTCACCGCGCTCGAGGTTCACGTCAGTCCAGTTCTGGCCGACGGCCTCGCCACGGCGCAGGCCCCGGAAGGCGATCAGGTGGAACAGGGCATAGAGCCGGTGGTCCTCGGCTTCGTCGAGGAATCGGCCGAGCTGCTCGGGAGTCCACACCATGACGGCGCTTGGCTTCTCGCCGCTCAACTCCCAACGCCGAACACGCTCCTCGGTCCACAGTTGGGCCTTCGGGCGCTTGCCTGACTCCAACTCGACGTGCGAGGCCGGGTTGAAGGTGATCAGTTCGCGGGCGATGGCGGCGTTCAGCGCAGCCCGAAGCGTCGACCGGATGCGCTGCCGCGTGGCCGGGCCGGTGAGCTTCCGGTACGGCTTCATCGCCGCGAGCCTGGCGCGCTCCTCTGCTAGCCGGGCGCGTGCCTCGGCCTTCGGCGCACCAGGCCGGCCGGGCGAGCAGCGGGCTACCTGCTCGCGGCGTGCCTGGTTCTCTGCTGCGACAGTCTCGTTCTCGTCGGCGATGGCGTCGAACATCTCGACCAGGTGGCCAACGTTCAGGCGCGACAGGCGGATATGGCCGATGCGGGGCTTGAGGTGAACTCGGACGTGGGACTCGTAGCCGTTGGTCGTGGTCTTGCGGGTCTTCTTCGACGCCAGCCACATGTCGAGCCACTCGCCGACGGTCAGACGGGACGTGAGCGACTGCCCACGGCGCAGCAGACGGCGCGTCTCCTCGATGTCCGGGAGCGGGCTCCGCTCCTTGGCGACAAGCTCGAGCAAGTCGGCTATGCGGCTTCGCCCTTCGTCGTCGTCAGCGTCGGGCAGGGCGAGCAGACCGCGCACGTGGTCAAGGTCGGCTTGGGCCGCGCTGGCACTGGCGTAGCCTCCCCGCCGGAAGATCCGACGCTTCCCGTCCGGCCGGGGTGGGAGTTCCTGCCGCAGGCCTCAGAGGGCGTTCGATAGGGGATTCCCCCCAACTGTCCGGCTTTCTGTGTCGCGACACGGACTCGGTTCCATGATCTCGTGGCGGTCGGGTCCG
>NZ_JARZAJ010000087.1 GCF_029892105.1 Kitasatospora sp. GP82 | reverse complement strand
CTGCCAGTGAGGCATGTTCCCCCTCCAACGCGCTCATACCACAGCAACGAGCCAAAGAGCGGGAAGCTACGGGTTAATGCTCTGCGAGCCCTAACGTTCATCGCTGCCCATCAAGTGAGTTGACGAAGGGTCATTCGTTGCGGTGTAGCGGCCTCGCCGGGGTTTGTCGATCAGTCCGTCGTCGGCCCTGTAGGTGCCAAGAACCACGTCCGTGCTGGTCACGCTGCATGTTGGTATTCGTGCAGGATGCCGCCGAGGCGGTCGCGTCGGCGGACGTCGAGGTGGGTGAGCCGGCGGCGCTCGGCGCGCGGTCGGTGGCGCTGGCGGGCTTCGGCCTGGACTCGCTGATCGAGATCGGCGCCTCCACCGTGGTGATCTGGGAGCTGTCCGGCACCGGCGAGGAGCGGCAGAAGCGGGCGCTCAAGCTGATCGGGGTGGGCTTCGCCCTGCTGGCCGTCTACCTGCTGGTGCAGTCCACGTGGGTGCTGGCCGCCGGTTTCCGCCCGCACCACTCGACGCTCGGGATCGTCTGGACGGCGATCACCGCCGCGGTGATGTTCACCCTCGCCTTCGGCAAGGCCCGCACCGGCGCCGCTCTGGACAACCCGGTCCTCAGGACCGAGGGCCGGGTCACCCTCATCGACGGCCTGCTGGCCGCAGCCGTCCTGGTCGGCCTGCTCCTCAACACCACCCTGGGCTGGTGGTGGGCCGACCCGGTGGCCGGCTACGTTCTCGTCTACTACGCGGTGCGCGAGGTGAAGGAGATCTTCTCCGGCGACCACTGAGCGCCGGAGAAGGACTCGGGCCCCGGCGCTAGCCGGGGCCTTCCCTTTTCCGGACTGCGGTTGCCGTGATGCCTGGCGGGCAGGTACCTCGCCACCCGCCCTGGCCGTCGCAAGGGCGCTCATCCCGCTGGGGCCACGTCCTGCATCCGGTGGTCCTGACCGCCTTCGGCCTCGTAATCCTCGTTGACGGGCTGAGCTTTCGGCCCGTAGGAGCGGGTTCCGCAGCTGGTAGTCGCGCAGCATGCCGCCCGGCATCCCAAGGTCATGGCGTCGTGGGCGCCCGGTCTGTCGGGCCGAACAGGTCGGCGAGTACACGCATGCCGTCGTGACCGGCACGCACTTCCAGGTGGACGGCCGGGCCGTCGAGGTGGAGGCGGAAGTCGAAGAACGGGCAGCACCGTTGTTCGGCCGCGGCCAGCGAGGCGACCGCTGTGGTCCGTTCGGCGGGCAGCGTCAGCCGCAACCCGTCGGGGATGCCGATGCGCGTCGCGCCGTCGAGTACCTGGTGCCACTGTGTGGTGCGCTCGGCCAGGCCGTCGCGGGTCAGTGAGCAGGCCACCGCCGCCGTGCGCCACCGCTCGCCCTCTTGCCCGGCGGTCCCCGTGTTCGAGGTGGGTGGTGCGAGCGGTTCGCACTCGGCGTCGCAGCGGTCCTCCCGGTCCGGCAAGGCGTCCAGGCGCTCCAGCTCGTCGCGGAGGCAGGCGGTGAACGCCTCCAGTTCCGCGGCCCGCTGTTCGGCCCGGGCCAGGCGGGCGGCGATCCGGGGCCGTAGGTCGGCCTCGTGGCGGTAGCGCAGCAGCGCCTCCTCGACCCGGTCGGCCGCCCACAGCAGGGCGATCTCCCGCAGGGCAGTCAGGTTGCCGGCCCGGAAGAAGCTCGCCAGCGCCGCGTCGATCTTCTCGGGCGGGTAGATGTTGCCGTGGACCATCCGCCTGCGCAGGGCCTCGGCGGACATGTCGACCAGCTCGATCTGGTCGGCACGGCGCACCACGTCGTCCGGGACGGGTCCGAGGCGGTAGCCGCCGGGACTCAGTCCGACGCCGGGGGAACTCCGGGCCGTGGCCCGCGCCAGGCAGGAGAACTGGTCTGGCCTGCGGGTTCGACACCAGTGGTGTCCGCGGAGGAAGGTAGGGGGTTGGCGGCGTCCGCCGGGTGGCGGCCGGCGCGTGGCCCGGCCCGGTGGCGAGGCAGCCTCCTGGCGACGGCGGCTCGGATCGTCCTCTCCGGCCGCTGATCACCGTGACTCTGATCTGAGCGTCCGTCACGCAGCTCGGACGCGCTCGATGAGATCGGCGACGCCGTCAACCTGGCGGTACGGCTTGAACGCCGGCGCGAGTTCGCGGACCAGGGTGACGCACCGCTCGGCGCCGATGCGGGTGGCCAGATCGAGGGATTCGGTGGTGACAGCGAGAGCCTGCTCGACGTCGTTGGACTGCAGGAAGCCCTTGGCCTGGTAGGTCAGGAAGATGCCACGCGTCTTGTCCCGGGCCTTGGGCAGGAGGGCCAGGCCCTCGGCCATCCTGACGTGCGCCTCGTCGGCCCGGCCGAGATCGAGGAGGCACTGGCCGGAGTCGACCGCGAGGTCCGCGGGGCTCATCCACGCGCACCAGCCTGGCGCGGGGTCGCTAGCCCGCGTCGACAGTGCAGTCTCGGCGTCGGACAGATCGCGGTAGCACGCGGAGCGTTCGCCGAGCGCGGCGTAGGCCCTGGCCCGCCGGAGGAACAGCAGCGACCGGGCGGTGGGGTGCTTCGTACCGGACAGTGCGTGGCCGAGCTGGTCCACCGAGATGTTCGGTTGGCCGATCCAGTTCGACTGGTAGGCGAAGTCGGAGAGCACACCGGCGCCGAAGTCGCGGTCACCCGCGGCGTTGGCGGCTTGCAAGGCCCCTGCCCAGAGCTTTCCCGCCGCGAAGTGCTTGCCCTGGTCGAAGCGGTACCAGCCACAGGTGGTGGCCAGTGACGCGGCCAGGAGGTGCAGCCGCTTGGTGACGGGCTCGGCGTGGCCGCCGCCCTCGATCAGGTCGGTGACGGTGGCGAGATGAGCGTCCATCAGCTTGATCGTGTGCTGGCGCTGTTCGGTGGGCAAGGTCGTCAGCTTCGCGCTGGTTTCCTCCAGCCAGTCCACGAGCCCGGGGTCCACGGCCGTCCTGCCGTCGAGGGCAGAAGTCAGGCGATCGGGCTCGATCGTGGCCCACTGGGCGGCGAGGCCGGCCAGCGAGACGGCGCTGAAGGTCATGAAGCTGCGGCGGTCCATGGCGGCTCTCTGTGCATCTCGAAGTGCTTGGACGGTGTACGCCGATCCCAGTGGCAGCGGAACCTCGCGGCCGGGCAGCCAATCGGGCCACCCGAACAGCTCCATGTCGGCGATCGGAACGTCGAAGGCTTCCGCGATCAGGATCTGGGAGTCCAGGTTCGGCTGCTTGCGCCAGTTCTCCCACCGGCTGACGGCCGTCTTGTCCGCGCCGGAGCGGAGCCCGTGCTTGCGGGCGGCCCGGTCGAGGAACACGACGAGGTCGCTCTGTGACCACCCGCGCAGTTCACGGGCGTAGGCGAGGGGGTGCCGGATCGGGTCGTCCACGGGGCCAATTCCATCATCGACAGTGACAGGCAGCCTACTGCGCGCGAGCGCGGGACAACCCCGGGACTACAGACAATGCCTGTCCAGAGAAGCGCAGTTGGCGCTGTACTCGACACGCATCGACAAGTTCCCTCACGAAGCGGAAGGAGTCAGCCCATGAAACGACGCGCGGCGGTCATCGGCCTCGGACACCGGGCACTCGAAGACCACCTTCCCGGCCTGCTCGCCTCCAACCGGGCCGAGTTGGTCGCGGTCTGCGACAACGACCCGGACGCCCTGCGGGCCCAGCAGGACACGCACAACGTCCCGGGCTTCACCCGGGCCGCCGACCTGCTGGACAACGTGGCGCCGGACTTCGTCATCGTCGCGGTCCCGCACCACGCCGGTCGGGCCGTGATCGAGGAGTGCGCCGTCCGAGGCGTGCACGTCCTCAAGGAGAAGCCGTTCGCCACCTCCCTGCCGGAGGCGCGCGAGCTCGCCGCGATCTGCCAGCAGGCCCAGGTGGAGCTGATGGTCACGCTCCAACGGCGCTTCAACCCGCTCCACGCGTCCGTGGTCCAGCTCCTGGACCAGATCGGCACCCCGTTCCTCATCGACGGCCAGTACACCTTCCACACCGACGACCCCGGCGCCGGCTGGCGCGGAGACGTCAGCCAGGCCGGCGGCGGCTGCATCATCGACATGGGCTACCACATCGTTGACTTGCTGCTGTGGTACTTCGGGATGCCCAACCGGATCATGGCCGACTTCTCGACCGCCGCGCTGCCCGACGGCGGGTACGACGCCGAGGACACCGCCGTCATCCAGCTCGGCTACGACAACGACCTGTACGGCACCGTGCTCCTGTCCCGCTGGATGGCCCCGAAGACCGAGAAACTGCACGTGGTCGGCACCCTCGGCTCCGTCCTGCTGACGAAGGGCCAGGTCCAGCGCCTCGATGTGCACGGCAAGGTCGTCGACGAGCTGTCGCGCCCGCAAGCCCCGTCCAGCGCGGCCACCGCCCAGATCGACTACTTCTGCCGGGTCCTGGATGGCGAACGCCCCAACACCGCCGGGCCCGAACAACACCTGGGCCACATGGCCTTCATCGCGTCCTGCTACGAGTCCAAGGCCGCCGGCCGCTACATCGACCCCAAGGAGATGCTGTGACGAACAACCTCGCCCTGCTGGGCGGCGAGCCCGCGGTGACCGCCGCCGGCACGCACTTCGAGTGGCCGCCGATGGACGACACCACCGAGAGCAAGGTCACCGCCCAGCTCCGCTCGGCCATCTCCATCCCCGGCCGCTCGGGCATCGTCGCCGACCTGGAGGACGCCCTCCAGGACTACTTCGGCGTCCGGCACGCGGTCACCTTCAGCTCCGGCACCGCGGCCCTGCACGCTACCTACGACGCCGCCAGGATCAAGGCCGGGGACGAGGTCATCGTCCCCGCCTGGACGTTCCACGCCACAGCCTCGCCGCTGTTCCATCTGCGGGCGGTGCCGGTCCTGGTCGAGACCGGCCCGGACGGCAACATCGACCCCACCGCGATCGAGGACGCGATCACTCCGCGCACCCGCGCCATCATGGTCACCCACCTGTGGGGCAGGCCGGCCGCGATGCTCGCCATCCAGGCCATCGCCAAGACGCACAACCTCCTCCTGCTGGAGGACGGCTCCCACGCCCACGGCGCCTCCCACGGCGGCAAGAAGGTCGGCACCTTCGGGCTGGGCGGCGCGTTCTCGCTCAACGGTCCCAAGCCGCTGTCCGGCGGCGAGGGCGGGTTCGTCCTCACGGACGACGACGACACGTACTACCGGCTCCTGACGTTCGGCCACTACAACAAGCGAGCCAAGTCCGAGATCCCGGCCAAGCACCCGCTCGCGAAGTACGCGGTCACCGGGTCCGGCCTCAAGCTCCGGATCCACCCGCTGGCCGCCGCCATCGCGCACGACCAGCTCGGCCGCCTCGACGGCTACCTCGCCGGACGGGCGGAGATCGCGCGCTACCTGACCGAGGAGTTCGCCCGCATCCCCGGGCTCGAGGTCATCCCGATGCCCGAAGGAGTGGTCCCGTCCTGGTACGGGTTGACGCTCACCTACCGCCCGCAGGAGCTCGGTGGCCTCAGTGTCGAGCGGTTCCACCAGGCCCTGGTCGCCGAGGGCGCGGTCGAGTTCGACCGGCCGGGCTCCACCTGCCCCATGAACCAGCTACCGCTGTACCAGAGCCCGGCCATGCTGTTCCCCGGCCACCCGCACGCCCACCGCCGCTACCAGGTAGGGGACTTCCCGGTCGCCGAGCACACCCACGCGCACACGATCAAGCTCCCGGTCTGGCATCGTGAACAGGATCGTCCGCTGGCCGAGCAGTACATCAGCGCGGCCATCAAGGTGAGCGACCACCACAAGGAGCTGCTGTGAACTCTCCCTTCGCCGACCCCACGTTCGAGGACACGATCCGTGTCGCCGCCGAGACGGACGGGGTGGAGCGGTTCGTCGTGGCCGCCGTGATCGCCGACGGCGACCGCATGCTGTTCCTGCGGCGCCCGGCCGGCGAGTTCATGGCCGGCCTGTGGGAGCTGCCGTCGGGCAAGGTCGAGAAGGGCGAGGGCATCGAGCAGGCCCTGCTGCGGGAGGTCGACGAGGAGACCGGCCTGCGGATCGACGCGGTCGAGAAGTACCTCGGGCACTTCGACTACACGTCCGGCAGCGGCGCCCTCACCCGGCAGCTGACCTTCGAGGTCACTGTCACCCGGACCGGCCCGGTCACCCTCACCGAGCACGACGCGCACGAGTGGGCCGGGCCCGACGAGATCCCAGCCGTCAGCGACGCCGTACGGGAACTCGTCACCCGCTGATCGTGCACCATGAGCTCATTGACCAGGCCCGCGGAGACGGATACGACGCCTTCTGCGTGGGTGCACTCATCGTCCGCCACGGCCGGCTCCTGATGCTCCGACGTACGGCGTCGGACTCCTGGGCCGGCCGTTGGGAACCGCCCGGCGGCGGCGTCGAGACCGGCGAATCCCTCGCCGAAGCCCTCGCACGTGAGGTCCAGGAGGAGGCCGGGCTGGCCATCGCCAGCGCGCTGTACATCGGCCACCTGGACTACCCAGCCCGCGAGAACCCCCTGCTGCCCGCCAGCAGGGGGTTCTTCTTCGCCGCCGAGGAACCGCCCGGTCAATGGCCGGTCCGGATCAACCAGACAGAACACGATGACTTCACTTGGTGCACGGCTGACTGTGTCCGGTCGACACGGCCCGACCTCCGAGCTCTCGTTACCCGGCGGCTGGCGCTTACGCCTCGGAGTCTCCCCGGTCCTTGGTGAACGCACAGGGGCTGCTGAGTTAGCTCTGCTCGCCCAGCGGGCGCGGGGCCGCGCGGGTCGAGGAGGACTCCGCCGCGCTTTCGGTTAGCCAGGGCGGCTGCTGACACTCGGTCACTGTCCGTCGGCAGGGCTACGGTGTGCTGAGAGCGAGATGGGTGGGGGAGCAATGGGGACTGGGTCTGGCCGACGCGCTGACTTCAGTGAGGTAACGAAGCGTGCCCTCGCGCTTCGGGCGGCCTTTCGTTGCTCGAATCCCGGCTGCGGGGCACTCACCATCGGGCCCGGAAGGGGCATCGACGACGTCGAGATGACCGGGACCGCCGCTCACATCTATGCCGCGGCACCGGGCGGGCCCCGCGGTACCGGCGGGCTGAACGCCGGCCAGCGAAGCGATCCTCTCAACGGCATCTGGCTCTGCGCCCGATGCGCGCGTCTTGTCGATACCAACGCCGGCGACGCCTATCCGGCGTCGCTTCTGCGAAGCTGGCGAGATCTCCACGAGGCCCGGGTCCGTATGGAGCACGGGGGCGTCGCCCGACCCTTCGGATGGATCCACTCGATCGAGATCACGGAGGACGTGTGGCTGAAGGAGCCGACTACGGTGCGCTTCTCCCGGTGCAACATTTTCCTGGGCACGAATGGAATCGGGAAAAGTCACTTCATCTCGCTTCTGTCGGGGCTGGCAGCCCCGTCCCACATCATGGAGCGGGTCGCCCGCCCGGAGTCCCGTGTACATGCGGCACTCACCTGGTATGACTCTCAGCCGCGGCGGGCCGAGTTCAAGGCGGAGGGTGACAGGCTCCACTTCTTCGCCGACGGTCATGAGGTTCCATTCGTGGCCTCCCCCTACCAAGTGGTCCGAGTACCCCGGTGGAGCGGTGACTTTCCCGCCGACGTCCATGACCTTGCCACGGACCTGGGCCTTGACCACTGGGTGATGCGCAAGGTGATCTCAGACCTTCCTGAGATCGTCGGCGGGGCGGTCAAGCGCACCCGGATAGTCGACGATCGGATCCGCGCCGACTTCGTGCTCGGAAGCTGTGTTGAAACAGGCAACGGTGATCGCCGGCTTCGCCCTCTCGTCGGACTGGAGGTTCTGGTCGCGCTCGCTGAAACGTACGCACGGGCTCACCCGACCTTGCTCCTCCTCGACCCATTCTTGAACGGGCTCGACTGGGGCGGTTACCACCAGGCCACTGCTCTTCTCGGCTCGCCGGCCCGTGGATTCCAGACGGTGGCGGTTTCGACGGACCATCGCGGGAACCACCCCCTCGGACCGGAATGGACCGTTACCCGCATCGTGTGTGACGAGACCGAGCGCATGGGCCACCGCCGGTGGGCCCGACTGGTCCAAGACGATGAAGAGCCATAGCGTCGTGGGCGGCTCACCAGTTCGGGAGAGGGACTGCCCTGAGCAACGGCGTCACGTCAACTGCGCCGGGGGCATGCCAGCCTCCCCGTACCAACCATGCACCGTCCTCCAACTCAGTTTCGCTGAGCTTGATCTTTAACCTCGCGCGGCGAGGTGGGCCTGAAGCGTGGGTTCGCGTTTGACGGTCTTGCCCACGTCGTGGCGGGGCGCCGGCTTG
>NZ_JARZAJ010000086.1 GCF_029892105.1 Kitasatospora sp. GP82 | reverse complement strand
ACCCCCGACCGGATTCGAACCGGCGCTACTGCCGTGAGAGGGCAGCGTGCTAGGCCGCTACACAACGGGGGCTTTCTTGGCGATCCCTTGCGGAATCAGTACCCCCGACCGGATTCGAACCGGCGCTACTGCCGTGAGAGGGCAGCGTGCTAGGCCGCTACACAACGGGGGCTTGATCTTCAGTTGCTACTACTGGTTACTGCTCGTACTGCGCTGGGGTACCAGGACTCGAACCTAGACTAAATGAACCAGAATCACTCGTGCTGCCAATTACACCATACCCCACCAGAGTTGAGCCCCTGCGGGCCCTTCCCAGGCGTTGCACCTCTCGCTTGGTCACCGACGGGGTTTCACTCCCTCGTCCGTTCCCTCCCGGGCGGCGCAGAAAGAACATTACCCGACGTCTGGCCTGGGTCCAAAATTGATAACCGCAGGCAGGCGGCGGGGCGGCTGCGAGCCAGGTCAGGACCGGGCCCGCAGCCGCCCGCTCACGGCCTCAGGAGGCCGCGGTGAGCTCCAGAGCGGCCGTCAGCCGACGCAGCGTCTCGGCGCGGCCGAGCAGCTCCATCGACTCGAACAGCGGCGGGGAGACCCGGCGGCCCGTGACCGCCACCCGCAGCGGCGTGAACGCGAACTTGGGCTTGATGCCGAGACCGTCCACCAGCGCCTCGCGCAGCGCCGCCTGGATCGGCTCGGGCGTGAAGTCGCCCAGCTCCTCCAGCGCCTTGATGCTGGCCTCCAGCACCGGACTGGCGTCGGGGGTGAGCACCTTGGCGGCGTCGTCCGGGTCGACCGTGAAGTCGGCCGGGTCGACGAAGAGGAAGCCCGCCATGTTGACGATCTCGCTCAGCACGACCATCCGCTCCTGGGTGAGCGGCGCCACCTTGGCCAGCAGGTCCAGCTGCTCGGCAGTCGGCTCCTCGGGCAGCAGACCGGGGGCCTGGAGGTACGGGACCAGGCGCTGGACGAAGTCCTCCGGCGCCAGTCGGCGCAGGTGCTCGGCGTTGATCGCCTCGCACTTCTTCAGGTCGAAGCGGGCCGGGTTGGAGTTCACCTTGGAGATGTCGAAGGCCTCGACCAGCTCCTCCATGGAGAACAGGTCCCGGTCCTCGGCCAGCGACCAGCCCAGCAGCGACAGGTAGTTGAGCAGGCCCTCGCGGATGAAGCCGCGCTCGCGGTAGAGGTTGAGGCTGGCCTGCGGGTCGCGCTTGGACAGCTTCTTGTTGCCCTCGCCCATCACGTACGGCAGGTGGCCGAAGCGCGGGGTGACGCCACTGCCGACGCCGATCTCGGCCAGCGCGGCGTAGAGGGCGATCTGACGCGGGGTGGAGGAGAGCAGGTCCTCGCCGCGCAGCACGTGGGTGATGCCCATCAGGGCGTCGTCCACCGGGTTGACCAGGGTGTAGAGCGGAGCGCCGCTGGCCCGGACGATGCCGTAGTCCGGCACGTTCTCCGGCTCGAAGCTGAGCGTGCCGCGCACCAGGTCGTCGAAGGCGATGGTCTTGTCGGGCATCCGGAAGCGGAGGATCGGCTTGCGGCCCTCCAGCTTGTAGACCGCTACCTGGTCCTCGGTCAGCTCACGGCAGTGACCGTCGTAGCCGGACGGCTTGCCGGCCGCGCGGGCGGCCTCTCGGCGTGCGTCCAGTTCCTCGGTGGTGCAGTAGCAGTGGTACGCGTGGCCGGACCGGTGCAGGCGGTTGGCGACGTCGGCGTAGATGTCCATCCGCTGCGACTGCCGGTACGGCTCGTGCGGACCGCCGACCTCCGGGCCCTCGTCCCAGTCGAAGCCGAGCCAGCGCATCGCGTCGAGCAGCTGGTTGTACGACTCCTCGGAGTCGCGGGCTGCGTCGGTGTCCTCGATCCGGAAGACCATGGTGCCGCCGTGGTGGCGGGCGAAGGCCCAGTTGAAGAGGGCGGTGCGGACCAGCCCGACATGCGGGTTGCCGGTCGGGGAGGGGCAGAAACGAACCCGAACGCTCGGGTCCTTCGGGGTGGCCGGGGTCGTCCCCGGCTCAGTGCTAACCACGCTTGATCACCCTGTTGGTGAGAGTGCCGATGCCTTCGATGGAGACGGCGACTTCGTCGCCGACGTTGATGGGGCCGACACCCGCGGGGGTGCCGGTGAGGATGACGTCGCCCGGGAGCAGGGTCATCGCTTCGGAGATGTGGACGATCAGCTCCGCGATCGAACGGACCATCAGGGACGTCCGGCCGGTCTGCCGCAGGTCGCCGTTGACCGTGCAGGTGATCGCCAGATCGCTCGGATCGAGCTCCGTCTCGATCCACGGCCCGAGCGGGCAGGAGGTGTCGAAGCCCTTGGCCCGCGCCCACTGGCCCTCGCGCTGCTGGACGTCCCGCGCGGTGACGTCATTGGCGCAGGTGTAGCCGAAGATGATCTCCGGTACCCGCTCCAGCGGCACTTCCCGGCCCATCCGGCCGATCACCACGGCGAGTTCGGCCTCGTGCTGGACGTCCGCGGAGAACGGCGGGTACGCGATGGACTCGGTCGGGCCGATCACCGCGGTGGAGGGCTTGAAGAAGGTCAGCGGGACGTCCGGGACCTCGTTGCCGAGTTCGGCGGCGTGCGCTGCGTAGTTCCGGCCAACCGCCACGATCTTGTTGGGCAGGATCGGCGACAGCAGGCGGATGTCCTGCATCCGGTAGCTCTCGCCGCTCAACTGCATCGAGACGATGGGGTGGCCGGCCAGCGCGTGGACCACCAGGGACTCGGGCTGGGAGGGGTCCCCCTCGACCACGCCGAAGGAGACGCTGCCGGCGGCAGGGCTCCCTTCCCGGACGGAGAACCTGGCAATACGCACGGTTGGGAGCCTCTCGGTCAGTCGGGCACCGGCCGTACCGGGCCCTGTAGATGCGCCCCCAGGCTATCGCGTGGGCCGATGCGGGCCCTTCGGGCACGGCCGGACGACAGCGACGGGACAGCGCAGAGGGGCGCCGGCCGCAGTTGCGGTCGGCGCCCCTCTCGACTGGCCGGAGTGTCAGTCCTGCGGCATCCGCGGCGCCGGAGCGGCCATCAGGACGGTGCGGCGCGGGTTGGCCGTGCTGGCCGGCAGCTCGGTCGCGTACTCGACCGGCTCCTGCGCGGCGAGAGCGCCGGGCAGCTGGCTGAAGTCCTCGATGGAGGCCAGGGTGGTCCGCCGCGGGTTGGCCGTGGGACGGCTGACGAGCGTGGGCATGGCGTCGGCCTTCTTCGCCGGCTGGGACATTGCGTCACACCTTGGGGTTCGGGGCCGACTTCCAGGAGTCGGCCTGCGTGATTCTGGGCAGGCTGCTGAAGCGCGCACTGCTCCGCAGAGTCAGAGTAGGGATCTCTTTCCACAGGGGCCGTGACCAAGGCTATACATTCGGCTGTGATTTTCCTCACAAATTGACCGGCAAAATGCACATCAGGGACATTTCACCCCCGTCGATCGTCCCGACATTTGCCAGATTTCGGACATTCTCGAACGTCTGCGACTCTTGTTGATCTACGACCAAGTTGGCATGTATCCGGCGAGTGTCCGAAAAGGGCTGTATTCCACTGGGGTTACCGCACAGTCCGTGAAAGTGTGCGCGCACTGGGTAGCTCAGGACACCGCCGGGTAACGCCCCTTGTTGGACTTCTCCCGCTGTGCTGGAATGCGACGGAAAAACTCGACACCGTTCCATCCGCGGCAGCGGAGAGGGACGCCCGGTCCAGAGGTTGCGACGCCAGTGCAGGGACGTTTCAAGAGGGGCAGCGGCGCCGCGGGTGACCCGGAGTCGCGTGAGCCCGTGGCAGGCCCCCACCAGGCAGCGCCGAACACCGGCCCCGCCGAGCAGGTAGGGGTCGGCAGCGAGCCCGAGCAGACAGGCAGCGGCGGCGGCGGCGCTTCCGAGGGTTCCGAGGGCGAGGAATCCACCGACAAGCGCCGCTCCCGCCTGCGCGGAACCCTCAACCGCCGCCGGGCGAGCGGCATCAGCCGGTTCGCCATGCGCAACTGGCGAATCCGTACCCGCCTGATCGCCCTGCTGCTGCTCCCCGTGGTCGTCTCCCTCGTCCTCGGTGGTCTGCGAGTCCAGTCCTCGCTGCAGAACTCCAAGCAGCTGTCGCAGATGACCAACCTCGCGGACCTGGCCCAGAAGTCCACCGCGCTGGCGAACGCCCTGCAGACCGAGCGCGACCTCAGCGCCGGCCCGATGACCGCCAACAACAGCCAGCAGGACCCCGAGGTCACCGACGCCCGCAAGACCACGGACACCCTCAGCAAGGCGTTCGCGGCCAGCGCCGACAACTTCGACGAGCTCGACCTCGCCGGTGGCAAGGCACTGCTGCTCCAGGTCCGCAAGGACCTCAACCAGCTCTCCGAGGCCCGCAGCACCGCGTACACCAACCCGGACAACATCCAGGCCACGATCACCAACTACGACGTGATCATCAATGACCTGCTGGGCATCACCCAGGACATCGCGATCGCCTCGAACAGCACCGAGCTGGTCAAGGTCACCCGTGCCCTCCAGCAGTTCTCGCTGGCCAAGGAGGCCAGCTCGATGCAGCGTGCGCTGATCAGCGCCGCACTCGCCCGCCCCGGCGGCCAGGACCTGAGCACCTCGGACGAGACCTTCGGCATCCGGCTGCAGACGGCCGAGGAGAACGCCCTCACCAACTTCACCGCCATCTACGGCGACGCCGCGGCCAGTGCGCTGCGTGCCCCGCTCACCTACAACCAGACGATCGCGGAAGCCGAGCGCTACACCAAGGCGGTCCTCAACACCAACGGCATCAAGCAGGGCGACGTCCGTACCTACAAGGACTGGTACGACAGCGCCACCGCGAAGATCACCGCCGAGCAGAAGATCGAGACCTCGCTGCTCGAAGTCCTCGACGGCAAGGCCCAGCAGCTCCAGTCGGACGCCGACACCGAGGCCCTGATCAACGTCGCGCTGATCGCCCTGGTGCTCATCGTGGCCATCGCCGGTGCCGCCATCGTGGCCCGCTCGATGGTGCGCTCGCTGACCCGTCTGCAGACCGCCGCCGAGGACGTCGCCGAGCGGCGGCTGCCCGAGCTGGTCAAGACGCTCTCCGAGAGCGACCCGCACGACGTGGACATCACCGTCGCGCCCGTCGCCGTCGACTCCGCCGACGAGATCGGCCACGTGGCGCACGCCTTCGACATGGTGCACAGCGAGGCCGTCCGCCTCGCCGCCGAGCAGGCCCTGCTGCGAGGCAACATCAACGCGATGTTCACCAACCTCTCGCGCCGCAGCCAGGGTCTGATCCAGCGTCAGCTCTCGCTTATCTCCGAACTGGAGAGCCGCGAGGCCGACCCGGACCAGCTGGCCAGCCTCTTCAAGCTGGACCACCTCGCGACCCGTATGCGCCGCAACGGTGAAAACCTCCTCGTTCTCGCCGGTGAGGACCCGGGCCGCCGCTGGACCCGTCCCGTCCCGCTGGTCGACGTGCTCCGCGCCGCCGCCTCCGAGGTGGAGCAGTACGAGCGCATCGAACTCGCCGCCGTCCCCTCGGCCGAGGTCGCCGGACGTGTCGTCAACGACCTCGTCCACCTGCTCGCCGAGCTGCTGGAGAACGCGACCTCGTTCTCCAGCCCGCAGACCCGCGTCCGGGTCACCGGCCACGCCCTGCCCGACGGCCGGGTGCTGGTCGAGATCCACGACACCGGTATCGGCCTCTCCCCCGACGACCTCGCAGACATCAACGAGCGCCTCGCCAACCCGCCGGTCGTGGACGTCTCCGTCTCCCGCCGCATGGGCCTCTTCGTGGTCGGCCGCCTGTCCCTGCGTCACGGCATCCGGATCCAGCTGCGCCCCAGCGACTCCGGCGGCACCACCGCACTCGTCATGCTCCCGGTCGACGTCACCAACTCGACCGACCGGCGCGGTGCCGCCCGGCCCGGCCCGGCCCAGGCCAAGCAGCAGCGCGGCGTCGGCCCGGCGGCCCGACAGGGACGTGGGGGTGCCGCCGAGGCGCTGTCCGGCCGCCAGGCCGCGGCGCTCGGGCAGGGCCCGGCCGGCGGTGCCCCGACCGGCCGTCCGCAGCTCGGCCAGGGCCCGCAGTCCGGCCCGCGCCAGGGCGGCCCCACCGGCGGCCTGCCGACCCGCGACCCGAAGGCGACCCTGCCTGGCGCGCCCAACTCCGGCCTGCCGAACGGCGGCCCGGCCGGTGCACCCAACGCGGGCCTGCCGACCCGCGACCCGAAGGCCACCCTCCCCGGCGCACCCAACTCCGGCCTGCCGAACGGCGGCCCGAAGGCCACCCTGCCCGGTGCGCCCAACACCGGCCTGCCGACCCGCGACCCGAAGGCCACCCTGCCCGGCGGCCCCAACGCCGGTACGCCCAACACCGGTGCGCCCAACGCCGGTCTGCCGACCCGTGAGGTCGGGCAGTCGCTCCGCGAGAACTCGATGCCCGGTCGTCCGCCGCGGCGCACGCCCGGCGCCTCCGGTGCCCCGGGTGCGCCCGGTGCTGCCGGTGCGCCGCTCGCTCCCGGTGGCGGTCTGCCGCGCCGTGGCGAGGGTCAGCCGGGTGGTGGCCGCCCGGGTGCCACGCCGGAGCGTCAGCGGCCCAACCCCGAGCAGCCGCAGCACGGTTGGGCCGAGCAGCCCGTGGACGGCGGTCTTCCCGGCCGCCCGGCGCCGGGCCGACAGGGCCAGGAACTGCCGGGCCGTCGCCCGGCGGGCGGGCCGGCTCAGCAGCAGCCGACCCCCCGTGCCCAGCAGCCCCAGCAAGCCGCACAGCCGCAGCAGCCGTCGGCCCCGGCCCCGGCCCCGGTCGAGACCACGGCACAGTTCGCCCGCCCGCGCTTCGAGGCCAGCCAGATCGACCCGCGTGACCCGCTGGGCCTCGGCCTGGTCGAGCCGGTGCTGCCGAGCGTGCCCAACCCGGCCGCCCCGCAGCCGCCGTCGGCCCCGCAGCCGCCCTTCCAGCAGCCGCAGCCTCCGGCCGGGCAGCAGCAGCAGCTGCCGCCGGCCCAGCCGCAGCCCGGTCAGGGGCGTCCGGCGCCGCAGCGCCAGCAGCCGATGGCCCTGCCGACCGGTCCCGGTGCCGCAGGCGCCCAGCCGGCCCGCGCCGACGAGTTCCGGGGCGGCTCGCAGCAGCCCGGTGCCCGCCGGGGCGAGGCCCAGCAGTTCCAGCAGCCGCCGGCCGGTGGACCGCAGGATCACCAGCACGGATACCAGCCGCAGCGCCCGGGCACCAGCGCACCGGGCTTCCCGCAGGACCAGGTCCCCCAGGGCCAGGCCCCGCAGCGGCCGCGTCCCGAGCAGCAGCGCTCACGCCCGTCCGCGCAGGACCCGCTGGCGCCCCAGCCCGGCCAGCCCGCTCAGGCAGGCCAGCCCGGTCAGCCCGGCCAGGCACCGGACGCCCCGTGGCGTCCGTCGGCGAACGACGAGCGCTGGCGCCGCGCCGAGCAGGTCCGTCAGCCCTCGACCAGCGGCGTGACGCTCTCCGGTCTGCCCCGTCGTACGCCGCAGGCCAACCTGGTCTCCGGCACCGCCGAGGCGGCGCCGCTGACCGGCCCGCAGGTCTCCCGTGCACCCGAGGAGGTCCGCGGCCGACTGACCAACCTGCGCCGCGGCATCCAGCAGGGCCGCCAGGCCGGCGCTGCAGCGGGTGCACCAGGCGCAGGTGCACCGGGCACCGGTGCCCCCGCGGCAAACCCCGGCGGCGCCGCGCCCCAGGGCCAGCGGCCCACCCGTCCACAGCGGTTCGACGGCTTCGACGCCCCTCGGGGCGACGGGGGCTTCGGCGAGTTCGGCCCAGATCACCAGGAGCGTTGAGTTGAGTCAGATGAGCCAGGCCGCACAGAACCTGAACTGGCTGATCACCAATTTCGTGGACAACACCCCCGGGGTGTCGCACACGGTGGTGGTCTCCGCCGACGGTCTGCTGCTCGCCATGTCCGAGGGCTTCCCCCGCGACCGCGCCGACCAGCTCGCCGCCGTCGCCTCCGGCCTCACCTCCCTCACCTCCGGCGCCAGCCGGATCTTCGAGGGCGGCGACGTCAACCAGACCGTCGTGGAGATGGAGCGCGGCTTCCTCTTCCTGATGGCCGTCAGCGACGGCTCCTCCCTCGCCGTCCTCGCCTCACCCGACTCCGACATCGGCCTCGTCGGGTACGAAATGGCCCTGCTCGTGGACCGAGCCGGAGCCGTCCTCACCCCCGCTCTTCGCGCGGAACTCCAGGGAAGCCTTCTGCACTAGAAACCGACACACCGAAACGCCGGGCCCGGTCGGACCGAGCCCGGCGAACCCCCAAAGCTGGTTCCGGATTTGGCAGCGCTAGGAGGACTCTTGGCATCCTCCCCGCCCTTGATGAGGCAGGGAATCCGCCGGTCACCCGGCAGACCTTCCTGCTTCAGTGCTGACTGCCCCCGGGACAAACCCAAGCCGAGGTATCACACCAGCTCCACAGGCCTTACTTCCCGCCAGCCCGGCGGTAGGCTCATCCGCCACTCCGTGACGGCTGAACACTCACAGTGTAACGGCGAATACCCAGCGTCATCCAGCGTATTCGCGGCCTGCTCCCGACCGTGTGAACCGCACTCGGCCCTAGCTAGGAGACGAACATGACCCCGCCCCCGACACCCGGCACATATGGCAACGGGTACGGCAGTGGCTACGGCGGCCAGCAGGCCGGTGGCTACGGCGGACAGCAGTCCGACGGCTATGAGCAGCAGCCGCTGGTCCGCCCGTACGCGATGACCGGTGGCCGTACCCGGCCCCGGTACCAGCTGGCGATCGAGGCGCTGATCTCGACCACCGGGAACGCGGAGCGCACCGGCGGTCTGCTGCCGGAGCACCAGCGGATCGTCGCCCTGTGCCGTGAGGTCAAGTCGGTGGCGGAGATCTCGGCGCTGGCCGGGGTGCCGCTCGGGGTCGCCCGCATTCTCGTCGCGGACCTGGCCGAAGCCGGTCTTGTCGCCATCCACCAGCCCGCCGCTGCGGGCGAGTCGGGCGGTACGCCTGACGTCACGCTGCTCGAAAGGGTCCTCAGTGGACTTCGCAAGCTCTAACGCGGCCGCCCCCAGCCGCGCCACCACCTCCGCGAAGATCGTCGTCG
>NZ_JARZAJ010000085.1 GCF_029892105.1 Kitasatospora sp. GP82 | reverse complement strand
ACGACACGACAGGTCACCACTCCCACGGGGCCACCGACCCTATGCCCGACCAACGAAAAGGCAGACCTCAAGATCGGAAAGACAACAGCTTCTAATCCGCAGAACAGAGTGTTGACGGCCAGTCAGGCGGATCTCATTGGCCTGCCCGCGGCGAGGGACATCCGCGTCGGATCGTGCGTTGAGCCCTGGAGCCGCTGGCAGTGCTCAGTGCGAGTCGGCGTACAGCTCCTCGATCAGCTGGACGACGGTCCCCGGCTCACGCAGCGTCGGGTAGTGGTCGGAGGCGGCCAGCCGGACCAGGCGGCAGTGGGGGATTCGGTCCGCCATCTCCTCGTTGCAGCGCACCACCTCCGGCTGGTCCAGCTCTCCCAGTGCCAGCAACGCGGGCGTGGCGATCTCCCCGAGCCGGTCGAAGGTGGGGGCGTCGGTCCCCTGGTGACCGACAGTGCTGAACCAGGCAGGCAGTACGCCTCGGAGCTGGGCGGCCGCGACCGGATCGGTCTCGGGGGTGCCGCCGCCGGCCCGCCCCCAGATGCCCAGCCCGAGCCGGACGATGCCCTCCATGTCGTTGGCCGTGGCCAGCTTTCCCACTTCTTCGTAGAACCCGGGCGGCGTCAGTCCGTCGTACCCCGTGACCCCGGGCACGAAGAGTGCGAGGCCCGCCACCCGGTCCGGGGCGTCCAGAGCCAGGCTGATCGAGGTGGCACCGCCCATGCTGGAGCCCACCAGCACCGCACGGGCCAGCCCGAAGTGGTCGAGGACTGCGGCGAGATCCTCGACCAGGGAATACGCGGCAGTGGGCGCGGGCGAGCGGCCGAAGCCGCGGGAGTCGTAGCGGATCACCCGGTACCGCGCGGTAAGCGCCGGGAGGACGGGACCCCATACGGTCGAGTCCCCGACGCCCGGGTGGAGCAGGACCAGCGGCAGCCCATCCCCTCCCGAATCGTCCGCCCAGAGTTCGCCGTTGCTGACAGGCACGAGGGTTTCCATGATCTGCAGTCTGGTTGCGCGGTACAGGCGCCCGCCAGCGGAATCTCGGCCATGTCGCCGCCACGGACCGGAGGACGGACCCGCCCCGCCAGCATCAGCCCTGTCGCCGGGGTGGGGAACAAGAGCAGGTCAGGCGAACGAGGTGAGCGCCGGTGGGATTTTCGGAGAGCCTCAACACCGTCGCCGAGCACCGGCCTCTACCTGGGATGTCAGTGCCGATCGAGATGATGGTGCCCATGAAGGACGCAGCCTCTCTGGCCTCTCCCGCCGCCTATGCCGATGCCGTCGCCACCGCCGTCCAGGCGGCCGCGGCCTACTACGCCGACGGCACCACGCCGCTCGGCGACGACGAGTACGACGCCCTGGTGCGCGCGATCGAGTCCTATGAGGCTGTGCATCCGGACCAGGTGCTACCTGATTCCCCCACCGGCAAGGTCGCCGGTGGTGCGGCGGGCGGTGATGTCCCGCACTCGGTGCCGATGCTCAGCCTGGAGAACGTCTTCTCCGCCGAGGAACTGGAGTCCTGGGCCGCCGGCCTGGAACGCCGACTCGGCCGACCCGTCGACGGCTGGTGTGTGGAGCCCAAGCTCGACGGCTTGGCGGTGGCCGCCCGCTATCGATCCGGTCGCCTTCAGCAGCTGATCACCCGCGGCGACGGGCTGGCTGGAGAGGACATCAGCCACGCTGCCAACGCGGTCCTGGGACTCCCTCAGCAGCTTGCCGAGCCGCTCGACGTCGAGCTGCGCGGCGAAGTCCTTCTCACTCAGGACCAGTTCGACCGCGCCAATGAGGTGCGTACCGCCCACGGCGCCACTCCGTTCGCCAACCCGCGCAACGGCGCCGCCGGCACGCTCCGTGCCAAGGACCGCCCCTACCGGATCGAACTCACCTTCTTCGCCTACGGCGCCGTCGGCCTCGACGACCTTGCCCACACCGCGCTCCTGGAGCGCCTCGCCGAGCTCGGAGCCAACACCGCAGCCACCACGGCCGCCCACCCGCAACACTGCGCCACGGTGGAGAAGGCCCAGCAGCGGGTCGACGAGATCGCCGCCCTGCGCGCCGCGCTGCCCTTCGGAATCGACGGCGTCGTCATCAAGGCCGACTCCGCCGCCGACCAGCAGCAGGCCGGAAGCGGCTCCCGCGCACCCCGCTGGGCCATCGCCCGAAAGCTCCCGGCCCAGTACAAGGTGACCCGCCTCCTCGACGTCGAGTGGAACGTCGGCCGCACGGGCATCATCGCCCCCCGCGCTGTCCTGGAACCCGTCCTCATAGACGGCGTCACCGTCACCTACGCCACCCTCCACAACCCGGCCGACATCACCCGTCGCGGCCTGCTCATCGGCGACCAGGTCTTCGTCTACCGCGCCGGCGACGTCATCCCCCGTGTTGAAGCACCCCTCGTCGACCAGCGAACCGGTGACGAGAAGCCCATCGCCTTCCCCGACGCCTGTCCCCGCTGCGGCGACGCCATCGACGCCTCCGAACAGCGCTGGCGCTGTGTCCGCGGCCGCTCCTGCCAGGCAGTCGCCTCCATCCGCTACGCCGCCAGCCGCGACCAGCTCGACATCGAAGGCCTCGGAGGTACCCGCGCGGTCCAGCTCGTCGACGCCGACCTGGTCGCGGACGTCGCCGACCTGTTCACCCTCACCCGCGAGCAGCTCCTCGGCCTGGACCGAATGGGCGAGACGAGTACTGACAACCTGCTCGGCGCGATCGAGGTCGCCCGCAACGCCCCGCTGCACCGGGTGTTCTGCGCGCTGGGTGTGCGTGGCACGGGCCGCACCATGTCCCGCCGGATCGCCGCCCATTTCGGGTCCATGGCCGCTATCCGCGCCGCCGACGCCGACACTCTGGCCGATGTCGACGGCATCGGCGCCGAGAAGGCCAAGGTCATCGTCGCGGAGCTCGCCGACCTTGCCCCGGTCCTGGACAAGCTCATTGCCCTGAACGTCGGCACCGCCGTGGCCGAACCAGCCGCCGCCGGGCAGGATGCCGACGGCGCGGCCAGCCCGCTTGCAGGCGAGGCCGTGGTCGTCACTGGCAGCATGACCGGCTTGCTTGCCGCGCTCTCCCGCAACGAGATGAACGAACTGATCGAACGCGCCGGCGGAAAGGCGTCCTCCGCCGTCTCCAAGCGCACTACTCTCCTCGTGGCCGGTGACAAGGCCGGTTCCAAGCGAATCAAGGCCGAGGACCTCGGAGTCCGGATCCTTTCCCCCGAGGACTTCGCCGACCTGGTGGCCTCCTACCTCGTCTGAAGGGTGCTGCCGCCAACTTGGTGTCGGTGCTCTGCCTCGGCGCGGTGATCAAATGATCGGATTCACAGAGGAGACCGCGATGGCGATTTTCATGAAGGCCGAGCTGGCCGGCGTGATGACCGATCAGTACGACGCCCTGAACGGCAAGCTTCAGGCCTTGCCCGGCAACGCCTTCGAGGGGGTGTCTCTCTCAGCCCGAATCCACCGGGCTGATTCGAGAGTGATCACTTCTGGGGTCTGGTCGGGCTGACCGGTTGGAGGGCGTGGGGTGCCCGCTGGTCTGTCCAGCTCTTCCACGTGTGCTCCGGTCGGGCCCTGGCGGGCGGGGGTGGTCAGGTCGCGAATCAGGCCGGTGGTGCGTGGGCGGCGTCGAACAGGTCGGTGAACGCGTGCTGCCAGGGCCAGCGGTCGGGCAGATGCAGCGTCAGGCGACGAGCCGAGCGGGCGAGCCGACCGGGGACGTTGGCCAGGTGGGCACGCAGGGTGGCGGTGGTTGCCCTGGCGTGGAAGGAACTGGCGAGGCTGCCGGCGGCCTGCTCCATGCCGTGCAGGGCAACGTTCATCAACAAGGGGCTGATCACCCCGCCTTGAGGGGTTCCCTCCTCGGTCGGGGCGAAGTGGCCGTCCTCGATCACTCCCGCTTCCAGCCAGCGCCGGACCATACCCCTGGCAGGGAAGGTCCCGAGACAGGCGAGGATGTGGTCGTGGCTGAGACGGTCGAACGCCTCTTGAAGATCGGCGTCCAGCACCCATAGCCGCTTGGCGTCCGGGCGGCTCGCCGTGGTGTGGATCGCCACGATGGCATCGTGGCAACCACGACCCGGCCGAAAACCGTACGATCTCGGCTCGAACCGGGCCTCCCACTCGGGTTCCAGCGCGCTGACCGTCAGGGCCTGAAGGCACCTGTCGGCGATCACCGGAATCCCCAGCGGGCGGCGACGCCCGTTGCTCTTGGGCACATACACCCGCTTGACGGGACGCGGTGACCACGGCTTCGCCCGGTGCTGCACCCAGTCGGCCAGCTCGGCCTTGTCCTGGGATGACACCGCCACCTTGCCGTCGATCCCGGCCGTCTTGCGGCCAGCGTTGACCTCCGCCACCCGTCGCACGCTCATCAGAGCATTGCTGCGGGAGCGGAGCATCAGCTTCTGCAGATTGCGGACCTTCTTCAGGTCCCCTGCCTTCGACGCCGCGAAGATCCGCTGCCTCAGCCGCCGTACGTCCTCCTCGACCGCCCGCCAGTTCACAGCGTCCCAGTCCAGGAGCCCGCCCTCGGGTCCGTTCACCGCAGCGCAACCGACAGCGACCTCAGTCGCCTTCGGCAATGTCACGGCGTCCAACTTGTCCCTCGGTTCCGGTGTCGTCATTCATCAGGTCCTCGCAGGCTCACCCGACCCGCGTCAGCACCCTTTCGGGTCAGGGCATCAGCCCCTATCCGGCCAGTTATGCGGGAGCCGCCGGCGGAGGTGCCGGCATGCGGTTCCCGGTTTCCTGCTGCCTTTCGGCCACCGGCATTCGCTTCTCGGGTCGTCCTACTCCCGCCGGGGAGTTCAGCCTTCCTCACGGTCGGCCCACCAGACGCGTCCACGCCTGGACCCCGTCGGGGTTGTCACGTTCCGCATGAGTGAGATGCGACCGGGGTGGGCGCCCTCTGTACCCCGGGGACGGTGGTGCGCTCCCGCCCGGCCAAATCCCTCCGGGCGGCACCCGCCGCCTCACAGCGGCCGGTCCCTGTCTCCCGCTCCAGCAACCCATCTGCGGAAGTGCTAATGACGAGGCGTCATCGAGGATTCACTTGCGTTCACCCGTCCGGTCTTCCCCAGCCTGTGGCCCCCGGATGGAACGGGGACCCTTGGGCCTTGAACTCCGGGCTTCGCACCCCGCGGTTACCCGCGACGCACGCCGAAGCGGGGACGGTCCTTGCGCACGGGACCGGGAACTACACCTTCGACATCAGTCGAACCTCCTTCGGTGAATTCCGCTCACCTCAAGCGACTTCGTGTCGCACGACCTGGTTCAACCAGGAGGCGTGCACCGGGGTGTGGACCATCACCGCGTTCGGGAACGCGGCCGACAGCCGGTCGGCTGCCTTCTTGCCGCGGTGGGAGGAGCCGTTGTCGACGATCCAGAACACGCGCTTGGCGCTGGCGTAGGGCTCCTGGGTCATGACCTGGGCGACCAGGTTCATGAACGGGTCGATGCCGGTGGTGGATTCGGTGCGGCCGGACACCTTCGCGGGGTGGGCGTCGTAGGCGGCCAGGTAGGCCAGGGCGCCGCCGCGTCCGTAGGTGTGGTTGACGCGCATCGCCCGGGCCTGGCCGGGGGCGAGGGTGGGGTGGCAGCGGCAGCGGGCCTGGATGGAGGTCTTCTCGTCCGCGCTGATGACGTACTCGTCCTTGCCGAGCGGGACGCCCTGCCAGGTGCGGGCGTACAGGTCCAGCACTCGCTGGGCCTTGGCACGGAAGCCGGGATCGGTGATGAAGATCCAGGAGCGGTGCTGCCAGGGCTTGAGGGCGTCGTCCCTGAGCCAGCGGCGCACGGTCGAGGCGGAGGCGGGGCCGGTGATACCGCGCACCGACAGTTCGGTGGCCAACTCCGGGCAGGACCAGCGCGCCAGCGGCACCCCGGTCTCGGCGGGCAGGCGGCAGGCCAGCGCTTTGGCCTCGGCCACCTGCAGCGCGGTGAACGACGGCGGCCGCCCCGACCGGTCGCGGTCGGCCAGAGCGCCCAGACCGTGCTCGGCGAACCGGCCGCGCCAGCACCGGACCGTGTCCAGGCGCAGGCCGGTGGCGCGGGCGATGCGCGCGTTGGAGCGTCCGCGTGCGGCGTGCAGCACCACCTGCGCGCGTATCCGCAGCCGGTGCTCGGTCTTGTGGCCGTAGGCCATCTTCTTCAGCCGTTCGCGCTCGGCGGCGCGCAGGGCTATCGGGCGGGCGGCGACAACGGGCAAGGCAGGCAGGCCGATCGGGAGAAGTGGATCACGACCCGCCGAAGCGTGCCGTATCCGGGGACCGGCCCGTCGGGCAGGATGGGCGCCATGCCCACGCCTTCGGAACACCCCCGGCCGGTAATGCGTGGCGGGGGGTGGATGGCCGGTGTCAGGATGGCCGGATGCCGACATTTCCTGCTCCGGACGGAACCCGCCTCGCCTACCGCACCGTGGGGGAGGGCGATCCGCTGATCTGTCTCCCCGGAGGCCCGATGCAGGCCTCCGCCTACCTCGGTGACCTGGGCGGCCTGCCGGCCGCCGCAGGGCGTTCGCTCGTGCTGCTCGACCTGCGTGGCACGGGAGAGTCCGAGACTCCGGCCGACCCGTCGAGCTACCGCGTCGACCGGCAGGTGGACGACGTCGAAACGCTCCGGGCGCACCTCGGGCTGGAGCGGATCGACGTGCTGGCCCACTCCGCCTCCGGCGACCTCGCGCTGTTCTACGCCGGCCGGTATCCGCAGCGGATCCGGTCGCTGGTGCTGGTGACCGCCCGGGCCCGGGCGGCCGAGATCGAGTTCCCGCTCGAGGGACGGCGCGAGGCGCTCGCGCTGCGCAGCGGCGAGCCCTGGTACGACGAGGCGGTGCCCGCCTTCGAGCGGGCGATGGCCGGGGAGGCGACCGAGGACGATTGGCGGTTCCTGGACCGCCTCACCTACGGCCGCTGGGACGCGGCGGCGCAGGCCCACGCCGCCTCCGGCGAGGACGGTTACAACGAGGAGGCCGCTCACGCCTACCCCGGTCCCGGCGCGTTCGACGACGCGGCCGCGGTGCGCGAGGTGCTGACCAAGCTCGACGCGCCGGTGCTGGTGCTCGCGGGCGAGCTGGACCCATCCCCCCGCCCGGACAAGGCCGCGGAGGTCGCGGCGCTCTTCCCGCGCGGGGAGTTCGTCGTCCAGCCGGGCGCCGCGCACATCCCGTGGCTGGACGACCCGGAGTTCTTCGTCCGGACCGTCGGCGAATTCCTAAGCCGAAGTGACGCGTAGTGGTCGGCTCCGGAGTCAACCCCCGAAGGACTTCCGGAGCCGACCACTTCAGGTGGAGGGTTTGGCTGGTGAGGTTGAGGTCGGGGTTGTCGCCGGTGGCGGGCTGGTTGAGGGTGTGGGGGTCTGCCGGTCGCGGGGTGGGTGTCTGGAACCGGGTCACCGGGCGGCCTGCAGTCGCCTGACGGTGGCAAGCCATAGGAGAGTGTGGTGTCTTGGCGTGCCGTCAGTATCGTCCGCTTCCGAGAACGTGACGATGTCTGGCGGTTCCTGTCGGTTCCTGTCGGTTTTCGGTTTGATCTCGCTCCGTTTCCGGCTCCGTCGTCACCGCTTCACGGTATCCGCCTGCCGTGCGGAGGCGGTCATCTGCTTCACCGTCTGGGGCCATGCCGGTGGTGTTTCCGTAGTGGTCTGGGCGCGGTGTCGGCGTGCTCGGGCACAGCTGGTCGGCGGAGGAGTTGGCGGTGTTTCCTGGATCGGTGGGAGGTTCGGTGGGGGGTTCCGGATGGGGTTTGGTGGTGTTTTCGGTGGGTTATCTGCGGCGTCGGGCCGTTAGTGTTTCCTTGAGCCGGGGTAGTCGGGTGCGTAGTACCTGTGCCAGTTGCTGGCGGGTCAGGATTCTGAGGGCGCGGGCGGCGGCGAACGGTGCGAGGCGGCCGGGGCCCAGTACCAGTCGCTGGTTGTGCAGTTGGTCCGGGCGCCAGCGTTGCTTGTACGGTTCCTGGCCGCGCAGCAGGCTCAGTACCGGGATCTCGGCGGCCCGTACCTCGTCAAGGGCGGTGCCGATGAGCAGGCCGGCGATGTCCAGGCGCTCGCGCAGTGCCGGGTGCGCGCCGTACATGTAGAGGCCGCCGAAGGAGGGGCAGAGCAGGAGCAGGTTGACCGCCACCGGTTCGCCGTTGAGGTGGTAGCGGTGCAGGGTGGCGCGGCGGGTGGCGACGAGCCCGGTGGTGGAGTCGGCGAGGTGGGCGGCGAAGCGCTCGGTACGGTGCTCGGGCGTGACGCCGCGGTGCTGCCACTGCAGGAAGTGCAGTCGCAGCAGTTCCTCGATCGCCTCCGGCACCTCCTCAGGAGTCGCCGAGCTGACCTGGACGCCCGCCTTGGCGATCTTGCGCTGCTTGACCCGGTTGCGTTGGGCGGTCTTGCCGGGCAGCCGTTTGAGCAGTTCCTCCATCGGCACGGCCGGGAGGTACTGGCAGAGTGAGTCGGCGAAGCGGTGGCGGCGGCCGCGCCAGTGCTCGAAGATTTTCTGGGCTGTGGCTTCGGGGTGGACCTCGCGCAGTTCCAGGCTGTGCCAGGGCCGGTGGAGCGGAAGGGCGTTGGCGAGTTCGGTGGCGGCGAGGTCGGCGCAGGAGTCGTCCAGCAGGACGTCGGTGAAGTCGACCAGGCCGCCGCCGAGGTTGGTCAATCCTCCGAAGGGGCCGCGTCGTTGCAGGGCGGCCGCGCCGACCAGTTGCTTGTTCCGGCGGACCAGTACCACGACGAGAGTGCCGGGGCGGCCGTAGTGGCGCCACCAGGAGCGCAGCCAGGCGGCGGTCTGGAAGGGCGTCGCGCCGGCGCATCGGGTGGCCAGGTCGTCCCACTCCTCGGCGACCCGGTCGAGGGCGTCGTCGGTCCGCAGTACCTCGGAGCGCCAGGTCGGCGTTCCTGCCTGGGCCGGCAGGCTGGCGCCGGTGAGTTGCGTGGTGGTCATCGTCGGCTCTCCGTCTGCTGGCACGCCGGACCTGTTCTGGAGCTGTCCCCGCTTTGTGCCGTGCGTGCGGCGTCCGCCGGGCGGAGCGGATGGGGGGGCAGGGTTCGGACCTGCCGGGCACGCCGTGCGCGGGGCCCGGTGAGGTGGTTGGTCATCCTCGGTTTCCCGTTTTCTGAGGTTTCTTGACGGTCGTGGAGCTCTTGGTCGGTTTCGAAGGAGCGGTGTGGTATTTCCGGGGCGAGGCGGGGGCCTGGGCGGTCGGGGCTTCGGCGCGCGGGGGAATGCGGGAACGGCTGTGTACCGCCGTAGTGGTCTGGTCGCGCAGTCGATCAGGATCTCGAAGTGCTTGCCGGGGACCAGCCGTCCGACCCCGCCGACCACCCGGGCCTGCTGGGGCAGGGCGAGGTCGGTCCTGACGATCTGGCGCAGGGCCGCCCGGGAGGCGGTGGGCAGGGTGTAGCGGGTGGTGTCGACACCGTTGGGCAGCAGGTGCACC
>NZ_JARZAJ010000084.1 GCF_029892105.1 Kitasatospora sp. GP82 | reverse complement strand
TGTTGGCCGGCGAGGCGCTGTCGGTGACGGTCAGCGTCGCGGTGTAGGTGCCCGCGGTGCTGTAGGTGTGGCTCGGGTTCTGGGTCGTGCTGGTGGTCCCGTCACCGAAGTTCCAGCTGTACGTGTACGGGGCCGTGCCGCCGGTGGCCGAGCCGGTGAAGTTCTCCGTCAGCGGTGCGTTGCCGGTGGTCGGGGATCCCGTGGCGCTCGCGGACAGCGGGGTCGAGCCCTGGACCCAGAAGTCCTCGAGCGGGTCGCCGAGCGCGGCTTGGTCCGCGGTCGTCATCGGGAAGGTGGACAGGCCCAGGTTGTCGTTCGGGTCGATGACGCCGGAGTGCACGTTCTCCATCGTGCGCTCCATGGCCGCGAGCACGTTGCTCGTGGTGTACGCCACGTGCGAGACGTACTGCTGCTTGACGTAGGCCGACGGCCCGATGACGACCAGCGGCACGCGGTAGGTGTTACTGACGTGGTCCGGGCCGTTGCTGCCGTTCTGGGTGTCGTCCTCGGTGACCACGATCAGCGTGTTGTTCTTGTACGTCGGGTTGCTCTCGATGGCGTTGACGATGTTGTTCGTCGCGGTGTCGTTGCCGGAGACGTCCTGGTAGGTGCCGGGGTGGTCGTTGAACAGCTCGACGTAGTTGTAGGCCGGCATCCCGTTGGTGTTGATGAAGTTGATGTAGTCGTTGGCGACCGTGCTGTCAGGGATGCTCTGGTTCTGGCAGGTGTACTCGTTGTAGTGCAGCTCTTCGGGAATGTTCGTGCCCGGACGGTTGGGTGGCAGCACTTCGAGCTTGCCGTCGGCCGGGTTCTTCCAGTAGCCGCTGCCACTGCTGAGCATCCAGTAGAAGTCGCCGTTCATGATGAACGTGTACGGGCTGGTGCCGCTGCTGGTGCCGGTCGGGGTGGTGCACGCGTTGGTGCCCTCGTCGGTGGGGCCCGAGGCGCCTTGCAGGAAGCGGTCGAACTGCGTGCCGTTCGCAGGGTAGGACTGCTGCTGGCTGCTGGACGCGGACTGCCCTGAGAACAGCCACCAGTGGTTGGGGCCGGACGGCGGCTGGGTGCCGGTGCTGTACGAGTCGGACAACGCGTAGGTCTTGGCCAGCGAGTGCAGGTTCGGCACGGAGCTGATGTGGTTGGTGCTCTGCACCTTGCCGTTGCAACTGGGGCTGATCGTGGTCGCGCAGTCGCCGAGGTAGTCGTCGAAGGTGTGGTTCTCCCGGTAGATGACCACGAAGTGCTGGAACGGCGGGAAGTACGGCGCCAGCGGGTTCACCGCCGCGGTGGGTTGCCCCACGACCGACTGCTTGCCGTCGGCCGTCCGTACGACGTTCTTGTCGGTGATCTTCAAGTTCTTCGGCTGCGGGAACTTCGCGAACTCCACGCCCGGCGCGGCGAACACCGCGCCGGTGCAGTCGAAGTCGTCCGGCTTGTAGGTCTGCGGACGCTGACCGACCGGCAGGTTCTTGGCGTTCGTCGGGCTGGTCGCCGGGTTCCACCCCTTCAGCGTGCACGAGCCGACGCCGGTTGTGGGGTGCTTTCCGGCCTCGGCCGTGGCCAGTGAGCCCCCCGCCACCGTGACGGCGGCGAGCAGAGCCACACTCGCCGATCTCTTCTTCCACTTGCTCATCGGCACCCCTCCACACATGATCGTGCATGGTCAGATGACTTCGGTCCGTATGGTCGCCGCGAAACGGAGGCCGGGCAAGTGGATGCGCGTAGAATTTTCAGGAACCGGGTTTTCGTCTGGCGTTCGTCCCCTGTTGCCGGATCATCCGACGGCTCTTGGATCCCGAGCCGGAGTAAGCATCCACAAGCGTTCGACCACTTAGGCGAGTTGACGATCCAACAAGCTGGCCTGGCTCTCTGTCGGACATCGGGTTGGAGCCGGTGGGGCTAACACGCTCAGGTCTTCGGCGGCCTCCCCGTTGGAAGCCGCGGCTGCGAAATGCTCGGCGGCCTCCATCCGGATCCGCTCGCGCCGCGCTTGGCGTTCAGGCGTCAGCCCGCCACCCCGGCCGGAGAACAGCTGCGAACGGGGGTGTTAACTTCCTTCCCGTGGCGGAGCACCAGGATGAGACCAGGGCGGCCTACGACGGGATCGTCGACCTGTATGCGTCGATGTTCGCTGATCGACTGGAGACGCGGCCGTTCGCGCGGGCCATGGTCGGCACCTTCGCCGAGCTGGTGCGCGGGACGGGGAACCCGCGGGCGGCCGATGTCGGCTGCGGGCCCGGACATCTGACGGCCTTGCTGCACGACCTGGGGCTGGATGCCTTCGGGCTCGACCTCTCCCCGGCCATGGTCGACCACGCCCGGCGGGCCCATCCAGCGCTGCAGTTCGACGAAGCGCGGATGGAGGCCCTTCCAGTTGAGGACGGCGCGCTCGGCGGCGTGCTGGCCCACTACTCGATGATCCACACCCCTCCTGGGGAACTACCCGCGCTGCTCGCCGAGCAGGCGCGCGTCCTGGCACCGGGTGGCCTGCTCCTGGTCTCGTTCTTCGCGACCGACGCGCCCGAGCCGGTCCGCTTCGACCACAAGGTGACGCCCGCCTACAGCTGGCCGGCGGACCGGTTCGCCGAGCTGCTGGCCGGGGCCGGGCTCGTCACGTTCGCCCGGCTGCTCCACGACCCGGCGTCTGAGCGGCGCTTCCTCGATGCCCACTTGCTGGCCCGCCTCCGCTAGTGCTACTGCGCGTGAGTCCTGCTGGGGTGGTTCGGCTGCTTCATGCGGCTTGGCGTGCCGGGGCCGCCAGTCGGGGACCGGAGGATGGTCGCGGTGCCGGCATCGAGGTCGATTCGGTCGAGGAGGTCTTGGCAGGCGGTGAACTCGCCGCGCCGGAGGAGCCGGCGCCCCAGGATCGAGAAGAAGATCTCCACCTGGTTCAACCACGAAGCGTGCTTGGGCGTGTGGTGGGCCACGAAACGCGGGTGGGCCTTGAGCCAGGTCCGGGTCGCCTTGGAGGTGTGCGAGGAGCCGTTGTCCATCACCAGGTGGACCGTCAGTTCCTTGTTGATCCAGGTGTCCAGGCGGTGCAGGAAGCGGATGAAGTGCTTCGAGTCGTTGCGGGGCAGCTCCTCGGTGATCACTTCACCGGTGTGCACGTTGAGCGCGGCGGTGATCGAGGCGGTGCCGTGGCGGCGGTACTCGAACTCCACCCGCCCCGGACGGCCGGGCGCGGTCGGAATGGTCGGGTGACGGCGTGAGCGGGCACCCATCGCGGTCTTCTCGTCCACGCTGATCACCACCGAGTTGGCGGGGCAGTGCCGGTACAGGTCGCAGACCTCGCCCGCGCGGGTGAAGAACCCCGGGTCCTGCGGACGGGTCAGCCACCCGCGCCCGAGCCGAAGCCGAGCTTCGCGCCGCCCAGCTCGCGCGCGGCAGCCAGCCCTCCCGTGACGACATCGCCGCCCTCGTCCGGGCCAACAGCGACCTCCTCGCCGTCCTCGCCGACACCGAAACCACCGAACGCGCCGATCTGTACCTGCGGCTCGGGCTGGTCCTGACCAATCATTCGGGAAAGCAAAAAGTGCTGGTTGAGATGAATCTCAACCAGCACTTCGCTGAAGCCCGTGGGCTCACAGTCGGTGTCCGAGGGGGGCTTGAACTCTCGCCTCGGACACCAGCTCTCTATGCCTCTGACCTGCTGAAACGGCACTGACACGCGGTCGAGCTGACAGCCTCGCTTGCTCGCCTATCTGGCCCGTTTCGGGGTGCCCCCGACTGCTGTTGGTCACGTTGGTCACGTGGCCCAAAGCTGGGACAGGGATCGATGCACTCCGTGCCCAGCCTGGTGCTGGTGGCCGGTCAGCAATTCATTCATGCATGAGTCAGGAAGGGTTCTGCCGAACTGGCATCGGGCCTGCCGGGCCCGTTCTGTGAACAGTGGCGATGGCAGTCCCTCAGTGCGGCTTGGGTGTCCGCGCACCTCGGGACGGTGGCTACTATCTGCGGACGGCGCCTTCGGGCCACAACACCCGGACGGGTACGCCGGTGCGGTGAGCGTATGCCACTACGTCGGCGGTACCGCCGTAGCCGCGCGCGGGGAGGCCATCCCACACCGCGATGAGTTCGTCCACCAGACCGACCAGGACTTCACTACCAGCCATGTGCGCGGCCTCATCGGACTCCACCATGCCGGTGTGGTGAACGTCAGCTGCGCGGCGCAGCAAGTAGTCGTACGCGTCGTGGTGCCACTCAGGCAGACTGCCGCGATATTTCTCGGCGGGAACGATGACTTCCAGCCTGCCACCGTGACCCAGAACCGCCTCGGCAAGCCAGGTGTCCGGGCCGTCCGCGATGCACGACACCGCCGTCAGCTCAGTTGAGTCCAGGCCGTGGACCTCCTGATCGAGCAGCTGCCGTACCTGCTGTTCCAGTTCGCCGGTCAGGCCGCGGTGCCCGGTGATCCCCACACGCATAGAGCGTCCTTCCTACAGGTAAACGCCGTGCAGGCGTTCGTCGAAGTCCCGCACCACCTTGGGCGGGGCATTGGAGGTGAGCAGACGCCGCACTGCGCGGGCTTGCTCGACGATGCGCCCGGACCGGTATTGGAGACCGATCTGCAACGCACGGGAGGCGAGCGAGAACGCAGCCTCGATCCGTCCCGCTGTTGCGTGGCCGGCGGCGATATCCAAGACCAATAGCGCCCGTTGCTTGGGGTGGGCGGTGGTAAGGGCGTCGGTGTCACCGTTCAGAACCCATTCCGGTGCTCCGAGCCGGGCTCCGCAAGTGACTCGGCATGCCACAACCTTGGCTTCATCGAAGGTGAACACCCAGGGCCACGGCGGAGGTTCGGCGTCGGAGAGGGATTCGGCGGTGGCCCGGCTGCGAGTCAGTGCCCGGTCGGCGGCGCGCTTGTCGCCCCCGGCTGCGTATCCAAGTGCTTCGACCGAGGACAGCCAGGCATCGGCGACAGCCGGAC
This sequence comes from Kitasatospora sp. GP82, assembly GCF_029892105.1. Lineage (GTDB taxonomy): Bacteria > Actinomycetota > Actinomycetes > Streptomycetales > Streptomycetaceae > Kitasatospora. The sequence goes on along the minus strand of NZ_JARZAJ010000084.1, from coordinate 4,737 downwards.
GCTGAGGTCCGAGGAAACGGCGGGCTCCTTGGGCGAGACTCAGCGCCTGGGCAGCATTACCTGCATGAGCCTCGAACTGGGCCAGACTTCCGGTCTGGTATGCCATGAGCAGCGGATTCGCTGCCGCTCGCGCTGCTTTGATGGACGCACCGTAGAACGAGCGGGCGGACCCGTGGTCGCCCATGTCCCATGCCAGCCACCCAGCCAGGCTCGCTACTTCACTGGCGACCGCAGCCAGTTGCGTGCGGTGGGTGTCGCTGGGTGCTGAGGCCATCAGGGTTTGAATCAGCCGCATGTGGGCGTGGACAGCCTCGGAGAGGTCGCGGGAGGGCGTCGTCCCGTCCAATCGCCTGTAAGAGGTCGTGCTCAGGCGCAGTGCGGCAGCCTGGTGCCCCGGACCATCAGTGGTATCTGGGAAGACAGCGAGCACAGGGGTGGCGACTGCGGCCGCTACCCCACTGAGAAATCCCCGTCTCTCCACGTGCTCTGTCTCGTTTCGTGCCAGTGTTCTATTCTCGGCAAGGCCTAAGAGCTGCGGAGGAATGCCCAAGTGGGCCGCGATCCGCGCCAGCTGGTCCATGGCGTATGCGCCGGAGCCTCGTTTCTCCAGCCGAGAAATGGCGGGCTGAGAGAGCCCGCATGCCTGCCCCAGCTGAGTCTGCGTAATCCGGGCATCCGTCCTGGCCAGCTCAATGACCTTGCCGTAGTTCCCTGCCCGGGAGGCGTCCCGGACTGCTGCCGACTTCCAGTTCAACAGCTTCCCCCACGCTACGAGTTTCGACCAGCCCGATCATGTATCCGTATGCGTCCGGCACATATCCGTATGCGAGCGCCGCATCGACGATGGTCCCACAGCTTTGCCGAGGCGTTGACTGGACGTCAGCAGCCCGCTGGAGCGGGAAGATCTCGGATAGCTCAGGAGATGCTGATGTCCTCCGTGACAGTGGTTAGTCCTCCGCCCCGCGAGCACTCGCAGCGCTGGAGCTCGGTGGTGCAGCGTCATGCCCGGGTGTTTCGAGCAGAAGCGGTGACAGCTTTGGACGACCTGCTCGGTGCCTTGTCGCTCGCGGGCGTCGTGCTGCCATCCCTGGGGGTTGACCAGGTTCCGGTCTTCGGAAGTGGCGTCTGCCTGGTGGAGCTCGGCAGGGCTCGACCCGATGTCGTTGCTCAACTCGCGGTGGTGATACGGCGCGGAGCCGACGCGCAGACATCTCAGTCGGGCGCCGAGGCCGTATGACCGAGGAAGGCCCGCTGCCGTGCCCCATGAAGGACTGCGGCCGGCAGGTGGCGGTGACTGTTCCGAACGCTGACGGCGTCCGTGACTGGCACTGCCCCGGCTGTGGATCTTTCGGCTACACGCTTCCGCTGGAGTACGTGGCACACACGGATGAGCCGTTCCTTCAGCGGGTCGGCCGCCTGACGAAGACCAGGAAGAACGTGACTGTGTGAGCACGAGGTTGGAGTTAGTGGATCCCTTCGGGTGGCTGATATCGCACGGCTGGCTGCCGATTCGTCCCCGTTCCGCACCTCCCGATGCCGGAGAGCCCAGAATGACGTACAGGCCCAACTCCTTCATGAACACGGACTACGGCGCTTGGTCGGAGCCCCCCGAGCCGGCCAGGCTCGATCCCGAAGTTGAGCCGCTGCTCGGTGCCCCGCAGTACCTGACGGATGGCGAGCAGCTGCGCTACCCGGAGTCAGGCGCTCCCTGCCTCCTGGTGGTGAGGTAGTGCGGGCGAGACCGGGTGTCCTGGCCCGGCTCACCGCGTGGTCCGGCATCGTGGCCGTCAGCGCCGGTATTGCCGTCGGTGCGGCCTCGCTGGTCGACCCACAGCAGCACGGCACCCGCGCGCTGGTCGGACTGATGACCGCTGCGACCGTGGTCCTGTGCGCCGTCCCGCTGTACGGGGCGTGGGCAGCGTGGTGCGAGCGCCGCAGTCTGCCGACGCCGTGACGGTTCGTCTGATTCTCGCTGCGGGGCTGGTTGTGGCCCTCGTGGTCTGTGGCTGCGCTGCGGTTCTCGCGGCGCTGAAGCCGATCAGCGCCGCACCGACAACCCGCCGGAGAAGGCCCTCCCCAGTCCCGGCGGGCCGCTCAGCCGGGGACGTTGCCCCGGCGGGCATCCCTGGTCGGTCGCGTGCACCAACCCCCGAGGTGTGCGCGGCGGGCCAGGACCACCGAGTACCAAGTAGAAGGCGCAACAGCATGGTTCAGACCGTAAGGGCTTCGCCGCTGGTGGAGCGGCTGGGACGGCACCATCGGTTGGTCGGCGTCGCCCTGGTGGCGATAGCGCTTACCGCCGCCGGAGCGGCCGGGTACCTCATCATCCACACCTGGCGAGGCGCCGTCGTCGCCGCGTACGGGGCAGGGGCCTGGGCCTTCATTCGTGGCTCCGTGAAGCTTGCGTCCTGGCGGGCGGGTTCTCTGCGCCGCAGGTCGCCGGAGTGGCGGGCCCTGGAGACCGCAATCCGCCAGAAGGCCGCCGTCCGACAGCAGCCCAAGCACCAACTGCTGTACCCGACGCCGGGGCTCGACCCGCGCGAACCGCCCCGCGATCCGGCCCATCAGGCCCTCGAACGCCTCCTGCCAACGGGCAGGGTCTACGCTGTGACCTGCGGCCACCGCATGATCTTCTGTCTTCACACACCGATGATCAGCGGTGGCCGCACCCGTCTCCGCTCCGGCCCCCGCCGGCAACATCACTCACTACGGCTGGAGTATCAGTAGGGCGGTCTCGGCCGGGGCCCCTCCGAGAAGTACGTCCGGATCAGCGAGATCTCGGCCACGTGGTGTCGGCCGGACAGGGCCGATTCCGCGGCCTGTCGGTCGCCGAACGGCCGGTATTCGCGGCGGTGTTGGGCGGCGCCTTCGAAGTACTGCTCGTTCGAGAGCAGTGGGAGGGACTGCTGGTCGCTGATCATCGTGATGACGAGGTAGTCGTCCGTCACGGGGTCGACGTAGTCATAGCGCTCGGCGGTATAGCCGGAGCCGGGTGGAAGAGGCGCTAGGGAGCCCTGCCAGCCTTTGGCAGTGAGCGCTTCGTCCCACTTGCGGGCCACATCCTGGAGTCCGCCGTCGAAGGTCACGTACAGCGCCATCTGCCGCTGGCAGAACACCGGGAGTGCGGAGTCGGAGCCAAACTCGCGATGCTCGCGGAGGCAGCGGTCCAGGGCCGCGTCTCCCAAGGATTTGGGCGAGCCCGGGAGTGCGCCGGACATCTCGGACAGGCGACGGTTCAGCTCCACAGACGCAGTCCGGCTGGCGGCTGCCACCCCGGGTGATCGCGCGACACCTCCGATGCCCGGCCAGATCGGCACGTAACCCCAGTACGCCCCGGCAGCAACCACAGCCGCCGCCAGCACGCTGGCACCGATGGCCAGCCTTCTACGCTGCTTGGGTGATCTCGTCGTCGCCATGCGGCGATGCTGCCATTCATGCGTCTCGACCGCGTCACGACCGCGTCCTGATGACATGCGGGCCCCTGGTGAGGCGCACGGCGGGATCGGCGAAAGGCCTGGAGAAGCGGGCCGACGGCAACGCCGGCACCGCACTCCAGGCCGACTAAACCGGTACGCCACCCGAACCGAGGCCCGCGTGATCGCCACCTGGATCACGGACTTCCACAACACTCGCCGCGGGCACAGCGCGGCCGGCGGGCTGCTGCAGTCGCTAAGGCGCCAGAGTCACAGAACACCGAACTGCCGTACCAAGGGGCCCCGGCGTTCCAAGCGCCTACCCGCCCGTGATCACGAACTACGGCTGGAGTCAACGCCGTTGAGTTAACGCTTCGACCTGGCCTTCAAGCCTTGCTCCATGACCATGACTTCGGTTTTGAGGGTGTAGTGCTGGGTGGCGGCGGGGTGCTGGGTGGAGTTCTTGCTGTACTTGCTGGTCGGGTTCTTGCGGGTACGGGCCTTGACTCGCTGTCGGCGGTGGGCGGGCAGGAGGCTGTCCAGGACGGCGCGGCCGATCGCCCCCACCAACGCGATGTTGCCAGGGAGGACTCCGCCGGCGTTGGTGACCTGGTCGCGGGCGGCATCCAGAGCGACGGTGAAGCTGATCCGGTCAGGGTCCAGGCGCGGCCGACTGGCGGCTGCGTCGCCCGCGATCCGCACGAGTGCCTGGTAGACGGTCAGCAGGGCGTATACCTCCTGGTCGATGTCCGTGCAGCACGTGGAGCGAAGGACCCGGCCGTCGAGCATTGTGGCCTTGAGCGAGAAATAGGCCGTCTCGACCTGCCACCTCTCGTGGTAGAGATCGACCAACTCGCGGCGGGGTGGCGGATGTGGTCCGTCAGGCTGGTGGCCAGGCGCCACTGCTCTCGGCGCACGGTGCCGTCCTGGTACGTCACGGTGATCCAGGCCTCGACGATCCGTACCGGCAGTTTCCCCATGCCGAACGTCGACAGGTAGGAGCCGTCCGGCAGTCGCTTGATGATCAGCGGGATGCGCCGGGCACCGGAGCGGCAGAGGAACTCAGCTCCCGTGGAACGGAGTTGGGACAGGAGGGGCCAGCTGTCGAAGCCCGTGTCCAGCAGTACGGGCATCCCGGGGGTCAACCGGCTCAGCAGCCGCTCGGCGTATGCGCTCTCTCCCTCGCTCTCCGGGCCGAAGGCGGCGCCGAGCACGGCCCGGGTGCCGCACTCAATGAGGACGAGCAGCCGCAGCAGCGGGTAGCCGAACTCCAAGTCCTCGCCCTTGCGTTTGCGCTTGGAGTGCTTGGTGGCGATCGGCTCGC
>NZ_JARZAJ010000083.1 GCF_029892105.1 Kitasatospora sp. GP82 | reverse complement strand
CCGCGCTGATCCCGATCCATGTGGATCCGGGCGTGCCACACGGTGCCACGGCCACGGGGCACCTGGAGGTGTTCAGCGAGGACGATCACTACGAGCCGGACGAGAGCACGCTGTTCACGCTGACCGTCAGCTGAGCACCTTCCACCCCCGCCGACGACCCACGTCCTCGAAGAAGGATCGAACTCATGCACACACTTGGCCGCATCAGGGCGGCCGCCGCAGCAGCCACGGCAGCCCTGATGATCGTCCTCGCTGTCCCCGGGCCGGCTCACGCGGCCACCACGATCACGCAGGACAGCCTCACGCCGACCAGCGCGTCGCCCGGAATCTCCGCCAAAGCCACCCTGAAAGTGCACTCGACCAGCTGCACCACGGTGCAACAGCTCGGAGTCGCCGTACGCGACTCGGCCGGGCGCAACTTCGACTTCCCGAACTCGCTCAGCAACGTGACCATCTGCCCGTCCGGTTTCACCTACACCTCGGGCGCACGTACCTTCCTCGCCGGCACCTACACCGAATTCGGCTACTACCTGGACAGTACGGGCTTCCACAACCTGCCCCCGGAGACCCTGACCGTGGCTCCGTCATCAGGGAATCCATCGAACCCGGCCCAAGGGAAGACCCTCACCTTCGATGAGGAGTTCAACCAGCCCATCGCCTTCGGCACCCGATGGATCGGCACCACCACCAGCGCCTACCAGTACGGCAACCACAACCCGAACGACGACAAGCTCGACTGGCTGCAGCAGTCCGCTGTGACCGTCGCCAACGGAGTCGCCACCTTCACCGCCCAGCCCAGCTCCCACATCCTGGAGAACGGCAAACGCGCGTGGAACACCGGGCTGCTCACCACCGAGGGCTCATCCGAGGGATTCCAGGTCCGGACGAACGACTACATCGAGACCCGGGTCCAGATGCCTTCCGGCCTCGGTGCCTGGCCCGCGCTGTGGAGCTGGCGCAACGGCGACACAGAGATCGACAAGTACGAGTACCACCCCGACAACCCGAACCTGCTGGAACTGACCAACCACATCAACCCTTCCCTGGACTACTACACCAATGCCGGCGCGGTGGCCCCCGGAAACTGGGTGGTGATCGGGGTCCTCTACGGTGCCAACTCGGTCAACTGGTACGTGAACGGCGCCAAGGTCTTCTCCGACAACACCGGCGTAGGCACGTCATTTTCCGCCTACCTCATCCTGAACCTCTCGGTGGACGCAGGGGAGTACCACCCCGCGCCGCCGAACAACACCCCGATCACCTCAGCCGCCGACTACGTGCGCGTATACCGATGAGCACACCCGCCATCCCCTCCACCGGAGCGGACGCCTCGTCAGCACGCGGCTCGTCTGCACCGACTGCCCGCCAGATACCGCCGCCCCGGTCATCGGATCGCCCCGCCATCCCTCGGGGCGGCCCAGCCCGGCCGGAGCGCCCCCATATCCCAGGCACCGCACACATTCCAACACGTGAAATCTCACGCAAGACAGGTGATGGCCATGACTCGCACACCACGCCCGCGTCGACAACTGGCACTGTGGACAATCGCCGCTGCATGCACGGTCGGCGCGACACCGGCGGTGGCCGCCCCCGCCCCTTCCAACTCGCACTACGCCGTGGTAAGTGTCACCGTCCCACCCGCTCCCCCAGGCGGGACGACGACCGTGAACGTCCTCGTGGTCAACAACGGCCCGGACGAGAGCGCATCGCCGCACGACGTGCAGGTCACCCTGCCCAGCGGTGCCACCACAACAGGTGCATCCTTCCCCTCGGCGTGCACAACCAGCGCCCAGGGCACTGTCGTCAACTGCACCTTCCCCCCGGGCCTGCCCGCATTGCGAACCGCCACCGTACTGCTCCCGGTGCAGACTTCGACGACCGCTCCCGCTCGTAGCGAGCTGACCGGCGGCTGGGTGCACCTCGCCAGCGCCGACGATGCAGTCAGCCCGCTCCGTGACGTGGAGTTCGACATCGTCACACCATGAGGAATGGCGCCCTGGCGGCCTGACGGGTGCCCCCTGAAGGCCCGCCAGGCAGGCGCTGATGGGCGCTCAGGGGGTGACAAACCCGCAGGTCAGGGCCACACCAGGCAGTACAGCTGGTGCCCCGCGTCGTGCAGCCGGTTGGCGAAGTCCTGCCACTCGTGCAGCATCGTGTAGATCACGAACGCGTCGCGCGGCCCCCGGCGGTCGGGGACAGTGGACCAGATGAAGGCGGCGGCGCCGAGTTCGGTCTCGTCGGCCTTGCGCAGGGGTTCGACGACGGTGTGGGGGAGTTGGACCACGGCGTAGTCCGGGTGGAGGACGACCAGCTCCAGCGGTGGGACCTGGTGGAGGGGCACGCCCTTGATGCCGGTGAGGACCATGGCGCTCATGGTCTCGGGCTTGATCTTGGTGGAGAGGTGGCCGTTGGGGGAGCCGCTGGTCTCCATCAGGTCGCCGAGGCGGCCCAGGGAGCCGAGTTCACCCGCGTCCAGGCCGAGGCCGCCCGGGCCGAGGGCGGTGGGCACTCTGGCTGCGGTGGCTCGGTCGGGTGCGCCGAAGTACTTGTAGGTGACCCCCACTCTTCCCTCACCCCGCCTTCCCCTGCCCGCACCCGTTCCCCCGCCCGCGGCGCCGGTGGACCGGCGGGACGGACCCGCGGCCTCCTCGAAACCGTCCTGCGTCTCGGACACTCGGACCATCCTCACCGGAATTCGCCGGAATCGACAGACCCCCGCACGCTCGGCGTCCTCCGAACGTGCCCCTTACCCGTCCTGCGCCGCCGTACACGCGTCAACCTGCGCCGCGTACACCTGCCCGCGCCCCGCGTGGTCCACAGTCTGACCGATCCGTCGGGCGGACCCGTCAGCGGGCCGCCGGCGCTCGTGCAGACGCCTTGGCAGTCCTTGTGGTTGTACGGATAACCGCACAGACCCTACAGACCGTACAGGCTGTTCGGCCCCCGCGGACCAGGGCTCCCGTCACAGCGGAAGCTGCATCCGACGGGGCGGTCGCAGTACACGGATCATCGTTCCAGATGATCGGGCCCGACATGCGGAGGTAAAGGACACGATTTGAGACCATGTCCGAGTGACCAACCCGATGAGCTACCCGTACGAGGCCCCTCAGTCCCAGTCGCTGTTCGACCGCGCCTCGGTCGTGACCCCCGGCGGCGTGAACTCCCCGGTGCGTGCCTTCCGCGCGGTGGGCGGCACCCCGCGCTTCATGGTGTCCGGCACCGGCCCCTATCTCACCGACGCCGACGGCCGTGAGTACGTCGATCTGGTGTGCTCCTGGGGGCCGATGATCCTCGGCCACGCGCACCCGGCCGTGATCGACGCCGTCCAGCGGGCGGTGTCCCGCGGCACCTCCTTCGGCACGCCCGGCCAGGGCGAGGTCGAGCTGGCCGAGGAGATCGTGGCCAGGGTGGCCCCGGTCGAGCAGGTCCGCCTGGTGTCGAGCGGCACTGAGGCGACGATGTCGGCGATCCGGCTGGCCCGCGGCTTCACCGGCCGCGCCAAGGTGATCAAGTTCGCTGGCTGCTACCACGGCCATGTGGACGCGCTGCTCGCCGCCGCGGGCTCCGGCGTGGCGACCTTCGGCCTGCCTGACACCCCGGGTGTCACGGGCGCGCAGGCGGGCGACACCATCGTCCTCCCCTACAACGACCTGGACGCCGTCCGTGCGGCCTTCGCCGCCCACCCGGGCGAGATCGCCTGTGTGATCACCGAGGCGTCCCCGGGCAACATGGGTGTCGTCCCGCCGCTCCCCGGCTTCAACGGCGGTCTGGCCGCGCTCTGCCGTGAGAACGGCGCCCTGTTCATCTCGGACGAGGTGATGACCGGTTTCCGCGTCTCCAGGGCCGGCTGGTACGGGGTCGAGGCGGCCCACGAGGGCTGGGCGCCCGACCTGCTCACCTTCGGCAAGGTGATGGGCGGCGGCTTCCCGGCCGCGGCCTTCGGCGGCCGCGCCGACGTGATGGCGCACCTGGCCCCGGCCGGACCGGTCTACCAGGCGGGCACCCTCTCGGGTAACCCGGTCGCCACCGCCGCGGGCCTCGCCCAGCTCCAGGGCTGCACCGACGAGGTGTACGCCACCGTGGACCGGGTCGCCGCCGAGATCTCCGGCCTGGTGACGGACGCGCTCACCAAGGAGGGCGTGACCCACCGGCTCCAGACGGCCGGAAACATGTTCTCGGTGTTCTTCACCGACGAGCAGGTCACCAACTACGACGAGGCCAAGCGCCAGCAGGCGTACCGCTTCAACGGGTTCTTCCACTCGATGCTCAGCCAGGGCGTCTACCTGCCGCCGTCGGCCTTCGAGTCCTGGTTCGTCTCGGCGTCCCACGACGAGCGGGCGATCGAGCGGATCGCCGCCGCCCTGCCCGCCGCCGCCCGCGCGGCGGCCGGGGCCCAGCCCGCCTGAGCCCCATCCCGTCACAGACGTCCGAGCCCAGCCCGCCGAAGGAGCAACCGAGCGTGAGCGCCAAAGAGACCACCGTCGTCCACCTGATGCGGCACGGCGAGGTGCACAACCCGGAGGGCATCCTGTACGGACGCCTTCCGGGCTACCACCTCTCCGAGCTGGGCCGCCAGATGGCCGACCGGGTCGCCGACCACCTGGCCGACCGCGACATCACGTACGTGGTCGCCTCGCCGCTGGAACGGGCACAGGAGACCGCCGAACCGATCGGCAAGGTGCACGGCCTGGACGTGGCCGTGGACGAGCGGCTGATCGAGGCGGACAACATCTTCCAGGGCAAGACCTTCGGCGTCGGCGACGGTTCGCTGAAGAACCCCGGGTACTGGAAGTACCTGACCAACCCGTTCCGGCCGTCCTGGGGCGAGCCGTACATCGAGCAGGTGGTCCGGATGATGGGTGCGCTCGCCGCGGCCCGGGACGCGGCGCGCGGACACGAGGCGGTCTGTGTCAGCCACCAGCTGCCGATCTGGACGGTCCGCTCCTTCGCCGAGCGCCGTCGGCTCTGGCACGACCCGCGCCGCCGTCAGTGCTCGCTGGCCTCGCTGACCAGCTTCACCTACGAGGGCGACCGGATCGTCTCGATCGGCTACCGGGAGCCGGCCCGCGATCTGCTGCCGGCCCACCTGGTGGGCAAGGGCGGCAAGGGCAAGCCGGTGGGCAAGAGCTTCGGTGCCTGAGGCCCCGTCGCGCCCGTCGGACCGCAGGGTCGGAGACTGACGCCACACCGCCCGGAATAAGCGGATCATAAGTATAAGAACCGCAGGTCAGAGGGGGTCCGACACGCAACGTCGGACCCCCCTGAAACGGCCTGGAGTCCCATGCGAAACTTTTCACATGTCTGGGACGACCCACCGCCGTATCCGCCTCACCGCCGCCCTCGGCGCCGTCGCCGTGCTCGCCCTCACGGGCTGCAGTTCTGGTTCCTCCGGCAGCGGTGGGGGCCAGACCGGGTTCATCGTCGGCAAGGGAGGCATGGACACCGCCCCCGTCGGCCAGCGCGAGGACGCCCCCGCGATCTCCGGCAAGACCCTCGACGGTGGCAACGCGGCGCTTGCCGACTACAAGGGCAAGGTCGTCGTCCTCAACATCTGGGGCTCCTGGTGCGGCCCCTGCCGGGCCGAGGCCGCGGGCCTTCAGAGCGTCGCGCAGAAGTACCAGGGTCAGGACGTCCAGTTCCTCGGCATCAACACCCGCGACGCCGACCCGGCCAACGCGGTGAGCTTCGAGAAGAACTTCGGCGTGACCTACCCCAGCCTGTACGACCCGGACGGCACCCAGATCCTCAAGTTCCCCAAGGGCAGCCTGAACCCGCAGTCCATCCCGACCACGATCATCGTCGACCGCCAGGGCAGGCTGGCCGCCCGCTCGATGCACGCGGTCTCCGCCGATGACCTGGAGAAGCTGCTGAAGCCCGTCGTCGACGAGAAGTCCCAGTGAGTACCGCCCTTCTCGCACAGACCACGGTCGCTCTCGGCGAGACCAACGAGACGGTGGCGAGCGGCGCGATACTGCTCGCCGTCCCGATCGCCCTCGCCGCCGGTCTCGTCTCGTTCTTCTCGCCCTGCGTCCTGCCGCTCGTCCCGGGCTACCTCAGTTACGTCACCGGCTTCTCCGCCGCCGACCTGGCGGACGCCAAGGGTGCGCGGCGCGGGCGGATGCTGCTCGGCTCGCTGCTCTTCATCCTCGGGTTCACCGCCGTGTTCGTCTCCGGCGGTGCGCTCTTCGGCTTCTTCGGCCACACGCTGCTCGAATACCGGCACACCATCAACATCGTGATGGGCGTGGTGACCGTCGTGATGGGCCTGGCCTTCATGGGCCTGCTGCCGGGCTTCTCGATGCGCGAGCTGCGCTCGCACCGCCGCCCGGCCGTCGGCCTGGCGGGGGCGCCACTGCTCGGCATCGTCTTCGGGGTCGGCTGGACGCCCTGCATCGGCCCGACCCTCGCCTCGATCCAGTCGCTGTCGATCAGTCAGGCCGATGCCGGGCGCGGCGCCTTCCTGATGGCTGTCTACTGCCTCGGCCTCGGCGTACCGTTCATCGTGGCCGCACTCGCCTTCCGTAAGGCGCTCAGCGCCTTCGGCTGGATCAAGCAGCACTACCAGTGGGTGATGCGAATCGGCGGCGGCATGCTCGTCGTGGTCGGTCTGCTGCTGGTCACCGGGGCGTGGGACTCGATGGTGGACCAGCTCCGGTACGCCACCCAAGACTTCTCGATCGGAATCTGACCGTGAGCGACACCCGAACCCGTCCGCCCGAGGACGTGACCGACGCGGAGGCCGAGCGCCTGAGCAGCGCCCCCGCCGAATCGGACAGCCCGACCGGTATAGGCGTGCTCGGCTGGTTCCGCTGGATGTGGCGTCAGCTGACCTCGATGCGGGTCGCGCTGGTGCTGCTGTTCATGCTCTCGCTGGCGGCCATCCCGGGCTCGCTGATCCCGCAGAACAGCCAGAACTCCTTCAAGGTGGAGACCTGGAAGGCCGCGCACAAGACGGTCGCGCCGATCTACGACAAGCTCCAGCTGTTCGACGTCTACAGCTCGGTGTGGTTCTCGGCGATCTACATCCTGCTGTTCGTCTCGCTCGCCGGCTGCATCATCCCGCGCACCTGGCAGTTCGTCGGAGTGCTGCGGGCCAAGCCCCCGGCCGCGCCGCGCAACCTGACCCGGATGCCGGTCTACGCGGCCTGGCACAGCGACGCCGACGCCGGAGCGGTCAACGCGGCCGCCTACCAGCGTCTGAAGAAGCGCGGGTTCCGTGCCCACCTGGGCACCGGGGCGGTCGCCGCCGAGAAGGGGTACCTGCGCGAGGTCGGCAACCTGCTCTTCCACTTCTCGCTCTTCGCGCTGCTCGCGGGCTTCGCCTGGGCGAGCCTGGGCAGCGGCCAGGGTGGCAAGCTGGTGATCGAGGGCCAGGGCTACGCCAACACCATGACCCAGCTGGACGACTTCACCGGATCGGCCTTCTACACCAGCGAGGACCTGGATGCCTTCGGCTTCAAGCTGGACGGCTTCACCGCCCGCTACCAGACCACCGGCGACCAGATCGGCACCGCCCGCGAGTTCACCGCCCACATCCGGTACTGGAAGGGCGAGGACGACACCAAGCTGACCAAGGGCGACATCCAGGTCAACCACCCGCTGGAGATCGGCGGCAGCAAGGTCTTCCTGATCGGCCACGGTTACGCGCCGGTGGTCACCGTCAAGAACGCCAAGGGCGAGATCGTCTACGCCGGACCGACGGCCTTCCTCCCGCAGGACTCCAACCTCACCTCCACCGGTGTCATCAAGGTCAACGACTACGGCGAGAAGGACGGCCGGAAGACCCAACTGGGCTTCCAGGGCTACTTCCTGCCGACCGCGCCGGACGACTTCAACAAGACCGGACCGATCTCGCTCTTCCCCGCCGACGCCAAGCCGATGCTGGTGCTCACCGCGTGGGCGGGCGACCTCGGCACCGACTCCGGTCTGCCGCAGAACGTCTACCAGCTGAACACGCAGCACCTGACCCAGCTGAAGCAGGACGGCGACATCGCCAGGGCCAGGCTGACGCCCGGCCAGGGCTGGACCCTCCCGGACGGCTACGGCACGATCACCTTCGACGGCTACCAGCAGTGGGCGAGCTTCACCGTCTCCCACCGGCCGGGCAACGCCGTGGCGCTGCTCGGTGCGGTCTGCGCGATCCTCGGTCTGATCGGCTCGCTGTTCGTCCAGCGTCGCCGGATCTGGGTCCGGGCCACCCCGACCGCCGACGGCCGCACCCTGGTCGAGGTCGCGGGTCTTGCCAGGAGCGAGTCCGCCAAGATCGCCGAGGAGCTCGCCGACCTGGCCGTCGACCTCCAGGACGACGCCCCGGCCACCGAGGACGATCCACCCGTGCCGGCGGCTGCTGAACCCGAAGCGGCCGAGTCCGACCCCACATCCCCCGCCGACCCGAACTCCAAGGAGTAGACGGTGCATCTCGCCTCGGGAGTCGACCCTCATCTGGCCGACCTCTCCAACAAGCTGATCTACTCGGCTATGGCCGTGTATCTGATCGCGATGTTCGCTCACATGTTCGAGTGGACATTCGGCAGCAAGGGCGCGGTCGCCGTCCGCTCCGCCGAGCAGGCGAACCTGGCCGAGACCGTGGCAGCCGCCAACGAGCCCGCCAAGGCAGCCAAGAAGGTCACCGTCACCGTTGCTTCGGCGTCCGGCGGCACCACCACCCTCACCCGTACCGCCCTGGCCGACGCCGGTGCCACCGTGGTCACCAGCGGCCGCGACGAGGCCGAGGAGATCGACGGCCCGGGCGCCGCCGGCACCAGCGAGAAGGGCGACCTGGCCGGGCGGATCGCCGTCTCGCTCACCGTTCTCGGCGCCCTGCTGCACGCCGGTGCCGTGCTCACCCGCGGCCTCTCGGTGATGCGCTGGCCGTGGGGCAACATGTACGAGTTCTCCTGCGCCTTCGGGCTCACCATGGTGCTCGCCTACCTCGGGCTGCTGGCCGCGAAGAAGAAGGTCCGCTGGCTCGGCCTGCCGGTCATGGTGGCCGTGCTGCTCATCCTCGGTCTCGCGGTGAGCGTGCTCTACACCGACTCCGAGCAGCTGGTTCCGGCCCTGCACTCGTACTGGCTGGCCATCCACGTCTCCACCGCGACCATCTGCGGCGGCGCCTTCTACGCGGCCTTCGTCGCCACCCTGCTCTTCCTCGGCAAGGACAGGTACGACCAGCGCATCGAGCTGGGCCTGACCACCGGTCCGTTCAACACCCCGGCCTCGATCTGGCAGCGCCTGCCCGCCGCAGGTTCGCTCGACAAGCTCTCGTACCGGATCAACGCGATGGTCTTCCCGCTGTGGACCTTCACCATCATCGCGGGCGCCATCTGGGCCGAGGCGGCCTGGGGCAAGTACTGGGAGTGGGACCCGAAGGAGACCTGGTCCTTCATCACCTGGGTCGCCTATGCCGCGTACCTGCACGCCCGTGCCACGGCCGGCTGGAAGGGCCGCAAGGCCGCCTACCTGGCCCTGCTCGCCTTCGCCTGCTGGCTGTTCAACTTCTACGGCGTCAACATCTTCGTCACCGGCAAGCACTCGTACGCCGGTGTCGGCTGACGGTTCGCCGGGCCGGTCCCCTGCCACCCGACGAGGGTGGCAGGGGACCGTAGTCGCAGCAGTTCTGTAGAAGTCCCCGAAGTCCGGCGCTGTTCAATGCAGCTCCGATGTTCCAGAGTCCGCCAAGGCCGCGAGGAGGGCCGCACCATGGAGTGCGACGAGGTCATGCTGACCGTCCGAATCACCGCTGCGGAGAGAGCCTTGCTCCGTCGGCTCGCCCAGGGGCACCGCAGCGACGTCTCAGAGGTCGTCGCCGACGGGCTGCTGGACGTACTGCCGACCCTGCACAGCACCGCCGACGCCTACCGTCTGCTGGCAGCGCTGGCCCAGCCCGCACCCTGCGCCCAGACCGTCTGGCTGCCCACCCCACTGGCCGACCTGCTCGTCCTGGCCGCCGCCCGCATCGCCCAGGCCACCGGCGACCGCCTCGGCTCCGCCAGCGCCATGCTCGGTGCCGCGGTCCGCCTCTGGCTCTCCCAGGACCCCCAGCGCCTGGCCACCAACCTCGCCGTCATGCACGCCGGCCGCCCGGCCCTCGCGGCAGCCTGAGCCTCACCCCAGCGGCAACGGGTGACCACTCAGGGGCGCGGGGAACTGCGCGACCAGCCCTCTGCCAAGGTGCATGGTTGTTCGCGCAGTTCCCCACGCCCCTGAAAACGCAGAAATCCTCGCGCCCCCCGCAGGGGTCAGGCCGCCTGCTGCCAGCTGACGGGGGAGTAGTACGCCGGACGACGCTCCAGGCGCTGCCAGTTGGCGATCGGCTCGACGACGGCGCTCTGGGCGGCAGCGGCCTGGGCGGCGGCCGCGCGGGCCATCAGGACGGCGGTGAGGGCGGCGAGCTCCTCGTCGTTCAGGGAGCCGCGGACGATGCGTACGAGAGGTTCGGCGGAAGCGCTCATGGCCTGGTTTCTCCCCCGGTCTGAAGTCTGACTGATTCCGAAACGCGTGGCTGTGCGTTACATCGGCGGGTTGCCGTGCTTGCGGCTGGGCAGGTCGGCGTGCTTGGTGCGGAGCATGGCGAGGGAGGAGGCGAGGACGGCCCGGGTCTCGGCG
>NZ_JARZAJ010000082.1 GCF_029892105.1 Kitasatospora sp. GP82 | reverse complement strand
CCGTCCTAATCGCAAACCACCCCCCCCCCCGCCCCCCCTTACCCCCCCCGCCCCCCCCCGGGGGCCGGGGGGGGGTGGGGTATAACCGCCCCACCCCCCCCCCCCCCCGTCGACCGTCCGACGCGGTGCTGCGGCCGTCAGGTGTCCGGCGCCGCCCAGGTGCCCAGGGCGATCTCGGCGGTGATACCGGGGCCGAAGCCGGCCAGCAGGCCCTGGTGGCCGTCCAGCGCCGACTGTTCGTCGAACATCCTGGCCAGAGCGTCGAGCACGACCGCACTGGCGATGTTGCCGTACTCGGTGAGCGTGGCGCGGCTGAAGCGGAACGCTTCGGGCGGCACGTCGAGGAAGTGGCTCAGGTCGTCCAGGATGCGCGGACCGCCCGCGTGGATTATGTAGAAGTCCAGCTTGCCGACGTTCCATTGATGCTGTTCCGCCACGGCGCGCAGCGCCGGGCTGAGAGGCTCCATCGTCCCCGGCACCCGCTTGTCGAGCTGGAAGTGGAAGCCGGTGGAACGAACCGCATAGGAGATCCAGTCCTCGGTGTTCGGGATGAGGTACGAGCCGTTGCGTTCCAGACGAATCCCGGTGCCGCCCTCTCCCCGGACCACCGCGGCGGCGATCCCGTCGCCGAAGAGGCCGTTGGACAGCAGCGATCCCACACCCAGATCGGTGGGCTGGTAGCACAGCGAGCAGAACTCGCAAGCCACGATGAGGACGTTGGCGTCGGGGTACGCCATACAGAAGTCGTGGGCCCGGTTCACGGCCGCGCCGCCTGCCGCGCAACCGAGTTGAGCGATCGGCATCTGCCGCGTCTCCGACCGGAATCCCATCCTGTTGATGAGCCAGGCCGTCAGCGACGGCATCATGAAGCCGGTGCAGGACACATAAATGATCAAGTCGATCTGCTGCGGCTCCAGTTGTGCCTGGTCGAGTGCCCGGCGCACCACGTCCGGCACACGCGCCTTGGACTCCGCCTCGTAGACGATGCTGCGGGCCTCCAGCCCCGGGTGCTTCAGCACGACGTCGATGGGTTGGATCAGATGTCTCTTCTGCACCCCGGTGTGCTCGATCAGACGCAGGGCCAGTTCCAGTTGCGGATGGCCACCGTGCAGTCTCCGTGCCAGTTCGAGGGTTTCCTCGTTGGTTATGACGTGGTCGGGGACCGCGATTGCCGGTTTGCACAGAACTGCCATGGGATCTCCTCCTAGCGGACGGTGGTCCCGGTACGGCCTTGGCCGGCCCGGGGATTCACCGGTCGGCGGCAGCCGCTGCGGACGCAGGCGCACGGAGGCGTATTCCCTGGGACGGGTGCAGACGGGCCGACCATTGAGGATTGGGTTCTCGCTGTGCGGGCGGACAGACCATTCGCGAGGTGGATTTGGCCAGCGCCAAACAATCTACGGCAGACGGGTCACAGCCGCACCTCGATCCCCACGCCCCACGGACGGCCGGTGCACCGGCATGGCAAGGCCCGCTGCGCCCAGTGGCAGCGGGCCTTGGTTTCACGCGGCCGTCACCAGGCCGCGGGCAACGCCAGCGGATAGCGCCAGATCGACGTCGTGTTCCACTCCACTTCCTCGGCGGGCTTTGCCAGGGCGAGCCGGGGAAAGCGCTCCAGCAGCGTGCCGATCGCGACTTCGATTTCGGCCTCGGCGAGCGGGGCGCCGAGACAGTGGTGCGCGCCCCAGCCGAAGGTCATGTGGGACGGGCCGGTGCGTTCCAGATCCAGCTCGTCGGGTCGGTCGAACTTGCGGCCGTCCCGGTTGGCGGTCAGGTAGGAGACGTGCACAATGTCGCCCGCCCGGATCGTCACCCCGCTCAGCTCCACGTCCTCGATGGCCACCCTCGGGATACCGACACCCTTGCGGAACGGGATGAAGCGGAGCAGCTCGTTGATGACCCGCGGGAGCATCTCCGGGCGTTCGCGCAGCAGAGCGAGCACGTCGGGCCGGGTGAGCAGGGCGTAGGCGATGTTCCCGATCTCGTAGGTCGTCGTGTCCTGGCCGGTGATCAGCAGGACCATGGCCATGACGGTCAGCTCCTGCTCGTTGAGGATCTCGTCACCGTCGCGGGCCGTCGCCAGCGCACTGATCAGGTCCTCGCCGGGATTCGCGCGTCGCTGCGCCGTCAGCGTCGCGAAGTACGCACGGAGGTCCGCCTTGGCCCGTACCGCTTCGGCTCGGTTGTCGATACCGACGTCCATCATCGCCCGTGCGTGGGCGCGCAACCGCGAGCGGTCGGCCTCGGGGATCTCCAGGACCTCACAGATCGTGGTCAGGGGCAGTGGCCCGGCCAGGTGCTCCATGAGGTCGCCGGGGGATCCGTGCTCAGCCATCCGGTCCAACAGCTCGTTCACGACATGCCGGGTGCGGAGCCGCATACGCTCGATGTGGTCCGGCGCGAAGCCCTTGGACACCAGGCTGCGCAGCCGGCTGCTGGCCGGCGGGTCCATCACGTTGATCGCCTCGGCCTGGACGATCGGCTCGGGCGTCATCCGCGGGAAGTCCCGGCCGATGACGGCGCTGCGGCTGAAACGCCGATCGGTGGTCACCGTCCGCACATCGTCGTAACCGGTGACGAGCCACGCCTCCCCTTCACCATAGGGCAGCCGGATTCGGGCGACGGGTTCGTCGTTCAGGAGCTGCCTGAGCGTCGGATCGAACTCGAGGGCCTCGGCGTAGTCGAATGGACAGTTCCGTGCGCTGGAGCCGGGGGGCATACGGATCTCCGGGTCTGGGCTCTGAATACAGGATCAGGCGGCTGGCGATGGACGGGACACCGGTACCCGATCGATCGCCGCGCATACCGGATTGAGCCCATGCACCCCGATAATTCATCCGTGCTGCTCAGAGCCGACGGTCTGCACGTCGACCGAACGGGGTCCACCAGCGGGCGGCCGGGGCGTCGGGGCTGCGGTGGTGTGCAGGGAGCCCTTCCCAGATGGTTTGGAAGGGCTCGAACTGTCTGGTAGCTACCTGAGCCCCGCAAGAACAGCGAGGTGAGCGGCTGCACTGCGGGACAGGCTGTCCAGGATGGTCTTGCCCTTGGCGGCGGTTCCGAGCGACGGCTGCCCGAAGCTGCCGACTGGCAGGACGGCCACCTTGGGTCCTCGGCGGCGTTCGTCGGCAGAAGTGGCATCCGTGATCAGTGCATCCATCGTCAGAGCTTCTCTCATCGGCTCGGCAAGGGGCCCGGGGTGGTTGCCCGGTAAGCGTCGCCGAGGTCCTGGTACAGCCAGCCGAGGAACTCCGCGCTGCGCGCGCCGATGGCGAGCAGATCATGTCTCGTGGAGCCACCGGTCTGTTCCTGGACACGGTCGATCAGGCGGACGTGTCGTTCCACGGCGTCCAGTGAGTGCCGTCCGCCGACGGACCACGACAGCCCGGGCCGGCGTCGCCTGGACCTCCGGCGTGCCGGAGGAGGAGTACCGGCCGCAGCGCGAGACCTGACCGGCACAACGCCCGGGCTTGAGCGTCAGATCGTCCGTCTGCGCGAACAGCCACACGGCCGGCCCTCCGCCGATTCCTCTGCGATCGAGGAGAGCTCCCTACCCTTGAGGTCCTTGATGCTACGACAGAGCCGGTGCAACCACCGCTTGTTGGCCCGCCCGTAGCGGCTCGGTCGGCAGGTCGCGGTAGCGCCGGATCGGCGAGAAACACAGGAAGAGAGCGGCTGCGGGGACACCGGCGGTGAGTATCCAGAGGGCCGGGCGGACGCCGAGCGATGAACCGAGTGTGCCGCCGAGCAGCGCTCCCAGCGGCATGGTGCCGTAGTTCAGGAACGCGGAGGTCGCGCTGACCCGGCCGAGCATTCCGGTGGGACAGTAACGCTGGGTGAAACCGGACTTGATGATGTTGCCGGCCACCACACCGACCGACACCGCGCCGTAGCCGACAACGAGCAGCAGCAGGCCCGCACCCGGGTCCGCCTGAGCGGCCGTCATGTCCCGTCCCTGCTGACGGAAATGTCCGTGGCCGTCTAAGTTGACGGGGGGCTGATCAGCGGCTTTCCCCCTACATGGCGGGAAGTCCGCGTATCGGCTCCGCCCAGGACGACCGACCCAGGAGGGGTCTTTCATGACTGCCATCAACCGCCGACGATTCATTCAACTGGCCGGCGGTACAGCCGCCTTGTCCACTCTTTCGACCAGCATCGCCCGTGCAGCGGAGATTCCGGCGAGCCGGCGTACCGGCACTCTGCGGGACGTGGAACACATCGTCGTCCTGATGCAGGAGAACCGCGCGTTCGACCACTACTTCGGCACACTGCGCGGCGTCCGCGGCTTCGGTGATCCGCGGCCCGTGGTCCTTCCCAACGGCAAGCCGGTCTGGTACCAGTCCGACGGCACCAAGGACGTTCTGCCGTTCCGTCCCGAGGCGGACAACCTCGGCCTGCAGTTCCTCCAGGACCTCGACCACGACTGGAACAGCGGCCACAAGGCGTGGAACCAGGGCAAGTACGACCAGTGGGTGCCGGCCAAGACCGCCACGACCATGGCCCACCTCACCCGGGAGGACATACCGTTCCACTACGCGCTGGCCGACGCGTTCACGATCTGCGACTCCTACCACGCCTCGCTGCTCGGTCCCACGGACCCCAATCGCTACTACATGTGGACCGGCTGCGTCGGCAACGACGGCAGCGGTGGCGGCCCGGTCATCACCAACGCCGAGGCAGGCTACTCCTGGACGACCTACCCCGAGCGGCTGGAGAAGGCCGGGATCTCGTGGAAGATCTACCAGGACGCGGGCGAGGGCCTCAATGCGGGCGGCTCCTGGGGCTGGACCAGCGACGCCTACATCGGCAACTACGGCGACAACTCGTTGCTGTACTTCAACCAGTACCGCAACGCCGCCCCGGGCGACCCGCTCTACGACAAGGCGCGCACGGGCACCAACGCCAAGGCCGGCGACGGCTACTTCGACATCCTCAAGTCCGACGTGCAGGCCGGCAAACTCCCGCAGGTCTCCTGGATCGTGGCGCCCGAAGCCTTCAGCGAGCACCCGAACTGGCCGGCCAACTACGGAGCCTGGTACATCTCCCAGGTGCTGGACGCACTGACGGCCAACCCCGAGGTGTGGAGCAGGACCGCACTGCTGATCACCTACGACGAGAACGACGGCTTCTTCGACCACGTGGTGCCGCCGTACCCGCCGGCCTCGCCGGCACAGGGGCAGTCCACCGTGGACGTCACCGGGGAGCTCTTCACCCCCTCGGGTTCCGACCAGAGCGTCGCCGGCCCCTACGGCCTGGGGCAGCGGGTCCCGATGCTCGTCGTATCGCCCTGGAGCAAGGGCGGCTGGGTCTGCTCCCAGACGTTCGACCACACCTCGATCATCCAGTTCATCGAACGCCGTTTCGGGGCCCACGAGCCGAACATCTCGCCCTGGCGCCGCGCCGTCTGCGGTGACCTGACCACCGCGTTCGACTTCGCGCGGACCGACGCCAAGGCGCCGGCGCTGCCGAGCACCAGCGGCTACCTCCCGCCGGACCACAACCGGCACCCCGACTACGTGCCGACGCTTCCGGCGAACCCGGCGCTGCCGCGGCAGGAGCCCGGGCTGCGCCCGGCCCGGCCACTGCCGTACGACCTCGCGGCCGACGGCTGCACCAGTGCCGCCGACGGCCGGTTGCGGATCGACTTCGCCAACCTCGGCAGGGCAGGCGCGAACCTGTACGTGACGTCCGCGACCAACCCGGACGGACCTTGGACCTACACCGTCGAGGCCGGGCGGGAACTGTCCGGCTCCTGGAGCGCCGCAGCGGACAGCCAGGGCTCCTACGACTTCTCGGTGCACGGGCCGAACGGCTTCCAGCGGCAGTTCAAGGGCTCCCTCGCCGGCGCGGGCCCCGAGGTGAGCGCACGCCACGACGGGAACAGCGGACAGGTCCGGCTGGTCCTCACCAACGAGGGCACCACGCCGATCCGGCTCACCGTCACGAACGCCTACGGCCATGAGCACCCCACCAGCTACCGGCTCCGGCCCAACGCGCGCGCCGTCCACACCGCACACACCGAGCGGTCCCACGGCTGGTACGACCTGTCGGTGACGTCCGACGAGGACAGCGCCTTCCTCCGGCGCCTGGCGGGCCACGTCGAGACGGGCCGGGCCAGCACGAGCGACCCGGCCATCGCCACGAGCTGAGGCACCGTCCCGCCGTGAAACGCCGGTGCCGTTCATCCGGTCCAGAACCGGGCGAACGGCACCGGCGCGGCACCAGCGGTCCGCACCCCGGCCAGGGCCGATCCGGCCAGGCAGCAAGGAAGGCACAGCAGAGGGAATGCACGCACCCATCGACTACATGGACGCCGGCCTGGACGAAGAGGACGCGCAGTTCATCGCCGAACGCGATCGGGTCGACACCCCGCCCGCGGCGGCAGACGCGCCGACTCCCGGCTTCAGCCGCTTCCTGGTGGAGGTCACCGGGTCGGTCGAGGAGTACACCGAGCGGCTGCGCGCAGTGCTCGGCGCAGCACTGGACCGGGCGGTGGCCGGGATGGACTTCGACTACCTCGACGATCCCGATGCGCTGGACATCGACCTGACCATACGGTGGCGAGGAAAGCTGATTCAGTCGTGCATATGGACATCGCGTCATTTTTTCCGGCCCGTGCGACCGAGCGTGAGATCTCCGAGTGCTACGAGGTGTCGACGGCGGCATTCAGTGCGGACTTCCCCGGCCGGCCGGTGC
The DNA here is from genome assembly GCF_029892105.1 of Kitasatospora sp. GP82. Lineage (GTDB taxonomy): Bacteria > Actinomycetota > Actinomycetes > Streptomycetales > Streptomycetaceae > Kitasatospora. The sequence goes on along the minus strand of NZ_JARZAJ010000082.1, from coordinate 5,490 downwards.
CTTCGTGCGCGGCCTTCGCGGAGCAACTGCGCATGCCGACTTCGCTGCTGGGTACACAGCGGTTCTGGGTGGCCCGGGCACACGGGCGCATTGTCGGGATGGTGACCCTGACGCTCCCGGACCGGGAGAATCTCCAACTCACCATCACCAGTGTGCGGGTCGCCCTTGGAGATCGCCGACGGGGCATCGGCACTGCACTGTTGCGGGCGACGCTTCCCGACGCGCGGACCGTCGGGCGGGTCGTGGTGACCGGGCAAGGGCTGAAGGTCGGTGGTGACGGCGAGAAGTGGGCGAGTTCCCTGGGGTTCGGCAAGGTGCAGGAGTTCGTCCTGCAGAGCCTCACCGTCCCGGACGTTGATCCGGATCTGTGGCGGGTCACGGCACCGGCGGGATTCCGGACCGAGCAGTGGACCGGCGCGGCTCCGCAAGGCCTGGTGGCCGGGTACGCGCGGGCCCGTACCGCCATCATGGACGCACCGACGGGGGAGTCGAGCCTCCGGTTCCCGGACTGGACGGTGGACCGGGTCCGCCAGCACGAGGCCGACCTGCGGGAGCGGGGCGAAGAGCAACGGATCGTCGTCGCCGTCCACGAGCGAACCGGCACGGTGGCGGGGCTGACGGAAATGGTGATCAGCTCGGCCCGGCCGACGGTCGGCTACCAGCAGGAGACGGCGGTACTCCCCGCCTTCCGCGGCCATGGCCTCGGGCGATTCATCAAAGCCCGGCAGATGCAATGGCTGACGGCCGAACGGCCTGAGATCGACTGGGTGGCTACGAACACCGCCGCAGACAATGCCCACATGATCCGGGTCAACCACCAGGTCGGATACCGCACCGACGCCACCGTCGCCGACGTCGAGGCCCAGATCGACACTCTGGAAGCCCACTGACGCTTTCCGGTCGCGACCAAGGCGCATTCCAGTGTGCGGGTGTGCCGGCTGCTGGTCACTACCGCTCTCACCCCGCGCAGCCGCCCGGTGCAGCGCGGCGGCCGCGTGCGCGCCGAGGTCCGGCGGGACGGGGTAGAGCCGCGGGATCTCCCGGGCGGCCAGAAGCTCCCGCTCGACGCGTGCCATCACCACAAGACCCACCCCGCCGGCCGGCAGACCGAAGCCCGGATCTGAGCAGAGTACGGGCGGCCGTCTCCCCTTACCGCGCCGCACCCACCGCCTCGAACCGAGCAAAGAGCTCTCAATGGACACAACGGCCAACGGCATCCCCGCCCCCGAGATCGACACCAACGCCATTTCCTTCTACCGCTGGGCCAGACGACAAGAGTGCTTCGACGACACCGACCTCCTCCGGGCAAGCGTGGAAACCGGGCTGAGCACCGTCTCGTGCCGCGACTCGATCAGCATCCTTCGGAGGTGGGACCTACTGCGCCCCGCGTTCGGCGGGTCCCTGGTGGCCGCCGGGCCGCAGGCAGCATCAGCCGTGCTGGCCCGGGTCCAGGCCGAACTCGACCAGGGCGAGGCCGAGTTGCTGGCACGCAGACAGCGGATGGAGAAGACCCGGACGGCAGTGCACTCGGTCCTCCCGGCACAGGCGCAGCACAACCCCACCGAGATCCTGGAGATCCTTCCCGACCTCCACACGGCGCGTGCGGTGGTCTGCGAGCACATGCACCGCTCCCGAAAAGAGCTGTCCATCTGCCGGCCCGGTGGCGGCCACTCGGCCTCGGCGCTGGCCGACGTACTCCTGCGCGAACTGTCACCGATCGGCCGCCAGGCACGGACACGGATCGTCTACCAGCACCCCGCACGCTTCCACCGGCACACGCAGAACCAGGCCCACGAGGCGAGCACCACCGGCTCCGAGATTCGGACCACCGGCGAACTCTGCGGCCTGATGCTCGTCATCGACCAGGAAGTCGCCTTCCTTCCCGATCAGGAGCACCCCGAGGGCGTGGTCATGGTCCGCCAGCCCTCCGTCGTCGGCTACCTGGCCGATGCCTTCGAGGTGCTCTGGAGCCGGTCCACCCCGTTCCGGAGTGGACCTGCCGCCGCGCGCACGGTATCGGACGAGACCAGGAGCACCATGCTGCGCCTACTGGCCGACGGACTGAAGGACGAGGTCATTGCCCGCCGGCTCGGACTGTCCCTGCGCACCTGCCGTCGGCACATCTCCGAGCTGTACCGACATCTTGGCGCCGACAGCCGGTTCCAGGCCGGCGTGCTGGCAGAGCGCCACGGTCTCACCCACCGGACGGAACCACTGACCGCGTCACGCACCGCGGCCGGGAACTGATCCAGGACCACGATCTCTGCCGGGCAACGGACTTGCATTCCCGTCCAGGACGCGGCGAACGGGTTTCCAACTCATTGGCGGTGTACAGTCATAGAGGGCCTCTCGCAGCAGCGAGGGGCCCTTCGACGTGGGAGCGACACGCCGTCAGGGCGTCAACCTTGGTAGAGATCAAGCCAATTTTGCTCCGATGATGTCAGGTTCAGGCCACTTTTGTGATTGAAGTGATCATGAGTGGGCAGGGACGGATCGCTGCATTCCGCGCACAGGTACCGAGAGGGGACCGGTGGACAACCACCTCGCAGTAAGACCCGCCGCCGTGGACAAGACGGGCTTCGATGAACAGCAGGTGCCGCTGTACTACTCGAAGAAGACGGGCGACATCCTCCACAAGTACGGCCCCGGCCCACGAGTCCATTTCCACGTCGGCCTGTTCGCCGCCGGGGACGCCCCGAACACGACGGTCGCGCAGGAGGTCATACGCCGGCGGCTGGTCGATGCTCAGGAGGCGATGGTCGGGCACGCGGCCGAACTGTGGGGCGTACCGGCCCATCCGCCGGCGCATCTGCTCGACGCGGGGTGCGGGCTCGGCGGTACCTCCCTCTACTTCGCGCAGGAGCACCACACCTCGGTGACCGCGCTGACGATCGCCGCCGACCATGTGCCGATCATCGGAGACCTCGCCCGGAAGGCCGGGGTGGCGGACCGGGTGACGCCGGTGCTGGGCGACATCCACCACCTGAGCGACCTGCACCGCTACGACGCGGCCGTGGCGTTCGAGAGTTCGGGGTACATGGACCGCGGCCGCCTGTTCCAGGTCATGGCACACGCGCTCAAGCCGGGCGGCTGGTTCGGGGTTCAGGATCACTTCCTGCGCCGGCCGGAGTGGATCGAGTTCATCGACGGCTACTACAAGACGCGGCTCGGCACGCTCACCGAGTACATCTCCGCCGCCCGGGACGCGGGTTTCGTCCTGGAGCAGGACGAGGACATCACCGACCGCGTGGCCGAGTTCTGGGTGCAGAGCATGGCGTGGACGACGCTGGAACTGGACCGGCTGGAGCACGGGGGCGCCTCCCCGATCGCCCGGGAGCGGCTGACGGAGTCGGCGCTCACGCACGGGAAGTTCTTCCGCGTCTGGCGGGACCACTCGATCGAGACCCGCATCCTGCTCTTCCGCCTCCGGGCAAGCTGAGATGACAGGGACGACCACGGTGACGACGCCACCCGTGACGACGACTCGCGCGCCCGCGATCGGCTGGCAGCTGCCGCCCTTCTACTGCCCGATCGAACCGGCCGTCCATCCGGGCGCCGCCCGGCTGGAGGCGCGGGCCATCGCCTGGGTGGACGAGTTCGGCCTCTACGAGAACGCGGTCGACCGGGCCTGGGGCCTCGCAACGCACAGCACGGACTTCAGCTGCCGCATCATTCCGCACGGGGACGAGGAGAAGCTGCTGCTCTTCATCCTCTGGAACCACTGGGCGTTCGCGCTCGACGACAACGTGCACGACACGGGATCGGCCGCCACCACCACGGCCGGCATCGTCGACTTCAACGCCCGGGTGGCCCGCTGCCTGGAGACCCCGGGCGCCGCGCTGCTCGGCGCCGGGCCGCTCACCGCCGCGTTCGAAGACCTCGTCGGCCGGACCCGGGCGGCCACCACTCCGGTGCAGTTCCGGCTGGTCACCGAGGGCTTGCGCGACTGGCTGTTCGGGGCCGCGTGGCAGGCCGGCAACACCGAGCGCGGCATCATGCCCACGCTGTCCGACTACGTCGCCATACGGCCGTCGGTCAACGGCACGCGGTTCTCGCTCGCCTGGAGCCTGATCGCCCAGGGCATCGAGGTCCCCGGCGACGAGCTGTACTCCGACTCCGTGCAGGCCCTCACCGACGTGGCGGGGTCCGTGGTGAGCTACGACAACGACCTGTTCTCGTACGCCAAGGAGGACAGCCAGCAGACGCTGGAGCAGAACATCGTCAACGTCCTGGCCCAGCACCACCGTTGCTCGCCACAGGAGGCCCTGCGGGCGGCGGTGGCGGTGCGCGACCGGACGATGGTGCTCTTCCTGCGGCTGCGTGAGCAGATCGCCCGGAGCGCGGGCCCGGAGCTTCTGCGCTATCTCGAAGCCCTGGGCCACTACATCGTCGGCAGCATCCAGTGGATGAACGCGGCGCCGCGCTACGCCAGCCCGCGCAACCGGCACATCGTCCCCGTCCCCGGGGCGAGTTGGAACATCACCTGGCGGGACACCCCGACCGACCCGAGCACCGATCCGCTGCCCGTCCCGGCCGCGGCCTGGTGGTGGAAGCAGCTGGCCACCTAGATGCAATGCCGCTGACTTTGGGTTTCGGGCTTGGGATTCCGTTTGGCCGGGGCGGTCTTTGAGGCTGCGGTGATGGTGATCGCTTCGGCCAGCGGAGTGGCGGGTTGAGGCCAGGAGCGGTGAGAGGCCCGTTTGAGAGCCCAGTTGGACATCTTGCGCTTGACGACGCGTGGGAAGGCCCGCAGTCGGCGGACAGGCAGGAGGCGGCTGGTGATCTCGATGAGGGCCCGGTTCCAGGCGGCGGCGAGGCGCTCAGGGGGAAAAGGCCGCCTGGGCGGGGACCTGGCGGCGCACGACGCGTAGGGAACGGGTGAAGGACAGCCGGTCGGGGTCGATTCCGGTCTGTGTCGCGGCCGTGTGCATCACCTGGCGGACTGCGTGGTGGACGAGCAGGAAGCCGTAGACCTCCTGCTCGACACCATCGGGGTGCCGCGAGCGCAGGACCACGTCCGGGCCGCGCTGGTGGACCTTGATCTCGTCCAGGACCCCTTCCACCTCCCACCGCTCGTGGTAGAGCGCGGCCAACTCCTCGGCCGGGGCCTGTTCCGGGTCGAGAATCGTGGTGATCAGACGGACCGGACCGGCACAGCGGGCAGGATCGCAGCTGTTCAAGCCACTGCGGCAAGTCATCGAGTCGATCAACGAGACATTCAAGGGACAACTCGACCTCGAGCGGCACCGCTGCCGGACCCCTGGCGGGGTGGCCGTCCGCGTCCTGCAACGCATCCTCGCACTCACCGCCGCGATCTGGCACAACGACCACACCGGCCAGCCAGTCATGCGCGCCTTGACGGCGTACGACCACTGAACCCCTTGGAATCGATCATCTAGGCGGAACTGGTGGTGCTGGTCGGCAGAGCTTGCTGATAGAGCGCTACCAACACGCCGTGCAGGGGCTGGTCCTCTGCATCTTCCTCGGCCT
>NZ_JARZAJ010000081.1 GCF_029892105.1 Kitasatospora sp. GP82 | reverse complement strand
CCGCAGACACTGATCACCACGGCGCCCGCCAGCGGCCGGGCCCACGGCATCGGCGTGGCCTCCGGTCCCCGTCCGGCTGTCGCCACCCGGGCGGCGGGCCGACCACGGCCGTGGGGTTCGAGGACCGTACCCGCTTCCTCCTCGGGGTCGTCCTACGGGTCCTCCCCGGGGGCCGCTGCGGGGCCGGCCCCGGCCGACAGCGAGATTCCGGTGGTGAACGAGCGGACCCCGAACGGGCTGCCGCAGCGCCGCCGCCGCCGCCACGCCGCGCCCTCCCGGACGGGCGTTCCCGAGACCTCCACGATCCCCGGGCCGGCCCAGGCACCGGTACAGCCCGGCATGTGGCTGGCCGCGTTCCACGAAGGGGTGAACGGCCACGCGCCGTCCACTGGTGCGGCCGGCCACACCAGTGAAGAGTCGGCAGAAAAGGGCGAGCAGTGATTCAGCAGCGGGCCAACATGGACTGGATGCTCAAGGAGCTGGCGGACAGCGTCCCGCACACCCGCCACGTCGTCGTGCTCTCCGCCGACGGCCTGCGCATGGCCCAGCACGGCACCGACACCGACACCGCCGACCGCCTCGCCGCGGCCTGCGCGGGCCTGCAGAGCCTGGCCGGCGCAGTGGGACACGAGTTCCCGCACGGCGACGGGAGGATGCGGCTGGTCGTGATCGAGATGGGCGGCGGCTTCTTCTACCTGATGGCAGCCGGCGCCCGGGCCTACCTCGCGGTGCTCGCCGACGAAGGGGTCGACGCCGGACTGATGGGCCAACGGATGCGGGACCTGGTCGCCCGGATCGGTGAACACCTCAGCACCCCGCCGCGCAACGGCGAGGTCGCATGAGCGCAGCCGACCAGGACTGGGACGAAGGCAACCCCGAACGTCTCTACGTGATCACGCGCGGCCGCCGCGCCCTGGCCGAGCGGACCACGTTCGACCTGGTCACCCTGGTCGTCTCCCGCGCAGAGCCGACACCCACGATGCAGCCCGAGCACGCGGCGATCCTGCGGATCTGTGGCTCGCCGCTGTCGGTCGCCGAGATCTCCGCCTACCTGCGGCTGCCGATGAGCGTGGTCACCGTCCTGCTCGCGGACCTCCTCGCCGAGGAACGGATCGAGGCCCGCGCCCCCGTCCCGAAGGCGATCCTTCCCGACCGTGCCCTTCTTGAGGCGGTGATGCATGGACTTCAGAGACTCTGAGACGGTGCTGGGGCCGCAGAGCGCGGACCTGCTCCCGGCCTCGGCCACCACGGCGGTCAAGATCGTGATCGTCGGCGGCTTCGGCGTCGGCAAGACGACCCTCGTCGGCTCCGTGAGCGAGATCCGCCCGCTGACCACCGAAGAGACGATGACCCAGGCCGGGGCGGGCATCGACGACACCGCCGGGGTCGAGCTCAAGACCGCTACCACCGTGGCCATGGACTTCGGCCGGATCAGCATCGGCGACGAACTGGTGCTGTACGTGTTCGGCACCCCCGGCCAGGAGCGGTTCTGGTTCCTCTGGAACGGCTTGTTCGAGGGAGCCCTCGGTGCGGTCGTGCTGGTCGACACCCGCCGGCTCGAAGTCAGCTTCGACGTGATCGGACGGCTGGAGGACCGCGGCGTGCCCTTCGTCGTCGCGGCCAACACCTTCCCCGAGTCACCGTCGTACCCGCTGGACGAACTGCGGGCCGCCCTGGACCTCCCCGACGAGGTGCCGATCGTCCAGTGCGACGCCCGGACCCGGGAATCCAGCCGCGACGTCCTGATGGCCCTGATGCGCCACCTGTACAACCTCTCGGCCCCACCCGGGCGGTGACCACTCCACCGCCGGCCGACACACCGGCCGACACACCGCCCACCGCCCGGCCGACCACCCCTTCACAACGGCTCCTTCACACCGACCACTCACGACGACCGCCTCGCACTGACCCCGGAGATACCGTGACCACCCCGTTCCCCGACGACGACTCCCTCGCCCCTCCGCCCGGCTGCCCCGCCCACGGACTCGCCGCCGACGGCCTCCGGCGGCTCTACGGGCCGCAGGCCGAGGCCGACCCGGCGGGCCTGTACGAGAAACTGCGCGCCGAGCACGGCGACGTAGCACCCGTGCTGCTCCACGGTGACCTCCCCGCCTGGCTGATCCTCGGCCACTCCGCGAACCTCACCGCCATGCGCACACCCTCCCGGTTCTCCCGCGACTCCCGCCGCTGGACGGCGTTCCAGGAAGGCCTGGTCACCCCGGACTCCCCGCTGATGCCGGTGATCGCCTGGCAACCGCTGTGTGTGTTCGCCGACGGCGAGGAGCACAAGCGCCTGCGCGGAGCGGTCACCGACAGCCTGAACCGCTTCGACCGGCGCGGGATCCGCCGCTACGTCACCCGCTTCGCCGACCAGCTGATCCAGGACTTCGGACCCACCGGCCAGGCCGACCTGGTGGCCCAGTTCGCCGAGCACCTGCCGATGCTCGTCATGACGCAGGTGGTCGGGATGCCCGAGGAGTACGGGCCCCGACTGGTCGACGCCGCCCGAGACTTGATGAAGGGCACCGCAACCGCCATCGCGAGCAACGACTACGTCGTCGCGACACTGCGCCGGATGATGGAACGCAAACACGTGGCACCCGGCGCCGATCTCGTGTCATGGCTCATGCAGCACTCCGCCGATCTCACTGACGACGAGGTGCTGGAGCACTTGCGGGTAGTGCTGCTCGCCGCGAACGAAACGACCGTCAACCTGATCGCCGACACCCTGAAACTCGTCCTCACCGACCGGCGGTTCCGCGCCCACCTGTCCGGCGGCTACATGACCGTGCCCGACGCCCTGGACCAGGTCCTCTGGGACTCCGCACCGATGTCCCTGGTCGCGGGCCGCTGGGCCACCGGCGACACCGAACTCGGCGGCCAGCAGATCAAAGCCGGCGACATGCTCCTGCTCGGCCTCGCAGCCGGCAACGTCGACCCGGCCGTCCGTCCCGACCTGACGAAACCGCTCTACGGCAACCGCTCCCACCTGGCCTTCGGCGGCGGCCCGCACGAATGCCCCGGCCAGGACATCGGCCGGGCCATCGCCGAGACCGGCATCGACATCCTGCTGACCCGCCTTCCGGACCTCCAACTCGCCATCCCTGAGAACGAGTTGACCTGGACCTCGGCCTGGCTATCCCGGCACCTGGTCGAGCTACCGGTGCACTTCACCCCACCGAGGAAGCCCGACAGGCAGGTAGCGGCCACCGCAGACACCACACCTACAACACCCACCACCCCGCAGGCCCAGCCGACCGCCGCCCCGCCCGCCACAACCACCATCCCCCAACGGCGACGCAGCTGGTGGAGCGTCCTGACCGGGAGGTTCCGGCGCTGACGGCAGCGGCCGGCCGGGGGCCGCCGCCCCCCGGCGCGGTGGCCGCCACCGCCGTGGCGGCCCGCGATCCCGGCGCGGTCAGTTCACTCCTACTGCACACCGGCTGGGTGAGCACCGGCCCGACACTTCGAGAGCGGACTCCGGACGCGGCGCCAAGGACTTCTGCCGCTCAACCTGCTGCGCCTTGCTGCTCGCCCCGCCGGCTCTTCACCATCAGGGCACGCGAGAACTGGTCGATGGCCGTCGTATTCCCCCCGAGGAAGTCGGCGTTCATCATCCTCTGGTAGGCGTCGGGCCGGAACTCGGTCAGGAGGAGCCAACCGCCGCGGACGTATGTGGTGGGCGCGCTGTTTCCCGCGCCGTCGGTGCCGTCGACGCGTCCCGCGTAGTGGCGCGGGCCCTTGATCATCACATCCACGAAGGTGTTCGCGAGCGGAGCCATCATGGCCGGGGAGATGCCGTATCTGCCGGTCAGGTACGCCCGGTACAGACCCGCGCAGTCCAGGCTACCGTGGTCGGAGTCCTCCTCCCCCTTCAGTGAAGGGGCGTATCCCCAGTCGTACGCCGTCTTGCCGGCGGGATCCGTGTACTTACGCGCCTGCGAGAAGAACCAGTACACGCTGCTCTGCACCAGCAGGTCGTACCGCGCGACCCGCTGCGGATCGTCACCCAGGATCTGGTGCGCGATCGCCAGGTTCTCGAAGCCGTAGTCGAACATCATCTGCTGGTTCCACGGCGCCGGCTGACCGCCCTTGTAGGGCGAACCCGCCGCGAAGTACTGGCGGTTCCCCTGCGAGACGTCCGGCAGCCGGGCCAGAATGTGCCTGTCGATCGCAGCGTCGGCTTCCGTGACGAATTTCCTGGCCCGGTCGAGGTAGGTGGCTCCGTACCCGTGGGGGTCGCCGATCGTCACGGGCGTATGCCAGATGGCGGGCGTCTGCAGGATGAGCCGGGCACAGTTGCCAAGGTGTCCCACCGGGTCGCCCTGCTCGCCACCGGTTCCGACGGGTTGGGTCGTGACATCGTTGGGCCAGGCGGGATCAATCCCGCCGGTCCAGAGCACGTGGTGCCCAACCGGGCTGGGCGCCAGGTCGTTGCGCTCCGAGAGGACGGCGTCGCAGAAGCCGATCATCCGGTCGAGGATCGCCCTGTCGTGGGAGATCCCGTACACCAGGCCCATGGCCTTGGTGTCCTCTCCGCTGTGTCCCTGGGCCCAGTTGTTCCCGATGTTGTCGGCCGGGCCAGCCCGACGTCAACGCCCCCGGTACGCGCCCCGGGCGGATCACCCGGCCGTGATCGGGCCGAGGTAGGTGCCGCCGGAGACGTCGATGGTCTGGCCGGTCACCCAGCGGCCCTGCGGTCCCGCCAGGAAGCCCACCACGTCTGCGACGTCCTCCGGCTCGCCGAGCCGTCCGAGCGCGGTGATCGACTCGAGTCCGGCCACTGCCTCGGGAACGGTGGTGTAGCCGGCGGTCATGTCGGTCCGGACCGCTCCGGGGTTGACCGTGTTCACGGTGATCCCGCGCCGGCCCAGCTCGTTGGCGAGCGACGGGCCGAGGGCCGCCAGCGCCGCCTTGGTGACGGTGTAGCCGATCTGGACGGGGGCCGCGATCCGGGTGGCCGCCGAGCCCATGTTGACGATCCGCCCGCCGTCCCGCAGCAGCGGCAGCGCCCGCTGGATCACGAAGATCGGCGTGCGCACGTTGACCGCCAGCAGCCGTTCGAACTCCTCCTCGGTGAGCTGCCCGATCGAACTGACCGAGTGGATGCCCGCGTTGTTGACCAGGATGTCCAGGCCGTCCGCGCCGTGGTCCGCCAGCCCGGCGATGAGCCCCTCGAACAGCCGGTCCACCGCGCCGCTCTCGCCGAACCGGGCCTGCACCGCGAACACCCGGCCGCCGGCCTCGGCGATCCGCGCCACGGTCTCCGCGGCGGCCGCGTCGTTGCCGCCGTAGTGGACCGCGACCAGCGCCCCCTCGGCGGCGAGCCGCAGGGCGACCGCGCGCCCGATCCCGCGCGAGCCGCCCGTCACCCTTTCCCTCTCGGCTTCGGCGATCCGGGCGATGAGGTTGTCGCGGATCTCGACGAGCCGTGCCCGTTGGGCCGGGTCCGGTCGCGTGGTTTCGATGGGAGCAACCTCGCCGAGCCTGTCCTGGTGCCCTTCGGCGCTCGGCCCGCGGACTCGGCACTGCTTCGTCCGGCAGCGCGGCGGAAGTCGGGCATGCCGAGGTGAACGGTGGACGGTTGCGCTGCACGGTCGCGCATGGCCTCCGGCTTTTGCGCGGCGGCGGCCAGGGTGGTCTCGATGGCGGCGACCTCGCCGAGCCAGCCCTGGTCCTTGGCCTCCTGGAGGCGGTCGATGAGGTTGACGTGGATCTCCTGGAGGCTTGGCATCCGGGCTGGGTCAACGAGAAGTAGGGGCATCTGACACAGGCTTCTCTGAACTAGCTGTAGCGGGACGGACGTTGTTGACGGGACCTCACGTCTGGGTCACGACCGCGAGGACGGCACTGAGTGCGGCGGTAGCGTCGAGGAGGGCATGGGAGCGAGCCACGATGCTCGCGTCTCGGGCCGCCAGTGCGGCTCGGACGTCTTCCGATCCGTGCCCGTGCCGCAGGCCCGGCATCAGGGCCCGGAGCGCGTCGATACGGTGCCCGGCGCTGCGTAGCTGGTGGACGATCCGGGCATCCCGAGCTTGGGCCGGTGAGTATCGTCGCGTTCCTCGCGGGGGGACCCGGTCAGGAACAACGAGCCCCTCGGCGTCCCAGTGCCGCAATGTCGATGGGCGTACTCCGAGCGCGGCGGCGAGTTCGGAGACGCTCATCGAGTCCGATGGGCGTACGTCTTCGATCGGCTCGACAGAGATCGCCTCGACGGCCTCTTTGGCGAGCTTGAGGTCCGTACGCTCTCGGTCGAGTCGGGCGTGTGCCGCGTCGAGAAGGGCAAGTACCTCCGAGGTCGGGCACTGATGTACGGCACGAACGATCCGCTTGGCCTCAACAGGACCTGTGCCGACTGCGAGGGCTCGGTAGGCCAGTGCGGAATCCAGGTGAATCTCTCCGTAGATCCGGTAGCCCGCAGCTGTACGCGTCGCCGGCGGCAGCACACCGTCGCGCTCAAGATTGCGCACCTGCTGAACGGAGTATCCGGCACGCCGGGCGACATCGACTGTGCGCATGGCCGACGACTTGAGAGTTGACACCCGCCGCTCCTCTGTTTTCCGGATCGAAGTCTCCACAAGCACCTCAATGAAACGCTTGAGCACATGACCATCGACGAGATCATTGACTTCGTGGAGGACCTCGATGGAGTCCTGGCCATCAGGCCGGGACCCGACGACGGCTCACCAGAGATCAGTTGGGGGGATACGTTCTTCTTCTACTCTCCTGACGGTTTTGTACCGAAAACGACCCAACCGTTCGCGACGATCGTGACGAAGAACTACCCGGGCGACGAAAGATCGCGCCTGGACCGCCCGGATACGTTCCGCGTCAATATCGCCGCCGGGAAGGAAGCCTTCATCGACTGGACCGGCCGCGCACCGCGCGAACCAGCCATCGACGACGACCCAAGCGTCACCGATGCCGTGATGGCACACCCCGTCTACGGCTCCGTTGGCTGGCTCGCGGTGGTGAATCCGGGCCAGCGGACGGGTGCGGCAACCCGCGAGCTGCTCCGCAATGCCTATCACCTCGCACGTTCGCGCTATGAGCGACGTACTGGGTCAACGACGGCACTCTGAACTTGCGATTCGTCCTCATGGCCTGGGGTTTTCCTGTCGCTCAGTGTCCGGTCGCGCGGGCGACGGCCCTCGCGACCAGAGCGGTGTTGACGGCGTCGAGTTCCGCCAGGACCTCGCGAAGATCGACGGGGACGCCCTCGCCGATGCTGGCGGCGACCCGCAGCATCCGGGCCTCGCTGCCGGGGCAGGGCAGACGACCCCGGTCGAGGGCCATCACCGCAGCGGGCGAGTCGATGCAGGTGGTCACCTCCCCGGTGTCGAAGTCGGTCCCGGTGAACAGGAACCGGTCGCGGAAGTCAGCGGGGTGGAGCCGGCGCCGGTGGGCGATGAGGAGCTCGACGGCCGCGGTCGAGCTGTGTCGGCCGCAGGCGTGCGCTCGCAGCCCCAGGTGGAGCGATTCGTCGTCGGTGGTCACGAGGAGCCCTTCCGGGAGAGGTGTTGACTGGCGAGGTGGCCGCCGACGACGTTGGAAACGGGCATGCCGAGATCGACGACACTGCGGCTGGTAGGGCGTCGGTCGAGTTGGGCGGCTTTCTCCTCGGCTCCGGCGCGGCTGACCCGCAACCCCTCGATCTCGCCGAGCCAGCCTTCGCGCCCGGCTTCGGCGATGCGGGCGATGAGGCTGTCACGGATGTCGACCAGCCGTGCCCGCTGGGCCGGATCTGGTCGGAGGAGTGAGCATCTGACACAAGCTTATCCGAACTACCCGCAGCGGAGACTTGAACCGGGTAGGCCAATGCTGGTTGCTGAAAGTAGTGGACGAAAGCGGGGAGAATCTGGCCTTCGGGCGTGTCGCGCAGGTCAGTTTTCGCCCAGCATCCAGCTGTAGAAGCCGCTCGCATCGGGGAAAGCCACGTCCGGGGCAAGGTCGACCAGCCAGACTGCGGCCATGTCCAGCTCGCCGTAGGAGCCGAATTCCTCTCCTTGAGCCACGATCAGGGCCCTGGCCCCGACCCGCCAGCCCGCGAAGTTCCACGGCCGGGAGCCGAGGGACCAGCTCAGCGTGGTCTCGGCCGCGCCGAGCTCGGTGGTAACCGTGGAGCAAGCCGCCGACCAGGCGCGACCGAAGGCCATGGGATCGCCTTCCAGGCTGACCCAGCCGTCCATCTCGAACTCGTCGCCGAGCGGGCCGGCCTCGGCGTCGTCGCTCGGATCGAAGAAGCAGAACGGCAGGTAGAAGCGCGACTGGCCGGCGCCAATCCGGTCGGGATCGCCTGGCATCAGCTGATGGCCGCTGGCGGTGTTGTAGCCGTTCCACGTCGACTCGTCCCAGCCCCGTCCGGCGAGGAAGTCATCGACGCTGGGGTGGTCCCAGCTCGCCCGTGCAAGCTCGGCGAGTTGCTGGACAAGGGAACCGGGCAGCGGCTTGAGCCGGACGATCACGTGAGACCTCGGAGCGTAGGGGACGTTCGTTCGGGCAATCGTCCCCCTCGGCCAATCGACACCGACCGGCGGGGTGGCCCAGTCCCATTGAGAAGTTTTCATCCTGAAGTTGCAGGTCGCGGGGCTGGCGTGGGTCGAGGCTGGGGTGCTCGTGCCGGTCGGACGCATGATCGCCGGTAGGTGATCGTCCGTCAGCGCTGTACTTCTGCGCAATGCCAGAAAGTTGTGCGAGTTGGTCGATTGTCAAGCATCCAGCGGGCGTGTCGGTGTGTCGGGCGGGAGAACGGAACGGGACCTCCGGCAGTTGAGTCGTCGACCAAGACAGACCAACACCGGAGGTCCCGTTGCCGGACCAGTGTGGCACGATGACGCTGATTCAGACCCTCACGACAGCCTGCGGGGCGTTCGCGCCGGGGCATCTTGGCGCTCTGACCCGCTTCGTCCCCTTCGAACTCGTCGACGATGTCCTGGACCGGCCGGGCCGCCGGGGACGGACGCGCACGGTGCCCGCCCGCGTAGCGGTGTACTTCGTGCTGGCGTTGGCCCTGTTCACCGATGCCTCCTACGAGCGGGTGTGGGACACCTTGACCGGGGCACTGCGGCAAGCAGGACGCCTGGTCGCGGCGGTGACCGAGGCCGGCCTGGCCGATGCTCGCCGGCGTCTGGGGCCAGACCCGCTACGGGAGTTGTTCGAGGTAGTGGCAGGTCCGCTGGGCCGCCCGTGCACCGCGGGTGTGTCCTACCGGGGGCTGCGCACCGTCGCGTTCGACGGCTGCCGGTCCACCCGAGTCCCCGAGACCAGCGACAACGTGGCCTGGCTGGGCCGGTACAAGGTCGCCGCCGGGGTGGCCGCCTATCCGCTGCTGGCGGTGATGGCCCTGGCGGAGACCGGGACGCGCGCCCTGCTCGGCGCGGTCGTCGGCCCGTATCGCGGTGAGGTGGAGGCCGCCTTGCAGCTGGTTGGCCACCTGCGGGAGGACATGCTGGTGCTGGCCGACCGCGGCTTCGACGCGAATGCCTTCATCCGCGCCGTGCACGCCTCAAGGGCTGCGCTGCTGCTGCGGATCTGCTCCTCACGCACGCCGGCCGTGCTGCGGATCCTGGCCGACGGCTCCTTCCTATCGGTCATCGCCGGGGTCCCGGTCCGCGTCATCACCGCGACCGTCACCGTCACCTGCGCGGACGGCAGTACCCATCAGGGCGAGTACCGGCTGGTGACCACACTGACCGATGTGCGCCGCCACCCGGCCGAAGATCTGCTGGCCTTGTACCACGAGCGGTGGGAGATCGAGGTGGCGTTCCTGGCGATCCGCCACACCATGCTCAAGGGCCGCGTCCTGCGCTCGGGCGACCCGAAGGGCCTGCGCCAGGAGATGTGGGCGCTGCTGACGGTCCACCAGCTGCTGCGCATGGCGATGCTGGACGCCACCGACTCCGTGCCCGGGTGCGACCCGGACCGGGCGTGCTTCACCGCGGCCCTGGCCGCGGCGCGCGACAGCGTCACCCGTGCCGCCGCCATCGTGCCCGACAACGGGAGCGAGCTGGGAGGACCGATCACCGAGGCGGTCGCCGGTGCTCTGCTGCCACCGCGGCGGGCGCGGATCAGCGCACGCACCGTCAAGGGCGTCTCCGCCCGCTACGGACGTCGCCCGCCCGGCGAGGACCGGCCCGCCGTGAGCACCCCGGTCACCGCCATCGACATCACCATCCACGCTCCCCAGCGGGAGGCCTTCGTCCCCGGCTCCGCTACGGCTTCTCCCGGCCGGCCCGGCCAGATCCCGGCCTGCGACAGGTCCCGCCCGCTGCCGATACCGGCGAGCACCCGCCCGTGACGACCGAGACGCTGCTGCCACCCGAAGCCCCGATGCACACCAGCAGGCTCGAGGACGTGCTCGCCGCGATGGGCACCGCCCCGGAGCGCGAGTGGCGCGCCATCGAACTGGCCACCCTGCTGAGGCTGGACCGCAGCGACCTGACCGGCGAGCTGATCCGCTGGGCCAGGCGCCAGATCCTCATCAAGACCGGACCAGCCACCTTCAAGATCCCGGACGGACCGCCACGGCCCTCCAAGGTCGCCGTCCGCCGTGAAGACGTCCTCGGGGTCATGGCCACCGATCCCCACCGCGCCTGGCACGCCAGTGAGATCACCGCCGCACTGAACACCGTCAAACAGAGTACCCTCGCACTCCACCTCAGCGCTTGGGCACGCAAGAACCTGCTGATCAAGACCGCGCCGGCAACCTACAGACTCCCCGACCAGCCAGTGACAGCCGCCCCCGCAAAGCCGCTCGCCGCCACGAACACGCCGATCAGCAGGGCTGCTTGACAAAGCAGCACGAATCATAACTTTCTGGCATTGCTTCTGCGTTCGTCAGCACGAGCAGGGCCCGCAGGAGCGCGGTCGCGTGCCGGACGTTCATGCGGACCTTGGTGAGGATCCGCCAGTTCTTCAGGTCGGCGAAGCCATGCTCGTTCGCCGCGCGCTCGCGGCTGACCAGCTTGTTCGCCTCCTTCTGCGCAGTGGTCAGCGGCTTGCCCCGCGTCGCCTTGCGACCGGTGACGATCACCGGATCGTCGGGGTCGTCGTCCAGGCCAACGAAGCCCAGATCCGCCAGCGCGCCGAGTCCGGCCTCCCGCCGGTGGGCCGTGATCTTGTTGTGGCGGGCGGTGGTGATCTCGCTGGAGCGACCCGGCTTGGCCGCCGAGATCCAGACCAGGTTGCCCCGCTCGTCGGTCAGGGCGAGGAACAGCAGGCCGTGGGCCTTGTGCTTGCCGGAATAGTTCGGCCGGTTCTCGTCCCCGGTCCGGCGGCGGGTGCGCACGAGAGTGCCATCGAGCAGGACGACGACGCCACCCTTGCGGGCGATTTTCTTCAGAGCGCGGTCCAGGCGCGGGGCACGCGCGGCGAGCAATTCGATCACCTCCAGCAGCCAGCGGCGGACCGTCGAAGCGGAAACGTCATTGCCGCCCGCCATGTCGGAGAGCCGCTGGTCATGCCGCAGAACCGCGAGCACGATCAGGGCGATCCGGCCGGGCTGCAGCTTGCGCCAGCGCGAACCGATCTTCTTCAGGTGACCGCGGATCAGGTCGGCGACCATGGTCGTGGTCGCGGTGGACAGCTCCAGGCGGCACTGGTAGACAAGTCCGTCAGGGCCCTCGGCGGGGCTGGTCTTCTTTCGCATGGAATCCCCAACTCCCGTCGGGGGCCCCAGTGTTACGCCGGATTCCGGCCGCGGTCCATCATGCGGCAGGCAGCGGCCGGGCGGTGAAGCGGCCAG
Organism: Kitasatospora sp. GP82; assembly: GCF_029892105.1. Classification (GTDB taxonomy): domain Bacteria; phylum Actinomycetota; class Actinomycetes; order Streptomycetales; family Streptomycetaceae; genus Kitasatospora. The sequence goes on along the minus strand of NZ_JARZAJ010000081.1, from coordinate 718 downwards.
CGGGGGTGCGGTGCAGCCAGCCCCGGTCCGCCAGACGCTTGAGCTTGTCGCGGACCGGCTCGACCTGCCCCGGCGTGGTGCCCCGGCCGAGCTTGACGCTGACGTCCTTGGCCGGAACCGGCTCCGACACCGCGGCCACGATCTTCATGATCGCCTGATAATCCGCAGGCAGCACGCTCGCGTCCATGCCGTCCTCGCGGTGCGGAACCAGCAGCATCCCGCCTGCACCCGGCGACGTCGTTACCCGCTCGAACTCCTCGGCCATGGCCGGGTCGTCGGCCGTCCCGGCCCGCTGGGCGTCGGCGAACTGCCCGAACACCACCTCCGCGGCCTCCAGCCGGGCGACTTCGGCATCGATCTCGGCGAGCTCCTTGCGCAGCCACTCTGCACGCTCGGACAGGACCACCCGCCGCTGCATCACCCACACCAGCACATCCACCACGATCAACCCCTCCCCGAACCTCCCACGGAACCTACGAGCCGGCCACGGCCGCCACCGCGATTCCCGCGAACCGGCCACATGACAGACGATCACCTGCTAGCGATCACGCCCCCGACCGGCACGAGCACCCCAGCCCCGCCCCACGCCAGCCCCGCAACCTGCAACTTCAAGATGAAAACCTCTCAATGAGGACGAGCAGCCGCAGCAGCGGGTAGCCGAACTCCAAGTCCTCGCCCTTGCGTTTGCGCTTGGAGTGCTTGGTGGCGATCGGCTCGC
>NZ_JARZAJ010000080.1 GCF_029892105.1 Kitasatospora sp. GP82 | reverse complement strand
ACTCGGCGGCATGCGAAAAACCCATCCCCACGACAAAACACCGACCCCCGGCAAACCCCGGGAGTCGGTGTCAGCAAAGCGGCGTGGTTAGACGCGCTCGCTGTTTTCGGTGGCGTCGGTCATTTTGGCGACGCGCTTCATCAGGCTGACGACAGTGGCGAAGGTCGGCCAGTCGACCTTTTCGGCGAATTCCATGAGGGTGATGCGCTCGTACGTGGTGGTGTCGATGCCGAGCTGAATCAGGAGATCGTCAAGGATGACGCCCATCTCGCTGGGGGCGATCACGCGGCCGGTGGCCCTCAGGGCCGGGTCGATGGGGGCGTCGTCGATCCTCGCGGCGGGGATGACGGCGGCGGTGAACGTGCGGGCCTCGGCCTGGAACTGGGAGTAGTCGGCCATCCAGTTGGCCAACTGCCGGGCGCGGATGGCCCGGTCCCGGTCCCAGAAGCCGTTGCCGGTGTGGACGGCCTGGAGTTCGGCGAGGACGGCGGCGGCCTCGATGCTGTTCGCGTCGCCGGGCCAGACGTCGAGTGCGGCCTGGGCGGCGGCGGTGATCTCGGCGGGGGTCTTCAGGCCGCTGGAGTTGTAGCCGTTCATGATTCCTCTTCCCTCTACGGAGAGTTACTGGTGGGGCTGCGGGGTGTGGCCTGTGGCCTGTGGCAACAGCGCCGGGAGAAGGGGGGGTTGGCACCCCCCGGGGGGCCGTGACCCCCCGTTTTCGGGTGTTGCACCACCCCTGGTGCCTCAGGGGTGGTGCAACACCCGGCAGTTACGCAGAGTGGCGCTGCGGCTGGTCGTGCCAGGGGCGGATGTAGGCGACCTGCCCGCCGTCCCGGCTCTGGCGGACGATCAGGCCCGAGGCCGCCCAGGTGGTGAGCCAGCGCTGCACGGTGCCCCGGTCGCGGGTGGTGCCCTCGGCCGTCAGCTCGCGGACCAGGGCGCTGGCGCCGCGCCCGTCCGGGCCGCTGGCGTCGATCAACTCCAGCGTCCGGAGCTGGACCGGGTCGGTGATGTCGGTCGGCGGGACGACGCCGAGGGCGGGCGGCTGGGGCAGGTCCACGGTCTCCGGGGCCAGGTGCCACGTGGCATCGTCCAGCACCTGGCCGAAGGCCCGGCCGATCGCGGGGTCGGCCATCGGCGCCGGGGCCGGGGCCGCATCGGCCGGTTCTGCCGGCGGCTGCGGGTCCCCACCGGAGACGGGGAAAAGCATCGCCCGCAGGGCGTCCAATCCGTCTCCCTTTCCGGGGGCGGGCGCAGCGGATTCGGTGGAAATGATGGTCGGGGTGGGGACTGCCGGGGCGCGGTCGAGGATTTCCTGTGCGGCGGGGGAGAGCGGTGTTCCGGGCTTGTACAGCTGGGGGAGGGTCCGCTCCCAGCGGGTCCGGTAGACGTCAGCGGAGGGAATTCCAAGGCTGATCTCGTCCATCACCGGCCGGTATCCGGCGACGACCTGTGAGATGCGGGCGATGTCCTTCGGCTCCAGCCGGTATGCCTTGAATGCCTGAACGGCGCTGTTGTCGTATTCGAAGAAGCCGGATCCCTGCACGGCGGCGTCGGCTTTTTTGAGCCCGCGCGGGTCATTGAAGATCTGGTGGTATTCGCTTTCATCGGAGACTCGCATGGCGATTCGGAGCCTCGTCATTTCCTTCATGGACGCCGATACCATGTCCCGGGTGCCCCGGAGCGCGGAGTTGACGGCGCGTACGCCTGAGGCGCGGCCGGTATTGATGACGGCGTTGATGCCGTCCTGGACCGGCTGGGGAAGCTGGGCGACCTCGTCGGCGATGATGATGATTTCGGGGCGGGTGTGGTCCACCGGCACCTTGTCGTCGTTCACCGCGTACATCAGATCCTGGTAGTCGCGCTTGCGGACCGCGATGATCTCTTCGGCGACACAGAGCATGAGAAGCGCCTCGTCCACGGTGCTGGCGGACCAGTCGACGACCGGCTTGGATGCGGTGCCTTCACGGGCCCAGGAGCGCAGCCAGGGCAGGGTGATGCCCGCGCCGGTGGTATCGATGTGCCAGATCAGCACGTCGTCGCAGCGCCCGAGGGAGGCGTTGATGACGTTCAGCAGGTTGGTCTTGCCGCCTTCGGGCTGGCCGATGATCAAGCCGCAGTGGAATCGCAGGCTGGCCAGTGACTTCTCCCCGTCGCGGAACTCGCCCAGGGAGAACGGGTTGTTGATCGAGGTTCGCGACAAGTCCTCCGGAAATGGGATGAGTTGTGCGATTCCGTCCACGGTGTTGACGCGGATCACGATCACGCCGTAGTCCTCACCCTGGTCCACCTCCAGCGTGCAGCCCCGGGGCAGGCGCAGGTCGGAGCGCAGCGCCATGGCCTGGCTGGCGATGGCGTCGACCGTGGTCCCGCCGGGGAGTTCCACTTCGATGCTGTAGCCCTTGCCGGTCTCCCACTCCTCCACCCCGATGACGTGGCACCCGGCGACGCGGCAGACCCGCTCCAGGCGCTCCTCCCACGCGTCGCCGGTCTTCTCTCGCTGGGCCTGGGCCTCTGCGGCGGCGCGGCGGGCGGGCGCCTCCTCCTCCCACGCCTCGTAGGCGGCGGAGCAGCCCCATGCCAGGGTGGCCCCGGCGATCAGGGCGGTGGCTGGCCACCAGGACGACCACGGGCCGGTCTCCATGGCCCAGCTGGTCCAGCCGCCCGCGACCAGCCAGGTAGCGGCCCGGTAGACGCGGTGGCCGGGGCTGAAGCGGCGGCGGGTGGCGACGGCGGCGGCGGCGATGGCTCCGGCCGCGCCTTCGGCCGGGCCGATCCACAGGGGAGCGTGGGCCAGGTATCCGGCGGTCGCGGTGACCGCGCTGATCCCGGCGCCGTTGATGGCCGCCCACGCCGGGGTGTGGCCCCCCGTCCAGTCGATCGGGCTCTGACGCTTGCTCATGACGTGCTCCCTTCTGGGGTGGGGCCCCGGCGCAGGCCGGGGCCCCGTGGGTGGGCGGATGGTCAGACGTTCCACATGGCTTCGGCGGCGATCCCGTTGCGCGGCGCCTCGTGGCGGGCGAGGTCCTTGGCGTGGACCCGGCGGAAGAGCGGCATGATGCTCTGCGCCTCGCTGACAGCCTGCATCAGGCGGTGGTGGACCAGACCGACCATCTCGGGGATCTGCGGGTCCACGGCGTAGCTGCTGGCGGAGTTCACGGCGAGGGACTGCACGGCGGCGGCCAGGTGCTCGATCCCGGCCGGGAGGCTCTCGTACTCGGCGCCGACCTCGGGCATCCGGGCTGGGTCGAACTTCGCGTAGGCGGTCTCGACCTCGGCGGCGGAGCGGGCGAAGACCGATTCGTAGGTCTGGCTGCCGCCGGTGCCCGCGCCGATGTTCCACATCTGCTCGCCGGTCCAGCCGTTGCGGGGGGCGGTGTGGCGGGCGATGTCGTCGGCGTGCAGGTGCCGGAAGGCCGGGGCGATCTCGTCGGCGGTCTGCGCGGCGGTGAGCATCGAGGCGACCACGCCGGTCACGGCCTCGGCCACGGCCTTGTGTGCGGGGTAGCGCTCGGCGGTGTTCAGGGCGAGCTGCCCGAGCGCCTTGGCGGCGGAGCGGATCCCGGCGGGCAGTCCCTCGTACTCGGCGGCGACGGCCAGCATGTGCGGCGGGCTGTACTGCTGGTACGCGCTGGCGACGGCCTCGGCGGCGCGGGCGAACACCTGGGGTGCGGACATGCTGTCTCCTCCTGTGGCGGGGGCGGCGGGTGCCGCCGGGGCCGACCTGCGGCCGGGGTCGGTGACGGTGGCCTTGCGGGGCTTGCGGGTGGCCTTGGCGTCGGCGGCGGTGGCCTTGGCGTCCCGGACGTCTTCCTTGGCGCGGCTGCGGTTGGCCCGCCAGTTCCACACGCGGACCCCGGCCCGCCACCCGGCGCCCCAGCGCCAGGGCTGGAGCACCTGGGCGACGGTCCCGGCTACGGCTGCCAGCACGAAGCTGACGGTGGCCTTGCGGGCGACCCGCCACCAGCGGCGCTGATTCCGGCGGGTCCGCGCGCTGTCCTTCCAGGCGCGGGCGGCGGCGCTCCCGGCCTGCCGGATCCGGCCGGGGACGGCGGTCTGCGCGTCGCGGGCGGCCTGGCCGACGCGGTCGGCCACCGGGGCGGTGCGCCGCCGGGCGGCGGCGATGGTCTGCCCGGCCTTGCTGCCGGGCCCGGACAGGCGGGAGAGGGCACCGCGGATTCCGCCCCGCTCCACGCCCGCCTGTCCGGCCTGCCGCGAGGCGCCGCCCCTTGCGCCGGCCGATCCGGCCCCGGCGCCCTGGTGGCCGACCTTGCCGAGGGAGACCGGCCCCCCGACGCCCGGGGCGGCGGCCCGGCCTGCGGCCGACGGCATCGTGCTGGCGGCCTCGGCGGCGGCCCGGCGGTGCTGCTTGCCCAGGAACGGGGAGCGCACCCGGTCGGCGCGGCTGTCCCCGGTCGCCGGGGATCCGGCGTAGCGTGTGCCGGAGCCCCGGGTGCCGCCGGACAGGCCGACCGAGGGCGACATCATGGCGCCGCCGTGGCGCCCGGCCCCCCACCGGCCGAACCGGCCGCCGCGCAGGCCCCGGCCGCCGAACAGCCCGCCGTAGCCGTAGCCGCCGTAGCCCCGGCCCCGGCTGACGCGGCGGAAGGCGTAGGCGGTGCGCAGCGCCCCGGCCGCACCGGCGACCGTGCCGACGGCCGCGACGCCGGGGATGCCCCCGGCGTACAGGGCAGTGGTGGTGGCGATCCCGCCAAGGTTGGCCAGGGTGAGCATCAGGGGTCCGGCCGGGATGCCGGGCGCCTGGGGGCGCTGCGGTGCGGTGGCCTGACGGGGGGTGACGTCGGGTTCTGCGGCCGGGGCGGCGTCGACGTAGACGGAGTCGTCGTCGCTGGCGGGGACCGAGGGGGCGTACGCCGGTCTCGGCGGGATGGGCACCGCCACCCGGGGGTTGTGGGAGACCGGCCGGGACTCGTCGGTCGCCTCGGGCGCCGGTTGCGTGGTGGTCTGAGTGCTGGTCATGTTGCCGTGCCTCCGTGCTGCCTAGTGATGGTTCGGGAGGTAGGGCCCGGTCGGTCTAGCCACCGGCCGGGCCCGGCCGTACTGCCTAACTACTGAGCGCTGCGGGCGGTCTGCCGCAGCTGGTCGGGGCGGAGCGCGGGCCAGCCCACCAGCGCCTCCATGACCGCGCCGCGCAGGCCGTCCACCAGCAGCGAGCCGTCCGACTGCACGTAGACGACACGCCCGGTCTGGCCGATGTACCGGTCTCCGCAGACGACGATCACCTGATCGCCCACGGCGGGGGCGGCGCTGGTGGTGGGGTCGGGTGTCACGGTGTCAGTCCTCACTGTGCGAACGGTGCTGGCGGAGTGCCGATTGTGACGGTCCGGGGTGTCACCCGGAGGCGGTTTTCCGATCACTCGTCCGCCCGGGGGCGCCACTTCCGGATCTCCCGGTCCAGCGACTCCTCCAAGTACGGCTTGCCCACCAGGGGCGGGAGGAGCGCCTGGAGCTTGTCCCGGTCGGTCACCCCGCCGGTCATCAGGACCCGTACGGCGGTGGCCAGGGACAGGCTGGTGGTCTGCTCCGCCCGGTGCGGCTGCTCGGGCACCCGCTCGGACTGGAAGCCGGGCCGGATGGGCGGGGCGGCGGACGGCGTACTGACCTGGCCGGATGCCATCCGGGGCAGATATCCGGCGTCATCCGATCGGGTGACGCCGACAGGGCGGGCGGCCATCGCGGCGGCGTAGATCTCCCGCACGGTCCAGCCGTCGGCGCGGGCGGCGTCGATCGCGGAGACCGTCGTCTCGGACGCCTCGGTGCCGTAGACGGAGTCCGCGAGGATGCCGTCCGAGGCATCGTCCAGGGTGGCCTGACTGCGGGTCGGCACCACCGGGGGAGCGACCACCTCGGCGGTCAGCACCTCGGCCGGGTACCCGGCCTGCTCCATCGCGAGCAGCTCGGCGGCGGCGTGAGCCCGGACCCGGGCCACCTGGCGGCGGGTGCCAGCCAGGGCCAGGCCCAGGTGAGCCTCACTGCGCTGGTGGTGCATCCATGCCAGGTCGTCGTCGGACAGCTCGCGGTGGATGTGGTGCATGACGGCCTGCCACAGGATCTTCGCGACCAGGGAGACCAGCGGGCCCACGGCGACCTGGCCCCAGGCGTGGGAGGCCCAGCCGTCTCCGGCGATGGCCACCATGGTGACGGCCAGCAGCACCCAGCCCAGCCGCTGGGGCAGGACCCGCTTCTCCGGCTCGTAGCGGGCCAGCAACTCCAAGGTGATGCAGACGATCCATGCCGCGTCGAAGATGCTGCCAGCGGCGTAGCCGGTGCCACCGGCCAGCAGGTTCCCGATGCTGACCGTGGACCAGACGATCGAGACCAGCGTCAGGGCGATGACCACGCCCACCGCCACCCGGAGACCGATGGTCTCCCAGTCGCGGGGCGGGACCGGCACCCGGACGGTCTCCGTGCGGGTGATCGGGGCGGTGATCCCGTCCCGGGTGTGCAGCGCCGCGACACTCCGGCGCTCGGTGCGGTACTTCACGATGAGTGCCCTCTCAGGGGGGTGAATCCGGGGAAGAGAGGGGGCGGGCAGGCCCGCCCCCTTGGGGGCGGGACCGTCAGCCCGTCAGCTCGCCGAGCGCACGGGCCAGGGCGATGTAGGTGTCGGCGAGACGGGTCTGCGCCTCGGCGTGCTGGCGCTGGACGTCGGGGTGGCTGTTGACCGGGGCGCAGCGCTCCAGCCGGATCCGGGATGCCTCCGCGAGGGACAGCGCCGTGTTCAGCAGCCGGTTCAGGGTCTCGGTGCGGGCAGCGGTGCTCACTGGCCACCGCCCGACAGGTGCTCGGTGATCTGGCCGGACAGGTCGGCCGCATAGTCCCGCAGCTGCGCCGTGGTCGGCTGCTGGGGCTGGGCGGGCGGGTTGGCCGGCGCCTGGGCTGGGGTCGGCTGCGCCTGGGCAGCCTCGTGCTCGGTACGATCCATGACGGATCGCCTCCTCCTGTGTGTGCAGGGGTGGGTGCTCAAGGCCCTGGCCAGGTGGGTGAGATCACCTGGTCGGGGCCGCTCCGTTTCCGGAGTGGCTCCACTGTGGCACACAAACCACGGTCCGTACAACCTTTAAACGGTCCGTGTTTCTGGTTATGCTCTCCCCATGGAGATCCCAGAGGAGGCGCAGGTGGCCGCCCTGCGCGAGCTGGCGGACCTCGGCGAGCGGCGTGCCGCACTGCTGAGGCAGGCCGCAGAGCTGCTGACAGAGATGGAGCCCGTGGCCGTCCGCGCCGTACGGGCCGGGGCCGGACGCAATCGCGCCCGCGAGCTGGCACAGGTCAGCCCCGGCACCCTGTACGGCTGGCTGGAGAACGCGGGCATCGAGGTGCGCCCGAAGCGGCCCGCCAGGAAGGCGGACTGACCCTCGGCGTGTCGGCAGACGCCACACCCCCCTCTGACCTAGCGTCATACACCCAGTGCATAACACTTGCGGGAGCTGCAATTGAGCACGTCAGTAGAGGCGATGCTGCGGACCACGGTCGCAGCCCTCATGCACCACACCGGGGAGTCACAGGAGGCGCTGGCCGCCGGACTGCGCATCAGCCAGGCCCAGGTCTCCCGCAAGCAGTCGGGCCGCTCGGCCTGGGCGATCGCCGACCTGGAGAAGCTGGCCGCGCACTACGGGATGCACCCGCCGGATCTGCTGATGGGTCCGACGCACGCCATCCGGCAGCTGCCCGCCGTGAGGCTGGCCGCCGTGGTCGGCGGCAGGCAGTCCGTACTCTCGGTCTGATCCACAACGCAACAGGCCCCGCATCAGCGGGGCCTGAAGGTTCACCGGGGTGCCAGCCCCGGCAACAAAGCACTCTCTGAGGAGGTGCGCTCAAGATGAGCGTACGCAAGACCCCCCACAGCACGCCACAGCCGGTGGCGGTCGGCACGCCCGTCGGCGGTGACCTGTGAGCCTGGAGCCGATGCTGTGGGCACTGAAGGACAGCCCGACTGCGGACACGACCGAGCGGCTGGTCCTGGTCGCCCTCGGGGAGAAGTCGGACTCCGACGGCTGCAACGCTTTCCCGTCCAGGCGGACGATGGCCAAGGCCGGACTGTGCGACGTGAAGACGGTTCAGCGCAAGCTCAAGGCGATGCAGGAGCGCGGGTTGATCGCCCTGGGGGATCAGTCCGCAGCTCGCTACATCCCCGAGCGCACCCGCCCCAAGGTCTACGACCTACTGATCCCGTGCTCCTGGTACGGGGTGGAACGGCTCACCCGCATCAACGAGGAGCGGGAGCAGCGGGGGCTTCCCCCACTCACCCCGACGAACCGCCCGGACATCGCGCCCCCGCCCCCGAAGGCTCGGCGCAGCGACCTCGGCAAGAAGCGCCCCGAGGCGAGGGGGGACTCTCAGTCCCCCCTCGCGGATGGGGGGAGGGGGGACTCTCAGTCCCGGGGGAGGGGGGACTCTCAGTCCCCCCAGGGGGGACTCTCAGTCCCCCAATCAGTTCCTGTAACTCTCGCCTCAAAAGAAACCCTCTCTCTCTCGCCGTTGTCAGCTGACCCGAACGCGCGCGCGGGCCTCGCCAACGAGAGAGAGAGTTCGGCTGCGCCAGACACAACCAAGACCACTCCGGCTAACGCCGAGGGTCTGGTGCCGGAGCAGCGGGACGACCGGGAGCAGCCGGAGGGATCGGCGGTGGTGGTGGCGGCGTACGCGGCGGCGCTGGGTCGGCCGGTGGTGAACGGCACCCGGGCGGCGTTGGCGGCGCAGGCAGCGAAGCTGCTGGCCGATGGTCTGCCGGTGGACTGGCTGGCAGACCGGGCGCGGGAGATGGCGCCGAAGGGCTGGACCGACCTGGAGAAGCACGTGGAGCGGTCTACGGTCCCGGTGCTGGCCGCCAGTTTGAGTGCGCGCCCCGGGCTGCCGGAGTGGTGCGGCCGGTGTGGCGACGGGAACCCCGCCGCGCAGTTCAACCCCCGCTTCCGCACGGTGACGGGGATGCCGTCCGGCCAGAAGTGCCGGGAATGCCACCCGGAAACGGCTCAGGCGGGCGTCTGACGCCATTTCGGCCAGGATCGGCCCACCGGGTCGGTCCTGGCCGTGATCGGCCGCCCGGGGGGCCTTGGGGCGCTGCGCGCCGGTGGTGGCAGCTGGCACCATGTCCTGATGACCGATCAGCCTGCCGCCCGGCGCCCCCTGCACCAGCCAGCCTCGGACGACGCCGGACCGGACGACGCCGGACCGCTCCTCGGCCGCCGCGCGCTGCTTGCCGCCGAGCGCCTGGTGGACGCGGAGCCCGTGCCGCTCCGACCGGCCGACCGGCCGGGGCGGCGGGCGCTCGGCCCCGGAGTGGAGCGCGCCGCGACCGCGACCGAGACGCCCCCGCCTCGTTGATCAGGCATGACACGACGCATCGCACAGTCCGCAGGGGTCGCCGCCGCTTTAGCCGGCACCCTGCTGCTCCCCGTCCCGGCGGCTGACGCGGCACCGGCGCACCGGACGAGTTCGGCCTGCACTCACCATCTCTCCGGCCCCCAGGTCTGCATCCGCCTGGTGGGACGGGGCACCCGCCAGGATCACGTGATCGCGGTCTGGGCCAACCCCCCGAAGGGCGTCAATGAGCGGACCGCCCACCTGTACAAGGGCGGCGGCGAGCCGTTCGTCCCGGTGACCGGGCACCGGGACGGCGACGAGATCACCGCCGACTGGGGGTGGATGGACCTGAAGCCCGGCGCGGTGTGCGTCGGGTTCGACGGCACCGAGGGCCGCCGGGCCTGCCAGGACGTGAGCTAGCACCCACACGAGAGCCCCCGCCGGACTGATCGGCGGGGGCTCTCGCACGCTCAAAATCAGACACATTCGGAATTTTCTTGTATGGCATGCGATTTTCCCATGCGATGGGGGTAGCCTTGGGACATGGCACTCAGCACGTTGGAAACGCTGCGGCTCACCGTGGCCGCGCTCCGCCAAGCCACCGGGGAGACCCAGGCCCAGCTCGCCTCCAGCATCGGACTGACCCAGGACAAGGTGTCCAGACGTCAGTCCGGCGCGGCGGCCTGGACCCTGGACGACGTCGACGCCCTGGCCGCCCACTGGGGCATGACCCCGGTCGACCTGATCTCCGGCCCCACCCGCGCCGCCCAGGCCCTGGCCCGCCCCGCCGTCCCGGCGACCTTCGCCCCCGCCCCGCCGACACCCGCGCCCGAGCCGGTCCAGCCCCCGGCCCCGGCCGCAGCGGAACCGGACTTCGACCGGGGCCCCGACGGCGTACCCGTCCTCGGGCCCCCCGCCCCGTGCGTGCGCTGCGGCCGGACCGTCCGCCACCGCATCGGCGGCGTCCCCGCCCACCTCGGCCAGTTCTGCGCCACCGCGACAACCGGCACGGCGCCGGTCGAACCCCAGACGCCCCCGGCCGCCCCGGCCGCCCCGGCCGCCCCGGCCGCCCCGGCTACCGGCAGCCGCCCGCAACGCCCCACCCCCAGCCGATCCGAGTACGCCAGCACCGGGCGGGACCTGGGCTACTACCTCGACATGATCACCTCGGCGGTGGAGCAAGCCCTGGCCGAAGCCGGGGGCGACACCGAAGCCGCCGCCGCCGCGCTGGAGAAGCGGGCGATTCCGAACGGCATGGCCCTGTTCGAGGCCACCCGCGTCGGCGCCGCCTACGAGCACACCGTCTACCCGGAGCGCCTGGAGTTCCTCAGCAAGAAGACCCGCAGTGGCGCTGACGAAGTCTGGGAAGGCCGCCACAAGTGGGAGAACGCCCCACTCATGGAGGCCGTCCGCAGGGGAGACCCGGCCGAGGTGAGCGTTGACGTCCTCGACACCAACGCCGCCTATTGCAGCGCCCTGAAGACCCACCTGCCGATCGGCGCCCTCGTCCACCGCCCCGACGGCGGCTTCGACCCCAAGCGCTCCGGCATCTACCGCCTGCCCGCCCGCCCGGCCTGGGACCACCCCCACCTGCCCGACCCCATCGGCAACCGCCACGAGAGCGGCCCGCTCCTCCTGGACGACGCCACCGTCCGCCTGCTCATCCGCTGCGCCAAGCTCGGCCTGTGTGAGGCGCCGCACATCACCGAGTGCTGGACCTCCGGCGCCTCCGAGGGCCTGTTGGAGAAGTTCCGCCGGGTCCTCACCCAGGCCCGCGAGAACGCCATCACCGACGACGACGCCATCACCGAGAAGTACATCAAGGCCATCTACGCCAAATTCGCGTCCACGATCGGCGAATCCACCTACAACCGCGAAATCCGCCGCCCCGACTGGATGCACATCATCCGCAGCCAGGCATTCGCCAACCTCTGGTACAAGGCCCACCGTGCCCACAACGCCGGGCTCACCATTGTCCGGCTGCGCGGCACCGACGAACTCCACGTCACCTCGGACACGGACTGGCGGACGGTCTTCACCGAGGGCCGCCTCACCACGCAGATGAAACTCAAGGACCAGTACACCCTGCCCCTCTCCCGGAAGCGGAGCGCCTAAATGTCGACCGACGGATGGAAGAACTTCGGGAAGTACGGCGCGGGCCGCGACTCCGGAAACGTGCACGGGAAAGTCGCCCTCGGCCAAGCCCTGGAAGACGCCCTGGAGCGGATGATCGTTGAGGGCGGCATCAAGTCCCCGCCCACCAGCCGCCGTGGCCTGGCCGCCCGGATGCGCTACCTCACCACCACCAAGGGCGGCGCACAGGCCCTCGCCGACGCGGGGGTCGCCGCCACCCCGGCCACCATCCGGGCCTGGGCCAAAGGCACCCGCCGTCCCCGCCCCGCCAACCTCGAAGCCATCGATACTGCCTACTGGAACCTGCGGGCCCGCAACGTGCTCGCCAACCCCGGCGCGTTCAAGCAGCACCTCAACAACGCCGGTCGGGGCACCAAGGTGGAGATCCACCCGATCAATCAGAACGTCGTCGACGAACCCCGCCGCCGTGACAACCTGCGCATCCGCCCGCTCCAGGTCCGCTACGTCTGGGACGACGCCGTCGACGCCATGACCACCGGCGACCTCGACAAGCTCGAAGAGCTCTGGGACGACATCATCAGCGACCTCGACTCCGACTGGGGCGCCTACACCTACGTCTCCCACATCGGCCTCGGCGCCTGACAGAGACCCGGGACTGACCCGGGCAGCAGGAAGGGCCCGCCACCGGTGGTGGCGGGCCCTCTCGCGTGCCGCAGCAAGGGCGGCGCGCGGCACGGGTCCGGGCGCGCTCACGTGCCCGGACCTGGGCTTTTTCATCCATCCTCCGCCCCCGGGGCGGGGCCGGGCAAGGCGCCGGCGAACCGGGGTCAGTCGAGGGTGAGGACGCCGGTGCGGACGGCGTGGACCAGGCGGCCGAGGGCGTGGGGGACCCGGCCCCGGGCCTGGCTGATGTGGCGGTCGTCGGTCGCGGCGGTGGACACCATCTCCGCCTCACCGCCCCGGATGCGCCTCAGCAGGTAGGAGTGCCCGTTGATGTCGACGGCGATCACCAGGCGCACCTCCAGGCGGTCGGGGCGGTCCTTGTAGGTGCGCTCTCCGGCGGCGCGGCGGGCCCGTTCCTCCGCAGACTCCTCGGCGTCGTCCGGCGCGGCCCAGCCCTCGTGCATCTGGGCGAGCCCGGCGAAGCCGCCCGGGGAGTCGGCGAAGGCGAGGTGGCCGACCGCCTCCGGCTCGGGGAAGCGGGCGGCGAAGGCCGCCAGGGCGTCCGCCGGGTTCCGGTGGCCGGGCACCGCCCACAGCCGGGGCGGGACCACCCGCAGCTCGATCGCCCCGGAGTCGATGTCCGCCAGATGCAGGGCGAACAGGCGCGGAGGCTGGTCCCACCCCCGGCGCTCCCCCTCTCTGGCCTCGATGGCCCGCAGGGCCGTCGCCAACGCATCCTGCTCGGCATTCCCGGTGATCCTCTCGGGCTCTCCGAACAGAACCCGACGCCGTTCCAATCCCATCGTGCCTCCCGTAGAAGTGGTGTCCTGCCGGATTAACGATGCCGCCAACTGGAAAGCCACGGGGCCGAATTGACAACGCCACGGGC
>NZ_JARZAJ010000079.1 GCF_029892105.1 Kitasatospora sp. GP82 | reverse complement strand
AGCGAGATCGCGATGGGGTCTGGGCGCATCCCGGCCCGGTGCCAGGCCGCGCGGGCGGAGTCGGCGTCGCGCCAGTACCGCCCGGCGTTCAGCACGCCGTCCCGGTCGCGGTAGTCGTTGAGTGCCGGGCCGAACCGCACGATTGGGGTCGGCACCCGCTCTGGGTCGTAGTCGGCAGTGGGCAGCCGGTCCAGCGCCTCCAGCGCGGCCTGGCAGGTCTGCCGGTCGAGGAAGTCGGGGACGCGGACAGCCGCGAGGGTTCCGGCCGCGAGATTGGCCAGGTGACGGTCGGTGAAGGCCGTGGTGTTCACCGCGGTGAACAGCGGGTCGAGCGCCGTGGCGCGTGGCATGTCGCCTCCGTAAGGAGTCATGAGCCTACCGTGACGATACGCCGTACCGTACGCTGACTCACATGCCAAGGCAATCCACTTCCCTGGACCTCGCAACTCCCGAACGGATCGCGGAGCAAGCCCTGTTGATCGTGGATCAGCAGGGCCCCGGCACTCTCAGCTTCCGCACCCTGGCCGCGGCGCTGGACATCTCCGTCGCCTCGCTCCAGCGCCGCTGCACCGACCTGGCCGGACTGCTCGACCTGGTGACCGACCACCTCGCCGCCCGCCTGCCCGGCATCGAGCCTGGCTCCGACTGGGCCACGGCCACCGAGACCCGCTTCACCGCGCTGTACGAGCTACTGACGGCCCATCCGGGCCTGGTCGCCCTGCGCGGCGGCCGGCCGTGGCTCGGCCCTCAGCTGCTGAAACGCTTGGTGGAACCGCAGCTCGCCGACTCAATCACAGCCGGCATGAGCCCGGGGGAGGCGATCACCTGCTACCGGCGGATGTACCTGCTCACCCTCGGCAGCGCGAGCTTCGTGGACCACCGCGACCCCAAAGCCGCGCAGGCCGTCACCCGCACCGCACTGGCCTCACTCGACCCCGAGGAGTTCCCGATGCTCACCGGCAACCTCGCCGCAATCGTGCCCATCGTGGTGGACCACGAGGTCTACTACGGCGCCCTGCGTCAGCTCATCCATGCAGCCGACCCAGCCCGGGTCACTTCTAGGTTCCACAGGTAGATGCGCAATGGGTACGTGAGATGCGCAATGAATACGCAATTCCATGATTGGATGCGCATTGGCTGCGGACAGTAACTACTGTCCTCGGTATGGCTGTTCAGAGCCCGGCCCGGCTACGTGGGAAGTACGAAGAGCCGACGGCGTCGGTCCGCTACGACGACACGTCGGTGCGAAGGATCCCTTTCAGGGATCTGCGGTTGGCGGATTTCACCTGGTCTGTGCCGTGGCGGAGGTTTCGCTCCGTCCACGCGCCGGGGGCGCCCTTGATGCGAGCGATGGGCCTGCATCCGGACCAGCGCGCCGAAGCGCAGCGGATCCTTAAGGAACTGGCGGCGTGCATACCTGGACAGGCCCCGGAGGAGCTGCTCCGTCAAGCCTGGAAGCAGAAGATCCCGAAGTCCCGGCTACGGAAACTGACCGGCCTCGACGATGTGGCGATCGGTCGAATTCTCGGGCTCTGACGGTCGACGGGTGCGCTGCTCCGAGGGGCTCTACATGGCCTGGGTGAGGCCCCAGACGCTGTCGTACGGGTTCCAGGTGCTGTCGGCGTGACCCCAGCTGGAGTCAACGAGCCCTGCCCACGTCGTGACGCCGGACGCGACGATCCGAGGCGTCACCGGAACAGTCGACGCCCAGCTCCTCCAAGCGCTGCGCCCCGGCTGCGAGCCATACGTGACCTGGCAGATCGGCACCAAGGACGTCGGCCACGTCCGCCTCGAAACAAGCCGCCCCGATCGCCCTGCTCATCGCCGCCGGCATGGGCGTGCTCGAAGAGCAGGCCGCCGAGACCCTAGACTCTGCGGGTGCCTGAAGCCCTCCCAATCCCCGCCGATCTCATCGACCTGCAGCGTGCCCTCGACAGCGCCCGCGGCGAGCTGTACGCCTACGCCGACACCGTCACGGCAGAGCGGCGGGCGGCGTTCCCCGACCCCGAGCAGATCATCGAACGGCAGACCTGGACCGACGAGCAGAACGGCCGGCTCGCCGAGCTCCGCGAGGGCGAGCGGACTGCGGCGCAGGCCGTGCGCACCCACCCGACGATGGCCCAGGCCGCCGCTGAGAAGTGCCACCACCAGACCGACATGGCACTCCGCAGGGCAGCCGTAGAAGCGTGAGAGGCCGCCCTTTCGGGCAGCCTCTCAGTCTCACCGTCGCCAGACGTTGACACGCTCCGTGGCCAGTAGCGGAGCCCCATCAGGCCCCTTCAAATGGGCTGGGATCCACTGCTTTCGGCAGGGAGCGTTCGGGGTCACTGTCGCCGCTCACCTCGTTTGATCTTCCTGACGGTGCTGGCGACGACGCCATATTCGGCTGCGATCTCGCGGCTCGATCGCGCGTCGGCCCGGATGGCTGCTGCCTGTTGGTTCGACAGCTTGGCGTTGACATGCCGCTCGCCGGGCTTGAATCCTGTTCCGGGCTGTGGCGCCGGCGTCTGCGGCGTAATGCCGCGCTTGCTCCAATGAAGGCGGGCTGGCGGCTTCTTGCGAGTGTCCTCGCGGTGGGTTTGCCCATGGGCTGCCCGATAGACGGTCTGAACGCTGACCCCGAACCGCTCGGCAAGCCTTCTCGCTTCCCGAGCGCGCAGGACATCACCCTCACGTGCCGAGCGTATCTCTGAGACCTGATCTTCAGTCAGCTTCGCAAAGTGGTTTCGCGCTCCGGCGCGACCGTAGATCCTGTAGCGCTGGCGGGATCATTGTTGTTCTCCAGCGCGTCACCATCACGGAGGTGGTCTGGGTTCCAGCATCTCCCGTTGTCGCAGCTATGCAAAGTCATCCCCGCCGTAGGAATTCCAAGCCACAGTCGGTACCCCAAGTGGTGCACGGCCAGGGTGAGAGCGCGTTCCACTAGCTTGGGATAGGCACCCTTGCCGCCTTTGATTTCCCAGCACCCAGTCTCGGTCACGACGGTGCGCTCTGCTGCTCGGCGCGCCATTGGCCGAAGATCGACCATCCCAGATCCGGCGCAACAAGGGCATTGGACAAGATCTGGGGCGTTGTCGATATGTTCGGCTAGTCGCACATCGCTAGTGCTCATGCACCAACCTAACGTCTCCACACGTTCACTTTCTCGGTTTTCAGGAAAGGGGCTCCGGACGGTCCCTTGACGTGAGCCGGAATCCACACCTGACGATGCGCCTTGACCGAGGGGCGCCACGCGTTCCGCCAATGCCCCTGGACCACCCACCTGTGCCGGTACCGGCGCCCCGCCGCATCCTCACCGGTCTCCTCCTGGGCGTCCGGCACGTAGGCGCGGCGCAGGTCGATGATGCTCACCTCCGGAACGGCCCTGCTGGCGCGGGCGTACGCGCGGGCGGTGGCCTTGTCCGGCCGTTCGGGGCGCCGCTCGGCGAGGCTGGGCTGCTCCATGAGGAGCCATGCGGCAGCCAGCGCCGACACGACCTGCACCGGTATGTCGACGGGAAGGCTGGCGAGCGGCAGCGGGTCCACAGTGACGGGCAGGATGTGCGAGACGACCGGGATGAGCGGCGGCACCTGGTCCTCGACAAGGGTGGCGAACCGGGAGATCCGGTCGGCCAGCGTAGCGCGGGTGAGCCACAGGCCGATGCTGCATCCGCCGTCGGCCGGGCCCCAGGTGATCGCCTCCACTGGCACCTGTGCGCCGTTGTAGTCGACGCTGCCGATCCCGCCGTCGAACATGATCAGGCCGCACGGTGTGGGCCGGTCGGCGGTTGCCCATCGGGCGGCGGCGAGCTGGACTCCGGCCGAGACGGCGAGGGCGGCCATGTCGGGTGCGACCCAGTAAAGATCGGCGTCCCTCAGCCGGGAGGCTTCGGCGTCCAGGGCTGCTTGGTTGTGCTCGCCGGTCCGGGACCGGAGCGGCGCGGCGGGGTCGTCGAGGTGCCGCAGCACCTGGTCGCGGAGCTTCGGCAGGGCCGATGGCCTCACTGGGCGTCCTTGAGGTCGGTGCGGGTGCCCTGCCCGGGGCGGGTGGCGTAGGCGTAGAGGACGTCGACGGCCGGGTAGAGGTTCTGGCCGCCACGTCCGGGCTGCCGGCCGGTGGCCTTGACACCCCAGCGGCGAAGCAGCACGTCGGCGTACTTCGTGCTGGAGGCCTGGATTCGCTCGGCGACCTCGGCGAGGGTCCACTGCTCGGCTGCGTCGACGCGCTCCACGACGGCGACGCAGCCGGTGTCGACGGGCTTCCAGTCGCCGGCGATCTGCCAGCCAGCCTCGGCGAGGATCTGCTCGGCGCGGGACTGGGCCTCTTCCGCGTCGCCGTCGCGGGCGTGGATGCCCGCGAGCGCGTGGAACAGCGGGTCGCCGGTCGAAGCCCAGTCCGGCTTGCCCTGCTTCCAGCTGTCTGCCTTGTCGGCGAGGACGGCGACGTCGCTCTCGTCGCCTTCGAGTTCGCCCGAGGTGGTGGTGAGCCAGACGGTGAAGTGCGGGCCCGGCTCGGGCTCGATCCCGTCGACGGTGTCCTGCAGCTCGGGCAGGTACTCGGCGATTTCCTTGTCGGTCCAGTCGTCGCCGAGCCAGTCGATGAGTGCGTCGCGGGTGATGACGATGTCGTCCTTGTCGACGTAGGCGGCGGCCCAGACGTTCAGCTCGGGCTCGTCGTCGACGTCACGGTCGATGTAGAGGACGGGGTTCTCTGCACCGCTGTCGAGGAGGCGGCGGAGATCGGCGGCGGTGATGGTGGGCATGGTGCGCTCCTGTCGGTGGGTGTGGTGGTGGGTCAGAGAGCGGCGACGGCGGCGTTGATGCCGACGCGGATGCGGGCGGGGAGGTCGATGATGTTGCGCTCGCCGTCGAGGTAGCGGACGTCAAGGACGTCGGCGTCGTAGTGGCGGATGCAGAGGCGGCCGGTGATGGCGTCGAACCACACCTTGTCGATCTTCGCCATGAGGCTGGCAACGCGGCCGTTGGCGATCCCGCGGCCTCCGAGGGTCGCGCCGGAGACGTTGCCGGTGCCGTAGTAGGAGACGTCGAGACCAGCGAAGGCGGCCCAGTCGTTGAGGTAGACGCGGTCCATGCCGTTCTTCTGCCAGCGGCGTCCGCCGAGGGCGATGATCAGCTCCGGGGTGAGGGTGATGGTGCGGGCCTTGCGGAGGAGCTTGCCGAGGTTGATCCGGTAGGCGGGGGAGGCTGCGTCGATGGCCCACTTGCCAGCGGTCTTAGCGGCGGTGATGACGCCGCGGCGGCACCAGGTGCGGATGGTGGCGATGGTGACTCCGGCCTGGGCTGCGGCGGTGGCGGTGTTCATCGGAGGTTCCTCCCTCGGTGGCGACACCCTAACTATGATGGACCATCCATCAAAGTTCAAGTGGAATGGCCCAATTTCCCCCAGGTGGACGCAACTTGCCATTTCAGGCGGGGTGCCCATGCCTGCAAAGCGGGCGATGCCGGCAGCCCGAGTCCTGGGGCCGCCCGTGGGGTAGCGCCGGACGTGCGGGCGCCGCCGAACAGTCTCACGCCGCCTGCGGCGAGCTCTCTGGTTATCTGAGGTGGGGGCGCCGACTGCGCATCCCAGAGGGCGGATAGCGGCTTCAGGGACATAAGGCACGTCTCTCCTGGGGCGGCGTACCGTGAAGGCATGGCCGGGCGAACGCGCTGGTGCGGGTACTGCTGGAGGCCGCTGCGCGTGACTGCCCGCAGTGACGCGACGTACTGCTCACCCGCGTGCAAGGCAGCCGCACGACGGCGCCGGCGCCACAACCTCGAAGCGGTCGCCATCGGCCTGTGGTTCACCATGGGCATCGAGACTGAGCACGTAGTGCGCTGCCCGGCCTGCGGCCGCCGCTTCGCCCACAAGCACGGCCACCGCCGGGATGCTCGGTACTGCTGTTCCGCGTGCAGGCAGGCCGCTTACCGGGCTCGGAAGGCCGAGCGGGTACGCGAAGCCGTCACGGTGTCGGCCGATGTTACGGACGCCGGGACCGGCTACACGCCCCTGATCAGCCAAAACGAGACGGTCGAGATGTCGTCGGGCGGTACCTCGTAAGCGATCAATAGGTAAGTGTTGCGGCGGTTCGACCGTAACGCCGCAACACTTACCCGCCGAGTGCGGCCCACTGCGCTCTGATGTCACCGATTTCGTCTTCGACCGGTTCGCGGTCAGGTGCACAGCACCACGGTTGGTATCCCCAGCGCGCGGCGAAGGTCGCCGACGCCTCGGCGTGCAGGTTCAACAGGTCGGTGGCGGTGTGCGACGTCCCGGCGTAGGTGTTCACCAGGGAGGCGGCCGCAGCGAGCGTGTCGGCCTCCCCCCGGCAGACCGGCCCGTCAGTGGCGCCCTTGCGCAGTGACTCGGCCACGTCACCCGGAGGAGGTGGCTCGTAGCCCGCGCTGTTCACCAGGAGATGGCGCCAGGAGCCGGGGCGTTGGTGGAACAGTGCGCGGATGAGGTATTCGGGCGGGGTGGCGGCCAAGCTGGCCACCGCCAGGTAGCGCGCGACGGTCTGCCGAGTGGGCCGGGTACGCCTACGTCGCCGCCGTGGACGCCGACGCAGGGGCATAGCGGAAGGTCGAGCCCTACTGGGATTCCACGGGCAGCTGTGCTGGCAGACGGTGCACCGCATCGTGGCGGCCTCCGGGCACTCGTCATCGCTCATGACGCCCGCCGCCCGCGACCGCCACCGCTGCCAGTGGCCTTCGGGGTCCTGGTCGTGGCCTTCTTCGCCGTCGTCTTCCGGCCCCGGGCCGGCCCCGCCTTCGGATGCTCCTCCTGGGCCTTGACGACCGCCGCCTCCAAGACCGCCATCAGATCCGTCACCCCAGCCACCGGCGGCAGCACCCGGGCCTCCGGCGCGTGCGGGGCCGGCAAGCCAGCCGCCTTCGCCTCGACGACCTCCCTCAGCGCCACCGTGTACTCGTCCTGCTCCTGCGCCGGGTCGAAATCGGAGCTGATCGTGTCCATAAGCTGCCGGGCCAGCGCGACCTCCTCAGGGCGCAGCTCGATCGGCTTCGGTGCGATGCCCTCGGTATTGCGGACCTCATCAGGCCACAAGAGGGTCGTCATGACGATGGTGTCATCCCGGACGCGAAGCACCACGAGGCTGTCCCTCGTCCTCAACGCGGTCCGAGCGACCGCCACCTGCCCTGACTGGGCGAGAGCCGCCACGAGGAGTGCGTAGGGCCGCTCGCCGCCTGGCGAGACGCCCAGGTAGTACGACTTGTCGTAATGGAGCGGGTCCACGCGGCTCTCGTCCAGGAACCCGAGCACTCGGATCTCGCGGGTATCCGGCATTGGCAGCTGCTCCAGGTCCTGCCGCGTGAGTACCAGCGTGCCGCCATCGGGCAGCTCGATTCCGCGGGCAATCTCGCCCTCGCTGAGTTCCTGGCCGTCGAGCTCGCACACGCGTTTGTTTCTAACCCTGCCGCCATCTGCCTCATGGACCATGTGGAGCGGGACCCGGTGCTGGGACGTCGCCGCGTACACGCTGACCGGGATCGACACCAGGCTGAACGTGATCATCTTCTTGGCGATAGCGCTCGGCACGGCCACCACCTCCACCCGCGCATCCCCCGGCCCCACCATCCGAACCCACCCTGGCCGTGATCGCCACCCGGCCCCGGTCGGACTGCGCCCGCCACGACCACGCCGCACGATCGTCCCATGGACGACGAGAAACCCCAGCTCACCCCGGCCGCCCGAACTCTCGCCCACTGCTACGCCCGGCTCCTCGACCTCGTCGAGCGCTGCACCCAGGCAGTCCATGCCGGCGACTGGGTGCTGCTGAACGACGAGGCCGGTGAACTCAGCGTCGTCGCCGACGAGGTCTCCGCCGCCGCGGCAGCCCTCACCCGCGACGAGACCGCCACGGATCCGACCGTTCTCCTGGCGCTGATCAAGAAGAACAAGAAGCGGGACGCCCCCAGCTGACCGCGCCCCGCCACCGGAACAGCTCAGGCCGCCGCCTTCAACCGCACCTTGTGGTGCCCGCGGGCACGCGCCCGCACCCAGAGGTGACCGCCGCGTGGACAACCACACCGATGAGCCCCTCGACCGGTGGGCGCAGCGCCGTCAGCGTCGCCTGCGCCCGGTCGGTGAACGCCGCGCGGTCCCGCTGGCCCCGGGGCCGCAGCGCGCCGCACACGTCAACCCGAACGCCCCACGGGTCCTCCTCGAGTGGGACGGTATGCCTGGACCCCTGTTGGAGTGGCCGACAACTATGCGGCCGAACGCCAGTTCCTCGATGCACTGGCCACCCCCGATACCGTGCCGCCTGCACTGATCACGCCGCCGCCCGTGAACGCCCCCCTCAAGGGTCGACATCGAAGGGCCTGACTATGCCGAAGGGCCTTCGCTGATACCGCACAGCGACCCAACTCGGCACCGGTTCACCGCAATTGGCCTCCTCGGATTCGGTTGCACCGTACGGTGACCCGCATG
This sequence comes from Kitasatospora sp. GP82, assembly GCF_029892105.1. Classification (GTDB taxonomy): domain Bacteria; phylum Actinomycetota; class Actinomycetes; order Streptomycetales; family Streptomycetaceae; genus Kitasatospora. Next base: position 4,545 of record NZ_JARZAJ010000079.1, on the reverse strand, counting down.
CGACCGATCACGACAGACGACTTCGATGAGGACGGCGTGCTCGCCCTCGACAGCCCCACTGTGGACTTCCTCCGGGAGCAGGCCAGCCTGGCAGACGGCCAGCGGGCGGCTGTCTTCATGAATCCCGTTCTCCGGTTCTATGGCGCCACCGAGTCTGAGGCTCTGGGCCGGGCCGCCCGGTGGGCTGAGAAGAACATCGACGATAGGGACGTCATCGTCCTCGCCAGCTGGTTCCGGTTCATCGACGAAGACCTTGAGGACGGCCTCAACTACGAGAGCGGCCTGGTCCTGGCAGTCGCCTGAGAATCGCGGGGCGCCGGCAGTCAAAACGCTCTACATTTCAGGGCCGAGCGGTGTGATACCGGCGGTCACCGGGTCAGGCACCGCGAGGGCGTACGTGCCCTGGCGGGTGCTGGTCAGCACACCGTCCGCCAGCTCCGGGGGGATCAGGCTGGTCGTCGTAGCTGAGTAGAACAGCGGGTCCCAGCCGGCCGTCTGCTTCTGGGCGGCGGCGATCTCCTCGCCGGTGGGCGGAGTGTGCTCGGTGAGAGCGGTGAGGGCCTGGTGGTAGCCGAGACCGAACTGGGCGGCCAGATCCCGGGCGAGCTGCTTGCGGTCGGCGTGACGGTGCACTCAATTTCTCGGCAGGGCCCACGCGCAGCCGCCGGCAGCACAGCAACCAAGGAAGGAGACAGAAGTTCAGCTCACGGATCCACTGGGAACCTTCGCCGCTACCACCCGCCGCGTGGGAGGCGAATCGGTGACCGGCTGGGTTGCGGACCAGCTCTGTGCACACACATAGCGGCCGCAGCCGACAATCCGAGGCCTCCAGATCACACACCGCCGAAGTTACCGGCCGTTCGAGTGCCAACTGCGCAAACGCGGCACCCACCGGGAGAACACCAAACGGCGCTGACGGCCCGTCGACGGCGCAGCGGCGACGTCACCGCCGGATGGCACACTTCTCCCGCACAGTGATCACCTCCGGGAGGCCCCCCTCATGCCTGGCAGAACCACCCCCGCCGTGGCAGCCGCCGCCGCGTGCATACTCCTCGCCACCGGCTGCAGCAGCAACGCAAGCACACGGATCCAGGCGCGCCCAGCCCCCTCGGCATCCTCCCCGACGGCCTCCGTCTCCGCGACGGCATCCGCCAACCCCCTCCAGCCGCCCGCGCAGTCCCCGCACCCGACCCAGGACGAGCTGACCGCCGCACTGCCCACCGCCCCGCCCGACAGCAGACCCTGGGCCGGATCAACAGGCCCAGTCGGCCTCCTGACACCCGACCAGTACCTCGGCATGATGCCCGCTGCCACCCAGCAGGTCGCCCGGCCCAAGGAGACCCGCCGGGGCCTGCAGTTCGTCGCGCGCCGCAACTGGGCACAGCCCGACGGCGCCCTCGTCGACGTCCGGCTCGTCAGATACGCCACACCCGTCGGCGCCCAAAGCTACTTCCTCGCCGAACGCACCATCCAACGAGCCACCAACGCCGCCAACGCCTTCACCATCCCCGGCATCGCCGACAGCGGCGGCCTGGCCAACCCCACCCTCGACAAGGCTGGCAACGCCAACGTCATGGTCCAGATCCTGGCCGGCGACACCGTCATCATCATCTTCGAGGCATCCCCCGCCACCCCCGACCGGGACGGCGCCACCGCCATCGCCAAGCAGGTCTACCCGTCCCTCTGCACGGTACAGAGCTGCTCCCCATCCACCGCAGGAACGGGCGCGGTCTGACGGGAACGAGCGGGCAGATCGCAGGCGTCAGGTCATGACGCTTGCCATCTCGTGCTCAGGTCATCGCGGTGGGCGGCTCGCAGCCATCTGGTGGTCGCCCCCGCTGCCGTCACACACCGGGCAGGGCTGCTCGTCGGTTTCGTCGAGCGCCGCCCGCACTTGTGAGAACCCAGAACCACAGGACGGTCAGCAGTGACCACGCGCCGACCTGCTGGAGACACTCGACGCCCGAGCCGCCGGAGGGCATCGACTTCAGCACCGTCGACCTGGACGACGAGGGCGACGAAGCCGCGGGCGACTCAGTGGCTTCGTCGGTGACGGCTGACTCAATCTGTCGGTCTGTTCCGACTCCACCTGGCCGTTCCGGGGCCAGGTTCTGACGGTGAGAACTGCCTCCACCTTGGCTCTGAATCGTGGCAGGATGGCGGCATGTTGATCCGAAAGGGCAATGCCGCGTAGGCGGCCCAAGGGGCTCCGCGCTGAGCGGTGGCGGCCCAGAAGAAGTGGTCCGGTCCGTCGCATCGACGGTGTCTCTGCGCTGACGCGCGTGGCTGTGCGGAAGGTGGAGGAGGACCGGCTGTGGGCTGGTGCCGTTGCGGCGGCGCTGGCCGAGTGCCGCTGGTATCTCGGACAGCCGGGGCGCTATGTGCCTGTGCCGGATACGGCCTGTTCGTGCTGTGATCCGCTGGTGGCACGTGAACTTCTCGAAGACGTGCTGAGGTGGCTTCCGCGCGGCGCGAGAACCGATCTGGAACGGCTCGTGTCCCGGCTCGACGACGACTTCGAGTGCCGGACGGTGCCCCGGCCGGCGTCCTGGCTGCCCAGTCCGTGGGGTGCCGGCATCTGGTGGCGTCAGCGACTCCTGGAGCTGTGACTGCCACGCGGGACCGTGGCGGGGCCCCTTCCTCGGTGCCGTGATCGTGGCCGTCCTTCGTCGCTGGTCAAGGTCGTTCGGCCACCGGCGTCGCCAGCGGGCGCTCCACCTTGGCCCGCTCCTGCGGTCGGCTGTTTCGGCACCTGTGGAGGAAGGGCCCGGTGTGGTCGTCAGCCGGCGGCCTGTTGCTCGGCGCGGGCGCGGGTGTTGGCTGTACCTGTCACTCGGCGGTTTCAAGGCTACCGACTGTCGGCTTGCGCCTCTCCCGACTTTCAACTGCTTCGTCCAGTGACAGCGGGTTGTCCTCCTTCCAGAGGAACTTGCTGCGCTCCAGCACTGCCGCGGCGTAGTCCTCGGTCTGGAAGAGCCAGGGGATGATCAGAGGCTCCCAGGCACGGATGCTGCCATAGCGGGACATCAAAGGCTGCGCCCCGCCGGTGCCTTCGGTGCCATCCCTCAGGCGTGTCCAGCCCGTCTAGGACGTGTCCGGCCGTCAGCCGTGTTGATCGGAGCCTGTCCGACTGTCAGAGTGATGGGGTAGAACAGCAGGACGGTCCGGCGCTCTATGGGTGCGTCGGACCGTCTTTGTGCTGCTGTGGGTTCAGAAACCCGCAGGCCCCGTCAGAGGGCCGGAGGGAAGAGGTTGGCCTGCCGTGCGTTCATTCCTCCGCCGAAGGCGTCCCACTCAGCCATGTTGAAGCGGACTTCGCGCGGGTCGCTGTCGGCCAGCTTGGAGTCGCGGACCTGGACGCCGACCAGGGCGCCATTAACTACGATAGGTGTGATCATCACGCAGGTGCTGCCGTTACCCGACAGCTCCGAGATCGCCCCCTCCACGCCGGTGAGGTCGATGGCGTACAGCTCTTCCTTGCTGATGTCGCTGCTCATAGGTGCTCTTTCATGAATTTCTGGAGGAACGCCACTGTCTCATCGTGAGACAGGGCGGCCTGCTGGGTGTGGTTGAAGGCACGCACGGCTCGGCGTACCTCGTGGGCCGACTCGCACTGTGTGAGGCCAGACATGTCCTCGACGAAGGCGAGTTGGGGATCGGTGGGATCAGGGAAGTCCGGCAGAATCAGCGGTACCTGGATGACGCCACGGCGCCCTGCCTTGAACGGGACGACCTGGATCGTGACGTTGTCCAGCTCGCTGAGCTGCAGCAGGTACTCGATCTGCTCCCGCATCGCCTCGGTTCCGCCGATGTCGATGTGGAGCGCAGCCTCACCGAAGACCGAATGGAGCTTCAGTTTCGGGTCCTCAGTCAGGCGTCGCTGGCGCCTCATCCGGACCTCGATCAGGGCGTCGACATCGTCGGCACCGGGCTTCTGCCAGATGTTCTCGATCACCGCGTTGGCGCTGCGTTCGGTCTGGGTGAGGCCGGAGAAGACGAGCGAGGAGAGCTCTCGCACGCCTGAAGCCGCAGCTTCCAGGGGCAGGTAGCGGGCGAAGCCCGGCACCAGGACGTCGTCGTAGGCTCGCCACCACTGCTTGATGGGCTCTCCGGTGGTCAGGGACTCCAGGCTGTCGCGCGTGCGGCCCTTGACTTCCAGGTAATCGAACATCCTGAGCACGTCTTCCTGGCTGACGGGAATCCTGGCCCGCTCGACCTTGCTCAGCCATGGGCCGGTCCTTCCTACCGACTTGGCGACTTCCTCCAGGGACTTGCCGGACTCCTCGCGGATAGCGCGAAGCTCGGCCCCGATCCGCTGCGCCTTGTGGGGCGGCAGCGCGTCCTTGATCGCCATGTGGCCCCTTCTTGTGGTGACTTGACTGCTCGTAAGTGTCACCTGCGTTGGGGGTTGCGCTCAAGTGTGATCCGTCAAAGTTTTTTCATCTTGCTTTTCAGTTTGGCTTGCATGTTGCCTGCAAGTCGCGCCAAACTCGGTGAGTACAACCTGCTGCCACCCGGTAGCGGAGTGTAATCCCTGCCTTCAGG
>NZ_JARZAJ010000078.1 GCF_029892105.1 Kitasatospora sp. GP82 | reverse complement strand
GCTGGGTGGCATGCCGACCAGTTCGGTGAAGCGAGTGCTGAAGGTGCCCAGCGACGAGCAGCCGACCGCGAAACAGACCTCGGTGACGCTGAGGTAGTCGAGCCGTGCTCGCCGTGCGGGTCCCGCTCCGGCTGCGGCGGCCGGCGAGGAGAGACCGACTGTGCCGGCGCCGGCTGCGAGTCCGAGGGCGGCGAGCCGGCCGAAGCGGACGCCTGGAGAGCTGGCTGGCCAAGCCGCTGTGGCGGGGTGAACGCGTCGTTGTGATCCTCCTGGTGTTTTGTCGCAGCCGAATGGGGAGCTCGACATGTGAGCCCGCACGGCTGGGAGACTCGCAACGCGTGGTTGTCCGGCAACGACGACCGGACTGGTCTCCGGCCTGCTGGGTGGATCAGTCGAGGGCGTCGAGGCCAGCCTTCGTGGCCTGCGCGATCAGGGCGTCGTCCGACGGGGCGTTGGGCTTGCCGCGGTCGGTCAGGATGGCGATGACGACGGGACCGCGGCCGCCGTTCGGCCAGGCGATCGCGATGTCGTTGCGAGTGCCGTAAGCGGCGTTGCCGGTCTTGTCGCCGACCTTCCAGCCGGCGGGCACGCCGGCCCGGATGTACGGGCCGCCGGTCGTGTTGCCCAGCAGCCAGTCGGTGAGCAGCTGTCGCCGGTCGCCGGGAAGGGCGTCGCCGAGGACGAAGCGGCGCAGGTCGGTGGCGAGGACGCGGGGCGTGCTGGTGTCCCTGGGGTCGCCCGGGGTTGCCTCGTTGAGGGTCGGCTCGGTCCGGTTGACGTTGGTGGTCGGGTCGCTGAGGTCGCGCAGGGCCTGTTGCACGCCGGCGGGGCCACCGAGCTCGGCCGCGACGAGGTTGGCCGCCGTGTTGTCGCTGTACTCGATGGCGGCGGCGGCCAGGTCGCGCACCCGCATGCCGGTGGCTACGTGCTGCGAGGTGATCGGCGCCCACTGCAGCAGGTCCTCCTGACGGTAGGTCACCACCTTGTCCAGCTCCGCGTCGGAGGCGTGGCGCAGCACGGCGCCGACGGCGAGCGCCTTGACGGTGGAGGCGAACGCGAATCGCTCGTCCGCGCGGTAGGTCACTTCGCGACCGGTGCCGGTGTCCAGCGCGTATACGCCCAGTCGGGCGCCGAAGCGTTGTTCGAGCCGGCTGAACGCGTCGGCTGCAGTGGCAGTGGCAGTGGCAGTGGCAGTGGTGGCGGTGCGGGATTCCGCGGGTGCGCCGGTGCCGGTTACCGCGCATCCGGTCAGCAACGTGGCCGCGAGCAGTGCAGCGGCCGGCAGCGCGGTACGGGACTTCCGTAGCAGGGGCGTCATCAGCGATCTCCTCGATGGTCGTGCAGAAACCGGGGCCGAAGCCGCGTGGACCGACCCGGTGGCCAGGCCGGCGCCCTCAGCTAAACAGACGGTCAAGAGCCCAGTCCAAGACCGTGATCGTGAAGAGACTGATAGCGAAATGCCTATGATTGCCCGTCATGGACCTGCTGCGGCACCTCCGCTACTTCCGCGCCGTTGCCGAGGAAGGCCACTTCGGCCGGGCCGCCGAACGCCTGCGGATTGCCCAGCCCTCGCTCTCCCAGCGGATCCAGCGGCTGGAACGCGAACTCGGCGTGACCCTGTTCGACCGCGGCCCGCGCGGGGTCGCCCTCACCCCGGCGGGTCGGCTGCTGCTGACCGAAGCCGAGGAACTGCTGGAGTGTTCCGCCCGCCTACTGGCGACCGCCGCCGACCTGCGCACGGGACGGGCCGGCACCCTGCCGACCCTGCGCCATGAGGTCGGCGTCATCGAGTACCCGGACGGCGCCCGCTACGCGGTCGCCGTCTTCACCCGCGCCGCCGCCACCAGCATCACCCTCCCCGCCGCCGACGCTGTCATCGGCACTACCGCCCGCCTCGCCGTCGACACCTCCGCCACCCACCTGCACCACTCACCTGCACCACTCCCAGCCCCAACCACCTCACCTTCTTCTGGAACAACTGACGCCACGTCATCACCGCCCCCTTCGAGGACGCCGGTGGCGGGGGCCTTACGGGCGCCGGCGGCGTGCTGGTGGGCACGCATGACCGTGGAGTCGACCGAGACGTCCCGGTCGATGCCGCCCCCGGCGTCCGCGACGGCCTGGACCTGCTGGAGAAGCCGCTCCCAGGTCCCGTCGGCGGACCACTGCGAGTGCCTCCTCTGCACGGCCTTTCACTGGCCGAACCGCTCAGGCAGGTCACGCCACTGCGCACCGGTCCGCACCCGGTGCAGGACTCCGTTGATCACCTGCCGATGGTCCCGCCACCTGCCACAACGCCGGTTGCTCACCGGCAGGAGCGGCTCCAGCCGTGCCCATTCCTGATCGGTCGGATCCCCGCGCGTAGTCATACCAAGCCAACGAGTCGGATGATCGGACAGGCATGGCCTGGCCCGCACGAAAAGCAGCACCGGGAGGGCCGTGCACACGCCGATGACCGTCGGTATCGCTCAGTCCCGCTTCCTGACATTGATATTCCGGAAGACGAAGAGCGATATTCAGGTTCATCGCTCCCGTCACGTGGAGCATGGAGCAGCAGGTCGCGGGCGGTCCCTGGGAGTTGTCCGAGGTACAGCACCAAAGGCGCCGACGGGCGGGTGAGTATGCCGTACCGGCCGCGATCCGGACATGATCTATGGCTGGCCGGTCACACGGGGGTCCGCATCGGACGGGCCGACCTGGCGCGTAGGTGTGGACGGAGGTGGTTCACTGATGCCAGGGGTGCCGGCGGGCCGCGCCGGAGCCTGGTCCGGCGGGTTGCCCGGCAGCAGCACCAGCAGGCACACGGCCACCACGGCAGCGGCCACACCGAGCGCGGCGAAGGCAACCCTGTGCACCCGGCGCACTCCCCAACTGCGTCCCTGCGGGGGTACGTCGCGGCACAGGTCGCGGTGCGTGACGAGCGCGGCGCGGGCGGCCAGCGCGGCGCGCAGCCGGTCCTCGGTCGCAATCCGGCGGTCTTCGGCATTCGGCTTCATCGGCCCGCCCCCAGCTTCTTCTCCAGGACATCCAGCGCGCGGCTCGCGGTGGACTTCACCGTGCCGCGCGACAGCCCGAGCGTCTGCGCGATCTGCGCCTCGGTCAGCTCCGACCAGTAGCGCAGCACCAGCACCTCACGCTGACGCTGCGTCAATTGCGCCATAGCGTCGAGAACTTCACGGTGCTCCTCGGCGAGCAGCAGCCCCTCGTCGACGGGCGGCCCGTAACCCTGGTGGGGCGGGGTGTAGGCACGGGCGGTGCGACGTCTGCGCAGTACGGAGCGGGCCGCGTTGACCACGGCGGTGTGCAGGTAGGCCCCGGGGTCCTGGAGCCCGTCCAGCGAGGTGCCGTGCGTGCGGCAGACGGCGGCGAAGGCGTCCTGGACGACGTCCTCGGCGGTGTGCAGATCGTCCACCAGGAAGCGCGCGAGCCGCACCATGTCGAGTCGCCGTGCCCAGTACAGCTCGGTCAGCGTGGGCTGCGGCTCGTCGTCGTACGGCGTGCCGAGTGCCCGAAGATGATGTCCCCGTACCGGCACACCCTCGGTCCGGGGCAAGCGGGAGAGCAGACGGGACCACCAGGGCGGCGCTGCGGGAATGGCGTACTGCATGGGCCTCGATCCGTTCCGGGAGGGGCGGGCGGGCCTGCGGAAAGGCCGGCCCGCCCCGTGGTGCTGGTGCTACTTCTGGACTCCGCTGCCCGGCTGGATCACCCGGGGCGCATTCTCGGCCGGGGCGGTCCCGGCGCCGGGCTTGCCCGCGCCAGCCGGCTTGCCCGTCTCGACGACCTTCGGGGTGCCGGCGGGCGTCGAGACGCCGGGCTTCGACGCGGCCTGCGAGGCTGCGTCCCCGGTCGTGGTGACCTTCGGCGCGGCGGGGGCCGGCTCCACGCCGGAGTCGGCGACGGCCTGCGCGGCGAAGCCGCCGCCCAGCAGCAGCGCGACACCGGTGACGGCACCCAGGACCCGGAGGCGGGGACGGTAGTTCAACTTGGCGTGCAAAGACATGAGATCCTCCCGAGGAAGTGACGGAAACATGGTTTGGAACAACAGCTGAAGGGCGCCTTCAACCCACCAGACGTGCGACACCCCCCGAGGTTGCGACCACATCCGAGAAACCTCACCACGGCCTGCTCTTCGGGGAGAGACCGTCCGGCAGATCGCTCGGGCACGGGACACGCACCTCCGCTCAAGCGCCACGTGACGGAACGTCAACCCCCGTGCCGCAAAGGCTGCTTCACCGAATCAGCGCGAGCCGCCCAGATGCGCGCGTAACGCTTGGCCCGGCGCGGATCGGGCACCGTCGTGAGGCGGTCCAGCAGCTGCGGGTGTTCCCCGGGCTCGGTAGGCCGGGCGGCGGCGAGCTGGCCCAGGCCAGCGGGGATAGGAGATGATGATCAGGCAGGCAGTCGATGACGTAGCGGACGTGCGGGGCGTGGAAGTAGCCGCGGACGATGCCGGGCTGCTTCTGGCGGCGTTGGAGGAAGCGCCGGACCTCGTGGTCGAGTTGGTTGGCGTTGCGGGCCCCGAGGCGGGCAGCAGGGTGCGCTTCAGGTCCGCGTTGAGGCCATCGCCGAGCTCACCAGCCTGCTCACCCCCAGTGGCAGCCACGGGTGACCTGCGCGGTGATGCCGCCGCCGCGTACCCGCATCCACAGCGGCCGCGACCTGGCCGATGTGATGCCGGCGGGCGGTCCGGGCCAACTGCTAGAATCAGCGCGTTGGCCTTCGGCGCGTCCAGTGCGTGCGCCCGGAGGCTTTTTTCATGCCTTCTGACACATCCGCGCCCACCGCGCCTGCCACCACCAGTTATCGCGCCCTGCTCCGCAACGGCGAGTTCGCCGGCTTGTATGCCAGCTTCACACTGATGGTCGCCGCGAGCACCCTGTCGGGCTTCGCGCTCGGCACCCTGGTCAACCACCAGACCGGATCCCCGTTCCTGACGGCCGTGAGCATGTACGGCGCCACATTCGCGACCGTGTTCGGTGCGCTGACGCTGATGTCGGTCGCGGACGGGCGCCGTCCCCGCCGGACCATCGTCGCGCTCCAGTGCGTCTCGCTGGTGGGTGTTGCTGCGCAGGCGATCCCGGGGCTGCCGTTGGCTGCCCGGTTCGCTCTGCTGCTGGTGCTGGGGTTCTTCCAGTCCCTGGGGACCGGCACGCGGATGGGGTTGCTCGCCGAGGTTGTGCCGACCTCTACCTACGCGCTGGCACGTTCGCTGATGAACATCACCTCGGGTGGCATGGCGATCACCGGCTATGCCATCGGCACCATGCTGCTGCGGTACCTGAGCCCGCAAGGAATCGTCATCGTCGCCGCAGTCCTGACCGGACTCGGATTGGTCGTGGTGGCCACGACCGTCCGGGAACACTCGATCCGTCCGACCCGTCGCCCCGGACTGCGTCAGACCTGGACGACGAACATCGCGCTCTTCTCCCAGTCCGGCCAGCGGGCGCTGCTGCTGAACCTGTGGGTTCCCAACGGCCTGATCGTCGGCTGCGAGGCTCTGTTCATCTCCTACGACCCGGATCACGCCGGCGCCCTCCTGGCCGCCGGATCGGCAGGCATGCTCCTCGGGGACCTGACCGTCGGGCGACTGCTCACCGCCGATCAGCGACGCCGCTACGCGTTTGCCCTGCGGCTGCTGCTCGCTGCCCCTTACCTGCTGTTCGCGATCCACCCGCCCCTGGCGGTGGTGACAGCCGCGGTGTTCGTTGCCGGTGCCGGGTTCGCCGCCACCCTGCCCCTACAGGAGCAGCTTCTCGCGCTGACCCCCGATCCGGTCCGCGGCCAGGTCCAGGGCGTTGAGTCCGCAGGCCGGATGACGTGGCAGGGCATCGGCGCTGCGATCGCCGGCGGGATCGCCCAGCACCTCGGTCCGGGCACCGCGATCACCGCCATAGCCGCAGTCTCCGTTGCCATCACCGTTGCCTCCCGACCGTTCGTGGTCCGCGCCCGCGCTGTCAGTGTCGAAAGCGCCGGCGCATGAGCCGCCCAACCTGATAGCCAGTTACACCGGGTTTCCCACTGGCCCTCGCCCGTTCGTAGCGCGTGGCGGTGCGCCTGTCTCGCTCGGACCGGTTGTCCGGTGAGCGGGACCAGGGTGGCTGGCCAGCGGTGGCACGTGGTGGCGCCGCAGGATCCTGCCAATGGTTCGCCTCCGGCATATCGCCTGTGACCAGCGGTTGCGGGACAGTCTTCAGGTGTCGATATGGCGTAGCCTGGCAAGAGGGGAGTGAGGAAGAGGTGGAAAAATCAAGAAGAGGTGGAAAAGCCAAAGAGAACGGTATTTGAAATGGCCAGTATAGGCGCTCGGCGCCGAGGAAGAAAGCGGAATGGCAGGCTCACGGCAGCTGCCGTGATGGCAGTAAGCACTGTCCTGGGGGGCGGTGGCACGGCTCTGGCGAACGCCGTCTCGGCCGCACCGGAAATGCATCAGTACATTGGGCAAGAGACCCCCCAGCCGGGGAGCTTTGGCGCTGGCTACAGTGCCGGCTTGGGAATCGGTGAAAAGCAAGCCGCAGCAGATTTCAAGAACGGCCAGCTAGGCCGTGCTTTCAATGCCCCTACAATCTCGGGAAATGACCCCGGGTATTCATATGCCCAAGGAATGTGGAAGGGCATGAGGGCCGGATATACAGACGGAATAAATACACTGCTGGGCGAGAAGATTGGACCCGCGATACCCTCGCCTGGGTATAACTATAATCCCGGGGGAGAGAGGCATCAGCGTTCGTCGGAGCCATCGACAACGCCGACAACGCCAACAACGCCATGTTCCGCCACATGTGGTGGCTCGTCCACGGGCGGTGGTACGACCGGTGGTGGCTCGTCCACGGGCGGTGGTACGACCGGTGGTGGCTCGTCCACGGGCGGCGGCGCGACCGGTGGTGGCTCGTCCACGGGTGGCGGTACGACCGGTGGTGGCTCGTCCACGGGCGGTGGTACGACCGGTGGTGGCTCGTCCACGGGCGGTGGCGCGACCGGTGGTGGCTCGTCCACGGGCGGCGGTACGACCGGTGGTGGCCCCTAGTACTCCAGTAGTACTCCAGCCGGACTTCTCCATTCCCGCTGGTCAACGGCCTGGGAGTGGGGAGTGAAGCGGGGCGGGACCGGGTGTGGGACGGTCTTTGCCGGTCCGTCCCACCAACGTGTGGCCGCGCCTCATGTAACGACAGCGGCGGGCTCGCGCCTGGTGGCGGCGACGCCAGCGAGACCGCGTCATCGCATGGCCGCGGCCCGGAACGCGGCACAGATGTCCACGGCCATGGTCGACACGATGGGCTGCCTGTCGGTGACGGAAGAGCTGGCGCAGCCTCGTGCCTCGAATCGCACCACGGCGAGGTTCTCCGCGATGAAGGCCTCTGCCAATGTGTGGTGCGTCGTCCGTCTGTGGTTCCGCTCGCAACGGTATGCTCCCGCGACAGTGCGGCGTTAAGGTCGTGAATGGCCAAGTCTGGTGGTATTGACCCGGATTGGGGGCGGGCCTACGCTTCCGGCACCGGTCGGTCCATGGTGGCACGGGCCGGTCAGAGGGAGTGCGCTATGGGCGTTGCCATCCCGATTGTCCTGTTCCTGTGCCTGGTCGGCACGATCCTCCTGGTTCCAAGAGTCGAGGGCCGGCGTGCTGGGCACCGCTGCCGGTCGGCGGCCGCCGAGCTGGTTGCGTCCTACGGGTTCAATGCCGATCCGCAGGCCGGTCCCGCGGTCGTGCCCTGGTCGGCGCCGCCCTTCCACTACGGGCGGCGGGCGCGGGTGTTGGATACTGCCCGAGGTTCCTTCGTCGGGCTCCCTGTGACGGTCTTCGGGTACACCTGCCGGGAGAACGGCACGGCACACTGGTACGGCGTCGCCGTCATCCGGCTGTCCCGCCGGCTGGCTCCGATCGAGGTCCACCACGACCCGGTCTTCTCCTCGACACGGGTCAACTACGTGCCCGCGTACCCGCATCGGCCGACCGGCGAGGCGGTGTTCGACTCGGCCTTCCGAGCCTCCACCCCGGACGAGGTGCTGGCCCGCACTCTGCTGACGCCTGCCGCCGCGCGGATGCTGCTGGCGGCCCCGGAGCCCTTCGACTGGCGTGTGGCCGACGACATCCTGGTGGTGTGGAGGCGGGACGGCTGGACGTCCGGGGCTGCGCTGGTCGGTTGCTGCCTGGCGGCAGTCCACGTCCTGGCACCGGTACTGGACCTGGAGCCCGAGGCGTTCAGCGCGCCGTTGCAGGCCGAAGGGCTCGGCTCCGGCTGACCCCGAACGGACGGTTCGCACGCTCTGCTGACGCGCAATCGGCCCGGCTGTGCGCGACGTTGGTCGAACCGGCGGGCCGTCCGGCGCGCCAGGCGTCTCGGGTGTCTCGGGTGTCTCGGGTATCTCGGGTGTCCGATCGGGTTGGCGCTCACTCGTCGGTGTCGGGCGTGGCATGCCCCGGGGCCGTGCCGTCGTGGAGGGCGAGCAGCGCCTGGTATCTGCGCAGCACGTCCGCGCGGTCGGTTTCCTCGGGGACGGAGGCGTCGCACGATCGTCGGATCATGGCTGCCTGGTCCAGCAGCACCTGGCGCCGGCCCGGGATCGAGGTCTGCTCCATGATCTTGTAGAGGGCGTCCAGCTGACGGATCATCACCGCGGGCATGCCGGGTGCGGACTGGCGGATCTTCTCGAAGGCGCGCTGGACCAGCCGGTCGTAGTCGGCCTGGTAGGCGATGACGCGGATGTGACCGCGTGGGTCGCGGTAGACGCGCTGAGGGTGCCAGCCGGTGGTGATCCGGCACAGGCAGTCGCCCAGCCAGTCGATGCAGGTCAACGCGGTGAAGGTGTCATTGACGGCTGACGACAGGGCGCGGATGGCGATCTCCACCAGCTGGTCGACGCCGAAGGAGACGTCCTGGGTCAGCGTCCGGTACGGCCCGGTGACCTGGCCGCGGGCCAGGTGCTGCGCCACGTGGGGCGCCGCCGTGGCCGGCCAGACCACTGCCAGGGGCTGCCCCTCGACGAGGAAATGGCCGGGCCGGTAGGGGAGGTGGAGCACGGCGTCCGACTCCGCGGCGATGCGGATGAGCCATTCGTGCCGGATGTACTGGAGGTAGCCGCTCGCAGGAGTAGGGATCACCGCCCCGGAGACACCGATCCGCTCGATCAGCTCATCCGGCTGGGCCCGCTGTCGAGGCCCTCGGGCGCCTCGGCGTCGGTGCCGCCCTGGTCCTCGATGGCTCGGGCGAGGTCGTCGGCGATGCTCGCGATGACCTGGGGGAGCTGGATCATCGTGGCGATGTGGTTGATGAAGTAGATCAGCACGGCGAGGTCGACCAGGGTCAGGCCGAGCGACAGCGTGATCGAAAGATGTGGGACGAAGTCCCCGTGTGGTCCGGGGCTGATCGACACCAGCACCAGCACGGTGTAGAAGAAAGTGGCCACGAAGGTGCCCAGGGTCAGCTGGGTACCGCGGTCGCGGATGAAGTTTCGCAGCATCCGGGGACCGAACTGGGTCGAGGCCAGCGTCAGGGCGACGATCGTGATCGAGAAGACCAGCCCGACCACGGTGATGACCGCGGCGGCGATGGTCGTCAGAATCTGCCGGGCCCCGTCGGCGGTTCCGCTCAACACCCACGTGGCCAGGGAGAACCGGCCGTCGTAGGCGGCCCGGTCCACCGTGATGGTCACCGCGAACAGCGCGGCGGCCCCCAGTGCCTCGACCGCCGGGACCAGCCACAGATTGGTGCGCAGCGTCTCACGCCGCCAATCGGCCTCCAGAAACGCACCGCCGCGCTGGTCATCGCCGCGCTCGGGCGCAGAGGCCGGGACGGCGGCGCGGAGGACTCGGCCGTCACCGGGACGGTGCAGGCGTTCGCACTGGCCTGCGGGTTCCTATTCATCGGCCTGTACAAGGGGTTGCTGGAGGGGCCGACGGCGCTGCTGTTCGGCAGCTTCCTGGGCATCACCACAGGCCAGGTGACGGTGCTCGCGGTGGTCGCCGCCGTGGTGCTGGCCGTGCCGGCGGTGATCGGGCGCCCGCTGCTGTTCGCCTCCGTCGACCCGGAGGTCGCGGCCGGACGCGGGGTACGGGTGCGACTGCTGTCCACGCTGTTCCTGGTCCTGCTGGGCGCCGCGACCGCCGAGGCGAGCCAGATCACCGGCACACTGCTGGTGTTCGCGCTGATGGTGATACCGGCCGCCACCGCCCAACAGCTCACCGCACGGCCAGGGTTGAGCCTGGCACTGTCGGTGCTGCTCGGCCTTGCGGCGTGCTGGCTCGGCCTGGTCGCCGCGTACTACCAGCCCTACCCACTCGGCTTCTTCGTCACCGCCTTCGCCTTCGGCGGCTACGTCCTGGCCCACCTGGTCCGAGCAGTCCGCGAGGCGTTGGGCCGGGTGCGGGCGCCACTCGCGGTCGGAGGTGCGGCATGACCGCCGTCCTTACTCAGACGTTCTTCCAGCACGCGCTGCTGGCAGGGACGTTCATCGCACTCGCCTCCGGTCTGGTCGGCTGCTTCCTCGTTCTGCGCGCCCAGATCTTCACCGGCGACGCGCTCAGCCACGTCGCCTTCACCAGCGCGCTCGCGGCGGCCGCGAACCGGCGCGCCGCCCGCATGACGCCCCGGCGGCCGGCGGACGATGCCGGGCTGATCGGCCGGCCGACCCCGCAGCGTGCCGAGGTGCTGGAGGCCCTCGCCGGGTGCGAGGAGTTCGTCAGCACCCAAGTCCTCTACGCCAGGCTGGTGCAGACCGGCTCGCGGGTCGGCCTGAGTACCGTCTACCGCACCCTGACCGCCCTCACCGAGGCGGGCCGCGCCGACGTCGTGCGCGACGCCAACGGCGAGCGGCTCTTCCGGTACCGGGCCTGTGGAGACCACCGGCACTACCTGATCTGCCGCCAGTGCGGCCTCAGTCTGCCGGTGGACTCCACAGCGGTCGAGGCCTGGGCCGACCATGTCGCAGAGATATCCGGCTTCGCGGACGTCCGCCACACGGTCGAGCTGACCGGCACCTGCGCCACCTGCCTCGCCGCGAGAACCGCCGACTGACGAACCGGAACACCTACTACCACCGACGGCAACGCCGAAGGAGGATCTGTCATGCCCCGATCAGCGACATCGCGCCTGGCCGCCCAGCCGACCACGCTCAAGAGCCAGGCCCGCCAACTCCTCGAACCGGCCGAGGACGACATCGTGGTGGTGCGTCAACTCGACTGCGCCGAGCCGGGGTGTCCGCCGGTGGAGACGTTCGTCGCCGTGCTCCCGCCGTCCGGCGCGTCCAGGCGATGGACGCTGCACCACCCCGTCGACGAGATCACCCCGACCTGCTCGCGCAGGCCCTGCCCAGCCCGCCAGGCCCCCGGCACGGGGATGAGCTGACCCGCTGCCACCCGCCGCAAAAGCCTCACAATCGGTGGGCCGAAGGTTGGCGATCGCGGTCGACGAGGGGCTGGTTCAGGCTGGGACGGCGGCGTCGACCAGGGCGGCGGCTACGGTGCGGGCCGCCGTTTCGGCGCCGGGGTCGCGGTCCAGCCAGGCGCTGATCCCGGCGCCGTCGTAGAGGATGACCAGTTGGTGGGCGAGTGACTTCGCGTCCTTGGCGCCTGCCTGCTGGGCGAGGTCGAAGAACAGCTCGCGCAGCCAGGTGCGGTAGTCCTGAGCGGCCTGCTCGACGACACCGCCGGGTGCGGCGTCGGCACTCGCGCTGATGAACGCGCAGCCACGGAAAGCCGGCTCGGTGAACGACAGCCCCTGCACCTCGAACGCGCCGACCAGGCGCTCCTTCGGGGTGTCGTAACGCGCTTCGAGCTCGCGCGTCATTCGCTCGACGGTGGCGGTGTGCCGCGCCTGGAGGTAGGCCCGGACCAGGCCGTCCTTGCTGCCGAATGCGCTGTACAGCGTTGCCTTCGCGACTCCGGCGCGCTCGATGACCCGGTCGATCCCGACCGACTGCACGCCCTCCGCGTAGAACAGCTCGTCGGCGGCGGCCAGCAGCCGCGCCCGCGCTGCCGCGCTGCGTTCCTGCGGTGAGAGCACCTTCTTCGACATACCCGCACGGTAGCAGACAGGTCTGTCTGTCTTCAATTGACCGCCCGTTGCCATTGACACATCCAGACCGGTCTGTCTACCTTGGAGGTGTTACCAGACAGACCGGTCTGGATAACAATTTTGGAAGGTGCATCCCATGTCTGTGGAGCGCGCAAACCTCGACCTGCACCCCATTACCGCCCTGGTCACCGGGGCCACCTCCGGCATCGGCCGGGCGGTCGCCAAGCGGCTGGCCGCCGACGGAATGTCCGTCGTCGTGGCCGGCCGCAATGCCCAGCGCGGCGCCGAGACCGTCAACGAGATCACCGCAGCCGGCGGCCACGCCCGGTTCGTCGAGGCGGACCTCGAGGACCCGGCCGGCATCGACCGGCTCGCCGCGGAGGTCGGCGAGATCGACGTCCTGGTCAACAACGCCGGGCAGGCCGTCTGGGCACCGACCGAGGACATGAAGGTCTCCGAGTACGACGCGATGTTCGCCAGCAACGTCCGCGCGCCGTACTTCCTCGTGGCCGCGTTCGCCCCGGCGATGGCGGCGAAGGGATCGGGCAGCGTGATCAACATCGGCAGCATGGCCGGCAGCCTCGGCCTGGCCACCGGCGCCGCGTACGGCGCGACCAAGGCCGCGCTGGCGTCACTGACACAGGGCTGGACGGCCGAGTACAGCGGCCGCGGCGTCCGCTTCAACACCGTCGCCCCCGGCCCGGTCTACACCCGGCCCGAGGCCCGCGACCTGTTCGACGCGCTCGCCGAGACCACCCCGATGAAGCGCGCGGCCGAGCCCGCCGAGATCGCCGAGGTCGTCGCATTCCTCGTCTCGCCGAAGGCCGGCTACGTCACCGGCGCGACCGTCGCCGTCGACGGCGGCCGCACCGCCGTCTGAACCCGCCTGCCCTGAGAGGGCGTTCGATAGGGGATTCCCCCCAACTGTCCGGCTTTCTGTGTCGCGACACGGACTCGGTTCCATGATCTCGTGGCGGTCGGGTCCGTGT
>NZ_JARZAJ010000077.1 GCF_029892105.1 Kitasatospora sp. GP82 | reverse complement strand
GGATCGTGGGCTGGCACACCTCCGAGCGAGCGGACGCCGACCTGGTCCTCACGGCGCTGGAGTACGCCCTCCACGGCCGCCCGGTGGAGCCGGGCCAGCTGATTCATCACAGCGACCACGGCTGTCAATACACATCTATCAAGCTCACAACCCGCCTGCTCAAGGCCGGAATTGAGGCAAGCATGGGCACGGTCGGCGACTCGTTCGACAACGCCCTGGCGGAGAACTTCTGGAGCGTGCTGAAGACCGAGTGCGTGCGCCGCACGACCTTCGCGACCCGCATGGACGCAGACCTGGCGCTGTTCGCCTACATCGACGGCTGGTACAACACCCGGCGCATCCAGAAGCGTCTCGGCTGGCTCAGCCCGGACGAGTACGAGGCGAAGCACTACGCCGACCAGGCGACGACCGAACCAGTGGCCGTCGAACCACCCACACCCGCCCTGACCAGCTAATCAGCACCTCCCGCACACCGGGGGAAGCTCACACGGGAGCCTGCGGACATGCCCGGGCTGCCACAGGCGGCCCCGGCCGCCTGCGCTGTCCGCGGCTCGCCGGCGCGTGCCGAGGCGGCGCGGTTCTCGGCGCAGCCCGGCGCACTGAGCCCGTCGGCCGGGTGGGCCGGCCGGGCGCTGTGCGGTCTGTCAGCCCAGGTCCGCCAGGAGGGCGTTCAGTTCGCTCTCCTGCTGCGCCGGCGACATCGGCGGGTTCGGGTGGTCGATGCCGAAGGTCTTGAGCACTTTGTCCATCTGGGCGTCGATGGAGGTCCAGCCGGTTTCGTCCAGCGGCTGCAGCGAGGCCTGGTCGGCATCCCACAGGTCACGCAGCGACTGGGCGGCCGCGTGGGCCCCGGCTGCGTCCCCCGAGCGTGCGTCCTTGAGCGAGGTGGATGCGAGGGTCCGCAGCGCGCCGACCTTCGCGGGCGGGAAGTTCTTCACCGCCTGGCCGGGAGCCAGCTGGACGGCGGAGGTGGTGTCGGTCTCCGGCGCCGGACCGACGTGCGGCTGACCGTGGGCCCAGACCAGCAGGCCCGCGGTGGCGACGGCCAGCAGTCCGAAGCCGGCAAGCGCGATGCGCTCCTTGCGCGGGTCGCTGGTGACCTGTGCGGCGTGGACCGCCTCGTAGGTCTCGGTCACATCCGAGCGCGTCACCGTCAGGTAGACCACCGTCGCCAGGATCAGGCCGAGGAAGATCAGGCTGGTGGTGAACGTGCCCAGCGCGAGACCGGTCGGGTCGCCCGGGTTCTGGGCAACCTTGGGGGAGGCGAGCCAGTCGCCGATGTTCGCGCCCAGCGGGCGGGTCAGGATGTAGGCGAGCCAGAAGGACAGCACCGGGTTCGCGCCGAACCGCCACAGCGCCGTGATCGCCGCGATGAGGCCGAGCGGCAGCAACACTGAGACGCCCGGGCTCCAGCCGGTCAGCTCCAGAATCCAGTCGCCGGTTGCGGTGCCGAGCGCGAAGGTGACCAGGACGGTCAGCCAGTAGAACGACTCCCGCGAGAACGTGGTGACCGAGTGGATCGACAGCGTGCGCTCACGCGCCCACCACACGCCGAAGACCACCGCGAGCAGCACCGAGAAGACCGCGGAACTGATCCACAGCGGCACGTTCAGCTGGTCGGTCAGGATGTCGGTGTACAAGGTGCCCGTGACGCTGACAACGACCACGGTCAGCCAGTAGGGGAACGGGACGTACCGCTTCAGCCGCAGCTGGGCGGCCAGGACCACCACGAAAACCGCGGTGAAGATCCAGGCCGTGTTCACCAGGCCGACGCCCAGCTGGGTGTTGATCCAGTCGGCGAAGCTCTCACCGACCGTCGTGCACAGGACCTTGATCACCCAGAACCAGATGGTGACCTCGGGGACCTTGTTGAGCATGAGCCGCCCGCTGCGCGCGCGTGCTTCCGTTGTCGTTGTCATGCAGGGAGGTTTACGCCGGGAACCTGCAAGCAACCTGACTACGTGGCCGCACGCGCGGCCGGGAGCGTCACCTCGACGTGACCGCGGCCGTCCGCGATCGCGCGGACCTCCACTCCGGCCGAGGCGGCGATGCGCCGGACCACCGGCAGCCCCAGCCCGTACCCGCCGCCGCCGGTCACACCCGCTTCAAAGACCCGGTCGACCTCCGCGGGATCGAACCCGGGGCCGTCGTCCAGGACATCGACCACGATTGCCTCACCCTGGATGCGCGCGGTGATCCACACATGCGACCGCGCATGCCGCAGGCCGTTCTCCAGCAGCGGCAACAGCAGCGAGACGGCGACGTCGGCCGCTACAGCGACCTCGGCCTTCGCGGGAAAGGCGACCTCGACCGCGCGGCCGGCGATCGCCTGCCGTGCGGCGGAGTGCAGATCGCACCGGGTCCCCTCGTCTGTCCGTGCGCGCGCGGCGCGCAGAATCGTCGTGATCGCCGCATCGAGGCGGTCGACCTCGCTCAGCACCGCCTCCGGCGGCACCGGCTCGCCGGACAGCTGCGCCAGCTGCGCCTCGCCCCGCAGGACCGTGAGCGGTGTCCGCAGCTCGTGGGCGATCTCATCGGTGAGCCGACGCTCGTCCGCCAGCGCGTTGTCGACGCGCTCCAGGAGGTGGTCCAGCGTCCGCCCCAGTTCCCCGAACTCGTCGCGGGGGACTCCGAGGTTGAAGCGGCGCCCGGGTTCGTGATGGCCCCAGTCGTCGGCGAGGGCGGCCATCTCCTGCACGACCCGCAGCGCGCGGCGCACCACGAGGTGCGCGACACCGCCGGCGAGGAGGATCGTGAGGGCGCCCAGTATCAGCGACAAGGTCAGGCCGCGCTGCTCGGATGTCTCGTAGGGCGTGAGGTCCACCCGGACGATCACCATGACGTGGTGGCCGTCGATCGGGACCTGCCGCGCGTACAGGAGGTAGTTGTCGACGGCAGCGGTCTGCGATCGCCCTGAGTCTGCCAGCGCCTCGACGCGCTCGACCACGCTTGCCGGTACGTTCCCGTCGATCAGGCGGCCCTCGGCATACACCCAGGCGACCTCGTCCAGCGCCTCGCTGCCGTTCTCCGTCAGCACGACACGGCCGCCCACGGCGGTGACGTTCGCCGCGATCGCCTCGGCGCGGGTACGCGCCAGATCGTGCGCGTCGGCGTCCGTCACCCGGCTCAGCAGCACGTGCGAGACCACGACCAGTATCGCGACCACGGCGGTGGCGATCAGCACAGTGAGCGCGACGATGCTTCTGCGGAATCCCGTCACTGCCATCGGTAGCCCACGCCGCGGACGGTCGCCAGACGCTCGGCCACACCCAGCGGACCGAGCTTGGTCCGCAGCCGGCGCACGAAGGAGTCGAGGGTGTTGTCGTTGACCTGCGCTCCGTGCGGCCAGCCGGCAGCGATGAGGGCGTGGCGGCGTACCGCGTCGCCCTGCGAGGCGATCAGGCGGCCCAGTAGCCGGAACTCGGTCGGGGTCAGGCTCATGCTCACCGAATCGTAGGTCACCACGTGCTTCGCCGGATCGAGGACGACCTCGCGCGGTGCGGGCGACACGGTGGCCCGGCGCAGCAGCGCTCGGACGCGGACCAGCAGTTCCGGGATGTCGAAGGGTTTGGTCATGTAGTCGTCGGCGCCGGCCTCGAAGCCGCCCACCTTGTGATGCAGGCCGTCCAAGGCGGTGAGCATCAACACCGGCGCGTCGACGCCGCGAGCCCGGAGGGCCAGGCAGACGTCGCGGCCGTCGGCGTCTGGGAGCCCGAGATCCAGGACGACCAGATGGGGCGCTGGTGCGAGCTGCCGCAGCAGGCTGTCGGCCGTGGCGGCGACGGAGACGGTGTGGCCGTCGTGTTCCAGGGCGCGCTTGAGGACGCCGCGGACCGCCGCGTCGTCTTCGCACACCATGATGAAAGCCACGTGCTGACCCTAGATACTCGCGTCTCAGTTCTCCATCTGCCCTGGTCAGCCGCCTGACGGTCGGGAGCAGGCCGCTGGTGCCGAACGCCCCTGCCCTGCCATGAAGCCACGACGGTCGGGCGCGACCGGCCGAGCCGCAGCAGCGGGGGTCTGCGGGAGGACCACAATGGGTCGCATGGACTCCGTGCAAGAGTACATCGACGCCATTGCGCCAGGTCACCGCTCGCTCTTCGACCGGGTGAGCGGGCTGATCCTGGAGGAATTCCCGCAGGCGAGCGTGGCGCTGTCGTACGGAATGCCCACCTACCGGGTCGAAAAGCGTAGGCTGCACATCGGTGTCTGGCAGCACGGCGTCTCGATCTACGGGTGGGGAACAGACCGCGATGGTGGCTTCAGCTCCCGCCATCCCACGCTCATCAGCGGAAAGGCCACCCTTCGGCTGCGGTCCACGAACATGGCGGCCGTCACCGACGATGAATTGCGCGCTCTCATCCGTGCCGCGCTGAAGCCCTGACCGGGGGCCCGGTGTCAATCCCCTGATTTCGTAGAGGCCTTCTTTATGCGGCCAGGTCCTCCTGGTGGTGGCTGGCGCGTGCTTCGCTGATGATCCGTTCGAACTCCACCGGTGGCAGTCCACCGGCCGCGCTGTGCCTCCGACGTGTGTTGTAGAAGTCGGCTATCCAGGTGGCGATCTTCAGTCGGGCCTCGGAGCGGGTGGCGAACGTGTGCCGGTGGATGTACTCGACCTTGATCAGCGAGTTGAAGCTCTCCGCGGCGGCGTTGTCCAGGGCCGACCCGACGCGCCCCATGGACTGGACCACGCCCAGCCGGTCACACAGGTTGTTGTACGCCTCGCTGGTGTATTCGGCGGATTCAACTGATCGTCGCAACACCTCGATCGAGGAGGATGTTGTGGCTCAGGGAAGGGCGCGGGCGGCACTTCGGGCGGGTCGCCCGCCGTTGCGGTCGCCGGGTCGGCCTCCGATCAGCCGGCGGGCCGAGCGGCAGCGGTTCTGGCGGCTGATCGCGAAGGGGCTGACCAGCGAGGACGCCGCCATCGCGGTCGGTGTGTCGCCGGTGCTGGGGACACGCTGGTTCCGTGAAGGTGGCGGCACGCCACCGATCAGTCTTGAGGAACCGTCAGGACGTTACCTGTCCTTCGCCGAGCGCGAGGAGATCGCGCTGCTGCGCACCGGCCGCGCACTGCGCGTCCCCAGAGCCCGGACCCAGGGCCGGGGCAAGAACTTCGTCACCAGGGACGTGCTGATCAGCCAGCGGCCAGCCGAGGCCAACGACCGTGCGGTTCCCGGACACTGGGAGGGCGACCTCATCATCGGCCTGAACAGTTCCGCGATCGGCACCCTGGTCGAGCGCACCACCCGGTACACGATGCTGCTGCACCTGCCACCAATGGAGGGCCATGGCGGACCACGCGCCAAGAACGGCCCCGCACTCGCCGGCCACGGCGCTGGAGCCGTCCGCGACGCCATCGCCACCACGATCACGGACCTCCCCGAACACCTGCGCAGATCGCTGACCTGGGACCAGGACGCAGAGATGGCCCACCACGCCCAACTGCGCATCGACACCGGGCTGCAGATCTACTTCGCCGACCCGCACAGCCCCTGGCAACGCGGCACCAACGAGAACACCAACGGCCTGCTACGGCAGTACTTCCCCAAGGGCACCGATCTCAGCAGGCACAGCCGTGGCGACCTGGACGCTGTCGCCGCAGCGCTCAACGGCCGCCCACGCAAAACCCTGGGATGGAGGACGCCCGCCGAAGTCTTCAACGAGCAGCTACGGTTGATCCAACAGGGTGACAGTGTTGCAACGACCGGTTGAGCCTGGGGAATACACGTCGACTGAATTCCGAACCGAAATAAGCAAGTTGAAGATGAGGCAGTCGACGGGGCGAGTCGGCTCCTGTTACGATAACGCCGCTGCCGAGAGCTTCTTCGCCGTCCTGAAGGAGGAGATCGGCACCCGGGTCTGGCCTGACCGTGCCAGCACCCGCGCGGAGGTCTTCGCGTTCATCGAGACCTTCTACAACCGCAGGCGCCTACGCAGGCACCCCGAGTGGGGCTACCTCACGCCACTCGAGATCCGACAGCGCCACCAGCAAGGTCATGCCCTCGCGACGTAGAAGATCGGTGTCCAACCGCAGGGTGGAACTTCACTGCGCTGACCATCGACAACGCGTGCGGATTGCCGAGACCGACCCCGGCGGCAGGCGCGGGCTTCGCCGAGCATGGCATAGGCACGAGCCTTACGGACTTGAGCAGGGGGCGGGCGGTGGGCTCCTGGGCGCCGGTCAAGGCGTGGTCGAGGACGTCGTCGCAGCAGTCGCCTTCTTCGCCAGCGCATCGTTCGGGAAGCTCGGCGCTGTGCTGGCACACCACAGCGAGGTGGAGAGGGGGGCGCTACCGGGCCCGACTCGCATGCCTCCCACGAGTCGACCAGGAGGGAGTTGCTGTGCACCGAGTGGTTCGTCCGTCACGCCCCTGTTGCGACCGCAGAAGCTCAGACGGAACTGACCATCTGAGCCTTGCGAAGTACGGTCCTGAGCTGCAGCTCTTCCAGACCCGCGGAGGCCCGGTGGGAACTGCTCCGGCGTGCCCCCGGGGGTGCCGGTACGAGGTGCTCGTTGAGCCTTCGCGCCGACAGAGCTCCGGGCGCGCCCCGGAGCGCAATTCTCCAGTGACGCCCCCACCGCGTGCTCACAGTCGGTAGGTTGAAGCTGGCCCTGGCCACCGTCCGCGTCCAGCGAACAGGATCGATCCGCGATGACCACCACCGACCTGTCCGTCGGCGACCGGCCCGAGAACCGGCGCACCCTGATCGTCGGGTTCTTCGGCACGTCGATCATGGAGCATCTTGAAGCCTTCAATACCCAGATGACCAACTTTACCGCCCGTGCGGATGCCCGTGTTGCTTCTGAGCTGGGGCGATACGTCGCGTAGGTGTCCGTGACGTTGCGACAGCTGTGCGGAAGGGGCTCCTTCTTCCGACCTGGGGCGATTGACTACGGGCCGTGCTCGCCAGGTCGGCTGGCCGTTGCGACTAGGCCGTGTTTTAGGTCGGGCTTATGGTCCGCTCCTCGCACTGTGATGATCACGGTGTGGGGCGTGGGAATCTTTCTGATGAGCAGTGGTTGATCCTGGAGTCATTGCTCCCTGCGGCGGGTGTGAGTCGCAGGTGGCCGGGTCGGCGGCGACTGGTGGACGGTGTGCGGTGGCGGGTTCGGACTGGTGTCCCGTGGCGTGATCTGCCAGACAAGTACGGCCCCTGGCAGACCGTGCCAACGGCTCTCCACGCGGCGTCAGTACTGTGGGCGGATCGAACTCATGGGTCACCCGGCGCGCTTCGACGGGAGGCCCGTCAAAGATGCCCAGCACCCTGGCCCACAGGAAGTCCCGCAGGAGGATGCTGCCGCCGTTCTCCTGAAGCAACCGTGGTTCTCAAGCGGCTTGCCTTACCGGCGACGCTCAATGATGACGTGCCGTGGCGAGCCGTTGGCTGCCACCAAACCCCAGAGCACGTCGATCTGATCCAAGGCGCCGCCGCGGCCGAGCAGTTTCACGTCCGGGCGTTGGCGGGGTCGACTGCCGATCCGGTTCGATGTCTCGTCACCGTGCTCCACAACAATGGCTCGGAAGTGACCTTGCCAACCCTGATGCTCTTGTGACTTTCTGGAGCCAGTCGAAAACCGCTTGTAGTCGGCGTTCGGGTGAACGGTGAAGGGATGACGATGAGCACTGCCCACGCGGCAGCCACAGGTGGCGAGCACTCCGCCCCTCCGATCAGCACGGTCGCGGGGACCGGGGTCGCGGGGTTCAAAGGGGACAACGAGCCTGCCGTTTCGGCTCAGTTGAACCGCCCGTACGGGATCGCGGTGGACAGCGCCGGCACCCTCTACTTCTCCGACTACAACAACAACCGGGTCCGGAAGATCACGACTGACGGGAAGATCAGCACGGTCGCGGGGACCGGGGGCGCGGGATTCAGTGGGGACAATGGCCCTGCCGTCTCGGCCCAGCTGAACTACCCGCGTGAGGTGGCGGTGGACAGCGCAGGCGCCGTCTACATCACCGATACCAACAACCACCGGATCCGGAAGATCACGGCCGACGGGAAGATCAGCACGGTCGCCGGCACGGGCGCCGCGGGCTTCGGCGGTGACGGCGGCCCCGCCACCGCCGCCCTCTTGAACCTCCCGTTGGGGGTGGCGGTGGACGGCACCGGCGTCCTCTACATCTCCGAGTACTACAACAACCGGGTCCGGAAGGTCACGGCCGACGGGAAGATCAGCACGGTCGCCGGCACGGGCGCCGCGGGCTTCGGCGGTGACGGCGGCCCGGCGGCCTCGGCCCAGCTGAACCTCCCCGTGGGGGTGGTGGTGGACAGCACCGGCACCCTCTACATCGCCGAGTACAGCAACAACCGGGTCCGGAAGGTCACGACTGACGGGAAGATCAGCACGGTCGCCGGCACGGGCGCCGCGGGCTTCGGCGGTGACGGCGGCCCGGCCGCTTCGGCCCAGCTGAACTACCCGTTCGGGCTTGCTGTGGACTGCGTCGACACCCTCTACATCGCCGACCACGCCAACAACCGGGTTCGGAAGATCGCGTCGGCGAAGATGGCTGGGAGGCCCGAGTCGGGCACGGTGGTCTCCTGGGCCAACGTCCGCAGCAGGTTGCGGATGGGGGTCCTGCGTGAGTCCACCAAGGACGGGGCCGAGGTTCACCAGTCCCTCGCCGTCCCCAGGGATCACCAGCGGTGGCGGCTGGTCGCGGCGGGCCAGGACAACGGCGACGTCCTGTACAGGATCGAGAACGTGCGCAGCGGCAAGGCCCTGGAGGTCGTCGGAGCACAGGAGGCGGCCGGGGCGGTGGTCGCGCAGCGCACCTACGAGGGCGGTGACGCACACCACCAGCAGTGGCGGCTGATCCCGGTGGGCTCCGTGACCGACACCCCGCGGGTGTACGAGATCGCGAACCGGAACAGCGGTCTGCTCCTGCGAGTCGACACCAACGCCTGTACGGCGATCAAGCAGGACGGGGCGGAGGGCGACGGCCAAGGCCGGCAGTGGCAGCTGCTCCCCGTGTGACGCACGAGGGGTCCACGGAAACGCCTTCCCGGGCAATGGAGCCCGTAATAACTTCGATTGTCGGAACGCGCGCAGATGCCTGTTTTCATTTCACCGAGCGCGGTTCGGCCAGATCAGCCGAGGACGGGGAATGCCTTCCAACGCGTACAACCTGGAACGGGCCAAGCGCCAGCCGCTGACGAAGAAGAACCTGCGGGAACTCAACATCGAGCAGACCTGGCAGTCCATCCTGGACCACCCCAACCTGGTCTACGTCGACGACTACGGCGTGCGGCACAAGCCCGTCGGGTTCTCCGTGAACAAGTCGAGCTTCGGCGCCTTCCCCGGATCCGCGTTCCAACTGGGCTGGCTCGCCTACATGAACCTCGGGGAGCCGCTGATCGAGGAGCGGCGCAACATCGACCAGCCCCCGCCCGACACGTTCTCCTCGCGCGCCTACGTCAACCGCAGCCAGACGTCCCCGATGACCTTCACCGACTCGGTTGATTTCACCGTGTCGAACGGGGTCACGTGGTCGCTCCAGGGGAATGCCCAGCTCACCTTCGGCGGCAGTGTCAGCGCGCAGCTGCAGCTGCAGCTGCAGAATCAGCTCGGTTTGAACCTCCAGGCGCAGCTTCAGACGCAGCTCCAGAACGAGTTGGCGAACAAGAACGCGAACACGGTGACCAGCAAGAACAGCAAGGACAACATCGGGGTGGACAACGCGAACGCCACCGAGACGGGCGTGAGGAACGCGGCGACGAACTCCGCGTCGGGCTCGGTGGCAGGCTCGGTGGCGTTCACGACCCAGGGCAGCGCCGCCGGCACCGCGGCGCTCAACGCCTCCCTTGCGCAGGGCATCGCTGCCTCTGTCGGCGGCTCCCTGACCACCAGCTGGGCCTCGAAATCGCAGATCTCCGGCGAGGTCCCGCCGGGCTCCCGCGTGGAGACCATCGTCACGCAGCGGCGTACCCGCAAGCAGTACACGTACGAGATCCCGGTGACCTTCTCCGGATTGATCGCGGTGAAGTACGACGTCCCGGTGGCGGTCCTTTCTCCCCCGCAGCCCGGGGACTATCCCGGCCTCGACCAGTTGGTCGCCCGCGACATCAGCGACATCGACCTGGCGGGCGGCGGCTTCCGCATGAAGGGGTTGGCCGAGGTCGTCTCCGCCCTGGAGGTCCACCACACGATGTTCGACGGCGAGAGCCTGACGGACAGCCAACGTGGACTGTACAAGCAGCCTTGACCGGGCGGGCGCGCCGCCACGACGACGACCAGAGGTGACGACCATGGTGTTCGACAACATCTTCGGCTTCGCGGGCAAGGGCGCGGGGCTCTTCTCGGTGACCACCGACCGCGACAAGCCACAACCGGGGGCGAACGTCGACTTCGAGGACGCCGACGACGACACATACGACGACACGAGCACAAGCCTGTACACCAGCGCGATCCACGGAGCTTCCTCCCGGGCGAAGATCGTGCAGGAGCAGTCACCCGAAGCGCGAGCCGTCCTGGGCTTCCTCGGCTCCTTCATCCACAACACCCAGGCATCGGCCGATGCGCAGGCCCAGTACGCCCAGAATCCCAGCTCGGTATCCACGGCGGCGTCCGCCGGCATGCAGGAGTCCAGTGCGACGGTGACGAATCACAGCGACCTTCAAAAGGACGAGGACCTGAAGAACATGCCGAAGAAGAGCGATTACGCCAAGCCCCCCAAGGCAGAAGCCCCCGAGGCCAAGGAGCCCCCCAAGGCCCCCAAGGCGACCGCCGAGAAGCCGGACCGTTCCGAGTAGTGTCCGAGTCCCGAGGTCTCCCCTCATCACGTTCAATCGAGTGGCCAAGGTTCGGCGGCTGCTCAACACGCCGGATTTGACGGTAGCTTGAGGCACTGTCGATCACTCGGTCGATGACTTTCCGACAGTCCTTCCTGCGAGCGCTGTGGCCTCGAATATTGCCGTGGATGACGGTATTTGTTTCGGTCATCCATGCGTTTTCTGAGTATTTTCGATCGAGGGCGGTTGGGCTTGCGGTAATTCCGCGTGATAGTCCACTGCATTGAGCGCCCGATGCTTTGTTCTCCACATCCAGAACAGGTGAGGTTTCCGCGATGTACACCCAAGAACGCACGGCAATGGCGAATTTGGTGGTCGGCGGCCCGGTGGCGGTGAACAGCTACGACAACGCCATCGTGGCTGCGCTGGTCGAGAACCGGCCGGTCATGCTCGTCCACGCCTTCAACGGCGGCTACCTGCGGCCCGTCGAGCTGAAGGAGGACAGCCACGACAAGGGGGTCAAACTGTCCACCGCGCTCGACCCCGCCACCAAGGACGCGCAGGGCCACCTCTGGCACATCACCCCCGCCGGCTTCTTCGGGCAGCGACCGCTGTACTTCATCGAGAGCGCCGCGGGCCAGGTGTCGCCCACACCCTCCGGTGCGGGCCAAGCCGCCGCCGGCCGCGGCGACGATGGCGTGCCGAAGCCGCAGCGCCGGCGCATCACCGTCCACCAGGAGGCTCCCAAGAGCACGGCCGACACCGTCCAGGTCGGCCTCCCCGACAAGGTCGGCGACAAGTGGCGCGGGAAGAACGGCGCGCCCGAGGACACCCAGCTCTGGGTCGTCACGGTGACGCCGTGGGGCGGGATCACGTTCGTGCCGATCACCCATCCCGACGCCATCCTCGGGTTCAAGGATTACGCGGTGACGGCCGACAGCGAGGTGCGTCTCACCTACAACTGGGGCGGAGACTTCACCGGGACGGTCATCAACACGTTCTATCCGCGGCTGCCCAATGAGTGGGACGTCCCGTACCACCACGTCTTCACGTGATCCGCGGCCACCGCCGCGCCACACCCGTCCCGAGCCAACGCCCGCGCCGCCTGGAAGAGGCACCACGATGCCCGTGCCCACGGAAGAACTGAAGCTGGAGATCGTCAACGCCGCCACGGGGAAGACCCTCGGCGCCAGGGCCGCGCCGGGCGCGGACGGGGCGCTCGTCGTCCGCGACTTCCCCGATGGCGGCCCGAGCCCGGAGCAGTGGCAGCTCACCCCCGTGCAGGCCGCGCAGGACGAACAGGCATATGTGCTCCGCAACGCGGTCAGCGGCAAGGTGCTCGACAACCCCGCCGCCACGGACCGCGGCGTCCGCCAGTGGGACGCCGCCGCCGGTAAGCAGGGCCAGCAGTGGCACGTCGTCCCCGTTGAGGGCGAAGCGGGCCTCTACTTCATCGAGGGCACGGCCGACGGCGCCGTTCTCGACCTCGCCGACCCTGGAGCGGACGACACCCGGGTCGTCCTGCGCGAGTACGACGACAGCGCTAAGAGCCAGCGGTGGCGGTTCGTCCCGGCCGAGCCCGAGCGCATCAGCGACCCGGTGCTGCGCTGGGCACCACTGAGTCACTGGAACGGCCGCCGGTCATGGCGGCTGGCCCGCTCGACCGCGCTGCGGCCGGCACCCGACGCGACGCCCTCCTTCAGCGACATGCTGCTGGTCCTCGAGCGCTTCGGGAGCGACCAGGACGCCGGCGGGTGGAAGAGCGTCGGAGCCAACCGCTCTCCCAGCGGGCAACCAGGCTGGTGGGCCGGGGTCGGTGCGCGGTTCCTCGCCGACACCACGGGAGCAGGGCGCGCGGACATTGTAGGGCTCAAACCCGCGAAGGGGGCTGTGACGTCGTCCAGCAGGGGCGACGGCACGTTCGACGACGACGAGCGCGTCCTGCACCCGCCAGCGCCCTCCCCGAGTCCCGCAGACCTGTCGACCCTCGTGGACACGACGGGCGACGGCAGGCCCGACGTCGTCGTGCTCTGCGCCGACGGTGTCCGAGTGTCCCTGCAAGACAAGGGCGGGACGTTCACGCCCGCAGGCGGCAAGCTGGTCCTCCAGGCGTTCGGACACAGCCAGCAGGCCGGCGGGTGGCTTGCCGACAAACACCCCCGCTTCCTCGCCGACACCACCGGTGACGGCAGGCTCGACATCGTCGGCTGCCACGACGACGGCGTCTGGGTGTCACTCCAGGACGCGGACGGGACGTTCGCACCACTCGCCGACAAACCGGTCCTTCGAGCATTCGGACACAGCCAGCAGGCCGGCGGGTGGCTTGCCGACAAGCACCCCCGCTTCCTCGCCGACACCACCGGTGACGGCAGGCTCGACATCGTCGGCTGCCACGACGACGGCGTCTGGGTGTCACTCCAGGACGCGGA
>NZ_JARZAJ010000076.1 GCF_029892105.1 Kitasatospora sp. GP82 | reverse complement strand
GAGTAGTCGCCGTCCTCAATGATGTCGAACATGGTGGTACCTCCCTTCCACGGTCTCGTGGAACCGCTCCGGTCGAGCGGTTCGCTGTGCCCCGGCGTCACTGCCTGCTCCGGGATGAACCGGGCGAGCAGAACGCCGGAAGTCTCTAGTGCGGTGTCCGACCGCGGCCCTCGACCCGGACCGGGTCGAGCAGCAGTAGCGCGCCGGCCACGGCGGGCCCCGGGCGGTGGAAGCCACCGGTGGGGCTGAGGGCGACCACGCTGCGCAGGAACGCTCCCAGCGGCAGGTGGATCACCGCGCCGTCCACGGCGGGCCCCGGCTCGCCGTGCCGGAGCCGGTAGCCGACGAGGGCCAGGCTCAGGGTGCCCGCGTGCGGGTCGACGCCTCCGCGGGCGCGGCCGATGTCCACCACGTAAATCGCCTCGGCCGGACGCGTCAGCAACTCCTGCGCCGACAGTTCCGGGCCCCGCAGGACCAGGTTCGTCGCCGAGATGATCGCAGTGGGCTGGGTGCTGCTCACCCAGCCGTTTCCGGTCGGCGCGGTGGCTCCGCGTTCGGCCGAACTCCGGTTCTGCAGCAGGCCGGTGGGGAACCCGTCACGGACCAGGACGGTGTCCTGGGTCGGGGTTCCCTCGTCGTCGCAGGGCACCCGGATCAGGCCGCCCGGTGAGCGGCCCTGGTCGACCAGGTCGAATCCGGCGGCGAACAGCCGGGTGGCCCGGTCGGCGTCGCTGGGAGCGGTCCGGTCCCCGTGGAAGCGTGGGGCCAGCATGGCGAGCAGGCTGGCTGTTGCCTTCGGTGACAGGATCAGCGGCAGCTCGGTCGCGTCCAGTGCGGTCGGGTGCAGCAGTCGCACCGCCGACTCGGCTGCGGCCTGCGCCGTTTCCAGCAGCGGCAGTTCGGCAGGCATCCGGGCGGCGCAGTCGGCCCGTGCGGTGACTCGGCTGTCCCGCTCCTCGGCCACCACGCGGACGGCTGCCACCGCCTCCTGGTGTGCGTAGTGGACGCGCAGTCCGCGGCTGTTCACCGCAGCCGCCGAGAGCTCGAACCGGCGGACCGAGGCCTCCGGCACGTCGCGCGCCGACGAGTGGGCGGCCAGTGCCGCACGGTCCAACTCCCGCGCCCGCTCGATGCACTCGGTCACGCTGTCGCGGGCCGCCGTGTCCTGCGCTTCCGCCTCGAGCCCGGGGGCGAAGGCGGGCGCGGCGCCGACAGGCCCCTCGCCGAGCGACAGTCGGCGCAGCTGCCGGGCCTCGGCCAGCGCCCAGCGCAGGGATTGGGGATCGGTGCTGCTGATCACGGCAGCGCCGGAGGAGGAACTCCCCACGCTGCGGACGTGGACGCGCAGTATGCCTGCGACGCCCACCTGGCTCGGCGTGCTCTGTCGCACCGCCACCTGGGTGTGGCGCTCGTACCGGGCGAACACCTCGATGTCCTCGCCCGGTTGGGCCTCGGCCAGGAGCGGTTCGAGCTCTGCGGCAAGCTGTTCGGATCGGCTCATCGGTCTAGACCCCTCCCACCGTGATGCGGGCCAGAGCCAGCGAGGGCGAACGGTAGGAGATCGGCAGCCACTGCCCGCTCTTTCCGCAGAACGCCCCGAACGTCTGCGGATCGTCGCCGATCGCGCAGATGTCACGCAGACTGGAGAGTGCGTCTCCGGTGAGCACCGAGCCGGAGACGATCCGGGTCAGCTCGCCGGACTCGATCTCCCAGCCCTCCTTCACCACCAGGCTGAAGCGCCCGGTGACCGGATCCACCGTTCCGCCGGTGGCTTCCAGGACGAGCAGTCCGGTGCCGACGCCGGTGATGATGTCCTGCCGACTGGTCGTACCGCTCTCCAGGGTGGTCTGGGTCATCCGGGGCAGCGGCGGATGTTCGAAGCTGCGCCTGCGGGCGTTGCCGGAGGAACGCGGGTCCTCTGACGCACCGGCGTGCAGCCGATCGGTCATGCTGCCCACCATGACCCCGGCGCGGATGAGTTCGGTGCGTTCGGGGGCGGTCCCCTCGTCGTCGACGGCGGACACCCCCCAGACGCCGACCGGAGCCCCACCGTCGACGACCGTGACCGCGCCGTCCGCGACCGCCTTGCCGAGCGAGTCGGCGAAGATCGAGGAGCCGAGGGCCAGTGCGTCGGCCTCCAGCGCATGCCCGCACAGTTCATGGATGAGCAGCCCGGCTGCGTCGGGCCCGCAGACCAGGGCCCGGGTGCCGGAGCGTGCCGACACCGCCGATTCGAGTCGCAGCGCCTGGTCGGCCGCGCTGACGCCGACGGCGGCCGCCTCGTCCAGGGTCAGGGCCGACGAGGGGAGCGCCGCGCACCAGGTTCCCGTCCCGGTCGCGGAGGGGCCGACGAGTGCGACGTCCACCTGCAGCCGGGTCTGCCAGTCGGTCTTCGCGGCATGTCCGCCAAGGCTGTCCCAGACACCGATCTCACGCTCCCGGTCGGCGTAGGCCGCACGGACCCGGCCCCCCTGCCGCCCAGCGGCACCGAGGGCGGTCTCGACCAGACGGCGCTTGTCCGCGAGATCCAGGAGCTGCCCGGTCGCCGGTATCCCGACTCGGCCCGTCCGTCCGATGCGCACGGCGGGAGTCCGCTCGGCCGGCCCGCGGCCGTGAATGGCCCGGAAGACGGCGGCGGCGGTCGATCCCAGCTCGACGAGTGAGGCGTGGTCGTAGTCCGTGGAGTAGACGAGGGCCGTGTCGCGCCCCAGTCCCACCCGCAGGCCGACTCCCTGGATACGACTGCGAGCGGCAGTCAGCCCGCTCTTGGTCGTGCAGGTGAGCTCGGTGACCGTGGTGCGCTCCGTGAACAGTTCAGCCCACGCCCCGCCACTCGAAAGGGCGGCGGAGAACATCTGCCGCAACGCGGCGTCGGAAGGGTCGATCATTTCGTTCTCTCCTTCCGATTCCGGTTCTGCGCGACTCGTTGCCGCTGCTTTTCCTGATGAATTGGATTCCGTGGCCCGCATCGGATGCGATGCGGCGGAATGTCGTTCGAGGCATTTCTAGCCGCCGGACCGAAGCGTTGTCAAGCACTGTTTCGGAGCCTGTGCCACGTTGCCCTTTCGGGTCGAAGGATTGCCCTTTCAGGCCGAAAGATTGCCCTTTCGGGCAGCCGCATTGTCCGCACAGTACTTCGGGCTCGTCGCGCACGGGTTCTTTCGGGGGAGAATGGCGTCCGTTGCACTCCGGTTGCAGCCTACTGTTGCGACCGGATGTCCCCCTGGGGTAGCTTGCGTGATGTCGGGGGAAATCTCCCGGGTTTGTTGTGGCCAGCATTCCCGTGACCGGTGCAGGACTTCGAAGAAAAGGGGCGCGGCGGGCGTGGAGAACTCGGATGGCGCCGCCTCGGGCAGTGCAGTACAGGTGAGCGAGGTGATGGCACTGCTGCCTCACGATTTGCCAGACGCCTTTTCGGTCGCCCCGATATCCGAAGTTCTGCAGTGGAAGCCGTCCGATGCGGGAGTCCCCTCCCTGCCGCTGATCGAGTCCAGGGCAGCGAGTCTTGTCCGATAACCTCGCTGCGTCGGAAACCGTCCGGAATGCCTTCTCCTGCGGTGACCACCAGGACTCGGTGCCGGGCACCCTCCTCCTCGACGCCGGGGCCGAGCACCCCGAGGACCGGATCTTCGGCGAGCTCAGCCTCGTCGTTCGACAGGTCCCCGGGGAATTCCGGGACATCGAAATCCTGACTCGTCTGAGAAACTCCTCTAATCTTGCCGGATAGGCATTCGATGTCGACCTGGAAGAGGTTTTCCATGAAACGCCGGACGCGTACCTGCCTTGGGTGCGAGAGCGGGTTTCCACCCGCGGTCCGGTGGCGATCACCGCAGACCACTGGGAGTACGAGAAATCGCAGTTCTTCGGCACCGTGCACATGCCGCACCACTTGCTGGTGGTCGAATTGCCGGGCGAGGACGAATTCGCGGTCTGCGACCCTTATCAGTACGCGCGCGCGGACGAGTCGGTCACCGTCGCGCACCTGCTCCGACGTCGCTGCAGGCCGGCTGGGTCCTGTCGCCGGACTGGCTGCCCGACCTCGTGCGAGGACTTCCACCCGCTCGACATCCTCTTCGGGCAGGAGCCGCAGGCCGCCGGCGAGGCGGGACGGCGAGGGGCTGGACGGGTTCGGCCCCTCGCCACAGGACCTGCCGGCGTCGCTCGACATACGGCTGACGATCGGCCGGGTCGAGGGCGAAGCGGTGGGCCGAGCCGGGACGTCGCCCGCAGCAGTGCGGCGACAGCAGCACCCTTACCCAGGAGGGCAGTTACTCCACGTCTCGATCCCGTACCGCATCCGCATCACGCCAACCGTGCTCGGCAGCCCTGCCGGGCAGAAGCTGAGAGGAGCCACACCCATGCTGTGGACCACCCACGACGTCTCCCTTACGGACGAACACCGCGCTGCCGCACAGGAGGTGATCGAGCAGCTCGGAGGCGTCGAGCAGTTCTCGCTCCTGATGCTGTCCGGCAGCTTCGCAGCCGGGCTCGGCCACAGTGCCTCCGATGTGGACCTGTACGTCACGCGCGTCGACAACGCCCCGGTCGAGAGCGTCGCGTACCCGCGCCGCGGCTTCATGGTGCAGGTCACCGAGGTGGATCGGGCGACGGCCGAGCAGATCGCCGCCCGGGTGAGCAGCTTCGCGATGACCGCGACCAACCGGGACGCGCTGCGCCTCTCGCTGGTCGAGCGGCGCCTGCTCATCCGGCTGTCCATCGGTGAACTCTTGCACGCCGATGCGGATTTCGGTCGCACCCTGGCCGGGATGGACCGCATCGCCATCCAGCAGTCCCTGAACCTCCCGCGGGCGCTCGCCACGGCGAGCTGGCAGGAGGACGTCGCCGGCGCAATCGTGAGCGAGGACCCCTACACCGCCGCCCAGGCGTCCTACCTCGCCCTCCAGGAGGCATGCGACATAGCGCTGGTGGCCAGCGGGGACATCTATGACGGCCAGAAGTTCCTCTACCGCAGGCTGGCCCGGTCGGCGGTCTTCCAGCCGTTGATGGACGTCGTCTGGGAGCTCTTCCACACGCCTTTCGAGCACGGCGGATCCAAGGAGCAGGTCTTCGACGTGGCGCGCCGCCGCTGCCGGCTGGCGTCCTTCCTCGTCGGCCACGCGGTAACGACGGGCTGGACCGTTCCGCTGACCGAACTCCCCGAGTACCGCAACGACGCCGAAGGCCCGCTGCGCAGCCCCTACTTCGGGCTGGTCCAGTACCTTGACGGGATCTCCCTCGCCGGGGCGGACAAGGGCTACAAGGTGGCTCCTGCGCTCGCGCGGCTCTGGTTGGCCCTCGACGGCCGCAGCGTCGAGCAGGTCCGGGCCGAGGTGCTGGGCGAGGTGCTGGGCGAGGACAGTTCGGCGCGCGACGAGTTCGACGCGGCGATTGCCCGACTCGTCGAGCTGGGCGCGATCGAGGAGCCGGCCGCGGACCGGTCGGCCGGCTGAGACAACCGGCCGACTGCGTCCAGCCCTGGTACCTGCCTGTCCACCCAAGGAAGAACGATTCCCGATGAGCGATACGTTTGACAAATCAACCCAGCCTCCGCCTGCCTATTACCAGCTAGGCCCTGCCCGACTGGTCGGCGGGAGCGGCCTGTGGGTCTGGGACGCCGACGGGCGTGAGTATCTGGACTGTGCGGCAGGCACTTTCAACCTCTCCCTCGGGCACAACCACCCGGCCGTGGTGGACGCCATCAAGGCGCAGACCGACGACCTGCTGTTCGCGAGCTCCATGTTCCAGACCGACGTTTCCAATCGGGTGATGGAGATGCTCGTCGAGCTGAGCCCTGCGAACCTCACCCGGGTCAACCTCCGCAGCAGTGGCGGCTCGACGGCTACGGAAGGGGCGGTGAAGATCGCGCAGCTGCACACGGGGCGCCGCGATGTGATCGTGCCGTTCCGTGGACACGTCGGGCAGACGCTCGCAGCCAGTGGCTGGAACGGCATGTCCCGACTGCGAGCGCCGTTTCCGACGGTCTACCCGGGCGCGGTCAACGTCCCAGACCCTTACTGTCACCGATGTTTCTACCGGCAGAAGCCCAGCAGTTGCGATTTCCTCTGCATCGATCGCATAGACGACTTCATCAGGTACGCCAGTTCGGGCAGCGTCGCGACCATCCTGATCGAGCCGATCAGTGGCGCCGGCGGCAACATCGTCCCCCCGCCGGGATACCTGAAGCGTCTGCGGGAGTTCTGTGACGAGCGGGACATCGTCCTCATCTTCGACGAGACCCAGACGTCGTTCGGACGTACCGGCTTCCTGACAGCGGCCGAGGCGTTCGGTGTCGAGCCGCACATGATGACCGTGTCGAAGGGGCTGAGCGGTTCTGGTCTGCCGTTGGCGGCGATCATCACCGAGGAGCGGCTCGTAGGCATGGACCGGTCGCAGCACGGCTTCACCTCGGGCGGACACCCGGTCGCCGCTGCGGCTGCCATCGCCACGCTGACGTTGGTCCGCCAGCCGGAGTTCCTCGAGAACGTCCGTTCGGTCGGAGCCGCCCTCAAAGCCGCCCTGCTCGACCTCGGTCGCACGTACCCGGAGATCTGTGACGTCCGTGGTCTGGGGCTGATGCTCGGTATCGAGCTGTCGGAGCCGGATGGGTCGAAATCGCCGCGCCTGGCCAATGCGCTGCATGCGGCGCTGATGGACCGCGGGGTCATCACCCGGGTGTCCGAGCACAGCGAGGGAAACACCATCGAACTGCGACCCCCGCTGATTCTGACCCACGAGGAGGCCCAGCTCGTGGTCGAACGCTTCGGGGAGGCACTGGAAATAATGCGGGTGCGCTCATGATGACCAACGACACCGTGACGGTCTTCGACGTCGGCGGTACCCACGCGCGCTCGGCGGTGCTGGACGGCGAGAACCGCCTGCACGACCTCGCCGTGCAGGCGGCGCCGTCCTGGACCAGCTGCCCGGGTGAGGGGGCGGCCTCGCTGCATCAGCGTCTCGTGGATCTGATCGTCGCCGATGCGCGTCGGCTGGCCCGCCGCCATACGGTGACCGCGGTCGGAGTATCGCTGGGCGTGGCGATCGATGCGCGCACCGGCATGACGGTGGGATCCGGTCCACTGTGGGGTGACGGGGTCGGGCACCGGTTCGACACCGCCGGGGCGCTACGGGATGCAGCGCCCGAGTTCCGGTGGACGGTCGTCAACGACGTCACCGCGACCGCGGTGGCGTTGGCGGCACAGCCGGACGTCCAGCGCCTGCGCCGACTGGCTGCTGTCATCGTCGGCAGCGGTATCGGGCTGCGGACCATCGAGGTCGGCACCGGCAGGGTCCCCGTATCCGCGGACACCGGACTGCAGGGTGAGATCGGGCATCTGCCGGCCGAGTTCCGTATCGGCGCACGGGAGATCGTGTTGCCCTGTGACTGCGGTGCGACCGGGCATCTCAGCGCGTACGCATCGGGTCGTGGCATCGACCGGATTCTCAAGCTGCTCGCCGCCGAGGGCACGTCCTGGCTGGCCGCTGACGCTCCTCTGAACAGCCAGTTCGCACAGGCTGTGGCCGGTGGTGAGCGAGAGGCGCTCACAGTGCTCGAAGCCGTGACGCGGCCGCTCGCACACGCGTTGCTGTCAGTTCTCAGCACCGATGCCGAGATCGACCGTGTGGTTCTCACCGGTGGCGTGCCCGCGGGGCTCGGTAGTGAATATCTGGCGTGTCTGACGGCCCAGATGGATGCGGTGGGGCTCTACGGACGGTCGGGCTCACTGGCCGACAGGATTCAGGTGGTCGCACCCGATGCCGAGCCTGCGCTGCAGGGGGCCGGGATGCTGGCCCGCTCCGGCGCCGCCGGGGCGCGAAGCTGGATCGTGCCAGGTGACAATCCGAAGTCGTACAGCGTGGTCATGGCTCCGGACATGCTCGCTTCCGGCCGAAGCACGCTGCGGGCAGCGGCAGGGCTGGGCACGCACGGTGCCGCACGGCGACTCGTCGTGGCCGACAAGCGTGTGTGGGAGCTCTACGGGGACGCGCTGACGGACGCGCTGACGGGTGGATCGGAGAACGTCACCCTCGACACGTTGCTGCTCGAGCTGGACGAGTCGTGCAAGAACCTGGCGGCGGTGTCCGATCTGGTGGACGCCTTCGACCGGTTCGGTCTGCTGCGTCGATCGGAACCGGTCATCGCGGTGGGTGGCGGCGTGCTGCTCGACCTCGCGAGCTTCACCGCCGGCATCTACCGGCGGGGTGTTCCGCTCATCAAGGTGCCGACCACCCTGCTGGGGATGATCGATGCGGGCATCGGTGTCAAGACGGCGATCAACTACGGCGGGCATAAGAGCCGACTGGGCACCTACAGCCGTCCGAGCCGAGTCGTCATCGACCCGGGGTTCCTGCGCACGCTGGACCCCCGCGAGTACCGCTGCGGCCTCGGCGAATCGATCAAGATAGCGGTCGTGGCCGATGCGGCGCTGTTCGACCTCCTCGACACGCACAGCCGTGCTCTGGCTGCGGGCACGCCGGACCCGCGGGTGGAGTCCAAGGTCATCGAGCGCAGCATCGCGGCCATGCTCGGCGAACTCGTCGGAAATCTCAGCGAGGACCGGCTGGACCGGCTCGCAGACATCGGGCACGCGTTCTCCGGTGCTTTGGAGATGTCCCTCGAGCCCACGCTTCTGCACGGTGAGGCCGTCGCCATCGACCTTGCTGTGACCGTCATGCTCTCGCGGAACCGAGGTCTTCTGCCGTCGGTCGTCGCCGACCGCGTCATTCGCGTCCTGACCGACTTGGGCCTGCCAACGATTCATCGGGAGATGACCCTCGACCTGCTGGTCGAGGCATTGGCCCATACCAGCCTGCACCGTGACGGCCGGCAACGCCTGCCCCTGCTGGAGGACGTCGGCCGCGCCGTGTTCGTCAACGATGTGACCGAGGCGGAACTGGGCGAGGCGCTGGCGGCGCTTCAGGCCCAACAGTTGCAGGTGGCGCTGTGACCGGGTGGCAGCTGGTCCGCTCTGGCCGTCGGGTCCGGATCGTGCCGATGGAGAGGCCACGGGGTGACCAGCCGTACGTGTCGATGCTCGCCGTGGGACTGTGTGGCACCGACGTTCAGATCGGCGCCGGCCACCGGGGGGACGTGGCCGGGGTGCTCGGTCACGAAGGCGTCGGGATTCTGCACGGCGTCCCCGGTGGCGATCGGATGGTCGCGTTCAACCCCGTGGATGTGCGAGACCAGGATTCGATACTCGGCCACAGCTTCGACGGCCTGTTCCGCAGCTGGGTCCCCCTGGGGCCGGAGCTGCCGCCCAGCGCGTTGCAGGAGGTCCAACCGTTGGACCCGATGGCGGTGCTCACGCTGTGCGAGCCGCTCGGCACCGTCCTCTACTCGTGGGAGCTGATCGAGCGCTCGGCCCCGGCCGGCCCCCTGTCGGTCGGCATCTGGGGCGCGGGCCCGATCGGGTTGCTCCACGTGCGCAGAGCGATCGGTCAGGGACACGATGTCGAGCTGGTCGAGGCGCGGCCGGAACGTCTGGCCTGGGTGGAGAACCATTCTCGCCTCGCGCCCGTCCACCTCTCCGTGACCGGGCACCGCACGCCGCGGCCACTCGATGTAGCGATCATCTGTGCCCCGCGGCCGGCGATGGCGAGCGCCGTCCGGGAGGCAGCGGACGCACTGCGGCCCGACGGGACGATGGTGCTCGTCACCGCGCTCGATGCGGCGGCAGCGGCTCCCACCTTCGTCGACGCCACGGTCGGCCGGGTGCGTCGGCACAACGTCTGCGGCAATGTCGATCCTGAGCTGGGCATGGTCACGGCGGTCTCGCACGAGGGTAAACCGCTGGTGCTCACCGGCCATCGGGGTACCTCCTTGGCTCAGTTGCACGCGGCAGAATCGGTCCTCCGCGCAGATCCCGGTGGGTACGGCGCCCTCATCACCCATGAGTTGAGTCCCGAGGATGCGGTGGATGTGATCAATCGTCGGCTCGACGGACAGTTCCAGACCGCCGACGGCTCTGAAATCGTCAAGGTCGTCGTCCACTTCACTGACGGCGGTCGCCATGGATGAACCCTGGAGCAGGCGCTTGGAGCTGGTGCCCGGCGGGGTTCAGCTCACCACCTATCCGTGGCCGCGCTCGACGTCCCCGTCATGGGTGCTGGTCTCTCCACAGACCGTGGGCCTGTGCAGCTCGGACCTCAAGGAGGTCCACCGGAGCCGCGACGTCCGGTCCGACTTCGGTCACGAAATGGTCGGTCTGGTTCACAGCAGCAGTACGGACGACTTTCCGCCCGGTCTGAGGGTGTGCCTGGACCCCCATATCCCGGTGACACGGACAACCGCGTTCGGTGAGACGGCAC
The DNA here is from genome assembly GCF_029892105.1 of Kitasatospora sp. GP82. GTDB lineage: Bacteria > Actinomycetota > Actinomycetes > Streptomycetales > Streptomycetaceae > Kitasatospora. The sequence goes on along the minus strand of NZ_JARZAJ010000076.1, from coordinate 5,009 downwards.
TGCTGACAGGACCGCCCGACCAGCTGCGCGCCGCCCTACCGACCGTGCCCGACGGCACGCCGGACGACCGGGCGGTCTTCACCGAGCCCCTCGCGTGCGCCGTCCACTGCGCCGGCAACGTCCTGGCCGGTTCCGACGTTGCGATCATCGGTGCGGGAACCGCGGGGGTACTGCTGGCGGTGCTGCTGAGGCTGAAGGGGTGCCAGGTCACACTGGTCAACAGGAGCCCCGAACGGCTGACCGCCCTCTCCCGGACGGCGTTGCTGCGGGAGGTGCCGAAGGTCCTCAGCCGCGAGGTGGGAACGCGCACGTTCGGCACCGTGGTCGTGACCACGGCGTCGCTCGACGGCGCCACCTTCGACGGCGCCTGGGACCTGTTGCCGCAGGACGGTGGACGTCTCGTCCTGTTCGGCGGCATCAGGCCGGACTGGCGGGTACCGGGCACGCAGGTGCTGTTGGACGGCATCCGTCGTGGCGAACAGATGCGCGAGCTGGAGCGGGGCGGGCGCCGCGCGCTGTTGGTGGGTACGCACGGCGCCACCGGCGTCGACTTCGCCGCGGCCGGCGCGGTGCTGGCGGCGCCACTTCCCTGGACGACCAGCCACGTCGAGGAGCTCATCGTGGACCGGGTGACCCTGCCTGTCCTGGCCGCGCTGCTCAACGATGCGGTCAGGACAGGCGTGGACCCGATCGGAAAACACGTGGTGGACATCCGCCGGTAGCGACCGGCGTCCACCGCCCTCGCGCCCGCTCTATCGAGCCGCTTCGCGCAGGCTCGCGTAGGCATCCAGGGCGGGCTCGAGGGCGGCCTGGTCGGACTCGCTCAGCTCAGTACGCCACCGGCCCGCCCCCTTGATCGACTGATCGCTGGGGTGCTTGGTGTGGAACGGGCCCAGCTGACGGGATTGGATCGATTCGGAGACCTGGCGGTCGGACGTCCAACCGAGCCAGTCGCCCAGAGCGGCGATCCTGGCCGGCCGATCAGCGCAGAACTCTTCGTAGGGGACAAGATGCACGCGCCCAGCACCTGCGGTGGCAGATGCGGTGAGGATGGTGCGGGCGTAGGTGGCGTACGCCCTTGCGAAGCCGGCCGCGCCGGTCTCCGCAACGCCCAGGCGGGTGAATTCGAGCATGCGAGTGGGCATCCCTGCGTTCACCTTCTCAAGGATGGAACACAGCACGTCACGGGGGTCACGGACCATCACCGCGGCGCGGGCCTGCGGATAGGCGTCCAACGCGTCGGGGAGCACTTCGGTCATCCGCGGGCATTTCACGATGTCGAACCGGGCGATCTCCTCCGCGGGAGCCGACACGTCGATCAGGCGGCCGGTCATAGCCCAGTCGGGATCCTCCAGCAAGGTTCGTCGGCACGACTCGGAGAGCATATGAGCCACAGCGCTCGTGCCGGAACGGTGCATACCGCAGATGAGCAATTGCATGAAGCCACCTCAGAGGAAGTTGTGTCGTACATCAGATAAACCCCGGACGGTCAGCCCGGTACGGGGGCGGTGAACGCATCGCGCATCCGCCCCTAATCTCGTGGGTCCGACCGAGGGGCGGTTTCGGCGCCAGGGTCGGACTGCCCGATATCGCCGGGCCCGTAGGCGATCAGGCCGAATGCGCGAACCGCCTGGCAGGTGTCGTGGGCAGCCTTCGCCGACGTCGTCGGAAGAACGAATCCATCGCGGTCGTACAGCACCGCGAATCCGGCTCGCACGGCGAATTCCAGGTCGTCGACGCCCGCCGTCTCGGCCAGGAAGCCTGCCATGTCGTCGAACGCCACCGCCCAATGGCGCTTGGCATAGATGTGGACGGGATGGCCCGCGGCCGGCAGTGGCGGATTCCAATGGGTCTGCTGCTGGCCGCGCTGTTCGGGGACGGATGCCCACCAGCTGTCGAGCCCCGCCTCGATCGTTTCCATGTCCCAGCCGCGCCAGGTCGCGGTGGTGGGACGGAACAGCGCGTGCGGGTCGCACCGACCGTCGAGAAGGGCCGCGAGCTCCCGACGGGCCTCGTCGGCCGAGTCCGGACTGTGGACGAGGTTGGCGTAGTAGACGGCGCCGTGCCGACGACGGATCGTCGACTTGAGGGCCAGCAGCCGGGTGGTGGCCTCGGGCCCGTCGACCAGTACCAACTGGCTCGGCCCCGCGGACAGGTAGCGTCGCATGAGGCCTGCGGTCAGTGGTCTGCGGTCGGGGTCGATGCCGGACCACACGGCCGCGATCTGGGCCTCCGTCAGGTGCAGGGTGCGCTGCTCCAGCACCCGCAGACCCGCCTGGGCGATATCCGTCACGCAGTCCTTCAGGAGGCGCCGCTCGAGGGCGTCCGGCTTGAACAGCAGGAAACCGCGTTCCGTTGGTCCGGCGCTGTCGCGACGGTGGGTGTCCGGCGTGATCAGCAAAGGTACTCCAGCGTTGGTAGAACGTCCGTTGGCATCACGACAGAGGGGAATCAACACTCATCGCGGGCCCGCCCGTCCGGGCGTACGACAACAAGCAGGCCGTCCGCCACCACCGCAGCGGCGCCGGCGACGTCCGCCGCTGTGACGTGGGCTAGCCGCGCTGCCTCCGCCTCCGGGCACCGGACGGCACCGTTGACGCAGTAGTGGCTCGCCATGACGACCGCGGAGTCGACACCGTTCTCCGCCTTCTGAAGCAACTCCGTCCGCGCGTGGCGGACCGCGGCCTCGAGGTCCGCCGGTGCGGGACCCTGCTGCGCCAGTCGGGTGAGTTCCGCGTGGAGCAGCTGGACCACCTCGGGGCCGTTGGCGCCGTCGGTACCGGCCAGGAAGCACCAGAAACCCGCATCGCTGTACGCACGGGTCCATGCCCGAAACGCGTACGCGAGGCCGTGCTCATCACGAAGGCACCGGTACATCCGGGACGCCGGGCTCGCGCCGAGCAGGTGGCCGAGAAGGACGAACGCGTCACGCTGCGGGTCCGTGACGGCCGGAGCCGGCGCACCGGCGAGGAGCCAGCAGAACCCGTCCGGCCAGGTGGGATCCGGCGGGTTCGGACGACCGACGGGGGCGTGGGGGGATCGCCGCGGGCGGACGCCGCCGGCCCTGGCCATCGCCAGGGGGGACATTCGTTTGCGCAGTGCCGCCTCCTGCACGTTCCCGACGTATGCCAGCGCCAGCGGAACCGTCGCCAGCGCCCGCTGATGCACCTGCAGAAGCGGGTCGAGGGTGATCCGCTCGACACTGCTCGGTGTGCCGCCCACCGCCGTGGCCAGCGGATGGCCGGGAAAGACGGCATCGAGAAACGCCGACTGCAGGGCATCGGCGGGGTCGGCCGCGGCCACTGCCAACTCCTGGGCGACGATCTGCCGCTCCCGGTCGAGCGCCTCATTCGACAGCGCCGGTTGAGTCAGCGCGTCGAGCATCCAGCCGGCGACTACGGGAGCGTCATCGGTCAGTACCCGGGCATGGATCGTCAGCGACTCGGGTTCGGTCATCGCGTTCGACGTCCCGCCGAGCTGTTCGATGCGCTCGCTCAGTGAGGGGCCGCCCTGTAGCGGCACCGACATGACGAGGCGCTCCAGCAGGTGTGCGGCGCCGCTCAGGCCCGGCGGGTCGTCCCGACTTCCGAAGCCGAGCGAGAGTGCGATGCCGACAGTGTGCTGGTCGGCCGTCGAGGTCAGCAGCAGCGGCATACCGCCGTCGAGCTGCGCGACGCGCGTTGTTGGGATCTGGTCGGCTATGACGTCACCTGCACAGGCTGAAGGGCGAATCTGCGGGAACCCGACAGGAATGCCGTGTCAAGGGAACCCTGCGGAACGTGAGGCACGAGAAGGAGAACGGTGTCAGGACTCCCCCAGGGCCGACACCAGCAGTGGCGTCAGGGCATGGGATGAGATGGCGGCCAGCAGGGCGGGGGACGCGACATGATCAGCGCGCCTCTCGTAGACGACCTCACAGGCATGCGGCGAGTCTTCATATCCGTCAGGCGGTATGTAGCTGGGCACGGCCGCCAGTTCCGGTATCGGCATGGCCTGCGCCAACCGCTCTCGTGCATCGGCGAGGCGGGCACTGTCCCGGACGCCGTTGAGGATGTACCCGACCATCAGTCGGCGGTAGGGCTCGCCCAGCACACCCGGCAGGCCCGCCAGGGACGTCAGGTGCCCCTCCTGGTTGACGTTGCCGATGAGCACCACCGGCAGTCCTGCCCGCAGCGGCACGACATCGTTGGCCAGATCCGCCCGGGATGGCAGGTTCCCGGCACCTCCGGATCCCTCGATGACAACAAAGGAACCGCGCTCGGCCAGAATGGCCAGGGCCTGCGTGACGGCGTCCAGACACCTGGTACGCAGGTCAGGGGGGAATGCGCGCAGGTCCAGACTGTCCTGGCCGAAGATCGGCACCTCGCCGAGTGCCTCTCCGCGCACGTACAGTTGGCTGCGGCCATTTCCGCTCGTCACGGCTACCACAGGGTTGTTCCACCACCGCACCGGGACTCCGGCCGCACCGCAGTTGTGGAAAACCCCGCGCTCGTACACCTTGAGCGGACTGCTCGATCGATCCGTTATGTCAACGACGCTTGTGGCTTTGAACGGGTCGACTGCGATGTTCTGGCGGCGAAGAGCGCGGGCGATCCCGACCGCCACCGCCGTCTTACCTGTACCGGAACTGGGAGCGATGAGCGTAACGCCACGTAGCAACGGCGCATCCGTCATACTTTCGCTTCTCTCATTCCTGGGCCCCGGACACTCCAGCGGGCCAACGTCAAAAAGCCGCCCGGCAGGGCCTGTGACAGCCGGGTGACCGCGGCCTCGGCGTCGAGGAACCGCCGCTTTTCGGTGCACGAATGGTCGGAGATGTCGGTGCTCATGTGCGTGATCGCATGTGCGAAGCTCCCAGGCGATCGATCCGTCGTCCGGACTGCTTGACCTCGGCCCGGGACAGGCCGGAGAGCTTGGCGAAGAAGTGCAGGTTGTCCAGGGCGGTGAGTCGGCCGTAGAGTCCGCGTTCCCCGCCCAGGACCATCGAGGTGAGGGCTCGGACCCGCTTG
>NZ_JARZAJ010000075.1 GCF_029892105.1 Kitasatospora sp. GP82 | reverse complement strand
CCCGGCTCGACCGCAGGCCCACCGGACAGCCGGCAAAGGTCGAACTGCGCGACGTGTTCAACGCGATCCTCTACGTCAACCGCACGGGAATCCCCTGGAAGTACCTCCCGCACGACTTCCCGAACCACGGCACCGTCTACGCCTACTACGCCGCCTGGCGCGACGAGGGGATCTTTGCCCAGCTCAACTACGACCTGACCGGCCTGGCCCGCGTGAAGGAGGGACGCAACCCCGAGCCGACAGCATCCGTGATCGACACCCAGAGCGTGAAGACCTCCACCAACGTGCCCCTGACCAGCCAGGGAACCGACGCCGCGAAGAAAATCGTCGGCCGGAAGCGCGGCATCCTCACCGACACCATCGGGCTGATCCTCGCCGTGGCCGTCACCGCCGCGAGCCTGTCCGAGAACGCCGTGGGAATACACCTCCTCAACCAGGCCAAGAAGACCTACCCGAGCATCTCCAAAAGCTGGGTCGACACCGGCTTCAAGAACGCCATGGTCGAGCACGGCGCCAGCCTGGGAATCGACGTCGAGGTCGTTCACCGGAAGTCCGACGTCCCCGGATTTCACGTGGTGAAAAGGCGGTGGGTGGTCGAACGAAGCCTTGGGTGGATCATGCTGAGAAGGCGCCTCACCCGCGACTACGAGACCCTCCCGGCCAGCTCCGAGGCCATGATCCACATCGCCTCGATCGACAACCTCGCCAAGCGCATAACGGACGAGAGCACACCAACCTGGCGAGGCACCTACTAGGACATAAAGGGCAAACTACTCTCATCAAATGCCCTCTGAGAGAAGACGATCGGCGGCCTGCCGTGGAATGCCAGGGGCGGCCTTGTAACACCCCTGGCCGCTCTGGTCGCTACGGCGGCACACGGGTCTGGATAGGCTGGGCAGGCGGCCAGAAAGTGTCCCCGAGTTCACGGCGGTGGCGCATGAGCGAGCCGATCGACACCCCGATGATGACCTGCGCGGTCTGTGAGGCGTACGTGCCGTGGAACCCGTTCTCCGTGTGTTCCTGGTCTTGCTACGACTCCCTCCGCGACACGGACTTCGAGGACTGGCTTTGTACGCGAGAACGGGAGTCGTCTGTCGACGGTTTCGGGAGTCGCTGCGCAGCCTCGTCTCTTGATCAATATCGATGAGTTCGGGAGTCACTCACGGCCCGGTGGACGGTTAGAAGCCCATCCACCGAGCCGTGAGTTGCCTCCGGTGCCGTTCTTCCTCAGCGATGCGGTCGCCGAGTACGGCTTGGTCGATGTACGGGTCGACCGCGGCGAGGACCAGGCGCTGAAGCTTGGTCCGCCTTGGTCAGTCGGCCACTCACCGGGACCGCTCCATCGCGGTCTGGCCGAGCTGCTTCGACCTTGACGGATCCGCGGGGCCGGCACGGGAGGCGTTACCCGCGGTGCTGCTGTCAGAGCAGCTTCTGCGGTACCTGGAACTGGTCGACGGGCGCGATGTTGCACGTGGCCTTGGGCCCGCCGAGCAGGTGCCCCCCGATGCCCTCACCCTCCGGTAGCGGCACCAGGCAGCGGCCGTCGACGTTGATGAGCGGAGCACCATAGGTGTTGAGGATGCCGCCGGCGTCGCCCGCGATGGCGCTGTCGCCGTTGCGGGTTCCGAAGTCCGTGTCGGATGCGGATGCGGATGCGGGTGCAGCGACGGCCATCGTGGCTGCAGTCGCGAAAGCCGCGCCAGCCAGAACCTTCATGATCACTGTGATGCTCCTGTTCAATGAGCCCTTCATCTTCGTGATCCGTTCAACGCCACGCTGTGGTTGAAGTTACGTGTGCCAGCCCAGCGCCGACAGGGCGATCGGACCGGGGGAGGCGGCGGGGTGCCTCCTGAGGCCGTGAACATCGACCTGGCCGTCGGCAAGGTGACTCCCGCACTCATCGACAAATGACGTGGCAACTCGTGTACAAAGCCAGAGGACGGGCCCGAGGCGCTCGCCTACTTCTTCGGCCTCGGCCCACCCACACGAGTGGATGATCCTTCCCACGGGCGGTCTTCTTCGCGGCCGTGGCCCCGGGTTTCTCGGCGGCGCCCGGCAGCGCCGTCACCGAGGAGACCACCCCTACCGACTGAGGTGTTTGGTGCTCCTGCTCAGCGAGGCGGGTCGCAGCGAGCCGTGCCCAAAGCGGGCGTTGGCCTTGTCGACGACCGGCTCCAGGGTGCGGGCGTCCTCCACGGCCCGGTCGAAGGTGAGCTGGACCGCTGTAGCCGCCGCTGAACCAAGAGCGCCGACCCGGGCGGTGACGCCTCGAATACGTGCCCGTTCCAGGCCGAGCCCGCTGTGGAGGGAGTACAGGGTCTGCTGCAGGGCGGGGGTGTGGCCGGTCGGCTCCTTCACTGTCCGGGAGCGGGTGGTGCTGGAGCGGTCGGCGTAGGTGATCTGCAGCTCGACGGTCCGCGCGATCTGCTGGGACTGGCGCAGCCGGGCACCGAGTTCGACGGCCAGGGAAAGCAGCGCCTGCCGGACCTGGCCGGGGTCCAGGACGTCGCGGTCGGAGGTGCGCTTGGCCGCGATTGTGGCGGGCGGCCCGGTGGGGGAGACCTTACGCGGGTCGGTGCCGTTCGCCCGCTCGGCCAGGAGTCGTGCGGTGCCCGCCCCGGCGATGCGTTGCAGGGTCGCCGGCGGTAGCACGCGCAGGTCGCCGACAGTCTCCAGCCCGTACCGGTCCAGGGTCCTGGCGAGCGCCGGTCCGACACCGGGCAGCGCGAGCACCGGCTGCGGGTCCAGGAACGCCCTCACAGCGTCCCGGGTCATCGGCCACGAGCTGAAGTCCGCCCGGCGGGCAGGTGTCGGCGGCGATGCTGGCGATCATCCGGTTCGACCCTCCGCCCACCGTCACGGTCAGCCCGTACCGCGCGGCGAGCCGGGTCTGCAGCAGATCCCCCAGCTGCGCCGGGCTGCGGCGGAAGTACTTGAGGGCGCCGGTGACGTCGACCAGGGCACTGTCGGGTGGGAGTGCCTGGACCACGGGGGAGATGTCGCCGAGGACACCGAACAGCTCCCGGTAGGTCTCGAACGGCACCCGGTGGCAGCGCACGTGCAGGACCGTCATGGCGTTCACCCCGCGCTCCCCTGCTTCACCAGACGTTTCGGCATGTCTCGCCCGAGCGGGGACCCGCACACGCGAGGGCCTGTTCGACCAGGCCGCGCAGTTCCTCGTCGCGGAGAATCATCGGGTATCCCCCATCTGTGGACAGGCGACGGTCCGACTGCCGAACCGTCAGCAGCGCGGCCCGGATCGCCGGGCTGATCTCGCCCATCCGGATCAGAGCCTGGAGCGCCTCGTGGAAGAACCCGAAGCCGTCACCGCCGTCGGCGATCGGCAGCACGAACTCCTCCAGAACCTGCATGCTCGGTTCGGCCTGGCCCGTGATCGACCAGAGTGTGATCGCGGCGGTGAGGCGCGGCCAGTGTGTGCTGTTCTCCATGGCGAGCCGGACCCGGTCCGCGTAGGGCGCCGCGTCGAGGCCGAAGTCGGTCAGGGCGCCGATCGGCCCGTATCCGGGTTCTTCCGCCGTCATGACCGCGTCGCCGACGAGCCGCAGTGCTGCCTCGCGGTCCTCGCCGATGTATGCGGCGGTCCAGGCCACGAACGAGTGGTTGCCCGGGGAGTCCAGCACCTGGCAGGTGCGCAGGGCCGGTTCGGCTGAGGCGGCGGCCGGGCCCATCGCTCGCAGCACCCCGATCACATGGATCGAGGTCCAGGTGTCGGCCAGCAGCGGGAGGAGATCAGGCAGGGCCGGCAGCGCGTCCTCGCCCCATGCTTCCAGCACCTCAAGGAACCTGCGGGTCGCATCACCTCGGGCCCCGCCCTGCCGGATCGTCTCCCGCATCGCGGGCAGCAGGATGTCCGCGTGCGCCCGCAGCGGGATCAGCACGTCCTTGATGTCCGGCCGCCTCGGATCACCGACGACGTAGCCGCGGCCCTGCTCCTCCTCTTGAGCACGGAGCTGCTCGATGAGGCCCGGCAGGGCGCGCGGGTCACCGGTCCGGGCCAGCGCCCAACGGGCGATTTCGCCGACCGTTCCGTCGAGGTACTCGTCGGCCCCGTCGTCGTCGAGCAGCGCCGCCAGTCGGTCGGCGTACGGGGCCGCCGCCGGGCCCAGTACGGCGAGCATGTTTGCCGCCCGGAGCCGTACGGCGCCGTCCGGATCGGTCAGCAGCCTGCCTGCCAGCGGCAGCAAGGCGGTTTCCACGGAACGCCGTTTGGTGAGGAGCCGCCACGCCAGGTCCAGTGCCACCCGGCACAGCGCGGCGTCCCCGGTGCGGTCCGCCGTCTCGATCAGCCGGACGGCGAAGGAGAGTTCCGCGCCGGGGTCGTGCGCGGGCTTCCAGGCCGTCGACCGGACCAGGTCCTCGCGGGTCCAGGGACCGTCGACATCCGGGGTGTACCAGACCTCTTCGAACCGTGGTCGCAGCGCGGGATCGGAGAACACCTTGATCAGCCGGTCCATTTGCCGGACTGGCAGCTCCCGGTCGAGTCCCGCCGAGGCGTGCACGGCCGCGACCCACAGCACCGGATCGTCCCCGCCCAGCACCTCCGCCAGCACCGCCCGCGCCTCGTCGAAAGCGTCGCCGGTCCTGCCGGCCCCGGCCTCCCCGGATGCGGCCTCGCCGAGGGCAAGCAGCAGCGGCAGCCGAACCGTCGGATCCGGCTCCACCCGCCATTGCTCCAGCAGCCGTACGATCCCGGCTGCCAGGGGTATCGCCGCCCGCCGCACCTCCGGGTCCGGATCCGCGAGCAGGGCCCACGTTCCCGTCCAGTCCTCGTCTGCCAGCGCCGGGGCGTGCATGGCCACCAGCAGCTCGACGAGGGAGACCCGAGCGCCCATGGCCGGGTCGGCGGCGAGCGCGACGACGAACGGCAGGGCGGCTGCCGCTGCGGTCGGCGTCCGACCCTCGTTCCTCGTGACGAGGGAGTAGAGCGGGTAGCAGTTCTCCTCTGTCGCCTCCGCCCCCGCCAAGGCGAGCAGGCGCAGCGTCCGCGGTACGTCCTCGACCGGATCGTGCGGATGCGCCGTTTCAAGCTCATCCCACGCCACGGAGTCCAGCGCCTCCAACGACATTCCCGTCACCGTCATCCTTCTTCACCACCACGTCGTCCTGCTCGCCACCGGCCGTCATCGTCCAAGAAACCCGCCGTCCTGTCGCTCGAATTCGCTGATGCCTCATGAGACACAGTTCAGCCTGGAGAACCCTGCGACGCGTGCCACACCCGGCCCGCCCCGCCCCGCCGCCCGCCCGGCCGCCCTCGCCCACGATGTCCTCGCCGCCCTCGGCAAGCCCTACACGCCGCCCGGGCGTTGGAACACCCAGCCCGCGCTCACCTGGGCCGCCGCTGCGGCCTGGGCCCGCACCATGCGCCTGCACCACCTGATCCTGCTGCGCGGCCACCTCCTCACCCTCGCGCGTTGGCGCCACCTTCTCGCCTTTCAACAGCGCACCGGCGCCCACCTGACCATCGTGTGCCACCGCACGCCGACGCCCGCCATCACCCGGGCCCTGGCCGGCACCGACCACACCATCACGCCACTACTGACCCTGACCTGCCGGCCCTACTTCAAGCCGCAGAGCACTGCCGTCTACGGCCCCCACAGGATCCTTGGGGCCGCCGTGGTGGCCGCTTCCCGCTGACCTTCCCCCAGGCCCTGCCCGACGGCCCCCAGTGGACGGTCGGCGTCCCCCTGGCTGACCTCCCACCGGAGCTCCAAGCCGCCGCACTCCGATAAGAACCCATAGCCACAGGCAGCACACGGCCGGCCCGGCAAGACACCATGGTGCACCGAAACGATGAACTCCCCGTCATCGACGGCACGTTGATCCGGTTAGAAGTCGACCACCTGCTTGGCGACCGCGATCCCAAGCCAGTGTGGTTGCGGTCATCGGCCACCGGCGCTACTGCCGCCGACATCGACCGCCGGTGGCATGAAGGTCCCAGGCCCACCGCCGGCCAGCTGACCGGAACGACCCGAGGTACACCCGCACGGGTGACGGCACGTCAGCGCGAAAACGGGAGTTCGACAGCGGCCTGCCGTGGCTAGACTCGGCCGACACCAGCCGCCAGTGCGAGACCGAGACGAGACACCACCCCAGATGAACGAGGATCAGGCCCGCACGGTAGCGGCGCTGTCCGCAGCCGAATACGCGGATGTCGCCGAGCTCCAGCACGAGATCGACCTGCGGGTCTCGGCCGGTGACTTCGACTGGGTCGCCAGCCTCGGCGGGGACATCGCCGGGCAGGCCGCAGCGGAAGGGGGTCCCTCCGGCAACCACCTCGCGGTGCTGGGCCACCTCCTCCGAAGCCTGGCCGGCTGCGCGGCACCGGAGAGCCTGCGCGCTCTGCTCCGGACCCCTCTTTCGCTCTCACCGGACGGCCGGCAACGGCAGCGGGAGGAACGCGCGCTGGCGGCGATGGTCGCCCACAGTCAAGGTGCCGAGGACATCGAGCGAGTGGTGTACGGGGAGCAGGCGGATGCAGTGCACCCCCGGGAGTTCCGGGCCTGCCTGCTGCACGAGCTGGTGCTCACCGGGGCTCTGGTCGAGGAGTCTCCCACCCTCCTCGCCTTCGCCCGAAAGCTCGTCGCGGACGGGCATCCGCTCGCCGTACTGCCCCTGCACCTGCTGCCGGAGGAGCAGGGGCTGATCCGCCCGGACGGTGCGGCGCCCGACTGGACCTGGGCCGTGTCGTCCCTGGCCGGGACGTTTCACGGCGCCGCCGAACTCCACGTCACGCCGCCGATGCGGGAGCGTACGGCGGGCATCGAGATGACCGAGATCAGCGTCCCCGAGACGGCCGACGTGATGGGCGCGGCCGTCCGGCACTGGTGCACGGACTCGAACGGCCGGATCGCCGCTCAGGACTTCTGGTCGCCCGACCCGGTGCCGCCGGAGGACTTCCCGGCCGTGTTCGAACGGCTGCTGCTGACCCCCTGGGAGCAGGAACGGGCCCAGCTCCATCCGTCCACCGCCGAGGAAGTGTTCCGGATCCTGCTCACCGCGGCCACCCGGGGATCGGCATACGGCCCGGCCCAGTACGGCGCCCACGGGAGGCTCGCCACCTGGCGCTCGCTCGGCGGGCTGACCGGGGCTCCGGTGGACGCCCCGGTCGAGCGGATCGCCGAACTGGCCCGGCAGACCCACTGGTTCCGCCCCGATCCCGGCTCCGCCTGGTTCTACGACGTTGCCTGGGACCTGGCCGTGGCGGCGCTGCGCCCCGACAGCCAGGGAATCGCCGTGCTGGCCGCCACCGATACCGACTGACGGATGGTCACCTGACCCAGCACGTACCCGGCCACCAGGGCGACCGCGGCGGTCACGACCAGGAGCTCGTCGCCGTTCATGCGGGCTCCGCCGCCCACTCGCTGACTGCCAGGCAGGACCGGACAGCGACAACATCCGCATTATCTCGGTCGGCACCGGCGGCATCACCGAAACCTGGCACCGGCCCCAGTGCCCCGGCTACCTGATCGAGCGGATCCTGCTCGAAGCCGGCGCCCAGCACGTCAAGGAACAGGAATCCCGGGCCCGCAACGCCTTCCCCGCTGCCCACCAGCGGCTGCAGACCGCCGCCGCCTCCCTCCCGGCCGACACCGCCGCTGCGCCGTTCATCGCGGCCCTCACCCAGCTCGTCGAGGTGCAGGCCGACACCACAGGCTTCGTCGTCCTGTGCACGTGGGTCGAGATCCTCGACCGGCACTTCCCTGCGCAGGACCCGGCCTGAACGGCATCACCGCGCGGCGAAAGGCTGGCTCGTCCCGCGACGGCGCCGGCCTTCCGTCGGATCAACGTGAGTCCACTGAGTGACGGGGGCGAGGTCAGGATCGATGACGGTACTGGTACCGGTGCCGGGGCGGCCGAGAGCCAGGGCTACGACGGCGGGAGGCGGGTGAAGGGCGTAGGCGGCATATCGCCGCCGACAGCCTGGGCCTCCACACACAACGCTGGTGCGCGGAGGCCGACGGTGGTTCAGCTCTATTGGACGAGCTCGTAGATCGTCGGTGAGGTGCTGGCCGCGAACCCGCCCCCGCCCAGATAGGCCGCCTGGATCAGGTGAAGACCGACGGCCAGGGTCGAGGTCGTGAACACCGCGTGCCCGGTGCTGTCGAGCGGGACGACGGCGACGAGCTGCGACCTGTCCATGAACACCACGAGACCACTGGGGACGGCCGTACCGGAACCGGCCGCCACTGCGGCGGTGAAGGTGACCTGCTGGAACGGCGGCGTGGGGTTGGCCGAGGAGGTCAGGCTGGTGGTGGTGGTGACGGGCGCTTGGTCGCAGGTCGTGCGGGTGATCGTGTCACTGTCCAGCGTGACCGCGGCGTTGCGGGCCAGCGTCCGGCCCTCCACGGTCACCCCCGTTGTGACGGTGATCGAGGCGAGGGCCAGGACGTTTCCCCGGAGGATGGAGTTGGTTCCGAGCGTCGCGGAGCTACCGACCTGCCAGAAGACGTTGCAGGCCCGCGCGCCGTTGACGAGGTTCACGCTGCTCGCGGACGCGGTGGTGAGGGTGGATGCGGCCTTGAAGATGAAGACGGCGTTCGGGTCGCCCTGAGCGTCGAGGGTCAACGGTCCGGTGATTCCGAACGTGCCGGCGGGCGAGTCGTACACGCCGGGGGTCTTGGTGGTTCCGCCGAGTTCCACCGGGACGGTGGCCGTGGTCGGGCGCCCCGCGGCGTCGTTGTACGCGGCGGTCAGGTCGTTCTTGGCTTGCAGTGCGACAGCGTCGGCCACGTGCTGGGTCCCGTTCACCTGCCCGGGGGGAAAGCCGGTCACCGAGGTACCCGGGCTCAGTCCGAGGTCGCCGTTGACCGTGGTGGGACCGGTGTTCGTGATGGTCGACGCGGCGAGGACCGCGAAGTCTCCGGCGGTGCCCAGCGATACCGGTGGCGTGGCCGTTCTCGGGCTCGCGCTCGGTGGCGTGGCCGCGCCTGCGCTCGGCGGCGTGGCTACACCGATGAGGGCAGTCGTCGCACAGACGAGGGTGAGGGCCGGGGCCAGCCGGGATTGGGCGGCAATCCTGCGGAGGGTGCCCGTGAGACCAGTGATCATCATGGGTTTCCTTTCGTTGAGGCTACGTCAAGCGAGCCTTACGACAGTCACAATCCCACATAGGCCAGGCATATCGGCTTAGGGCGTATGCAAGCATTCATGCGGGCGGAGGTAGCCGTGATCGACTGGGCGGGATCACGGAGACGAGTCCGTGCCGCGTCATCAGGAGCCGGACATTTGAGGGGAATCCACTGCCGAACCCCTCTCGTGGGTGCCTGGATCTCACCGCGACCGGGTGAGCGGAGCACGACGCTGCGTCCTGTGCCTCGTGCACCCGCTACTGACGCAGAACTGGGAGCGGCACGTTCGTGTGTCCGCTGAGGATTTGGCCGGGCTGGTCGGGCGAATCGGTGGTGATGGCGACCGGTTCCTGGTGGTCCATCGGATACCCGACCTGCCTGACGTCTTCGCCCACCTCGGCGCCGACTGGGACCAGGTCCTCACCCGGTCCAACCCCGTCGGCCACGCCTGGGGGCTGCTGCGCTTCGCGGTGGAGAACGAGCGCCGCCAGCGCGGCGAGGTCCTCACGCTGGTCGAGAAGACCGTCTTCATGGACGCCGCCAACCGCGCCACCCGCCCCGTCTTCGAGGCACTTGGAGACGGGCTCGGGATCTACCACGCCATCAGCCGCCTGCCCGAGCGCCAGTACGACGCGCTGCTGTTCAACCGCTTCCCGGAGTACAGCAACGCCGACACCGCCGCCGTGATGGGCATCAACCCGGGCACCGTTCGCGTGCTCGTCCACCAGGCCCACAGCAAGCTCCGCAAGCACACGCTGCTCGCCGTCTCAGAGTCCGACGAGGAGTAGACCGGTGAACGCCGAACTCGACCACCTGACCCACACCGCCGCCCCCTACGCCCGCTTCACTGGCTACGACCCCCAGGCCGGCCGCCGCCGCATCGCCGCGAAGATCGCCGCCCTCAAACAGCAGACGGCCGCACCCGAGCGGAACGACCCGCCGCGCCCCGCCGAACAGCCCGAGCACGAGCAGGCCCTCACCTTCCAGCAGCACGCCGAACGCGACCTGCGCACCCTCGCCACCTGCATCATCAACGAGGACGACGCCCCCGAACACCTCGACGGACTGCGCCTCGCCCGCGACCCCAAGGGCGCCCTCGTCTTCGCCGCCCTCCTCTACCTCAGTGGCCACCCCAACAACGCCCAGTGGTGGTGGCAGTTCGCCGCTGGCGGCGGCGAGAGCAACGCCGCCTACGCCCTCTACCTCCACCACGCCGCCCTCGGCGAGCTGAGGGACGCCGAGCACTACTTCCACGAGACCGCCCGGCTCATGGATCAGTCGAACCGCTCCCTGCCCACCGCGCCGCCCCCGCCCAGCGTCCCGCAGATCGACCTCTACCTGTTCAACATCCCCTGGCACAGCCAGCACCTGCCCGGCGACACCACCGACCTGGCCCGGCCCGACCCGAAGCTGCGCAGCACGGTCGACGACCTCGACGCCGTGCGCGAGGACGACCGCTTGGGCGCCTTCGTCCTGCCCACCGAGACACCATCGCCGAGCAGCTGCACGACCTCGTCTGTCAGTAGCACCGCCACCGACACCGCCCCGACCGCCAGGAGAAGAACCGTGTCTCCCGTCCTGCACAACGCCGCGCTCATCACCGCCGCCGGCGCCGCCTGGTACGCCGTGGCGATCACCGCCGCGGCCGTCACCGCCGTCGCCGCCCGCAGCGCCGACCGCCGCCGCGACGCCCGGGAGGTCCTCAAGGTCCTCGTACGCCGCCACGCCCGCTAGCCCTCGGCGACGGACGGAACGGCCCGGGCACGGACATGGGTGTCCGTGCCCGGGCCGTTCCGCTGCGGGGGCCGTACGGCGGCGCTGGTCGGAAGGGGATTCCCACTGCCACCGCATCAGGACATGCGATCCCGCTCGGTCCGAAAGGACCGGACGGGATCTCCGTTGTTGCTGGCCCGGGGTCGGGCCGGCCGTCAGCGGTGCGACCAGTACGGGTCGTCCGCGGTTGGGGGCGTCACGGTCAGCTGGTGCGAGTAGTCGCCCAGCCGGTGGCCCGGCTGGGCGGGGTCCTTGCCGTACACCTCGGTGCCCGCGTACTGGACCCCGTCCAGGAAGGCCTGCAGGCTCACGCCCGGGGTGTCCATCTCCAGGGTGACGAAGACGCCGTCGGGCGAGGTGGCGGAGATCTGGCGCTCGTCGGTCAGGAAGGTGCCGGTGTTGGCACCGGCGAAGTTCTGGAACCTGCCCACGCTGTAACCGTGCGCCCTCCAGTACTGGGCGAGCTGGTCGGCGAGGGCCTCGTACCTCGACCGGTCGATCCGGGTCTGGAGTGACCACATGCGGTACACGGTGGAGGTCGGCCGCGGTTCGCCGTCCCAGTGGTTCTCGGCGCGGACCACGTAGTACCAGCCGTCGGAGTGCGCGACCTGCGGGGTGATGGCGCCGACGGAGCCTTCGAGGGCGCGCTGCATGCTGTCCCGGGCCTGCCCGGCGTCCGTCCCCGGCTTGTCGTGCCGGGCGATCGGGCCGTGGCCGTTGTCGAAGAGCCAGGATCCGGTCGCGACCGCGCCGAACAGGAGCAGCAGGAGCACGGTGAAGACGGCCGGCTTCCAAAGGCCCTTGGTGTGGTTGCCGGTTTCCATCTGCATCGCCCCCGCGTCGGTGCCGGTCTTCCCGCCGGCCTTGATCACGAGGCTACGGGGCGGGCGGCCCGGCAGACCTGAGCACGGGTACTCAGATCCGGGCTCAGGGGCGGTAGGCGGGCAGGCCGGGCACGGCGGCGGCCTTGTGCGGGGGCCGGGAGCCGTCGACAGGGGACGGCCCCGGCCACCGACGGGATGTTCCACCTGGTCGTCCGTGGGCAGAACAACACCGGCGGCGGACAGCCAGGTCCACCCCGCTGCCGATCCGCGCCACGCGGCCCAGCTCGCCGGCGCAGCCTGACATCGGAACCGCAGTTTGGGGATGGCCAGGTCCAGGTCGCCGGCCTGGGTGGTCAGGGTCTTGTCCCGGTGCCCGTTGCGAAACGCGGTGCGCGTCTCGGTGTGCTCGTTCCATTCCGCGCCGATCCGGGCCGTGGCCTCGGCCTCGATCAGCTCCTGCAGCATCCGCTCGGCCACCCCGCGGACGAGTTCGAGCCCGTCCACCGAACGTAGTGACTCCAGCAGGCGTAGTAGGTCATGCTGGGACAGGGCCACCGTGCACCTCCCGCATTGAACTGGCCGTTCACTACGGAGAGTTGCACGGTGGCTGACTCATGCTCAGGGAGCGTGAGTCCTTCGCAGGTGTGCGCCCTGGGAGCGAGCCCGCGCACACCTCAACTTTGATCGGCTACACCATCCCGCGGGACGCCATCGTGATCGGGGTTCAGCCAGACCCGCAAGGGCTTCGGCTGCTTGTTCGGCGTGCCCCAGGTGGACAGCCGCAGCTTCTCGGCGGCAACCCAGCGAGGGGTCGACAGCCGGTGCGTCTGGTACCCGCCCGGCCGACGGGAAGGCTTCGCGGCATACGGATTCAGCGGCCCATCCACGTCCAGCAGTAGCAACGGCCTTGTCGAGGCGACATCCACACTCATGTGCCGCACCGTACCGCCACCATCGTCCGCCGACCTCGGAACATTTCGGGAAGCGATCACTCGGGCCACGGGAGACGATCCTCGCGAGCCTCTCGCACTGCTGGCCAGCCCCACTCGGGAACACCCCCGAGCTGAAATACCGCCCGTCGGCGGGCTCGGCGTCACCGCCGGCCACGGCTGCGCCGCGTCAGCAGTCCCGTCTGGCCTTCCTAGCCGACCGTCACTGCGTATGTCCTGGGGGAGTGGTAGGTGTCCTTGAGGGCTCCGGTACAGGTGAAGCAGTTGTCGAGGGCGAGCTTGGTGGAGCCTTTCGTGCCGGCCCTGAAGACCAGGTAGAGGTTCCCGCCGTCACCGGAGTGGCTCTGGTCGCCGGCGATCCGGTCCTCGCCGATGAAGGACACCACGCTCGGGTCGGCGGTCGGCGGGACCGCCTTCCAGTCGTTGCCGGGGACCACGGAGAGTTTCCAGTGGAGTGAGAAGGTCTGGCCGGGTTTCACGGTGATTTCGCGCCGGTTGTCGGCGAAGACCGTGCCGTGGTCCATCCGGCCTGTGTCCGAGCAGCCCGCGGCCGCGAGCAGGAGCGGTACGGCCGCGAGTGCGGCGGCTCGGGCGACGGGTCGCCTCACGCCTGCCTCCCGGTCTGCTCCTGGCGGTTGTCGATCCTCAGGCCGAGGACGGTGGCCACCGCGTCGAGCCAGCGGGCCGCCAGGGTGTCGCTGTTCACTCCGGTGCTGCCGACCGCTTCGAGGGCGGCATCCAGCCAGGAGCGGGCGAGGGTGGTGGCCGCCTGGCCGGGCAGCGGCTCGGGGAGATCGGCGGCGTTGCGGATGCCGCCGGCCCGGACGATTTCGGCGAGGAAGCGGATGCCGCGCGGCTGCACGGCGAGACCATCGGCGTGGATCGCTGCGGCGATCGCGCCGTCGGAGAAGAGGGCGAGCCGGTACGGGCCGTCCTGGGGCAGACCGAAGCGCAGCAGGGTGGGTACGTCGTACGCGGCGAGTTGGGCGTCGGTGCGGCCTGGGGGCGGGGTGGGTGCGCTCATCGGGGTGCTCGTCCTCAGTGCGGGAGCCGGACGCTCTCGGTGGTGTTCATGTCGGGGTACTGGCCGTTGAGGGCGGACCGTCACCGTAGTGGTCGGCGCTGAACTCCGGCGGACTCTGAAGCCCTCCCTTCACCACCTCGAGATCATTGGCGGCCTGGTCAAGCCCCTTCGAGCTCGCATCCAGGGCCGTGTGGTCAACGGTGAAGTCCCGTGCCATGAGTCCCCCAGTAGTGATCTGGCTGTCCAACATGTGCATGAGTACCAGAAATGCCCCGGAGGTTCCCAGCCGGCCCGGGGAGCCCCAGCATGTCCAAGGCGAAGTGGAAAGAGATGATGAATCGTCATGTTCATTGATATGGGGCGGAAATTCGAGGAGACGGACTCCGCTGCCCGCGACGGCATTCGCCGGAAGTGGAACCGTAAAAGGCGAGTGCCGCAGTCTCCTCACCCGGCGAGCCTCAGGACATCCACGCGAGGAACCTTCATGACGGGCCGACACGTCCTGCCTGCTCCCGGCCCGGCCGGCCGACTTCGTGTTCCGTCAGTGTCCGGAGCCGATCCGATCAGGGACCGCGGTCGCCCACGTGTGGGCCGGCAGTGATCCTGTCCCTCAGCCGCTCCGGACGGCGCGGTGCGAGCAGTGGGTACGGGCAGACGGCCGGGCGGCCGTGGCGGCGGCACAATGACGCCCATGGACATCGACACGGCACGCGGTGCGGCAGCGGACTGGGTCAGGCGGGAGGGCCGCCGGTACGAGGGCTACCGCGGCGCGTACTTCAGCGGTTCGACGGTGGCCCTCGGCGCGGGAGCGGCGTTGCCCGTCGGCACCGACGTGGACATCATGCTCGTCATCGACAAGCCCGTCGGAGGACTGAAACTCGGCAAGTTCGAGCACCGGGGCGTACTGCTGGAAGTCACCCACCTGTGCTGGGACCGGATCCAGCCGGCCCCGTCGGTACTGGCGAACTACCACCTCGCCGGGGGGCTGAGCCGCGACACCGTCATCGACGACCCCACGGGCGAGCTGCGCGAACTGCAGGCCGAGGTCGCGCACTCGTTCGCCGACGAGGCGTGGGTGCGGCGCCGCTGCGACAACGTCCGCGAGAAGATCGAGACCGCCCTGTGGTCCTTCGACACCTCGGCACCGTGGCACGACCAGGTGACGAGCTGGCTCTTCCCGACCGGCGTCACCACCCACCTCCTGCTCGTCGCGGCCCTGCGCAACCCGACGGTGCGGCTGCGCTACCTGCGGGCCCGTGAGGTCCTGGCCGACTATGGCCTGACCGATCGGTACCCCGGTCTGCTGCGGATGACGGGCTGCCGAAACCTGACGGGGGAGCGGGTCGAGCGCCACGTCGACGCCCTGGCCAGGACCTTCGACGAGGCGGCAGCCCTTGCCCGCACTCCGTTCTCCTTCAGCTCCGACATCACCCCCGCCGCCAGGCCCATCGCCATCGACGCGAGCTACGACCTCGCGCGCCGAGGTGACCACCAGGAGGCGGTGTTCTGGATCACGGCAACCTTCGCCCGTTGCCACAAGATCCTCGCCACCGATGCTCCGGAGCGCGAACACGCGCTTCGGCCCGCCTTCGCCGAGCTGCTGGCCGACCTCGGCATCTCCTCCACGAGCGACCTTCTGGCCCGGGTGCAGGAGACCGTCGCCGCGCTGCCCGTGGTGTGGCAGACGGCGGAGGAGATCATCGCCGCCAACCCCGGCATCACCCGTGACTGAATCGCCCCGGCCGCCAGAGGGCATCACGGCAAGCGCCACGCGTGCTGGAACGAGGCATGACGAGTGCGTGGCACAGTCGGCTTGAGGTTCCCCCGAGGTGCGGAAGGTTGCCGGACATGACCTGATGGGTCGTGAGAAGGGAGCCTCTGCCATGGCTGCACCGATGAAGTATCCGCC
>NZ_JARZAJ010000074.1 GCF_029892105.1 Kitasatospora sp. GP82 | reverse complement strand
GATCCGCCGGGAGTTCGGCAGGGGGCGGCCAGGGCGCGGCACGCTCTCGTGGTCAATGGTCATCAGCGCACGAACTCCCCTGCTGTGTACCCGCCGAGCAGGACGCTCCAGCCGGTTCGAATCAGTACAGTCCTGGCCCGGCGGATGCCGTCCAGGTAGCACCTGCTGCTCTGGAGGGCAGTTCGCCTTTATCGGTCGGCCCGCCGGGGTCGGCAGCCGGAAAGCAGAGAAGCAGGCAAAATCTGACATTACCGAACGTGGGCTTGATTCCAGGAAGTTGACTTGCCGTTTCATTCCAGCCGCCCATTAGTCAGACTTTCCTGGCCGAGTGGGAAAGTCGTCCAGCAGGGTGAATCGATTGACCACCTCAGTAGTAAGCTGCTACCGGTCAGGCGTAACGATGCAGAGAGTAGCAGTCAAGCCAGTCACGGTTGGTACCCGATGAAATCTCGTGGTTAACGCTTGTGGCGGTGCCAGGTATCGGCGATCGCATGCGCGGCGCCCCGTGGTCCTGCGCCTCGCACACAAGGGCCCCCGATGCTGGAGGGGCGAGCGCCCCAGCTCTTCGCCGTGCCCGCTCTGCTCTTCTTCGTGCCTTCCGCGAGGCGGGATGACTGGCCCCTCCGGCGTACGCGCCGATGGCTCGTGCCGGGAATGGCTATCATCTGGATGGATTTCTTGTGCTCGTTTCCGTGCCTTCCGTCCAAATGTGGAGAAATAATATTTTCGGGCGTGGAGACGGCTGTGCCCGGGCGGAAGGAAATATGTATTCAGGCAGGAATCAGGATCGCCATACTCGTGGTCGCGGCTCTCTTCACGCTAAGTGCTCCTTGCCACGCCGCGCAGTGTCGGCGATCACTGTCGCCCACGGCGGCCTTATGCCCACGGTGGCCGTCCCGGGGGAGCTGACGGCCACCGTGAAGGTGCACTCGTCCACGTGTATTACGGTCCTGCGGCCCGGCGTGGCTGTGCGTGATTCGGCGGGGAACAATTACGGCTTCCCGGGCCCGGTCACTTCACCGCTGATCTGCCCGAATGGTTACACGCTCACCACCGGATCGCGAGATTTTCCTGCCGGAACCTACACCGACTTCGGCTTCTATCGGGACGCAGCCAGCTGCCGCAATCTCAGCAACGCCGCCTTGGCCGTTGCCTCGTCTCGGATCTGGGGAAACCCCGCCCAAGGGAAACTCTCACCTTCGCTGAGGAGTTCAACACCCGATTGCCTTCGGTGCCCGCTCGGTGGCCAGTACGACCAGCTCCTGCCGTTACGGCAGTCACAACCCGACCGACTGAATCGCCCGGCCCTCTACCTGACCGACCGGCGACGCTCAGCAACCGCGACGACCCGGACATCAAGGTCCACGCCCGTGGACTTCCGCAGCAGGACTGCCTGGCCTCTGGGCCGGCGAGGAGACACTGCGCCGGTCCGGCCCCTGGCACGCCAGGGGCCGGACCGACTTCTGCGGGGCAGTCGGCACCGAGTCCGGCATGCGCCGTCCAGGCCCTGGGCTGCCTCTCACGCCGGAACGGTCACATCGCCACGGTTTCGTCCGGCCGTAATTCATCCGGATTAGCGTGGGCCATGCTCAACTACAGGGTTTCCCGTTAATCGTGCAGCTTGGCCACTCTCTGGCCTTTTACGGCTTCGTGGCCAATCCGGACGGCACACCAAGGCTCGTCACGTGGGCCATGCGGTCAGCCGCGGCATCTGCACTGCGAACGAAAAACTCACTCCGACAGCTGCTCGGGCAGGAAGATGACTGGTGATCCAGAGTCATTCCCGATCCCCACCGTGTGGCCGTCCGGGGAAGAATAAGACTCGGATCCCTGGCGAGAAGAGTTATTGTCGTTCTCGGCGAGTTCGGAGAAGAGCTCGGTCAGCCCTTCGCGAAACTCGGAGATTTTGATCCTGTCCGTGCGCCTCATGAGGTGACAGGCCCGCGCGTACCGGTTGCGCTGGTGAGGAAATAAGATTTAAGGCAGGCGGTGGAGTCGGAGTCGTATCCGCGCTGGTTCACTCGGTTGGTGCTCCGCATGCTGTCGAGCCTTTCACAGAGATGGCAGCTAACTGCAAGTGGCTAGCTGAAAAACGTCGGCGGGTTTCCGGTGAAAGCTCGGAAACCTCTCCACTGCAGATTAGGTCCGACTCGGATGCCATGAAGCCTTCTCATGATTACCTGACTAGCAGCCCGTACCGAAGAGGAACCAGGCAAGGTGGTCGCCAGCCCTGGTTGCATGCAGGCCGCTAGAAGTATATCGGTGCACTTCCCGACGACGGGCTCAACGGTGCCGACCGCTGGCAGTGCCTCTGCAGCAGGTAGGCGGCCGGCGGGTCGCGGGATGTCCGGCGAAGAAACGGTCCGGTCAGCCCCGCAGTCGTCGAAATGGCGGGAGTGCGTCCCCTGGCTCACCTCCATTGCTCCAAATGTGCACTCGGTTGCGCACCGCACTGCTCCAGGCGGTGGCAGGCGATCGCCCTGCCACTGTGCGCTGCAAGAATCGAACCGACCCCGATAGAGTGAATAGTAGTCATCGACTTGACCAATTGGCAGGCAACTGCGTTTGTGGCAATGATCTAACCGGCCGAAAAAGAAAACTGCTGTAGAGAATTAGGCCAACGCGGTGACTCATCAGCGATGCAGGTTCGCGACAAGCACTGAGGCCGTAAGAATGTCAAGCGATTGGCTGACAATGAGATTTTTGGAGTCGCACGGGCATGATGGGCACGGCACGGGCCGACGAAGAGGCGACAGGCGATGAAGCCAATGGCCAGCATTCATGTCCCCCTAGCGTTGTCGCCACTGCTTTCGACGCCAACCTGAAGAGGCTCAATGAAAGGGCCGTTATGAAATGCCGTGCCGCAGCTCTGGCCTCGACCGGGCTGACCTCATGGGCTCTCGCATTGGGTATTGGCAGCTCGGTGTTTGCTGCGGATATGCCAAATCCGGAGTCCGCCCCCGCCTCGGTCGGCGTCGCGGTAGAGGAGATGAGGCCGGATCCCCGGATCGACTTCGTCACTCAGCAGTCGCCGGGCACCTCACAAACCGCTGACAGTGATCCCTCTTACTACAGTCTCGGCAGGGACGAGGCTGAGGCGATCAGTGATAAGGGACCAGACACGGTACAAAGCGGCAGTCAGCCGCTGAAGAGCGCGCCACCAGTCTCAGGCCAGGGTGAATCATTGGTGGCCGCCGAGACACCACCCGGAAACGATCAGACCCTGCCAGCGCCCATTGGCGGCACCCCGGAGGTCCGGCACGAGCAAGGCAAGCCCGCCGGTGCCACTCGGGAGGACGAGCAAGACCCCTGTAAGCCCGTCGGCCGATGGCACCCTGGAAGAGCACGGACACGCAGCCCCTATGCCGAGCCAGGCCCCACCACGCTCGGGGTCCGCGACAGGGCCAGGTGACTCCGGCCCGCCGCCAGCGCGGGCCGGGCACCTTGCCGGCTGCGCCGCGCGAGTACAAGAGGTTGCACGCTCGCTCCGACGGCCGACCGGGATCGGACGGGCCGCCCGTTCGATCCCGGCTGCGTCATCGACACCCGGACCACGGTCGTTGTAACGGAACAGAGTTCCGGCTTCCGAATCCCGACCATCCTGCTGAGGATTCGAGACGGGCTCCAGATATCGCCCGTGTCGTAAGTAAGTGGTGCGAGAGACCAGATGGCTTGGCCACAGACGCCTCCCAATGCCCCCAAGCGTGACCGGGCGTCGCCACGACGAGACCTCCCGCACGTTCTGTCCGGGAGGTCTCGTGCACGCAGACGCCCTCAACAGCACGGGCGCAGCGGTCAGACCGCGCGTGCGGTGGCATCACGGGTGCGGAGGCCGGTGTCGGGCCAGGCCGAGGGGCTGCCCGCCGGTGGGATGATCAAGGGGTTGTCGGCTGTCGGGGAGGGGCCGCCCCTGGGTGCGGCGCCGGTGTCGTACAGGGGCCACCACTACCCGAGGGAGGGCATCGCCCATGGCGTGTGGCTGTACTACCCCGACACGCCCCAACACAACTGAACTGCTGACAAGTTGACAACGCCTGTCCAGGACCTCAATCACTTTGGTGATGGCGAGCGGGAGGTCGGCGAGGTCGCCTCTGGCCAGCACGACGGTGCGCCCGTCCGGGACCTCGTCCCGGTGCCCGTGAAGGCGGGGCGGGTCAGTCTGGATCTCTGTGAGGGCCGTACCCGCCGCTGGACGGTGACCTGGCGGGCAGCCGGGGGCGACGTCACCTCCACGGTGCGGGGCCTGGCACAGGAGTCCGCGGGATGGCCTCCCGGCACGCGGATTCTCGTGGCGAAGGAGCCAGCGTCACCGTCCGGGCTCCAGTTCCTGGTCAGCACCGGCTGCCTCCACGGTGCCGAGAGCTTGGACAAAGCCCGGTTGCTTGTTGCGCCCGACTTCGCAGCCGCACTGGTCGACGTGCGTCGCGCATCCGGATCCGCTCGGCCCGCGACCGGCCTGCTCACGTCGGCCCGCCGGGATCGCCCTCAAGGGAGCCCGCAGCATCGAGTGCCTACGAGCCGGTGGCGCGGACCCGCCTCCTGCACCCTGCGTCCGGGGGTGATTTCGTAGGCCGATCCGGCGAAACACGGATTCGGAATACGGCCTTTGACGGGTTGTGATGTCTCCTGAGCCTGGATCACTCGATTCCGTTTCCAGGGCATGGCCGCCTTGCTCGTCGGAAGGATCCCCTCCCGTGGCATCTTCTTCCCTTACCGCCGGTGGGCGCGCCGTGGCCGGGCTGGTCGCTGCCGCAACGGCGATCCTGCCGGTGTTCTCGACCCCCGGGAGCGCGCTGGCGGCCACCCACCGCCGCGCGAGCACCCCGGACTACTGCTCGTCCTCGCGCAACCCCGAGCTCGCCGCCCGTCTCTCCCGGGACCTCGCGGCCGCCCTGTCGGACCGCCAGGACACCGTGGCCTTCGGGGTCTGGGACGTCGAAACCGGCGTGTCCTGCGCCTACCACTCCTCCTGGCACTTCGACTCGGCGAGCGTGGTCAAGGCGACCATCATGGGCGCCGTGCTGCGCCGCGCCGAGGAGGAGCACCGGCAGCTGACCGACTGGGAGGCACGCAACCTCCAGCCGATGATCACCGCATCCGACAACACGGCGGCCCTGAATCTGTGGCGGGACCTGGGCCACTTTCGCCTCGACGCCTTCCTGCGGCTGGCGGGGATGGACGACACGCGTCTGGGTTCCGGCGACTACTGGGGGCTCACACAGATCACGGCGGCCGACGAGCTGAAGCTGCTGGACGTCCTCACCGGCAACCCGGAAGTGCTCACGCCGGCAAGCAGGGAGTACGGGCTCGACCTGATGAACCGGGTGGAGGCCGACCAACGCTGGGGCACGCCTTTCGGCGCACCGGAGGGGATCTCTGTGCACGTGAAGAACGGCTGGCTGCCTCGGGCGACCCACGGCTGGCGGGTCCACAGCATCGGTGTCTTCACCAACGAGAGCAAGGACTACCGGATGGCCGTCCTCACCGAGGACAACCCCACCGAGTCGTACGGGATCAGCACGATCCAGCGAATCGCGTGGGCGGTGCACCACGATCTCAACAGCGACACTGCCACGTCCGGCGACTTGGACCCCCAGGCTCCCGAACTCCCCGACGACTCGGCCCCCTAGCGAAGGCCGGCAGGCCGAACGGCCAGAGGAACCCAGGACCAGCTCGAACCTTCGTCCAGCCCCGCATAACCCGCCGGATACTGGCCCTGGCGGCGGCCCGAAAGCGGGCCCACATGGGTCGGGCGAGCCTTTGAAGACTCCCCTGCAAGGACGCCAGGACCGAAGGACGAGTTAGGTACTGGGGGCGCGGGCGGGGACACGGTCTTGACTGAGCCCTTGGTGGCTGCGGTGGACGGACCGGAGGATGAAAGCCTCGGCCGGCACCGCATCGGCTGGGCCAGGTGCGAGGACCATGTACGGCGACTGAGGCAGGGGATCTTCAAGGTGGCATTCCCCTCGTAGCGTAGAGGCCGTGACTGAAGGGGAAGCTGGGAGTCATGGCAGACAAGAGGCGGAAGTTCGACGCGGAGTTCCGTGAGGGGGCTGTGGGGATCGTCGCCGAGACCGGCAAGACGCTGGCCGAGGTAGCGCGGGCGCCGGGGATCAATGAGACCACCCTGGCCACGTGGGTCTCCCGGGCGCGGAAGGCCGGCGGTGACGGGACGCTGGGCGAGTCCGAGCGCGAGGAGCCGGCCCGGCTGCGGCGGCAGGCCGCCGAACAGGTTGAACGCGTCCGGGAGTTGGAGATGGAGCGTGATGTCCTCAAACGCTGCATGGTCCTTTGGGTGAAGTAGCTGTGGCGGACCCGGTAGCGCTCGCCGGGATGATCAGCGACCAGAGGACCGGGCACGGCATCCCGCACACCGTCTCCTGCCGCGCACTCGGCGTGTCCGAGCCGTGGTTCTACAAGTGGGTGTGTCACGAACGCCGAGGGGGCTCGATGTAGGTAGAGCTTCGTGAGGCGGTGCTGCGTGGAAGATGAAGGTTCTGGCCCTTCGGAGTCGCCCTGCGGGGGGAGGCTCCAAACCGCCACATGCTGCGGCGGCTGAATGCCGACCGTGGTGAGCGATGTGGAAAAGGCGCTCGATGAGGCGTCAGGTGGGGATCGGGAAGGCGAGCGCAAGCGAATCGCTGCTGACGTGTCGAAATAGAAACAGACGACATCGAAACCGGGGTGTCCACTTGATCCCGGGATGAGCCTGGCGGAAGCCCGCTGACTGGCCAGGCGGTGTCCGGCATGGAGGCGACGCGAGCCCGATCTGCGGCTTTCACGCGGAACGTGAGAAGGCACGGCTCGACACTGTCCGCCCTGTGGGCGGCGAGAGGGAGCGTCCCTTGCGGCTGCGGTTGCAGGGGGCCTGAGTACCGTCGCGGGTCGTGCTGGCGGACCGGTTCGTAGTAGCTGCGAAGCCCCTGTAATGGGGGTGGAGCCAAGGGACCGGGTCGTTCGTGGCCGTTTGTTCGATCAACCGGAAGTGCTCCGGGAGGAGTCGCGTGGACGAGCTGAAATCGTCAGGCAAGCCGTTCGAGATCTCGAAGTGGGCTGTCTGGGAGGCGTGGGAGAAAGTCAGGGCGAACAAGGGTGCGGCCGGGGTGGACGGTGTGTCGATCGAGGAGTTTGAGGAGGATCTGCGGGGCAACCTGTACAAGATCTGGAACCGGATGTCCTCGGGGACGTACTTCCCTCCTGCGGTCCGCGCGGTGGAGATCGCGAAGGCGCACGGCGGGGGCACGAGAATTTTAGGCGTGCCTACCGTCGCCGACCGGGTCGCGCAGACGGTGGTGGCCGGGGTGCTGGAGGCGAAGGTCGAGCCGATCTTCCATCCGGACTCGTACGGCTACCGGCCGAAGCGGTCCGCGCTGGATGCGGTCGGGGTCTGCCGGACACGGTGCTGGAACAACGACTGGGTGATCGATCTGGACATCCGGAAGTTCTTCGACTCCGTGCCGTGGGACCTGATCGTCAAAGCGGTCGAGGCGAACACCGACCTGCCGTGGGTGGTGCTGTATATCAAGCGGTGGCTGGTCGCACCGCTGGCTCTGCCCGACGGGACCTTGCGAGAGCGCGATCGCGGGACCCCACAGGGTTCAGCGGTTTCGCCCGTGCTCGCCAATCTGTTCCTCAACTACGCGTTCGACGCCTGGATGGCCCGGGAGTTCCCCAGCATTAGGTTCGAGCGTTACGTGGACGACGCGGTGGTGCACTGCGTCAGTGAGTCGCAAGCGCGCACGGTGCTGGCGGCGATCAAGGAGCGGATGCGCGAGGTGGGGTTGGAACTGCACCCCGAGAAGACCCGGATCGTCTACTGCAAGGACGGGAAGCGGCGCGGCTCGTATGAGCACACGTCGTTCACGTTCCTGGGGTTCACGTTCCGGGCGCGTGGGGTGCGGAAGAAGAACGGGGAGATGTTCCTCGGCTTCAACCCGGCGGTCAGCAAGGAAGCCTTGAAGATGATGAGCGCACAGGTGCGGTCCTGGCGACTGCACCAGCGCACCGACCTTTCCGAAGCGGACCTCGCACGGCGGATCAACCCGGTCGTGCGTGGTTGGTTGAACTACTACGGCGCCTTCTACCGATCGGCGCTGTATCCCCTCCTGACCCGCATCAACGCCTACGTGATGCGGTGGTCGCGCAACAAGTACAAACGGCTGCGGAACAGGAAGAGGGCCCAAGCCGCGTGGGATCGGGCCGTGAAGCTACGGCCTCGGTTCTTCGCGCACTGGGTCTGGGTCAACACCGTCCCGGCTGTCTGGTGATCAGGACGACAAGAGCCCGGTGAACCGAGAGGTTCACGCCGGGATCTGTGGGAGCCCCGGGGTGAGATTCCCCGGGGCTACCCGACCGTCGCAGACCGGCCGAGCCGACGATGCGCGAGGTGCGGCGCGCGCGACTTGAGGAGAGGATCACGTACTTCTCCCGCCGGTCGGGCGACACCTACGGCTCGCCGAGGATCACGCTCGACCTGTGGGCCGAGGGATGGAAGGTCTCGGTGAACACCGTCGCCGAGATCATGGCCGACCTCGGACTCCAGGGCCGCAGACCGCCGCGCCGGCGCCACTCGCTGACCCGGCAGGGCAAGCGCGAAGCGGCCTCCGACCTCGTGCACCGTCACTTCGACGCCGTCTCGCCGAACATGCTCTGGGCCGGAGATATGACCGAAATCGACACCGGGGAAGGCAAGTTGTACTTGGCCTCGGTCATTGATCTGTTCTCACGCCGCCTGCTCGGCTATGCGATGGGTGCCCACCACGACGCGGCCCCGGTCGCCGCGCCGCTGAAGACCGCGGCCGCCGCGCGCGGCGGCGCCGTGGACGGAGTGATCTTCCGCTCGGACCGCGGCAGCGAATACACGTTCGCGGCGTACAACGAGCCGTGTGACCGGTTGGGCGTGGTGCAGTCCATGGGGCGCGTGGGGTCGGCGCTGGACAACGCCGCCGCGGAGAGCTTCAACTCGCCGATCAAGGTCCAGTACATCCACCGGCACCGCTTCGCCACCCGCACCGAAGCCCGGCCGAAGATCGCGACCTGGATCACCGAGTTCTACAACCCGCGCCGCAGGCACAGCTCGGCCGGCGGCCTACCGCCGGTGGAGTTCGAACGGATCATCAGCGAAGCACGCGCCAGGCACCATCAGGAGAACCTGGCCGCATAAGGGAGGCCTCTGCGCTCCCAGGGGATTGACAGACCCGAGCTGACGGATCGTCCGCACGAAGTCGGCCAAGAGGTGCGAGCAGTGCCGCAGGATGCCCCGCTCGCCCTTGCAGTAGAGATAGCCGACATGCGCGTCGCCCAACGCGTTCGTGCTGTCAGGGACGAAGAACCACCTCCCGAGGCTCAGACCAGGCCCCTGTTCGGTGGGAGCGGTGATTCCTTTGCCAGTCGGGCTGGATTCCTGTCCCCGCCAACGCGCGCGTACCGCGCGGCAGGTGTGCCATGCGAGTGACATTCCATATTCACCGCCGGTGGCGCTCCGTGTAATTCCCAGGGGAGCGACGGCTCGTCATTCTCCGAGTCGAGAACTTGCCGGGCCTTGGAGCCACCGGCGCGGGATGCCTCGTCACACTGTCCCACCGCCGATGATGCTCTGTGAAGTTCCCAGGGTGGCGCGCGCCACGGTACCTGTTGATGACCTGTCGGACGCGGTGAACCCGGCAGGGAGGCGCTCGGCCGGCTATCACCACCTGAGGCGCTTCATAAAATTCCCCAGGGGCGCACGGTTGCAGAGAAGCTCCTCCGCTCTGTGATCTATAGGGTCCCTGTGCTACGTTTCCGGCTTCGCCCGGATGCCATCAATTAGGCATCCGCATAGGTAGAATGACGGACCGTTAGGAGACTCGATGCTCACCAGGGGGGAATACGCGGACGCATGCGTGCTGCGCAGTCAGGGGTGGTCCATTTCGGCGATCGCCCGGCACCTGGGCCGTGACCGCAAGACAGTGAGGTCCTACCTTGCGGGGGAGCGGACCGTGGGCGTCCGAAGCCCCGTACAGGACGAGTTTCTGCGGTTCTCGCGTTACTGCCGCGAACGCCTGCGCGATGATCCGCATCTGCGGGCGACCGTACTGTTCGATGAGATCGTCGAGCTGGGCTACCCGAGCGGCTACTCGACCTTCACTCGTGCTCTACGCAAGCACGAGGTGCGCCCGGCGTGCGAACACTGCCAGCACACCCACCGCCAGGACGACATGTCCCCCCCTGGGCCGACGGACGAGGAGGTGCGGTTCGACTGGCTGAGTTTTCCCGACCCGCCCGCGCAATGGGGCTGCGGTCGCCACGCCCACGTGCTGATGGCCTCGCTCACACGTACGGGCCGCTGGCGCGCCGTGCTGGCGGAGAACGACGAGTTCCCGCAGCTGGTCGAAGCCACAGACCAGGTGCTGAGACGTCTGGGTGGCACCGGTGGGCGCTGGTTGTTCGACCAGGCACCGGCCGTGTGTCGCCCCGCCACCGGGAAGGCGGCACCGGCCTTCGCCCACGTGGCCAAGTACTACGGTGCGGTGATCGACTGCCGCGTCTGCCAAGACGACGGAACCGGCATGACGGACCAGGGCCCATGCCCCATCGACCGCTTCTGGTGGCGCACGGTGCGTGACGACACCCGCATCCAAGCCGCGCAGGACAGCCTCGACCAGCTCGCGGAGCGGACGGACGGCCCCCTCCCGCCGACCCACAACACCCTCACAGGCGCCACGACCACCGCCACGACCGGCCTGCTGGACCTGCCGGCCACACCCTTCCCTGCCCGGGTCTGCGTCATCCGCACAGTCACCCACCAGAACCTGGTCACCTTCCGCGGCAACCTCTATGCCGTCCCGCCCGACCTGTCCGGCGCTCTCGTGGAAGTCCGCTGGCGTCTCGACGAGGCGTACCTGTCGATTGCCGCAGTGCGGGGAGCGGTCATCGCCCGTCACGCCCTCGCACCGCGAGGAGCCGGGCTCGTCGTGACCGGTCCCGGCCTCGACATCCCCCTGGAGCGTCCTGGCCGCTCGGCACGTACCAGCCCCACGCCCTGCAAGGAGAACACCATGCCCCGTCCACTGTCCCTGGCGGCCCAGGCCGAAGCCGACGCCCTGCGCGCACGCGTCCCCGCGCAAAACCGGGGAAAACCCGAGCCAGCGGCCGCCGCTGCGCACGTACACGGCACTCGCCCTCCCATCGAGTCGGCCGTTCTCACCCCTATGACAGGCAGGCCCACCGGTATGACACGCAGGCCCACCGGCGTGGTCGATGCCGACCCCACGATCACCGCGATCGTGGGGACCGTGCCGGCCCGGGACGACGGCCATACCCGAGCGCTGCTGGCCTCCCTCGCACGATCCGCGGATACGGCGGCACTGCACGCCCTGAGCGGCACCCTGATCGACCTGTACCACGGGCGCACGCGGTGACCGGGCTGCGCGCACTGCTCTCCAGGCGTCGGCAAAGCCCAGCCCTTGCCGCAACCGACAGTGCCTTGGAGGCGCTGGTTCGTCAGGCGTGGGAGTGGAGCCGGACTGATCGACCCTGCGGGACTCTGCCGCCCGATTTGTGGCGAACGGCTGACGTGCGCGTTCGCTAGGTGGGATCGCGGCAGGGAGGTCAGGAGGATCGATGTGGTGTCGCTGCATCCTGCCCCCGCCCCGGTGAGTATGGCCGGGACACCAGCGGCGGCTGTCAACTTGACTGAGGGCCTGCTCGTGGATGATCACCGGGTTGGTGGTCTTGAGTCTGGGGAGGGGCTGTCGCGGGAGCCGGAGTGCCGTCGTACGGCGGGTAGCGGCGGCCGAGGGCCTGCCGACCCTGGCGGACAAGGGCTACATCGGCGCGGGCATCAGCATCCGCATCCCCGTCCGCCGCCCAAAGGGCAAGTCCGAACAGGCACTTCACGTCGACACCCGCATGTCCAACACGCTGCTGCGGCACGTACGAGCCCTCGGAGAGCGCACCGCCGCCGAACTCAAGCAGCGATGGCGCACCCTGCAGCACGTCGCGCTCAGCCCCAGCCGGATCGGCGACATCGCCCGAGCAGCCCTCGTCCTCAACGGAATCCGGAAGTGATCACCGCTGAGAAGACCTCACTGTCTGTCATGTTGGTACTGCCGCGACACCCCCGCCGATTCGTATAAAAGTTGGGGACTGATAGCGGAGAATCAGCCGCCGCTCCAGTCCCCAACTCCCTTTAGATCGCGAGTCCTGCCCAGGGCATCACACCAGCAGCAGACCGCCGCACCGTTGGGCACCGTCCTTCATCGCGATCAGATTGGCCAGCACGTAAGAGATGTTGTTTCTGGAGTGCCAGTCAGTCGGGTAGTACGTGACCAAGCGCGAGCTTTGGAACCGGGCCTGAATCTCTGGCACGAAGACGCGGTACTGATTGTCCGTGTAGTACCAGAACGAGTTCTCGTTGTAGAAGGCGACATGCGTCGGATCCTGGTACGCGCCCCGGCCGTCGGAGCTGGGTGTCAGGGTGAGGAGCATGCCGCCCGGTG
This sequence comes from Kitasatospora sp. GP82, assembly GCF_029892105.1. Classification (GTDB taxonomy): domain Bacteria; phylum Actinomycetota; class Actinomycetes; order Streptomycetales; family Streptomycetaceae; genus Kitasatospora. The sequence goes on along the minus strand of NZ_JARZAJ010000074.1, from coordinate 3,160 downwards.
CCAGCAGGCGGTACAGCTCGTTGATCAGCGGAATCTTCGCAGGTACATGCTCCAGGAAGTCCACCGCGCGGAGCAGACCGACCGAGTCGTCGGGGAGATCCAGTCGTCCGGGCAGCGTCGCGACGATGTCGACACCGTCCCCCGGATGCTGGTCCACTCCCAGGTAACCGGGCGGCTTGCGGTGCGCCGCACCGAGGTCCAGTGCGAGCAGCCCGCGTCGCTTGGTCCAGGCAAGCGCGTTGGCCTCGACGTACCTGTCGTACAGGGCGATGGTCTCACGCTGGATGTGCGCGTTCACCTCGGGATCGCGCTGGGTGTTGCCGACGTGGATCCGCTGCAGGTACAGGCAGCGGGGGATCAAGTGGAAGTCGCCGACCTGGAAGAGACGACACATCAGGTCCTGGTCGTCCAGCACCGTCCGCGTGGCGTCGTACCCGCCGACCTGCTCGTAGGTGTCCTTCCGGAACGCCCGCACGTGGTTGGGGGCGTACCAGATGTACGAGACGTTGTGCGGCGTCGGCGCCATGGAGATGGCCTGCAACAAGCGGCGACCGTCGACCTCCACCTCCTCGTAGTGCCAGCCGTGCGCCTCGTTGAAGCGCGAGTCGTCCCGCTTCCCCTCCTCGGTGATCTGGGCGGTGTGGCTGTAGACGAAGACGGCCTCGGGATTCTCGTCGAACGCCTTCCCCACCTCGGCCAGACAGTCCTTCGCCAGCAGGTCGTCGTGGTCGAGCTCGACGAGGATCTCGCCGCGCGCCAGTTCGCAGGCTCGGCGTTTGGCCGCTCCGACGCCCGTGATGCTGTCCGTGATCTCCACCCGTACACGGTCGTCGGGGTGCTCCGGTCGCCATCGCGCGCCATTGTTGAGCAGCACGATCCACTCCCAGTCGGAGCAGGTCTGCGCTTGCAAGGTCGCGAGGCACTCGTCCAGGAAGCGCGGTCGGTGGCTGGGGGTGAAGACGGAGAACTTCGGTGTCGCGGACGACGTCATCTGTTGGTACCTGCCTGAGTGGCTGTCGGTGACGGTGCTGATGGTGCTGCGCTCGCGGAATCCTGGAACTGTTCCGGGACGAGCGGTTGGAGCGACGGGCTGGTCTGGACGGCGTGGCTGAAGGCGTTTCCGGCCTCGTCATCGCGGCCCTTCTTCGCCAAGGCATGCCCGAGGTTCAGATAGGCCGTGGCGGCCTTCGGGTCGGCGGCGACGATGCGCTGCAGCATCGCGATCGCCTGATCGGTGTCGCTCGACTCGACCAGGATCGCCTTGTTGTAGAGGGCCGACTCGAAGCCTGGATCGATCTTCAGAGCGCTGTCGTAAGCCGCCTGGGCGTCGGCCGTTCGGTTGTCGTGCTGGGCGATGACGCCGAGGTTGTACCAGGCGAGTTTGCTGCCGGAGTCCAGGCCCAGGACGCGTTTGAAGGTTTGCGCCGCGCCGACGTAGTCATTGATCTGCCCCTGCTTGATGCCTGCCAGGAGCAATGCCTCGGCCTCGGACACCTTCTGGGCCGCCGCGGGGGACGCGTGAGCGGACTTCGCTGTCGGTGTGGCCGCGGAATCCCCTTTGGACAGTTGAAGCCAACCGGTCGCCACACTGGCGACAACGGCTGTCGCGGCGAGCCCTGTCCACAGTCGCCTTCGTCTCACGGGTTCACCTCATCGATCTGGTCCTGCGACTCAGCTTGGGGGATGGTCAGCTGTACGGGTGGTGCCCCCGAGACCGGAGTTCGGGGGCACCACCGCTCAGTACCGCCATGAACACCGGGTAGCCGGGCCTGGGGTCACGAGCCGTTGCGGCCTACGGCGTGCACACCGCGAACGCGCTGACGGGACTTGCTGGGAGTGCGGTGTTGGTCTGCCAACCCGTAGCCGGCGATCCCCCGACGGGACCGTTGAAGGTGACGACATCCGCGACCGTGTTCACGAATCCGCCGCTGATGGCGAAGGTACCGGCGGGGCACGACGCGATGGCGCTGCCGGTACCGGCAGCCGTGACGACGGTGCTCTGCGCCCCGGCGCTTGTGCCCTGGACGCCCTGCGGACCGGCGAGGCCCTGGAAGCCTTGGGCGCCCTGGGTGCCCGGGATGCCGACGTCGCCCTGGAACCCCTGGAAGCCCTGGAAGCCCTGGAAGCCCTGCGTGCCCTGGGTGCCCTGGGTGCCCGGGGTGCCCTGGAAGCCCTGGAAGCCCTGGGTGCCCGGGATGCCCGGGATGCCGACGTCGCCCTGAAAGCCCTGGACGCCCTGCGGACCGGCGAGGCCCTGGAAGCCTTGGGCGCCCTGGGTGCCCGGGATGCCGACGTCGCCCTGGAACCCCTGGAACCCCTGGAAGCCTTGGGCGCCCTGGGTGCCCGGGATGCCGACGTCGCCCTGGAACCCCTGGAAGCCCTGCGGACCGGTAGCACCTGCGGGGCCTGCGACACCTGCGGGTCCCGCGGGGCCTGAAAAGCCTTGCGGTCCTGCGGGACCCGAGACACCTGCGGGGCCTGCGACACCTGCAGGGCCTGCGACACCTGCGGGTCCCGCGGGGCCTGAAAAGCCTTGCGGTCCTGCGGGACCCGAGACACCTGCGGTGCCGGTGTCGCCCTGGAAGCCCTGGAGGCCCTGGAAGCCCTGGAGGCCCTGGGTGCCGGTGTCGCCCTGGAAGCCCTGGAAGCCCTGGAGGCCCTGGGTGCCGGTGTCGCCCTGGAACCCTTGGAAGCCCTGGAGGCCCTGGGTGCCGGTGTCGCCCTGGAACCCTTGGAAGCCCTGGAGGCCCTGGAGGCCCTGGGTGCCGGTGTCGCCCTGGAAGCCCTGGAAGCCCTGGAGGCCCTGGGTGCCGGTGTCGCCCTGGAACCCTTGGAAGCCCTGGAGGCCCTGGGTGCCGGTGTCGCCCTGGAAGCCCTGGAAGCCCTGGAGGCCCTGGAGGCCCTGGGTGCCGGTGTCGCCCTGGAAGCCCTGGAGGCCCTGGAGGCCCTGGGTGCCGGTGTCGCCCTGGAACCCCTGGAAGCCCTGGAGGCCCTGGGTGCCGGTGTCGCCCTGGAACCCCTGGAAGCCCTGGAGGCCCTGGAGGCCCTGGGTGCCGGTGTCGCCCTGGAAGCCCTGGAAGCCCTGGAGGCCCTGGGGGCCCGTGTAGCCCTGGATCCCGTGGAAGCCCTGGAGGCCCTGGGTGCCGGTGTCGCCCTGGAA
>NZ_JARZAJ010000073.1 GCF_029892105.1 Kitasatospora sp. GP82 | reverse complement strand
AGGCCGAGGAAGATGCAGAGGACCAGCCCCTGCACGGCGTGTTGGTAGCGCTCTATCAGCAAGCTCTGCCGACCAGCACCACCAGTTCCGCCTAGCTAGCGGCACCAACACGAGACAGCACAAGGGCCGTGTCCATGCGACGGTTGAACTCGGTCCACCAAGTCGAGTGGTCAGCAGTCCACCGAGGTTTCGGACTGCTGAACTACCCGACATTGCTGATGTACCGCTGAGATACTGGCTCGATTGCTGAAGTACATCGGGCCCCTACACTGGGTCAGCCGCAGTCGGCCCGTCCGGAAGAGCGGCCCTTGTGTGTGGTGAGTGAGGCAGCGCGGATCGTTCCGGTGCCGTAGCGGCCGTTGGCCTTGTCGATGACCGGTCCCAGCTGGCGGGCGTCCTCGGCGACGCGGTCGAAGGTGAGCTGGACAAAGCCGTGCTTCGCCTCGGCGAGTCCGGCAACGCGGGCGGTCACCGTTTGTCGGGCGGGTGTGCATCCCGGTGGCGTGGCCGCGTACGGTGGGCACCGTCGGGCGGTACCAATCAGCCTGCTCGGTCGATTCCTTCGCCGCCCGACGGTCGGCGAGCGTTGCGCCGTGGCCGAACTGAGCCCGGCCCAGTGGTCCCCCGCCGATCCTGCCTCAGGCCATCCAGGAGCCCGAGATGACGGTGTTGGCGGCGTGCAGGCCCTCGGGGCTTCCGCAGTCGTAGAACGTGCCCAGGATCGGGTGGATCAGCATGTCGTTGTGCCGGGCGAAAGCGGTGATGGCGTCGGTGGCCCGGAGCTCTCCATTGGCAGCCAGCTCGACTGCCGTGAAGTAGGGCAGGGCGCTAGCGGGGAGGAGGGTCCGGCTGATGTCGATGTGGGCGGTGCGGCGCTGCCGGTCCGCGGGGAGCCAGCCCCGGACCTCGTCCAGCAGCTGGTGCGGCCCGGTGCACGGGCGGGGGTGCACGATTCCATACCGGATGGGCCTGTCGGAGGGCCTGCTGGCGACGGCGATCGCGCCTGCGCTCTGGGCGGTGCGGCGGGCAGCGGCCAGATCCGCCAGGTCGGATCCGAGGTCGAGGCGCAGCAGGAGGTCGTCGCCGGAGACAAGGAGGAAGTCGTCCTCTCCGATCCAGTCGGCGGCGCAGATCGGCGGCAGCGCGGTGCCGTAGAGGCCGTTGTCCCGGGGCTGCTCGATGATGGTGAACTCGGCGGCCGGCGGCTGGTCGATCGGCTGGTACTTGTCTTGCCAGCCGCGGGCGGTGAAGTAGCTCTTGAGCTCCGGGTCTTCGGTGAGGAAGTGTCGGACCTGACGGGTGCACTCCCCGGGCGCGGTGATGACCGCGATCTGGCGGGCACCGGCGGCGACGCAGTCGGCGACGGTGTAGGCGAGCAGGGGCTTGTTCCAGGCGGGCAGCATGCACTTGGGGGTGGTCTTGCCGACGGGGAACCAGCGGCTTCCGACGCCGGCGGCGGCGATGACGGCCTTGAGGGCGGGCATGATTCACCTCTCACAAGATCGGACGGATCCACGGGTGATCAGGTGCTGGCCCCCGGCCTGAGGCCTGGGGCGCTGGTGCGGGATCTCACCGGCGCGGCTCGGCCGGTTGACTCAGGAGCAGCAGGGAGGGGGCGAGCTCCTCGAAGGAGCGGCTCTCGCCGGCCTGGGTGGGGAGCAGCGTCCAGCCCGGTCCGGCAGCGCGCCAGCGGGTGTAGTCCTCGGTCAGGTAGTAGCGGCCGGCCTGCGATCCGTGGGCCTGGAGGGCTTTGATCTTGTCGGCCATGTACGGGGTGATGTCGACGAGCACGGAGGTGGTGAACTCGTGGCGCGGGGCGTGCGGCTTGCCGTGCAGGATTGTGGTGCAGGTGGGCACCCGGGCGGCGGCGTTCAGTGCGGCGCGGGCGACGGCCAGGTGGTCCTGGTGGTCGACGCCGGTGTGCAGGGCGTGGGTCAGCAGCACGGTGCAGCTCAAGCGGATCAGCTCCGCCTCGATGACGGTGACGAGCTCGCGGTCGGCGATCAGGGCGCCGTCCTCGAGCCCGAGGCACTCCACCGCGATGCCGGTGTCCTGGTAGGAGGTCTGGATCTCTGTCAGGCGCTGGGTGGTGGTCAGCCGGAGCCCGGCGGCGTGGTCGGCGACGGAGACGCCGTTGGCGCCGTGGGTGGCGACGAGGACGGTGACAGTCGCGCCGGTGCTGCGCCAGAGCCGCAGCGTGCCGTAGAACATCAGTGCGTCGTCGTCCGGGTGGGCGACCACGGCCACCACGCGGGCCTCGCTGGTCAGGGTGATCGACATGTTCACTCCCCTTGAAGTCGCGGCAGGCCCGGGACGGCGGGGCGGTTCGCTGTGCGCTGCGCCGTCGTGCCAGAGCCATCACACCGCCGTGCCGGACGCGAGGGGAGGGCAGACGAGGGGGCCTACAGAGCGCGTGAGGGTCCACGTCGCATGGGCGGAGCCCGCCGGGCGGCAGCGGGTGGCTACTCCGGGGGTCTTCTCTCAGCCGAGTGGTTCTGTCGGGCGTGAGGTGACGGCCCAGTCGCCGTGAGCGTCGGCTGCACGGGCTTCACGGTGGCAGGCGGCAATGGCCGGGGCACGCTAGCACAGCCGGGCCGGTTGCGCTCATCGGGCCGGACGAGGCGGGGACGTCTGCCACGATGGTCTGGTGACCGACTCCGTTGTTGAGTTCTTCGATGCCCGCGTGCTGCGCCTGCTCGAAGTGCCGGTTCCCCGGCTGTCGCCCGGTGAGCGAACGGCCATGGACCGGTTCTGGGAGGAGTCGGTGGCCCGCCAGCCGGCCCTGTTCGACGGCCCGGCGGTGGCCTGCATCGCGGTCGAGGACGCGGGCGCCGAGCTGGTGCTGTCGTGGGCGCGGGTCACCTACCGCTACCGCGCGCTGCGCCGCCTCGACACTTGTTCGTGGCTGCCCGCGTCGGTGTTCGTCACCGTGTTGCAGCCGGTGGAGGACGGCGGGCTGATCATCGGCCGGAGTTCGGGGTCCACTGCGTCCCCGGGGCGGTGGGCGCTGCCCGGTGGCTCGGCGGAGCCGCCTGGGGAGGGCGAGACGCTCGATCTGGCGGCCCTGCGGCGGCACGCGGCCCAGGAGCTGGTGGAGGAGATCGGGGTGGTCGCCGACCCCCAGGACATGGCGGTGTGGGGGGTCACCCGGGGCGAGTTCGGCAACGTCGGCGTGCACTTCCTGGCCCCGCCGGCCCCGGCCGCCCTGGTGCTCAAGCACCACGAGGCCTTGGCGGAGGCCGAAGTCGCGCGCGGCACCGGTCCCGAGCTGGACCAGCTCGCGGTGGTCCGTACCGAGCAGGACGTCACCGGGCTCGGGCACTACGCGGACTTCCTGCCTCAGGTCGTCACCCGCTACACCGCGGAGCGGACCCTGCGCACCGGCTGACCGTACGTCGCTGTTCCCCTTCGTGGCCGACCGGTTCCTCCCGGTCGGCCACGGGCGTGTGTGCCCGCCTGCGGTCCGTCGGCCCCCCTGTGGGCCCTGCCGTCACCGGTGCTCCCGGGGCTGTGATGGCTACCGGTACAGATCGGCTGTACCGGGCCTCACACCTGGGGGACTCCATGTCCGGACTCTCCGAAGCGGCCGCCGGCGCCCCGGCACCCAGCGCCCGCAAGCACCACGACCGCGCCGCCAGCCGGGACCTTGCCGTCCTTCCTCCCCTCCTTCCGGGCCTGGCCTACTTGGGCGCCGCCCTGACCGGGCGCCCTGGCCCCGTTCAGCTGCCGGACGGCGGCACGCCGGAGCCCTGGGTGGATCAGGAAGCGCTGGCCCTGCTCGAGGCCGAGCGCTCCGCCACTCCCATCGCCCCGCTGGCCGTGCGCCACCCGGGCGTGACGCTGGCGGACGCCTACCGCATCCAGTGGGCCGGCACGGCGCTGCGGATCGCGGGCGGCGCCCGCCCGGTGGGCCACAAGGTCGGCCTCACCTCGGCGGCGATGCGCGAGCAGATGGGGATCGACGATCCGGACTCCGGAGTCCTGCTGGACGACATGGTCGTGCCCAGCGGGACCGAACTCGCTGTCGCGGGCCTGGTGTGCCCGCGGATCGAGGCGGAGTTCGCCTTCCGCCTCGGCGGCGACCTGGTCGGCGAGGCCGTGGACCTGGACGCCGCGCGCGGCGCCGTAGCGCAGGTGATGGTCGCACTGGAGGTCATCGACACCCGCTACCAGGACTGGCAGATCACGCTGGAGGACAGCGTCGCGGACAACGCGGCGTGCGCGCGGATCGTCACCGGCCCGCCCGTTGCCTTCGAGGCGGGGATGGATCTGCGCGAGCAGGTGCTGAGCGTGCGGGTCGACGGAGCCCCGGCCGCCACCGGAGCGGGCCGGGAGGTCCTCGGGGACCCGCTCGCGTCCGTAGCGTGGCTGGCCCGGCGCCTGGCCGCGTTCGGTACCGGGCTTCGGGGCGGCGACATCGTGCTGGCCGGGTCGGTGCACGGCAGCCTCCCGCTGTCTGCGGGCACGCATGTCGATGCGGTCTGCGCGGCACTGCCCCCGGTGAGCGTCCGTACCACCTGAACCGGCCCCGTACTGCCGCGACCGGTGCCCCGGCCGGCAGCCGCCTTCACACATCTCACCGAATCGGAAGGGAGTTCGCCATGAAGGAACCCGCAGCGCGGCTGAAGGCCGCGGTGCTCGGGACCGGCAAGATCGGAATGGATCTGGCCGAACGGCTCGGCAAGTCCGGCGTGCTGGAGTGTGCGCTGATCGTCGGCCGCGCCGAGACCTCGATCGGGCTGCACCGGGCCGCCGAACTGGGGCTCGCGACGATGGCGGGCGGCATCACCGCGTTCGTCGAGGCCCAAGAGCGCTTCGACGTAGTCTTCGACGCCTCCAACGCGGCCGTGCACACCGCCCACTGGGACGCGCTCGCGGCCACCGGCGCCGTGCTGGTCGACCTGACCCCCAGCAGCACCGGCACGCGCGTGGTGCCCACCGTGAACGGAGACCGGGCCGTACGGTCGTCCCGGCACTTCAACATGATCAGCTGCGGTGGGCAGACCGCGATTCCCGTCCTGCACGCCATCGCCGCCACCTGCACCCCCGCCTACGTCGAGGTCGTGGCCACCGCCGCCACCGCCAGCACCGGGCGAGGCACCCGGTTGAACATCGACGAGTACATCGCCACCACGCAGGCCGCCGTCCGGGAGCTGACCGGTGCACCTCGGGTGAAGGCGCTGCTCAACCTCAGCCCGGCCCAGCCTGAGCCGCCGTTCCGGGTGCAGGTCACCATGCTTGCGCCCGACGCCCGCCCCGGGCCCGTCCGCGCCGCGGTCCATGCCGCCGCCGACCGGGTGCGGGCCTTCGCCCCGGGCTACGCCGTCACCTCCTGCAGCGTCACTGGCGAGCGCATCGACGTCGCCCTGGAGGTCACCGCCCACAGCAGCCACATCCCCGACTACGCGGGCAACCTCGACATCATCAACGCGGCCGCGGTGCACACGGCCGAGCGAGCTGCCGCCGCCCTCGCCCGGGAAGGGGCAACCCCATGGAAGAGGTGACCGAGTCGAAGGTGGTGCTCTACGACCCGACCCTGCGCGACGGCCATCACGCGGTGCGCCACCAGCTCGACGCCGACCAGCTGCGCGCCTACGCGACCGCCGCCGACCAGGCCGGGGTGCCCGTCGTCGAGGTCGGCCACGGCAACGGCCTGGGCGCCTCCTCCCACCAGCTCGGCCAGGCCAAGCTGAGCGACGATGAGATGCTCACCGTCGTCCGCGAGTCCCTGACCCGCAGCCGGATGGGAGTCTTCCTGGCGCCGGGCTGGGGCACCGGCGCGGACCTGGCAGGCGCGGTTGCCCGCGGCGCGGACGTCGTGCGGATCGCCGCGCACTGCTCCCAGGCCGACGTCGCCGAACGCCACCTGGGCGAGGCCCGGGCAGCTGGCGTCGAGGCGCAGGCCGTGTTGCTGATGAGCCACATGATCGGCCCGGCCGAACTCGCCGAGCAGTGCGCCCTGCTGATCTCCTACGGGGCGCAGGCGGTCGGCATCATGGACTCCGCCGGCCACTACCTTCCCACCGACGTGACGACACGGATCACCGCCGTCACCCGTGCCGTCGGCGAGGTGCCGGTCATCTTCCACGGCCACAACAACCTCGGCCTGGCGATGGCCAATTCGCTGGCCGCCGTGACCGCCGGAGCCACCGTCATCGACGGCTGCGCCCGAGGTTTCGGCGCGGGCGCTGGCAACGCCCAGCTGGAGGTGCTGGCCGCCGTCCTGCAGCGCACCGGCCATCCGACCGGGATCGACCTGCACCAGTTGCTCGCCGCCGCCGACATCGCCGAGGCCCGCCTGATGAGCGCGCCGCCGACGATCGACTCCATCAGCCTGGTGAGCGGCCTGGCCGGGGTCTTCTCAGGTTTCAAGCTCCCCGTCCTGGAGGCCGCCCGGCGCGGGGGAGTGGACCCGGTCGACGTGCTCTTCGAGCTCGGCCGGCGCCAGGTCGTCGCCGGGCAGGAGGACCAGATCCCCGCCGTCGTCCGCCAGCTCCAGCGCACCTGACCCTCCGGCCCGGCGCCGCACCATCGGCGCCGGGCCGGCCACCCGTCGAACAGGAGGGGCCCATGCACGACATGACCACGCGACAGATCCCCGGCGCTCGCCGGGACCAGGGCGGTGAACGGCCGTGACCCGGACCAGGTGGACCGCCCCGGCAGGGGCGTGGATCATCACCCCGGCCGTGGCGGGCGAGCGGTTCGCCAAGGCCCGCAGCTGCGGCGCCACCGTCACGCTCGTCGACCTGGAGGACTCGGTAGCCCCCCACGACAAGGACCTCGCCCGCGAGCGCGCCGCCGACTTCTTCGCCACCGCCGACCCCGCCGGGCCGCTTCCCGGCGTCCGGATGAACGCCCTGACCACCCGTGCCGGCCTGCGCGACCTGGTCGCGCTCGCCGACTACCGTCCCCCGCTCGTCCTGGTCCCCATGGTCGAGTCGGCCCGCGACATCGAGGTGGCCGCCGCCGCCCTGGACGCCAACGGCTACGCCCCGCAGATCTGGGCCCTGATCGAGACCCCGCGAGCCATCGAGACCGCACCCTCGATCCTCGCCTCGCCCCGCCTGACCGGAGTGCTGTTCGGCGCGGCCGACTACGCCGCCATCACCGGCGCCGGCCGCACCTGGCAGGCGCTGCTGCACGCCCGCTCCGTCCTGGCCAACGCCGCCGCAGCCGCCGGCATCGCCGCCGTCGACTCCCCCTACTTCGACCTGACCGACACCGACGGGCTGCGCCGCGAGGCCGAGCAGGCCAGGGCCCTCGGGTACACCGGCAAGACCGCCGTCCACCCCCGCCAGGTACCGACCATCACCGAGGCGTTCCGGCCCACCGATGCCGAACTCGCCCAGGCCCGCGCCATCGTCGCCGCCCACGGGCAGACCGGGGCGTCGATCACCAGCGTCCACGGCCAGATGGTCGGCGCCCCGTTCTACGCCGCCGCCCAAGCCCTCACCGAACGAGCAGACCACCAGCAGTCCATCTGACCGACCCTCACAAGGAGACACCCTCCATGGACACCACCCTCCAGGGCTTCCGGCAGATCGGCGAGAACCGCCACCGCGAGGTCGTCGGGGCCGGGCTCGGCGAGCTGCCCGCCGGCACCGTGATCGAGCACCGGCCCAAGCGGACCGTCACCGAGCTCGACCACGCCATGACCCTCGCCCTGACCGGCAACCCCGCCCCCGTCCACTCCGACGCCGAGTACTGCCGCACGGCCGGCCACGGCCAGCCGCTGGTGTGCGGCATCGTCAGCCTCGGCATCGTCATCGGCATGACCGTGCGCGCCACCAGCGGCCTGACCTCGGCCAACCTCGCCCTGGACAACGTGCGTTTCACCGCCCCGGTCTTCGTCGGCGACACCCTCAGTGCGACCACCGAAATCCTCCAGTCCCGACGTTCGGCCAGCAGGCCCGAGCACGGCATCGTGACCTGCCGTATCACCGGGCACAACCAGCGCGGCGAGAGCGTGGTCACCGCAGAGCGCACCTTCTTCGTACCCGCCGACGCGCAGCCCGTGCGCGACGCGACCGACTACTGAGACCCGGGAGGAGACGATGAGCGAGCGGATCCTGTTCATCCAGGCCGAACGCGGCATCCTCGACGAGTACGACGACCTGGCCACCCGCAGCTACGGCCACCCCGTCCCGGCTGTCCGGCAGCTCGCCGGGCGCGTCGACACCCGCGTCGCTGTGCGCGGAGGCAAGGTCATCGCGGGCGGACTCGGCTTTCTGACGGGCCAGCACTTCGGCGGCCGCCCCGTGCCGACCGCCTGCCTGGGATCGGGGTGCGTGGCCCCGGAGGAGCGCGGCGAGCACCTGGCGGCGCGGATGCTTCAGGAGAGGATCCGGCCTCTGCGCGAGCAGGGCGCGGTCCTGGCCACCGTCTGGACCGCCCTGACCAAGTACGCCCGCTGGTTGGGCTGGCACGCGCCCGTGCCAGCAGCCACCTGGGAGGTCCCCGCCGAGGCACTGCACAGCACGTTCGAGCCCGGCGCCCTGCGGATCGAGCACGGCTGCTCCCCGGCCGGGGAGCAGCTGCGGGCTGGCCTGGCCCAGAACTGGAACGGCCCGCTGGCGCGACCCAGCTGGTGGAACGATTTCCTGCGGGACCACCACGGCGCCCAGACCTACGAGTTCGCCACAACCGCTGGCGACGCCCCGGTCGGACAGCTCACCCTGGCCACCACCCGCCATGCAGATCGCGGCGCCCAGCTGACTGTCCACGGCTTCTGGGCCGCGGATGCGGACGCCGCCGCCGCGATGCTTGCCTTCCTCGGCCGCTGGGACAGCCGGGTGCCTACCGTGCGGTTCGAGCGCACCGGACTGCCGCCCTTCCCGCTCCTGCTGCACGCGCTGCCCCGCAGCACCCTGCTGACCACCCACGCCCAGCCGCCGTGGATGCTTCGCGTCTTGGATGTGGAGGAGGCCGTCCGCCAGCGCGGCTGGCCGGCCGACCTCGACCTGCGGGTCGGGATCGAGATCGGCAACCAGGACGGCTCGCAGCAGGACCACTACCTGCTGGAGATCGCGAAGGGGACCGCCCAGCTGACCCCGGCCTCACCGGCCGAGTGCGAGGTGGCCTTCACCCGCGGCCAGTTCACCCTCTGGTACGCCGGTGCGTTCCGCAGCACTGCGGCCGCCCAGCTGGCCGGGGTGTGCGGTGCCCCCGACGCGCTCACCGCGCTGGTCCGCGCCACCTGCGAGCGGGAGCCCTGGCTCACCGAGCACTTCTGACCCGCCAGCCCGCCGGAGCCCGCCCCCCACCCGCCTCAGACCGCAGGCTGGGCAGGGAAGGTTCCGGCGGGCCTCGGGCTGGGGACGACATCCTGCAAGGGATCAGGAGCTAGGGGGCGGCCATGACACGAGGCACCGATGGCGACTCCGCGCTGAAGCGGGAGCGTACCGCGCGGAACTGGACCCTCGACCAGGCGGCGGCGAACCTCAACGCCATCACCGGAGGGGCCACCGACGGCAGCCTGATGAGCGCCTGGGAGTCCGGCCGACGCCGCACCGGTAAGAGCAACCGGACTGCCCTCGCCCAGTTGTACCGCCAGCGCTCCGCAGTGCTCTTCGCCCACCAGGACGGCACCGGCGAGAGCGTCCTGGAGCAGGCCGGCACCGGCGTCGTGCACCGGCTGCTCACCCGCTGGACCGACCTGGTCGAAGCCATGGTCGAGGTCGTCTCCACCGCGCAGGAATGGCTGGTCGTCACCGGCAGCCGCTCCCGCGAGAAGTCCTACCTGGCGGCGATCGAAACCGCCGTCGCCCAAGTCCCCGACCTGGTGCACTACCGCGTCCTCTATGGGCCTCCCCACCACCAGGAACTGACCGACCACCTGCTGCGCCTGCTGGAGCTGCGCGACCCGCGCGAGCGGCGCAACGGCCACCCGACCCTGCGGATCGGCGTGGTCGAGCAGCCAGCCGCGATGGAGCGGTTCTTCGTCGCCTCCGAGACGCTGGCGGTGGCCCCGCTGCCGTCCCTGCACGGCGCCCACGGCTTCGACTGCGGCGTCCTACTCGGACCCGAGGCCGCGGTGGGCTTGGTCCAGCACGCCCGGGAGGCCTACGCATCGGCCCGCCCGTTGCACACCCCGGAAGCGGTACTCGCGCTCACCCCGCGCGAGAAGTAGATGAACACACCGAGGAGCAACGTGAGCGAGAACCTGGTGGAGGCGGCCCGCGGCCGGACGCCGTCGGTCATCGACCTAGCGCAGCGGCTGGTACGCGCACCAAGCCGCGGCGGCATCGACCCCTATGAGCCGGTCCTCGCGATCGTCGAGGACTGGCTGAACCGGCATCACCTGCCGCACCGGCGCCTGAACAATCCGGCAGCCGACCCCGTCGCTCTGGTCGTGGAGGTTGCCGGCGCAGCGCCCGGCCCGTGGTGGACGCTGGACGCCTGCCTTGACACCGCGCCCTTCGGCGACGAGACCGCCTGGTCCTTCCCCCCAACCTCCGGCGACGTCAAGCAGAACTGGCTGCTCGGGCGGGGCAGCGCCGACTCCAAGCTCGCCGCAGCCACCTTCTGCCACATCGCCGCCGACGTCCACGCCCGAGCCCACGAACTGGCCGGCGGCCTCGTGGTGCTCCTGGACGTCGACGAACACACCGGCCACTTCGGCGGCGCCCTCGCCTACCTCGACGACCCGCACACCACCCGCCCCGAGGGCGTGATGATCGGCTACCCCGGAATGGACGAAGTCGTAGTCGGCGGCCGCGGCCTGTGGCGCGCCCAGGTAAAGGTCCACGGGGCCTCGGGCCACTCCGGCTCCAGCCGTCCGACCCTCGGAGCGATTTCCCGCGCCGCCCACCTCATCCATGCCCTCGACAACGCCGATCTCCCAGACCCAGCCGACGGCGACCCGTTCCCCCTGCCGCCCAAGGTCTCCGTCACCGCCTGCCACGGCGGCGAAGGCTTCTCCGTCGTCCCCGACCTGTGCACCCTCAACATCGACATCCGCCTCACCCCCGCATTCGGCGAGCAGCACGCGAGCCAACTGGTCCACGCCGCCACCGAGGCTCTCGACCGCGACCACCCCACCCAACACCCCACCCAGGTCGACACCGTCGCCGTCTGGCCGCCCTTCCAACTCGGACCCGGCCAGGAACCCGCCGCCACCCTGCTGCGCGCCGCCAAGGAAACCGGCCTCGAACCCCGCCCAAAGACCGCCGGCCCCTCCAACATCGGCAACCTGCTCGCCCGCCACGGCATCGCCGCAACCGCCGGCTTCGGCGTCCCCTACGAAGGCCTCCACGGCATCGACGAACGCGCCCACCTCACCGAACTCCCGCACGTCTACGCCATCTACCACCAGACCGTCCTCGACCTGCTGCGCCCGTCCTGACATCCCAGATCCGTCCCAGATCTATCCCACCCGGCGTCCCGGAAACACCCCAAACCGCAGCCCTGGCCACCCCTGGGCAGCGGGCGGTCCCATGAAAGCGCTGGCCGTACACCGGCCCGCGCCGAGATTGGATCGAGGGAGGAACCGCCGTGGCGCAACCGCACCGGACCCCGAAGCAGCCGAACACCAAGCTGAACGACTTCCTCGTGACCTACGGCGTCAGCCGCAAGGCACTGGCCCACCTCGTCAACCAGCTCGCATCCGCCGAGGGCCACCCCACCTCCTACTCGCACACCAGCGTGGGGAACTGGCTGGCCGGCATGCGCCCCAAGGACCCCACCCCGCGGCTCATCACCACCGCGCTGAGCCACCGCATCGGCCGGCCCGTCGACCCGGACGAGATCGGCATGGGCGTGGCGCGCGAGGCGGACGTCCGACTGGGATGGGACTTCCCCAGAGACCGCACCGACGCCATCCGCGGCGTCCAGCACTACTGGAGCACCCGCAACGTGAAGCGACGCGACTTCCTCAGCGGCGGCACCTTCGCCACCGCCGCCTACGCCACCCCCGTCACCCGCTGGCTCGCCCTCCCCTCGGACACCACCGCCGGTCAGAACGCCGGGCGGCGGGTCGGACGCACCGACCTGGCCGACCTGTGGGAAGCCGCCGACCAAGCCCGCCAATGGGACTCCAAGTTCGGCGGCGGCGACTGGCGCTCCAGCTCGGTCTCCCAGTGCCTCACCCACAAGGCCATCCCACTCCTGGACGGCACCTACAGCGACGACGTCGGCCGCGAGCTGTTCTCCGCCACCGCCGAACTCGCCCGCGTCGTGGCCTGGTCCGCCTTCGACAGCGGCCAGCACGCCATCGCCCAGCAGCACTTCATCCAGGCACTGCGCCTGGCCAGGGCAGGCGGCGACATCGAGATGGGCGCCTACGTCCTCACCACCATGTCACTCCAGAGCATGCTCCAGGGCTACCCCGACGAGGCGGTCGACATGGCCCAGGGAGCCTTCGAACGGGCCAAGGGCCATGCCGCGCCACGCGTCCTTGCCTTCGCCAAACTCGCCGAAGCCCGAGCCCACGGCCGCCTCGGCGACACAGCGGCGGCCACCGCCGCACTGGGCCGCTCCGAGGACCTGCTCGACCAGATCCGCCCCGGCACCAACGACCCGACGTGGCTCGACTACTTCGCCGAGGCCAGGCTCGCCGCCGACGCCACCGAAGTCTTCCGCGACCTGGGCAAGCCTGCGGTGTCCCTGCTCTGGAACCAGCGGGCCGAGACCATGCCGTCCGACCGCTTCGCCCGGGCCACCGGCATCCGCCGCGCGGTCGTCGCCACCAGCCACCTCCAGGCCCGCGACCTCGACAGCGGCCTGGCGGCCGGCCGCGAAGCCGCCGACATCCTAGCCAGGGTCACCTCCAGCCGGGCCACCGCCTACCTGGCCAAGATCACCGAAGCCCTCGGTCCGTGGAAGAACGAACCCGACGCCCGCGAGTTCATCCACCTCGTCGGCCAGCTCAGCCTCGCGGCCCAGGCATGACCGCCGGGCACGAGGTTCCGTCCCAGGATGACCAGCTCAGACCTCCCGCTCCAGGGCTCCGCTTGGCACCGGGCGCTGCTGCGCCCGCGCAGGCCAGCCGCCGTTTGCAGAAGCCGGGGACGGGGAACATCAGACTGCCGTGCGGGTCACCACCGAGCGGTTCCTCAGACAGTGGGTGTCGGCGTACAGGTGACTTCTACGAGTACGCGGACAGTGGGACCCGAGCTGTCCTGCTGACGGCCGCCCGTCCGGGCCTGGCGCTGCGGGAGCCACTTCTGCCAGTAGAGGACCTGCTCGGAGACCTTCGTATCCCGCCGCCGACCTGCGGACCGGTCCGGGTGATCTGGGAAGTGGGCGGGCGAAGCTGCCGTGTGAGCTCACCGGTGTCGCGGTCCACGCGCTCCAGGACCGCCCACACGTTGTCGGTGGGCGCGGTGTTCCAGTTGGGGGCGAGTGTCTCGGTGGTATCCCAGCGGGTCACACCAAACAGCTCGACCAGGTCCTGGGGCCTGGTGGTGGATACGAAACGACCGCACAAGTGTCTACCGTGCCAGGTCCGGCGCGCAGTTGCTGCCACCGCCACCGGCGATGGGTGCGCGCAAGGCGTGCCGACCCGCGCCGAGAGGCCTCGCCTGGTGATCTCCGGTCCGCGAGGCGAGGGCCCACAGGATGGGGGCCGGATGGTGGGCTGCAGGGTAGTACCGAGCGGGCGGACCGAGAAGTAGGACCGAGAGGGGGACCGAAAGGGGGAGCCCCTGTCTCGCACATGAGGGAGTTTTCCCAGGTGAGCCCCCGTGGGCAAGCCCCTTCGTCGCGCCGACACCTCTTTCCACGCGATAGCCATGGGAAGAGGATTGAGTCGATCGCAGTGCCAGCAGGGCCAAGCCCGCCGACCCGCTCCCCGTCCCGCTACGGCCCGGGCCGCCGCAGCCGGGGCAGCGCCCCGCCGAACGGAGAGTCAGGGCCGCCACGCAGTCCCGGTATCCGGTCGCTGTGATCAGATGTGGGTGAGCATGGTAGGTGTCATCTCGCTGCAGTCCTGGCCGTGATGCAACAGTCCTCGTGAACACGGTTTCTGTCACCTCATGAGTAGGACACCAGGCACCGACGGGCCCCTGAAGTGGTGCTCCCTGCCTGATGCGTACCAGCAGCTGACCGCCCTGGTCCACACCGGACCGCTCCGCCAGCGCGGGCGGGCAGCCCGGATCCGCCTGGGCCGGACGTACGACACCGCCCCGCGCCCCGGTGTCCTGGAGGTGTGCCTCCGAGTCGAGATCGGCAACCGCCACCACATGGTCGCCTTCCGGCTTGAGCAGCGTCCCCAAACGACGCTTTGGAAGTGCACGGCTGTGGAGACGCACTGACCTGATGGGACAGGCCCCTGCCGGAGCCGCCCTCCTCGCCCACCACCACTGACCCATGGCCAACTGTGCTGTCCCATGTAAATCGGGGGAGAACACACGGCATTGACCTGCGGTGCCCTCAGATTGGTTGAGACGAGGGCCGTCGTTTCGTCTCAACGATCTCGGGGCATGGCAGCACGAGCGTGGTGGTGGGGTGCGGCCGCGCAGCCGGGGCGAACCGGGGTGCTGTGTGCGGGGCGGGAGGCGTTCGGTGCGGCTCCCCGCTCGTGGATTCAGGACGAAAGCATGTCCATCATGACAGGTCAGCGCCGTTTTTCGTAGGACGGAACCCACAGTTCGCGAGGCTTGTCCGGTCCATCCCCCGCCTCTCATAATCTCCTTCGTGCGTCATCCGGAGACAGGGGGAATGGTGACGATCGATCACGACGCGGTGCTTCGGGCCCGCGTGCGGCTGCTTGGCTCCGGCCGGCCGAGTCGGGCCGAACTGGTCGGCGCGTACCGGGTTCTGGCCGAGGTGAGTCCGAAGGCGTACGTGCCGAAGTTGGTCGATGCCCTGCTCGCGTTGCGGTACGAGAGCCGGGATCCGAAGGTGGACGTCGCGCTGGCCGCCGAGGCTTCCCAGGCCGCTCGCAGGATAGAGGTCGGGGCGCCGAACCGGGCGGAGCGGTTGCGCCGGGCCTTGGACGCCTACCAGGCTTCCTTGTTCGCCCTCGGGCGCAGGGTGGAAGGACGCGCGATCTGTGCGGAGCTGGCCGAGGCCGGACGAAGCAAGCCTCTGGCGAGTGTTCTGGCTGAGGAGGGGTGCTTCAGGGAGGCCGCGGAGCTCGACGAAGAGGCCGCCCGGAACGGAATCCCGGAGCACTCCTTCTGGAACATGGTGCGGTGGGCGGCGAACCTGGAGGGCGCCGGCCTGCACGACGCCGCATCGACCGTCTTTCGCAGGCTCCTTGAGGAGACCCGGCGCGAGGCAACTGAACAGCGCACCGCTCTGGCGATACTCACCTGGGAGTTGGTTCACTTCTCCCGGATGCGGGAGACCGTTGGGGATGGGGCGGGTGCTGCGGTCGCTCGGCGAGAGGCCCTGAGTGTCCTGGAGGAGCTTGCGACCACGGGCGAGCCGAAGAACTGGAGTTGCATCCTAGGGTGGTGGAGGACGCTCTTCGTCCTGTCGGGGCGGGCAGCCGAACCCGCCGCGAGCCCCGAGTCCCCGATGCCGCCGTTCGGCACGGAGCTCGGATGGTCGCGCGACGTGCGGGACGGTTTTCTCGGTATGCTGCCGGGCCTCGAAGCAGAGGCGGCGAGGCTACGCGAGGCCGACCGGCTGCCCAAGCTGGTCGACGTCCAACGCAGGATCAGCATCCGCGCGGCCGTCCGCGAAGGCGCCCGTCCCTACCTGTTCGAGGAGCGGTTCACACCGTACTTCGACGAGGGGGTGACGCTCGCCCGCAGCCTGCCCGACAATCCCGCACGCCTCGCCCGCGCCCTCACCGACCGGTCGATGTTCTTCGTCGCGGCACGATCCTTCGAACCCGCGCGTGCCGACTTCGCTGAAGCGGTCGCCCTCCTCCACGATCGCTGATCACGCCGCCCGGTCGCCGCGGTGCCACCGGTACCGGACCCCGGGCTGAAGCAGCCGACCCCGGCCAAGGTAGGACACCAACAAGCCTGCTCAGACTGGCCATGAAGGCGGAAAAGGTTGGCCAACCTAGGTCCTGTCTCGTAATTGATCTTGTGTGGACGGGTTATTGCTCCTCGGTTCGCAGCCACAGGATCAGTGAGGCGAGGACGACACCGGCTCGGTAGCGGTTGGCCAGTTTGATGCCCCTATGGATGTCAATCGGCTGACGCTGGTGCAGGGGTCGGATTCCTGGCTGCGGTGATGAGTTGGTAGATCTCGCGGGCGACGTA
>NZ_JARZAJ010000072.1 GCF_029892105.1 Kitasatospora sp. GP82 | reverse complement strand
GCTGGACAGACCAGCGGATGCCACACGCCCTCCGACCGGTCACCGCCGCCCGAATCCCGAAACGGTCACCTCAGAGGCGGAGCGGTGGATTCGGGTTCAGTGGTCGGCGTGACCGAGCCCTGTGAGGCTTCGGTCGCCATGTGAGCGCGTCGCTCACATGGCGACCGCGATGAGCACGTCATGACCTTCGATCTCCGGCGCGGTCGGCGATGCGGGCGGGGATGACCGCCGTCGCCCGAACCCGCTTCCCCTGTCCCGCGGTGAACGTCGCGCCGCGCGGCGGGACCTGCCCCGCTCGTCCGGTCGGCCCGTGCCAGCCTTGGAGGGCTGCTGGCCATGAGGAGCCGACCGGGCCGAGGCCTCACGCCTGGATGGTGAGCAGCTTCTGGCCGTTGCCGGCGTAGATGTCGAAGTGACTGATCGTTCCTGGGGACATGGGTACGGTCCCGGAAATCTTGGCGCCACCCGGGTACTCGCCGGCCTGCCAGGTGGCGGCGGTCGCCGTGGCGCCCGTGACCCCGACCGCTTGCAGCCTGCACGTGATCCCGGGGGGCGCTCCCTTCGCCGAGACCTGCAGGGCGCTGCCCCAAGCGGCGGGCGAGACCTCAACCAGGGCGGACACGCCGGTGGTGGCGTCGGTTCCGGAGAGAGTGCGGACCGGGGCCGTTGACGTCGATGCGGGCTGCGCCACCTGGCTGCTCGTGGACGCGACGATAGCCAGCCACGTACCGCCCGACGCTGCCGCAGCGATGAGCGTCGTGGCGGCTGCGACCCCAACCAGTTGCCTCCGCACGGCGGTACGACGTCGCGACGCGGCCTGCTGGAGCAGCCGGTCGAGCCGGCTTCGCTCGGTTCGCCGCGGTACCCCGGGAACGGCAGCGGCCGCAGGCTCCGGCTGCGCTCGCGCGCTTGCGGCGGCCCGCCGTACCAACCGGTCGGCCAGCTCCTCGCTGGGCGCGGGCGCTGCCTCGCCTGCGGCCTCGGCCTCGCTGACCGTCGCGAGTAGTGCGGGCAGCCCCGCCAGTTCGGCATACTCGGCCTGGCACTCGGCGCATTCCGCGAGGTGGGCGCGTACCTGCTCCGTCTCCGTCGGGGACAGCGTTCCCAGCACGTATCCGCCCAGGGAGAACCGGATGGCGTCACGGTCGCCGTTCATGGTCCGCACCTCCTCCACGCCGCTGTCACGGCTCGATACCCCGTTCCTGCAGCACCAGCCGCAGCGCCTTCAAGGCGTAGTACGTGCGCGACTTCACGGTGCCTACCGGAATGCCGAGCACCTCCGCGGCCTCGACCATCGTCCGCCCTCTGTAGTACGTCTCCAGCAGCACGGCCCGGTGGTCCGGGGAGAGGGTCCGGATGGCCTCGGCCACCGCCCAGCTCTGCAGCGCTTCCTCGATCTCGTCTTCTCCGGGCCTCTGCTCCACAACCCGGTCCAGCGCCTCCCCATCGGCCTCGGTCGGCCTGGCCCGGCGGGCCCGGCGGGCGTCGATGACCAGGTTCCGGGCGACCGTGCACAGCCACGCCCGGGCCGGTCCGCGCTCGGGGTCGAACGCCGCCGGGTGCTGCCAGGCCCGCAGCAGTGTCTCCTGCACGACATCCTCGGCCCATTGCCAGTCTCCTGACGTCAGTCGCAGGACGAAGTGAAGCAGCGGCCCGGCATGGTCCGCGTACAGCGTACGGAGCAGTTCCTCGTCCGCGCGGGAAATGGTCCCCGTATCAGAGACACGGTTCCCAGAGCGATCCGGCTCACTCGATGGACCGCGTTTCCGAAGACTCCACGGCATAAGTCGATCATCGCATGTCTCGCAAACCTCTGAAATCTCGCAAAAGGTGCTTACACACCGAACCGCACGGCCCCCGGCATCCGTGGCACCTGACGAGCACCGATCCCCGGGATCCCCCTCCTCCCCCCCGTCCCGCAAGGAGTGAGCCGAGATGACCGAGATGGTTCCGGCGCCCCTCGGGGCCTCCCCCACCGCGCGGCCGGTCACGCGACCCGACCACCTGCTGCGGCGCTACGACGCGCACCGCGAGCACAGCGGATTCACCGTCCGCGCCCTGCCCGGCGCGCTCGTCATCACGCACAGCGACTGCGCCGTCGCAACCGGCGCCGCCCGCGGACAGCTACCGGCGCACGCCCCGTTCACCGGGCTCCGCTGCGCCATCGACCTGCAGCTCAGCCGACACCCCCACATCCGGGCCATCCGCGCACGACACCACGACGCCCGCGCTGACCCGGAAACCGTGCACGTCTTCGACGCCGGGTACCGGCACGGAACACCGGCCGGACCGACCCCCACCCGGCCCGCATCGCGGGCTGATCAGTAGAGAGCACACACCCATGCACCTGAACTCCCTTTCGTCCCCCCGACGGTCCCTGGTGGCAGCTGGCCTGGCCGTTGCCACTGCCTGCACGCTGGCACTGCTCAGCGCCTGCGGCGCATCACCGCATTCCTCCTCCGCTGGTCCCGGCGGTGCCTCAAGCTCCACCCCGAGCGCCCCGGCGATGCCCAGCATGAGCACGCCGGCGAGCCCTCCGGCGGCAACGGCACCGGTGGCCGGGAACGCGGTGACGATCCAGAACTTCGCGTTCGCACCGGCCAGCCTGACGGTCAAGGCGGGTACGACGGTGACCTGGACCAACAAGGACACCGACGCCCACACCGTGACCAGCTCCGGATCGGGCGGGCCCCTGAACTCGGCGCCGCTGACGACCGGCGCCACCTACCGATACACGTTCACCCAAGCTGGCACCTATGCCTACTTCTGCGCCATCCATCCCTTCATGACCGCGACCGTGGTGGTGACCCCATGAACCGGTACCCGTACGCGCGCGGCGAGGCGCCAGGCGCCGACCTCGACAAGCCGGCCGGCGGACACGGCACGACAAGGCATCATCTCGGAGGAGAACCTCGCATGAATGCCAAGAACGGACTCAGCTCCGCGATGCGTCCGGCCTTCGCGATACGCCTGGCCGTCGCCGCCACACTCGCCGGGAGCGGCTACATCCACACCCAGCTCTACCTGACCGGGTACCGCTTCATCCACATCGTCGGCGCCCTGTTCCTACTCCAGGCGATCGCTGCCTTCGCGGTCGCCGCCCTGGTGCTGTTCACAGCACCGGTGCTGCTCAGGGCCGCAGCTGCCGGCGTCGCGCTCGGCGCTCTCGCCGGATTCACCGCCTCCCGCACGATCGGCGTGTTCGGCTTCACCGAACGCGGCCTGCAGCCCGCACCCCAAGCCCTGCTCAGCCTCCTGCTGGAGGCTGGCACTCTGCTGCTCCTCGCAGCCTGGCAGGCAGCAGCGTGGGCCCGTCGTCCCGTGACCCCCAACGTCCCGTAGATCCCGACGAAAGGGCTCCTCACCACCGGGCCTGAGGGCATGTCAGGAGTGCCGATGAGGGCGCTGTCACGTTGTCGGGGGTGTGGACGGCTGAGGTTGTGTCAGGGTGTGGTGGGGCCGACGCTGGCCCTGCCTCAGCATGCGGTGGGCAGGGCGGCGGCGTGGGTGATCTGGTCCCAGATCGCGAAGCGGGTGATCATCTCGGCGCGGCAGTGGCGGCGACGGCACCACAGTCCACAGCCTGCCGGGACTTCGAACGTCGATCCATCCGGCTGGGGGAGCGTCAACCTCCATGCCCCCTTCGAGGGACTCGACACGCAACTCGATCGCGCGGCGGGTCACATAACACTTCACCCATTGCCAGGCCTTGCGGGACAGGCGTCCGCCGCGGCCCGTCATTGTTTTGATCCACAGGTTCTCTCGCAATTTTGAATCCCTCCAAAAGAAGACAGCCGATTACTTGGCATTAGATCGGAGCAAGTCAGAATATGGCGGACATTCGGGGACTTGCAGGCCCGGAGTGGCATTTCTTCATAAAAGAAACCTGCTGGGGCGATCTCTCAATTTGCCTATATTTGTGACGGGAAAAGCGCACCCTAGTGGCCATCAGTCTTGACACGGGTCAGGGTGCGAGCGTCTACTGCGGCTACCGAAAGAAAACCGAAAAAGGATGGGGGACTTGAAGATGGGGATGGCAATGAAACGCTTTGCGGGTGCCCTTGCGCTCACGTTTGCCTCCACGGCCGCCTTAGCGGCCACGGCTGCTCCGGCTCACGCCGCCGACAGCTACTACTGCGGCGGCGCCGTGACCCTGAGCAATGGGACGAACGTGTCGGAGTGCATCCACCTCGGCGGCAACGGGTACTGGCAGCCCTACATGCGGCTCAGCGGCCCCACGTACATGTGGGAGCAGGACAAAGTCGGGCAGTGGATCAACTCTGCAAACGGCCACTACGGCGACTTCACCCACATCCCCGGCGGGCAGTACAACGGCGGCATCATCTGGGGGCAATCCACCAACTGGCGGGTCGACTGCTACGTCCAGGCCCAGGCGTTCATATCCGTCCCTGACGAGGCATATGACCTGTTCTCGCCGACACAGAAGGTGTGCTGACCTCTGACAGGTCGACGGCGGCCGTCCCGGCGCCCGGGCCAGAGCTGACGTTGCGTCGAATCCGGCCGGCCAGCTGGGCTCAGTTCTCCCAGCGCCCGGTCCACGCCTCGTAGCCGGGTGGATCGGCCTCGTAGGAGCGGCACGCGGCGCACATCCCGTGGGCCGCGGCGGCGGGCTTGATCCGTCGTCCGCGGTCGCCGCAGCGGAGCTCGCCGTCGGCCAGCTCCAGCTCCACATCGAATTCCGTGCCGCAGGCCGCTGAGCTAGCCGCTTGCGGGCGGCGGCAGTCGAGGGACACGACGGTGCCGAGCAGCAGGCGGAAGCCGGGCGCAGCCCGCCAGGGCGCGGGCCTTGTGGTGGCGCGCCGGCCGGTGGAGCGCCATTCAAGGCGTCCGGGTACCTGCGCGGCCGGCCCGGAGGCGGCCTCCCTCGACGGCTTCGCGCAGCCGCGAGCGCCCCGGCACCGCTGTCACGGGCCGGGGCGGAGTGTCCGGGGATGCCCAGCCAGGGGCCCGCCCCCCTGGACGAACTCCTGGCCGAAGTCCTGTCGGGGTCGGGCAGTAGGTTGCCTGCGTGAACGTCGAGCCGAGTGCGGGGCTGATCGACTCGCAGTCCGTCCGCACCGGTGGCCGGGACGGGACTACGGGATCCGGCGCATCCAGGCGCCCAGGCGCCGCCACACCTCGCGGCCGGGGGTGGCGCTGACCTCCAGCACCGGGGCGACGTTGGCTGGCAGCGGGCTCAGCCCGCAAGCACCCGCCTTATATCCATGCGTGCGACCGATGCTCTGAAATGACATATATGGCGTGTGTGGAAAAATTGCATGTACGGCACTTGGTGCTGAAGACAGGCGAGAGGAGTGCATCATGATCGCCAGGCTGCTTCGCAAGCTGTCCTTCACCCGCCACTACGGTGCGTATGGGGAACACGACTGGGGTGCGTACGGCGGCGACGACGGGGTCTGACCGCACTGCCGGCGGGAGCCCTCGGGCGCCCGCCGGCTCCCGGCCACGCTGCCGACGATATCGGCCTGGACAGGTACGAGAGTCAGGGGCGATCTCATGGGCCGAATGAATGAGCCGCCGCGGTTGCCCGGAGGGAGCTTCGCGGCCTGGAGCCGCGACCGGCTTGCACTGGCACGCCGTGGCGCTGACGAGTGCGGGGACGTCTGGCAGCTGGAGCCGGGTGTCTACGTGGCCGCTACGGCCGGGCCGTGTGAAGCAGTCCTGCGCCGCGCGCAGGACTTCCCCAAGGTACCCTCGCCTCTCTTCCCGCCGTTGAAGCGGTCGAGCGGAGCACCGACGTCTGAGGAGCGCGCGCACGCTCACGCCGCCCGCATGCGCGGACTACGCCCGCAGGCGGTTGCAGCCCGGATCGGTGAGATAGCGCCCGGGACCGCTCGATTCGTCGACCAGTGGCCCACGGGCCAGGACGTCGAGATTCTGCCCCCGGTCCGGCACGCCCTGGCAGAGATCGGCGTGCGCTACCTCTTCTCCGAAGACGCTCCCACCCTGCTGCCCTTTGCCTCACAGCTCTTCGTGGCCCGGGAGGTGCTCGTACGCCCCTCGCGGTGGGAATGGCCGCGCTGGATCCCCACACCGGCACGGCGGTTCCGCACACGGCAGCAAGTCGCCTTCACCAACGCTTTGCGGCCCATCGTCCGCCGGCGCCGTTCATCGGGCCGGCCCGGTGACGACGTGCTGGGACAGATGCTCCGGCCCTCCTCCCACTACGGCCTACTGCCGGAAGGGGCCATCCTCGACACTCTCCCCGGAATCACCGTCGCCACCTTCGAGACACCTTCCCGGGCAGCCGGATGGATCCTGCTCCACCTGGCCCGGTACCCCCAGGCAGCGGACCGCGTCGCGGCCGAAGCCGCCTTGCTGCCCGCGGACCCGGCCGCGACGACCAGCACCCACCTCGACTGCCTGCAATACACCCAGGCGCTGGTGCGCGAGGTGCTCCGACTGCATCCCCCGAGCTGGCTACTGACCCGGCGTGCCCCGCGACAGACTCGGCTCGCCGGCTACACCATCGACGCCGGGTCCACCGTTCTCGTCTGCCCCTACACCGCCCACCGCGACGCACGGGAACACTCCGAGCCGGACCAGTTCCAGCCCGACCGCTGGCTCGATGATTCGGGCTCGCCGGCGAAACCCGGGATCTTCCTCGCCTTCGGCACCGGACCGCATGGCTGCGAGGGAGCCGCTCTGGCCATGGCGATGCTGACGCTCCTGACTGCGCAGACCGCCCGCTGCTACCACGTGAGCAAGCCGCCCGGACCGGAACCCGGCTACCAGGTCACCACCCTCGAAGGTCTCGCAACTGTCGGCTTGCGCCTGCGTGCCACCTTGCGCAGCTGAGGGCAGTCCTGCAGTGAGAGCAATATTAGCCGCACCTACCAGTGACACACCGCCCGAACTTCCCACCGCACCGCCACCGAACACCGCTTCGAGATGACCGTCCGCTTCACCATCTGGGACCACGTCACCAAGAACATCGGCTTGCCGGCCGCGGCCTGACCACAGGCCGACACCGGGCCCCAGCACGCGCTGACACAGCATCAGACGACCACACCCCCGCCAACGTGACAGCGCCGCGCGGGGTGGAGGCGACGGTGAAGCGGGCCATGGCCACCCCTTGGGGGGTGAAACGGAGTTCGCGGCCTGTTGCATGCCCGTGACACGTGCCACACAGATCCGGGAACTCCGGCTGACAGCCTTCCCTCATCGCACAGAGCAGCAGCCGTCGAATGGGTGAACCAGTCCCCAGCGGACAACGGTCGCGGCTCCCGCGGTAGAACCGGACTACTACTGGTAGAACCGGACCACTACGTTGTCCTTGGGGGGACACTCCGTCATGAACAGGAAGCTTTCGTCCCGCAGCGCGAAGCTCGCCGCCATCGGCGCGCTGACGGTCAGCCTCGTCGTCGCCGTCAGCCCGGCCGCCCAGGCCGCCTCGCTCTATGATGCGTCGCTCAAGGCCCCGCAGGGCCATGGCCAGCTGACCATCAGCAACGGCACCCGCTACGTGTACATCAACGGCGTCAAGGTCGACTTCGGCACCACCGTGTGGGACCTCGCCTGGTCGCCGGACGGCTCCAAGGCCGCCTTCATCGACGACTCGGACAACCTCGTCGTCTCCAACCCCAACGGCAGCGGCCGCGTGACTGTCGCCAAGAACCCCGGCGGACAGGCCTGGTCCCACCCGACCTGGCAGGTGGCACCCCGTCTCAACAAGTACGTCCCCGCCAAGAACAACCTGATCTTCGCCGTCGACAAGTTCAGGGTCTCCCACCTGGAGCGGATCTCCGCCACCGCCGTCAAGGGCAAGCCGGAGATCCTGCCTCTTAACGCGTGGGCCGGCGAGGCGCCGCTGCCGCAGGTCGGCAACACCTGGCCCAACGGCAGCGGCAACGCCGCCATCGTCTACGCGAACACCAGGAACGGCGAGGTCTACATCCGCGACGACTACACACGCCAGCAGGGCGGCGTGGTCACCAAGGGCATCACCCCCGCGCTGTCGCCCGACGGCGAGAAGATCGCGTTCCTCCGCTCGGTCCACGGCCACGACCACCTCTTCGAGATGCGCCTCGGTGACAAGGCCCCCAAGGACCTCACACCGACGGCCACCTCCAACTACGGTGCCCCGGCCTGGTCCCCGGACGGCAAGACCATCGCGGCCCCCAGGTGGGACGGTGTCGTCACGCTGCCGGCCGACGGCTCAGCCGCACCCAAGCTCGTCTCTACCCACGTGGGCGATGCCACCTACCGCCGCTGAACCGGTACTGACGGCGCAGGCAGAACAGAAGCACCACCGTTGGGCCGTCCGGCCGGGTCACCTCCCGACTGCGGACACGGCTACGGCCCGTCAGGTCGAGCCTGGACGGGCCGCTGCCGCTGCCGGCGTTCTGGGCAGCAGGCCCGGCTCTGCGGCCCGCCGGGGGAAGCGGGGCGCCGAGCGGGCAGAGCCGGGAGCGCAGGTCTCCCTCGCCGTACGCGGGAGTGCTGCCGCCGGGCCTGCCGGAGGATGTGGCCAGCCTGGCGGTCGGGCTGGTGCCGATCTCCCGTCGGTGAAGGCGGGACCAGGTGTTGCTGATCCCGGTGAATGAGAGGCAGGCCAGCCCGAGGGCGAGGTAGCAGAGCGCGCCGAGCAGAAGCAGACGCTCAGAACTGGTCAGGGGGAGACCGGGCAGGGGAGCGGGCAGAGAAGGCATCTGTGGTTCCTGGAGCTGGGCAAGCCGAGGGCTGGTCATGCCGCGGTCGGCCGCAGCGAGGTCTTGAGGGCGTGGACGGCACGGGAGCGGCGCCGCTGCCAGGCGCCCGCAGTGGTGGCGGCCTGGACGTCCGGGACGGGGGCGGTGGTGTAGTGCCAGGCAATGGCCTGGCCGTCAGCGGGCGAGAGGGTGCCGGCCTCCATCGCGTCCAGGAGCAGTTCCAGCAGCTCCAGCCGGGCATGGCTTACTTCCTGCTGGCCGTCGTCGGCCGGGTGGAGGCCGGCGGCGGCCGCAGCGGTGTGAACGGCTTGAGCGTGGGCGTGGCTGGCCGGGCCAGGGGCGGGGTCGGCCAGGCTTGTACTTCGCTCTGCAGATGAACCCGTACCCCGACAAGTGCAGACCGCCGCGGCCGTAGCGCCACCAGACGGGGCCCATCGGGCCGTCCTCGACCAGCCGCTCCAGCGAGGTGACCAGGACCGGCACCGCGTCGCCATACACCCGCCAGGAGTCGTCCGGGTACTGGGTGCGGTGGTAGGCGCCGCACCCAGTAGTCGGCGGTCAGGTCGCCGATCACCCGAGCCCGGATGTTGAGGCCGACGGCCCCGGCGCCGGTGAGGACCAGCGCGACGGGCGGGTAGCCCTCGCGGGTGTGCCCGGGGTAGGCCCGGCGCCACCAGTGCACCGTACGCTCCGAGGAGTTCTCCTCGGAGCGTACGGTGCACTGTCCCGGACCCGGGTGCGGAACAGCTCGCGATAGCCGGCGAACTTCGTCGCCACCCGCGCCGGAGCCACGGTGGCCCGGTCGACCTCGACCATCAGCACCGGCACCCCGACCTCCGGCGCCTGGAGCACCGCATCCGGGCACACCTTGCGCCTCCCGTCCGGCGGCCGCCGATGAGGCATCACGTCCGAGGTCAGGTCCGGGTGGTTGTGCCGCATCTGCCGGTTCCCTCCGGTAGCGGCTTGCTCCGGTCGTAGGGGTCCATCGTGCTTCCGTCACGCGGCTCGGCGTTGTCCGATGAGGCGATAGGGAACTGCGGCTCAAGCCAGCCGTCGTGGACGCGGCAAAGATTGTTGCCGAAGTCGGTGTTGATGTGGCTGAAGTTCAGTTTTCCCGGTTCGACGTCGTATTTGGCGGGATCGTAGAAGCGGAAGTCGATCTCGCGGCGTACGATCTCGCGGGTCACCTCTGTGCTGCCGGTGACCGTTCCCGTCCAGATGGCCGGCTCTGTGCCTGCGGTGGTGCCGCCTGCGGGGCCGCTGGGAGCGGGATCCTGTGAGGGTGACGGCGTCACCTTTCCGGCGTCGGGCCCGGGGAGCACGGCGTAGACGAAGGTGTAGTCCGTGTGAACCACCATCCCGTCCTCGCCGTCCGACCCGAAACCCATCCGCCCCTGCACCTTGACCGCATCACCCACGGGGATCGCGGTGCGGGGGTTGAAGCGGCTGAACCAGGTCCTGGGATCGCTCGTGCCGCCCGGGTGGGCGAGCGCGTTCTCCGCCTTCTCACGGCTCTTTCGGCCCATCAGGTCCAGAGCGGTCTGCGGGGTTTGGCCGGCGACCGTCTTGGGGTCGAGGTTCGCCGCGACCAGGAAGTCCTTGACGGTCTTCAGCTGCGCTGCGACTTCGTCCTGGCCGAAGACCCCGACCGCCTGTGCCTGCGGCAGCACGATCGCGTCGGCTCCGGACGGCCACGCCGCGGCCGGCGAACCGGCCCACGGATGGTCCACGGTCGGGGTGTCCGGAGGCAGGGTCGGCGGGGCCGCGGTCGGCGCCGCGGTCTCGGGAGCCTGGATCGAGCCGTCGGCGAGGTTGCTCGCGTACCAGGCGTGCAGCCGGTCGACGTTGAGCCCCGCCAGCACCAGCGCGGCCGCCAGCACGACGAACAGCGGCGTCTGCCAGTTACGGCTGCCACGTCGCTCGACGCCCCAGGGCGAGGCAGTCTTCGTCTTCCGGCCGAACCGGCGTTGCCGGACCTCGGTCGGCGGGCGCCACGGCTGCGGTTCCGGGGGCGGCTGGCGCTTCCAGCGCGCGGCCAGCATGCGGGAGCGCCCGGACCGCTCCTTGACGGTGGCGGCCCTGACGAACTCCTCATCGAGGACGAGTTCGGCGAACGGGTCGTCTGTTCCCGGGCCATGCGGCGAATCAGACGGCGGGCGAGGTTTGGGATCTTCAGCTATCGGCACCGCGACAGCATGCAGACGGCCACCGCCAGCCCCTCCACCGGGGCACCAAGTCGCCCGGACGACGGGTGACCTGCGACGGATGGAGCACTTCCGTCGCAGGAAGCGCCTGCCCGGCCGTCCGGTACAGGCGGGGCCACCTGCTCGACGTCGGCCGACACCGGGGCGGTAGATCGTCAGAGGCGGGAGCTAGCCTCTGCGGCCATGGCCTGCCGGTTCGTGTCGCGGTTCATCAGGCGGCGGTCGAGGACGGTCAGCAGGAGGACCGCGAGGCCCGCCGCGACCAGCACGATGCCGAGGGTGTGCAGGCCGTGGTCGCTGACCCCGTCGCGGAAGACGATGCTGCCGATCACGGCGGAGGTGATGGTTCCGAGGTATCCGAAGGTCCGGAACAGCCCGGAGGCGGTGCCGATCTGGTCGGGCGGTGCCGCGAGGTAGAGGGCGGTCTGGTTGCCGACCGTGGTGGAGGCGGACGTGACGCCGAAGATCAGGGAGACCAGCACGATCGCGATCGCCGGGCTGTGCGAGGTGAGCAGCATGATGCCGACCGAGCCGAGCAGCATGGTCACCGCCGAGGCGATCAGCGGTCCGCGTACCAGGTTGCGGCTGGCGAGCGGGCGCGAGAGCAGCGCGGAGACGGCACCCATCGGCAGGAGCAGGAGTCCCGCCCCCACAGTGGAAATCCCGTGTGCGGCCTCCATCCACTGGGTCATGCCGTACATCACGGAGTAGACGCCGAGCAGGGTGAGGGCCTGGCGCAGGTAGGTGCGGGCGAGGGCGCCATTGGCGGCCAGGCCGCGGAAGTCGAAGAACGGCGCGGTCTTCCGTAGCTCCCACACGACCGTGGGCAGTGCGGCCAGGACGAAGACGGCGAGAGCGATCCACTCGACGTGGGGCAGGCTCATCAGAAAGATGACCAGCGCGGTCATCGACCCGGCGAAGCCGAGGATGCCGGGCAGGTCGATCCGGTCGGCGACCTTACGGAAACCGCCGTGTCCGCGGTCGGGCACGGGGTCCTTGGGCAGCCAGCGCACGGCCATCGCCATGGCGATCGCGGTGACCGGGATGTTGATCAGGAAGGCCCAGCGCCAGCCCGCGGCGCCCACCAGCAGTCCGCCGATCGGAGGGCCGACGGCGGCGGTGGCCATGCCCGCGATCGCGATGCCGCCGAGCACCCCGCCCGGCGGCGCGTCCAGGCCGGCGTCCTCGGCGCGGCGCCGGATCAGCACCATCGCGCAGGGGAAGGCGGCCGAGGTACCGATGCCGATCAGCACCCGGGCGACGGTCAGCATCGCCAGGTTCTGGCCGAGGCCGCCGACCAGGCCGCCGAGCAGCACCAGCACGATGCCGGAGAGGAAGATCCGGCGCGCGCCGAGTACCTCCGCCAGTTTGCCCGCTGTGGGCTGCGCGACGGCGCTGGCCAGGTAGAGCGAGGAGACCAGCACGGCGGTGCTGCCCACCGAGACGTGCAGCGCGGCGGCGATGGGCACCAGGGCGGTCGCGATGATGGAGCTGTTGATCGGGTTGAGACTGGAGCCCACGTAGAGCGGGCTCGTGAACGTCCATGCGAAGGGCTTGCGCGTAAGACCGCGCGCCGCAACGTCGGCCGGAGTGGTGACGGTTCTCATATGCCGCCGTCGCTCAGGTCGGCCGCAGCGAGACGCTCCAGCAGCTCGATGGCCTTCTCCAGGTCCTCGCGCTCGTCCGGCGCGACGACCTGGTCGATGGCCCGCGCCAGGAAGGACGCGCGGCCCGCGAGCAGCTTCTCGATCAGTTCGGTCGCGGACGGGTCGGCGCTCATCAGCTTCTTGCGGCCGTCCTGCGGATCGGGCTCGCTGTGGACCAGTCCGGCGGCTTTGAGCACCGCCAGGCTCTGCGCGATGGATTGGCCGCTGACGTGCTCCAGCGCGGCGAGACGGGCCGCGGTGATCGGGCCCTCCCGCACCACGCTCGCCAGCACGGCGACCTGCGTGACGGTCAGGCCGGTCGCATGCTGCCCCGATTCCGCGCGCAGGCGTGCGCGCAGCCGCTTGATCGCGTCGTTGAGTCGCTGCGCGGTCGCAGTGGACTGCTGCGGCCTGGGGTTCGTGTTCATGACCCCAGCGTAAAACTCCACAAGGAACTTTGCCAAGTTGCTTGTGGAGTTTGGACCGTCCGTTCCTTGGCCGTGGCGATCGCCGCAGCCGCCGCGTTCACCGTCAGCGTGCCGAGCGGCAATGCCTTCGCCATCGACCACGTGCAGTGTGTCGGCGGCGAGAACTTCTTGAAGATCTGGTCGCACCTCGACGGCCGTCAGAGCGTCGACTGCTACGCGAACGGCGGAAAGACCGACTTCGGCGGATGGTGGGTCGACCGAATCTTCACGGGTAACAACGACCTGATCTACTACGACGCCAACGGTGACTCGGTGAAGATCGAGCGCTGGCACGACATCACCTTCCCGAACCACCCGCCGAAGGTCGTCGCTATC
The DNA here is from genome assembly GCF_029892105.1 of Kitasatospora sp. GP82. Lineage (GTDB taxonomy): Bacteria > Actinomycetota > Actinomycetes > Streptomycetales > Streptomycetaceae > Kitasatospora. Next base: position 5,183 of record NZ_JARZAJ010000072.1, on the reverse strand, counting down.
CAGATCGTGTGACAGGTTGCCATCCGGTTGCCGGGAATGGCCGAGCGGCCTGAAGGCGTTCCTGGTCCTTGCGGTGGGCGGCGTCGGCCTTGCGCTGGGCGTGGCAGGGGTGGCGGGTGCCGCCCTTGCGGTGCGTCCAGTCGACGCGGGCGTCGGTGATCCGGACCTTCTCCTGCTTCGGCACGGCGTGGCAGTCGGTGCAGGCGAGGGTCTTGGGGAACCGGCGGTGCCGACGGTCGGCTTCGGCCGCGCGGTCGGCCTGGCGCTGGCCGTAGGCCGTGCGCTCCTCGGGGTTGTCGAGGGCGCCGGTCAGGGAGTGCAGGCCGGTACGGCCATAGCGCCACCGGATCGGGGCCATCGGGCCGTCCTCGGCCAGCCGGTCCAGGGAGGTGACCAGGACGGGCACGGCATCGGAGTGGTCGCGCCTACCGGGAGAACTGGAGGGCACGATGCCGTGGCTGGCCCCGGTGGGCCTGGCGGCGGAGGCTCCGGAGGTGGCGGCGCTGGCGGCCTGGATGCAGGACCCGGAGTACAACGAGTTCGACTCGGCCGTTCTACGCCGGCCAGCGGGCCGAGCGGGGCGGCCTGTCGAAGCTGGAGAAGCGGATCGCGAAGCTGCCGGTGCGCCAGTCGTGGCGGATGGAGCGGGTCTGGACCCCGGACAAGGAGAGCGAGGACGCGTACGACGCGGCGTACGAGAAGGCGTCCGTGACGATCGGCGGGTACCAGCTGCACCCCAGGGACCTGGACGCCTACGCCACCATCGCCTACCAGCCGGCCGGCCTGGACCGGGAGGACAAGGACGGCGACTACGAGGACGAGGACGAGGACGAGGACGGCGGGGACCAGGTCCCCGGTGGACTGGACGCCGCGCCGGGGTGTGCGTCCTCCAGCAGTCCCTGCCCTGGCCGTTTGGCGACGTCCTCCTCCACAGCGAGCTGGACAACCGGCCCGCCCACCGCATCCTCTGCTGCTACGCCGACCTGCTATGCCACCGCGATCCCAAGGCGGCGGCAGCGTGGTTCACCGCGCTGGTCGACCTCAACCCGGCCGACACCGTCGGCGCCCGTTTCCTCGCCCCGGACGGCCGTCGGGGCCCCTCTTCTGAACATGCGTTGAACCGCGTGGCCGCGGGCAGCGGCTGTACCGGCTGCCCGCGGCCACGCTGCCGGACTCAGCGGACGTCCACCGCCACCAGACCGGAGGTCCTCTCGCGGACCGGATGACGGTCGTCCGGGCCGGTCAGGCCGTACACCGCCGCACGGTATTCCAGAACACCGCTGTGCGCGGCCTTGACGTGTGCGGCGGCCTGCGCGTCGTCGGTGCCCCTGGCGACCACGTCGCCGCAGGCCACCCGGTGCCACGCCTGCCCGCCGCTGCGGCCCTCCAGGCATACCTGCAGGTAGTCGGCAGCGTCGTCGTCCCCGTGCGCCGTGACCGTGAAGGTCGTGCCGACCTGCGCCGTGTGCGGCGCCGTGATGTCCACGCCGCCCTTGGCGAACGCCGGCACGGCGGCCAGAGTCACCGAGGCCAGCCCCAGCGCACCGATCACCGCCACCCGGCCGCCCCGCACCTTCATCCCGGTCTTCTTCGTCCTGATCATGGACTTCCCTCCCCGTGGATCTCCCCCCCATGGTGAGACCCACCCTTCGCGAAGGCGCCCGGTTGCGCCCCGCTGATTACCCGGACGAGCCCGCCGCCCAACCCGGTTGCACCCCACCCGGCGCTATTACGGATCCATGACAAAACCCGCCGGCCACGCCCGACCCCACCACCGGACCGAAGCAGCCGCGCGGGAACCAGGCCCTCCCTGCCGCTGGAGACCGCCTTCAAGGGCGAACAGCTCGGCCGGTGGGTGCGGGCGCGGGCCGGCTGGGCCGAACTCGACCAGGAGCAGCGGGACCTGCTGACGGCTCTCGGGATCGAGGAGGACCAGGAGCTGGCGGCCGCCCGGGCGGCGGCCGCGGCGAAGCCGAAGGTTTCGCGGGCGGACCGGTTCCAGCAGCACCTGTCGGCATTGGCCGCGTTCGTCGAACGGGAAAGGCACGCGAAGATCCCGCGCACCCACAAGACCGCGGAGGGGCTGTCGCCGGGTGCCTGGCTGAACAACCAGAAGGCGCGGCTGGACAAGCTGAGCGAGGAGCAGCGCGGGCAGTTGGAGGTCCTCGGGGTTGGCTGGTAGGGGACGGCGCGCGGTGGCGTCAGCGGGATTCGGCCGGCTCACTCGTCGGTGGGCCTGTGCTGCTGCAACAGGGTGAAGCCGGGCCGTTTGCGTAACTCCGGGGCGCTGGGGCAGTCGACGCTGGGGCGGACAGGTATACCTCCCACGAAAGAGGTGGCTTCGTGCGCTCCTCCTCGAAGGCATGGCGTGTTCTGACCGTCCTGAGCATGGCGGCAGCCGCGATGGTGCCGCTCACCGCGGCTCAGGCGTCCCCGGCTGTCGACAGGCGGCAGGCCGGTGGGTTCGGGGTCCGGACGTTCGCCGGCAAGTGCCTCGACGTGAAGGACCGCAGCCCGGCGGACCGCACGCCGATCATCCAGTACACCTGTGATGGTGGGTCCAACCAGCGGTTCACGTTCAAGCCGGCCAGCGACGGTTGGTACGAGATCCGGACGTTCGCCGGCAAGTGCCTCGACGTGAAGGACCACAGCCCGGCGGACGGCACCCCGATCATCCAGTACACCTGTGATGGTGCGTTCAACCAGCAGTTCAGGCTCGAGGAGGCCAGCGACGGTAGGTACGAGATCGAGACGTTCGCCGGCAAGTGCCTCGACGTGAAGGACCACAGCCCGGCGGACCGCACCCCGATCATCCAGTACACCTGTGATGATGGGTCCAACCAGCGGTTCCTGATCGTGACGCGGTAGCCGCTCACCCGCTTCCAACCCGCACTGCCCTTCCGGCCAGTGCGGGTTCGGCTTGCCGGGGCTGTCGGGGCTTGCCGCCCGGCAGCGGGGGACGAGCGGCGCCGGCTGCGGGCCTTCGTCGAACACCGCCCGGCACATACACCCCGCTGTGAGGTTCGGGAAAGCTGACACCGACGGATACGGCTTCATGTCAGTGCCAGGTACAGACCGGTGTCACCACGACCGCCAAGCAACCACCAACTGACCAGCACATCCAGCGATCCATGAAGTGACATCCCAAGCCGCATCTACCAGTGACGCCCCGTCCGAACTTCACAGCTGCTGCACACGGCGGGCGTCAAGTTCGCGGTCCTCGGCAAGGAGGAGTCCTGCACCGGTGACTCGGCCCGCCGTCTGGGCAACGAGTTCCTCTTCCAGATGCTCGGCGCGCAGAACGTCGAGACCCTGAACGCCGCGCTGGAGGACGCTCCCCTCAAGCGGATCGTCGCCACCTGCCCGCACTGCTTCAACACCATCGCCAACGAGTACCCCCAGCTGGGCGGCCACTTCGAGGTCATCCACCACACCCAGCTGCTGCAGCACCTGATCGACGAGGGCAAGCCCGTCCCGGTCAACCCGGTCGAGGGCCTGATCACCTACCACGACCCCTGCTACCTGGGCCGTCACAACAAGGTCTACAGCCCGCCGCGCGAGATCATGGACAAGGTCCCGGGCCTGCGCCAGCAGGAGATGCACCGCCACAAGGAGCGCGGCTTCTGCTGCGGCGCCGGTGGCGCGCGGATGTGGATGGAGGAGCGGATCGGCAAGCGCATCAACACCGAGCGGGTGGACGAGGCGCTGTCGCTCAACCCCGACATCGTCTCCACCGCCTGCCCGTTCTGCCTGGTGATGCTCTCCGACTCGGTCAACGGCAAGAAGAACGAGGGCGCCGCGAAGGAGCACCTGAAGGTCGTGGACGTGGCCCAGCTGCTGCTCGACTCGGTGAAGGCGACGCCGGTCGCCGGGGCCGAGCCGGAGCCCGTCCAGGGCTGGTCCAAGGCTCGTCCACAGCGCTGATCCGCCGCCAACACCGCGACCCCGTCTGCCGTCTGAGGCAGGCGGGGTCGCCGGTTCCGACGGCCGGCCATGGCCTAGCATGTCGGCCCATGAGCATTGACGGGGGCATACCTGGCGGTAACGGTGGCAGTGGCTGGGACAGGCCGGAGCAGCTGCCCCCGGTGAGCGGGCAGCAGTGGCCGCAGAACGGGCCGGACTGGGAGGCGCTGGCCCGGCAGCACGAGGCGGAGCAGAAGAAGCGCCGGATGCTCCAGATCGGCGGCAGTGCGGCGGCCGTGGTGGTGGCCGGCATCGTGACCGCCGCCATCGCCCTGTCGAGCCCCGCGCACCCGAAGCGGGTGGCCGCCGTCGGCCCGGCCACGCCGTCCGCCTCTGCCGCCGACTCGTCGGCGCCCGCCTCGCCCGCCACCTCAGCCTCGGTCTCGGCTTCGGCGAGCGGCTCCGCGTCGCCGGCCCTGGCACAGCTGGTGGACAAGTACGGCAGCAACGCGATCGTGCTGAGCAAGACGGTGAAGCCGGGCCAGGCGGACGGCCACAACGGCCCGGCCGTGCTGATGACCGGCAAGGACACCGACCACGGCGAGAGCAACGGGCCCGTCGTCGACACCAGCAAGAGCTTCACCGTCTCCGCGCTGGTCGACAACAACGCCCCGAAGGGCGGTGAGTGCGTCCTCAGCCAGGGCAGCGGCGCCTACTACACCTTCTATCTGGGCCGCGACGACTGGGACATCCACAACCAGTGGGTCTTCAAGGTGCAGACCCTGCCGGGCGGTGAGGACAAGAACACCCGCCAGGCGTTCTCCAAGCAGCCGTCCTGGACCGGCAAGTGGGTGCTGCTGACCGGCGTGTACGACGCCTCGGCGAAGTCCATCACGCTGTACGTCAACGGCGAGCCGCAGGACACCATCAAGATCGACGGAATCTGGAACTCCGCAAGCCGGATGCAGCTCGGCCGGACGAAGTACCACGGGGCGTGGGTCGACAACTGGGACGGCGCGATCTCCGACGTCCTGGTGTGGAACCAGGCGCTGTCGGCCTCGAACGTCGCCCAGCTGCAGAAGAGCGGCGGTACGAGCGCGGGTGCGGCGCCGATGGCCGGCTGGCTGCTGCCCTGAGGCGCGCGGTCCGGTTAACCGGCGGTGGCTGGGCGGTGAATCCGCCGCTGGGCGCTGTCACATTGGCGGGGGTGTGGTCGTCTGATGCTGTGTCAGCGCGTGCTGGGGCCCGGTGCCGGCCTGTGGTCAGGCCGTGGCTGGCGA
>NZ_JARZAJ010000071.1 GCF_029892105.1 Kitasatospora sp. GP82 | reverse complement strand
CGACGACACGACAGGTCACCACTCCCACGGGGCCACCGACCCTATGCCCGACCAACGAAAAGGCAGACCTCAAGATCGGAAAGACAACAGCTTCTGAGCCAGTTCCCGGGTCAAGTGAGCGCACGCACTCGTTGGAGAGCAGGATCGCCGTCCAGACGAAGTTTGCGTGCTGAAGGGATCGTTCCAGTTCGTCCATGCGAGCGAACATGACCAGCACGAACAGATCGTTGGCCGGGATGGCACCATCTCGAACTGCACTGAATGGCAGAGCATCGAGGTCGCCGTGGAATGGTGCGTCGGGCGCGAAGCGCGCCTTGACTTGAACCCGAGCCAAACCCGAGTAGCGGTCTTCTGGCGGCACGTCAGCACTGCTGCAGGGTGCGGTGTTGGTCGCCGTGTCCCAGGCCCAGCGTTCCCCTCGGCGTTGCCGAGCGAAGTCGCGAATCGACACGACCCTTTCAGTGATCGCCTTCCAGGACACAGCGAGATCGACCACGAGTGGATTGCGCCGCCTGGTCGCCGACGAAGGCATCGACCCGAGGGCGGGGCCGTAGGTGCCCGAGGCGTCGAAACTCGTCCGGACTCCCCGAGCCCGCATGTAGGCGTCCTGGACGGAGCGGCCTGGCCACAAGGCAGCCGCTGTCAGCGCCTCGGCCAGTCCACCAATCGGGTCGCTGGGGTTCGTCGCCAGACCGGCCTCGACGAGCTGCTCACGGACGGACCAGTAGTTCAGCAGGCTCTCGCTCAATCCAGTGGTTGTCAGCGGACCTGCGTCCAACATATCCCTCGTCCTCTCCTCGACCGGTACGGTGGGTTCGAAACTCGACAACGTCAAACTCGACAGCAGCCTTGCCTAGTGAACGCTCGGGAGGTGCCACAGTCCGTTGGCGTAGCTGGTGTTGCGCCGCCGCCCGAGTAGCACGGTTCCGTCGTCGACCAAGACGAGGTGGACGCCGACGACCAGCGTCAGCGGGTCCGTCCCCGGTTTGCGGGGCGCCCTGTTCGCCGGCTGGCCGGTGTGGTCGAGCTCGGTCACGAGATCCTCCCGGTGGGCCGGTCGGCGTCAGCGGCGAGCAGCGTGAGGTAGTGGTGCATGTAGGGCGGCACCAGGCGGTCGGTGGCCTGGTCGAACGGCACCCAGGCGACGGCCTGGCCTTCGTCGCCGAGCCGGATCGCCTCCGGCGGGCCGTCGTAGACCGCCCGGAGCACCCGCGACATCTGGCCGACCCGCTCATGCCGGAGCCCCTCCAGGGGTCGCACGTCGGTGACGACGATGCCGGCCTCCTCCAGCACCTCGCGCGTCGCGGTCTCGGCTGGGCTCTCGTCGCCCTCGCGCCAACCACCGATCGGGGTCCAGTGGTTCGGCCACGCGATGCCGTCCTTCTGGTCCCGGTGGTGCATCAGCAGGTGGCCGTGCCGGTTCGTCACGAACACGATCACGCCCTCGAAGTCCTGCTCCGGTGGCGCCGGGCGCTCCAGGTAGAGCACCCGGCCGGAGCGGGCGGCGCGGAGTATCTGGAGGTCTTGCCGGTACTCCTCCGGCGTCAGGAAGTGGCGCCAGTTGTAGTCGGTCTCGAAGCGGAACTCGCTGTGCTCACGGGGGTCGAGGACGATGCGGGCCTGCTGCTCGGCGGAGAGCACGCCGCCGTCGAAGACCCAGCCGATGGAGGGGACCGGGCGCCGGGCATCAGCCTCCTGGTGGATCACGGCGATCAGGCGCTGCCGGGCGACCGGCTCGGGGTTCTCGGCCAGCAGGTCGAGGCCGATCTCCTCGCGGGCCTCGCGCAGCGCGGTGGTGAACGGGCTCTCCCCGGGCTCGGCGTTGCCCCCCGGCCAGTCCCAGCGGTCGGTGTCGACCGCGTTGCGCAGGCCCAGGACCCGGCCCTGCTGGTCGCGCAGCAGGAAGCAGGCGTAGGTCATCGGTCGGGCGATGGTCCGCACGTACTCGCTGACCGGCTTCCATCCGGCTGCGAGGCGGCTGGTGAGCCAGTCGATCACCTGCCGGTAGCCGTCGCTGGTGGTCGGCAGCGCGTCAGGGGTGAACCAGCCCCAGGCGTCGTGCTCGGTGAGCGTGACCAGTGTGTCGACGGGCACCGTGACGGTGAAGACGAACTGCCGGGTCCTGCGCCCCCGCGTGTTGGTGAAGTCCAGGTGTCTGGCGTACTCGAGTTCCGCCGGATCGAGGACGATCCCGGTCTCCTCGGCCAGCTCCCGCACCGCGCCGAGCAGCGGGTCCTCGTCGGGGTCCAGTCCGCCCGCCGGGTAGTCCCAAATGCCCGGCAGGACGTCGTCCGGGAGGCGGCGCATCAGCAGCACCCGGCCCTGCGGGTCGAGTACCACCGTTCCGGCGGCCAGCTTCTCCATACCCTCGGCCCACGCCTGGTCGGCGAGCAGCTTGTACGAGATCACGCGTTCTCCTCTTCGCTGGACCGCTGCACGGGGATGCCGGTGCGGTCGTTCTGGAGGTCCCACAGCTCCCGGAACCGGCCGCCGGTGTCGGCCACCAGCTCGTCGAAGGTGCCGCACTGGATGACCTCGCCGTGGTCGAGGACCACGATCCGGTCGGCGATGGCGACGTTGGTGAGCCGGTGCGTCACCAGCACCACGGCTTTGTCGTTGGCGAGTTCACGCAGGTTGGTGAAGATCCGGTGCTCCGCGCGGGGGTCGAGCGCGGCGGTCGGCTCGTCCATGACCAGCAGCCCGGCCCGGCGGTAGAAGGCGCGGGCCAGCGCGAGGCGCTGCCACTGGCCGCCGGACAGCTCCTCGCCGCCCAGCCACTCCACCGCGAGCAGCGTGCCCAGGCCCGAGCGCAGCTCCGCCAGCACCTCGTCCGCCCCTGAGGCCCGGGCGGCGGCCCACAGCGCCTCGTCGTCGCCGTCGTCGTGGGGCTGGCCGAGCGTGATGTTCTCCCTGGCGGTCAGGGGCCAGCGCGCGTAGTTCTGTGGGACGACCGCGACCTGCTCCCACATGGCCTGTGGGTCCATGGTCCGGGTGTCGGTGCCGTCCCATTCCACCGTGCCTTCGCCCGGGGCCGGGGTGTAGAGGCCAGCGAGGCACTTGGCGAGCGTCGTCTTGCCGGAGCCGTTCTCCCCGACGAGCGCCACGATCTCCCCTCGATCGACGTGCAGGGTCACGCCGTTGAGCGCGGTGCGGTCGCTGGCCGGGTAGGAGTAGGTCAGCTCCTTGACCGTCACCCGGCGGGGCGGCTCGGGCCGGTGGGTGCCGGTGCGCAGGGCGAAGCCCCCGGCGCTGTCCAGGAAGCCGAAGAAGTCGTCCAGGTACATGCCGATACGGAACAGGTAGGCGCCGTAGCCGACGATCCCGGCGAGGCTGTTGGAGACCGCGGTGAGGACGACGACGGCAGCGCCGCCGTGGGGCAGGCTCATCCGGCCGCTGGTGACCAGCCACGCCATCGTCGCCCACACGATCCCGGCGCCGAGCCCGGAGGCGAGCGCGCCGACTACGGAGACCTTCGCGGTGGCCCTGGCGGCGTCCTGGGCGTTGCGGTCCAGGCGCTGGCCGACCTGGTCGTACTTGTCCATCAGGAAGCCGCTCATGGTGTCGGAGCGGACCTGGTCGGCCTGGGCCTTGACGTGGATGTACCAGCGCAGGTTCGCCATGATCCGCCGGTCGGCCATGGCGTCGCGGCTGGCGAGGTATTGCACGCGGGCGGCGCGCACCGAGGCGAGGCCCTGCGGCAGCGCGGCCAGGACCAGCAGGGGCAGCAGCAGCGGGTGGAGGTAGGCGATGACGGAGGCCGCGCCGATCAGCGAGCCGAGCGAGGCCAGCAGGTTCTGTGCCTCGCCCAGGATCTCGACGCACATCTCCGCGCCCCGGTCGGCCGCCTCCAGGTCGTCGGAGTACCCGGAGTGGTCGTAGGCGGTCAGCTCGGTGGCGAGGGTGGCGCGCAGCACCGTCGCCTCGGCCTCGCGGGCGATGCGGGGGGACAGACGCACCGTGATGGTCTGGTTGATGATGCCGAGCAGTCGGCGCAGCCCTGCGGTGGCGGCGATGACGAGGATGGATGGCAGGGCAGCCATCAGGCGGCTGGTCGTCGCGCCGGAGGTGAAGACGGCGCTGATGCCGTTGGCGGTGGCGAACAGGCCGGTTGCGCCCAGGGTGGCGGACAGGATCTGGCAGGTGAGCAGGAGCGCGGCGGAGCGGGGTTCGATGCGCCAGGTGAGGGCGTAGGCGCGGGCGACGACCTGGGGCAGGCGGCGGGCCATCGCGGTGACGGTGATCGCCCGGGTCGCCTCGACGCGGCGCTTGTCGCCGCTGAACTCCAGCTGCTCGTCCGCGATGGGGGTGGCGGTTGTGGTCAAGCGGTGGCCTCCCAGCCCTCGGCCTTGGTCCGGATGGTGTGCAGGTGCTCGGCGAGGAACCAGGCGGGGTCGCCGCCGAGCATGTGGAGCAGGACGAGCGCCGTGAAGGCGGTGCCGCACGCCTCGGCGCGTACGTCGTCCCAGGTGTGGGAGTGGCCCTTGTTCGGGTTGACGCCCAGGGCTCCGATGACGGCCTGCGCGAGTTCGCCGGCCTCTTCCTGGACCTTGAGCGCTTGCAGGATCTGGCGCTGTTCGGGCGGGCCATCGAATCGTGAATTCAGCTTATTAGCAACCAAGTTGGCGACGTTCAGCAGCTCTTCCATGGGGGTTGATCCTGCTCTCTGTTCGAATTCGCGTCCAAGCGTCGGGCGGTTCCCGGCGGTTCCCGGCGGTTCTCGGCGAGCTCGGGTCGAAGACCACGTTTTCGATTTCGGCCGGGCTCCTCATCACAAGGTCGGGTCCTCCTTTGGCAGGGGGTGTCCCGGTAGCCCCGGCGGGACGGCGGCGAGCGGCGGTTCCCGCGTATAGCCTTGGCCGACGACTCCACCTGGGTAAGGAGTAGCTGTGCCGCCGCTCGTGTCTGTCGTGATGCCCGTGCACAACAGCGCACCGACGCTCGGCGCGTCGGTGCGCTCCGTGCTCGCGCAGACCCACGGCGATGTCGAGTTGTTGATCACGGACGACGCGTCCACCGACGGCTCCTGGGATCTGCTGATGGAGTTCGCCCGGCAGGACGAGCGTGTGCGCCCGCATACCGCGCCGGAGCAGGGCGGCGCGGCCAGGGCCCGCAACCTCGCCCTGGCGCGGGCGCGGGGGGAGTGGGTGGCGTTCCTTGACGCCGACGACCTGTGGCTGCCGACGAAGGCCGAACGGCAGCTCGACTTCGCAGCCACCGCCGGCGCACCCCTGACCTACACCTCGTACTACAAGATGGACGCTGACTTCAGCGGCGAGGCTGCCGATTTCGCCCCGAACGGGCGGATCATTGCGGCAAGGGAGCGCGTGACGTACCGCGACATGCTGGTGCAGGACCACATCGGGTGCTTGACCGCCATGTACTCCCGGACGGTGCTGGGCACCCGGCTGATGCCGGACATGCCGAGGCGCCAGGACTACGGGCTGTGGCTGTCGATCATGAGGGAAGGGCACTCCGCCCGGGGGCTGCAAGAACCGTTGGCGGTGTACAGGTCCGGGCGCGCGGGATCGCTGTCCTCCCGCAAGCTGGCTCTCGTCCCATACAACTGGCGCTTGTACCGCGACCACGAACAGCTGCCGGTGCACCGCTCGGTGCTTTCGCTGGCCGGCGCCGCCTGGCACTCGCGGCGCAAGTCGCGGATCTAGCGTGCGCGGTCTTCGGGCGGGGTAAGTCACCATAGTGTTGGCTGCTCCTGCGGGAGGGGGTGTCCCGGCATCCTGGGCGGGACGGCAGCGGCGATCAGCGTGCCCCAGGTGGCGTAGCGCTCGGCGAGGTGAAGCAGCAGCAGCGCGGCTGCACGGGCGTCGAAGGCGGCTCGGTGGCGCTGGCCCGGGACGGCCGCCAGGTCGATCCCGGCCAGCTCGATCAGCGCGTCGAGGCCGTATCCGCTCGCCTTCGGGTAGGTCGCGCGCGCCAGGCGCAGGGTGTCCAGCACCCCGGCCGGCTGCCATCCCGGCAGGTGCCTCAGCAACACTGCGCTTGCCGAAAACCCTCATCCGGCCTGTTCAGGCTGCATGTTGGTACTCGTGGAGGAGGCCGCCGAGACGGTCGGTTCGGCGTATGTCGAGGTGGGTGATTTGCTTCGGGTTGTCGATCGGCCGGGGAAGCGCGCAGAGGGGGCGGGCGTTCGCGATGCCCTGGTGCGGCCTGTGGGAGTTGTAGAACTTCTCGAACTCCCGTAGGGCGTGGAGTAGATGCCGCTCGTTCCAGATCAGGGTCCGGTCCAGCAGTTCGCGGCGGCAGGTCTGCACCCAGCGCTCCATGAGGGAGTTCATGCGGGGGATCCGGACGCCGCTGAGCACGACCTGGATTCCCGCGTCGGCGAGGACGGCGTCGAACAGTTCAGGGAACTTCCCGTCCCGGTCCCGGATCGTGTAGCGCGCCCGAGAGCCGGCGTCCTCGAGGTCCATGACGAGGTTCTTCGCGGCCTGTGTGACCCAGGACGCGGTCGGGTGTGCGGTGGCGCCGAGGATCCGGATCCGTCGGTTGGCGTGCCCGATGACCGCGAGCACGTACAGGCGGGCTCCGGACAGGGTGACCGTTTCGAAGAAGCCACAGGCGAGGAGTGCGTCCGCTTGGGAGCGCAGGTAGTTGGCCCAGGTGGTGGAGGTGCGCTCGGGTGCCGGCGGGATACCGGCCTCCTTCAGGATCTCCCACACCGTGGACGCGGCCACCTTTACCCCGAGGACGAGCAGCTCGCCGTGCAGGCGCCGGTACCCCCATCCCGGATTCTCCGTGGCCAGGCGCAGGACCAGGGCGCGGATGGAGCGCACGGTGCGCGGTCGGCCTGGGCGCTTCGGCCGGGACCGGGCGGCGTGGCGGCGGGCGACCAGGTCGCGGTGCCAGTGCAGTACGGTGTCGGGCCGCACCAGTGACCGCATCCGACGCAGTACCTGGGTCGGCAGTCCCTGCAGCAGCGCGGCCAGGAATGCCCGGTCGCTTGCTGCGAAGCGGACCCGCTGTCCGCTCAGCTGCCGTTCCAGAACGCTGATCTGATGGCGAAGAGCCAGGATCTCCACGTCCTTCTCACGGTCGCTCATCGGCAGCAGCCGCAGCAACGCGAACGCGTTCGTCACACCCGGGTACGCCAGTTGTAGCAGCACGGTCGATCATCATGTCGCGGAGCTCGTCGGCTCCGCCAGAGCGCCTATCCGACTGACGAGGGCGGCACTTGTGCACCCTGCCTCCCACCAGGCCGGATGAGGTTCTCGGCAAGGGCAGGGATGTATCTCACCTAATGAGGTCGTAAGGCTGACATAGCGTCAGGACAGCTGCTCACTTGGCCCCGAGTAGGTGCTGTACTGGGTCCGACTCCTTGCGGAGGGCGTCAATGATGGTGGCCACTGGATCCACAGGAGGGTTCAACGCGGACAGCACGCGACCGAGTTCCGCTGGATCCAGCGGCGCGAGTGCCTTGAGGCAGGCCTGTGCCTCCTTCCGGTTGCCGGCGAGGACGGCGGTCCAGGCGGCTTCCTGGGTGGAGTCGGGTATCGGGAAGTAGGTGGTGGCGCGGTCGATCGCGTTGACCAGGTTCGTGCACCCGTGTCGCATCGCGGGCACGTCGACGCTGCCGTCCTGGCCGACGCTGTCGTCGATGTCGGCCAGGTCGTGCTCGTAGTCGCCCATGATGGGTCCGCCGCCGAAGTGGCCCCAGGCGTACACCTGCAGGCCGAGTTCCAGCTCGGACACCGGAGTCTTCCTCAGGCCGGTGATGAGCGGGTCGGGGCCGCTGCGGTTCGAGCCGTCGCCTGCCTGCCCTGTCCCGTAGTCGGCTACTCCGAAGCCGATCAGTAGCACGCAGGCTACGGTTGTGCCGGTCAGGCGCAGGGCCGGGTGGCGCCTCCCACTGCCGCCGACCGCAATGGCTGCCGTGCCGGGCGGGCGTGGGAGGCGGGCGGCGCCTCGGACGGTCGCCACGAGTCTGGCGACGACCACGACTGCGAATGCCATCACGAGGCTGACCATGCCGGCGACGGCGAGGAGCTCCGGCAGGAACTGGGTGAGCACCAGCCAGTCCGCACCGGAGGCGGGGTGGCAGACGTGCGAGACCGTTGCGAGCGGCCGCACGCACCCGTCGGTCTCGTTGATCGCGAGCAGGACGACCAGCCCGATCGTCATGGCGGATCCGGCCGAGACCATTGCGGCTGCGGCTCCACCCTTGCTGAAGGCCGCGGCCGCCACCGCGGCGACGACGGCCCCGCAGAGCAGAATCATGAACAGCCAGGCCTCATAGACGGTCATGCTCGGAATGAACGGCTGGTGGTCGGACCAGACCCACACCTGCGCGCGGTGCGTGATGGCGATGACACCGGTGCCCGCCACAGCCCCGCCGAGGAGCCCGCACGCCGCACCAGTGCGTAGGGTGCGGCGGTGGGCTGCGCCGAGCAGGGGGACGAGCCACAGGCCGGCGGTGAGCAGCCTCCCCCACTCCTGACTCGTCAGGGTCAGCACGACGATGGTCAGGTTGGCGATGAGGTCCGCGGTGGTCGACGGTGCCATCTGCTCCGAGGGGGCGAAGCCGTTGTTGAGGAATGCGAGCGCGGTGGAGGTCGAGTAGGGCATTCCGCCGGCGAAGGTCGTGCCGGCGGCCTGCCACCAGCCGTACCACCAGGCGAACGCCAGCGCGGTGACGACCATCGTCACCGCGCCGAGTGCGGCACGCCGCGGGCCCGGCGGAAGCGCGGCGCACAGTCCGGCGCACCCCGCCGTCCACCACAGCACCGCCGCCGGCACGATCACCGGCAACAGCAGCAGGAGCACCTCCGGGAACGCGGGCGCCCACTGGTTCCCCAGGAACTGGCTGACCGCCAGTTCACCCGCTAGCTGGCCGGTACCCAGCCAGAGCCCCGCCCGCAGCCCGGACGGTGCGGGTGCGCCCGGCTCGGCGTGCAGCACGCTGCGCCAGACTGCGACACCTCCCACGGCCGTGGCGAGCACCGCGGCGGGCCACACTCCGGGATCGGCCAGCCATTCGGGCAGGTAGGTGTTGAGCCCGGTCGTGAAGGTGATCAGATATCCGACGACTTCGACCGCCACGCCCGTCAGGACCATCGGTAGAGCCCGGACGGCGACGGAGGCCGAGCCGCCGGCCAGGGTGGCCACCCTGGCCTCCCAGTCTGGGTGGGTGCGCAGCAGTGAGTGGATCGCGCGGCCAGCCGCTCGCGCCGGGCGGCCGTTGTGGCCAGGCTCCAGCTGCCGGGTCCAGTAGCTCGCGTCGGCGCCTTGGGCGACCGCGTCGAGGTCCGCGTGCAGCTCCCGGGTGCGCAGCAGGTCGGCGGTGGTGAGGTACATCAGGAGGACCATGAACGCGGCCAGGGCCAGATTGCGGGTGAGGCCGGGTGCGCTGCCGTTGAAGGGGTCGTTCGACCGAATGGCCCCGGTGAGCATCCAACCGTCCACGGCGACGAACGGGACCAGCAAGCCGACGGAGAACACGCGCCAGAGCGCGATGGTCAGATAGGTGATGTCGACGTCCCGGTTGCGGATGTGGGCGAACTCGTGCAGCATCGTCGCCTCGAAGGCGCTGCGCTCCTGGTGGAACAGCTTCACCAGACCGAGGTCCAGCCGCACCGTGTAGCGGCCCAGCCGGCCGAAGGCGATCGCGTTCGAGCTGAGCAGCGCTCTCGTGTCGACGACGAAGGCCGGTGTCCTGGGCAGACCGTGTGCGGCGGCCAGAGCGGCCAGCCAGTCGAGGCCCTCGGCGTCCCGCAGCGGCGCCACCCGGGAGCGCCGCCCCTTCCAACGTGGGATCAGCAGGTAGAGCACGAGCGCCAGCACGAGGACCACGACAGTGGCGGTCAGCGGCAGCCAGAGCAGCTTCCACGGGCCGACGTTGTGGTCGACGCACTGATGGAAGGCCGGCGTGTCCTGGGCCAGGAGGTTCGCGGGGCTGTTGTGCACCGGGTCGAAGCCCGCCGCGAGGGCACAGCCCGCCAGGTCGTTGCGCGGATCCGTCAGCCGCAAGATCAGGTCGGACAGCATGAACAGCGAGCCGGCCAGGAACAGCCCGGCCAGTAGGACGAACCGCTGGGTCGTGCCCGCGCCGACCCGAGATGGGCGGCGGGGCGGGGACGGAGCATCCGGGTGTTCGGAGGTTCCGGCCGTCGCCTCGGTCATGGACCGTCTCCGGCGGCTTGGGCGGGTTGCTCACCGGCGGGTTGGGCGAGGATCAGGCGCCGGACGACGCTGTCGGCGATCCGTGCGCCCCGGTCCTCGGACAGGCGCGCCTGCTGAGCCGCTTCGAGCACGCACTGCTCGACAATCTGCAGCTGCTCGCGCGAGAGCGCCGGCACGCCCGCCGGCTCGAGGCTCCGGCGCCGGCCAGGAAGCAGGCGCCAGCCCGGCTTCGCCTTGCCCGCCCGCTTGGCAGCCGAGTCGACGACCCGGCGCACCGCCTGGTCCACGGCGACCCAGAGGACCGGCGTCAGCAACGCGCCGACGGCCTCAACACCGAACCCGAGCGGCTCACGCCAGCTGCGCCGGGTAGTGAGGCGCTGGAGCGCCGTCTCGTCGTCAAGCCCGTGCAGGGCCTCGACCAATGGGAGCTCCTCCGGGGCGAGCTTCGCAACGATGCTCGAGACGATGAGGTCCCGCAGCCCACGGGGGTCCGGCTCACTCTCCTGGGACATGGCCGGCGGACTGCTCTTCATCCTGCTCCTTCGTGACGAGTTGGCCGATGTCGGCGCTGCTCAGCGGGCGGACATCGAGCTGGGGGACGCTCGTGACGTCCCAATACTGGGAGGAGCCGTTGGCATTCGCGATCTGCTGGTTCTGGGCGGCGGCGGCGTCGGCGGCCGGGCCGGCCTGGGGGTTGTCGCAGGTGAGCTTGCCGGTCAGGGTGTCGCCGGTGAGCTGGAAGGGCTGGGGACCGCTGGTGCAGCCACCAACCTCCTGGCCTGCGATGGTGATCGACGCGACGCTCATGTCGATGTAGACGTCGGTGAGCGCGTAGTCTGCGGAAGTGGCGTTGTACACAGGACCGGTGAAGTCGACCTCAACGTGACAGCCCGAGTGGCCGCAGTTGACCTTGCCGGCGTCGTCGGTCTCTAGGATCTGCACTGAGGCGCCGGTGGTCGCGTTCGCCAGGTCCTTGGTGTCCTGGATGACGGTGCCGTACGGCTGGGCGGCGTCGGCGATTGGGGTGACGTCCATGCCCCGGGAGTTGGACAGCGGCGTCCGGGCCTCGACGGATCTCGGCAGCTGGCTCTTCGGGGTGGCATTGAGCAGTGTTTCGACACCCGGTGGCTCCCACCGCAGGAGCCTATAGGGCGAGTTCTGTGTGACGTAGACGTACCCGTCGACCGTGTCCGCCTTCCAGGCCGGAGTCCCGTCCACGCTGGTGGACTTCGCCGAGGCGTCGCCGACGACGGGCAGACGGGGCTTCTGCTTCTGGTCGAGTGCCTTGGTCAGGGCTGCGGCCAACTGGGCCGGAGTT
Organism: Kitasatospora sp. GP82; assembly: GCF_029892105.1. Classification (GTDB taxonomy): domain Bacteria; phylum Actinomycetota; class Actinomycetes; order Streptomycetales; family Streptomycetaceae; genus Kitasatospora. Next base: position 8,592 of record NZ_JARZAJ010000071.1, on the reverse strand, counting down.
TGGTAGTCCTTGAGAGCCGGAGCGAAGTTCTTTTCGTCGTCGCCCGGGGTGTAGATCCACCCGCTGGTCGTCGGGTCGTTCTTGAAGTTGGTGTAGTCCCGGCCACCGACGGTCAGGAAGGCTTCATCGGATTTTCCCGAAGCATCCGGTGTGCTCCCGACACTGCCGAACCGCTCGCCGCTCGACGTCATCGTCACGTCGAAGTACTCGAAATTCACCTGCTGGTCGTGGTAGCGCACACCCGGAGCCTTCGCGAGTGCGGCGAGCGCTTCGACGAACGGCTCCCGCACCACGGGTTTGCTACCGCCGTCATCGAGGACCAGCAGCACGGCCACAACGGCGAGGACGACCACGCCCGCCACAGCCGCGAGCCAGGTCCTACGACGCTTGACGGGCGACCTATCCGGAATGGCGGGCGCCTGGGAACCGGATGCGACCTCGGCCGCGTCCGCCAGGGCCTGGACGCCGTGCTCCAGCCAGTCCGGCCCGTAGGCGGCACCGGCCACGGCGACGAGGTCGGCCACGAAAGCCCCCGCGTCGGAATACCTCTCACGCGGGTCCTTGGCCATGGCCCGTGCCACCAGCGGGCGCACCGGCTCCGGGAGTTCGTCGAGCTGCGCGCCAGCGGTGCGGTGCAGGACCGGCAGCTCGGCCGCAGTGCCGCGAAACGGCTGGGTGCCGGTGAGGCACTCAAAGAGTGTGGCCCCAGCGGCGTACAGGTCGGAGGCCGGGGAGGCGGGGCCGCCGCTCCAGAGCTCCGGCGCCCGGTAGGCCGGGGCGCCCTGGGCGGCGACGCCGATGTTGGTGAGCTTGCCTCGCCCTACGCTGGTGACGAGGACGTTGTCCGGGCCGAAGTCCCGATGAACGATGCCCCGTTCGTGGGCGGCGACCATGCCCAACAGCGTGTCGTGCAGCACGGCCAGCGCGGCCTCGGGCCGGAGTGGGCGCGCGGACAGCAGCCCCCGCAGCACCGGGCCTTGGACGGCTTCCATGACCAGGGCGATGCTCACGCCGTCCGGGGCGTCGAGCACCTCGTGGATGCGCACCACGCCCGGGTCGCTCCCCCTGGCCAGCAGGGCAGCCTCCCGCCGGATCCGGTGCGCATCCGCACCGTCGACCGTGGGGCCTACGAAGAGGTACTGGATCACCCGGAGTTCGTCACTCCTGTCCTTGCGGACCAGCGCGAACCGACCACGCGCCCCGTCACTCAGCTGCCGGATCTCGACGTATCCGGGCGCCAGCCAGTTCGTCATCCCTCTGCCCCCAACAGTAGGCGTCGTGGTTCAGAGTAGCGGCGACAGGCGCTGCGGGGACCGACAAATCCGATGGCAGATAATGGAATTGGATGTAACCAGAGTGGTGGCAGTCTCCCAGGAACCGGCAACTCCATGCGGTGCACCGGCACTTCCTTGCCCGTCTGGCCCGCACCACCCCGGTGCTGCCCGGGGTGGACGAGGTGGCGTTCGTGGACATCGACCCCACCCACCGACGCGTCTACGGCCGCGCCAAGCAGGGCGCGGAGGTTGGACGGTTCAAGGGTGTGCGGACCCTGCACCCGATCCTGGCGACCCTCTCCACCCCGCTGGCCCGGCCCGTGATCGCGGCGGTCCGGTTGCGGCGCGGCAAGGCGGCCGACGCCCGCGGAGCCGGACCGTTCACCTCCGAGGCCCTGGCCACCGCCGCCCAGGTCGGCGCGAGCGGGACCGTGATCGTCCGCGCGGACAGCCAGTTCTACAACGCCGACATGGTGGCCGCCTGCCGCCGAGCCGACGCCCGCTTCTCCCTGACCGTCCGAATGAACCCCAACATCGCCGCCGCGATCGCGGCCATCGCCGAGGATGCCTGGACCCCGATTCACTACCCCGAGGCGTTCGTCGACCCTGACACCGGCGAACTGGTCTCCGACGCCGAAGTCGCCGAGACGACCTACACCGCGTTCACCGGCCGCAAGAAGTCCGAGCAGGCCACCGCCCGCCTGATCGTGCGCCGGGTCCGCCGCCTGAACCAGGAAGTCGCCACCGGCCAGGGCGAGTTGTTCGCCACCTGGCGCTACCACGCGGTCTTCACCGACAGCCCGTTCACCATGCTGCAGGCCGAGCTCCAGCACCGGCAGCACGCCCTGATCGAGCAGGTGATCGCGGACGCCAAGTCCGGACCGCTGGCCCTGCTCTTGCCGGAAACCTCATCCGCCCTGTACAGGCCGCGTGTTGGTACTCACGCGAGGAGCGCGTGCGCCTGGGAGCGCAGGGCATCGCCACCACCGCCGTGGCCCGCAAGCTCCTCACTCGGGCCTACCACGTCCTACGCGAGGTCCACGAGCAGCAGGCCACACCCCGCCGCAGACCCGCCGTCCCCCGCTCGGCCAAGACAGCCACACGCTCCGGGTGAGCTCGTATCCGCCGCATGAGACGGCAGCCTGCCGCGCTCGATGACCTGACTGAGCAGCCCGGTCCCCCGAACCACGGTCATGGCGCCGGCCTGGGCCGGGCGCCGGATGGGTGCATGTGACACCACGTATTGACCGCCCCCCAGGGGGACACCAACCCGCTGTCACCACAACCACGTTCGGACCATCCCCGGTCGAGCATCATCGGCCGCCGCTCGTCGGCGTCCAGCTCGTTCGTCCTCGCCCGCTCATCCCTCGCGGCCTCCGGGCGCTCCAACTGGACCCCTCCCACGCGGCAACCACGCCGAGCGGCTGCCGGGAAGCCCCGAAAAACCGCCCCGGGGAGCAACCACACCCCCGGGTGCACCCGCCTGCCAGTTGACAGGCCCGGCCTCATGGGTGCGGTGATCCCTTGTCGTGGCGACAAGTGCGCTCGAGAGCGGGTCCCTGCATGAAAGGTGGGCTACCCCCACGGTCGGGCGGCGCACTGCCCGCGTCTTCGGACCCGTCATCGTTAGCTTTCCGCCGTGCCTGCGTTGTGCAGGGCGGTGTGGATCGCGTGATGGACGTTTCGTTCGTCGATGAGTTCGCCGTAGTGTGCGGCGGCGTGCGGGAAGGGCGCAGGATGGCGGCGATGCGCGCGCCCACATGTTCCCCTGCTCCCCACCAGCCCGGCTGCGGTCACGGCGAACCGGTCTTTGCCTCGGCCGGTAGGTACCCGCATTCCTCTGGGCCGCAGTGTGTCTTGTGGTCTCGGCCCCACAGGTAGCTGTCCCGCTCCGTGGCGCGAGCGATGTGGGCCAGACGGCGTTGCCTGAGGCGCGGCAGCGTCGAGGGCAGGGCGGTGAAGGTCTCGGGGAGCATGGCCACCGAGCCGCTCACCTGCTCGCCGTTGACCATCCTGAGCAGCACCCGGCACTGCCACCAGCGTCGGCCCGCGTCCGGCCAGTAGTAGTCGGCCGGATCAGGGAACAGGTAATGGGGGCCGCTGGGGTCGAGGTGAGCTCGCAGCCACGGACTGCCCGCGCCCAGGCCCAGCCGCAGATGCCCGGCTTCCTCATAGAGGGCGAAGATCGCATCGCGGTCCAGAGCCTTGAGAACCCGCGCCTCGCGGGGAAGCGGCGGACGACCGGAGGGAGTCTTCACCGGCCAGCCCGTCAGGCCGACGATCTGCGGAGCGGCCAGCACCGCCGCCACCGTGCCCACCCCCAGGACGCAGAGCACCAGGGTCATCAGGCGCTGCTCGTGCGCGCGCCCACCATCCGCATGGTCCATGCGTGCCCGCACTAACTGCGGTACGAATGCGGCGTTGAGCGTTCCGCCGATCAGCAGCGCGTAGAGACTCATGGGCACCGTGTTCGCCGTGTTGTACGTGGTCGCCACCAGCGCGGTCCCCAACGCGGAGCCCTGCAGGACCAGGCGTATCAGCCCCGTGGCCCGCGAGACCACCGTGCCCAGCGCCATCAGCGCAGACGAACGCGCCAGCCCGCCCGAGCCTTGGCGCGACCGGCGAGCCGCATGGCGCCCCCGCCGCTGCGTCCCAACTATCCCCGTCCCCGGAGATTCCTCGATCCGATTCACCATCTGCCCAATGTAGGGCCCAGAGATCGCTGGGGAGCCCCCAAATGGTGTCTCTCGAAGGTGTTGCTGCCCAGGCGGAAACTGAACTGCAGTCAGTGCCCCCGGATGGCGAGCCTCCAGTTGGCGCTGAGGAGGTCATCCGTTTGAGATTTCGCGAATTTCGCGGCAACCCCACGCGCGCGTACACGGGGCGGTGAGCCAAAGGATGACCAGATACCAGACGGGGGGTGCCTGTTCCTCGCCTGCCTTGGTACCCGCTTCTATCTCGGCGAGCAGCTCGGCCGTCGCCCGTCGCAGAGCCAGCGGGGCGGAACAGCAGACGGCACTGGACGAAGCCGTCGTGGTCGCCCGCCAGCACACCCTGCGCTTTCACCGGCAGCCCGGGGGGTCCACCAGTGCCGACCGCACCTCGCTGTCCGGGGCGCCCTCCAGCTCGAGCGCAAGCGTGGAGGTGAGCCGCAGGTGTGGAACGATCAGCGATCGGGTCGCCGGATCGGCCAGCAGCCGCTCATGAAGTTCCTCTGGCGGTGTGGGACAGCCTGGCCGGCACGAGGCATCCCGGACGGACGGCTCCTCCCTCGGTGAGCAGGAGCCTGGCAAGACGGGGTGGCAGGGCCTCCACCTGCTCGGCCAGGGCGGCCCGTACCACCGTGTCGGGGTCGGTCACCAGGCGCTCCTGGATAGTGGGAGGAGCCGCGTGCAGGGCCACCGCCGCCCGAACCCGCGGATCACCATCTGCGGCAAGCAGCTCCGATATGTCGGCCTCCAGACCACTGCGCGGCACCTCGCACCGCACCTCAGGTCAGGATGACATGCGAGACGGCGGAGGATCTCCTGAGGCAGGTCGTTCATCGCGAGCGCGATGTCGACATCACGGTCTCCGAGCCGTGACGGCGGCCGTGACATCCGGTTCTGATCCACTCTCTGTGGAGCGATGCCGGTCCGTCACCTGGCCGTGGGAAGATCAACGTCCGTGTGACTGCAGCGTGCTCTGGACGGCGTTCTCCCACCTGGCTCCGGTCACCGTGGAGGAACTTCACCAGCCCAGCACCTCCTGTAGTCCGTCAGGAACCGCATCCACACCGGCATTCGCGCCGCCGACGCCTGCACCAAAGCCGCCCGACTCCCACCGTCACGAGACCGGCCACCGAGCCGACCGCCCACAGCAGGCGGCCCCCGCGGCCGGCGCCGGCCGGCGCCGCCGTTGAACCCGATCGCCTGTGTGCCCAGTACCACCTGGGCACACAGGGTGTCGATGCGTAACCGCCAGGAGGAGCCAGCGGTTACATCACGTGGAAAATCCGTCCGACAGCTCAACGGCGAGATGGCTTGCCAGCCCATAAGCGGAAGGGTCGACTACGAATGTGCAAGTGATCTTATTTCCCTTCGTAGCAGCACGAGATCGCGAAGATAATGTTCGCTTTGGTGGCGCTTGTCGCTTTAGGGGCAAAGTTCCACTAAATTCCAGTGGACTAGTGACAGCTCGATCGGATACATTCCAACTGCCAGCTCGCGATACGGGAGGCATAGTTGCCAGCGGGGGAACAGGAACTTCAGGTAGATTTCTCTTTCCGGGCCGGGTGGTGCCGCATGCAGCTCACCATCGGCGCCACGAGGGAGATATTTCGAGCGACGGCGATCGAAGACGACTCATTTGGGCTTCTGGCCTCCTCCGTGGCTCACGTGGCTTCCGGAGGAATGCTGTCTTCCGTTCTTTGGGGGGACGAACCCGGAGGTTTCTTCATCGACCTGGCCAGGTCTGGCCCCCAGCATTCAGCTCTCGTCATTCACGAAATGGCTTCACCCGGCTGGCTGACACCGGAAGACCCGCCGTGGACCCCGCTCAGAGGGAAGCCATTGCTCGCTGCACGCATTCTCAGCCTTCCCTTCCTTCAGGCATTCGTTGACGGGTTCTCTGCCATTATTCCCCTCGTCGACGAAAGTGGAAAAATCAAAGGATGGGGACATTCATTCCCTTTCCGTCAGGTTGAAATCGTGCAGCACCGGATCGAGCAGCTCCGGGCCAACTGGATCCGATTTCGCCATAAGGCATCGGATCCCGACCACTACAGGGAGATCGGGTTCGCCATGCGCACCATTCGACACACCTTTGCCGTCTGATTATCGGCAATCTCCATCGTGGCCTCCGCGATGGTCGGCAGCGCCTCTGCTGCGACGGTCGGCCCGCGCAACGACTCAGGCGGTGGAAACACAACCGCGTACCCGTCAGCCCATGGCGCCACGTGCTTTCCCTTCGCGGCGTTCACCGTCGCTACTACCGGCGCGTCATCGAGTGCCGTGACGGTCTGGTGCGAATCAGCCCGTATCTCGCACAGCTGGGCGCCCACGACGACCGTGGAGAGGAGACTTCACCCGCAGTCCTGGCTGACCATCTGCGGACTGCCCTCCATGCCTACGCGGCGGGCGGTTCAGCGACTTCGACGGCCGTCCCGATAGCGATGCCGCACGGCGATGACCTCGACGCCGACGTACGACAACTCGTGGCACTGGCAATTGCATTGAGATCGGCATAACACGTCACCCCTGAGCCTGGTGAGCCTCACGCCTGCCTGCAGGCACACACGGCCCAGGTGACGACTCGACACCGGCCCCTCCATCTCGACGCTTTCAGGGCCCGTTGCGGCGATCTCCGCTGCGGACTCCGGCACACCCCGCCCATGGGCGTGAGCCGAGGGGTCGACTCGCGGGCGGCGCTCGGTTCCTGGCAGGCAAAAACGGATTGGATCAAGGAGACGAATGATGGAGCTGTTGATCTCGTCCGGACGGGTGCTCACAGGCCCCGGCGGCGAATGCGTGAACGATGGGGCCGTATTCGTCAGCAAAGGTGGCATCGTCGCGGTCGGGGCCCGCGACGAGGTGGAACGGCTTGCCCCCGACGATGTGCGGAGGGTGTCCTTCCCTCATGGCACTGTCCTGCCGGGCTTGATCGACTGCCACGTCCATCTCGCCTTCGACGCCTCGCCGGATCCCGTAGGTGCATTGCGCGAAGCAGATGACGCGAGCCTGCTTCTTGGCATGGCCGGCCGGGCACAGCAACTGCTGGCCACCGGGGTAACCACGGTGCGGGACCTGGGCGACCGCGGTGGACTCTCTGTGCGTTTGCGCGATGCTGTCGCAGCGGGAGTACTGCACGGTCCACGGATCCTCGCCGCGACGGCTCCCATCACCTCACCCGGAGGACACTGCTGGTTCCTCGGGGGCGAGGTCTCCGGCGAGGAGGCCATCCGGGACCAGGTGCGGCGCAATGCGGAGAGCGGCGCCGACGTGATCAAGGTGATGGCCACAGGAGGCGGGATCACCAAGGGCGGACCTGCGACCTGGCAGTCCCAGTTCACGACCGAGGAGCTGCACCTGGTCGTGGCAGAAGCCAGGCGGGCCGGCTTGCCCGTCGCAGCCCACGCACACGGTACGGACGGCATTGCCGGTGTGGTCGCTGCCGGAGTGAACACCATCGAGCACTGCACGTGGATGGTCGACGGAGGCTTCGAGGTACGCGACGACGTGGTCGCCGACATCGTCGCCAAGGAGATCCACGTATGCCCAGCGGCTAGCCCCAACTGGCGGATTTTTGCTGAGCGATTCGGGAAGGATCGGGCCGAGGAAGTGTTCGGCCGGGTGCGCTGGATGGCCGAGCAGGGGGTCCGCCTGGTAGCCGGAACGGACGCCGGTGTGCCGAACGCCGTCTTCGACGGCTTTGTGAGCAGTCTCGAGTTCTTCGAACACCTGGGCCTCTCCCGAGACCGCGTCATCGACATGGCCACCATCGACGCCGCCCGCGCCCTCGGAATCGACACCCACACCGGACAGCTCACCGCCGGCTACCGCGCCGACCTGCTCGTCGTCGACGGTGACCCGCTCCGCGACCTGAACGCCCTGCGTGCCCTCCGCCTCGTCCTAGCAGGAGGACGTCCATACGGCAACGGAGCGGTCGACGGTTGGTGAGCACGTCGGTTCTGCTTGTCCTGTAGAGGCTGACCAACCAGGACCCACGCACGCCCGGGACCAGTGCCGGCAGTCGCCGGCTGGTCCCGGGTGAATGCATATTCGGTGCGCAGGACTTCCGGATCATCGCGCTGAAGCGATGTCGGCCCTGTATCCCGTGATGCCATGAGCCCGCTAGGACAAGGACTATCGCACAGGTCGGCGAAGCCAACACGTGGTCTGAGCGAGAGGAAGCTGTGGGACAGCGACAGCGTGGTTTCGCGTGGTCCTGGTCATTCCCCCGACCAGGTCCGCTCCAACGAAGCGCTGGCAGCCCCCTGCTGGGGCTTCGTCACGTCTCTGCTTGAACGCGTCGAGCCAAGGAAGATTCTCTATGGTTGCCTCGGCCGCCACCTCCTGGGGCCCCTGCAAGGCCAACTCGGCTCATGTGAGCGAGTCCTTGTGCATCGGCGGCCAGTGTCGGGCAATCTTCGGTCTCGGTCCAGCTGGAAGCGGGATAGAGCAGCCCATGTGTGGTCTTCCGCGGCGGGTCATGCTGTGTCAGGGTTTACGGGAAGGCAAAATGACTTAGAAGCTGTTGTCTTTCCGATCTTGAGGTCTGCCTTTTCGTTGGTCGGGCATAGGGTCGGTGGCCCCGTGGGAGTGGTGACCTGTCGTGTCGT
>NZ_JARZAJ010000070.1 GCF_029892105.1 Kitasatospora sp. GP82 | reverse complement strand
TGCCACTCGTCGAGTGACGCCGCGGCCAGAGGAGTCCGCTCGGGCTCTTGGAGCTCGACCTGCCGGATCACCTGTCCATCGGGGTCAAGCTCGAAGTAGAACCAGATGTCCTCTTCGTCCCAATAACAGCGGAGCCACTTCATCACCCACTCACGATAGGACGAGCCTGTGACAAGGGCCGACCGTGCTTCGCCAGTGTCGACGACACGGGCGAAGCACGATCATCAAGGAACGGGCAAGGTATCCCGGGAGGTGGCCAGGGCATCATGGGGGCATGCCACCAGTCCCCATAGTTCCGCGCCCGTTGAACGCCGCTGAGAAGGCCGTGCTGAAACACATCCTGACCAGCAACTTCGTCGGCGCGTCAGAACTACGGAGCCAAATCGATCAGGCGGAGGTCATCGCCACCTGGACGCCCAGATCGGTGAGCATCGACCTGAGAGTGCGTGAGCCCGTGCGGCGAGCTTCACTGGTCAGCAATCTCGTCCCGGTGGACGCGCAAGTGCTCGACGAGTGCGGCGAGTACGTCGGCGAGCTGCTCGTATGGGTCGAGGACGGTGCGGCCCTGGCTGGACTCGAATACGCCTGGGTCACCGACGAGATGCCCACCAGCCTGCCGCCAGTCGAGAGAATCCGGCTCACGTGACTGGGGGCGACGGGTTGGTGTGACGGAGCCGGCTTGCCGTGGGGTCGGTGATCTGGGCGTCGAGGTCGGCGACGCGTCGGTCCTGGAACCGGAGGTTGGGGCGGGCGGCCTTGAGTCGTTCGTCCAGGGTGCGGTTGTCGGTGGCGAGTTGGCGGACGCGCTGTTTGAGGGTGGTGTTCTCGGTGGTGATCCGCTGGATGGCCTCCTGGGTCCATTCGGCTTCCAAGTCGCGGACTTGGCCGAGGAGTTCGCCGATGCGGGTGCGCTGGGTGAGGATCTCGGCGTGGGCGGCCTTGAGGGCGTCCTCGGCATTCAGGGCCCGGTCACGCCAGGTCGCCTCGCGCTCCTCATCCTGGTCGGCGAGCAACTGGGTCCGGCGTTCGCCGGCCTCGGCCATGGCGGCGGTGACTGCGGTCCTGGCGTCGGTGCGGGAGACGTTTGCGCGGCGGGCGACGGCAGCGACGCTGACCTGGGCTTTCTCACGGCGGAGCTGGGTGATCGCGTCGCGGACTCGTCCGAGGGCGGCGTCGGCGGGCCGCGAGAGCGGCGGCCGTGCGGGGATCAGGGATGGTGGTGGTCACGCGTCGTCCTGTTCGTCGGTGGCGGTGTCGTCCTGATCCCGCTCGTCGTGGCCTGCGTCGGCGAGGTCGGTGGCGCGGAAGGCCGTGGACCAGACGCGGTGGAAGTAGTCCTGTGGTTTGCGCAGGTCCAGGGCCAGGGCGTCGTCGAGCAGGCCGAGGCCAGCCAGGGCCTTCTCCAGGCCGTCGATCGCACGGGCGGTGGGCTCGAAGTAGCGGTGGAGGTAGTCGGCGGTGGCGTCGTCGGGAGCTCCTTCGGCCAGCAGTCGCCACTGCTCGCGCTTATCGCGGCCGACGCCCAGCCGCCGGCGTCCCGGGCGATCAGCAGGTTGCCGTCGGAGGCGTCGAGAACCGCACTCGTGAAGTTGTGCCTGAATGCATGGGGTTTCACCAGCCCCAGCCCGGCCCGTTTCCCGGCCCGGCCCAGCATCCGCCGGGCCCCGACCGGTGCCCACGGCTGGCCGGTGCCCGGTCCGTGCAGTTGGACCAAGAGCATCCCGTGCCGGGCGGTCGCGCGCGGATACTCACCGCCGGTGAGGTACTCGAAGTACGTGTGCACCATCGCCGGGCTGACCCGCTTGATCAGCCCGCCGGTCACCGTGCCGTCCTCAACCCCCCAGGGGTGCTTGGTCTTGGCCCCGGCCCGGTTGGGGTTGTCCGGGCGGTGGCAGACATGGAGGTGCGGGGTGCGGCACTGCCCGCAGGCCGCGTTCTCGCGCAGGTGCAGGTCCGCCAGGTGCAGTCCGCAGAGTTCGCCGATCCGCAGACCGCCGTCGGCGAGCCAGGTCACCACCAGCCGGTCCCGGGCCGAGTGCACCGTGGCCAGCAGCGTCTCCCGCGCGCCGTCCGGGAGCATCTTCGGATGCCGGCGGCGCGGGCCCGAGGGCGCGAGCGGGTTAGTGGGCAGCGTCGACTTCACGTGCCCCAGGAACGCGCGGCGCCGGTCCGCCCGCGAGGGCAGCCGGGACGTATCGAGCTTCTTGCCGAGCTCCCCGTTCACGCCGAGGGAGGATTGATGCAGGTAGAAGCCCTTCAGGCAAGCCGCCGCAGTCGACAGCGCGGAGTGGCCGTAGGGCCGCTTGCCCACCCGCCACGGCTCCCCGAGCGGCATGCGGACCTCGGCACCCACGATGCCCATGTACCGCTCAAGATCCCGCAGTTGAACCTTGTCGAAGGTCAGGCACTCCCGCTCCAGTCACCGCAGGTGATCCACCAGCAGATACGCGTATGTCCTCTGCGTCCCCGAACCATCATGAAGACGCAGGAACCGGTCCGCCTCCGTGTGGACCGTCCCCTCGGGCCACACGATCGTCCACGACCGCCGCCCGTCCTTCCGCTCGATCTGCTGGACCCGCAGGTCCCCGACCACCACGTGCCGTGCCACTTGTCCTCCGTACCGACTCCAGAACATGACAGACGTCCCGGACACGGTCGGTAAACAAGCCCGGGATGTGCTGGTCACAGTCCCAGACGGACATCACGGGCAGGACTACGTGCGGTCGGTAAAGTCGATCAGGACCAGGCGCACCCCGGCCTGGTTGTAGGTGTGGCAGACCGCAGCGGCGATCTGGGTCAGAGTCATGCGGAGCTGCCGCAGGCCCTTGACGGTGCCCTTGGAGCGCCCGCGCTGGCGCCGCAAAGCCTCCAGCACGGCGGCCACGACCCGCTCGTCACTGCGCCCCAGCCGGTTCGAGGGCCGGGTGGTGCGGTGGTCGACCAGCCCCCACAGGCCCTGCCGGCGGTAGCGGGCGCGCATCCGCGTCACCGCCCCGCTCCCCACCCCCGACCAGCCCAGCGCGGCCAGCTCCTGCTCCTTGGCTTGCTCGCGCTGCGCCATGGTGCGCTGCTGCGGGTCGTACTGCGGGCGCGGCACCCCGGCGCCGCCGGGGCCGGAGGGCAGGCCGGTCTCGACTTCCTGGATGTGGCGCTGCCAGGCCAGCGCCCGCTCCTGCTCGCGCAGCGGCACTGTCTGGAACGGCCCCCACTGCGGCACCCCCGCCCGCACGGCCGCCCCGATCACGGCGAAGTCCGCGGCCGCAAACAGATGGCTTGTCAGCACCGAGGCCACCGAACCGTGCTCGTCGAGCAGCCGTACGACCTGCCCCTCCAGGCCGACTACCTGCCAGGTCCGCCCCTCGAAGACGACATGCGCCCCGACCGCGAGCACCGGCCGCCGTTCCGGCGCCCGGCTCACCGCGTACCCCCGACCACTGCGCGGGAGCCCGGCCCTACCACGGCGCCTTCGTGCAGTGGTTCCCCCAGCGCCACGTCCAGGCGCCTGGACCACAGGGCGTGGAAGGCCGCCGGCAGGATTACCAGCGGATCGCCCACCGCCCGTACCCCCTCCGCCAACGGCAGCGGCTGCTCGAACGCCTCCAGCAAGGCCGCCTCCAACTGCGGTGTGCCGCGGTGGCGCGGGTGGCGGTACCCGGCCAGCCAGCGCACGTTGGCCGCCACCACCGGGTCCGGCGGCTCCGGGCGGCGGTACGCCCAGCCCACCTGCGCCCACGCCGACTCGAGTGCGGCCGCGGCCCGCTGCGCCGCGGGTCCGCCACCACCGGGGCGGGCGGGGCAGTCGGCGAGCGCCGCGGTCCCGTCCGTGTAGCGGACGAACAACTGCGGCACCCAGGACCTGACCGTGCCGTCCTCCTCGCGCCACACCACCCGCACCGGGCGCCCGGCCATCGCGATGATCTGCGGGTCGCGGTCCAGCAGCATCACCTGGGTCAGCATCGCCGCGGACCCGTTCGCGACATGGCGCCCGGTGGTGGCCGACCACCACCAGCCCGGACCCCAGCGCTTGCTGGGGATCACGGGGAACGCGGACACCGGCGCCAGGTCCTCGAAGCGCACCCGCCCCGCTGCCTGCTCCCAGCGCTGCTGCACGAGCGCGCCGGCCGGATCGGTGTACGCCGCCTCGAACGCCCCCGCCTGCTGCGTCGCGATGGTGTCCGGGCCCTTTGGCCAGCTCCAGCGTCACTCCACGCTGGATGCGTACCAGCAGCTGACCGCTCTGGTCCACACCGGACCGCTCCGCCAGCGCGGGCGGGCAGCCCGGATCCGCCTGGGCCGGACGTACGACACCGCCCCGCGCCCTGGTGCCCTGGAGGTGTGCGTCCGGGTCGAGATCGGCAGCCGCCACCACATGGTCGCCTTCCGGCTTGAGCAGCGTCCCCAAACGACGCTTTGGAAGTGCACGGCTGTGGAGACGCACTGACCTGATGGGACAGGCCCCTGCCGGACATTCCGTCCGGCGGGGGCCCATCCCATGTGTGGTTCACCCGCCCTCGACTGGCCAGGTGTCCGCTACTGTGTCCTCGGCTGACGCGCACGCCAAACCGCCGCCGCCGTTTCCGCCCGCGTCGGAACGGCATTGCCGGCCACAAGGTCTCTCGGGGCCCGCGCTCCCTCCGCAGCAGTCTCTGTGGACAGGCGCGGGCTGTCCGGAGAGAACCCCTGATGCCCAGGAAACAGTCGACCGACGCGAAGAAGGCGCGCGGCCTTCAGAAGGCCACCGGCCAGGCGTACACCGCTGCTCTGCGTGAGATCCGTTCACCCCGCCGGTCACTGGCCGCCGAGCTACGGGCGGCAGGTCTCGCCGCCCAGGCCGACTGGTTGGAAGCCCGCCAGGCCTGGCTCGTGGAGTGGAACAGGCTGAGTGAGGTCGTCTCCGCCGCCGAGGAGGCACGGTTCCATGCGCCCGCCCGTCTTTCCCGCCCCGCGCGGCGGGGTGGGTGATTTGGTCCCAGATGGCGAAGCGGATGATCATTTCGGTGCGGTGGCGGTCGGCTGTGAGGAGGAGAAGAATCCGAACGGGCCGCTACGCGGCGGCCGCCCCGACGAGGACCGCTGCCTTGCGCCCCCGGCCCAAGCGCTAACTACCCGGCCTTGGGGGCACCTCACCCTGAGCCCTCACGCTGCGCTGCCCTGGCCGACGATGCGTCAGGTGACGCGCAGTCCGCCGTCGACGAACAAGTCGAGAGCGTTGACGCCGGTGTTGCGGAGAAGGAAGTCGATTGCGTCGACCAACTCCGCCGTCGTCACGAGGCGTCCGATAGGGGTACGCGCTAGGTGGGGGTGGTCGGGCGAGTCACGCCACCGCGGGCTGTCTCCCACAATGCCCGGGTGGATCGCGTTGACGCGGTGGGGCGCGATCTCCACAGCCAGGGTTTTCACCAGACCGGTGATACCGCCGTTGAACGCGGTCACCATGGTGGAACCGGGATACGGGCGCTCCTTGGCCAGGCCGCCGAAGAGCACGACCGACGCGCCGGGGGTGAACCGGTCGCGCAGGGCTCGCACGGTCTCGGTGTAGCCGACCAGTTTGATGGTCACGGCCCTGATGGCATCGGCGATGTCGAAGTCCGCGAGGGAGTTGAAGCGCGGCTCGGCGGCGCCGATCACCAGGTTGTCGACCTCGCGCACGTCGCCGAGAGCATCGGCGATCGTCTCCGGGCGTGACAGGTCAACGGCCAAGCCCAGGGTCGTGCCGCCGATCTCGCCGGCCACGGATTCGGCGCGCTCCGCGGTGCGACTGGTGATGACGACCGTGTCGCCGCGGTCAGCGAATAGCTGTGCCACGGCGCGGCCCAGTCCGCTGCTTCCTCCGACGACGATCGAGGTGGTCACGATCCCGTAGTCCCTTCGAAGTGACAGGCGGCTGACATCTTCTGTATAAGCAAAATCGCGTAGCGGCGCAGCTGGACTGCTCCATCAGGCCCGATCAGCAAGGCACCTCGTTCCATACCGCTGCGGCGACGTTCGCGGCGTTCGATGACCCGAACCTCCTGGCCTTCGGCGGCCTGGCCCCGGCGGTGCGCCTGGCCGAGCGGTGCGGCCTGCCGGAGCTGGCCCGGGCGAAGGTGCAGCTGAAGGACGCGGTGAACGGGGCCGGGGCGGCGGTTGGCGCGAAGGTGATGTCGCTGGTGGCGGGGATGCTCGCGGGGGCGGACAGCATCGACGACACCGATGTGCTGCGGCACGGCGCGATGGCGAAGGCGTTTCGCGGGCGTTGTCACGTTGGCGGGGCGTGATCGTCTGAGGTTGTGTCAGGGTGTGTTGGGCCCGGTTCCGGGTCTGGGTCGGGCTGCGGCGGGCAGGGCGGCGGGGTGGGTGATCTGGTCCCAGATGGCGAAGCGGATGATCATCTCGGTGCGGTATTGGGTGGCGGTCAGCAGGTGGCGGCGGGGTCGGAAGTGGGGTGGGATGCCGCTGAACACGGCGAGGATCGTTGGGCCCCGCGGACGGTCCGGAAGCCTTTCATGGCGCGTTCGCGTTGCCGGGTGGGCTGGTGGCTGTTCTCGGCCCGGTTGTTCAATCCTTGGTGGGAGCGGTGTTCGACGGAGGGCATGACCTCGCGGTGGGCGGCGCCGTAGGAGCGCAGCTTGTCGGTGACGATCACCCGCGGCACGGTGGTCGTCTTCTTGAGGAGTTTGCGGAAGAAGCGCCTGGCCGCGGCCTTGTCCCGCCGGTTCTGGACGAGGATGTCGAGCACGTTGCCGTCCTGGTCGACGGCGCGCCACAGGTACTTCCGCTCGCCGTTGATCCTGATGAAGACCTCGTCGAGGGTGGCACTTGTCGCCGGGGCGCGGACGTCGCCGCCGCAGCGCGTTGGCGTAGGCCCGGCCGAACTTCAGGCACCAGCGCCGCACCGTCTCGTAGGAGACGATCACGCCTCGTGCCAGGAGCAGCTCCTCGACCTCACGGAACGACAGCGGGAAGCGGAAGTACAGCCACACCGCATGAGAGATGATCTCCACCGGGTACCGGTGACCCCTGTACGACGGCGACACGCTCTCCACGACAGGCCCCTCCCGGTACGACCAACCCGAAGAGCATCCCTCAGCGGCCAACGTGACAGTGCCCGAACGCGCCATGAAAGGCTTCCGGACCGTCCGCGGGGCCCAACGATCCTCGCCGTGTTCAGCGGCATCTCACCCCACTTCCGACCCCGCCGCCACCTGCTGACCGCCACCCAATACCGCACCGAGATGATCATCCGCTTCGCGATCTGGGACCAGATCACCGGCACCACCGGCCTGCCCGCCGCGGCCTGAACCAGACCCGCCCCCGGCCCCAGCACGCCCTGACGCATCCTCAAGCACTCATGCCCCCACCAACGTGACAGTGCCCCGCCGCGACCTGCGGACCCTCAGGGCTGGTCGTACCAGGAGAACGCCGCGATCCGCCAGCCCTCCGGGGTGCGGACGAACTGGATGGTCTTGGTCCCGCCGCCCTCGAACGGCTCGCCGTCCAGGATGCCGGCCTTCCGGTACTCGCCGAAGCGCGACGCGATGTCGCCCGCGATCTCGGTTCGCTCGGAGGTCTCCCACTCCGAGAACTCGACCAACCGGCCGTCGGCGAGCAGGCGTTCACGCGGCTCGATGAACTCGTCCACGGTGTAGACCGCGTACTTCGGCCCGGTCAGCACGATCACACCACCCGGAATGACCAGCCGGCGGATCCGGGCCACGTCCGCGGCCTTGCCGCCGCGGTTGTCGAAGGCTCCGAAGAACTCGGCGGTTATCGCGTCAATCTCGATCTTGGACATGGCGCGACAGTAACACCGCTAGGGGGCAACGGACATGGCGTCGAGGCAACTTCGACCCAGGGCACCCACGAGATGATGCGACTTTGCAACAGCCCTGCCGAGCGAGGGCCCTGAGTAGCCGCGCTCGGTCAGCCGACGGCCGCGGCCTCCTGTCCTTCGTCGAGCCGCAGCGCCGCGATCTGGGAGTTGACCTCGTCCAGCTCCCGGGCCTGGGGGGAGTCGCCGCGCTGGAAGACGACCTCCCAGTGCAGCTCCCGCGCCCGGTCCTGCAGAACCTGCATCCGCGGGGACACCGGGGCGGCCTCGGGGCGGCGAAGGAAGAGGGGCAGGCGCATCGCACCAGGTTAGAGACCTGCGCTGGCGTCTGTTCCTGCGGGGTCGGCCGCGTCCTGAACCGGACGAACCGGTCGCCACTGCTGCTCCACCTGGTCCCAGCGCGTGTTCCAGTGTGCCCGGGCCGTGGTGACCACCGGCTCGGGCACGGGCATGCGTCCGGCCGCGACGGCCGCCAGCAAGGCGTGCACCTCGGCCTGGGTCACATGGAATACAGCTACGTGCTGGTCGGCTACCTCGCCGGCGAGTTCCTCGGTGCGGTGGCTGCCCACCTGGTGGAGGCAGATGCGGCACCAGATGTCCCACGGCCACTCGGCCGCGCGCCGCTTCTCCTGCCGGTCGGCGAGCGGGGACCTCGAAGTCGTCTTCGAGCAGCTTCATCGCCGCCTCGTAGCCCCACCAGGACTCGCCCTGCGCGGGGATGAGCAGCAGGGCGGGGTTGTCGGGCGATCCGGTCGTGGCGTAGTTGAGGCTGACCTCGCCGGTGTCGAAGGCGTGCTCGGGGTAGTCGTGAGCGACGTAGATTGCCTCTGGGTTGTGCGGTCCGTAGGTCATGGGAACTTGTTCCTCGCGTAGGGGCCTGTGCCCGGTTCCTGCTCGGCGCGCAGGCTCCGGGCCCGGCGCCGTCCGGCGGTGGGGATCAAGAGGTACTTGTCGGGGGACTTGGACGATGCCCTGGCGCCCGGCCGTCGTGCTTGCGCGGAGCGCGGTCGGGCGCCGGTCGGGCGCCAGGGCCGTCCGGGCGCGTCTCAGGGGTTGATGTTCTCCAGGTCGGCGAGCAGGCTCGGGTGAGTCGGCTGCCAGCCGAGGGTGGCGCGGGTGTGAGCGCTGGACGCGGGCTGGTCGGCCGCGAAGATCGGACCGAGGGGGCCGAAGTTCTCCTGCGGTACCGACTCGACGGGGAGGCCGAGCCGTCGGCCGATGACCGCGGCGATGTCGCGCACCGCGTCGCCCTCGTCGGCGACGGCGTGCCAGGAGCTTCCGGCCGGGGCCTGCTCCAGGGCGAGCCGGAACAACACGGCGGCGTCCCGTGCGTGGACGGCCGGCCAGCGTTGCGCGCCATCCGAGGGGTAGCCGGCGACGCCGGTACGGCGGGCGATGTCGGTGAGCAGCCCGGCGAACCCGCCCCGGCCCTCGTTGTGGACCGTGCGCGGCAGTCGTACCGCCGAGCTGCGCACGCCGCGGGAGGCGAGTTCGAGCGCGCGGGTCACCGATCGGCTGCGGCCGGCGACCGGCCCCTCGGTCGGCAGGGCGTCGTCCTCGGTGGAAGCGCGCCCCGGCAGGTTGGGCGTGCCAGCCACGGTGACGAGCGGGCGGTCCGTGCCGACGAGGGTGTCGCCGAGCGTCGCGAGCGCGGCGGCCTCCTCGGCGACGCCCTGGGCCAGGGCCTCGGGCGAGCTGAAGTCGTTGCTGAAGGCGAGGTGGATGACACCGTCGGCCCGCTCCGCGCCGGCTCGCAGCACGGCGAGGTCGGCGAGTGCGCCGCTGAGCACCTCGGCGCCGGCGGCCTTGGCGTGCGCCGCGGAGGCGTCGGAGCGGGCGAGGGCGGTGACCGAGTGTCCCGCGGAGAGCAGTTCGGCGACGACGGCCGAGCCGATGAGGCCGGTCCCGCCAGTGACGAAGACACGCATGGTGACTCCCTGGAGTGTGTGGTGGGGGCGCGGCAGGGCAGAGCCCGGCCGGGGCAAGTGATGGGACTTGCTCCCATCACTTGCTTCACCGTAGCGCGTGATGGGACTGGGTGTCATCACTTAGGATGTCCGCATGGCCAGATGGGAACCGAACGCGCGCGATCGCCTCGAGCGCGCCGCGCTGGCGCTGTTCGCCGAGCACGGGTACGACGCCACCACCGTCAACGAGATCGCGGACCGCGCTGGACTGACCAAGAGCACGTTCTTCCGTCACTTCGCCGACAAGCGGGAGGTGCTGTTCGGCGGTCAGGACGTGCTGTCGCAGCGCTTCAGCGACGCCATCCGGGCCACCGCACCCGCGGCGACCATCGGCGCCTGCCTCGCCGCGGCACTGGAGTCCGCCGCCCCCGCGTTCACGCCCGAGCGTCACGACCTCGCCCTTCAGCGCCGGGCGATCATCGCAGCCACCAGTGAACTGCGGGAACGCGAGCTCCTCAAGCGCGCCGGTCTCAGCTCCGCCATCGCCGACGCCCTGCGGGCGCGCGGAGCCGACGACACCACCGCGCGCCTGGCCGCCGAGCTGGGCGTGCTCGCCTTCAGCACCGCCTTCGCACACTGGGCGGCACCGAAGAACCGACAGCCGTACACCGAGATCGCCCACACGGCGCTGCGGGACCTGCAGGCTCGCGCGGCCGCCCTCGGATCGGAGGCCGACCTGCGGGCCTGACCTGGACACCGACCGGCCATGGGCAGGGCGGGCTCCCGCTTCGATGCTGCGGCGAGCCGGGGAAAGGACCCAGCGCGACCGTCTGCAGGTCTCCGCTCCTCTGCTGCGGCACGGACGGCCTCGCCGCGGTGCCGCACGCGAAAGCGGCTTCTCAGCCTCGCCGGCGCGCCACCCCGCACCGTCGGCGACGGGTGGCACCCGACGGAGCGAGCGGGCTGCTCGGCGGTCAGGGCCGCGGCGCTGATGATGCCGCTGACCAAGTCCATCGCTCCCAACGACCCCGTGTGGCCGTCCACCCTCGACGCCCTCGGCGACGAACTGGTGTCCGACTCCCTGGTCTGGCGCTACGACCCCGAGGCCAGCCCCGACGGCCTGGAAGGCGACGAAGGCACCTTCTCCATCTGCTGGTATGTCGAGCCCTCACCCGCGCCGGGCGCCTGGACGAAGCCCGCCTGGCCTTCGAGAAGATGCTCACCTACGCCAACCATCTCGGCCTGTACGCCGAGGAGATCAGCCACACCGGAGAGCAACTGGGCAATCTTCCGCAGGCGTTCACCCACCTCGCCCTCATCAGTGCCGCCTTCAACCTCGACCGCGCCCTGGGCTGACAGCAGACCCGCGGCGTCCCCCGGCCAGCCGCCGCGCGGGCGTCCGGTTCTCGTCCCATGCTGAAAGAGAAGGGGTGCGGCGACGGAGGGAGTGGTGGGGATGCGGATCGTTGTGGACCTCACGCGCTGCCAGGGCTACGCGCAGTGCGTGTTCCTCGCACCGAAGATGTTCCAGCTGCACGGCGAGGAGGGACTGCTGTACGCCCCGGCCGTCCCTGACGACCAGGCCGAGCGCGTGCGCCAGGCCGCGGCGGCGTGCCCGGTCCAGGCGATCCTCCTTGGTGAGGAGGTGAGCGCCGATGGCCGGTGACCTTCGGGACGGCCGCATCGTCATCGTTGGCGCGTCGCTGGCCGGGTTGAGGGCTGCGGAGGCGCTGCGCGAGGAGGGCTTCACCGGCTCACTGACCGTGGTCGGGGATGAGCCCTATCCGCCCTACGACCGGCCGCCGCTCTCCAAGCAGGTACTGCTCGGCCGGGTGGCGGCGGACAGTACCGGACTGCCGATGCGCCGGGATCCGGAGGCCGACTGGCGGCTGGGAGTCCGCGCAAGCGGCCTGGACCCGCTCGGGAAACGGGTGGTGCTGGCCGACGGCAAGTCACTGCCGTACGACCGGCTGTTGATCGCCACCGGGACCCGGGCGCGGACCTGGCCCAATCCGGAGGAAGCCGCGCTGGACGGTGTGTTCACCCTGCGCACCCGCGACGACGCCGGGGAGCTGGCCGAGCGGCTGGCCGCCGGGCCGCGGCGGGTGCTGGTGATCGGCGGCGGCTTCACCGGTTCGGAGATCGCCTCGGCCTGCCGGGAACGCGGGCTGGAGGTCACGGTCACCGAACGCGGCCCGGCACCCCTGGTGGGGGCGCTCGGCGGGACGCTGTCGAAGCTTGCGGCCGCCATGCACCGCAACAACGGTGTGGATCTGCGCTGTGGGGTGACGGTCACCGCGCTACGCGGGGACGCAAGCGGCCGGTTCATGGGTGCGGACCTGTCAGACGGCAGCCGCGTGGAGGCGGACGTGTGCGTCGCAGCGCTGGGGGCGGTCCGGAACGTCGAGTGGCTGGCGGACTCCGGGCTGGCGGCGGGCCCGCGCGGGATCGCCTGTGATGCTGGGTGCCGGGCCTTCAACATGTACGGAATAGTCACCGACGACGTCTTTGTGGCCGGTGACGTCTCCCGCTTCCCCCACCCGCTGTTCGGGTACCAGATGCTCTCCCTCGAGCACTGGGGAAACGCGGTCGCGCAGGCCGAGGTGGCGGCCCACAACATGGTCAGTCCGGGACCGCTGCGGCGCCCGCACCTTGCCATCCCGACCTTCTGGTCGACCCAGTTCGGGCTCAACATCAAATCGGTGGGCGTCCCGACCTTCTCCGACCACGTGGTCATCGCCCAGGGCTCACTGGAGGCACGCCGTCTGGCGATGGTCTACGGCTACCAGGGGCGGGTCACCGCCGCGGTCACCGTCGACATGGCCAAGTCACTCGACTACTACCGGCACCTGATCGAGACGGCCGCTCCGTTCCCGCCCGCGCCCGGCGCGGCGGACCGTCCGATTGCGGCCGACATCCCGGTTCCCTCCGATGTGCCGGATCCCAAGGGACTGTCCCACGGCCCCACCGTGGCGCTCACCGGTTACCTGCCCGACCGCCGACTGACCGTGGTGCACCCCACCGGCTGACCCACGTCCCGCACCAACACGAGGAGCCGAAACCCATGGCCGCCGACACACTGCTGGAACGGATCACCGACTACGCCAACCGCGCGAATCCCTATCCGCTGTACGCGGAACTCCGCGACGCCGGTTCCGTGGTGCAGCAGGCAGACGGCAGCTATATGGTCGGCACCTACCACGAGATCACGGCCCTGCTCCACGACCCGCGGATGAGTGCCGACCCCCGCAGCCGCACCACCCCGTCCCCCGGTCCGTCCGAGGAGACGGCCAGGCTCCCGTTCCTGCGGCTCGACGATCCCGAACACCACAGGCTGCGCACCCTGGCCATGCGGCCGTTCGGCCCGCCGCACAGCCCCGGCCGGGTCGACGCCATGCGCGGCGAAATCACCCGGATCACCGCCGAACTGATGGAGTCCTTCCAGACGGCCCCGCAGATCGACATCGTCGACGACTTCGCCTACCCCCTGCCCGTCACGGTGATCTGCCGACTGCTCGGCGTGCCCCGCGAAGACGAGCCGCTGTTCAGGCAGTGGTCCGACACCATCGTCGCATCCGCCGACGTGACGACCGAGGAGGACACCACCGAGCGGGACCGGGCGGGCCGACAGGCGCGGGAGGAGATGGGCGCGTACCTGGTGGGCCTCGCCGACCAGCACCGCGGCCGACCCACCGGCGACATGCTCTCCGCCTTCGCCAACGAACCCGACCCAGCGATGCGGCTCACCCCTGAGGAACTCGCGGAAACCGCCGTGCTGCTGCTCATCGCCGGACACGAGACCACGGTCAACCTCATCACCAACGGCGTGCTCACCCTGCTGCGCCAGCGCGAGCACCTGGACCTGCTGCGCCGCGAACCCGACCTGCTGCCCCGCGCGGTGGAGGAACTGCTGCGCTATGAGCCCCCGGTCCACATGCGCGAGCGAATCCCCCGCACCGACCTCGACGTCGCCGGCACCACCATCCCCAAAGGCGCGCCTGTCGTACTGGTGCTGGCATCGGGCAACCGCGACCCCAAGCGGTTCCACGAGCCCGACCGCTTCGACCCCACTCGCCCGGACAATGAGCACCTCGGCTTCGGCAGCGGCATCCATCTTTGCTACGGCGCACCGCTCGCCCGCCTGGAAGCCCAGGCCGCGCTCGGCGCGCTGATCCCCCACCTCAGCACAGCACGCCTGCTTCAGGACCCGCCCCCCTACCGGCAGAACGCCATGCTCCGCGGCCCACGCCACCTCCCCGTCCAGCTCTGACAGCTGGCCGCTCGTGCCTTCCCGGTCAGCCGGTTCTGCCGTGGCACACGGTCCCGCCTCCTACTGGACTCGTCGAGCCGGCGGGTGAGCCGATCCGATCGGCGGCCGCCGTGATCTCCCCCGTACCACGGCGGCCGCCCATCCCGAGCACTGATGGGCGGCTCCGATGAGGTCTTCTGGCTGACCGGCAGGT
The DNA here is from genome assembly GCF_029892105.1 of Kitasatospora sp. GP82. Classification (GTDB taxonomy): domain Bacteria; phylum Actinomycetota; class Actinomycetes; order Streptomycetales; family Streptomycetaceae; genus Kitasatospora. The sequence goes on along the minus strand of NZ_JARZAJ010000070.1, from coordinate 6,293 downwards.
AGGGATGGCCCGGACAGAGCCAAGTCTTGCCGGGTACGGAGCGGGTCTACATCACCGCCGGTGCGCCGTGGCACGGCGGTGCCGAGCGGTACTCCACGCTCAAGGACGCCGTGGCCGCCTGGCTGAACACCCCGGCGACCCGGTGGACCACCGCCGTCGGCTCGGGCCGGGACAAGCTGGCCGGGCACTTCGTCCACCAGTGCCAGCCCGTCGGCCGCTACGCCCCGGCCACCGCCCCGGACAGCGGCACCACCGAGATTTGTTCCACGGGGGAGTGGTTCGATGCGGACGGCCGGGAACAGACCAAGGCCCTGATGTCCTGCTCGCACTGGAACGCGCGCGTCACCGTCCCGCAGGGCTGGAACCACGTCGGCCTGCTCCCGGCCCCGTCACCGGTGACCGCGCCTGGGTCTGCCCCTCCGAGCCGGGAGCCACCTTCACCACCTGGGCGGGCGGCGCGGAGGTCCACCTCGCCCTGTCCAACCACCTGATGCCGTGGCGGATCGAGATCCTCGGTGGCCTGCTCTTCGAGGACGGCAAGCCGCTCGACGAGTGGGGCAAGAAGCTGAAGGCCGCGTGGGCGGACCTGACCAACCTGTCCCGCATCCACGGGGACGAGCGCCAGCGACAGGCGGCCTACCTCGCCCCCGCGCCATGCGCAGCGTGCTGCTGTTCGGCATGGGCGGCTTCGCGCAGCGCCCTCGCCTGGTCTCCGGCACCACGCCGGTCGGCGAGGCGCTCCCGGCCGGGGTGGAGATCCTCGGCCAGGACGCCGAGCTGGTGACGTGGCAGCGGCAAGCCGGGTTCTCCCGCGACCCGTACGCGCACCCCGAGTGGGCCGCCTACGTGTGGTCCGGGGCGCGGGCGGCGCTGCTGGACATGAAGTACCGGCAGGGCAAGGAGGTCATCGGGTACGCCGGCGCCTGCACGCGAAGCCCGACAGCGTCGTGTACTTCGGCACGGACGGCATCGCCCTGACCGAGCGCCAGCCGTGGCCGTACCGGGGCGAGCCCGGCGACTACCTCCTCAAGGGCCACCTGACCGGCCCTGTCGAGCACCCGACCAGCCAGGAGGAGTACCTGAAGCTGCGCGGCCTGGGCCGCGCCGAACTCGCGCAGACGGGAGCTGACCAGTGAGTCCGGCCGACCCGCAGAACCTGAACGAGGCCGCGCGCCTCACCCCGCAGCTCCTCGACGAGGGCTACACCAAGCGGCAGGTCGCCACGATGTTGAACCGGGACGCCAGCCTGGTGTCCCAGTTCTGAGGGGCGTGATCAGGTCGGTGGGGTCGGTGGCGCCGAGGGCAGTGGTGAGCGCGGCCAGCGCGGGGCCGGCCGCGGCCGTGAGGCCGGATGAACCGGCGATCTGGGCGGCCATGACACGTAGGTCTGCGGCGTTGCCCCGGGCCCGGGCGGTGACTGCTCGGACATGGTCGGGCTGGGTCTACGTCGCGTTCGTCCTGGACGCGTACTCGCGCCGGATCGTGGGCTGGCAGGCCGCCATTCACATGCGCACCGACCTGCCGCTGGACGCGCTGGAGATGGCCCTGTGGTGGTAGAAGATTAAGAAGGACGCCGGCCTCATTCACCACAGCGACCGCGGTTCGCAATACGTATCCATTCGCTGCACAGAACGATTGGCCGAAGTCGGCGCCTCCGCCTCGGTCGGCTCCGTCGCAGACTCGTACGACAACGCGATGGCCGAGGCCCTGAACGGCACGTTCAAAGCCGAACCGATCGAGCATCAAGGGCCGTGGCGGGACTACGACGAGGTCGAGCGGGCCGTCTTCCAATGGGTCGCCTGGTACAACGGAGAACGATTCCACTCCGCCCTCGGCTACCTCCCGCCCGACGAGTACGAACAGGCGTACTGGGCGCAACTGGAGCAAGCCCCGCAGACCGCTTGATCACACGATCGCGGACTCCACGAAATGCGGGGCAGCTCAGGAGGTACTTCCGGGGGATTCCCGTGCGGTTGACGTAGAGGATCGCGTTGAACACGTCGCGCAGTTCGACCTTTGCCGGCTGTCCGGTGGGCCTGCGGTCGAGCCGGGCTTTCCTCCAGGCCGTCAGTTTCGGCTCGATCAGGGCCCATCGGGCGTCGGACAGGTCGCTGGGGTACGGCTTCCGCTGGCTCACGACACGGCGTCTGCATGAACGTGGCGGAAGACTCCGTTCCGCTGCCCGCGGGCGGTTCTATGACTTCTTCAAACCAGACGGACTACCAGACGCGGAAGCGGATGAGACGGACAGTCATGCTGGCGGCCAAGGCGAGGACAGACTTCCTATATCGGGCACAGCGTCACGAATGCGGTCAGGAATGAAAGCTGCATGACGGAACAGAGCTCTCTAAACGCCCACTGAGGCGTCGTGTTGTGCTTGCTCCGTCACTCGTCTGGTGTTGGTCGGCTTGTCGCGGACCCTTGCGGGGCAGTGTTGGTTCGTATGCCCGCTGGTGCTTGGAGTGCTGAGCGGCAATGGCGGCGGGGCTGGGGAAGGGGCTGGTAGTGGCTGAACGGCGTATGAGTGTGCTGTTGTCCTCGGCGGTTTTTGCTGTCCGTCTTGCCTGGCAGGCTGACCGGCAGGCACTGGTCCAAGTGGTCCTGGTGCAGGTTCTCTTGGCGGGCGCGGTGGCCGGGGGGCTGGTTGTGGTGCAGACAGTGTTCGGGTCGGTGTTGGCGCATGGTCCTGCGGCAGCTGGGCGGTCGCCTGTGCTGTTGCCGGTGGTGGTCCTCTTGCTGGTGGCGGGGGCCGCGGCCGGTGCCCTGCGGTTGTTCGGGGCGGCGCGAATGGCGGTGCTGACGGTGAAGGTGGACCGCCTGGTGGCGGGGATGGTGTTGGAGGCTGCGGTGGCGGCCGAGTTGCCGCGGTTTGAGGAGCCGGACTTCCATGATCGGCTGCAACGGGCGGTCTTCGCCTCACGCCGCCAGCCCGCCATGTCCGTGGTCCTCCTCGTCACTGCTTTTCAGGCGGTTTTGACGGTGGCGGCGGTGGGGAGCGCGTTCGTGGTCATGGCATGGTGGCTGCTCCCGTTCGTGCTGCTCAGCGTTCTTCCCGCGATCAGGGCGGCGGGCAGCGGGCGCAGTGCCCACCATGACCTGCACCATGGGCTGTCGGAGAACCGGCGGGTGCGGGAGTACCTCGAGCATCTGCTCACCGGACGGCATGAGGCCAAGGAGATCCGGGCCCTGGACCTCGGGGGAGTCCTGACCGGGCGTTGGCAGGACCAGTACGCGCGTGAGATCCATGACACCGAGGCCCTGTTGAAGGCCCACGCCCGGCGTCGAATGGCTGCCCAGGCCGCCGGGGGGACGTTGACCTGTCTGGCGGTTGGCGGTCTGTGGTGGATGGCCGGCAGCCACCTGCTGCCCCTGCCCGTGGCGGGTGCAGCCGTGGCGGGAGTGTGGCTTCTCTCGGTGCGGCTCAACGCGTTCGCGGGCATGCTCACTGGCATCGGCGAGAACCTGCTCCGCCTGAGCGACCTGAAGAGCTTCATCATCCCGGTTCCCGGCATCCCTGCCCCCGGCATCCCGGTAGCGGCGATGGTACTGCCACCTCGGCAGAAGTCGTTGACAAGAACAGAGTTCGGACAGTTGCGCGCCGAACGTTTGTGCTATACCTACCCCGGCGCGGACACCCCGGCGGTGCGGGAGGTGAGTCTGGAGCTGCAGCCGGGGCAGGTCGTGGCTCTAGTGGGGGTGAACGGTTCGGGCAAGACGACGCTGGCCAATCTCCTGGCCGGGCTCTACCCGCCGGACAGTGGCCGCCTGCTGCACGACGGGGCTCCGGTCACCGACCTTGCCACCCATCGTGAGCGGACCGCGGTGGTCTTCCAGGACTTCACTCGTTACAAGCTCCCCGCCCTGGACAACATCGCCTTCGGTCGCCCCTACGCCACTGCCGACCTTCAGCGCGTGCGGGAAGCGGCCCGGCTGGCGGGTGCACTGGACTTCCTCAACGGGCTCCCGGACAGCCTGGACACCCCGCTGGGCAAGGAGTTCACCGGCGGCGCGGACCTGTCCGGCGGGCAGTGGCAGCGCTTGGCCCTAGCCCGCGCCTTCTATCGCGACGCCCCTTTCGTCATCCTCGACGAGCCCACCGCGTCCCTCGACGCCCACGCGGAAGACCAGCTCTTCACCTGCCTGCGCCGTCTTTTCATCGGCCGTACGGTGGTACTGATCTCCCACCGTCTGCGCAGCGTCCGCCACGCCGATCGCATCTACGTCCTGCAAGCCGGCCGCGTTGTCGAGGAGGGCGGCCACGAGACCCTGCTGCGAGCGGGCGGCCACTACGCGGCCCTCTTCCGCACTCAGGCTAGCGCCTACCAGGAGACCAACACTCCCTGATCCAGCGATCGCTGCCACCACCGCGCCGCGATCAGGGAGTTGACCTTCCACCACCGAGTTTCACTCGTGTGGGTGATGGACGCTGCGGCCGCCGGCCCCCACTCTGTTCGTATGCTCACTTACTTGCAGGAGACGCCCTCCCTCGCCCCCGACATGGAGATGGTCGCGGAGATCGAAGAGATCTTCACCGACGCCTTCATCGCCCCCACCGCCTGCCGGATCCAAGGAGAAGGCTGCACCGGATCCGTCGGCTGCTGCCCCGGACTCGTGTGCGTGTCCACCAACGGCTTCAGCGGCTTCTGTCAGCAGCCGTAGTGATGCTGCAACCGGGAGTGGTCGTGGCTGAGCTGGGCAGTGGCGGGGTCCTGCTGCACACAGGCAGGCCCTCCGCGGCCTACCTCAGCCCGACCGCCCTCGGTTGGCTCCGAGGCCGGCCTCCCGCCGTCGAACACCACGTCCAGCATGCGCACTGCCTCACTCAATGGCGGGCCGCCGGCCTCATCGCACCAGGCGATGAACCCGCCTCACCCGCAGTGCACGGCGACCTTAGGGCGGAGGCCGCCGACTGCCCCGTGCTGGTGCCGCATTCGGTGCTCGTGGTGGCAATGGCCGCCACTTGCGGCTTCTGCACCCAACTGACCGCCGACCTCGCGGCGAACGCCCACAGCCTGCTGCGCTTCGATGCCTCCGTCCTCCTGGTCGACACCGACGGCACCCGCCTGCTCGGCCTGCCCCTGGCCGAGCCTGCACAACAGCACCTGACCCGCCTCGGCCAACGCGCGGCGCACCAGGGCACTCCCACCGGCGTGCTCCTGGCCCCAAACCGACCGGCCCGAGTACTCACAGGTTTCGACGAGGTCAGCCACGCCCTAGTCGCGCTCAGTGGCGCGGATGCGCAGGCCACGATCATCGAGGCGCCCACCAGCTGTTCGGTGAACGTTGCCGCCCAGCCCGTCGACGCGGTCCTCACCATCCGGGTCAACGGCACGACACGCCTGGGGATCGCCGTGCGCGGCCGCGAACCCCGCCAGATCACCGAAACCGCCACCAGCGGCATCCTCGACGACGGGTACACGCCCGTCACCCTCACCGTCGAATGCCCAGGCACCTTCTACCTCCTCTTCCGCGGCGGTGAACTCCTCACCCGAGCCCGCACCCCCATGGCCCTCCAGCAGGCCCTCGACGCTGTCCTCGCCAGCTACGCAAGTTACGCGTCTCCAGAACGAGGCAGGATCCCGCTGCTGTGCGGGGTGGCCGTGCACGACGGGGGGCACGCGGTCCTCTTCCCCCGAACCTGGATGTCCGACCTCGTCAAACGCGCCCGGCAGCTGGAACAGGCCGGCTGGCGGTTGAGACCTGAGCCCTACACCACGCTGCAGACCGCCCCCGCTACCGGCACCCTCCGGCTGCCCGCCGCAGCCGGCTCCAGGCAAGGCAGCCCGACAGTCGCCGCGGTCCTGACTGAGCCTCCCCAGGTCGGCGTCCCACCGACACGGACTCGACTGCTGGCCTCCATCGTCAACTGGATTGCCCGCCCCGCCACCACCGACGCCACCCACACGCTGGCGACAGCCCTGCAGCCCCTTCCCGTACACACCGGCACCTGGCAAGAAGCCCTCACCCACCTGACACACCACCGCCCCACCGAACACGACCCGAGTAGCAGACACATTCCCCCGGGCAGTGCAAGCAACTTGGACGGCTAGCCGGCAGGAGGGCGCTGTCAGGTTGAGCGGAGGGCTCTTCGGTGCCGTGGGATGATCATGGTTCTTGTCGTCGGAGGGCCCTGCTCGTGGACACCACCGCTCTGTCGTACAAGGGCTACCGCTTCCCGGCCGAGGTGATCGCCCACGCGGGCGCTGTCACATTGGCGGGGGTGTGGTCGTCTGATGCTGTGTCAGCGCGTGCTGGGGCCCGGTGCCGGCCTGTGGTCAGGCCGTGGCTGGCGA
>NZ_JARZAJ010000069.1 GCF_029892105.1 Kitasatospora sp. GP82 | reverse complement strand
GGGGGGGGGGGGGGCCGGGCCCCGGGCGCGGCGGGCGGCGGTTTTCCCCGCCCCGGCGGGGCCGGGGGCCCGGGGGGGGCCCGGGGCGGCCGCGCCCCCCCGGCCCCCCTCGCTGTCGTCTCCCGACGAAGAGGCCGCCGTGACCGATCCGTACACCACCCCCGGTCTGACGCCCGGACACCTCGGTGCCCCCGTCTGCGAGTCGGAGGAGCTGCCACCGGGGCAGCCGTGCGGGGTCGAGCCGCGGGATCCGAGGCGGCTGCGCAACGGCGCGGCCTGCTGCCTGAGCGTGCTGGCGCTGGTGCTGGTGCTGGGAGCCGCGGTCCTCGGCGGGTATCTGCTCTGGCCGAAGGGGCAGCAGCAGGCGGCCGACTACGAGGGCAACGGCACCGGGACGGTCCAGGTGTCGGTGGTGCAGGGGGACAGCCTGACCAGGATCGGTAAGAATCTGGTGAAGGCCGGTGTGGTGGCGAGTACCAGAGCCTTCACAGACGCGGCGGCCAGGAGCCCGGCCGGGACCCGGATCCAGCCCGGCACGTACACGCTGAAGCTGAAGATGTCCGCCGCCGCCGCACTCAATGTGCTGCTCGACCCGGCCAACGCCAACGCGCTTACCATTCCCGAGGGTTGGCGTGCCGCCCAGATCTACGCGGCCGTCGACCAGAAGCTCAACCTGATTGCCGGTACCGCACAGAACACCGCCCGGCAGAAGCTGGCGGAGCTGGGCCTGCCGGACTTTACCGGCGGCAAGGTCGAAGGCTTTCTCTTTCCCTCCACCTACCCCGTCACCGGCGAGACCACGGTGCTGGAACTGCTCAAGCAGATGGTGGTGCAGGCCGGCAGGGTGCACCAGGAGGAGGGCGTCGAGGCGGCGGCCACCGCCAACAGCCAGAGTCCGTACGGGCTGGTCACCATCGCCAGTCTGCTGCAGGGCGAGGCGGACAACCCCGAGGACATGGCCAAGGTCGCCAGGGTCATCTACAACCGTCTGGCGAAGAACATGCCGCTTCAGCTCGACTCGACCATCAACTACGCGCTGGGCCGCTCCACGCTCACCACGACCGGCGTCGACACCAAGCTCGACTCCCCGTTCAACACCTATCTCCACCCCGGCCTGCCGCCGACCCCGATCGCCAATCCGGGGCAGGAGGCGCTGCGCGCGGCGGCCCACCCGGTGGACGGGGACTGGCTCTACTTCGTGACCGTGAAGCCGGGCGACACCCGCTTCACCGACAGCTTGGACCAGCAGCAGAAGAACGTCGCCGAGTTCAACGCCAACCAGGGGAACAGGAGTTCCTCACCGAGTGCGAGTGATCACTGACGCAGAGTCGAGCCGGGCGGGCGTTTGGCTGCGGTACGGTAACGTCTTCCCCCGGGCGTTGCGCTAGCACGCCGGTTCGAGAGCCTGCCGGGACGCCGTTCCGGCCGGTCGGCCGGTCCGGGCGGTTGGCTCCGCTCTGTTCTGTCGGTCGGTGTAAGGGGTTCGATGTCTGATCCGGGCGGGGGCTACCAGCCCCAGGGCGCGCAGCCGTGGCACCCGGGCGACCCCGGGTACGGCGGACAGCAGCAGTCGACGGCAGAGCAGCACCAGCAGCAGGTCGGCGCCTGGCAGCAGGCCCAGCAGATCCAGGGGCAGCAGTTCGTCCAGGCCCAGTACGGTCAGCAGGGCCACCCGCAGCAGCAGGGCTGGCAGCAGGATCCGTACGCTCAGCAGCAGAGCGGTGGCTGGCAGCAGAACGGCCAGCAGTTCGGCGAGCAGCAGTTCAACGAGCAGCAGGTCAATGGCCAGCAGTACCAGGGCCAGCAGTTCAACGGGCAGCAGCAGGTGCCGCAGCAGGGCCGGTTCCCGCAGGGCGGCGGCCAGTTCGACCAGTACGGGTACCAGCAGCAGGTGCCGCAGCCGGCCCAACAGCAGCCGATCCCACCGCAGTTCGCCCAGCAGGCGGCCCGGCAGGCGCCGCAGCCGCAGGCCCCGCGGGTGCCGCAGCCGGCGGGCCCCGGCCCGGACGGGATCGACTGGGAGGCCGAGGCGGCCGCGCTGGACGCCCCGGCCCCTGCACCGGCCGCCGAACCGGCGGTCGAGGAGTGGGAGCCCGCCGCCGACGAGTTCACCGAGGACGAGCACGCCGCCGAGCCGGAGATCCAGTCCTTCTTCGGTACGGAGGAGGAGCCGGCCGGCCGCGAGTCCGAGCGCAAGCGCAAGGAGAAGGGCAAGCAGGAGGGCCGCCGCAACAAGGGCGCCTGCCTGATCGTCGCCCTCGTCCTGCTCGGCGTCACGGTCGGCGGCGGCTGGTGGGGCTACGGCTTCTACCAGGCCCACTTCGGCCCGCCGGCGGACTACTCGGGCGAGGGCACCGGTGACGTCCAGGTCGAGATCAAGTCCGGTACCGGTGTGCAGATGGCACAGGTGCTGAAGGACGCCGACGTGGTCAAGAGCACGGGCGCGTTCGTCAACGCCTACCAGAAGAACCCCAAGTCGCCCTCGATCCAGCCCGGTTTCTTCAACCTGCACCACCAGATGTCCGGCGAGGCGGCGGTGGCGGCCCTGATCGCGGGCGGTGGCGGCAATGCGCTGACCATCCCCGAGGGCAAGAAGTCCACCGACATCTATGCGCTGATCGACTCCAAGCTGAAGCTCCAGAAGGGCGCCACGGAGGCCGCCGCCAAGGAGAAGATCAACGAGCTGGGTCTGCCCGACTACGCCCAGGGCAATATCGAGGGCTTCCTCTACCCGACCAAGTACTCGGTCAGCGAGGGCATGAAGCCCGAGGAGATGCTCAAGCAGATGGTCTCCACGGCCAACGACCACTACAAGCAGCTCGGTATGGACGCCGGAGCCGCACAGGCCGGGGTCAAGAACGGCTACGAGGTGCTCATCGAGGCCAGCATCGTGCAGGCCGAGGGGAACAACCGGGCGGACTTCGGCAAGATGGCGCGGGTCATCTCCAACCGCCTGAAGAACCACGTCAACCTGGGCATGGACACCACGCTCCAGTACCAGCTCGGCCGGACCAAGCTGGTCGACAAGGAGATCAACGACAAGTCGTTGAAGTACAACACGTACGTCAACGCCGGTCTGCCGCCGGGGCCGATCGGCAACCCGGGCGACGACGCCATCAAGGCGGCGCTGAACCCGACCCCGGGCGACTGGGCGTACTGGATCGCGATGTCCTCGACGGAGACCCGCTTCGCGGCCACCTTCGACGAGCACAAGAAGAACGTCCAGGAGTACTGCACGGCCCACGGGCAGGGTTTCGACTCGGTCCGCGGCATGTGCAAGTAGCCCGGCATCCTCCCTCCGGAGTCCCGACGACGGTCGTCGCGCCCGTGCCCCAGAGCGGTATCGTGGGCGCGCCTTGATCGCAAGGGACTCCGTAGGAGAGGTGACCACGCTCGTGACGACGCACCACCGGGCCGCCGTACTCGGCTCGCCGATTGCGCACTCGCTGTCGCCGGTACTGCACCGGGCCGGGTATGCCGCGCTGGGCCTGGACGAGTGGCGCTACGACCGGTTCGAGGTGGACGAGGCCCAGCTGGCCGCCTTCGTCGCCGGGTTGGGGCCCGAGTGGGCCGGACTGTCGCTGACGATGCCGTTGAAGCGGGCGATCATTCCGCTGCTGGACGAGGTGAGCGGGACGGCGCTGTCCGTGGACGCGGTGAACACCGTGGTGTTCCACGCCGACGGGCGGCGCAGCGGTGACAACACCGATGTGCCGGGCCTGGTGAACGCGCTGCGCGAACGCGGGATCGAGCGGGTGGAGACGGCCTCGGTCCTCGGGGCGGGGGCCACGGCCTCCTCCGCACTGGCCGCGCTGGCGCAGATCTGCACCGGCGAGGTGACAACGTATGTACGAAGTGCCGAACGGGCTGCGGAGATGCGAGCGCTGGGTGAGCGGCTCCAGCTGACCGTTCGGACGGCCGACTGGGAGCGGGGAGCGGAGGCGTTGGCGGCGCCGCTGACCATCTCCACGACCCCTGCCGGGGCGGCCGATTCCTTCGCCTGGGCGCTGCCCGAGCGGCCCGGTGCGCTGTTCGACGTGCTCTACCACCCGTGGCCGACGAAGCTGGTCGCGGCCTGTGCGGAGCGGGGTTCGACCGTGCTGGGCGGGCTCGATCTGCTGGTTCACCAAGCGGTGCTCCAGTTCGAGCAGTTCACCGGGGTGGCCACGGGACCGCTGGACGCGATGCGCGCGGCGGGCGAGGCGGCCCTCGCCGAGGGCTGAGGTCCGGCCGGGGTTCCGAGTGCCGGCTCCGGCCGTCCGGACGCGTGTCCGCAACCCGGACCGCGTCCACCGTCCGGGGCCGCGGCATGAAAGGATCGGGTCAGGGTGCGGGCCTTGGGCTCCTTCTGTCCGAGGGAGGGCAAGGAGCGCGGGCCCGCCGCACGATCGCCTGGCCGGCACCGCAGCCGAGCGCCGCGGGCCGGGCCGTTGACGAAGGAGCTCCGTTGGGTACGTTGCGCTGGCTGACGGCGGGGGAGTCGCACGGCCCCGCACTCGTCGCGACGCTGGAGGGCCTGCCGGCCGGTGTGCCGGTGACCACCGGGATGGTGGCCGATGCGCTGGCCCGGCGGCGGCTCGGGTACGGCCGCGGCGCCCGGATGAAGTTCGAGCAGGACGAGGTCACCTTCCTCGGTGGCGTCCGGCACGGTCTGACCATGGGCAGCCCGGTCGCCGTCATGGTCGGCAACACCGAGTGGCCCAAGTGGGAGCAGGTCATGTCGGCCGACCCGGTCGACCCCGAGATCCTCGCGGGCCTGGCCCGCAACGAGGCGCTCACCCGTCCCCGCCCGGGCCACGCGGACCTGGCGGGCATGCAGAAGTACTCGATCGACGAGGCCCGTCCGATCCTGGAGCGTGCCAGCGCCCGTGAGACGGCCGCCCGTGTCGCCCTCGGCGCCGTCGCCCGCTCCTACCTCAAGGAGACCTGCGGCATCGAGATCGTCTCGCACGTGGTCGAGCTGGCCGCGGCCAAGGCCCCGGCCGGGGTGCTGCCGCTGCCCTCCGACGAGGCCCGCCTGGACGAGGACCCGGTGCGCTGCCTGGACCCGGACGCGAGCAAGGCGATGGTCGCCGAGATCGACCAGGCCCACAAGGACGGCGACACCCTCGGCGGTGTCGTCGAGGTACTGGCGTACGGCGTGCCGGTGGGCCTCGGCTCGCACGTGCACTGGGACCGCCGTCTGGACGCCCGCCTGGCCGCCGCACTGATGGGTATCCAGGCGATCAAGGGTGTCGAGGTCGGCGACGGCTTCGAGCTGGCCCGGATCCCCGGTTCCCAGGCGCACGACGAGATCGTCCCGACCGCCGAGGGCGTCAAGCGCACCTCCGGCCGCTCCGGCGGCACCGAGGGCGGGCTGTCCACCGGTGAGCTGCTGCGCGTGCGCGCCGCGATGAAGCCGATCGCGACCGTCCCGCGCGCCCTGCAGACCCTGGACGTCCGCACCGGCGAGCCGGCGAAGGCGCACCACCAGCGTTCGGACGTCTGCGCCGTCCCGGCGGCCGGGATCGTCGCCGAGGCGATGGTCGCCCTGGTGCTCGCCGACGCGGTGAACGAGAAGTTCGGTGGCGACAACGTCTCCGAGACCCGCCGCAATGTGCAGAACTACCTCGACCACCTGATCATCCGATGACCTCGCCCGTGATCGTTCTGGTCGGCCCGCCGGGCTCCGGCAAGAGCACGGTCGGCCGGCTGCTCGCCGAGCGGCTCGGTGTCGCCTTCCGGGACACCGACGCCGACATCGAGCGGCTGGCGGGCAAGCCGGTCCCGGAGATCTTCGTCGACGAGGGCGAGCCGCACTTCCGCGATCTCGAGGTGCGGGCCGTCCGTGAAGCCGCCGCGACCCACGGCGGTGTGCTGGCGCTCGGCGGCGGAGCAGTGATGGCCGAGGCCACCCGCACGCTGCTGGCCGAGCTGCCGGTGGTCTTCCTGGAGGTCCCCCTGGGCGACGCGGTGAGGCGGGTCGGCCTGGACGCGCCGCGCCCGCTGCTCGCCGTCAACCCGCGCGCCCGCTGGCGCGAGCTGATGGAGGCCCGCCGTCCGCTGTACCTGGAGGTGGCCACCGCCGTCGTGGACACCGAGGGGCGCTCGCCGGAGCAGGTCGCCGATGCCGTACTCGAAGCACTGGAGTTGAAGCACTGATGACTGACACCGTCACCATCCACGTCGGTGGCAGCGCCGGCCATGACCCGTACGACGTGCTGATCGGCCGTCAACTGCTGGGTGAGCTGGGCAAGTTGATCGGACCCCCCGAGATGGGGGCAAAGGGGGCCAGGCGGGTGGCGATCATCCACCCGGAGGCCCTGGAGGCCACCGGCGACGCGATCCGCGAGGACCTGGCCGCCGAGGGCTACGAGGCGATCGCGCTTCAGGTGCCCAACGCCGAGGAGGCCAAGAGCGCCGAGGTCGCCGCGTACTGCTGGTCGGTGCTCGGGCAGACCGGCTTCACCCGCAGCGACGTGATCGTCGGCCTCGGCGGTGGAGCCACCACCGACCTGGCGGGCTTCGTCGCGGCCACCTGGCTGCGCGGGGTGCGCTGGATCTCCATGCCCACCACGCTGCTCGGCATGGTGGACGCGGCGGTCGGCGGCAAGACCGGCATCAACATCGCCGAGGGCAAGAACATGGTCGGCGCCTTCCACCCGCCGGTGGGCGTACTGGCCGACCTGGCGACCCTGGACACCGTCCCCAAGCACGACTACGTCTCCGGGCTGGCCGAGGTGATCAAGGCCGGTTTCATCGCCGACCCGGTCATCCTCGACCTGATCGAGGCCGACCCGCAGGGCGCCACCACCCCGGCGGGCCCGCACACGCTGGAGCTGATCCGGCGCGCCATCCAGGTCAAGGCGGACGTGGTCTCCGGCGACCTCAAGGAGGCCGGCCGCCGGGAGATCCTCAACTACGGCCACACCCTGGGCCACGCCATCGAGCGCAATGAGCGCTACAAGTGGCGGCACGGTGCGGCGATCTCCATCGGTATGGTCTTCGCCGCCGAACTCGGCCGCCTGGCCGGGCGGTTGGACGACGAGACCGCCGACCGCCACCGCGCGGTGCTGGCCTCGGTCGGCCTGCCGCTGACCTACCGGGCGGACGCCTGGCCGAAGCTGCTGGACGCCATGAAGATCGACAAGAAGTCGCGCGGCGACCTGCTGCGCTTCGTCGTCCTGGACGGCCTGGCCAAGACCTCCATCCTGGAGGGCCCGGACCCGTCGCTGCTGGTCGCCGCGTACGCGGAGGTCTCGGGATGACACGGGTGATCGTGCTCAACGGCCCCAACCTGGGCCGCCTGGGCAGCCGGGAGCCGGACGTCTACGGCGCGACCTCGTACTCGGGCCTGGTCGAGCGCTGCACGGCGCTCGGCAAGGAGTTCGGCTTCGAGGTCGAGGTGCGGGAGACCAACTCCGAGCAGGTGATGGTCGAGTGGCTGCACCAGGCCGCGGACGAGAGCACCCCCGTGGTGATCAACCCGGGCGCGTTCACCCACTACTCGTACGCGATGCGTGACGCCGCCGCGCAGCGGACCGCGCCGCTGATCGAGGTGCACATCTCCAACCCGTACGCGCGCGAGGAGTTCCGGCACACCTCGGTGATCGCCGCGGTCGCCTCCGGCACCATCGCCGGCTTCGGCCTCGGCTCGTACGAGCTGGCGCTGCGCGCCATCGCCGAGCAGCTCACCACGCGCTGAGGCCGTCGGGAGGGGCGGACCGGCAGGCGGTTTCCGGCCGCCGGGACCGCCCCTCCCTGGGCACCGTCGCTGGCTCCGGCCATGGCTCGTACCAGCCGGCGTTGCGCGCTGACGCCCACTCACCAGGCCCGGCGGCGGACTGTGCCCGTCACCGGGCCGACGTGTAGTGTCCCCGTCGGGAGGTGTCAGTGACGCAGTACGCAGGGGAAGGACAGGTGCCGCCGCGACCGCCGGCGCCGCCGAACGTCCACCCCGCCCAGCCGACGGGTGCGCATCCGGCGCAACCGACCACGGGCCTTCATCCAGCGCAGCCGACGGGTGCGCATCCGCCGTACCCGGCGCAGACCGCCGTGCACCCGCACCTGACGGCGCCGATGGCGGCGGTGCCGCCCGGCGGGGCGACCGGCCACTTCATGCTGCCGATGGGCGCCCCGGTCCAACTGCCGTCGTACCCGCCGCAGCATGCCGTCACCGGACCGATCGCGGTGCTGCTGATCGGCCCGGCCGGTGCAGGCAAGACCACGGTGGCCAGGCAGTGGGCCGAGCATCGCCCGACCCCGACCGCGCACATCAGCCTGGACGACGTCCGCGAGTGGGTGCAGTCAGGCTTCGCCAACCCGCAGTCCGGCTGGAACAACGCCTCCGAGGCCCAGTACCGGCTGGCCCGCCGCACCTGCGGCTTCGCCTGCCGCAACTACCTGGCCAACGGCATCTCCTGCATCATCGACGACGCCGTCTTCCCCGACCGCCCGGCGATCGGACTCGGCGGCTGGCGGCGGCACATCGGACCCGGCATGATCCCGGTCGTCCTGCTGCCCGGTCTCGACTCCGTCCTCGCCCGCAACGCCAGACGCAGCGGCAACCGGCGGCTCAGCGACGAGGAGGTGGCCCGGATCCACGGCCGGATGGCCGGCTGGTACAACTCCGGTCTGCCGATCATCGACAACTCGCAGCTGGACATCACCGCGACGGCGGCCGCACTGGACCAGGTGATCGTCTCCCGCCTGGCCGGCCGCCCGGCCTGACCGCCCACCGACGTCCCACAACGAGCCCCGCGCCCCTGGACAGTGCATGGTCGATCGGGTGCCTTGCGCCTACGGGGGTGCTTGGCTTCTCGCGCACGCGGTTCATCCAGCAGAGCCTCGCGCCCCTGGAGAGCGCAACGTTGCGCGCCCGGGCTGTCGGTGCAGCCTGCGATGATTGGCTGGTCGCAACGGATCGAGCGGGGGAGCTGACGCCCGTGCCTGAAGGCCATATCATCCACCGTCTCGCCACCGAGAACGCCGAGACCTTCGGCCACCGCCCGGCCAGGGTCTCCAGCCCCCAGGGCCGCTTCGCCGACGGTGCCAGGCTGATCGACGGCCAGGTCCTGGCCGAGGCGGAGGCCCACGGCAAGCACCTGTTCCTCGGTTTCGAGGCGGGCGCCTGGCTCCACATCCATCTCGGCCTGTACGGCGGCTTCACCTTCGGGACCGGTCCGGCGCCCGACCCCGTCGGCCTGATCCGGCTGCGGCTGGAGAACGACGACGCGTACGCCGACCTTCGCGGCCCCAACACCTGCGAGCTGATCACCCCCGCGGAGAAGGAGGCCGTGCACCGCCGCCTCGGCCCCGACCCGCTGCGCCTGGAAGCCGATCCGGAAGCCGCCTGGCGGCGGATCTCCCGCAGCGGCACGACGATAGCCGCCCTGCTGATGGACCAGAAAGTGCTGGCAGGTGTGGGCAATGTCTACCGCGCCGAGGTGCTGTTCCGGCTGGGCATCGCCCCGCACCGGCCCGGGCGCGAGCTCTCCCGTGCCGAGTGGGACGCGATCTGGGCCGATCTGGTCGCGCTGATGCACGAGGGCGTCGGCGCGGGCCGGATCGACACCGTACGACCGGAGCACACCCCGGAGGCGATGGGCCGCCCGCCCAGGGTGGACGACCACGGCGGCGAGGTCTACGTCTACCGCAGGGCCGCGATGCCCTGCCTGGTCTGCGGCACCGAGGTGCGTACGGAGTCGCACGCCGCACGCAACCTCTTCTGGTGTCCGAGCTGCCAGCAGCGCTAGCTGTACTGACCGCGTGGTCCGCGCCGCACCCCGTGGGGAGCCGGGCTAGCGCTCGGCGATGATCCGGCCGAGCAGGTCGTTGAGTTGCCTGCGTTCGGCGGGGGTGAGCGGGGCGACGAGTTCGGCGTTGGCCTCGGCGCCGAGGGCTTCGGTGTGGTGGAGCAGCTCGCGCCCGGCGGGGGAGAGGGTGATCAGGTTCCGCCGGGCGTCCTTGGGGTCGCGGGTGCGGCTGACGAGTTCGCGGGCCTGGAGGTCGTTGAGGACGGCGACCATGTCCTTGGGGTCGATCTTCACCGTACGGGCCAGTTCGGCCTGTGCGACCGGCTCGTACTCGGCGACCGCGCACAGCACGGCGTGGTGCGGCAGTCGCAGCTCGGCCCGGGCGAGCTGGTCGGCGACCAGTCGGTGGCCGAGGGCGGCGGCGCGGCCGAGCATCCAGCTCGGCAGGGTCTGGAGGCGGCTGAGCGCAGGGTCGGTCATGGCCGGAATCCTATCGCCGAAACGTTGGACATCCCAATGGATTGGCCCCTATTGTTGGGACCGCCAACGAAACGTTGGTGCTCCCAACGAAAGAGGTGTACCCATGCGCAAGGTCAGGATGCACGGCTACGACGGCCCCTCGGCGCTCCGGCTGGACGAGGTCGCCGAGCCGGTCGCGGGCCCCGGTGAGCTGCTGCTCCGCGCCGAGGTCGTCGGTCTCACCCTCCCCGTTCTCAAGCTGCTGCGCGGCTTCGGCGAAGTCCCGCTGCCGCACACTCCCGGCGGCGACCTGGTCGGCCGGGTCGCCGCCGTCGGCCCCGGGGTGACGGGATTGCGGGTCGGCGACCGGGTCGGCGGGGTGGCCTTCAAGGATGTGTACGCCGAGCTGGTGCCCGTCTCTGCGGCCCTGGTGACGCCGGTGTCCGAGCAGATCCCGGCCGCTGATGCGCTGGCGGTGGTGCGCAGCGGCCTGGTCGCGCTGTCCGCGCTGCGGGCGGGCGGTCTTGCGTCCGGCGAGTCGGTGCTGATCACGGCCGCTGCGGGCGGTGTCGGCCATCTCGCCGTCCAGCTGGCGCGTGAGCTCGGTGCGGGTCGGGTGGTGGCGGCGGTCGGCTCGGCGGAGAAGGCGGACTTCGTCCGGGGGCTCGGCGCCGACGAGGTGGTCTGTTACGAGGATGCCGACTGGGGCGCGCCCGTCGATCTGGTGGTGGACAGCGTTGGCTCGGACGTGCTGCGCCGGACGGCCGGGGCTCTGGTGCCCTTCGGTCGGCTGGTCGTCAACAGCGGCGCGGGCGGGACGCTGGATGCGGGTGTGCTGCTGCGCGGGATGCACACCGTGATCGGCCTGGCGATGTCCCATCTGTCGCGGTTGAGGCCGGAGTTGATCGAGAGCCACCGGGCCGAGCTCTGGCAGCTGCTGGCCGAGGGGCGGCTGCGACCGGTCTCCACGGCGTTCCCGCTGGAGCGGGCCGCCGAAGGGGTGGAGCTGCTGGCGGCGCGGGCCAACCTCGGCAAGGTGCTGCTGGATCCCACGCCTTGAGGGGTCTTGACAGGTCCAGCTCACCACGTGAAGGATGCCGCTGGCCCGTCCCGTCGGTGACCGGCCGTCAGGCAGCCGTGGAAATCGAGGTCGAGCACAGTGTCAGCGTCGAACACAGTGTCACCGTCGAAGGCAGTGTCAGCGCACCCCGTACTCCGCCGAGCGGCCCGGCTGCTGCTCGCCGCCCTGCTCGCCCTGGTCGCCGGCCTGACGGCCGGCGCTCCGGCGCATGCCGACTTCGGCACGGACTACCACGACCCGTTCACCGTCACCCAGCCGCTGAAGCGGCCCACCACCCCGTCCTGCGCGGTCGAGGTGATGCACGAGCGGCAGTTCCGCAACGGGTACGGCAATCCGCCGGACACCCCGTACGTCGGGCAGCTCGCCCCGTCCAGCGCCTGCCCGGGACCCTGGTCCAAGGTGGTGCTGGACCTGCACGGACAGGTGGCCGGGCGGCAGTTCGACCGGCTGTTCACCGTCCGGGTCGGCGGCTTCGAGGTGATGATGTCCTCCACCCCGGAGCCCTCCAAGGACGGCATCGAGTGGCGGGTCGAGCACGATCTCACCCGCTACACCTCGCTGCTGAGCACCCCTCAGCCCTTCGAGTTCGACCTGGCGAACGTCACCGACTCCACCTACACCGGGGTCTTCACCATCTCCGCCACCGTCACCTACTACACGGCCGACGTCGCCTGGCCCGCGCCCGGGACGGCCGACCGGCTGCTCACCACGGGTGGGTTCACCCTCAGCCAGGCCACACCCTCGGCCGCCGGGGACCTGGTCTTCCCGGCCAACCTGGAGAGCCTCACCGCCGAGGTGTACGCCCGGGGCGGCGGCGCCTGCGAGGAGTTCGCGTACGCCTCCGCACCGGACGCCTTCGTGGCGAAGAACCCCGGCCTCGGCTACTGCGGCAAGGGCCCGTTCCGCGAACTGCGGCTCGCCGTGGACGGCCGGGTCGTCGGGGCGGTCTGGCCCTACCCGGTGATCTACACCGGCGGCTGGGAGCCGCTGCTCTGGCAGCCGATCCCCGGCATCTTCGCCTTCGACCTGCCCGCGTACCAGGTCGATCTCACCCCGTACGTCGGCCTGCTGCTCGACGGTCGCCCCCACTCCGTCTCGATCACGGTCAACGAGGCCGAGAAGCAGAGCAACGACGCCTGGACCGGCCAGCTCAACCTGCTCGCCACCGTCGATCACGGCAGTGCCCGTACCAGCGGCGCGCTGACGGAGTACCGGGTCGCCCCCGAGGCCGCGGTCGCCACCACCCTCGACGACCAGGGCGGCGGCAGCGGTGCCTGGCAGGTCACCGCCGAGCGCCACGACCTGGCCCGAGGCTGGGTGCAGACCTCGCACGGACGCGTCACCACCGAAGTGCGCGGCGACCTCGGCTTCAGCTCGGCCCAGCAGCTGCGCGACAGCGGCAACGACCTGGTGCTGCACAACAACGCCGACCTGACCCGGACCACGTCCACCTGGGGTGGCGGCCCGCACCGCGTCCGCACTGTCCACGAGGGCGAACCCCTGGACGTCACCTACCGGACCACCTCCGATGCCGGGGGCAACTCCGACCAGCGCACGGCCATGCAACTCGGCTACCACCGCAGCGACACCACCGCCACCGGGGGCCGTATCAGCTCGCGCTCCACCATCGACCACACCCTCGGCCCGAGCGCCCACCGGCACGGCGGCGACACCACCGTCCGCACCGCCGACTCCACGGAGACCTACCGCGCCACCGGCCCCGACGGCCCGTACGCCCGCACCGTCACCACCCACGACGGCTGGCCGGTGAACGGCGACGGATCCTGACGCGGCCCCTGCCGGGAGCCTCGGCCTCGCGGCGTCCGCCGAATCCGGTTCGGTTCAACTCCGCTGCGGTTCAATGGGGTTGCAGGGCCGAGAGGAAGAACTGCACCAGTCCGGCGTCGACGTCCTTGATGATGTGCTCCATCTCCGTCCAGCGAGGCTGGAATTCCTTGCCCCACTCGACGGTGTAGGCGAAGATCTTGCTCTTCCCGGGGTCGGCGATGTGCCGGGAGTAGGCGTAGTCGTCGCTGGTCCCGCTGGTGGGGTACAGGTTGAAGCCCGACTTCGGGGTGTACGTGACGCCGCGTACGCCGTGCAGACCTTGGCAGAACTGCTGGGCGAGCGTGGTGGCGGTGTCGAAGTCGTCCTTCGGGATGTACTCCCGGTAGGCGGTGTCGTCGGCGATTCCGCGCAGCCCGTCGAAGGCGGTGTTGCGGAAGTTCATCGACTGATCGTCGCTCTGGTCGTCGTCGTCGCCCCAGACGTAGAGCATGTCCTGGGAGTAGCTGTGGACGTCGACGAACCACTGGGTACGCGGGTAACTGTCCAGCAGCCACCGGACGTTGCGGGTCTCGGGTTCGGAGAACGCGGACGGGCCGTGGAACACCTGGTAGTCGCAGGGGTCGGCCGAGACCTGGACCCCGGCGGTCGGGGCGAAGGTGGTGGTGAAGTCGAACAGGAAGTCGTAGTTGCGGTTGATGTCGACGCCCGTGCAGGCGGGATTGCCGCCCGAGTAGGCGGGGTTGCGGTTCTTGCGCCACATCGCCTCGACGGTCTGGCTGTAGGCGCGTCCGTCCGGGTTGACGAGCGGGAAGAGCACGAGGTCCATGCCGTCCAGTACGGTGCGCACCTGCGTGGAGGTGAAGGCGGCGGCTCCGTAGCCGAGGCCCGTGCCGGTGCTGTAGGCCTCCAGCAGGTCGGCGGCGAGGTGGACGAGGATCTCGCAGCTGCCCCATTCGCGGGCGTGCACGCCGCCGATCAGTACGGCGCAGTCGCGGGTTCCCGAGGGGTTGCTGCTCATCCGCAGGGCGTGGCAGGACACTCCCTCGACCGAGGGCTCGGGGAGCTCGATCAGTTGGGAGAGCGCCGGGTAGGCGGTCGACAGGCTGACCACTGCGGCGTCGACCTCGGTGACGTTCAGGTACGACATCTCGACCCTCCTGGGGTCAGTCCTTCAGTTTGATGCCCAGCCCGCGCGGGATCCGGTCCCCGGCTGCGAACCGGTTGCCCTGGCCGACCTCGGCCTGCCGGGCGCGTCCGGTGGCGGTGGCGTCCTCGATCACCTGGACCGTCACACCCTCGCGCTCGAGCGTCTCCGCCTCGGCCGGGGAGACGTACGCGTCGATGCTGACGGTGCCGCCGGCGCCGTGCCGGGGGCGTCCGCCGACGTCGGGGTGCGTCTCCCGGAGGAGAGCGCGAAGCGTGTCCGCGTCCGCTGCCGTGACGCGGACGCGGAGGATGGTGTCGCGAGTGGACATAGCGACCTCCTGTAGGCATATGCCCTATATGTACCTTGTATCCTCAGCGTGCTCTTCCGTCGTAGAACGCGTCAAGGGGTGCATCGGGCAGGCTGTTCAACAGGCTGTCGAGGCCGGTGATCAGCTCCTGCTCGGCGTCGTACTCCGCGAACAGCGGGACGAGCGCGCGCATCCGCGGGTACTGGGTGGCGGGCAGTCGGTGCAGGCCGAGGCGGAGCAGGGGATCCGGCTCGTCGGGGTTGTCGATCACCTGGCGCTTGTCGACCAGCAGACAGCCGAGGTTCCAGGCCACGAACGTCCGGTAGACGGTGAGTGCGGTGGCGTCGTCGAAACCGGCGCGGCCGAGCGTGGCCAGGATGTGCTCGGTGAGCTGCAGCATGGGTGCGGCGCGGCGGGCCACCGGAACGCTCAGTGGCCGGGTGGCCACCAGCGGCAGGATCTCGGGATGGGCGTGGGCCACGGAGGCGAAGGCGCGGGCGATCCGTCGCAGTTCTGCGCGCCAGGTCCGGCCGGTCCCGCTCTCCTCCTCCGGGATCCCCTCTTCGGGCGACATCCGCAGCCGGGTGTTGACCTCGGCGAAGAACGCCTCCACCAGTCCGTCCACCAGGGCTTCCTTGCCCGGGGTGTAGCGGTAGATCGCCATCGACTCCACCCCCAGGTCGGCGGCCAGCCGGCGCATGGTCAGCGCCGCCAGCCCTTCCCGGTCGACCAGGGCGACGGCCGCGGCGAGGACGAGGGGCCGGCTCAGCCGTCCTCTCTTCTCCGGCGCACTCCGGCCGCTCTCCTCCGGGGGCCCGTCGAAATCGCCCTGCTCCGCCATGTCCGCCTCCCGTGGGTCTCGGGCCGACCGGCAATAGGGCCCGCGGCGTCGCGCCCTGGGGCACGCGCCCTCCTGCCCGCCATCGGGCAGGAGGGGCCCTTCACCGCGTTGTCGTCGGTCGCCGCAGCTCCGCCCGCTACTCCCTCCTCCGCCTTGCGATGCACGCACCCTGCCTCAGACATCAGCCGCTGACGCGGCGGGCGCCCCTTGACCCGCGCTCCCTGTCGCCGGTCGGTCTGAGCCGCTGGGGATCGCGCCTGAGCCGTGATCCGATATGTAAAAAGGATACAAGGTATATATCGGGCGTAAAGCGACAGTAGTGGCCGGTCAGTCGCGGTACCCGAGCACCCCGTGCGCCAGGACCTCCGCGATGGCGGGGTCGACCAGGCGGTAGCGGATGATCCGGCCGTCGCGTTCGCCGGTGACCAGTCCGGCGGCGCGCAGCAGGCGCAGGGCCTGGGAGACGGCGGGGTCGCGCATGCCGGTGGCGACGGCGAGGTCGGTGACGGCGAGGGGGCCGGTCTCGTGCAGGGCGAGCAGCAGCGAGAGCCGTCCGGGGTCGGCGAGCAGCGCGAAGCGTTCGGCCCAGGCCCGGACGTGCTCGGTGTCGCCGATGGCGGCGATGGCCTCGCAGACCCGGTGCCCGTCGATGGTCCTATGGTCGGCGCGGTCGGCGGGGACGAGATGCATGCCCGCATTCTTGCAGCAGGCCGGCCTGTGATCCCTGACACCTGCACAGGTGTGCAGGCTTGCAGTGGTACGGCGCCGACCCCTACGGTGGTCCCCGCCGTGGTGTTCGGGAAGACCGGTGACAGACCTTCAGAGGTCTCAGACCGGAGCGGCCCTCGCCACTGTGATCGGGAAGTACCGGCACCATCCCCGCCCCTCCGAGGGCGGGCGGCCACTGGATGCAGACGCATCCGGGAAGGCCGGGGGCGGGTGTGTTCGACCCGTCAGCCAGGAGACCGGCCACGGCATCTCACGAAGTGATCCACGAGGTGCTGGAGCGTGATCCGCAGATGACCCTGCCCGAAATCGGTGCTGCCCCGAAGGTGGCCACCGCTGCCCTGTCCGCCTTCCGCTGGAAGCGCGAGGACACCGTACGCACCGTCGGCCTGATGGCCGTGATCCTGGCCATGCACGTGCTGGCCTTCGGCACCCTGATCTTCCTGGTGGTGCCGGAGAAGTACGAGGTGGGCAACCAGATCTACGGGGTCGGCCTCGGGATCACCGCCTACACGCTCGGTATGCGGCACGCCTTCGACGCCGACCACATCGCCGTCATCGACAACACCACCCGCAAGCTGATGGCCGACGGCAAGCGCCCGGTCTCGGTGGGCTTCTGGTTCGCACTCGGCCACTCCTCGATGGTGGTCGTCATGGCCGCCCTGGTGGCCGGTGGAGCGGCGCTCGCCGGAACGCTGATGGACGACCGGTCGACCACCCATCAGGTGCTCGGCGTCATCGGCACCACGGCCTCCGGGACGTTCCTCTACCTGATCGCCGCGCTCAACCTGGCCGCGCTGATGGGCATCCTGAAGGTCTTCCGGTCGATGAGGGCCGGCCAGTACGACGAGCGCGAGCTGGAGGCACACCTCGACTCGCGCGGTCTGATGAACCGCGTCCTCTCGCGTGCCACCCGCTCGATCACCCGTCCCGGCCAGATGTTCCCGGTCGGCATGGTGCTGGGCCTCGGCTTCGACACCGCAACCG
Source organism: Kitasatospora sp. GP82 (assembly GCF_029892105.1). GTDB lineage: Bacteria > Actinomycetota > Actinomycetes > Streptomycetales > Streptomycetaceae > Kitasatospora. The sequence continues at coordinate 5,469 of NZ_JARZAJ010000069.1, read as the reverse complement.
AGGTCACCCTGATGGTGATGGCCGGTTCGGGCGCGGCGGCCGGGCTGCCCTGGTACGCGATCGTCTGTCTGCCGCTGCTGTTCGCGGCGGGGATGAGCCTCTTCGACACCCTCGACGGCACCTTCATGAACTTCGCGTACCAGTGGGCGTTCTCCAACCCGGTCCGCAAGGTGTACTACAACCTGACCATCACCGGGCTTTCGATCGCGGTCGCCTTCGTCATCGGCACCATCGAACTGGTCGGCGTACTGCACGAGAAGCTCGGCCTCACCGACCCGGTGACGGGCTGGATCGCCGGGCTGAGCCTGGACAACGTCGGCTTTGTGGTCGTCGGCCTGTTCTTCGTGGTCTGGGTGGCGGCGCTCGGCTACTGGCGCTTCGCCAAGGTCGAGAAGCGCTGGTCGAAGCAGTGATGCGGCGCTTCCTGGGCGCAGCGGACAACTGAGCGCCGACGCCGGACGGCACGGCCGGGCGATCGTCGAACTGTGGGGCGGCAGCGACCCGCATCCGGCGGTCGAGCTCATCGCGGGCGGCGAGGTGCACGGTGACCGCGTCCAGCAGCTCTGCTTCACCGCCGAGGGCCTGGACGCCGACGGCATCGTCCACCTGCTCGACTCCTGCCTGCTCGGCGACTCCGAACCCGCCGCCGGAGAACCCGACTGGAAGGCCCCCCGGACGCCTTCGAGGACCTGCTCGCCCCCGTCGCCTGACAGCCGTCCCACCCCGGAGGGCCGCCAGGTGCGGCCCGCACACGTCAGCGCGGCGCCGGAAACCGCCCGTTCCGCCACCCGATCCGGTCATGCTGTCCGCCCGTCGGGCCCGCTGGACGGGCGGTGGGCGTCCGGGCTTCGTAGGCTCGGGTTCATGTCTGATGCGTACGCGGTCCGGCGGGAGCGGCTGAGGGAGCACTGCAGTGCCTCCGGGGCCGACGCGGCGCTGATCACCCGCCCCGCGAACGTCCGCTACCTCACCGGCTGCCCGCCCTGCGGCGCGACCGTGCTGCTCACCCGTGAGCGCGTCCTGCTCGTGCTGCCCGACGACCTCCCGCTGGACGACGTCGGCGAGCACCCGATCGGGGAGGACATCGCTCAGCTGGCCGTCCCCGGGGAGACCGACACCGCGTTCGCCGCCGCCGAGGCGGCCGGCCGGTTCAGGGTGCGGGATCTGGCGGTGGAGGAGCACGACCTGACCGTCAGCCGTCACCGGGGTGTCGCCGAGCTGATGGCGGGTGTGCAGGTGAAGGACCTGGGCCGGGCCGTCGAGCGGCTGCGGGTGGTCAAGGACGAGCACGAGATCGCCGATCTGCGGATCGCCGCCGAGATCGCCGACCAGGCGCTCGGCGAACTGCTGGAGTCCATCCTGGTCGGCCGCACCGAGCGGCACCTGGCGATGGAGCTGGAACGCCGCATGATCGACCACGGCGCCGACCGGGCCGCCTTCCCGGTCTCCGTCGGCACCGGCACCCACTCCGGGCAGGGGGCGCACCAGCCCACCGACCGCCGGGTGGAGGAGGGCGACTTCCTCACCGTCGTCCTCGGTGCGCGGTACCGCGGGTACGGCGTCTCCACGGCGCGCACCTTCGTGATCGGTGCCGCCCCCGCGCCCTGGCAGGTGGATCTGCACCGGCTGGTCTTCCGGGCCCAGCGGGCCGGACGGGAGGCGCTCGGGCCCGGTGTCCCACAGCATGTGCCCGACCAGGCGGCCCGCGAGATCCTCCAGGCGGCCGGGTACACCGAGCGTTCCCCGCACCCGGTCGGACACGGAATCGGCCTGGAGATCAGGGAGGCGCCGCGCCTCGGTCCGGCCGACATGGGTAAACTGGACAACCGCGTGCCGGTCACCGTCGGCCCAGGGGTGCACATCCCGGGCAAGGGCGGGGTCCGGATCGAGGACACGCTCGTCGTACGCCCCCTCGAAGAGGGCGGGCCCGAGCTGCTCACCATTACAACCAAGGAGCTCCTCGCCCTGTAGGCCACGGCTTTGCCGCGGTGGCCGCGGGACGCTCACCCCCTTGGTTCCTTGACAGCTATATCAGGAGTAAGTGCGCCCGTGGCTTCCACGAACGATCTCAAGAACGGCATGGTCCTCAAGCTGGAGGGCGGCAAGCTCTGGTCCGTCGTCGAGTTCCAGCACGTCAAGCCCGGCAAGGGCCCGGCCTTCGTGCGCACCAAGCTCAAGGAGGTCCTGACCGGCAAGGTTGTCGACAAGACCTTCAACGCCGGCACCAAGGTCGAGACCGCCAACGTCGACAAGCGCGGCATGCAGTTCTCCTACAAGGACGGCGAGCAGTTCGTGTTCATGGACACGGACACCTACGACCAGGTCCACATCGACCCCGCGGTCGTCGGCGACGCTGCCAAGTACCTGCTGGAGGGCTTCGACGCCCTGGTCGCCATGTACGAGGGTTCGCCGCTGTACATCGAGCTCCCGGCCTCCGTCGAGCTGGTCATCTCGCACACCGAGCCGGGCGTCCAGGGCGACCGCTCCACCGGTGGCTCCAAGCCGGCCACCCTGGAGACCGGCGCCGAGATCGCCGTCCCGCTGTTCATCGTGACCGGCGAGAAGATCAAGGTCGACACTCGTGACGGCAGCTACCTCGGTCGGGTCAAGTAACCGTGACAGCTGCACGCAGCAAGGCCCGTACCAGGGCCTTCCAGATCCTCTTCGAGGCCGACCACCGCGGCGTCGACCCGCAGCGGGTACTCGCCGACTGGGTGGCCCGCGCACGCGAGCCGAAGCCGGACGAGGGCACCCCGCAGATCGGTGAGTACACCATGGTGCTCATCGAGGGGTACGTCCAGCACGCCCGCCGGATCGACGAGCTGATCTCGCAGTACGCGGTGGGCTGGACGCTCGACCGGATGCCGATCGTGGACCGCAATGTGCTGCGTCTCGGCGCGTACGAGCTGATCTGGGAGGACGGCGTCCCGGACGCGGTCGTCCTGGACGAGGCCGTCGAGATCGCCAAGGAGTTCTCCACGGACGACTCCCCGGCCTTTGTGAACGGTCTGCTCGCGCGGTTCATGGAGCTCAAGCCCTCCATCCGTCGCGCCGGCTGATCGCCTGATCGTCGCATCGCCAAGGCCCGCTGGATCTTGTGTCCGGCGGGCCTTCGCATGCCCGGGGACGGTGGCGTATGTTGGGCTACCGACCGGTAACGTGGCAGGAGCGAAGGGCGATTCACCCATGACCACCGCGATCCGAAGTGAGTTCGACCGAGGCATCGCCCTGGCCCCGCGCCCGGGCGAGCCGGGCTGCTACGACGGTGAGCTGGACGCCGGTTGGCAGATCGGCGGCGGTATCAACGGCGGCCTGCTGCTGGCGGTGGCCGGACACGCACTGTCGCTGCAGCACGGCGAGGGCGGCGACCACGCAGACCCGATCTCGATCAGCGGTTACTACCTCTCCGCCGCCACGCCGGGAGCGGTCAGTGTCAGGACCGAGCTCGTCCGGCGCGGCCGCAGCCTCTCCACCGGCACCGCCTCGCTCAGCCAGGACGGCCGGGAGCGGCTGAGAGTACTCGCCAGCTACGGCGATCTCGGCGCGGCCGAGGGCGAGGTGCGCACCAGCGCGACCCCGCCGCAGCTCCCGCCGCCCGAGCGGTGCATCAGCGTCGCCGAGGCACCCAAGGCGCTGATCTCCCAGGCCGCGCTGCTTGAGCGCTTCGACCTGCGCCTGGACCCGGCCACCGTCGGCTGGGCCCTCGGGCAGCCCTCCGGGAGCGGGCGCATCCAGGGCTGGTTCAAGCTGGCCGACGGCCGCGACCCCGACCCGCTGCTGCTCCTGCTGGTCGCCGACGCCCTGCCGCCCGTGACCTTCGACCTCGGCATGCCGGGCTGGGCGCCGACCGTCGAACTGACGGTCCACCTGCGGGCCAGGCCCGTCCCCGGCTGGCTGCGAGTGGTGCACTCCACCCGCAACCTGGCCGGCGGCTACTTCGAGGAGGACGCCGAGGTCTGGGACGAGTCGGGCCGCCTGGTCGCCCAGTCCCGCCAGCTGGCGCGCGCCCCGCGTCCGCAGTAGCCCCTCCGGGGGACGGCGGACGTGATTACGCCCTTTCGGGGGGTGGCGCGTGGTGCTCGGCAGGTTGCTGCCGGATCGTTTCTTCCGATCGGCGCAGCTCATCGAGCCCCTCAAGAGCCGACGGCGCGCCCGTATGTCACTGGTGGTTACACGTCTGTGACACGCCGTACGTGTGCGACACGTGGGGGCGGGGAGGAAGAGGACCAAGCGGCGCCCGCCGCCTCCGCCCCCCCGCCCCAGGAGCTCCAGATGTCCCGGAACAGCCACACTCCCCGGACCTTCCGCTGCACCGCCGGAACTCCCGGTCGGGACAGGAGTCAGGCCCAGTCCCGCCGCCGCGGCGAGCAGACTCTCGTCACGGGCATCCTCACCAGCCATGCGGACTTCGAGCGGGCCCGCCCCTGGCACCTCACCGATGCCACCGACTACGACAGTTACCTGCTGGACACCGCAGTCCTGCTGGCCGAGGCGCAGCGCGACTTCGGCGGCGTCCAGGCCCGGATGTTCCATCCCGAGGACTTCGCGGACTTCTGCCTGCTGCACCACCTCGACCCGGCCGATCCCGCCGCACGCGACCGGTATCTGCTCAACCCCTCGCTCCGGACCCAACTGCTGCCCTATCAGGGCGAAGAGCTCTCGGGCGACTTCATCCCCCGCCTGGTCCGCGCCAGGGAGAGCGGACTGACGCTGCGTCATATCGACCTGCTGCTCGACGGAAACCTCTGCGGCGGTCGGCGCAGCGCTGTCGCGGACGCGCGGGAGGCGCTGGACCCGAGGGTGCGGTCGGCCTTCCAGCAGGGCGGCGAGCTGTTCCGGCGGATGCTGGTCGGGGCAGGCTGCGGCGTGTACCAGTTCCGCTGCGCGGTGGAGGCGCCCGGTGGGCGGCTGGCGGCGGACGCCCGGATCCTGCACTGGGAGGACGGCGTCGTCCGGCTCAACGACGAGGATCTCGACCTGGTCTGCGCGGTGTTCTGCACCGGCCTCGCGCTCGAACTGCCGGGCGTGGCGGTGCTGTGCGGTTCGCAGGGCGCGGCGGGCGGCTGCGGTGAGTACCGGCAGGTGGCGTGGGCCTGGCAGAGCACCGGGTTCGACTGGACCCCGTCGAGCCTGAGTCTCGGGGAGATCGCGGCGGAACCCGGCTTCAGCCTCGGCCCGATCCGCTGATACGGCGGGAGGTGCTCGATCAGCCATGCGCTGCCCAGGGGGCGCGGGGAACGGCGCGAACAACCGGAAGGTGCTAGATCAGCCATGCACCGCCTAAGGGGCGTGCGTGGTCGGGCGTGCAGGGGTGCTGCGCCGTGTTTCTGGGAATGCGACGGCGGGGTGGGCCCCCCCCCCGGGGGGGGGGCCCCCCCCCGGGGGTTGGGCGCACCGCACAGGCGTCGGGGCCCCCGGGCGCGGCCCGGCCGCGGCGCCCCGCGCGCGGGGGGGGGCCGCCCCCCCGGA
>NZ_JARZAJ010000068.1 GCF_029892105.1 Kitasatospora sp. GP82 | reverse complement strand
CCCCACCCTCGGCCCCCGGCCGGTCCGGTCCGGCCCCCTGCCGCCCCGCGCCCCCCGCCCCCCCCCCCCCCCCGGGCCGGGGGGGGGGGGGCCCCCCCCCCCCCCCCCCCCGCCGCTGCGTGCGGGTGGTTCAGTCGACGATCTCCATCTGGCCCATCATGCCCGCCGAGGAGTGCTCCAGCATGTGGCAGTGGTACAGGTAGCGGCCGAGGTAGTCGGCGAAGGTCGCCTGGACCCGGACCGAGGTGCCGGGCGGGAGGGGGATGGTGTCCTTCAGGCCGGCATCGCCGGGCAGCGGCGGCCGACCGTCCCGGTCGAGCACCCGGAACTGCGTCATGTGCATGTGGAACGAGTGCTGGATCGGGCCGTACTTGGTGGCGGCGTCACCATTGGTGATCGTCCAGATCTCGGTGGCACCGCGCTGGATCCGCTGGTCGACCCGGTCCGGGTCGAACGGCTTGCCGTTGATCAGGCCGATCGGCTGGTTGGTCAGGTCGAAGGAGAGCTTCACCTCGCGGTTGACCGTGGCCGGCGGCAGCTCGGGAAGCGGGCGCAGCTCGTCGGGCACCCGGCTGTGGTCGCGGGCGGTACGGTCCACGTCGAAGCGCAGCACCTGCTCGATCTCGTCGTTGCCGGTGAACTGGCCCTGGTTGGTGAGCATGAACCGACTGCCGACCGCCAGCCCGGAGAAGTCCACCACCAGGTCCACCCGCTCACCGGCGGCGAGCGGGAACTCCGTCCCGGTCCGGTCGGCCGGCGCGGGCAGCAGACCGCCGTCCGAGCCGATCTGGAAGACCGGCAGGGAGCCGAAGTTCAGCTTCAGGAACCGCAGGGTCGAGCTGTTCAGCAGCCGGAGGCGGTACTTGCGGGCGGCCACCCGGAAATACGGCTTCGGGCGGCCGTTGACCAGGATCACGTTCCGCTCCCGGGGGTCGCCGTGCACCAGCTGGCCGCCGGCGTCGAACTGCGCGTCGCGGATCGCGATCGGGATGTCGTAGTCGCCGCACGGCAGGTGGTACCGGTGCTCGTCCTCGCCCTCGATCAGGTAGAAGGCGTGCATGCCGCGGTAGACGTGCTCGGCCTCCACGTGGTGGCTGTGGTCGTGGTACCAGAGGGTGGTTCCGGGCTGCTTGTTCGGGTACTCGTACAGCCGCTCGGCGCCCGGGTCGATGACCTGCATCGGGTGGCCGTCGCTGTCGGCCGGGACGTGGCCGCCGTGCAGGTGCACGTTGGCGGCCTCGGACAGCCAGTTGCGGTAGGTGACCAGGACCCGGCGGCCCTCCCGGGCCCGGATCGTCGGGCCGACGAAGCTGCCGCCGAAGGTCAGGCACTTGGTCCGGACGCCGGGCAGCAGCTCGAGATCGGCGGCCAGGATGTCGAGCCGGTAGACGTCGGTGTCGTCGGTCCGGGCCACCGGGCTGAGAGTCGGCGGCACCGGCATCCGCACGGAGAACGGCCCGTCCGCCGGGCCGGCCGCGCCTCGAGCGGCCTGCGCGGGACGCGTGGGCTTCCCAGCGGCCAGTGCGCTCACCGGTATCAGCACGCCGGTGCCCGCCGCGATGCCCGCGAGGCCCAGAAAGTGTCGCCTGTTCAGGATGTCCTCCCCAATCGGTACCCGCGTCCGAAACAATGTCCGGCGCGCTCAGGAGGCCATCCTGATTCGTGATCAGAACAGGTGCTTCTTCCCGGGTGCTGTTCTTGACGGAAGGTCAGACATAGCTGACGACCGCGCGGAAGCGGACCTCACCCCGGTCGACCCGCTCGAGCGCCTCGGCGACCCGCTCCTTGGGGAAGGTCTCGATCAGGGGTGTGACGGCCCCGGAGGCGACCAGGCCGAGTGCCTCGGTGAGCTGGTCGAGGCCGTTGTGGGTGGCGCCGATGACCTGCTGGCGCTGCGCCCAGAACGGGCTGGTGGGCGGGATGGTGAAGGAGTTGACCGGGTCGATGGTGGCCAGCACGATCCGGCCGTGCGGCCGCAGGCCCTGGAGGGTCTCGCCGGCGGCCTGGTAGGAGGTGCCGGTGACCAGGACGACGTCGGCGCCGCCGGCCGCCCGCAGCTGCTCGCCGTCGGCGACCACGTGGTCCGCACCGAGGGACCGGGCCAGCCGGTGCTTGTCCGGCGAGCGGGTGATGGCGATGGTCTCGAAACCACAGGCGCGGGAGAACTGCACTGCCAGATGGCCGAGTCCGCCGATACCGAGGACCGCCACCCGCTCGTGCGGCTTCGGGCCGGCGGCGCGCAGCGCGCTCCACGCGGTGTACCCGGCGCACAGCATGGGGGCGGCGACCTCGTACGGGACGGTGTCCGGCAGCAGCACCGTGCTCTCGGCCGACACCGCGACGTACTCCGCGTGACCGCCCTGGACGGTGAGGCCGCTCATCACCGACTCCGGGCAGTTCATCCCGGACTGCCCGGTGAGCGGGAGATTGAGCCGGCAGTACTCGCACCGCCCGCAGGTGGCCTGCACCCAGGTGGTACCGACCCGCTCGCCGACCCGGCGGGTGGTCACTCCGGGGCCGACCTCGACGATCTCCCCGGCGGCCTCGTGCCCGACCACCACCGGGTCGAGCGGCGGGAAGGGGAAGACACCCTGACCGACCCACAGGTCGTTGTGGCACACACCGCAGGCATGGACCCGGATCAGCACCTGGCCGGGACCGGCCTTCGGGGTGGGGATCTCGCGCAGCTCCCAGCGCGCCTTGACCTCGGGTACGACGGCTGCCTTCATCGGCCGAACCACCTTTCTTCTCAGCGGGCTTGCGGCGTCAGCCGGACCGGCAGGGCCTGGACGCCGTTCATGATGAAGGTGACCTGCGGTGCCAACTCCTCGGCCGGTACGGCGAGTGCGAGGTCCGGGAAGCGCTCGAACAGCGCCGAGAGGGCGATCTCGGCCTCCATCCGGGCCAGTGGCATGCCGATGCAGCGGTAGATGCCGTGGCCGAACGACAGGTGTTCCTTGCTCGGCCGGGCGGCGTCGAAGGTGTCCGCGCTCTCGCCGTGGACGGTGCGATCGCGGCCCACTGCGGCGAAGTTGATCAGGACCGGCTCGCCCTTGGCGATGGTCACCCCGCCGAGCTCGATGTCCTCCACCGCGAAGCGGAACGGCAGATGGGCCACGGGTGCCTCGGCGCGCAGCGTCTCCTCGATCACGTCCGACCACGAGACTGCGCCGCTCCTGAGCAGCGCGAGCTGGTCGGGGTGGGTGAGCAGGGCCCGGCCCGCGTTGGCCAGCAGGTTCATCACCGGCTCGGTACCGGTGGCGAGCAACAGGTGGAGGGTGCCGACCAGTTCGGAGTCGGTCAGCCGGGAGCCGTCCTCCTCCTTGGCCTGCACCAGGTCGCTGGTGAGGTCGTCCCCGGGGTTGCGGCGCTTGGCGTCGACGAACTCCTGCATCTCCCGGTGCCACTGCTCGACGTTGGCCGCCGACTCCTCCGGGGTGATGGTGGTGTCGACGTTCACCTCGCCACCGCGCAGCAGCTGGGCGCGCTCCTCGGCCGGCACCCCGAACAGGTCGCAGATCACCCGGGCCGGCATCGGGTGGGCGAAGCGCGCCTTGAGGTCGACCACCTCGCCGGGCTCGCAGCCGCCGAGCTCGTCCAGCAGGTCGGCGACGGTCTTCTCGACGCTGGCCCGCATGGCCTCGACCCGGCGCGGGGTGAAGGCGCTGGACGTCAGGCGGCGCAGCCGGGTGTGGTCGGCGCCGTAGCTGGTGGTGAGGTTGTCCATCAGCACCCAGCCGATGAGCGGGAAGTCCGCGCCGATCCGGCCCTCGGCGAAGGCGGTCCAGTGCTGGCGCGGGTCCTTGGAGAGCCGGTGGTCGGCCAGGGCCTGGCGGGCGAGCTCGTGGTCGGCGATCGACCAGGCGAGGACACCGCCGGGCAGTTCGATCCGGGCCACCGGGCCGTTCGCCCGGATCCGGGCGGCCTCGGCGTGGATGTCACGTCCGGCGCGGTCGATGACGACGGGGGAGAGGAGTTCCACGGGACGCCTCCGGGGAGTCGGGTCGGATGCGGGAGCAGCCGCCCGGGCAGGGCCGCCTCCTCCTCGGGTGAGGAGTCACCTGCGGCCCTGCCCGGGCATGCGTCGACTACAGGTAGAGCGTGTTGGGTTCGAGGCCGCAGGCGATCCGCCCGTAGAGCTCGAGGTTGGTGTTCGGGTGCAGGATGGCGTGCAGGTTGAGCGTCTGGACGTCCCGCTCGATGCGCTGGATCGGCACGGTGGTGTAGATCGAGGAGCCGCCGCTGGCGGTGTTCAGGATGTCCACCGCCTCCTTGGTGCGCTGGCAGACCGCGCCGAGGTCGAGCCGGATCCGGGCGCGCTCCTCCAGCGTCCACGCCTCGCCGGTGGGGCTCTTGGTGTCGAGCAGGGTGGCCGCGCGGTGGGCGTGGAACTCCGCCTCGTCGATCCTGGTGACGGCCTCGGCCACCTGGAGGTGCGTCAGCGGGGCCTCGGCCTGGCTGTCGTAGGAGGTGTAGCTGATCTTCCGGCCGGGGAGCCGCTCGAAGAACGCCTGCTTGGCGGCCTTGGCCAGACCGAGGGCCGGCGCGCTGATCGTGGCGCACGCGGTGGGCATGAACGGCGCCCGGTAGATGGATGATTCGGCGTTCTCGAGGGAGCGGTGCCGCCCCTGCAGGACCGGCACCATCGGCAGCACCCGCGGCTCGGGGACGAACAGGTCGGCGGCGACTGTGGTCACACTGCCCGAGCCGCGCAGGCCGGTGGTGTGCCAGTCGTCGATGATCTGCAGATCGGCCAGCGGGACCGCCACCATGATCGGCTGCGGCCCGTCCGGCGTCATCAGCACCGCCGCGTTGGTGTTCCAGGAGCTTTGCAGTGCACCGGAGTTGAAGGACCACTTGCCGTTCAGCAGCACGCCGCCCTCGGTGGGGACGGCGACGGCGGTCGGGCTGAGGATGCCGCTCACCCGCACATCGGGGGTGGCGAAGATCTCGTCCTGCACCTCGTCCGGGAACAGGCCGGCCATCCAGGAGCTGATCGCCCAGACCGCCATGACCCAGGCGGTGGAGCCGTCGCCACGGCCCAGCTCGGCGATCACGTCGACCACCGTGCGCATGTCGGACTCGTAGCCGCCGTAGCGCTTGGGCACCCGGAGCTTGAGCAGTCCGGACTCCGCCAGCGACGTCACGGTCTCCACGGACAGTCGGCGGTGCCGCTCGTGCCAGAGCGCGTTCTTCTCCAGCATCGGCACCAACTCGGCTGCTCGGCTTACGAGTTCTTCCCTCGACGGGGCTTCCTTGGACGTCATCGGGGCTCCTCGGGAATGGGCGGCCCGGCAGGGGCGGCCGACCGTCCGGGCCGCGGTCGTTGATCGGCCCTGTCGAGGCTGGCACCCGTGCGTGGTGCCCGCATCTCCGGGATTGCGCCGTGGCCCGGGCCACCGGATCGGCCAACTGCCCAGCGCAATCGGGGAGATGCAGCACGCGGCGGGCGGGTGTGAGGCTGGCCGTCACCCGGCCGCGGGCAATCGCGGCCGTGGATCGCCGGAGAAGGAGAAAGCCATGTCTGCCACTCCATCGTCGATCACCGGTGACGCCGCCGCCCTGCGCGCCGTCCCGGAACTCATCGTCGCGGCCTGGGCGGAGCACGACGCCGACGGGTTCGCCGAGATCTTCACCGAGGACGCGACGCTGATCCTGCCCGGGGACGTCTACCTGACCAGCCGTGAGGAGATCCGCTCCTTCATGACGAAGGCGTTCGCCGGCCCGTTCAAGGGGACCCGGGTCACCGGCGAGCCGCTGTCGGTCCGCCCGCTGGCCGAGGGCGTGGCCGTGCTGGTCACCCGGGGCGGTGTGCTGGCCCCCGGCGACACCGAGGTGACGGCCGAGCGGGCGATCCGGGCGACCTGGGTGCTGGCCAGGCAGGGCGCCGACTGGCGGATCGCCTCGTACCAGAACACCCCCATCGCCGCCTGAGCCCGATCCACCAGAGGAGGAGGTACCGGCGATGGGCACCCACGTCGGAGAGCGCGCGGTCGTCCTCGGCGGCAGCATGGCGGGGCTGCTGGCAGCCACTGTGCTCGCCGAGTCGTTCTCGGAGGTCCTGGTCGTCGACCGGGACGAACTGAGCGGGGTCACCGGCCCCCGGCGTGGCGTCCCGCACGGGCGGCACGCGCACGGCCTGGTGGCCCGGGGCCAGCAGATCCTGGAGGGTCTCCACCCCGGGCTGACCGAGGAGTTGCGGGCGGCCGGGGTCCGGCCGGGCGACTTCAGCAGCGACATCCGCTGGTACTTCAACGGCTACCGGCTGGCCTCCGGTCACACCGGCCTGCTGTCGGTGCCGGCGACCCGGCCGGTGCTGGAGCACCACGTCCGCCGCCGGGTCCAGGCCCTGCCCCGGGTCACCTTCCTGGAGCGGTACGACATTCTCGGCCTGGAGAGCGGCGCCGACCGCCGCCGGGTGACCGGCGCCCGGGTCCAGCGCCAGGACGGCGGCTCACCCGAGGTGCTGCACGCGGATCTGGTGCTCGACATCACCGGCCGCGGCTCGCGCACCCCGGTCTGGCTGGAGGAACTCGGCTACCCGCGCCCGGAGGAGACCCGGGTCAAGATCGACCTGGCCTACACCACCCGCCACTTCCAGCTGGACGCCGACCCGTTCGGCGACGACCTCGCGATCATCCCGGTGGCCACCCCGGCGCACCCGCGTGGGGCGTTCTTCTACCGGCTGCCCGGCGAGGACAACCGGGTCGAGCTGTCGCTCACCGGCGTCCTCGGCGACCACCCGCCCACCGATCCCGAAGGCTTCATGGCGTACGTCCGGTCGCTGCCGGTGCCGGACATCTACCGCGCGATCCGGGACGCCGAGCCGATCGACGACGCGGTGATGTTCAAGTACCCCGCCAGTGTGCGGCGCCACTACGAGCGGCTGTCCCGGTTCCCCGGCGGCTTCCTGGTGATGGGCGACGCCGTGTGCAGCTTCAACCCGGTCTACGGGCAGGGCATGACCGTCGCCGCGCTCGAAGCGCTCGCGCTGCGGGACCAGTTGCGGCGCGGCGCGCTGCCGGACGCGCGGCAGTTCTTCAAGGACGTGGCCGCCGTCGTCGACGCACCCTGGGACTTCGCGGCCGGCGCCGACCTCGGCTACCGCGGGGTCGAGGGCCGCCGGACGGCCAAGATCCGCCTGGCCAACGCCTACGTCAGCCGGCTGCACCACGCCGCCACCCATGACGCCGAACTGACCGCCGCCTTCATCCGCGCGGCCGGGCTGATCGACGCCCCCGAGTCGCTGATGCGGCCCGGCACCCTGCTGCGCGTGCTGCGGCACTCGCTGCGCCGCCCGGCCGGCGCACCGGCCGCCGCACCGGCGCCGGCCCGAGCCGGCGAACGGTCCCGCTGAGAGGAGTCGGCATGCGTCCCTTCCGTATCGATATTCCGCAGGAAGCCCTCGACGACCTGGACCGCAGGCTCGCGGCGACCCGTTGGCCCGGTGAACTGCCCGGCACCGGCTGGCAACGCGGTGTCCCGCTGGGCTATCTCAAGGAGCTGGCCGAGTACTGGCGCACCGGCTTCGACTGGCGCAAGGCCGAGGAACACCTCAACTCCTTCCCGCAGTTCCTGACCGGGATCGACGGGCTGGACATCCACTTCCTGCACGTGCGTTCACCCGAGCCGGACGCCGTGCCGTTGATCCTCACCCACGGCTGGCCGGGTTCGGTGGTGGAGTTCCTCGACGTGATCGGCCCGTTGACCGATCCCCGGGCCCACGGCGGCGATCCCGCCGACGCGTTCCACCTGGTCATCCCCTCGCTGCCCGGCTACGGCTTCTCCGGCCGCCCCCAGGAGGCCGGCTGGGACACCGCCCGAGTCGCCCGCGCCTGGGCCGAGTTGATGCACCGGCTCGGGTATGAACGGTACGTCGTCCAGGGTGGCGACTGGGGCATGCCGATCTCGTTGCAGCTCGGCCTGGCCGATCCGGCGCACGTCGCGGGCGTGCACCTCAACATGCTCGCCACCTTCCCGCCGCAGGCCCCGGCCGCGCCGGCGCAGCTGGACGAGGCGGACCGGGCCCGGCTGGAGTTCGCCATGCACTTCGAGCAGGACGGGGCCGGCTGGCGGAAGATCCAGTCCACCCGGCCGCAGACCCTCTCGTACGGCCTGACCGATTCGCCCGTCGGACAACTCGCCTGGATCGTCGAGAAGTTCAAGGAGTGGACGGCGGCGGAGTCGGCTCCCGAGGACGCGGTGAGCCGCGACCGGCTGCTGACCAACGTCGCGCTCTACTGGTTCACCGCCTCCGCCGGGTCCAGCGCCCAGCTCTACTACGAATCCAACCGGCTGGACGTCGAGTTCATCCGGACCTGGGCGGGCCCCTGGCCGCTCGCCGCGCCGGTCGGGGTGGCCGTGTTCCCCCAGGACGCGGTCCGGCCGATCCGCCGCTGGGCCGAGGGGATTCTCCCGACCCTCACCCACTGGTCCGAGTTCGACCGCGGCGGGCACTTCGCCGCGCTGGAGCAGCCCGAGCTGTTCGTCGGCGACGTCCGGACGTTCACCCGTCTGGTGCGCTGATCCTTCAACCCGACTGAACCGAAAGAATCTTCGGTCATTTTCTCGACCGGATGTCGAGGCTGGCGCCGACCAACGGCGCTGGACGGAAACGGAGTTGACGTGTCAGTCATCGGACTTCCGAACACCCGCGGCCAGGTGCGGCGCAGACGCCTCACACCCGGCTGGCTCGGACTCACGGCGCTGGCCGTGTTCTCGCTGGCGATCGGGCCCGGCATCGCCGATCCGCGCCCGTCGGTCGCCTCCGCCGCGGAAGCCCCTGACCTCCGGACGCACCCACGGGACTGGGCTGTCTCCAACGGCGATCTGGCCAACACCAGGGCCACCACCCGGACTCCGATCAATTCCCACAACGTCAAGAACCTCAAGGTGAAGTGGCGGCTGCCGCTGGACGGCAAGCCGACCTTCGCCGGCATCATGGCCTCCAATCCGATCGTGGTCGGCGACACCGTCTATCTGATCAACCTCGACTCGGACGTCTACGCAGTGGACAAGGAGAGCGGAAAGGTCCGCTGGAAGCACGAGTTCAACAGCCCTACGGTCGGGCCGAACGGTGTGGCGTACGCGCACGGCCTGCTCTACGGCACCACGTTCACCGGCGCCTTCGCGCTGGACCCGGAGACCGGCCGGACCGTGTGGTCGCGGGAGTTGCTCACCGCCGACCAGGGCGGCATCGATGTCGCCCCCCAGGTCTACGACGACACCGTCGTGGTCAGTACCGTCCCGAGTACCTTCGGCAGGTACGTGCCGGGCTCCATGGGGATCATCTGGGCGCTGGACGCCGCCACCGGCACGCCGAAGTGGAACTTCAACACGGTCAAGGACGGCGACCTGTGGGGCCACCCGGAGATCAACAGCGGCGGTGGCAGCTGGTTTGCGCCGGCCCTCGACGGCCACGGCCGGATCTTCCTCTCCGTCGCCAACCCCGGCCCGCTGCCCGGCACTCCCGAGTACCCCAACGGCAGCAGCCGGCCGGGCCCCAACCTCTACACGAACTGCCTGGTGGCACTGGACAGCAGGACCGGAAAGCTGCTCTGGTACCAGCAGACCGTGCCGCACGACCTGCGTGACTACGACCTCCAGGACCCCGCGATCATCACCACCGCCCGGATCGGCGGCGTGAGTACGGAAGTCGTGGTCGTGGCAGGCAAGATGGGCAAGGTCTACGCCTATCGGGCCGACGACGGAACCCCGCTGTGGACCCTCCCGGTCGGCACCCACCTGAACGACGAAGGCCCGCTGCCGAATGACCCCGTCACCGTCCTGCCGGGCATCATCGGCGGTGTGGAGACGCCGATGGCGCTCGCGGACGGGCGGGTCTTCGTGCCCTGGGTCGACAATCCCGGCAAGCTCAGCGCCACCGGCGGGCTGGAACTCCCCGACAACGCCAAGGGCCGGGGTGGCCTCACTGCGGCCGACGTGGCGACCGGCAAGGTGCTCTGGCAGCGCGACCTGCCGCAGATGGCGCTCGGTGCCGCCACCGTGGCCAACGACGTGGTCTTCACCGCCACCTTCGACGGCCAGATCTTCGGCGTCAGCACCGCCACTGGCGACCTCCTGTGGACGTCCACCGCGCGGGCCGGCATCATCGCCTTCCCAGCCGTGAGCGGCGACCTGCTGCTGGTTGGCGCGGGCGCCCCAGGGCTCTCTGCCTCTCCGGTACCCGAGCTGATCGCGTACTCGCTCTGACCCGACCGTTCGAACCGTTCTACTGATCCCGAGACGACGGCCACCGGCCCGGCATCCATCGCCGCGCCGGTGGCCGTCGTGCGTGCGTTCCAGGTGAGTGGTGCTGCGGGAGATCTGTCGAAAATTTCTTCCCGGCGGATGTCGATTCCGCGCGCTCGGCGCCGTCTACCAAGTGCCGGACCGAAACGCCGGCGGTCGAGGATCCCCGTAACCTCGACAGCTCGCTGTCGTCGGGGAGGGAGTGGACGCCCTCCCCGTCGGCCGTCTGCCACACGTCGGAGAGGAGATCGCCGAGGATTACCGAGCGTGACCTATGAGCCCAATGGCCGAGCCCCGGACCACCCGCGACCCGTGCCTCTTCGGCCGCGGGCGGCTCCCTCGCGAGCCCCGTCACCGCTGCGCACGAGCGCCCCTCCCTTCTCTCGTCGTGCGGTGTACCCAGGCCGTTCCGCGCCCGATCCCGCCGGCTTCCCAGGGCTCTTTTTCACCATCTGACCTGCGCAGTTATCCGATGCGCCGGTGATCGTCCGGCCGCTGCCGGGCCCTCGGACGGTTCTTGACCATGCTTCGCGGACACTGCTACACATCGACCGTCGCCGACCGCAGTTGACGGTGGGCGGATCTCCTGTGGGCACTGCCGTGGAGGGGCCGTGGTGTTGTCACCGACCGTACTGGCCGACGGGCTGGACTTCCCGACCAGCCTGGCCTTCGACGACAAGGGCGGGGTGTATCTGGCCGAGTCCGGACTCCCCTTCGGGGGTGCTGCTCCGGGCGGCCGGATCTGGCGCCTCGGCCCCCAGGCCGACACCGCGTCACGGACGCTGGTGGCCGACGCTCTGGCCGCTCCGGTGACCGGACTGCTCTGGCACCAGGGGTACCTCTACGCCTCCGAGGGCGGCGCCGGCCGGATCACCCGGATCGGCCCGGACGGGCAGCGGACGGTCATTGTCGACGGCATGCCGGGGCCCGGCAACTACCACATCGACATGGCCGTGGCCGGCCCCGACGGGAAGCTGTACTTCGCTCAGGGGGCGATGTCCAACCTCGGGATCATCGGGCTGGACGCCTATGAACTCGGCTGGCTGGGACGGCTCCCGCACTCGTACGACATCCCCGGCCTGGACGTGGTACTCACCGGGGTCAACGTCACCACCGAGGACCCGCTGGCCGGCCGTCCCGGCGCGCGGACCACCACTGGCGCGTTCGTCCCGTTCGGCACCGAGACCACGCCCGGGCAGCGGGTGCCGGCCGGGCTGCCGTGCAGCTCGGCGGTGATGCGCTGCGATCTCGACGGCGGCAACCTGGAGTTGGTGGCCTGGGGGCTGCGCAACGCGTTCGGGCTGCGCTTCCTCCCGGACGGGCGGCTGCTCGCAGTCGACCAGGGCGCCGACGACCGGGGGAGCCGGCCGATCGGCAATGCGCCCGACCTGTTGTTCGAGGTGCGCGAGGGTGCCTGGTACGGCTGGCCGGACTTCGTCGGCGGCGTCCCGGTGACCGACCCGGTGTTCAAGCCCGAGCGCGGCCCGCAGCCGACCTTCATCCTGGCCGACCACGACCAGCTCCCGCCCCCCGAGGCGCCGGTACTCAACTTCGAGGCACATGTGGCGGCCACCAAGTTCGCCGTCGCTCCGCCGCGCTCGCCGCTCGCCGGGCAGCTGGTGGTCACGCTGTTCGGTGACGAGGCCCCGATGACCCTGCCGCCCGGCGGCCCACAACTCGGGCGCGACCTGCTGCTGGTCGACCCGGCCGACTGGTCCACCCGCGGCCTGCCGTCCGGGCCGCAGCTGCACCGGCCGATCGACGTCGGGTTCGCACCGGGCGAAACCGCGCTGCTGATCCTGGACTTCGGCGAGTTCGAGATGACCGGCCACGGCGTAGAGGCCAAGGCGGGCACCGGACGGCTGTGGCGCTGGGAGGGCTGGGACCGGCCGACCACCGGCTGACGCTGCCGGATCTCACCTCTGAGGAAAGGGAGTTGCACGATGGCAGGCAGAACCGGTCTGTGGCTGATCGGCGCACGGGGATCGGTGGCCACCACGGCCGTCTGCGGCCTCGCCGCGTTCCGGGCCGGGCTCGTCCCGGCCACCGGCTGCGTCAGCGAGCGGCTCGACCTCGACCCGGCGGTCTTCCCCGGCTGGTCCGAGTTGGTGACCGGCGGCCACGACATCGTCGCCACCCCGCTGGCCAAGCGGGCCGAGGACCTCGCCGACGCCGGTGTGCTGCCCGGCTGGCTCCCGTCGGCGGTCGCCGAGGACCTGCGGGCGGCCGACCGGGAGATCCGCCAGCGCTTTGACCCCGCCGGCAGTTCGGGCCCCCAGGCCGAGGCGGCCGGGCAACTCGCCTCCGACATCGTGGACTTCCGGCGCAGCCAGGACCTGGACCGGGTCGTGGTGGTCAACGTCTCGTCCACCGAGCCGCCGATCACGCCGCTGCCCGAGCACGCCGACCTGGACGGCCTCGAACGCGCCCTCGCCGAGCCCGGCCGGCCGGTGCTCCCGCCCAGCGCGCTGGCCGCCTACGCGGCCTTCTCGGCCGGCTGCCCGTACGTCGACTTCACTCCCTCGCCCGGCCTGCGCATCCCGGCGGTCACCGAACTGGCGGACCGCCGTGGGCTGCCCTACGCGGGCTGCGACGGCAAGACCGGCGAGACCCTGCTGCGCAGCGCGCTGGCGCCGATGTTCCTCGCCCGTGGCCTGCGCGTCCGGTCCTGGTCGGGGACCAACCTGCTCGGCGGCGGGGACGGTGCCAATCTGGGCCGGGAAGGGCGCGCCCAGGGCAAGCTGGCGGCCAAGACCCGGGGCCTGGCCGCCCTGCTCGGCGCGGAGGCCACCGCACCGCTGCACATCGACCACGTACCCGACCTCGGCGAACGCAAGGTCGCCTGGGACTACGTCTCCTTCGAGGGCTTCCTCGGCGCCTCCATGAGCCTGCAACTCACCTGGGACGGCTACGACTCGGCCCTGGCCGCGCCGCTGGTCCTCGACCTGGCCCGGCTGGTGGCGGGCGCGCACGCGGCCGGACAGTCCGGACCGCTCGGCGCGCTGGCCTTCTTCTTCAAGGACCCGCTCGGCAGCGAGGAGCACCGACTCGCCCGGCAGGAGCAGGAGTTGGCCGCCTGGGCGGACCGGATCGCGGTGGCCCGATGAGTGCCGCGCCCGCCGTGGGCACGCTGGGCTCCTGGCTCGAGCTGGTACGCGCGCCCGCCGCGCTCACCGTCCTCGGCGACACCGTGGCCGGAGCGGCGGCGGCCGGGCGGCCGCTGCGGGGCAGGCGGCTTGCGCTGCCGCTCGCTTCGGTCGCGCTGTACTGGTCCGGCATGGTCCTGAACGACTGGGCCGACCGGGCGGTCGACGCGGGCGAGCGGCCCGAGCGCCCGATCCCGTCCGGCCGGATCGCGCCGGGGCCGGCCCTCGCGGCGGCCGCCGGGCTCAGCGGCGCCGGGCTGGCGCTGGCCGCCCTCGCGGGCGGCTCCGACGCGCTGTGGGTCGCCGTCCCGCTCGCCGGGGCGGTCTGGGCGTACAACACCGTGCTGAAGCCGACCCCGGCCGCGCCGGTCGCCATGGCGGCCTGCCGCGCCCTGGACGTGCTGCTCGGCGCCGGCGCCGGGCACTGGACCGCGGCCCGTACTTCGGCCCTCGCCGTGGCCGCGCACACCCTCGGGGTGACCGCGCTGTCCCGTGGCGAGGTGCATGGCGGACGCCGTGCCGACAGCCGGCTGGCGCTGACCACCACCCTGGTCGCCACCGCCCTGACCTGCGGGGGCCGAGCGCCCTCCCGCCTGCACCGGACGGCGGCCGGGCTCTGCGCGCTCGGCTACGCGGGCACCACCGGTCGGTCGCAACTCGCCGCGGACGCCGCGCTGTCCACGGCGGCGGCCGTCCGCGCCGCCACGGTGGCCGGCATCCACGCAATGGTGCCGCTGCAGGCCGGACTGGCCGCGCGGCGCGGTTCGCTGCGGGCCGCCGCACTGGTGCTGACGGCGCTGCCGCTGGCCCGCCGCCTCTCCGCCCGGAGGAGCCCGACATGACCGCGCCCGCCCTCGGCTACGGCACCAACGGCTTCGCCAACCACCGGCTTTCCGACGCGCTGCGGGTGATCGCCGACCTCGGGTACACCGCGGTCGGCCTCACCCTCGACCATCACCACCTCGACCCCTACGGACCCGACCTGCCCCGGGAGACCGAGCAACTCGCCGCGCTGCTCACCTCGTTGGGTCTGCGCTGCGTCGTCGAGACCGGCGCGCGCTACCTGCTCGACCCGTACCGCAAGCATCACCCCACCCTGGTCTCGGAGTCGGCCCGGCCGCGGATCGACTTCCTGCTGCGCGCCGTCCGGATCGCCGAGTCGCTCGGCGCCGACTGCGTGTCCTTCTGGTCCGGCGCGGGCGAGCCGGGGGTGGACCCGCACACCAACCGCCGCCGGCTGATCGAACACCTCGGCCCGGTGCTGGCCGAGACGCAACGCCGCGGCGTCCGGCTCGGCCTGGAGCCGGAACCCGGGATGGTCGTCCAGCATCTCGACCAGGCACTCGACCTGCGCCGCGAGCTCGGTGAGCCCGACCTGCTCGGTATCACCCTGGACGTCGGGCACTGCGTCGCCGTGGAGCCGGTCGACGCCGCCGCCTGCGTCCGCCGCGCGGGCCGGCTGCTGGTCAACGTCCAACTGGACGACATGCTCCCGGGAGTTCACGAGCACCTCGAGTTCGGGCAGGGGCAGCTCGACCTCGTGGCCACCCTGGCAGCCCTCGACGAGATCGGTTACGCGGGCGTCGCGGCCGTCGAACTGCCCCGGCACAGCCACGCCGCACCGCAGACCGCACAGAAGGCCATGGCGGCACTCCGCCAGGCCCGGAAGACCGTTTCCGTTCAGCCGGTGCACACGGGTGCACCGCTGTCGTCCACGATCGGAGACCGTTGATCATGCCGTACCAAGAGGAACACCCCTGGCTTGTCACCGGCGTCCACGGAGGGAGTTCGGTGGCGATTCTTCAAGCACCGGAGAACGGCTGGCCGGCCGGCGCCGAACGGCGCATCCGGGAGCGGCCCGCCGCCATCCACAAGGAGTTCCCGCTGGCCGGCCAGGCGGTCGGCCGGGTGCCGGTCCAGCCGGAGACCGACCCGCAGGGGCTGGTCTTCGGCACCGTCGACGACCAGGCCCGCGCCCGGCTGCTCGCGGTGCTGGCCGAGGTGCTGCCCGCCGGGGCCCTGGAGACCGAGGTCGAACGGCTCTACCGCCACGGCGACGACGCCGAGCGGCGTGGCGTGCTGCGCGCGCTGTCGCTGCTGCCGGACTCCTCGGTGCGGCTCGGCCTGGAGCTGGTCGCCGACGGCCTGCGCACCAACGATCCGCGCCTGATCGCGGCGGCGATGGGCCCCTTCGCGGCCGAGCACCTCGACCAGGCACAGTGGCGGCAGGGCGTGGTGAAGTGCCTGTTCGCAGGTGTGACGCTGTCGGCCGTGGCGGACCTGGTCGCCCGCACCGACTCCGAGCTGCTGCGGATGGCCCGCGACCTGGCCGAGGAGCGGCGGGCGGCGGGGCGGGAGATCAGCCCCGATCTGCGCGCACTGCTCGGCATGACCGTGCTGATGGCACTCGTGCCGCCGCGGGCGGAGGACGACCGGCGATGAGGTTCTTCGATCCGATGAGGATCTTCGATCCGCACATCCACATGACCTCCCGCACCACGGACGACTACCGGAACATGCACGCGGTCGGCGTCCGGGCCGTGGTCGAACCCGCCTTCTGGCTCGGCCAGCCCCGCACCGGCCTGAGTTCCTTCACCGACTACTTCGACAGCCTGATCGGCTGGGAGCGTTTCCGGGCCTCCCAGTTCGGCATCAGCCACAACTGCACGATCGCCCTCAACCCCAAGGAGGCCAACGACCCCCGCTGCGTCGAGGTGCTGGACGTACTGCCGCGCTACCTCGGCAAGGACGGTGTGGTCGCGGTCGGCGAGATCGGCTACGACTCGATGACCAGGGCCGAAGACGAGGCGTTCGTCCGGCAGTTGGCGCTGGCGGTCGAACACGGCCTCCCGGTGCTGGTGCATACCCCGCACCGGGACAAGAAGGCCGGCGCCGCCCGCACCCTCGACGTGGTCCGCGAATCCGGCGCCGACCCCGGTGCCGTCCTGGTGGACCACCTCAACGAGGTCACCGCGCCGATGGTCGCCGACTCCGGCTGTTGGCTGGGCTTTTCCATCTATCCGGACACCAAGATGGACGAACACCGGATGGTCGCCCTGCTCAAGGAGTACGGCACGGCCCGCATTCTGGTCAACTCGGCGGCCGACTGGGGGCGTTCGGACCCGCTCAAGACGTATCGGGTGGGCCAGGCGATGCTGGCGGCCGGCTTCACCCCGGCCGAGGTGGACACCGTGCTCTGGCAGAACCCGGTCGACTTCTACAGCCGCAGCGGGCACCTGATGCTCGACGAGGACATCTCGGCCGACGCCGAGGTGGTCTCCTTCGCGGGCAACTCGGTGCTCCGGGGCGGATCATGACCCGGCTCTGCTACTCGACCAACGTCCACCCGGCGGAGGATCTGCCCGGCATCCTCCGCCAACTGGACGGCTTCGCGGCCCCGATCCGCGAGCGCACCGGCTTCGACCGGCTCGGGCTGGGTCTGTGGCTGGCGGCCGGGACGGCCGCGGAACTGGCCGCCGACCCGGCCTTGCTCCGCCGGTTACGAGCCGAGCTGGCGGCCCGCGGTCTCGCCGTACTGACCCTGAACGCCTTCCCCTACGGCGGGTTCCACCAGCCGGTGGTCAAGCACGCGGTGTACCGCCCGGACTGGACCGAACCCGCCCGGGCGCGCTACACCGCCGACTGCGCGACCGTACTGGCCGGGCTGCTGCCCGACGACGCCGACAGCGGCAGTCTCTCCACCCTGCCGCTGGCCTGGCGCCGTCCCTGGTCCGCCGCCGCCGACCGGGCCGCCGAGGCGGCGCTGCGGCGGACCGTCGAGGCGCTGCGTACGGTCTCGGCGCGCGCCGGCCGGCCGATCCGGCTGGCCGTCGAGCCGGAACCGGGCTGCGTGCTGGACAGCGTCGCGGACGCAGTGCGCTGGCTCGCCCCCCGGGTGGACCCCGAGTACGTCGGCCTCTGCCTGGACACCTGCCACCTGGCCGTCTCGTTCGCCGACCCGGACCGGACGGTGGCCGCGATCGGGCGGGCCGGTCTCGCGGTGGTCAAGATCCAGGCCTCGGCGGCGCTGCACGTCGACGACCCCGCCGACCCGGCGGCGCGCCGCCTGCTCGCTGACTACGCCGAACCGCGTTTTCTGCACCAGGTACGGGAGTTGGGCACCTCCGGGCAGGTGCTCGCGGCCGACGACCTGCCGGAGGCGCTGGACCGGCTGCCCGCCCGGGGGCCCTGGCGGGTGCACTTCCACGTCCCGCTGCACGCCGCACCGCCGGGCCCGCTGCGCAGCACCACCGAGGTGCTCCGCGCGGCCGTGGCAGCCGTCCGGGACCGGACGGTGCTCGAGGTCGAGACGTACACCTGGCCGGTCCTGCCCGGCGGAGGGACCGACATCGTGTCCGGGATCGCCGCGGAACTCTCCTGGGCGGCACGCGAGTTGCTGAACGAGAGGGTGAACCGTTGAAGCCGGTGATCGTGCTGGACCTGGCCGGGCTGACGCCACGGCTGCTCCCTTACATGCCGAACCTCTCCCGGCTGGCCGAGCGCGGCGGCCACGCGCCGCTGCGCACGATCCTGCCCGCCGTGACGTGCAGCGTGCAGTCCACCCTGCTCACCGGCAGGCTGCCGGCCGAGCACGGCATCGTCGGGAACGGCTGGTACTTCCGGGAACTCGGCGAGATCCACCTGTGGCGGCAGCACAACCGGCTGGTGACCGCCCCGAAGCTGTGGGAGACCGCCCGTGCCCGGCGTCCCGGCTACCGGGTGGCCAACGTCTGCTGGTGGTACGCCATGGGCGCCTCGACCGATCTGCTGGTCACCCCGCGGCCGGTCTACCACGCCGACGGCCGGAAGTCGCCTGACTGCTATACGCGGCCACCGGCGCTGCACGACCAACTCACCGACGAGCTCGGGCCGTTCCCGCTGTTCCAGTACTGGGGGCCGACCGCCGGGCTGGCCTCCACCCGGTGGATCGTCGCCGCGGCCCGCCGGATTCTGCGCACTGAACGGCCCGACCTTCTGCTGGTCTACGTCCCGCACCTGGACTACGACTTGCAGCGCTTCGGCCCGGACTCCCCGCAGGCGGTGGCCGCCGCCCGGGCGGTGGACGCGGAGGTGGCGCCGCTGCTGGACCAGGCCGAGGCGGCGGGCGCGACCGTGGTCGCGCTGAGCGAGTACGGCATCACCCCGGTGAGGCGCCCGGTGGACATCAACCGCGAGCTGCGCCGGGAGGGCTGGCTGGAGGTGTACACCCAGGCCGGGATGGAGTACCTGGACCCGTGGGCCTCGCGGGCCTTCGCCGTCGCCGATCACCAGATCGCGCACGTCTACGTCTCCGACGAGGCGGACCTGCCGAAGGTACGCGACCAGCTGCTCCGGCTACCGGGCGTGGCCGAGGTCCTGGACCGGGCGGAGCAGGCCCGCCACGGCCTCGACCATCCCCGCTCCGGTGAACTGGTGGCCGTGGCGGCTCCCGAAGCCTGGTTCACCTACTACTACTGGCTGGACGACACGCGCGCCCCCGACTTCGCGCGGTCCGTCGAGATCCACCGCAAGCCCGGCTACGACCCGGCCGAGCTGTTCTTCGACCCGGCGGACCCGCTGGTCAAGGCCAGGGCGGCGCTAGGGCTCGCCCGCAAGAAGCTCGGCCTGCGCCACACCATGAACGTGGTGCCGCTGGACCCCTCCTGGGTCCGCGGTTCGCACGGCCGCCTCCCGGACTCGCCCGCGGACGGTCCCGTGCTGATCTGCTCCGATCCGGTCTGGCAGGCTGCCCTCGACGCCACCGGCGCCATCAGTGCCACCGATGTTCCAGGACTGCTGCTGCGGCTCCAGGGCCTGGCCGACTGACGGTCCGTCACCGGCTGTTCAGCGCGTCGGCGCGAGCCTCCAGATAACGGCGCTCGGGAAGGCTGCCGGTGCGCCGGGCGGCCTCCCGGTAGCTGCTCCGGGCCGCCGCCAGGTCGCCGCTCATCTCCAGAAGATGGGCGCGGACGGCGGCGAGCCGGTGGTGGCCCGCGAGCCGGCCGTCGGCCTCCAGGGTCGCGAGCAGTTCGAGCCCGGCCGCCGGACCCTGGGCCATCGCCAGGGCGACCGCGTGGTTGAGCGTCACCATCGGGCCGGGGGAGAGCTGCTCCAGCAGTTCGTACAGGGCCAGGATCTGCGGCCAGTCGGTGTCCTCGGAGTGCGCCGCTTCGCCGTGCACGGCCGCGATCGCCGCCTGCACCTGGTACGGACCGGCTACCGTGCGCGGGAGGGTCTCGGTGATCAGCGACAGCCCCTCCTTGAGCGCGGCCTGGTCCCAGCGGGAGCGGTCCTGGTCGGCGAGCGGGACGAGGGCGCCGTCGGGCCGGGTGCGGGCAGGCCGGCGGGCGTCGGTCAGCAGCATCAGCGCCAGCAGACCCGCGATCTCGCCCTCCTCGGGCAGCAGCCGGTGCAGCTCGCGGGTCAGCCGGACGGCCTCGCGGGTGAGCTCGGGGTGCTGGAGGTCGGGGCCGCCGGTGGTGGCGTAGCCCTCGTTGAATATCAGGTAGAGCACCTGGAGCACGACCGCCAGGCGTTCCGCGCGCTCGCTCTCCGGCGGCATCCGGAACGGCACCCCGGTGGCCTTGATCCGCTGCTTGGCCCGGCTGATCCGCTGGGCCATGGTCGCCTCGGGGACCAGAAAGGCGTGCGCGATCTGGGCCGTGGTCAGACCCCCGACGGCCCGGAGGGTGAGCGCGACCTGCGAGCCGGGCGTGAGCGAGGGGTGGCAGCACAGGAACAGCAGGGTGAGCATGTCATCCCGCTCGGCCGCCTTCGGCCCCTCGCCCGGGCCCGGCGTCACCGTCTCGTCGGCCGGGGTGAGCGCGGCGACGGTGGCCTCGCGGCGCTGGCGGGCCTGCTCGCTGCGCAGGCCGTCGATCACCCGGCGGGAGGCGACGGTGATCAGCCACGCCCGGGGACTGCCAGGGACGCCCTGCTCGGGCCACTGGACGGCGGCCGCCAGCAGGGCGTCCTGGACGGCGTCCTCGCAGGCGTCGAAGTGCCCGTAGCGGCGGACGACCGCGCCGAGGACCTGCGGCGCCAGCGAGCGGAGCAGCTCCTCGACCCGGACGTCGCGGTTCATCGGCTCACTGCTCCATGCCGGCTTCGAAGACGACCCGGCGGACCTCGATGCCGGTGTACTGGGCGTCGGGGATCAGGCCGGCCAGCTCGACCGCGCGCTTCTCGGACGCGCAGTCGACCAGGTAGTACCCGGCGAGGAACTCCTTGGCCTCCAGGTACGGGCCGTCGGTGACCGCGGGCAGGCCGCCGCGGACCCGGACGGTCGCGCTGCCGGACGGATCGGCGAGGGCCTGGGTCATCACCATCTCACCAGAGTCGCGGATGGTCTGCTGGAACGTGGCGTGCCCGGCGAAGACCGCGTTCTTCTCGTCCTCGGACAAGCCGTCCCAGACGACCGGGTTCATGTGGATCAGCAGCATGTACTTCATCTCGTCACTCCTTGGTCCCTGGCGCTGGCGGGTGTCGTGCACCTGAGACGTCGCCGCAGGCGGCCCGTCCTCGACATCCAAGCCCAGATCGCGGCTTTTCGCTCGCGTTTCGCGGACAGATGTCGAGATCCCGTCGCGGGGTCCGACGTCCCAGGTGAAACGGCGCCCCCGGGGGCGCCACTGCCTCGACAACCCGGAAGGACCCTGTGATGAGTGACACCGAGACCCCCAGCGAGCCGGCTCCCCGGGCCGGACGGCGGGAGTGGACCGGGCTGGCCGTCCTCGCCCTGCCCACCCTGCTGGTCTCCATCGACGTCTTCGTCATGCTGCTCGCCCTGCCCAGCCTGTCGAACGCCCTCGGTGCCAGCAGCGTCCAACAGCTGTGGATCACCGACATCTACCCGTTCATGCTCGCCGGTCTCCTGATGACCATGGGTACGCTCGGTGACCGCATCGGGCGGCGCCGGCTTCTCCTGATCGGCGCCGGCGCCTTCGGCCTCGCCTCCATCGCCTCCGCCTACGCCGTCAGCCCCGCCATGCTGATCGCGGCGCGCGCCCTGCTCGGCATCGCCGGCGCGACCCTCGCGCCGGGTACGCTCTCGCTGATCTCCACCATGTTCCGCGACCCCAAGCAGCGCGGTGCTGCCATCGGCATCTGGGCCGCGTGCTTCTCCGCCGGAGCCATCATCGGCCCGCTGGTCGGCGGCACCATGCTCGACCACTTCTGGTGGGGTTCCGCGTTCCTGCTCGGCGTACCCGCGATGGTCCTGCTCCTCGTGCTCGGCCCGGTCTTCCTGCCCGAGTACCGCAACCCCGATGCCGGGCGCCTCGACCTGGTCAGCGTGCTGGAGTCGCTCGCTGCCATCCTCCCCGCCATCTGGGGCCTGAAGGAGATCGCCAAGGACGGCTGGCAGCCCGTGCCCATCGCCGCCCTGCTGGTCGGCATCGGCTTCGGCATCGTCTTCGTCCACCGCCAGCGCCGCCTGCCCAACCCCCTGCTCGACCTGAGCCTCTTCGGCCACCGCGCCTTCACGGCTGCCCTGGTCAGCATGTTCCTCGGCACCATGCTCACCGGCGCGGTGATGTTCTTCGTCACCCAGACGCTGCAACTGCTGTACAACCGCGACCCGTTCCACGCGGGCCTGTGGATGCTGCCAGCGATCCTCGCCAACACGGTCAGCTTCATCGTGTCCCCCAAGCTCGGTCAGCGCTACCGTCCCGCCTACCTCATCAGCGGCGGCCTGCTGATCTGCACGCTCGGCATGCTGGTGATCACCAGGGCGCAGGCCGACTCCGGCCCCGCCGTGCTCATCACCGGCTTCGCCCTGGTCTTCCTCGGTTCCGGTCCGCTCGTCACTCTCGGCATGGGCCTGGTCTTCGGTACCGCCCCTCAGGAGAAGGCCGGTTCCGCGGCCGCCCTCAACGAGACCAGCGGCCAACTCGGCTTCGCGCTCGGCATCGCCGCCCTCGGGAGCATCGGCTCCGCCGTCTACCGCGGCAGCATCAGCATGCCCGACGGCCTGCCCGCGGATGCCGCCCGGGCGGCGAAGGACTCCCTCACCGGTGCCAAGGACGCCGCCCTTGCTCTTCCCGGCCAGGTCGCGGACACGCTCCTCGCACCGGCTCGGGAAGCCTTCACCACCGAACTCCACACCGTGGTCACCGTCGCGGGCGCCCTGCTGCTCGCCACCGCCGTCCTGGTGACCGCCCTGCTCCGCCACATGCCGCCCACCGGCCAGCCGTCGGCCGGGCCCGCGGCGGAGCCCGCCGAGGACTCCGACGCCATCCCCGCGGCCGGCTGACCCGCCGCACCCGACGGACCGGCCCTCCCGCCAAGCCCGCGGGAGGGCCGGTCCATCTGTGTGACGGGGCTGCCGGCGGAGATCGGCAAGCAAGAAGAGGCGCGCTGAGGTGCGGTTTCAGAAGACTGCCGGATCCGCCTGGCGCCGATCGTCGCGAGCGTGCACTTCCGAGAAGGCCTCGGTCAGCGACGGGAGGTGCGGCGCGCGGGCGGCGCGATGCGTACCCGCTTCCCGGCGGGCGCGTTCTCGATGTCGTCGAGCTGCGCAATGATCGTGCTGCGCAGGTCGTCATAGTCCTCGAAGCAGTGGTCGTTGAACAACGTGTAGCCCGTCCACATCAGGTTGGCACAGACCCGAGCCGGCACCCGGCCGGTTCGGGCGCCCATGCCGACCAGCGCCACCGACTCGATGCTGCCTGGCGCCTCCTTGTTCTGCCGGTGGACCGCCTGGAACGCGGCGACGCACGCCAGGGCCACGTTCAGGGTCTCACTCACGTTCAGTGAGGACTCTTCCATCGTCGGCGCCGAGATCAGGAACTTCGGGTTGATCGCCCCGGACGGAACACACACCGCGCTTCCCACCGGGAGCCTGCCCGCGAACCGGTCGCGGATCGCCCGCTGCACGCGAAGTTGGATGCCCGCTCCGAGGTTGCTCGATCTTGGTGGCTAATTTCAACTTTCATGCTGCGAGGCTGAGTTGGAGTCTGGCGAGGTGACTTTGGTTGGCGCGATCGAGTGGTCGGCCGTTCC
>NZ_JARZAJ010000067.1 GCF_029892105.1 Kitasatospora sp. GP82 | reverse complement strand
CTTCGGCGACGCAGTCCGCCGGCATACGCCTGCCCGAACTTCAGGCACCAGCGCCGCACCGTCTCGTAGGAGACGATCACGCCTCGTGCCAGGAGAAGCTCCTCGACCTCACGGAACGACAGCGGGAAGCGGAAGTACAGCCACACCGCATGAGAGATGATCTCCACCGGGTACCGGTGCCCCCTGTACGACGGCGACACGCTCTCCACGACAGACCCCTCCCGGCACGACCAACCCGAAGATCATCCCTCAGCCGCCAACGTGACAACACCCCTCGGGAAGTCGGAGCCGTCCCGGCCGGGCGGGCAGGGACAGTTGGTCATGGCTTCAGTTTCGGCGCGGCTGCCGGCCGGCGGCCTCCCCCGCCCGTGGCTTTCGCCTCCCTCGTACGGGGGAGCACAGCCGCCCGCCACCCGCCACGCCGGTGATCTACATCCGTTGGCTGCGTCTGCAGCGCAGTCCGGCTCGACTGTCGGCCGCGGCGGTGTGCAGGGCGGACACCGGCCCCGAACGGGCTGATGAGAAGCTGACCGCCCTGCCCGGGCGAAACCAACCGGCCCTCGAACCGTTCTAACCGGCCCCTGCCGGGAGCGCGGCGCGGTCCCATTTTCGCCTCACACCTCACAGGTCGGGCCCAACCCCCGCGGACTTCGAACCTGTATCTCCTTGAGGTCGAAGGCCTCGTCAGACTGCAAGAGTTCAGGACTACGTCATCCGACGAACCGCCGAAGACCTGTCCGAAAAGGACATCCTCCGATACATCGAACTGTTCATCGCCCGCGAGATCCACAAGCACCTCACCAGCCCACACGCCACGCCGCAACCGCTCCTCCTGGCCGCTTGACGGCCTGTAGGAGCTGCATGGCTGGACGGCAGACAAGTCGAACGGCAGGCCGGGACCACGGCGCTGACGGGCCTTGCCGGAGCGCCGTGGCAGCCCCGGTCAGGGGTTGGTGCACAGAACGTACGCCGTCAGATTCTCGTTCACCGTACCGGTGTTGGTGCCCCGGATGATCCAGCTGCTCCCGGAGGCGAAGGAGTCGGTGAAGAAGATGTGGATGCCGCTGGTGGTCCCGCCGCCACTGAGCGGAGAGCCGCCAGCCGGGCAGCTGACCGAGGCGAAGCCGTTCGTACCGGGCGCCACGGAGACGCTCGTACCGAAGGCACGTGGCGAGGCAGCGGCGGCGGCTGCCGCCAGGTCGCCCTTGCCTCCCGCCTTGGCGGTGATGGGGGTCGCCTGGTTCTGGCCGGTGGGTTCCGCGGCGTTGCCGTCGGCTGCCGACGTCAGGCCGACGGTGAGCAGTGCGACGACGACGCCTGCGAGGGTGAGGACTCTGGTGCGCTCCATTGCGACCTCTCCATGTCTGTATGCCAGATGTCAACTACTCTTTGTGTTGATCCATGAGCATACTGACATAAATCGGGTGATTTATCAGTCTTCGCGGCCTTCTAGTCTCGATCATTCTTGACGGTCCGTCGGCCTCCCCGGCGGGCCGTCTCGGCTTGGTGGGCCGGTCGCGGGAAGCCCGCACTCCAGGCCTTCGACATCGCCTTCGACATCGCCTTCGACGGCCGACTCTCCATCGGCCGCCGTTAACTCACACCAGCCGAGTTACACGTTGGCTGGACAGACCCCGTCCCGGCGCAGCCAGCGCCCCAGGCGCAGCAGGTGGGTGCTGCCACGGGTCCGACGCCGCCCGCACGAGGACCTGGAGCAAACTCGGGCCGGCCGCACCCATCTGGCACCCGCTCAGCAGCTCCGGCGGGCGGCCATGCGGCTGGACGGAGCTGTGGGCCGGACGTCGGCCGGGGACGGAGAAGGGGCGGGGCCGACAGGCCCCACCCCTTCGATCGCTGTTCTGCCTGCCCGGGCCACCGAACGGCTGCCCACAGCAAGGTGGTGATCGCGCCTGCCTGCCACGAGGTCCGCTCCTGCGGACCTCGTCGTCGCCGGTGGGCAGCGCGGCCGCCCACGTGGTCGGGGCGAGCGCACGGCCGCCGAGCTCAAGCAGCGATGGCGCATCCTCAGTACGTCACACTCAGCCCCAGCCAGGCTGTCTCCTGACAGGTGATCTTGACCGCTTGTCAGGAGACCTCGGTGGCTGGCGGTTCCTTGCTGCCTGGTCTTGTTCGGGCCTCGGTGAGATTACTGCCGACGAGTGGCTGGCCTCGCGAGAGCGAGTTCGGTCCACCGGTCCAGTTCCTCTGCATGGCTGCCGACCTCCTGCTGGCCGAGCTGCATCACGCCAGCGAGCGGCCCGGTCCGGAACACGCAGACGTCCGGGGTAGCGACGACGGCGCTCGGGAACGGGCGGCAACAGCGGAGCCACGCGCTCCCACAGCTCGTCCGGAACAGGATCAGCGCCCACCCGCACAGCCTGCCGACCAAGATCGCCAGGCACAAGATCACGGGCTCAGCTCGCTTTGAAACGATCAGTCAGTCGGCGAAGGTGCCGACCAGCCGCTGCGGGGTGATCCTGACGACCACCCGCACCACCTCCGGCGGCAGTTCCAGGTACTCCTCGCCCGCGCCGGGCCCCTCGTACTGCTCGGCCAGTGCGACGGCCAGCTTCCGGCCCAGGTCCTCGGCCACGGTCGCGGTACCGCGCACCTCCAGGTATCGCAGCGGGTCGGCCCTGTCGTAGACCGTCAGGCTGACCCGCGCGTCGCGCTCCACGTTGGTGACCTTGCGGCGGCCGGCTGCCGAGGAGAGCAGCAGGTCGTCGCCGTCCCGGGCGACCCAGACCACCGAGGTCTGCGGGCTGCCGTCGGGGTTCACGGTGGCCAGCACCGCGGGATTCACATCGTCAAGAAGCCTGCGGGCGGCATCGTTCAACTTGATCGTCACGCCCGCGACCCTAGCCAGGTCGTCACGCAGTGTCGACCGACATAGCCCCTGCCGGCGCGCACGCGGGACACCTCCGTCGACCAAGATCGCCAACCGTAAGACCCGGGCTCATCTCGTTCTGAAACGATCAGTAAGGGCGAATTCGTGTTCAGGAAGATCAGCGGGCGGCATCGTGGACGAGGCTCGGCAAGCGCACCACGATGAGTGCATGACGGAGAGTCAATCGGCGCAGCCGCCCGCGCAGCCACCTGCGCCGGGCGGCCGACGTGCCCCGCGCCTGGACTGGGCAGCGGTGGGGTCGGTGGCGGGCGCGGTGGCCGCCATCGTGGCGCTGGTCGCCTACCTGGCACCACCGGACATGCCGCAGCCACTCCCGGTCGGCCCAGTGGCCACCACCCCGGCCCCACCGACGCCGGACCCGATCACCACCCGGCCTACGACACCAGTGCCCGCCCCACCGTTGTCGGCGGTCCGGCCCGGTGGCTGCGACAAGGCGGAGGCGGCACTGGCTGCATACCGCCGAAACGCCGGGGCCACCCCCAGCAGCCAGGCAGCCGCGGCCAACCAGGCCCACCTCGATCTGATGGGCGCGGTCCTGGACGCGGAAGGAATGGTCGGCTCAACGATCAGCCGTCTGGCCGCCGAGTTCCAAGAACTGAGTTTCCGGTTGACCGGCATGGTCAGCAGTGATCCCAACCAGGTGATCGCGGACATCAACACGGACATCCCGCAGCTCACAAGACTGTGCGGATCCTGACCGCCGTCGACAACCCCGTCCTGCTCTACGACACCGACGGCTGGGAAGCCGACTGGGGCGAAAACCCCCACGACGGCCTGCGCCACTCCACACCACTGCGGCGCTGGCTCCAGACCTGGGCCGACGGCGGCCGCGTGTGGGACGACGTCCTCGCCCGCACACCGTCCGAACCCGTCAACCACGCCTGACAGTGAGGATGTGACGTGGTGATGTTGCCGGCGGGTCTGACCCTCCGCCTGACTGACGTCTCGACTGTCCTGTTTGGGATTCGTCGGCCCGCCGGGGCATCACCACGCACGCGGCGGGACGGGCGCTGTGACTTTATAGGAGCTTGGTTCAGAAGCCCCGTCACTGTCTTGTCCACCCGCCCGACCGGCGCGTGCCGCCCTCGGAACGGACTCGCAAGGACGGACATGACCAGCATGACGCACGACGCCCGGGAGATCACCGGCGGAGTCGACACCCACGGCCTGACCCATCACACGGCGGTAATCGACAGCACTCCACTGAGGTGTCGACGGTGCTGACGACCCCTGTCACCGACGGAGGGTGAAGCCGCCCTGGATGACCCAGGTGTCGGGCTCGGTGGGCATGCACTTGGTGGCCTTGGCCGGGGCGCTGTAGTCCAGGGCGTTGGCGCCCGCCCAGCCGACCCGGCGCTCGCCGTGTTCGTCGGAGGGGTAGAAGGTGAGACCGGTCTCGGGGTGCCAGGTGCTCGGCGCCGCGTCCGGCGGAGTCTGGCCTGCGGGGACGGTGAAGTGGAGCGAGTCGATGGGCCCGGTCACGGTGACGGCGGCGCCGTCGGTGGTGAGGCAGTCGATGCTCATCTCGGCCCGCACGACACTGCCCCCCGGGAACACGTGCTGGATGGTGGCATGCCCGCGGGCCTCGTGGCCGGTGGTGGTACGGGCGTCGACCCGGGCGGTGAGCCGCTCGCCGGGCGGCGTGGGGCCCGGGCCGCGGTCGTTGAGGAGGGTCCAGGTGTGCAGGCTCTGATGGCGGGTGGTTTCGGCGGCCGGAGCCGCTGAGGCTGCGGTGGTGGTGACGGCGGTCACGGCGGCGGTGAGCGCGATGCCGGCGATGAGCTTTCGCATAGTTGTTCCTCGAGTGGGTCGGTGGAGGTGGCGACGGCGGGTGTTCGCCCTCCGCTGCCTCAAAGATCGCAGTCAGCCGGTGTCCGGACGTCCGCCGCGAGGAGGGACCGGCTCCCCCGCGCGGGGGAGCCGGTCCAGGCAGGGCCGGCCTCCTCGGCCAGGGCGCGGCGCAGCCGGCGCGCGGCCAGCATGGCCCGGCGGGTGGTCTCCAGCTCCTCCTGCCGGTCACGGCCAGCCGCCGCGTCCTGCTCCTCGGCGGCGGCGGCCAGCCGGCGGCGCATCCACGCCCCCCACCGCGTAGTCGTCCAGCTTCGCGGTGGCCGGGATCGCCAGGTGCCCGTGCCTGTGACGTTCTCTTCCATACACCCGGTGCGATTGATTGGGGGTCAGCTTTTGGCCGCAGCTTGCAGAATGAGCCTGCTGATCACTTCCGGGTGCGTCACGAGCGACAGGTGGCCTGCGTCGACCTCGATGGTTGTGGCGTTCATGCGCTGGGCCATGAAGTGCTCAAGCTCGGGATTGATGGTGCGGTCGTTCTTCGAGACCGCGTACCAAGACGGCTTCTGGTGCCAGGCGGCGATGCTCGTGGTGGGCGGAGCGGTCGAGAGCGGCCCTTGGGCCGCGTAGAGCACGAGGGCCTCCTTCCTGGGCACGCCGTTCGCGAAGTCCTGGAGGAACGCCGGCTGGCTCAGAAACCTGAATCCGCCCGAG
This sequence comes from Kitasatospora sp. GP82, assembly GCF_029892105.1. Taxonomy (GTDB): domain Bacteria; phylum Actinomycetota; class Actinomycetes; order Streptomycetales; family Streptomycetaceae; genus Kitasatospora. The sequence goes on along the minus strand of NZ_JARZAJ010000067.1, from coordinate 18,245 downwards.
GTGATGATCCCGGAGTTGACCGGAGGGGTGGGGAACTTCGCGGAGAGCGCGGCGAAGTCTTCGCCGGCTTCCGGGGCACGGGCGGCGACGTAGACGAGTCCAGTGACGTTCGAGGCAAGCCCGGTCTGTGAGATGACGGTGCCGCCATAGGAGTGTGCGACCAGGACCGTGGGCCCGTGTTGCCGAGCCAGTGCGAAGTTCGTGGCGGCGACATCGTCAGCGAGAGACGTAAGTGGGTTCTGCACCGCGATGACGTTCATTCCCGCCGCTTGCAGTAACGGGATGACCTTCGCCCAGGAAGAGCCATCCGCGTAGGCACCGTGTACGAGTACGACATTGCGTACTGCGGGCTTGTGGCTACGGGTTGCCTCCCGGACCGTCGGAGCCGCAGAAAGCGTGGTTGCTGCAACTCCCGCACCCAGAAAGGAAAACTGACGACGACTGATCACCATCATTACCGTCCCTTGCATGTCAGTGCCCACGAAAACAGCGGCCACCTTGAGGCGTGCGTAGGTCCGTAGACAGATGACCTCTCTCGTCCGACGAGATCCACGGGACAGAACGAGGGCGGATGACCGATGGGCATGCTGGACAAGTTCCGACGCCATCGCCTGGCACAGTCTGTCCTCAATGGGTGAATTTACCTGGGGACGGCCGTTGGCGCCGGGTCTGTACGGTCTTCGGTGTAACTCCCGATCATGGAAGTAGCACCTGATGAGCGATGTGACTGTCTCTGTCGAGGCGGTTGAAGAGGTCCGGTCGGTCGAGCTGTCGGCGGATCTGCTGGATGATCAGTTGATCGGGTAGTTGATCGATCGGACTCGCGCGAGCGGCTTGCAGCTGACCGGTGAGGGCGGGCTGCTGCAGGCCCCCGGCACGAGCCCGCTCCACCAGCATCCCGATCAACTGGTCGTCAACGGCCTCCGCAGCAGCGGTCTCTATGGCCTCGGTCGTCATGTCAGTCACTTGGTAGATCCTCTCCCCCAGGCGAGCCATCCGGCTCACCCTGGCACAGCGGGTGATCCACCGTTGTGCCGGGACGGCTCCGGCTCCTACGGCGAGGCCGTGATCAGCCCCGCGCCGCCTCGCCCGCCTGATGCTCACCCGGCCCGACCGGCTGCGGGACAAGGACGCCGAGCTCCTGCGGACGCTCACCGCCGCGTGCCCCGAGATGACCGAACTCGCGTGGCTCGTCCACTCATTCGCCGAACTCCTCACCCCCGCTCCCGGCAACGACACCCGCCTCACCGAGTGGACCGCCGCACGCGCCGCCGGCCTTCCCCACCTGCACTCCTTCACTCGCGGCCTCGAACACGACCGCGCCGCCGTCGACGCCGGCCTCACCCTGCCCCACCACAACGGCCGCGCCGAAGGCGTCGACACCCGAACCGAGAAGATCATGCGGCAGATGCACGGCCGAGCCGGATTCCGCCTCCTCCGCCACCGCATCCTCCTCGCCTGAATACACTCAGTCACCACCGATTACGCGACAGCGCCGTTAATTGGACACTCCCGGGATGGCCGTGTCGCACGAACGGTCCGCCCCGGTGGCGCACGTGTTGGCACCAAGTGCTTGCTGATGGTGAGCTGCGCGTGGAGTGGGTGTCCAGAGTGGAGATGTGATGCGGTCTCGGTCCAAGCTGCCCTGCCTTGCCATTACCGTGATCGTTGCCATCGTCACTCTGATGAGCGGCTGCGCCGGTGGCCGGTCGCCTTCGGGGTCACCATCGCCCTTGCAGTCGTCTTCCGCTCCGCAGGCGACGTCGGTTGCAGAAGATGCCCCGTTGCAGGCGACGTCGGTTGCGGAAGGCTCCCCGCTGCAGGAGCCGGCGCAGATGGTGAGCCACGACGGGGTCCTGCGGGTTGAACTCGTCGTGGAAAGGCGGCAGGTGGACGTCGGCGGCCGCAAGCTGTGGGCCCTCACCTACAACGGCCACTACATGCCACCCACGCTGCGGATCCAGCCGGGGGACAAGCTGGACCTGACGATGAAGAACACGCTGGACGAGTACACCAACCTGCATGTCCACGGACTCCATGTGTCGCCGAGCGGCAACGCCGACAACATCTTCATCCACATTGATCCCGGCGGGACGTTCCACTACGCGTACCAGTTCCCGAAAACGCTCCGGCCCGGCACCTACTGGTACCACTCGCATGCGCACCCGATGTCCGCGCCGCAGGTCGCCGGCGGCATGTCGGGCGTCCTCATTGTCGACGGGCTGCAGCAGTACCTGCCGGCGGACCTGCGCCACATCACCGAGCACGTCATCGCGCTCAAGGACTTCCAGGTCCAGGGTGACGCGGTCAAGACCCAAAACCTGCACATCGGCGATCCCACCAACCGGACGGTCAATGGCCAGCTGAACCCGACCATCCGCATCCAGCCGGGTGAGACCCAGCTGTGGCGGCTGGCCAACGTCAGCGCCAACATCTACTACAACGTCCACCTGCAAGGACAGCAGTTCCATGTGATCGCCCACGACGGCACTCCCGTTGACCGGATCTGGACGGCCGACTCGCTCCTCCTCGCGGCGGGCGCCCGCTTCGACGTGCTCGTACAAGGCGGACCGGCTGGCCATAACCAGTTGGAGACGCTCGCGTACAACACCGGGCCGGCCGGTAACCAGTTCCCGCAGGCGACCCTGGCCACCCTGGTCTCCGAAGGACCCTCCGCGCACTCGGCGGCGCTGCCCACCTCGACCTTCGCGCCGACTGCGGACCTGAGCGACGCGACGATCGCCGCTCGGCGCACCATTGTCTTCTCCGAGAACACGGCCGGCAGCCAGTACTACATCAACGGCAAGCAGTTCGACATGAACCGGGTGGACATCCGGTCCAAGCTGAACACGGTCGAGGAGTGGACCGTGCGCAACGACAGCAACGAGGAACACTCGTTCCACGTGCACGTCGACCATTTTCAGTTGATGAGCATCAACGGTAGTCCCCACCAAGGCCACGGCCTGCAGGACACCGTGAGCGTTCCCGCCAAGGGGCAGGTCGTTATCCGGATCCGCTTCAACAGCTACACCGGCAAGACCGTACTGCACTGCCACATCCTCAACCACGAGGATGCGGGCATGATGGCAGTGCTGGAGATCGTCAAGTGACGGGCAGATCTACGGCCTATGTGCTTGACTGCGAATCGGTCACGCGATGGTCGAGCGCGTGACCGCTGGGGCCAAGCGGCGCGCCGGTGGCCCGTTGGCTGACGCCAACAACCCTACGAAGGTCCCTCTGGGCCGCCACACATCGGCGGCCTGGGCCTCGGCCCGCTGCCCAGTACCTGGATGTGCCACTGCGCCTGCCGTATGCGGTCTTCGGTGCTGCTGTTCTCCGGCATCGCTGCCGTCGCTCTGTCGCCTCCTGCCTCGGCCCGGCCCTGCTGCCCGTCGGCCTCGGCGTCGCCAGCCGCTCCATGACCGTGACGACCGCGACGACGTGGTTCACCGCCCTTGTGCTGGCCCTGCTCGCCGCCGTCGGCGTGCTCACGCGCCGCCGCAGCCTCAGCAGGCCGGTGGAACCCGCATCGGCCAACTCACCGGATGCGGGCGACTTCACAACGACCGTCCCCGGAGACGGCGGGAGTGCACGCCATGAACACCACGAGGCCGACATCCACGTCGACGAGCGCCGCCCGCGTCGGCAGACAGTCGCCTGGTACCGCGCGGCCCTGGACTCGGAACGGCGCAGCACCGACCTTTACCGGGGGCTGGTCGCCGCCAGCACCGGAGAACGCCGGTCGATTCTCCTGGAATGGGCGCCCGACAGTTCCTCGTGGGCGTGGGTGCCGCCGCAGCCGTCTTCGGCATCGGACACACGATCGGAACAGGGGCCCAGTGACCAGGTTCATCCAGCACTCTCCTCACGGGACAGGAGCGGCACAGATCTCCTCACCCACCCGGAAAACAGGGAACGAACAATTTCGTAGGGAGAATGACCATGCGTACTACCACACTGGGAATGACCGGACTTGAGGTCTCCCGCATCGCCTTCGGCACCTGGCAGTTGGGCGGCGACTGGGGCGGCTTCGCCGAAGACGAGGCCAAGACCGCCATCCGCCGGGCACGCGACCTCGGGGTCAACTTCTTCGACACCGCCCAGGCCTACGGTTTCGGCGCGTCGGAGCGCCTCCTGGGCGAGTCCCTGCGCGGCGAACTGCGCAGTCGACGCGACGAGCTGGTGATCGCCACCAAGGGCGGCCTGCGCGAGACCGACACCGGCATCGCCCGTGACGCCAGCCCCCAGGCGCTGCGCGAGGGCGTGAACGCCAGCCTGACCGCGCTCGGCGTCGACCACATCGACCTCTACCAGGTCCACTGGCCCGACCCGAAGGTGCCGTTCGCCGAGACCGCCGGCGCACTGAAGGAACTGATCGAGGCCGGCAAGATCCGCCACGTCGGCGTGTCCAACTACGACGCCGAGCAGATGGCCGAGTTCTCCCGGACCCTGCCGGTGGAAACGCTGCAACCGCCGTACCACCTCTTCCGCCGCGAGATCGAGGACGCGGTCCTGCCCTACACCCGGCAGCACGACATCGGTGTGCTGGTCTACGGCCCGCTCGCGCACGGCCTGCTCACCGGCACCCTCAGCAAGGACACCGCCTTCCCCGCCGACGACTGGCGCGCCAAGAGCAGCGTCTTCCGCGGCGAGAGCTACCGGCGCAACCTCTCCGTCGTCCGTGAGCTCCAGGAGTTCGCCGCCTTGCGCGACATGACGGTCAGTCAGCTGGCCATCGCATGGACCCTGGCCCGTCCCGGAGTGCACGTGGCCATCGTCGGCACCCGGCGCGCCCACCACGTCGACGACAGCCTCGCGGCGGCGGACATCACGCTCGACGAGGCCGACCTGAAGGGCATCGATTCCATCACGGGCGCGGCCACCCCGGTCGCCGGCCCGTCCCCGGAGAGTGTGTGATGACTGAGCAAGCCAAGACCGACAGGACGAAAGTCGCCGTCCTCGGCATCGGCGTCATGGAGCCCCCATCGCGCGGAACCTTCTGCGCGCCGGCTTCGACGTAACGGTGCGGAACCGGACCAGGGAGAAGGCCGAAGCACTCGCCGCCCAGGGCTCGTAAGTCGCGTCCTCGCCGACCGAGGCGGCTTCGGACGTCGAGTTCCTGATCACCATGCCCACCGACGGCGCCGCGGTGGAAGCCGCGATGACAGGCCCGAAGGCGCCCTGACCGCGCTGTCCCCGGACGCGGTGTGGAGGAACCCAAGTGCCCGCCCGGACGGTCTCCCACGAGCGGACCGCCGTTACGGACTCACCGCCACCCCGTACGGGCTGGTGCCGACCGTGACGGTTGCGGCGACCTTGAGGGTCTTCGGGTTGATGACCGTGAGGGTGCCCGCTCCTTGGTTCGTGACGTAGACCGCGTCGGCGGTGACCGCCATGTTGAACGGGTCGGTGCCCGGGGGGCCCACGGTGACGGTCGCCGAGACGCGGTGGCTACGGGTGTCGATCACGGATACCTTGCCCACGCCGAGAACAGCCACGTAAGCCCTCGAGCCGTCCGGTGCCAGTGCCACGTCGAACGGGCCCTCGCCGACCGGCACGGTGGCCGTAACCGCGCGGCTGCCGATTCCTACGACCGAGACGCCGGCTGCCGTCTCGTTGGCTACGTAGGCCGTTTGGCCGCCCGGGGTGACGGCGATGCCCACCGGGGTTCGGCCTGCGGGGAGGAGCTGGACCGCCCGATGCGTACGGGTGTCGATGACCGACACGTTGTCAGACCCCGCGTTGGCGACGTATGCCGTGGCACCGTCGCGGCTGACGGCCACGCTCACCGGGGAGGTGCCGACCGGGATGGACGCGGTCACCTGGTTGGTGCGGGTGTCGAGCACGGAGACGCTGTTCGAACCGCCGTTGGCCACGTAGAGGGACCTGCCGTCCGGGCTCAGGCGGACGCCGCTGGGTTTGTCGCCGACCGGCACGGTTGCGACGATCTTGTTGGTCCGGGTGTCCAGCACCGAGACCTTGGCCGATCCGTTGTCGGCGATGTACGCGTGTCTGCCGTCGGGGGTGATCGCGATGCCCTCGGGAGCGCTGCCGGCCGGGACGGTCGCGACGACCTTGTCGGTTCCGGCATCGATCACGGAGACGGTGCCGTCGAGCTGATTGGTGACGTACACGTGGCCGCTGCCTCGGGCCGGCGCGGCGGAGGGCGCCGGGGACGACACCGGGAGGAGCCCCGCGGCGAGGAGACCGCAGGGCAGCAGGAGCCCGATGCCGACTCCCAGTACCGGCCGGAGGGCCTTCCTGTGCCGGCGGCCGGCGGTGTGGGTCGGGGTTCGCCGGGGGAAACGCATCTCGCCTCCTGGTCACATCACGGAACGTGGGTCTGGGACTCGGACCGCCTCTCGCACGCCCGGCCCGGAAGCGGCGGTCAGGTCAGCAGTGCGCGGGCGTAGTAGTCCTGGTCATTGCGTACGCCCGGAAGGGCGAAGAAGTAGCCTCCGCCCCGCGGACTGATGTACGGCACCAGCGTCTCGTCCTCCAGCCGGGTCTGCATGGCGATGTAGGAGTCGAGCTCGCGTTGGAAGCAGCAGAACACGTGCCCCAGGTCGAGGTCGCCGTCCTTGTCGGGACTCCGCTCGTAGTCGTAGCTGCGGCGCAGGATGGTGCTGGTCGACGCGGTCTCCGGGGTCTGGGGATTGGCAAGGCGGATATGGCAGTTCAGCGGGGTGATCAGTCCCTGCGGGTCGTTGGTGTAGACGGGATCGAGTGTGTCCGGGGCGTCGTCGGACACGGCGTACATGGGAGCGCCGCTGATCTTGCGTCGGCCGAAGATCCGCTCCTGTTGGGCAACGGGTACTTTCTGCCACGCTTCGAGGTGGAAGTGGACGATGCGCACCGCCTGGTAGGTACCGCCCGCCGTCCAGGCGGGCTCGGCGGTGTTCGGCTGCACCCAGACCACCTTGTCCATCGTGGCGGTGTTCGTGGTGTCCGGGTTGGTGATGCCGTCCTTGAATCCGAACCAGTCCCGCGGGATACCGGTGGGGCGCGGCGGGTTGCGCTGGCAGTGGAATCGCCAGCGCTGCTTCATCGCCCCCTTGGTGTGGGCCAGAATGTCGAGCATCGCGTGCACTGTCGTGTCACGGTGTCCGGCGCACACCTGCAGCAGCAGGTCGCCCTGGGACAGCGCGGGATCCAGGTCGTCGTGGCGGAAGGGCTGCATGGTCTTGAGCTGGGTCGGCTTGCGTGCCGCCAGACCGTAGCGGTCGTCGAAGAGGGACGCACCGAGGGCGACGGTGATGGTGAGATCGTCCGGCACGACTCCGGGCCCCAGGATGCCGTTGTCCGGTGGCGGTGCGTCCGGGGGTGCCTTCGGCCCCGTCCCGCCCGCGGTGAGGAAGCGGGCCCGCGCGGTCAACGCGCGGAACAACTCCCTGAGTTCACGGCGGTCAGCGGCGGTCACGTCGAAGGAGGCGAACGCCCCGATCGTCTGCGGCGCAGTGGTGATGCCGGCCTGGTGGTATCCGTAGAACGGGATCACACCACCGCTCGCCTGGTCGCCGCTCGCCACGGCGGCGAGGGCCGCATCACCGTCCAGCACGCTCCCGCCCGCCGCTCCGATGACGCTTGCGGCCGTGCCCTGGAGGAACGATCGCCGCGCGAAGAGACCGGCCGGACACCCCCCGCTGTTCCACCCGGCTTCCACCCTGAGGGGCCTTCCGTCACTCATGCTTTCCCTCTCGGAACGGACACGGTGGCGTGTGCCGTGCGTTGTACCGTGGCCGGTTCCCTCCGGCCGACCGCACCGTACGGTGACGGCCGATGGGGGTGATGCCCGACCGATGCCCGGGATGCGGCTGCCCGCCGGAGATCCTGATAGCCGGGCGGCCCGCCCGACCCACCCGGATGGCAACCGACGGTGACATAGCATCACAGTGCGCGATAGTCCGCACCCAGACGCAGCGGGCAGCACCGCGATGAGGCGCCACTGCCGGAGCGCAGCGTCCTCACTGCCCATCCGCGCCCGCCCACCAGTGCGCGGCCGACGAAACGGGGGCTGTCGACTCAACGGCTCCTACAGGATTTTCGTAGCTGGTGATCGCAAGGGTTCTGGAATGAGAACTGGTTCAGCGCCTCCTTCCGCGGCGGCGGGGTTGGAGCTTTCCGACGAGGATGTGTACGAGATCGAGGACCAGATGTGCGAACGCGAGTCGAGAGGCCAGGGACGATGACCGCGATCGGATTCATCGGTCTCGGGGCAATGGGCGGCCGGATGGCCGGCCGCCTGGTTGCCGCGGGCCACGAGGTGTACGGGAACAACCGCACCGCGTCGAAGGCGGCCGGGCTCGTCGAGCGCGGCCTTCGGTGGCGCGATACGCCACGCGGCGTGGCCGAGGCGGCGAACGTGATCTTCAGCATGGTCTCCGACGACGCCGCGCTCGACACGATTACCTCGGGCCCGGACGGGATTCTGGCCGGCCTTGACCCGAGCAAGATCTACGTCGACATGAGCACCGTCAGCCCGCGGGCCAGCCGCGAGCTGGCAGAGCGGGTGCGGGCACTCGGCGCGCGCATGCTGGACGCCCCGGTCTCCGGTAGCGTCCCGGCGGCCGAGGACGGCAGCCTGGCCATCATGGTCGGCGGCCCGCAGGAGACCTTCCGTACGGTCGAGCCACTGCTGCGGCAGCTCGGCCGCACGATCACCCACGTCGGCGGCAACGGTCAGGGGCTGGTGCTGAAGCTCGCCATCAACATCAGTCTCGGCGCGCAGACGCTCGCCTTCAGCGAAGGCCTGCTGCTCGCCGTGCACGGGGGAATCGACCCGAAGCTGGCGGCCGGAGTAATGGCGGGCAGCGCAATCGGCTCGCCGGCCGTGAAGGCACGCGCCCCGCTCATGCTGGATCTGCCTGAGGCGGCCTGGTTCGACGTACGCCTGATGCAGAAGGACATCCGCCTCGCCCTGCAGGCCGGCGACGCCCTCGGCATCCCGCTGCCGGCAGCGGCCACCACGGACGAGATCCTGACCGAGGCACGTGAGCAGGGCTACGGCGGACGCGACATCGCCGCCCTGTTCCACGTGCTCACGCGGATGAGCGGTGCGCCGGGCAGCGCGGGCGCCGCCCCGAGCGGCGAGTCGGCGGCTGTCGGCCAGCCCGGAGAGAAAGCCTGCGACGTACCTCCGGGGGCCACCGGGAGGTCGGCGAGGTGCTGACCGCGCCGTAGCAGCCGTCGGTCGTCGGGGGCGACGGGTTCGTGCCCGAGCCTTGTGTGCTGCTGCACCCGGAGCAGGTGGTCACCTACCCGTTCGCCGGCCTTCTGCCCGAGGCACTGTGCACCCGGATCGGCGCCTGGGAGGAAGCCCTTGAGGAGGAAGCCGAGCAGTCAGCGAATGGGAGCACGGCCGAGCCGCTCGGCTACCAATACGACTTGTCCATCCCGCCCGGCTGGCGCGCGGGGGGCTTCGCCTCCTGGCACGCGACCGACCCCTACCCCATGGACTGCCTGACCTGCACGACACCGATGCACCTGCTGCTGACCATCGACAGCTCGGAGTGGGACGGCGGCAGCGGCAGCTGGAAACCGCTGGAGGACCAGAATCAACCCACGCACCGGTGTGCCACCCCCACCGAGGTCACCGTGGGCCGCTGGGGTGAGCTCAACGTCTTCGCCTGCCCAACGATCCCGAGCATCCGCACCGCTGGAGCATCCAGTAGCTCGTCGAGCCCGGGTGCTGTCGCTTCTCACGAACATCGGACACGCCACGGTTCCCGTGCCTCCCGAAGAGCTGAACAACTGCTGTCGAAACCAGTGAACAGAGCCACTGGCGGGTGGTCAGGCGCCCGGGGCGGGGTTGTGCAGGGCGTCCAGGAGCGCGCTCTGCTGCTCGGTCAGCTTCCCGTCGGTGCGAGCCCCCGCCTGTTTGCGCGGCCACGTGCCAGGGCGGAACGCCGGGTCCGCCTCGCCGCCGGTGCGGTTGGCCGGGCCGGTGAGGGTGCCGTCGGCCGCGAGGTAGGCGAGCAGGCGCCGGTACGACCTGTTCCGGTCCGGCTCCAGGCGCCACAGCTCGTCCAGCGCCCGCAGCTTCACAGCGGCGCCCGCACCGCGGGTGCGGATGGGACGACGAGGGTGCGCGCCTGCGGGCCGGGCGCACACCTTCGTCCCGTTCGGTCGGGCAGTTCAGCTCGCCGCGGCGGTCGATGCCGTGACGGCCGAGGCGAAGTCCGGCTGTACTCCCAGCTGGGCGAGCATGACGCTGAGGCCGACGTAGCAGTTGAACTCCTTGATCTTGCCGTCCTCGATGTACCAGAAGTCGGCGGTCGGGATGTCGAGCTTGGCGCCGGTCGGCTGGATGACGCCGGCGGGCGTCTCGAACGGCCCGGTGAAGGTCCCCCGGATCGACAGCTCGACGGCGACGATGTTGCCCAGAACGTGCAACCGGTGGAGCTCGCGGTGGACGTCGGGCGCCAGCTTGCCCATGAAGACGACCAGGTCGCCCAGGTGCTCACCGCGGTAGGTCTCCCCGGCGACGACGTTGTTGAACACGCCGTCCTCGGCGAACAGGTCGATGAATCCCTGCACGTCCATGGTGCTGCCCTCGGCCGCCTGGTAGGCGGCGCGGACCACAGCTTCTGCGTCGGTCGTCATTGCACCCTCTCCCCTTCAACGAAGCAAATCAAATGCTTGCTTGAAAGCATCACCAAACGGGAGCCTCTTGTCAAGCAGTCGTTTGAATTGTTCGGACGTTGTGGCGTTCGGCCTGGTCAGCCGAGGCTCGGGGCTCCCTGGAACGCCCCGGCCAGCACGGGGACCAGCAGCCGCTCGATCCGCTCGGCGGACTCGGCGGCCAACTCGACACCAATGGGCGCCAGCACCAGCCAGTTCAGCATTCCGGCCGCGCACCGCGTGCGGAAGACCAACTCCTGCTCGTCGACCTCGGGAAGGGCCACCGTCAACACCCGCAGGGCGTCCTGACGGGTCCGCTCGAACTTGCCGGCCAAACGATCCCACCCCTGCGGCGGATCGATGCCGACACGGGCCACGGTCCGCATGACCGCCAGGTCCTGCCCGCCCGCGGCGAGCGCGCCCACCATCGGCCGGGCGAACGCCGCGGCCAACTCCTCCAGGGTCACCCCACCGCTCAGGGAACCCAGCGCCTCGATCTGCGCGTCCAGGTATCGCTCCAGCGCGTGCTCGATCGCCGTGTCACACAGCGCCTTCAACGATCCGAAGTGGTAGCTGACGGCAGCCACGTTGGCCCCGGCACTCTCCGTGATCTCGCGGAGCGTCAGGCCCTCCTGGCCCCGCTGTGCCAGCAGCTCCAGAGTGGCCGCGAGCAAGCCGTCCCGCGTGCGCTGACCGGCCTCTCGACGCAGGTCCGCCTTTTCCGTTGCCATGCCGTGAACTCAAGCAGCCGTTTGACTTCATTGTCAATCAACCGCCTGAGTTCACAGGGGCACCCGCAGTTCCAACTACCGTGTCCCGGCACACCTAATCAGCGCGGCCAGCCTCTGGGTTGGTGACAACAACGGCGCCCAACCGGTGACAACCATCGTGCTCAGCGCGAGAGACGCGGACACAGAGCAGGGGCGCAGCATCGGAGGAGAGCTTGGAGGCAAGGCTGGGCGGGTGCGCAGTCTTCCCCGAACTCGTCTCCGGACGGTTCCACCACGGGCTGGCACCGCCTTCGGTACGGCAACGGTGACGGCCCTCGTCGCCGCGTGCGCCTCGGCTCTGCGCGGCCGCTACCAGAAGGCCGGTCAGGAAACCGGACCGGCCGACGCGATGAGAGGACGGAAAGAATGGCGCAGAACGCCCTCCTTGTGATGGACGTCCAGCGGGGCATCGTGGACCGCTTCGGCGAGGGTGCCGGATATCTGGCACGCCTGCGCGGTGCGATCGAGGCGGCCCGCGCCGGGGAGATGCCGGTGATCTACGTGGTCGTCCGATTCCGCGCCGGGCACCCTGAGGCCAGCGCGCGCAACAAGATGCTCCGTGGGCTCGGCGACGGTGTCTGGTTCACCGACGAGGACCCCGGCGCCGAGATCCACCCGGACATCGCGCCGCGGCCCGCCGATCTCGTCGTGACGAGGACGCGTGTCAGCGCCTTCGTGGGCAGCGACCTCGACCTGCTCTTGCGCGCCCGCGAGATCGACGGGCTGGTCCTCACCGGCATCGCCACCAGCGGCGTCGTCCTGTCCACCCTGCGTCAAGCCTCCGACCTGGACTTCCGCCTCACCGTACTGGCGGACGCCTGCCTCGACGCCGACGCCGAGGTGCACCGGGTGCTCACCGAGAAGGTCTTCCCCCTGCAGGCCGACGTCGTCACCGTCGACGACTGGATCACGTCGATCAAGTGACCCGTACCCCGGTCCCACCCTGTACGCTCGCTCACCGGAAAGGTGGCCTGACTCCTGCACCGGAAACGACCTCGACACTCGTATCCTCGCAGGTCAGCGACACCTTTCTGCTGTCGAGGCGTCAACTCACCATATTCCGCTGAATAGCCGGGGCCAACCTCCGATTCGCCGAGAAGCGCACCGCTGATCTTGAAGCTGAGATCGTCAGCCTCCGCCAGCAGGCCAGAACGCAGCCCACATCCAGGCGCATGGCGTCCCCGCCGCGGCCGACCGAGGCGATGAAGTCAGACCACAGTTGAGTTCGTGCAGGCGATCCAAAAGCTCGTCGCCGCAGGTGATCGGGCCCGGCCCCGCGCCCCCGGGTGGACCTGGCGCTGCGACGCCTGAAGCACGTCGTCGGCTGGGCATTGGCCGGCCGGGCGCGCAGCTCCGACGAGCAGATGCTGGAACTCCCGGCGCCCTACGCCGGGAACCGGCACCGGGTCTGCCGTCTCATAGGACTGGCGGGCGCCCGGGCTCCCCGGTTCGGCCCCCGGCTCGCACCGCAGGAGCACCGCTACCACTGAGCCGCACCCCCACCGGGTGGCAGGCTGGGGTCATGTGCGGTCGCTTCGTCTCCACCAGCAAGCCCGAGGACCTCGTCTCACTGTTCGGTGTGACCCGCTGGGACCCGGAGGAGACCCTCTCCCCCAGCTGGAACACCGCCCCAACTGACCCGGTGTGGGCAGTCCTGGAACGCCTGGACCGCGACACCGGGGAGCTCGCCCGCCAACTGCGGCCCCTTCGCTGGGGGCTGGTGCCTTCCTGGGCGAAGGACCCGGGCGTCGGCGCACGGATGATCAACGCGAGGGCCGAGACCGTCCACGAGAAGCCCGCCTTCCGCAAGGCCTTCGCCACCCGACGGTGCCTGCTTCCGGCCGACGGCTACTACGAGTGGGTCGCGATCGCCGCTGCGGAAGGGAAGAAGGGCTTCAAGCAGCCCTACTTCATCGCTCCGGCCAGCGGCAGCCTGCTGGCGATGGCAGGGCTGTACGAGTTCTGGCGCGACCCCACCCGCCCAGACGACGACCCGCACGCCTGGCTCACCACGACCACGATCATCACCACCCAGGCGACCGACGCCGCAGGACGAGTCCACGACCGCATGCCCCTGGCGATCGACAGCGGCGACTTCGACGCCTGGCTCAACCCCGAACACAACGACCCCGGCGAACTCCGCCAGCTGCTCCACACCCCCGCCGACGGCAACCTCACCGTCCGGCCGGTTTCCACCGCCGTCAACAGCGTCCGTAACAACGGGCCCGAGCTGCTCGTGCCGGTCCCCGATCCCAAGTAACAAGCACGCGTCCGGCATGGACGTGACGGAGAGGACGCAAGCCATGGCAAGCACGTTGACTCGAATCATCGCGGACATCTCGGTCTCCCTCGACGGCTTCGTCACCGGGCCTGACCCCGGCCCAGACAACGGTCTGGGCATCGGCGGCGAGGCCCTGCACACCTGGGCGTTTTCCGACGACCCCGACGACCGCCGGGTCCTGCGCGAGTCGACCGCCCGCTCGGGCGCCGTCGTCCTCGGCCGCCGGCTCTTCGACGTGGTCGACGGGCCGAAAGGCCGGAACGACGACACCGGCTACGGCGCCGGCGAGGTCGGCAAGCCCGCGTTCGTCGTCGTGACGAGCTCGCCGCCGGAGTCTGTGCGACTCACCGACCTCGATTGGACGTTCGTCACCACCGGTCTGCCCGACGCCGTCGCCGCCGCGCGTGAGCGCGCGGAGGCGGCGGCGTCGCAGCGCAGCGCAGCGAGGACCTCGACGTCGTCCTCCTCGCCCGGGGCACCGAACGTGACGGACACGTGCCAGCCCTCGAGGGTGTCCTCGAACTCCCACGGCCGAACCGCGTGACCGTGGTCATAGGAGACGAACAGGCGTGCCGGATCTCCTGGTAGGTCTGCGATCGTGCGGGAATCGGAGTGCATGGCGGGATGCCACGGCACGCCGCTGACAGTCCGGGCCTGAACAGGCTTGCGGCGCAAGACTCGTGCGCCCGAGCCCGTTGCACCGTTTCGGCTGCGGGGGTGCTTCCGCGGGCCAGCCGCGCAGGGTCCGGAGCCGGACGGGTTCAGCTGTCCGTGGGCGGGCCCTCGTCGTCGGGATCGGGCAGGTTCTGCAGCCAGCCGGACGGGTCGCTGGTGGTGCCGTTGAGGTTGTAGAGGATCCAGCGCAGCAAGCGGATGTCGATGTCCCGGTCGGGCTTGGTGTCGGGCTCGTCCTGGAGGGCGAGGGTGATGCGGGCCCAGTTGCGGAAATGCCACGTGAGACCGACTGGGAGCGTGTCGTGCTCCTCTATGAGGCGCTCGGCCGCGTGGCCCCCTCACCCGTTGTCGAGCTCAACCGGGCCGTGGCCGTCGCGATGACGAGCGGACCGCAGCAGGCGCTGTGCATGGTCGACGAACTGGCCGCCTCCGGCCGCCTATCGGGGTCGTACCTGCTCCCGAGCGTGCGCGGCGAACTGCTGGTCCGGCTCGGCCGGACCGCCGAGGCCCGGGCCGAGCTGGAGCTCGCCGCCCGGCTGTGCCGCAACGCCCGCGAGCGGTCAGTGCTGCTGCGCAAGGCGGCTGCGTTGGAGTGATGTCCACCCGCCCAGTGCGGCCGCCTCGCCTCAGTCGGCCAGCTGGGCGAACGACAGTGCGGTGGTGGCCGGTCCGGAGCCAACCACCGGCTCGCTGTAGCTGGTGGCTCTGCTCGGATCCTGACCGGGTAGTTGATCTGCCGTCCCGACCGGCCTGCGAGCGGCCTGCCGCGAAGATGACGTTCCTTGATGTCTGACCCCGTTGAGCGACAAGTAGGGTGACAGGTGGCCAAGCTGGGGGTGCGTGGTGGTTGGGGCTGTAGTCAGACGGGGCGTCCGGCTCGGAGTGCGGATCGGATCCGTGCTAGCGACAGTGTTCGGCTCGGTGGGGCTCGTGGGTGCGGTGATGTGGCTCTGCATGGGACTGCACCACGATGTCCTGGCAGCTCTCATACGGGGCATTGTCGTCGTGGGCGGGAGCCTGGGGGTTGGTGTTCTGCTCGGTGCGGTAACCGGTGCGGCGCTTGCGCTCTCACCCGAGTGGCTTGCCGCCCGGGCTCCGTTGCGGGGGCTGCTCGCCGGCTGTGTCGCGGGCACGATATACCTCGGTGAAACCGTCATTGTGGCAGTCGCCTCCGACGGCGGCTACGGACCGATGCTTCTCACGCTCCTTTCCACGCCGGTGGTTGGTGCCGTGGCAGCGGCGCACAGCGGGGACGTCCTGGGACGTACGCACTATCACCCGTGGTTGGCGAGCGAGGGGCGTCCTAAGGGCTGGTCACGCCGCCTTGGTCGGGTACTGGGTTCACGTGCGGATGGGTGAGTCGGGGGCGAAGTTCGTCTTCGGTTCAGCGCGGGCGGCCTCGCGGCTCTCCCAGATCGTGGTGCCGATCTCCGCTTTGAGCAGTCCGAAGAAGCTCTCGGCTGCGGCGTTATCGTAACCGATGCCCGTTCTTCCCATGCTCTGCCTCAGGTTCAACTTCCTTATCTCCCTGCGGAATTCACCACTCGCGTAGTCGCTTCCGCGGTCGGTGTGCATGATGCAGCCCGGCTGCAGACCGCCACGGCCGGCCGCCATGCGCAGGACGTCAGCGACCAGTTCGCCCCGACCAGTTCGGCCCGGTGGTGATCCGCCATCGCGTACCCGATCACCTCGCGGGTGGCCAGGTCGATGACCGTGGCCAGGTACCACCAGCCCTCGATCGTCGGAAGATACGTGATGCCGCCGACGAGTTTCGTGCCGGGCCGAGCAGCGGTGAAGTCGCGGCCGACCAGGTCCGGGGCCGGGGCGGCCTTGGAGCCCTGCCTCGTCAGGTGGCGGCGCCGACGGCGGGTGATGCCGCGGCTGTCGCGCTCGCGCATGATCCGCTCGACCCTCTTCCGGTTGACGGCCGGAGCCGAAGCGGCGGTCCGCCATGCCGACGGGCCGCCGCTTCCGCTCACGTGCTCTCCACCCGGGGTGCCGACCGGGGTCGGCCGGCACCCGGAGGGATGGGTGGATCAGGGGTGGTAGCGCTGGGCGATGGTGGTGATCGCGCCGGCCTTGTTGACCGTGATCACGTACTGGCTGTTGCAGGAGGCGGGCCAGTTGACGGCGTGGCTGTTGGTCTTGCAGGCGTGGACGCGCTGGAGGAGGTCGGTCAGGCTGACCTTCTGCGAGTGGATGCCGTTGAGCAGGGTGGCCTTGGCGCCGGGTGCGAAGGCGAACTTCCTGGGCTTCCCCACCGGGGTGAAGTAGCCGTCGTCGTCGCCGCAGGAGTACTTGGTGTTCTGGGCGGTCAGTGACTTGCCGGAGGGGCTGGCGTCGATGGCCTGCAGGACCCGCAGATGGTACGGGTTGCCCCCGCAGTCGGCCGCCGACGGGGCCGCCGAGACAGCGCTGCCCGCGCGGGTGGCCTGCGGGGCAGCCGACGCGGCGGTGGCGCCGAACGCGGTCAGGGTGAGGGTTGCACTGGCCACGCTGGCGGCGGCAAGGCCGAGATGACGGATCCTCAAGAAAACTCCCATAAAACGAGTTGGGCGTCCGCGGTGGAGCACCTCACTTCCTTAAACGGCGCGAACGGCCTCTCGCGTTGCACCCCGGATCCACATTTTTCATCGCGGACACGCCGGACACCCGACCAGTGCTGCCCGGTGCGACGGCATCAGCCGGAGCCGCCCCCGGTGTGACAACCGCCACAGCACGCGACTAAAACCCCGTCACCGGCCGTCACGTGGTTAGACGGTGCGGTGGAGAACCCTCCCCGCACCGGAACCGGAGGCACAGCGTGCGGCAGAGCGAAAGAGAAGCGCTGTTCGAGGAGTTCGTGCCGGCACGCTCCACCGGTGCTGCTCCACGGTCGTGGTGCGGTGCGACGCACCGGGTGATCGGACCGCCTACCGGTTGATCGCAGATCCCCCCCTCGTTCGTCAGCGGATACCTCGTCTCGCTGTTCACCGGCCGCTGCGCGGCAACCGCTCGACAAGTTCCCCTTCCTGTGAAGGAGTTTCCCTTCGTGGCGTCACACCGTCGTCCCAAGCCCGCAGGCCGTACCCGTGTCTCGATCGTGACAGCAGCAGCCGCGACCGCGGTCGCCATCTCCTCCCAGGCCGGTGCACACGCCGACCCGAAGCCGACCAAGGACGAGGTCAAGACCCAGGTCGACCAGCTCTACCAGCAGACTGAGGTCGCCACCGAGAAATACAACGCGGCCACCGAGAAGCAGCAGACCCTGCAGAAGCAGGCCAACGACCTGCAGGACCAGATGGCGCGCCAGCAGGCGCAGGTGAGCACCGTGCAGAGCGGGCTCGCCGAGATAGCGGCCGAGCAGTACCGCAACGGCGGGATATCCCCGACCGTGCAGCTGATGCTCTCCAGCTCGCCGGACGCCTTCCTCTCCAGGGCCGACTCGGTTCAGCAGGTCGGTATCACGCAGGCCGACGCGCTCAAGGCACTCAAAAACGAACAGGGGAAGCTCGACCAGGAGAAGGCCGAGGCTCAGCAGAAGCTGGCCGAACTGGACGCCACCACCAAGGACCTGAAGACGGCCAAGGACGAGGCTCAGGCGAAGCTGGCGAAGGCCCAGGCACTGCTCGACTCGCTGACCCAGCAAGAGCGCGACCAGCTGGCACAGGCCGACGCCAAGGCCGCTGCCGATGCCAAGGCCGCCGCCGGCTCAGCCTCCAACGCCCGTGCCTCGCGCAGCGACGGCCGCACCGGCCTCAAGGGCGGAAGCGGCGGCGGTGGCAGCAAGGCCGCCGGCGGCGCCGGCGCCACTTCCGGTTCGTACGCGGCGGCCGCGGTCGCCGCGGCCGAGGCCCAGGAGGGCAAGCCCTACGTACGGGGCGGCAACGGCCCGGATTCCTTCGACTGCTCAGGCCTCA
>NZ_JARZAJ010000066.1 GCF_029892105.1 Kitasatospora sp. GP82 | reverse complement strand
TGCCACTCGTCGAGTGACGCCGCGGCCAGAGGAGTCCGCTCGGGCTCTTGGAGCTCGACCTGCCGGATCACCTGTCCATCGGGGTCAAGCTCGAATGGGAAACACGTCAGGAGATCACGTACTGCTGCTTCTCGGAATTCTCAACGGCTCCGATACCGAAGACACCGGCCTGCCATGAGCCGAGGCGCAGCTCCAGCTTCTCCCCGGGGGTGAGCTTTCCGGTCAGGCGGATGGGCAGCTTCTGGGTGCGTCCGTTGGACGTCTCCGTTTCGCTGGATTTCTTCCACGACTCGCTCTCGCCGCCGTACTCCAGCCACACGGTGGAGCGACGCGCGTCACTCGAACTGGACGCCTCCAGCGTGCCGTCGATGGTGTAGCCGCCCGTGCCGTCCCAGCTGAGCTCGCCTTTGAAGTTCAGCCAGACGCTGCCCACGAAGGAGCGGACGGTGCCAAAGCTCAGGGACGTCCGACCGGGCCCGACGTACTTCTTGGGCTCGGGGAGGGGCGGGCCTTCTGCACCGGGCTGCTCGCCGGGCAGGCCGTACACCTCGAACCCGGACAGGAAAGCCCCCCGCTCGCCCCAGGGGCCGGGGCCGTTGTTAGCCGTGAAGACCAGCCGGATACAGCGGACCAAGGCCCCGGGAAGGTCGATGATCGTCTGAGGAGTGAAGTCGTAGCGGGCGGAGGCGAGGATCGTGGTGAACGTCGAGCCGTCCTCACTGCCCTCCACGGTCAGCGTCTGGTTCTGCGCGGGCCAGTTGTCCGGCGTCTTGAGCACGAGCCGGCGCACCGTGCGCTGTGACCCGAGATCCACCTGGATCCACTGCGGGAGCGGGGCCTTGTACGCGGACTCCCACCATGAAGTACCGATTTGGTCGGGACCGTGTCCCTGAGAGGAACTGCTCGCCCACATCTGCCTGCCTGCGGCAAGGTCGGCATCCCCCACCAGGGAGACGATCACATCGTCCTTCTCTAACGCCATGCCATCCTCCTTCGAACACAAAAGCACGAAGGTGTCCATGCCAACACCTCCGCTCGCCGGTAACTATACGTAAGCGGGCCATCCCACGCAGCACGGTGTAGCCGAGCATCCCGGCGGACAGGGATGTCGGCAGCCACGCGACGGCCTTGGAGTCACACGTTCTGCAGGTACGCCCGCTGGACGGTGAGCGCGGCCTCGGCGGGGCTGTCATGCAGCAGAGGCTGCCGGGTGGCGATGTCACCGAGGAAACTGCCCTCGTAGAGGCTGGCCCACTGTTTGACGCCGCCGATGCCGCGCTCCACCCAGCCGACCACGTGACCTTCACCGGTCACCAGCCACACATCCGGATTGGCGGACCAACCGGCCAGCACCCAGTAGTCGCCGAAAAGCGAGCCCTCCAACGGGACGTGGACATCGGCACCGCCCAGGCCGCGCAGCAGCGGATCGCGCAGTACCGAGATGAAATCGCCCGCGTCAGGACCGGGGCCGTCATAGGCGGCCGTATCGGCCGACGTCGCGAGCGCATCGGTGGCGGGGGCAGGAGGAGCTGGCTGTTCGGCGGGTGGGCGGGTTCGCTGCTGGGCGAGGTGGAGGTCGAGCAGTTCGCGCCGCGCACTGCACGCCTACCTTCGCTGGCGCAACGCCAACGCCCGCCACCCCGATGTCCTCACGGCCCAGCGCAAGGAGCGCGCCCGCATCCGAAGCGAGAAAGGCCTCCGCTGGGGCGGCCGACCGGCGGCGGCCTGATCAGTCGCTGAGGTTGAGCGTTGCGCACTCCTCGACGCCGAGACCGGCCAGCACCCTCCGGAGGCTCAGTAGAACCAGCAGTAGAGGTCACCTCCTGTGGTCACGGTGCTCGTTGCGAGCCGTGCGACTCCTTGCATGACGGCTAGAAGGTCGTCGTCGGTCATGTCGTCGCCGTCCAGGCGGCGGAGCCTTTCAGCCCAGCGGGCGGCAAGTTCCTCCAGTTCCTCGGCGCCGGCGCTGGCAAGCGCGCGAGTCAGCCTGGGCGGAAGAGCGAACATACCGCTGCCGTCATTGCTCACAGGCACGATCCAGCGGGCCTGCTGCCAAAAAGTCTGCCCGCGCCGTCGGAGATCCCGCGACAGGCCGACAAAGCAGCGGGTCCGCTGCCAGAAGGTCTGCCCGCGTCCTGGGAGATCCTGCGATAGACCGACAAAGTACGTGTCCCACTCCTCGACCGCGTCGTATGCGTCGAAGTAGTGGCCTCTCACCGAGGCGAACCGGTGCGGGCGCGGGCCGCCCAGGTGCGCGCTGGCGGCGCTGCCATCGGGAGCGAGGAAGAACGCTATGTCGGTGTGACTCACCGCGCCATGATGGCAGCTCCCGGGCCCCGGGGTCGGGCTGTCCTGGCCGTCGCCACGCCGCCGGCGAACCCCGAGTCCCTCGATCCAACCGGCCCGGACCGTCTCACCGCCAACCCGGTGAACGTATGCGGTCAGAGCACTACTAGATGACCAAAGAGACGGACTCTAGCCCGGCCCCAGCCTCTCGCGCACGGCTTGGCGCTCAATCTCCTCGCGCTCCAGGGTCCGCTGGTGGACCACCGGGTCGCGGCGAGCCTCG
This sequence comes from Kitasatospora sp. GP82, assembly GCF_029892105.1. Taxonomy (GTDB): domain Bacteria; phylum Actinomycetota; class Actinomycetes; order Streptomycetales; family Streptomycetaceae; genus Kitasatospora. The sequence goes on along the minus strand of NZ_JARZAJ010000066.1, from coordinate 21,945 downwards.
ATGGCCTGACGCACGATGGCCGCCAGGATGTCCGGGGGCAGGGCCTCGGCCTGGGTGGTGGCGGTGCCGGAGAACGAACGGCGGTCGGTGGCCTTGGGCGGGGCGGTGGGCAGGTTGTAGGCGGTGACCTGCTCGGCGGTGACCGCGACCCGCTCGAACTCCACCTCGGCACCGGCGGCCAGGGCAAACGCGATCACGTCCTCGGCAAGCGCATTGAACAGGTGCTCACCGCTCGGGTCGTAGTCACCGACCATTCTCCGGGGCGTCCCGAGTGTGCGGCTGGAATTTCCGCAGATCAGGGGCAGTCTGGAGCACTGCGGCGGATGCAACAGGTGTGGTGCACGGAGCTAGTCCCGTCCTCCGCACGTCACTCGGGAGAGTGAAGATCGAATGCCTGAATTGGCAGAGTTCGACATAGAATCGCACCCCACCCCGACGTCCGCATCGTGAGATTCCGATGCCATCGCCAGTCGGCTATCGATCTTCACGCCTATGTGCGAAGTCTCCGGCTAGTTCCCAGGTCCTGCGAGGTGACGCTGGAGATCGAGGTGGCGGAACTGGTACACCGCCCCCACCTGCCGCAGCACACCTCGCCGCTCGTGAGCATCGGCCAGAAAACTCATAAAACGCCAAGGCACACGCCCCAGTACCACCAACCAAATCCACGCCACCAGAAACTCCACCCACATCGACCGAACGAGCCCGACCACGAGCCCGCCCGCGACGAACGGGAGCCCTATCACGAGCCCCATCTCGATCGCGATCGCGACGAACGCGGGCGCGTCCGCGCTGGGATTGTCGGTGAACGGGATTTGACCCACGGTCCCGACCATGACCCCGAGCGGGAGCCCGTACGCGAGCGCGCCCGCGAGCCCGCCCACGAGCGCAATGACCAAGAAGGCGCGGCGATCCCGAGCCAGCACCGTGCCTGGTCCCACTGCCTTGTCCAGGTCAGGGTGCACCGACCTGAGCCCGCCCTGGAACCAGCCCGCGAGCCCAGCCACGAGCCCGCCCACGCCCCCATACGTGAAAATAGCCGCGCTGCTGTCCAGGAAAAGACCCAGTAAGCCGCCGGCGAGCCCGCCCACGAGACCGCCCACGAGACCGAACCCGACCGACTTCCCACCCCAGCTCCAGCGGAGCCCCGAACTTGGGTTTCTATCTCTTGCGGGCCAGGTGCCCCGTGCCGCCATCACCGCGCACGCAAGCGCGAACGGGAACCAATACACAAGCCCGAACTTGAGCACAACCATGATCCCGACCGTGTAGAGCCCGGTGAAGACGGCCGCGAGACCGCCCATGAGACCGAACACAAGCCCGGCCGTGAGACCCACTGCGAGCGCTGGTACGTATTTGGGGAGGGCTTTGGGAAGTTGCCACCAGGCGAGGTTGGGGGTGCCATCGAGGGTGTATTCGAGGTGGTGGGCGAGGAAGGTGAGGATGTGCTCGGCCTGCCGGGCGGTCCAGCGAGTGGGGTGGTAGGGATGGGAACGGTAGGCGGCGGGGACGAAAGCAGCGAACATGTGGGTGTCGATGTCCTCGCGGGTGGGGAAGCGGGCCTGGTCGAGGAGTTCGTCGGGGTGGGCGAGGCCGGCGAGGTCCTCGTCGGGGTGGGGGTTGTAGATGGTGCGGGCCAGGAACAGTCCGAGCGGGGTGCTCAGCGCCCGGGAGACGGGGGTGCCGGTACCCAGCGAAGCGGTGACCCGGCGCCAGCGGGCCGCGGCCCGGGTGCCGGAGCCGCCGGCGTCGCGCTCCAGGTAGGTTGCCGCTTTCACGGCATCCAGGGGGAGGAGGTGGATGCCTGCGGCTCCGTTCAAGAGCACGGTGGCCCCCGCCGGTGGGGTCAGGGCGCTGCGGTATTCGGCCGTGCGGCTGGAGAGCGCCAGCGGCTGTCGGGTCGGCAGTACCTGGTTGATGGCATGCAGGGCGAGGGCACGCACGGCTTCGGGGAGTTCGTCCAGCCCGTCGAGGACGGGCACGATCAGCCGCCACTCGAGCAGGGCGCGGGCCAGGGTGCCGGGGCTGCGCTGCAGGCGATCGGTCGGAGCGGGTGCGTGCAGGGCAGAGTGGTCCCGGACGAGTTGGTCGGCCATCCAGGTGTACAGATCCTGCCGGGCCGGATCCCATGAGGCCAGGGGGAACAGGACCGGGACCGGGCTACCGGACGGACGGCGTTCCAGCAGGTCGAGCAGGAGGCGGATGAGCAGCATGGTCTTGCCCGCACCGGGCTCGCCAAGGACCACCAGGCGGCGGGTGGGGATACGCTCGAAGACCTCACCGATCTCACCCCCCTGACCGGCCAGCCCTTCCGCGTCGGCAGCCCAAATGGAGCCGCCCGGCGGCTGGCCCGGCCAGTCCTTGGCCAACTCCCTCAACTGCGGCCACGACTCCACCAGATCCGCGTCGGCGGCCACCCATTCGACCGACAGCGGGAAAGGATCGTTGAGGCGCCGTACCTGCGCCTCGGTCTCCCACTGTCGGCGCACCGCCTGTGCGAGGCGGTCGGCCACACCCTCCAGCTTGCCGGGGCGGGGTGCCTGGTTCTCGGCAATGTGCTGGTGGATCTGCCCGATGGTGTGGGCCGCGATCGCATGGTCCGTGGCCTGGACCGAGTGCGAGGGAGCGGGGGTTGAGGCCGAAGGGGCTGTAGTGATGCCGGGCCCGTTCAGCCCTGGGTCGGTCCCGGCTGCGGAGGGTTTCCGACGGTCACGTTTTCCATGTTCCAGGCAGCTGCGGACGCGTGGTCGGCCCGTATCTCCACGTTCCCCCCGATGGCTTGCCCGCTGTCTCCCGCGGATACTCCGCTGCCCGTGCGGGACAGGAACTGCAGCCGCCCGAGCGCGCGGTCCAGGGCCTCGGCGAAGCCCTGATCGTGCTCTGCGGCATCCTCCAGGGCGAGTTGTACCCGCTGCCGAGTACGTCCACTGGGCTCCTCCTGCCCAGCCTCGGCCTCATCGGCCAGCCTCTGCAGCGCGGTGTCCTCGCCCAACTTGCGGCTGACCAGGTCGTGAAGCTCGTCCATCGCGGCATCCAGCGTGCGGTCGACTTCCTCATCCGCCCGACCGGCCACCCGCTTCGCCTTGCGGACTGCCCAGGCGAACAAGTACCCGACCGCGAACTCCATGCCCGTCATCCGCCCCCCTGGAGCAATACTGACAACCAATCAGACCGTACCTCATGCCACCCGCGGTGGCCCAGATCCGCCTTTTCGCCGACTGAGCCGGGCCGGATGTCGGCCATCGTCAGGTCATCGGTGCGCTGCAGGCCCGCCGCACCGCCCGGACGCAGTCCAGCCCGGCCGAGCAGCAGCACGATGAACCGGTCGCGCGCGATGCGGGCTGCCAGGAACAGCCTCACGATCTCCCGGTCCGTCGCCCGCTCGCCCTTCTTGCGCGGCACCTTCACCCGGTGGCGCGGCCGCATCCGATAACCGGTCGCGTCCACGCCGCGGGCCTCGGGCGGCAACTCCCAGTCCTCGGCTACCCCGTAGAGCTGGGACATCGCCTGCGCTGGCCCGGCCTTCGCGGTATGCCGTGCAGCAGGAACTGCCGCACGCCGGGCAGGATGTTCTCGATCCGGGCCGGCTGCCGGGCGCTCTCCGCGCCCGGCCCCGACAGCACCAGACCGCGCCCGGTCGGCTGGGCGACGCCTGTCGCCTCCTTCGAGCCGAACTTCAGCCAGACCATGAACAGCCCGAGGTCGCGACGTGCCCTGCGTACGTACGTGTCGTCAGCTCCGTCTGGTCCCGACCGAACCTCGCGTGCCGCAAGAACGCGTCCGCGCTCGGCACCACCACGACGTCTTCGTCCACCACCGTCCAGTATCGGACGCCGGACGGCAGCCTCACCGGAAAGGCCCGCAAGGGTCTCCTCCGATCTCATCTGCAACATGCCGCAACGATCACGACAGCCCCAGAGATGCGGGGAAGAACCCGGTCTCACCCGATGCGACGCATCGTCACACCACACTCGCGGACGCCCAGGAGAACGACCACGAGTAGAACCGCCTCTCTCGGGTCGGCGGCGACGCGGTCGCGTACGACGTCGGCATAGGACTGGGAGCCGTAGCCGCGCACCACGATCACCGGGATGCCGAGCTCGTCCAGCCAGCCGGTGAACTGGGCTCTGAGGGTGTCCTTCTCCGCCGCGACGTACAGCGCCACTTCCTGGCCGCGGGTGCGGTCCAGGCGGAACCAGCCGGGCACCTGGGCGATCATCTCGGTGGCGTCCGTCCAGGCCGGCGGTTCGTGGATCCGGCGCATCGTGTCGATCAGGTCGGGGAAGCGGTTCTCCCTGCGGGCTTTCGCCAGGTGGGAGGACAGGTGCTTGTAGGACGAGGCAGTGTGCGGGATCACCCCGGCCATCGTGAGCTTGTAGTACGCCTGGTGGAGAGTGACGTCTCCCCCGTAGCCGAGCACGACCTGCTTGGCCCGCTCGACCACCTCCGGCCACCGGATCCGCGCCATGAGGGACATGTACCCAACCAGCTCCGGCCCAGGCAGGGGGCGTCGCCGTCACGGTGGAGTTCCAGACGAAGCAGCCCGGCCGACGAACGGGCGGGGCTACGTTGAGCGCCATGGCCACCAGCACCGACGGGTTCATCCGCCCGCAGATCGCCTCCGAGCTCCACCGCGCCGGGCAGCCGGTCGAGACAACCCGCAAACCCGCCGTGTGGACCCTCGCCCACCGCGGCTACACCGGATCCGGGCGCCTGGACGTCTGGGTCTACCGCACAAAGAAAGCCGCGCTGAAGGCCGGCGCCGAACTGGCCCGCATCTGCTTCGCCGACACCGAGGAACAGCAGGCCGCCCGCGCACTGTTCGACGCGGGCAAGTACCAGCAGGTCCTCGACCTGTATGAGGACACCCACCCCGACACTCACCTGCTGCGCGTCCAGGTCGCCTTCCTCCAGGACAACGACGGCGGCGGCGCCTGACCGCCGGGGCGGTTTGGCTCCAATTGGAGCCAAACCGTTCGAGCGCCGGGCCCGGGGGCTGGCTCGGAACGGGGTGCAACGCAGGGGTGCAACACAGGACCCCAGGCCCTATTTGCGGATATCGTCGCAGGTCAGGGGTGCAACGCTGTCGTTGTGTTGCACCCTTGCGTTGACCGTGTTGCACCTCGCGTTGCAGTGCCGGCCCGGTCGGCCGAGGCTCTGGGCGGGTCGGCGGCGGGGTGCGGTCAGCTCCGGTCGTCCGGGGCGGAGGCGAGGTGGCCGGGGCCGAGCCGACGGCGGGCACCAGGCACTGCGGGCGGCGCGGACGGCGCGTCGTCGGCGGGCGGCTCCAGGAACGGGGCCCGGTCGACGGGGAGCAGCCGGGCCTGGTCGGCGACTTGGACGGGCCTGTCGGTGGCGGGCTCGGAGAAGGGCTGCCACAACGGGCGGCGGTCGGAACTCATGATCAGCAGTGTCGCAGGCCCGTGACCTGCGGTGGGGAGTTTCAGCGGGGCGAAACTCACCAGGTCCCGGGGTGAAACTCACCAGCGGCCGGACCAAGGCGTCGTCCCGCTCACCTAAGTCGGGGGTTCGACCGAGGTGCCTCACGCCTCGCCGAGGAATCCGGGATCGGCCGGCCCCATCTGCCTGGCGAAATCGGCTGCCACCCCGATGACCTCGCGCATCGGCACTGCCCGTCGGCTCGTGGCCGCGAGATCCGCCTGGGCCTCCTTCGACCACAGGAACGGAAACACGGCGATTCCCTGGGACGGCGCCAGGGCGGCGGCCTCCTCCCGCCAACCAGGCCAGCGCAGGCCGTCATAGAACGTCTCCAGGCTGCCTGAGAGCAGCCAGGAGACCCACCCGGAGTGACCCATCTCCATTGCTTCCCACTCAAGCGTGTCGGGAGCGAAGTAGGTCATCTGCCCGGGAGCCCCCGGCCGGCCCACTGCCGAAGGGTCATGGCCGTTCAACGCGAAGACCCCGCCGACGACGTCGTGGCCGACGACAAGACCAGCCGCAGGATGCCATACGGGGTCGAAGGCCGTGGGAAACCTGTTGATCCGCCCCAGGCTCGGCAGAGCCCCATCAGCGGCTGAACCACCGCCGAACACTCGTACCCACCCGCCGTCCAGGAGCAACCCGCCCGTGTTCAGAGCAAGAGCACCAAGCACCGATCGCGCCGTGACCTGCATCTGCAAGAGGCATCGACGTCCCTCAGGCCGGTCGACAGGAAGCGCCTCCGCGGGCACGGTCGTCGCCGCAAGCGCTGCCTGAAGCTCGGGCCACGCCGGATCGTCCACATCGGTCAATTCGTCGATCTCTCGCATCTGTCGATCTCTCGCATCTGAGGATGATCGCACCAACCAGCTCAACGTCGGCAACCAGGACACTCGGGCTGGCCATCCACGGCCCGGGCAGGTGACGAAAAGTCATACCGCGACGGGAGACGAGCTGTCCGCCAGCAAGGACCGCGAACTGTCCGTCCACCCGGATGTCGTACTGTCCGTGGACACGGTCGGGCAGGCAGGTCCGACCCACGGCACCTTGGAGACGCCCGCCGGTGATGGCCCGGAGTGTGCGTCTTGGGTCCGGCGGGCGCCGGGAGCAGCGCAGCCGGGTGCGGTGGCCGGGCCGCTTTGGCTCCCGTGGGAGCCAAAGCGTTCGAGCTGCTCGATTCGCCGGTATTCCTCCAGGTGCCTTTTTGGATTCGCGCGGTGTGGGCGCAAAGAAAAAGTCCCGGCCGCCTTTCTGGCGGTCGGGACTTTCTTTTCCGGCGACACGGGGGCCGCCGGGAGGGGGTCACAGCTCGATGTCCATCCATTCCACGTCGTTGACCTCGGCGTCGAGGCCGCGGGCGCGGGTGCCGTTCTGGCGGAAGTAGTGCTCGCCGAGGGCGTCGGCGAGGATCGCTTCCTGCTCGGCCTGGCTGGCTCCGGCGTCCACGGCTTCGTACAGGCGGCGGGCGACGTCGCCGGGCAGCTTCTGGGTGATGATGCGCGGTCGGGGGTCGTCGGTGGACTTGCCAGCGGCGGTGTAGCCGAAGGTGGCGGACATGTGGAGCATGAAGCCGCTCTTCTCGGCCTGGCGGCGGACCCGGTTCTTCACCTTGGGCTGCCACTTCGTGCGGACCTTGGTCTCGATGGCCTTGGCGGCGGCCGGCTTGGGTGCGGCCTGGCCCTTGAGCCAGCGCTGGACGGTGCGCTGGCTGACGCCGAGCTCCTGGGCGAGCTGCTTGGTGGAGCCCTTGGCGCCCTTGAGCAGGAAGCGCATCCGGGCCTGGACGGACTGCGGGATCGGGCGGGTGCGCTCGGCGCGCTCCAGGCCCTCGCTGATCCCCCATGCTGGTCCTCTCCTTGTCCGGTCGCCGGGTGGCGGCCGCTGGCGGTGGTCGTGGTGTGCGGGGCCAGCCCGGCCGGGTCGGAACTACTCGAGTACCGGCCCGGCCGGGCCGGGGTGCTACTGGTCGTCGGCGACGGCGTTGCCCTTGACGTGGCGTCCGGGGTTCACGCCGTCGGCCATCAGCGCCAGCACCTCGGCGAGGGGCTTGGTGCCCTCGTGCTTGACGTGGCCGGGCGAGACGCCCAGGCGCGGCAGGCCGGTGATCGGCTTGCCGCTCTCGCCGAGAATCGTGGCGGGCTTGCCGTCCGGCCCGTAGGGGAGGACGTCGAGCGGGGAGGGGCCGGCGGCCGGGTAGACGACGCAGTCGGTCGCCACCGCGAGCGGGTAGCGGCCGGTGGCGGCGGCCAGGTTGCGCATCTTGCGGTGCATGTTGATGCGGCTGGCGGAGATGACGGCCGCGCGGATGTCGGGACGCCAGGTCGGCCGGTCCAGCGCCGACCAGCGCTCGCCCATCTTGTAGCCCATCCCCCGCGGCTTCTCGCGCAGCTTGCCGATGCCAGCCTTCGCCGTCGACTTCACCGCGTGCAGCACCGCCAGCTCGCCCGGGTCACCCTGCTTGAGGCGGGCCATCGCGTCCAGGAACTGGTGGACGTCGCCGTCGGCCAACTCCGCGGTGACGCCGAGGTTCGCCATGGTGTCCATGTACGCACCGCGCAGCCGGTTGTGCCACGGGTCCAAGTACGGGCCGCTCTCGTGGCGCAGCCAGCCCTCCAGCGGCCGCACGTCGTGCCCGAGCTCCGCCGCGTAGGCGACGGTCGGGGTGGCGTACCAGCCGGGGCCGGTGGGGCGCTCGCCGGTCGGCGTGAACGGGGACGGCAGGCGCGGGTCCAGGTCGAGGCCGGACAGGTCGACCAGCCACGCGCCGGGGATGCGCTTGTCGAAGGCGGGGTTGAGTTCGTGGACGGGCTTGGACAGGCCGACGACCAGGCGGCCGGCGGCGGCGAGGAACGCGGTGTTCGTGTCCAGGCCCACCGCCCAGGCGAGGATCCGCTCGGCGTCGTCGAGCAGGTCGAGCGGGCGCGTCCAGTCCCAGGACTCCTCGGCCATCACGTGCTCCGGCCCCTCGCCCCGGCCGGCCGCGAGCGGGTGGAGGTCCGGGACCTCGCACGGCGCCGGGTCGACCGCCTCGTGCAGGGACCCGTCCACCAGGGCGGAGGCCCAGCCGGACTCGGTTCGCACCGGCTTGGTGGGCGGGCGCAGCGCGGTCATCAGCTCCAGGCCGCAGACCGGGGCGCCGCCGCACGGGGCGATCACGCGCTTGGCGTAGGTGCCGAGCAGGACGGCCAGCGCCTGCGGGTCGGCGAACAGGGTCTCGGGGATGTCCAAGTGGTCCTTGGCGGAGAGGGCGCCCCAGGCGGGGATGCACAGCTGCACGCACACGCGCTTGCCGCCCTCGGGGGTGCGGTAGATCCTGGCCCACTTGCCCAGGCCGCGCTGGGTGAGCTGCCAGCCGGCCTTCTCGACCTGCTTCACGGCCTTGTGGGTCTTGGGCAGGCGGCCCAGGCGCGGCACGAACTGCGTCTTCTCGTCGGTACCGAGCGCCGGCAGGCCGAACTCGGCCAGGGCGGCGTCGGTGAGCACCACCAGCGGGTCGGAGTCCATGCCGAACCGGTGCAGGCGCGGCGAGCCGAGCCGGGTCTCCAGCGCCCACTCCACAATGTCGACCAGCATGCGCCCGGCCGGGGCGGTGGCGGCCACCGTGCCGTCGGCGAGGTAGGCCACCAGCGCCTTCCCGTCCGGGGCGACGTCGAGCACCGCCAGCGGACCGGCCGGGAACTTCGCGGCGGCGGCCAGCTGCCAGTCCGGCACGCTCTCGGCGGCGGCCGCGGGCTTCTTCGCCGGAGCCTTGCGCGCCCTCGAGGACGCGGCCGGCCGCGACGACGACGCCCGGCGCGGCGCGGCCACCGGACCGCCAGCCGAAGCGGCGGCCTGGCGGGGTGCTGCGGCCGGCGCCGCCGGGGAAGCGGCGGGAGCGGGCTGCGCGGCCGGCTGGACGGCCGGGACGGCGGACGAGGGGCCGCCCGTAGCGGCGGGCGCCGCGACCGGGGAGGCGGGGCGGCAGAACCCGCCCAGGTGCATCGGCATCCCCTGCGCCCGGTAGACCGAGGGCTGGCCGCACTGCACACACGGCGCGGGCGCGGCCATCAGCAGCGAGCCGTCCGGGTTCTGGTCCAGCATCACCATCTGCACCGCCGGGGCCGACTGCTCGGGCAGCGGGGCGGCGGCGAACGCCTCCGGCACGACCGGATCCGGCACCGGGGCGGGCACCGTCTGGGGCGCGGGGAACCGCTCGGCCAGGCCGCGCAGCAGCCTCGCGTACTCGCCGCGCTGCGGCGGCCGCGGCTCGGACCGCCCCGTCTCCCAGGCCCAGATCGTCTCATCGCGCACCCTGACGGCCTGGGCCATCTTCGCGCGGGTCAGCTTCGCGGCCCGGCGCAGCCGCTTGCGCTCCGCCGGCGGCGGCAGCTCCTCCTCGTCGACCTCCGCGAGCAGCGCGGCGATCGGGTCCATCCCCTCGGTCATCTCGTACCTCCTGCCGAGCATCGTAGTGCACTTTCTAATGTTGGATCTAATGCTTTGCTAACCCTCAAGCGTGTTTCTGGAGCCGCCGGATCTGTGATGGAGCGTTCTAGGTTGCGAGTGGAGCAAGCTACCTTGCGAGTACACCCGTGCGGAGTGATCAGATCACAGTGAGTTACGAACAACTTCGGTGATCTGGTACGGCGGACCGAGGGCCGGTGCTGTCCTGGTTGGCATGGGCGACCCGGTGACGCCGAAGGCGTCGATCCGATCCGATGCGTGCGGCCTGCTGGAGCTGGCCTGTACGTACGACGACTCGCCGTCCCGGGGCTGGCTGCGGCTCGGGGACGGCTGGACGCGGCGGTGGAGCGGGACGTGGCTGGTGGGCGAGGGGCATGTGACTTGGCCCGTACGGGACATGGCCGGGGTGCCGGTGCTGTCGTCGCAGCCGGTGCGAGGCTTCACCTGGCGGGCCCGGCAGGGGCACCGTCCGGGCCTGCAGTACATGGTGTCCACGGGCCGTCACCACGGGTTCGAGTCGTTGGAGGAACAGCGGCTGCTGGTCGTGCTGGACTTCCTGCGGGTGGCCGAGGTGCTGCCGCAGCCCTTCACGTTGGACCTCGAGCACGTCCACGGCCGGGCCCGGCACACGCCGGACTTCCTGGCGGTGCTGCCGAACGGCGATCGGTGGCTGTTCGACGTCCGCCCGCAGGGCCTGGTCAAGGACGCGGACGCGGTGAAGTTCGCGGCCGCCCGGGAGGCCGCCGAGGCCTGCGGCTGGGCCTACACGGTGGTGACCGGCTGGCGCCGGCACGTGTGGAGCGTGCTGGACCACCTGTCCTCGCAGCGCCGCCCGTTGACGGACCGGCTCGGACTCGAGCCGCAGCTGCAGGCCGCGGTCCGGGGCGGACCTCGGCCGTTCGGCGAGGTCGTCGAGTCGACCACCCTGCCGGTGGTGGCCCGCGCTCACGCCACCCACCTGCTCTGGCACCGCCGGCTCGGGGTCGACCTGGGCGCTCCACTGGGCGACGGCTCGCTGCTCTGGCCGAGCGGCGAGCCCGCGGAGGTGCGGTGATGGCGGGCGGGCGGGGCCACCTGGAACTGGCGGCCGGCAGCCGGCTCCTGCTCAACGGGGTGCCGTGGACCGTCGAGTCGGCCGAGCCGCAGTTCGGGCGCCTGGTCCTGGTCGACGGCGAAGGCCGGGCCGAGCACCGCTCGATCCGCTGGCTGGTCCACCACCCGGACCTGCGGCCGGCCGGGAAGCCGGCCGACGTCGGCGGCCCGGCGCGGGCCGTTCAGCCGCTGTCGGTGGCCGACCTGACCGAGGACCAGCTCGCCCGGGCCCGGATCCGGGCCGAGCACGTGCTGGAGGCGGCGACCGGGTTCCGCGACGGCCACCGCGCCCGCGCCCGGCCGGGCGAGCCGCGGCCCGCCTACGACCCGGACACCACCACGCTCACCGAGCGCCGGGCGGCGAAGGTCGCCGAACTGGCCGCCATGGCGCCGGACGAGGCCGCGCGGCTGGGACTGCAAGGCCTGGGCCTGCGCACCCTGCAGGGGCTGACGGCGCTAGCGGACGGCGGGAGTCTGCTGCTGGCCTGCGCGGACGGCCGGTGGACACGCCGCCAGGGCGGGCACCCGAAGGTCACCGAGGAGGTCCGGGAGGCCATCTTCGCGGTGAGGGAGGAGTGCAAGGACCGGGCCCGGATCAGCATGCGGGCCAAGCACCGGCTGCTGCACCAGTACATGGCGGAGAAGTTCGAGGACTTCCCCACCGAACGGATCCCGTCCCGCTTCACCCTGGCCCGGGTCTGGGCGGAGTGGTTCGGCCCCGGGGGCGGCCGGACCCGCTATCTGCGCTCGGCCGAGGCCGCGGCCCAGGTCGGCGTCGGCACCCGGCTGGTGGTCCACCGCCCGGGCCAGGTCCTGGCGCTGGACTCCACGCCGCTGCCGGTCATGCTGCGCGAGACGGTCTTCGGCGAGGCCGTGGGGGCGACGCTGACCCTGGGCCTGGATATGTTCACGCACTCGCTGCCGGCGTTCCGCCTCACCCTGGGATCGGACACCTCGATCGACGTCGCGATGCTGCTGCGGGACGTGATGCTGCCCCTGCCGATGCGCGAGGGCTGGGGGGCGGAGATGGAGTGGCCCTACCCCGGCGTCCCGGCCGAGCTGATCGCCGAGTTCGCCGGCCACAAGGTCGCGGCCCTGCCCTTCTTCTCCCCCGAGACCGTGACCACCGATCACGGCAGCCCGTACAAGAATCACGCCCTGGTCGAAGCGGAACGGGAGCTGGGCTGCACCATCCTGCCCGCCCGCACGCTGCGGGCCAGCGACAAGTTCGCCGTCGAACGTGCCTTCGGCGGCATCAAGGTTCGAGCACCTGCTGGGAATCACCGGCACCGACGTCGCCGACCGCGGCGCCGACCCGGAGCGCGACGCGGTGCTGACGCTGGCCCAGATGGAGAACCTGATCGCCGGCTGGATCGTGAAAATCTGGCAGAACCGGATCCTGGGCGAGTACGCGCCCTGCTGGGGCCCCGGGGAGGGCCACAGCCCCAACTCCCTGTTCGCCGCGGCGATGCAGCAGGGCGGATGGTCGCTGCAGATCCCCGAGCCGCAGTCCTACTACAAGGTCCTGCGCAAGCACCACGTCAAGATCCACCCGCGCCGAGGGGTCCAGATCCTCGGGCTCTACTACCGCTCCGAGGTCCTGGACGACCCCCGCTACCTGCTGCCGTCCGATCGCGACGGCAAGCACGCCGGCAAGTGGGTGGTCCACAGCGACCGGCGCGACCGGCGCCAGGTCTTCTTCCAGGACCCCGTCGACCACGACACCTGGCACACCCTCAGGTGGACCGGGCTGCCGCCCGAGGGCGAGGTCCCGGCCTTCTCCGACAAGAGCGCGGAGGCACTGCTGGCCGAGGTCCGGGCCCGCAAGCTCGCCCCGCGCTCGGACGAGGAACTGCTGCCGGTGCTGGTCGAACTCCTCGGCGCGACCACACCGGTCGACCAGTGGCCGACCCAGCAGGCCAACCGGGAGCGCAAGCGCGACCGGACGGCCCGCTCGCGCGAGAGCGAACGCGCCGGCCAGGCCGCGGCCGACCGCGCCAGGGCCACCGAGCCGTCCCCGCCGCCGGGCGGGCAGGCCTCCGAGGCCGCCCGGGCCGTCGACTCCTCGCGGCGCCGGCGCCGCGAGGCCGCCGCGAGACGCGAACCGGTCGCACCACCGCTGCTGCACGACTCCCTGCGCCGCCCGGGCCTGTTCCTGCTGCCGCCGGTGACGGACCTGCCGGAGGACCGCCCCTCGAAGGAGAGCATGTGAGCGAGGACCCGCTGGCCGGCGTCCCGACCCGGGCCAAGATCGCGGAGCTGGTCCTGCGTCCCCGCCCGCACCGCGACACCTTCGAGGGCTGGCAGCACTACCGGGCCACCCGCGGCCTGCTCGTCCCGCCGCCCCGGATCACCGCCGCCCAGTGGGGACGGCTGGAGCCCGGACGGCGCGCGGACCTGGACCTGTTCCGGCGGCTGACGAACGTGAACCTGCCGCTGCAGCAGACGCCGATGTCGGCGAAGGTCGCCCAGGTGATCAACCGGCGCCTGAACGGCAACGCCCTCAACCAGGGTTCCCCGACGTTGCCCGGGATCATGGTCAGCGGTCCGGGCAACCACGGGAAGACTGCCACGGTCAGCTCGGTCTGCGCGGCGTTCGAGGACATGTGGCTGGACCTGCACCAGCACCTCAACCCGGCCAGTGTCGAGGGCACCTTGGACCTGCACGCGCCGATCGCGTTCGTCCAGATCCCGGTCACCGCGACGCCCAAGAGCCTCTGCGAGTCGATCCTGAACTTCTTCAGCACCGAGCGGCGGAAGATGACGCTGCCGCAGCTGATCCGGCAGGTCGCCGACTCGCTGCGGGACCACGGCGTCCGCGCCCTGGTGCTCGACGACATCAACCGGCTCCGCATGCACCGGGCCGACGACCAGGACGTGCTGGACCTGGTCCGCGCGCTCATGGGCTTCCAGGTCACCCTCATCCTGACCGGGGTCAACATCCCGGGCCTGGGCCTGCTGCGCGAGGCCAGGCGGGACGCGAGGACGCGCCAGTGGGTGCTGCCGCCGCTGGAGAGCGCCCGCGTCCACGGCCTGGAGGTCACCCAGACCGAACGCCGCTTCGAGATGGTCGAGCTCGACCACTTCCGCTACGACACGCCCCAGGCGATCCAGGACTTCACCGACCACCTGCAGGGCATCGAGGACCACCTGCGGCTGCTGAAGGCGAAGAAGGGCATGCTCACCTCGGGGCACATGCCTGAGTACCTGATGCGCCGCTCGGGCGGCGTCGTCGGGATCCTCGGCCGGCTGATCGCCGACGGCGCCCAGGAGGCCATGGACAGCGGCAGGGAGAGGCTGGACGAAGCCCTCCTGGACGGGATCGTCATCGGCCGCGAGGAACCCGCGGAACCGGCGGCCGCCCACGACCAGGCCGCCGAACCGGTGCCGGCGAAGCCACGGGCGGGCCGGCACGCGGCCGCAACACGGTCTTCGACGACCACGGCCCCAGGGCCGCCCCCGCGGCGGGCTGACCCGGTGGACGCCGTCCGGCCGCTGCCCCGCAGCCTGGTCCCGCTGCCGCAGGAGAGCCTCGCCGGTTTCTTCCTGCGGCTGAGCCACCGGCTGGACGTCGCCCCCGGCGACTTGTTCTTCCGGACGGGGCTGAGCCCGCGCGAGGGCTATCCCGTCACCTCGGCCAGGCACCTGCTGTCGCTCGAACCGCTCCCGTTGGCGAGGTTGGCGCGCGTCGCCAAGCTCAGCGAGGACCAGGTCGAGCGGCTGACCCTCCGTCCCCTCCTCGAGCGCTACCTGCCGCTCGCGGGCGCTCCGGTCCGCGCCGGCCAGGAACGAACGCGCTGGGTCTTCCCGCAGTGGGTCCTGGCCGGCCCCACCAACTGCTGCCCCTCCTGCCTCACCGGCGACTCCTCCCAGATCCAGCGCCGGCACGGCGGCGCCTGGAGCCTGCTCTGGCACCTGCCGGTCGTCTTCGCCTGTCCGCGGCACCAGGTCTTCCTGCGCGAGACCTGTCCGGGCTGCCGGCAGCCGATCCACGGCGGCTTCCCCGACGGCCCCCGCCAGCTGGTCCCCGCCGCCGCCAGCAGCGGGCTGCATCCCGCCCAGTGCCGCAACAACCCGGGCCGCCACCGGCGCGAGCTCTGCGGCCTCCGCCTGGACCACCACGGCCACTACCCGGCGCAACCCGCGCTCACCGCCGAGACCGCCGACCTGCAGAACAGGCTGCTGGCCCTGCTGGACCCGGCCGCGGCCCCCTCGGACGCCGTCAGCACGTTCTCCGACCTGCGGGCGGTCGCCGCCGTCGTGCTCGCCGCCTGGCCGAACAGCACCGAGCCGGACATGCCGCCCGGGCTGGAGTCGGCCCTGGACGACTTCCTCGTCACGCGGGAACAGCTCATGACCCCCGAGGAGCGGGCCAGGGGCTACAGCAACCGGGCGGCGTTCTCCTTCGGCGCCGCGCCCACCCCGCCGCCGGCCACCGCCGCCCTCCTCCACCTCGCCGACCGCTGCCTCCAACTGGAGCCCGGCGCCTTCCGGGAGCGGCTGGCCGACCTGCTGGCGCACATCCCGGACCGCCGACACCCGCGCTGGGGCAAGACCTAGAAGAACCAGCTGGCGACCTGCTCGACGACGGTCAGGACCGAGGCCACGCGCGCTCTCAACCGGCGCCTCCCGCAGACGTCCTTGCCCGATCTGCTGAACAGCAGGTCGCTGCTGCCCCTCGGCCGACGGGACTACCGGGCCGAGAACATCCCCCAGGAGATCCCCGCGGCCTGGCTCGACGTCCTCCTCGGCCGCGACCGCGCCGCCTATGCGCAAATCCTCCGGTCGCTACGGCGGCTGACCGCCATCCAGCTCGTCCAAGCCGCCGAGACCAGCACGACGCGCGAGGCCGCCCGCTTCCTCGGCATACCCTCGGCCTGGCTCACCGACCCGGCCAAGCGGATCCTGCCCTTCGGCCGCCTCCCCCAGCTCCGAGGCCAAGACCTCACCCAGGCGCTCGAACGCCTCGCCCAGCACGTCGAGAACGACCCCCACCCGATCGACTACCACGAACGCCGAAGGCGCCTCGCGACCTGGCACCTCCAAGCCGCCGACTGGGAAACCATCAAGGAGGAATCCGGCTTCGTCCCCAGGCGGCCCGGGAAATACCCCGTCACGGACGAGCTCCTGCGCGACTGCGCGTCCGCGGTCGTCTGGGCCCAGGCCACCGGCAGCGAATGGCGCCTGGCACCCGCCATGCGGCCCCCGCTCTCCCCCCTCGGCCGCCCCGATCCCATCGGACCGGAACACCGCGTGATCAAAGCCCTGACCACCCACGCGCCCACGCAGAGATACCGACAACTCATCAAGGCACTGGCGGCACACGCCGACACCCTCACCCAAACACCGGAGAGCCCCGAACTTCACGCGCGGTGACGGCCCCTGCCCGCGCTCTCAAACCAGCGTGCTCCATCACAGCACCGCAGTTTGCGAGTAGTACACGGTCTCCTCCGACAGGCGAACGTGACCGTTTACCAGGCGGTAGAGGTTGCCGCGTTGGTGTCCGACGATGCCACTGACCCGGAAGGCAAGGCGATGGCACAGCAGGGGCACCACGCCAAGGGGCTTCGTACCCTCAGTGTGCCCTCTCGCAATTGCAAGTGCCCACTGTCCCGTTGCCGGACGGCTGCCTGACCCCCTGCCAGCGGGATGACAGCGGTCTGCCACCGAGGTGCGGAACCGTCTGACATGTCGGGCGGTACACCGCGACCGAGGAGCGCGGACGACCGCCCGGCCCGTTGACGAAAGGGCTCTCGCGTGACTCGTACCTCCCCTCCCACTGGCCCGGTCGCAGGACGGCGCCGGCCCAGGGCCTTCCGCACCACAAACCGACGGGAGGTAGGCTCCTGGCGGCTCGTCGCCAGTGCCGCCGCGACCGCGCTGCTGGCCGCGGTGTGCCCGGCAACTGCGGTGGCTGCGCCGGACACCGTCCCGGTGCCGCGACTCGCCTGGGCGGCGTGCGCGGACGGCTTCGAGTGCGCGACGGCCCGCGTCCCGCTGGATCACCACGACCCGCACGGCGCCGGGATAGACCTCGCCGTCATCCGGCACCCGGCGCAGGACCGGGCCCACCGGATCGGCTCACTGTTCTACAACCCCGGCGGCCCGGCCGCGGCCGGCACCACGGCCCTGCCCATGATGCTCGGGCAGTTCCCCGAAGAGGTGCGCCGGCGCTTCGACATCGTCAGCTTCGACCCGCGCGGCACCGGTGGCAGCGCTCCCGTCCAATGCTTCGACGACCCGGCGGACGAGCAGGCCCTGCTGGCGGGCACGGCCGCCGGCTACCCCGAGGGCGCGGACCAGCAGCACGCCTGGGCCGACGCCTACCAGCGCCTGGCCCGGCAGTGCGCGGCCCGCAACCCCGATCTGCTGGCGCACATCTCCACCGCGAACGTGGCCCGGGACATGGACCTGCTCCGCCGGGCGGTCGGCGACCGGCAGCTCAGCTACCTGGGCACCTCGTACGGCAGCTACCTCGGCGCCACCTACGCCAACCTGTTTCCCGGCCGGGTCCGCGCGATGGTCCTCGACAGTGCCCCGGACCCGGTCGCCTGGTCGACCGGCCGCGGAGACCAGGCCGCCACCACGGGTGCCCTGCTGCGCAACGGCAGCGACGTGGCCACCGCCCGCGTCCTGGACGCCTTCCTCGACCAGTGCGGCCAGGCCGGCCCCCAGACCTGCGCCTTCTCCGCCGGAACGGCCGCCGCGACCCGGGCCAGGTACGGCGAGCTGCTGCAGCGGCTGCGCACCCGGCCGGTCGCGTTCAATGGGGGGACCTTCACCGCCGACTCGGCCGTGGAGGCGACGATCATCGCGCTGTACGCCACCAATCCCGTCGCGAAGCTGCCCATCGGCTGGACCGGGCTCGGCGCCACGCTCCAGGGGCTCTGGACCGCCACCGATGCGTCCGCCACGCAGACCGCACCGCTGCCGCCCGTCCTGCGCCAGTCTCCGGACCAGGCGCTCGCGGTGGTCTGCTCGGACAGCGCCAACCCGCACGCCGCCGCCGACTGGCCCGCCTTGGCCGAGCACGCCCGAACCCGCTCCGGCGAGACCGGCCCGTACTTCGCCTGGGCCGACGAGCGCTGCGCCGACTGGCCCGCCCGCGACCGCGACCGCTACGACGGCCCGTGGGACCGCCGCACCTCCGCGCCGATCCTCGTCGTAGCCAACACCGGCGACCCGGCCATGCCGTATGAAGGCTCCCGCGCGATGGCCCGCTCGCTCGCCCGCGCGCGGCTGCTGACCGTCGACGGCTACGGCCACACCGTGCTGGCCAACCCCAGCGACTGCGCCGCCGAGCACGAGACCCGCTACCTGACCGACGGCGTCCTGCCCGCCCCCGGTACGGTCTGCGCCCCCACCAAGCCGCCGTTCAGCGGCTGATCGCACGATCAGCCCGGCCGCGCCACCCACCCCGGGGCGCGGCCGATGTGCTCCTGGGGTCGGTCAGCCCGCCTCCAGGGCCAGCGACTCCGGTCGCGACAGCGCCCGGCCGCGCTCCCAGGCGGCCCGGAAGCCGGCCTCCCCGAGGGCCTGCGCGCAGCCGTCCAGGACGGCCCGCAGCTCCGGATCGCCCGCGTCGTGGGCCCCGCGCAGGCCGTACGCGGCGCCCAGTGCCGCCGCACCGCGTGCCGCCTCCCCGAGGTCGAGGCAGTACTCGGCGTACCCCTCCAGCACGTCCGCCCGCACCGGCTGGTCGCCGCTCCCGGCGGCCAGTTCCAGGGCCCGGCGGTGCAGCGGCCCGGCCGCCTCCAGGGCGCCGCGCCGCTGCTGGGTGCGGGCCAGGCTGGTGTGCAGCAGGGCGAGCAGGTGCAGTCGCGCGGGGGCGCCGGGGCCGGTCGCCGGCAGCTGCTCCAGGCGCCGCAACACTTCATGCTGGCCGTGCATCGCCGCCTCCAAGTCCCTCTCGCGCCGGGCGAGTTCGCCGAGCGCGTAGCGGGCGGCGGCCTGCAGGTGCAGGTCCCGGGCACGTTCGGCTCCGGCCAGCGCGCGCTCCAGGTCGGCCCGGGCCGCGGCCGGTTCGCCGCAGCGCGCCCGCAGCCGGCCCGCCAGCAACAGTGCCAACGGCGCCTCCCCGGGACCGCCCATCTCGGCGTCCCGTTCACCGGCCTCCGTCAGCGCCGCGAGGGCCTCGTCGGCCGCGCCGGTGACGGACAGCAGCGCGGCGAGCGTGACCAGCGCCATGGCCAGCCCCCAGCGGTCGCCCAGGGCGCGGAAGCCGTCCACCGCGGTCCGCAGGCAGTGCTCGGCGTGCCCGATCCGGCCCGCGCCCAACTCGATCCGGCCGAGCACCAAGCGGGCGGCGGCCCGCATCCACCGATCGGGGTGCTCGGCGTACCGCTTAGCCGTCGCGCCCACTGCTTCCGCCGGCCCCGCCATGGCGAGCAGCAGCGCGGCGGCCAGGGCGACCGGGTGGTCGGCCTGCTCTGCCGTGACCAGCGCCGTGCCCATCGCCTCCGGCGGGATCGGGGCCTCGCCGCTCTCCAGGAGCGGGGCGGTGAGATGGGCCAGGATCACGCACGTGGCGTGTGCCTGCTCCAGACCGGGCGGCGGCGTACAGCCGTGGGCGGCGAGAACGGCCGCCGTCCGCTCACCGGCCTCACGGCCCTGACCGCGCATCAACCAGGGCCAGGCCCGGGCGGCCGCCAGCCTCAGCGCGTGCTCCGGCGGACCGACGGCGACCGCCCGGCCCAGTGCCGCGTCCAGGTTGCCCTGCTCCGCGTCCAGCCGGGCCAGCCGGCCGATCTGGCCATCCGTCCGCAGCCGGGGCTCGGCGTTCTCGGCGAGCTCGACGAAACAGCGCAGGTGGGCGGCGCCGATCCGGTCGTCCTCGCCGGCCTCGACGAGCCGTACCGCGGCGTAGGCGCGAACCGTCTCCAGCAGCCGGTAGCGCACCGTCCCGGTCTCCCGGCCGGCGGCCACCACCAGGGACTTGTCGACCAGGGACGCCAGCAGGTCCTCCACGGCCGTCGGGTCGGGCGCCGGCCCGCTCGGCCAAAGCTCGGCGCAGACCAGGTGCGCGTCGGGGAGGGTCGCTCCGCCGGCGAACACGGAGAGCCGTCGCAGCAGAACGCGTTCGTCCTCGTCGAGCAGCTCCCAGCTCCAGTCGATGACGGCGCGCAGGGTGCGGTGCCGGTCGGGAGCGGTGCGTGAGCCGCGGTCCAGCAGCCGGAGCCGGTCGTGCAGTCGCGCCGCGACCTGTCCGGGGCTCAGGGCCCGCAGCCGGGCCGCCGCCAGTTCGAGGGCCAGCGGCAGGCCGTCCAGCTCGCGGCAGATCCGGACGACCGGCTCGACGGTGTCGTGGTCCAGTGTGAAGCCGGGGCAGGCTGCGGCAGCCCGTTCCGTGAAGAGGGCGACGGCCGGGTGCGCGAGCGCTTCCCGGGCGGTGGAGCCGGTCTCCGGCACGGCGAGCGGTTTCACTGGCCAGAGCGCCTCGCCGGTGATTCCGAGCGGTTCGCGGCTGGTTGCCAGCACGGTGAGCCGGGGCGCGGCGGCCAGCAGGGCTTGGGTCAACCGGGCCGCATCCTCGATCAGGTGCTCGCAGTTGTCCAGGACGAGCAGGACCTCACGGCCTTCCAGGGCCCGGATGATCCGGTCGACGGGATCCCCGGCCTGATCGCCGGCAGGCAGGCCGCCGGCCAGCACGCCGGCCTCCCCCGGACGGCAGAGCGCGATCAGCACGGCACGGGTCACCGCGTCCGGCCCGTCGACGCCCGCGAGTTCGGCCAGCCGTACGTCCGTCGCAGGCGGGGCGGCCCTCGCGGCCGCAATCGCCAGCCGGGTCTTTCCGACACCGCCCGGCCCGGTCAGCGTCACCAGACGGAAGCGGTGCAGGCGCTCTTGAACCGCTGCCAGCGCCTCATCGCGGCCGACCAGAGCGGTGAGCCAAAGGGGCAGTGCCGCCCGCCCGGCCGGATTGCCGGCGGGAGCCGGGGCCGGCCTGGACGCCGGCGACTTCGCGCCGGACAGCACCTGCAGGTGGGCGTCCCGCAGTTCGGCCGACGGGTCTGCACCCAGTTCCTCGGCCAGTGCCCGCCGGGTACGTTCGAACACCTCCAGCGCCGCCGCCTGCTGCCCGTTAGCGTGGAGCGCGCGCATCAGCCTGACGGCGGCTCGTTCGCGCAGTGGGTGGGTGACGCAGAGTCCGGTGAGCTCGGCGACCAGCTGCGGCAGCGCTTCGGTGCTGCCGAGGGCGAGCAGGGCGTCTGCCCGGTCCTCGACCGCCGCCAGCCGCAGTTCCGTCAGCCGGGCCGCCGGCGCGGAGGTGAACCCGGCGCTCGCGGCGTCCGTGAACGGTGCCCCGCGCCAGAGTTCCAGTGCCCCGTCCAGCAGCGCGACCGCCTCGGTGGACCGGCCCGCCGTCAGCGCCGCCCGCCCCGCGGCCACCCGCTGTTCGAAGTCCCACGCGTCCACGCTCGACCGGGGCAGATCCAGCAGATACCCGGCGGGGTGCGAACCGACCGCCGTCCGGTCACCCCCCAGCGCCCGGCGGAGCCGGGAAACCAGGGACTGCAGGGCACCGGCTGGCTCCTCCGGCGGCGTGTCCGCCCACAGGTCGTCCACCAGACGCTCACGGGTGACCACGCGCCCAGGGTCGAGAGCCAGCCGGACCAGCAGCAGCCGAAGCCGCGCCCCGCCGACCTCGAAGGCCGCCCCGTCCCCACCCCGCACGACCTGAAGCGGCCCCAGAATGTTGATCCGCACCCCGCCCCCTTGCCCCGCATCAGCCAGCATCCAAGATCATTATCCCGATGCCCTACAAGGCCCGAGCGGCAGGGTGCGATCCGACGCGAGATTTCACGGCCGCACTGCGCAGTGGTAAGGCGGCGCTGAGCATGGGGCACTCGAACAATGAAGTTCCCCCAAGGCCGGGAAGTTAGGGCTCGCAGAGCATTAACTCGCAGTCTTGATCTCCGATGGGCGGGTCATTCCTGCCGTGCTCGCGAGGCTGTAGAGGTCGTCAAGGGTGAC
>NZ_JARZAJ010000065.1 GCF_029892105.1 Kitasatospora sp. GP82 | reverse complement strand
CGGCAAGGTCCGTGAAGCTGACGGCCGCAACGCGGAACCGAGCGCGGGCCTGATCGACTCGCAGTCCGTCCGCACCGCCGACACCGTCCCCGCTGCCACCAGAGGCGCTCGACCGCCCACCGCTTGGGCTGGACCTGGAAGCCGCGCTGGTCAGGATTCTTGCGGACGATCTCCAGGTCACGGCCGAGGATCTGGGCGGTCCACTCGACGAGGCGGCCGGCGAAGCCCTGGTCGGCCCAGACCTTCCGGACCCCGGGGTGGTCGAGCCTGGCCCACAACAGCGGCCGCTTTGCGCCGTCGCGGTCCTGGATGTTCGCCGCGACGATCCGCACGATCTTCGCCCAGCCCACCGCCGATGCGGTCCGCACCCAGCTCGACACCGTCGCCGACATGCTCGGCACCCAGTTCCCGAAGGTCAAGGCGATGCTGCTGGAGGCGAAAGACGACCTGACCGCCTTCGCGGTCTTCCCGGAACGACATTGGAAGAAGATCCAATCAACGAACCCTCTGGAGCGGATCAACCGCGAGGTCAAGCGCCGCACCGACGTCGTTCAGGTCTTCCCGAACGACGACGCGCTCCTGCGGCTGGTCACCGCCGTGCTCTTCGAGCTGCACGACGAATGGATCGCCTTCCCCCGCCGCTACCTGCCCGAGGGCAGCATGGACCGGATCTACCCCACCGAGCTCTCCGAAAGCGCCCCCGCGCTACCCAACACCACCAACGAGCCCACCGACTGATCGGCTACACCACGAAGGGGGACATGACCGCCCGCACTGCCGGACGGCGCCGACCAGGCGGCCCTGTAAGTGTCGTTCCAGGCTGTGTCGGTCTCGCAGGCCGGCGGGGTACTGCTCGTGGAAACAGCTCGCCGGACAAGACTGGCGGACGGCCTGTCGGCGGCGCTGGCGCCGTTGCGCAAGCCCAGGGCCGTGCACGATCCGGGCAACGGCTGTGCTGGATGGGTCCAGCGCAGCCGTTTCACTGTCCTCAGTAGGAGCCGGTACAGGCCCCGGTGGAGTAGCCGTTAGGGGAGTACACGGCTTCCACACAGGACCACGCCAGGTAGTTCTGGCCGTCCCAGACTCCACCGGACTTGTTCCAGTTTCCGGCACTGTAGTAGTTCCAGCCGCTGGAGCTGCTGCTGCCGTGGTCGTTGGAGGCGGTGGCGCGGCACACCCAGCCGGACTTGAAGGAGTGGGCCCATCCGTAGGCCCAGTACCGGGCGTGGCCCTCGTGGTAAATCTCCAGGGTGGTCTCGCAGCCGCCGACGGATGCGTGGCCTTCTTCCCAGGTCGAGCCGATCGGGATGGTGTCGGCTGCGGCGGGTCCGGCTGCGAGTGCGATGCTCGATGCAGCGATGGCTGCGATGGCGACTGCCCGTAACTTGGTGGCTGTGCGCATGTGCTGTCCTCCCCTGTAGGCCGCCGGGGTGGTGGGCGGCTGGAGAGCAGTCTGCCGACACCCTGTTTTTGCGTCAATTGTGTTGCTGTGATGCGCAGTTGATTGGCTGGTTCATTGTCCGGATGGTGCCGGCCGCGCGTGAGGGTGGGCCAGGGCGCGCGAGCCGTGATCAAATGGTGGTGACGCCAGCTTGTTGTGCCCAGGCGGCGATGCGGGCACGTTCCTGATCGGCCCAGACCGTGGACGCTGGCGGCTCTCGCTCAGCAACTCCCGTTCGAGATCAGCGTCATCCTCGGGAACTGACCGCCTCCGCCGGGCTCGTCGACCTGCGCCTGGAGCAGCAGCGCGCTGCGCCCCGGACGCCCGACGAGGACAGGTTGGTTGGGGGCTCTCCGTGGAGCTGCCAGCGGTGATCGAGTTGGTCGGGAGGGTCGCCCAGGGGCACCTCACGGCCGACGAGCTCCGGGAGGGACTCCGCAGGTTCGCCGGGGAGATCGGGGCTCAGTCCAGCGAGTTGACGCGGATCGAGCTGGGCGGTGAGGAAGAACCGCTCTGGGTGGAGGACTGCCCAGCCAGGTGCACGGTCTGCGCTGAGGCCAAGCCTCAGTTCGAGGACATCAAGGCCGACGCCACCGTCCAGCGGGAGCGCCTCAAGGACCCCGCGAACTACCCCTACGCGGTCGGCAAGCACACCTTGCACCAGAGCGGGTGCAAGATGGCGCAGGCGGCAGCGGGAACCCCTTGGGACGACATGCCGGGGCGGGTCGCCTCCGACATGGAAGCCTCAGGCCTGAGGCAGTTCGCGCACAAGGGCTACCGGAACACGGGTTGGTCAGCGCAGATGCAGGTGATGACCGCCCAGGAGGCCGCCCGGTGGACTCGGGACCGTACCGGGCCCCGGGGTGGAACCCAGTACAAGGTGTGCCGCGTATGCCGTCCCCCCACACCCTGAGATGCCGAGGCAGTCGCGTTCGTCGAACACGGCCCGCGCCGGCATGCTCGTGGTGGCTTGCTCGGTGAAGTGGCCCAGGATCGCGTCCGGGGCCAGCACGCCGGGCGCGGTCGTGTCCTGTAGTCGGCGGGGTCCGGGTCAGTTGCGGCCGGTCGCGTCCATGTCGGTGATGATCCGGGCGAACTGGTCCGCGTCGCTGACGGTCGGCAGGTTCATCTCCCCCACGAACTGGGTGCCGACCCGGCCTGCGAACTGCGACCCCGATGCCTGCTTGTCCTTCCGGAGCGTATCAGCGAGGTCAGCAGGGACATGTGCGTACTGGGAGGCCAGGGCGACGAGGTGCTCGGGATCGGCATGCTCGTGCGGCACGCCACCTTCCCAGACGGTCTCGATGACCTCCTCGTACGAGTCGGCAGCCGGCTCGTCGAGCACCTGCAGGAAGTACGTGGACAGGGGGCCGTCCCAACCGATGCGCACCTCACGGCCAGCCGGTGCGTCGTCAAGCGGAGTCAGCTCGTGAGCCATTGCGGTGTTAGCCCTTCCTCGGCGGCTTCATTGCGGGACCACGCTACTGCCCGGTCCGCTCACCGCGCCGGGCCTTTGCCGTGAGCGAACCACTCCTTCGGAGGTGGCCCGATCGGTGGCACTGGTTGACGAACGGCAGCCTGCTCGGACACGGCAGACCGGAGGGTGGATTCGGGCCGGCGTGTCCGTGTGGCACGGGAGAATGCGGTGTTCCGCTGTTCACGCCGCCCTTGGAGTGTGCTGTGCCGGTTGACTCCCGCCGCTCTGTTCCCACCCCGTCCGCAGGGTCCGCAACCGTCGATCCGGCGAGCGCAAGCCGCTGGGAGGTGATGCCGGAGAAGGCGTTCTCCACGGCGTTGCAGAAGAGCGTGGAGACCGGCCGCCGGGACACCGCGATGGCACGGGAGGTCGTACGCCGGGTTGCGGCCGGGCAGGTGCCGATCCGGGACGCGCAGGCCCTCCTGCTGGGCACGAGCGACGAGGAGTGGCGGCCGGCCCGGGAAGCCGTCCTGCGGTGGCTGACCGGTCGTCCGGAGTTCGCGTCAGCGGTCCTGGCCACCCACGCCCAGCTGGTGATGATGCCCCCGGCACGGGCCGTAGAGGGGAAGTCCGGCCCAAGCGGGTTCTCCTGCCGGGCCGCCATCGACCTGCCGACGGGGACGGTTGAAGGCCCGAGGAGGCACGGGTCGAACCGGAAGGCCACCCGGCAGCAGGCGATGCTGGCGCTGCTCGCCCAGCTCGCCGGGATGGAGCTATCCGCCGCCGAAGACCGGTCGGCAACGCCCGAGGCGCCGCAGCGGGTCGTAGAGGCGATTCCCCGCGGCCCGCTGGAGGTGTCCCGGTGGTCCGGGCTCGGGCGCGACCAGTTCTCCAACGCGCTGGCGAAGCTCGTCACCTCCGGTGTGCCAGAGCCAGGCCTGCAGGAGGAGCTGGAGGACCGGGCGCTCGTCGGCCGGGTCTCGCCCAAGGACTGGCTGGTCGTTCTGACGAAGGGCGGACCCGAGTGGCAGGGCATCAAGGAGCTGGCGCTGCGCACCACCCACGAGGTGCCGGGCCTCGCCGGGAACATCATGAACCTGCTCCGGCAGCAGAGCGGGGCGCCCGCGGTCGAGTACCGCGAGGACCGGCACGGCCCCGCACACAGTCCGGAGTTCGAGTTCACCGCTTCCCTGGACACCGGGAGCGGCCCGGTCAGCGGCCGGCCGCAGCGGGCCACCGTCAAGAAGACGGCGCAGGACCGGGCCCTGACGTCGCTGCTGGCGGTGATCTCCGGGACGCCCGATCCGCGGGAGGACGACGAGCGGTTCGAGGAACTGCCGAAGGCGTTGCGCCGCAAGGCGGGGATCAACCCGCTGGTGGCGCTGAACGGGGCCACGGTGGCGGGGCTGGTGACCACCCCGGCGTACGACTTCGACATCCTGCAGGGGATGCACCGCTGCCGGGCGCGGGTGCTGATGGACGGCCGGATGGTGGAGGCCATCGCGACGGCGAGCACGAAGCAGGACGCGAAGTCCGCGGCGGTGGGCCGCCTGCTGGTGCGCCTGCGGGCCGCCTACCTCGACCCCGACTCGGCGGCACCCGTCCCTGAGACCGGATCGGTGCCCGCTCCCCGTGCTGAGATGTCGGCGACGAAGGCTAACTGGGCGAGCGCCCGCGAAGCCGTCGCATGGGCGCTGGACTCCGGGTGCGCAGTGCTGTTCCACCCGTCCTCACCCGGCCGGCTGCTGGTCTACCGGCCCGACGGCACCCCGGTGCACAACGCCGCACCGCCCGCCCTGCTGGAGCCCACCGCGGCCGACGTCGTCCTCCTCGGGCCGACCGGCAAGCCCTGGCGGACCACCGTGCAGGCATGGGCCGCTCCGCTGGACCTGCTCCTGCCGTTCCTCACTGGCCCGTCCCCGGCAGCACACCCTTCGGTCGCGGGCTGGGCCACCGTGGCTCGCCTTGCGCTCCAGGTGGTCGCCGCCGGTGCCGTGATCCCGTCGATCGACCAGTGCGGCCGCGACGTCTGGCGCCCGGCTCCCAGCACGGAGCTGGACACCGGGCTGCGGCGCGTGGCGGCCGCGTTGCCGCCGTTCGCCCACGCGGTCACCGCCGGCACCAGCCCACTGCGGATTCACCCCGCGCTGTCGGCAGCGGAGTCCGTCCTCGACGACCTGGTCGAGGTCCTGGTGCGCGGACCGGGAGCCGCCCTGCTCCACGGGGAGGGTGCCTTCGCCTCCGCTCCCGGCCTCCAGGACCCGGAGGTCCAGCGGTGGGCCGACGAGGTGGAGCGGGACCTCGATCCGCTCCCGGAGCCGGAGCTGGTGCTGGCCGTCCAGGCACCGGGCCCCGGCGGTCCGTCGCAGCGTGACGGCGAGCCGGTGCTGCTCGCCCGGCTGGCCGTCCGCGACAGCGCGACGCCCGGTCCACTGGCGCTGGGACATGGCGCACGGCGAGTGCTTCGCCGCGGGGCGGCAAGCTGGCCGCCGCTGGCGCGCCTGGCCCACGCACCAGCGCCGGAGGAAATCGAGCTCAGCGTCGGCGAGGCCGCCCAGTTGCTCGGTGCGGCGGCCGAGCAACTGGAGGACGCCGGGATTCACCTTCAGTGGCCGCCGGAGCTGGCCGACGCGCTTGGCTCCTACACCGTCGTCGGGTCCGGCTCGGCGGCCGCGGACGGGCGCGGCCTGACGATGGAGGCGATGCTCGACTGGCGCTGGCAGCTCACCATCGACGGCTCCGACCTAACCGAGGCTGAGATGGACCTGCTGGCAGAGGCCGTCCGCCCGCTTGTCCGTCTGCGGGACCGCTGGATTCTCGCCGCCCCACTGCTCCTGGCGCGTGCCCGGGCCCGGCATCTCGGCCAGCTGCCCACCCGGGAGGCCCTCACCTCCGCCCTGGCCGGCTCCCTGCTCGTCGACGGCTCGCTCGTGCCGTGCCGCCCGGCCGGTGGACTGGCCGCGATCGTCACCGCCCTGCGCTCGGGAGACACCGCGAGCCCGCCCGTCCAGCCGCCGCCGGGGCTGACGGCCACGCTGCGCCCCTACCAGCAGCGCGGCTTTCAGTGGCTGGTCCAGCTCTCCGGACTGCACCTCAATCCGCTCTTGGCCGACGATATGGGCCTCGGCAAGACCCTGGTCACCCTGGCGTACGTCCTGCACCGCCGGCCGGCCGCCTCACGCCCGGTCCTGGTGATCTGCCCCACCTCCCTGCTGGACGTCTGGGAAGGCGAGGCGGCGAAGTTCTCTCCCACGCTACGGGTAGTGCGATATCACGGCCCGGGCCGCTCGCTGCCCCCGAACCTCGCGGCGGGCACCCTGGTGGTCACCACCTACGGCACCCTGGTCCGCGACGGCGAGCAGCTCGCCGGGACCGACTGGGACCTGGTCGTGGCCGACGAGGCCCACACGATCAACAGCGGCACCAGTCAGGCGTCGGCCGCGATTCGCGCCCTCACCGCGGATGGCCGTCTCGCGGTCACCGGCACCCCGGTGGAGAACCGCAGCGAGGAGATGTGGGCGCTCCAGGACTGGCTGAACCCGGGCCTGCTCGGCAGCCGCAAGGCGTTCCGCGAGCGGATCGGCCGCCACACCGCGCGCGATGCCGACGGCGACGCGGCGCAGCTGTTGAGGCGGATCACCGGCCCGTTCGTCCTTCGCAGGCTCAAAACGGACCCCGAGATCGCTCCGGATCTACCGTCCAAGGTGCAGATGCTGCACCCGGTGGCGTTGAGCACCGAAGGCGCCGCGCTGTACGAGGCGCTGGTGCGGGAGACGCTCGAGGACCTGCAGAGCCGCCCACGGGCGGCCCGGGCGGGGAGGGTACTGGCGCTGCTGCAGGGCCTGCGGACGATCGTCAACGACCCGGGTCTGTACCTGGGCGAGTCGGTGGAGGACATCGCGGCGGACCTGACGGTGGCCCGGGCACGGTCGGCGAAGCTGGACGTCCTGCTCGACCTGGTGGCCAAGGCTCGGGCCGGAGGCGAGCAGGTCATCGTCTGCGTCAACTACCTGCCGATCGGGAACCTGCTGACGGCGTGCCTGAACGCGGCCGGGCACCGGGCGGAGTTCTTCCAGGGGTCGACTCCGCCCAAGGTGCGAGCGCGGATGGTCGAGGACTTCCAGGCCGGGCGCCTGCCGGTACTGGTGCTGTCGGTACGGGCCGGCGGCACCGGGCTGACGCTGACCGCCGCCACCGAGGTCATCCACTTCGACTCCCCCTGGACGAGCACCGCCCGCGACCAGGCATCCGACCGCGCATTCCGGATCGGGCAGACCAGGACAGTCCATATCCGGCGCCTGGTGGCCCGAGGCACCGTCGAGGAGCGGATCGAACGGATCGTCACCCACAAGGGCACCCTCGCCGACGCCGTACTGCCCGCCGGGGAGAACGCCTTCGCCGACATGGACGACCTGGACCTGACCGCACTTGTCACCCTCGGAGGACAGGGCCGATGACCACCGACACCATGCCCCCAGCCACTACGGGCGATCTGTTCGCCGACGCCCTGATGCAGGCCGTCACCGCTTCCGCCGGACGCCACCACGGCCTCCTGGACGCCACCCGGACCCTCCCCCACACCGCGTACACCGGCCAGCTCAACACCACGGTGACCGCTCGCGTCCGGGCCACCATCTCGGTCCCGGACTCCACCCGGGCCCGCACCTCCTTGTATCTGGGGTTCCTGACGGAGGAGCAGTGGGACCAGGCCGCCGCCGGGCTGACCGCCCGGCACGAGGCCTTGGGCGCGCTCATGTCCGGCCGGGTCCACCCCGACCTTCTCGACCCTGCCCACACCGCCGGGCACGCACTCGTTCCCGCGGCCGTGGGCTTCGAGTGCACCTCCCACCCGCCCACCGCCGGCCACCCGGAGGGGCGGCTGTGCGAGCATGCCGCCGTCCTCGCCCATGCCCTGGCCGGCCGCTTCCGCACCCAGCCCTCCGCCCTGCTGGCGATCCGGGGCTGCTCCCTGGGGCGGTTGGCGGCCAAGCTCCGCACGGCCCTGACCTACATCCGCCGGCCCGCCGCCGGCATCGGAGCGCCCCTGCCCTCAGGGGTCCTGCCGCCGACGGGCACCGACAGCGGCTCGGTGCGCGCTGATGACGCCTACAGCCTCTGGCAGGCAACCGCCGACCAGCCGGTCTCCGCGGCCGCCGCCCCAGCAGTGTCGGCGCCCGGGTACCGGCTGCCCGAGCCTCCGCCGGGGGTGAGTCCCGGCATCGCGGGCATGGTCGCCGCCGCTGCCCAGCACGCCCAGGACGTCCTGCGCGGCGCCGCAGTCGAGGAGCTGGACGTCCTCACGGACGCCGTCCGCCACCTCGCCACCCCTGCGGGGGCTCCGCTGCTGGGGGCGGTCGCCGCCCGGCTGGGGCAACACCCGGCCGAGGTGCGGTCGCTGGTTCTGGCGTACCGGCACGGCGGCCCGGTTGGGGTCCGGGTCACGGCGGAACCGCTGCCGGCCGATGACGAGACCGTCGAGCGCGGGATGGCTGCCATCATCACGGCGCAGCCCACCGCGCGCGGTTCGCTGCACGCGAGCGGTAACCGGATCACCAACGACGACGCCGGGGTGCAACTGCGACTTGGTCCGGACGGCCGCTGGTTCCCGTTCGCAGTCGGCCTGACCGGAGGGTGGCAGCCGGTGCCAGGCCCATCGCACGACCCGGTCGCCGCGTACCGATCGGGTCGCACCGTGCGGCGGTCTGGCCCACGTCGGTCGCAGCCCTGACCGGAGCCGGGATCGCAGTCGCAGCCAGCAACCCGGCGACCGCCAGCGCCGGCCGGGAGTCGCAGACGGGTTAGCCCCGGTACGACCGGGCCCCGGAAGAGGTGCACCGTCGCCTGCCGGGCACGCGCGGGTCGGCCCCGGCCTGACGGCGCGCGGGCTGGCGTACACCGCAGCCGGTGCCAGGGCTGATCTCCGCGCCGATGCGAACGCTTCGCCGGTACGGCGGACCCGGGCCGGCCGGTATTCCGTCGGAATACCGTGTGCGGCAGGGAGAAGTCTTCGGGTCTCCAGGTGAGGTGCTCCTGCGGTGGCCGCAGTCGCATCGGCCGGCCGGGCCGTCGAGAGCGTCGGGTGCGACTGCGACAAGCGGGCCGTCGGATGTCGCAGTCGCAACCGTCGCAACCCGGGTACGGCGAAGTGCGACTGCGAAGCCCGCCTGCCAACGGGTCTGTGGGACCTTGCCGTCGCAGCCCCGGCGACGTGCGACTGCACCGGTCCGCCCCGGGCACGGTATTCCGTCGGAATACCTCAACGGGGCGGCACTCGGTCCTCGGTGCCCGGTCGCCGCCGAGCTCTTTCGATTGTCAGGGCGGGCTCGCGATTTCTCCGGCTAACGCTGTTCGGTGCCGTGGACGACGTTGATACCGGTCAGTGGGGCGGCTGGTAGGCACCGGTTCACCCGAGCGGTCAGCGGACGCTCCAGGAGCCGGACCTGCCTCCGCCAGGCCCCGCTGTGGCAGGCGACGTGGAGGCGGCCCTGTCCGTCCAGGCCGAGCGGAGAGACGTTGCGGGCGATGTCCTCGCCCACCGCGGGCAGCCACCAGCTGTCCAGGGCGGCGAACCACCCGGGCGTGCTCAGACTCATCCCGCCAGCTCCTTTCACGGGCGCGAACGACGCCCTGCCCCGTGCCTACCAGAGGTGGAGTGTCGGCACCAACATGGCGGCCCTCGGGCCCACCGATCATCCCGAGGCCTCCGCGAGGGGTCTGGAGGGAGTTCATTCCCGACACGGCTGACCGGACGGTACAGGCGGTCTTGCACCCTGCACTGCCGCCGCCCCACTTACTGCGATGTTCCGCGCGGAAGTGCGCACTACTGCTATTTTCGGTGTATGGACACCTATCCGATCACCGAGGCCCGCAACAAGCTAGGGGCCCTGGCGCGGCAGGTCAGCGCCGAACAGAAGCACATCGCTCTCTCGGACCGGGGCCAGACCATGGCCGTCCTGATCAGTCCGGCCGAGCTGGAGGAACTCGAGTACCACCGGGCCACCGCGCAATACCTGGCGCGCAAAGCACGCGGTGAGACCGGCCCGGGTGTCGCCCACGAGGAAGCCCGCCGACAGGTCCTCGGAGAGGCTTCGTGACCTACGGCATCGTCTGGGAGCCCGAGGCCCTGGCCGTGGCGCAGAAGTACGCCGCCGACGACCGGCCGGGGATTCAGCAGGTCTTCCACGCAGTCGACCTGCTGGCCGACGACCCCCGTCCGGCGGGTGCCTTCACGGTCGGGACCAGCGGCATCTACCGCATCCAGGTCGGGTTCTACCGCGTCCAGTACGAGATCCACGACCTGACGGTCACCGTCACCGTCTTCCACCTCGGCCGGGCGTGACCCGCTCGACAGCCTCATGACGAAGCCGGTGGGGGCACTGTCCGTGCCTCCACCGGCTTCGTCGCGCTTGAAGGTCACTCGGCACCGCTCGTGGGCACAGGCCGGGCGGCGGGGCGCATCGATGTCGCAGACCGCTGGACACCCCAGGTGGTCAGGTGCCGGTTGCCGGATGGTCCGGACCGGCGTCGAGACGCGAACTGGCCCGGAGGCCCAAATGACGGCCAGTCAGGCAGCCGTGGTCCCGGGGTCCGGCAGGACGAGGCCGGGGATGTATCGCTCCCCCTTGCTGAGAGCGATCCGGCGCCCACCGGGGACATCACCGATGGCCTCCTGCGAGCCCGTCATGACCTGGGACAGGGGACCTTCACCGCGGGCCGTAGCGGCGAAGAGGTCCAGCAGGTAGGCCCGCACCGCCTGATCGTCGGGCGCGTCGCTCAGCCCGGCGAGCGCCGCATCGACGACCAGCAGCCCAGGAACACTGCTACCGGTGACCTCCCGGCCAACTTCCCGCAAGGACACCAGCGCATTCAGCTCCACCAGCGCCAACGTCGCCCCTGCCACCGACACCTGATCGAAGTTCTCGCCGTTGACCACCGGGGTGAAGCCCGCCTCGGCGATGTAGGCGTGACGCCACTGCGCACCGGCGCTGGCCATCCGCCGCGCGAAGTGCACCGACCAGCGCTTGAGGAGATCAGTCAGCCGTTCGCGGGCCTCAGACTCCGCGTCCGCCAGTACCTGAGCGGCCCGGCGGACCTCGACCTCCAGCCGCTTCACCGCCTCCTGCTGCGCCGCGATGGCATCGACCAACTCGTCGACCCGCTCCCCGAGCTGCTCGGCCAACACGGCGAGTTCCTGGACCCGCTTCTCGAGCTCCACCACCGTGCGCCGCAGCGGCTCCACGGTCACCTCGGCATAGCTGTCGGCCGCCCGATACGCATCCCGCACGGCCCGATGCGCTTCCGTCGCCTTCGCCCGGGCCTCCTTCGCCTCCTTACGCAGCAGCTCGACCACCCGCTTGGCATCCTCGACGGCCTTCTTCGCCGCGATCAGCCGCTCGTCCTCTGCAGGCCCCTGGGAGCGGCGGTTCGGGTCATCCTCCTTGCACATCGGACAGACGTGCTCGGGCAGACCAGCGGTACGCAGCCGCTGCCGACAGGTGGGGCAGGCGGCCGGGTCGGGGGAGCGGAGCTGGGCGAGGCGGCCCTCGGCCTCACCGAGCCGACGAAGCGCTACGCCGAGCTGCTTCTCGGCTTCGGCTGCGGCTCGGTCGGCGGCGTCCGCGGCGGGGTGAGCCTTCTTCGCGGCGTCGCGTAGTTCCTGGAGTGTCTTGTTGGCCTTGCTGAGTTCGGCGGCCGCCTCCCGGGCGGCGTCGCGGGCCCGGGCCAGGTCCTGCTCGGTCTGGTGGCGCCGGTGGGTGAGCTCCTCCGGCGTGCTGAAGCCGAACTTGGCGCGGAGGGCTTCGAAGCCAGCCAGAGCACGACGCGCGGCCCAGAGTTCGCGCCGCGCCTCGCGTAGGACGGTGCGGGCCGCCTCGATGTCGTCCTCGCGCAGGCCGAGCATGGCGCGTACAGCGAGCTCGCGCAGCTCCGGCTTCATCCCGCCGAGGTAGGTGGCGCCGGCGCTGGCCTGCCGTACGTACATGAACGGCACGATGTGCTCGAAGGCGAGCTGTTTTCCACCCTGGCGCAGGGCGGGGATGCCGAGCTGCTCCAGCAGGAATAGGGACGCGGTGGGACGCTCGGGGTCGCGGGAGACCAGTGGCAGGCGCAACGGGGCTTCACCGGCGCTGATGTGCTCGAATTCCACGCCGCTGCTCGCAGTGTTGCGTGTGATCCGCCAGCGGGAGTCCCCGATCGACAGGGTTGTCGAGAGCCGGGTGCATGCCTTAACTGCGGGCATCGACTTGAGGAACGCGGCCGGGCCCATGGCGAGGAACATCGCTTCGAACCCGGTGCTCTTACCCGCGTCGGTCTCGCCGTGCACTGCCGCCCAGGTGGCCGCGAGGAGCCGCTCGGCCTCCTGCCCGTTGACCTCGAACCGCTGGGACTCCACAACGATCTGCACGGGCAGCCTTCCTGAGTCGCGGCGGCACTATTCACCGCGTGGCCCAGGAACGTTCGCTTGCGATCATCGGTCACGCCCGGCGGCCGGAGAGCACTGGATCGCGTGGCGCTCCGCTCGGAGTGTTGACGCTGACCGGCCCACTCGCGGTGCCCGTCGGCCTTCCCTCACAAGGCTCAGCCCCACCCGGTGGCCTTGCCGGGCGGAGCTCCAGTAGGTCGGACGTCGCCCGGCCAGCCTGCTGTGAGTCTCTACGCTGACCAGCGCGAGATCGGCTGCCGACCAGTCCGGCAACGCGACGTGAAGGAGACCTGCGATGGGACGCACCAAGGCACAGCACCCGCGGCGCACCCGGCCCGCTCCCGCATCCGCGCCTGCGGCCGACGCCCGGGCGGCGGCCGGCAGCCCGGTGGTCATCGACGGCTTCCACAGGTTCCATCCCGAGGCCCGTGGCTGGAACATGGAGCGGTGGCTACTGCCCTCTGGTGACGGAGACCCGGACCTGGGGCAGCACGCCGCGACCGAGTTGCAGGAACACCTCGACTCTTCCTCGCAGGTCACCCTCAGTCAGGCCGGGGCACTGCGGGACAGCACGGTGACGATGCACTACTACCTGGATGCGGGGTACGACGATGATCCGTCGTACTTCCAGGGAGTTCTCTACAGCCCGGCGGCAGGCTGGTTCGCCGTTGAGCGGCTGTGGAGCGAGGACGAGGACGAAGGTGAGTTCCCGGATGATCCCCGTGTCTGGATCGCCCCCACGATGGAGGAGCTGATCCCCCAGCTCCAGGGCGGTCTGCCGGATCTGCGGGCCGGCCTGAACGTGGAGGACTGGGAGTGCGGCTTCGTCAGCCACCACCTGCGCGATGCGCTTGCGGCGGTTCCCGACCGCGCGTGACGTTGGCCCGGTTCCGGGGTGCGGCTCCGGAACCGGGCCGTCCTTGAACGAGTCGGCCCCGGCCTCATTGAGGAGGCCGGGGCCGACGTGCACGCGGTGAGGGAGAACGCCGGTGCCGTCCGGGCTGGGTCAGGGCAGGTAGTCGGCGACCAGGTCGGCGAACTCTTCCGGGGTGAGGATCTGGATGCCCAGTTCTTCGGCCTTGGCGCGCTTGGAGCCGGCCTTCTCACCGGCGACGAGCAGGGCGGTGCGCTTGGAGACGCTTCCGGACGCCTTGCCGCCGGCCCGCTCGATGAGCTCGTTCATCTCGTTGCGGGACAGGGTGGCGAGGGGGCCGGTCATTGCCCCGGTGACCACCACGCCCTTCGAGGCGAGCGGCCCTGTCTCCTCACCTTCGCCTACGGCGGCCGGGGCTGCCGCAGGCTCGGTGACGGTGGTGCCAACTCCGGCGGCAATCAGCTTGTCCAGGACCGGGGCGAGTTCGGTGAGCTCGGCGACGACCATCCGGGCCTTCTCGGTGCCGATGCCATCGACCGCGGCGAGGGTCTCGGCGTCGGCTGCCCGGATGGCCGCCATACTCCCGAAGTGCGCCGAGATTCTGCGGGACATGGTCCGTCCAGTGCCCCGCACCCCCAGCGCGCAGAACACCCGGTTCAGGGCGGCGCCGCGGGCGGTCTCGATCGCGGCCAGCAGGTTGTCCGCGCTGACCTCGCCCATCCTCTCCAGGGTCAGGAGCCGGGCCTTGTCCAGGGTGAAGAGGTCCGCCATGTCGGCGACAAGACCGGCGTCGACGAGCTGGACGGCCCGGGTACGGCCGAGCCCCTCGATGTCGAGCTGGTCACGGCCGGCCGCGTAGAGGATCGACGCCACCGCCTGGCAACCGCGCCCCCTGACGCACCTCCAACGCTGCTCGGACGCATCGATAGAGTCGCCGCACCTCGGGCAGACCTCGGGGAAGACGATCGGCTTCTCGGCGCCGGTGCGCTGGTCAGCGAGCGGGGCCTCAACACGGGGAATCACGTCGCCGGCGCGCAGCACAAAGCAAAGATCACCGATCATCAGGTCGCGGCGGGTAATGTCGGCGGGATTGTGGAGGGTGGCGTACGTGACGGTGACGCCGTCGATCACGACGGGCTCCAGGACAGCGCGCGGGGCGATGATGCCGGTGCGGCCGACGTTCCACTCCACATCCAGCAGCCGCGTCACCTGGTGCTGAGCGGCGAGCTTGCGGGCAACGGCCCAGCGCGGTGCGCGGGAGCCGGACCCCGCCTGCTGCTGGTCCTGCGCCGAGTCGGCCTTGACGACCACGCCGTCGATCCCGAACGGCAGCGAGCCGCGCATCGCGGTGATCTCCTCGATCCGCTGCCGGACCTGCTCCACGCTCGCGCAGCGCAGCGGGGCGGCGTCCGTGCTGGCGGCGGTGTTGGCGCCGAGCGCGGCCAGCGCCTCCAGCAGGGCGCTGTGGCCGAGGTCGCCGAAGCCGACCGCGCCGTAGGCGAAGAATGTGAGCTCGACGCGGTACGGCCGGTCCTTCGCCCGCAGGGTCCCCGCGGCTCCGCTGCGCGGGTGCGCGAACGGGGTGGCACCGTGCGCCGTACGGATCTCGTTCGCGGCCTCAAACTGGTCTCCCGTAAGCAGCACTTCGCCCCGCAGCTCGACGTCGAGCGGCTCGGCCAAGCGGGCCGGGAGGCCGAGTACGGCGTCGGCGGCGTGGGTGATGTCCTCACCCGCCAGGCCATCGCCCCGGGTCAGCATCTGGACCAGCCGCCCCTGCTGATAGCGGGCGGCCACCGCCAGGCCGTCCAGCTTCGGCTCCACGCACCAGCCGTCGACCGGCCGGCCGAGGCGGCGTTCCAGCCCGGCCGCCCAGTGGGTCAGTTCCTCGTCGGAGAACACATTCTCGAGCGACAACATCGGCACCGAGTGCGGTACGTCCCCCACGGCCGCGCCGCCGGCCACCTTGCCCGTCGGGGAGTCGGGGTGCACTTCGTCGGGGTGCTGCTGCTCCCATGCCTCGATGGCGCGTACCAGGGCGTCGTAGTCGTCGTCGCCCAGCGGGGTGCTGCCATCGCCGTAGTAGGCGCCGGCAGCGCTCACGGCGGCGGTCACGGCGGCGGCGTAATCAGTGAAAGAGGCCAGGTCAGCACGGCCAGCAGGGGATGTCATGGGAGTAATCATCGCGTGCGGGACTGACAGCGACGGGGGTCGCGTACCGTCAGGATCGGGGCGGGCTGTCGGCGATCCATAACCCGCGCTTGCCCGGCCAGGAAGCCGACAACCGCAACGTCCCGTTCGCCACGTGCGGACGCCCGCAAGCGGGGAGACACCTGCTCTTCGTGGCCTTGTGCAACGTGCTGCTGCTCCTCGCAACCCCAGGCCAGAGCGCGGCAGTGTGCCGCAGTTGGCGCAAGGCCCCGCGGACGGTCGCCGTCACTAGCGTTGCGGTCATCGCTGCTGTCGATGGTCAACCTGGTCGTTGTTGTGGGTCCACGACTGTGGTGCACCGGGCAGGTTGGCAGCAGCCGGTTCTGGATCACGATGGTGATCACGGGGCTCGGCGGCTATGCGTACACGCATACCGGAGCTCACAGGGCTCGGCGGACAGCATAGGCACTGCTTCTCGCCCCCACGCTAGGACGGCACCCCAGCATGTGCGAGCGCGAGACGTGCCGGCAGCGGCTGGACCGCGGCTTCACCCGTGGCGGAGGGGAACGGGGCCGCCTGGTCGTGTCGCACCTGGGATGCGGACGCGGGAGCTGTCCTGGCCGACCGCACGGGGAGCGGGCGTCGCCCAGCGGTCGAGACGCGGCAGCGGGCCGTCGGAGAAGAAGAACCCGTACACCCGGTCTAGGTAGGTGTAGAGCGCGGTCGTCGACCTCATCGGCACGCCGGTGATCCTCTCCCACTCCGGAAGGGTGAGCTCCTTCGTGTCGATCAGGGTCCGCAGGCCTTCGCGGACAGCAGTGGTGTACGTCGAACTCGGGTCGCTCAGGCCGCCCTTGAGATCCGCGACGTGCTCGATCCACTTGCGGCTGAAGGCGTTGGTGACGAACTGGCGGACGAAGGGGTCCAGTGCCAAGGTCAACCTCTCGGGTCGGCGTGAACAGGGGGGACGGGTCACACCAGCAGCCCGGTCGGGGCCTGCGAGTATCGCTCTAGCGCCAGCAGGACGGTTCGACGCACGGCGGCATGCTGTGACGGCCAGGTGTCGACGAGCCGGCCCGACGGCTCCTGGTAGGGATACAGGTGGGCGCGGGCGATCGCGAACAGCTCGGGGTGACGCCGGCACAGCTCGTCGTCGGCGGCCTGGATGGCGCCACCGAGGGCCGTCCGTCCGGGGGCCGTCTGCTCCAGCACCATGACGGTGTCGCTCAGTGCCAGGCGTAGCCGCTCGCATTCGTGGGTGCGTTCGATCAGGCGGGCGAGCGCCTGGCGGCGGCCGGCCAGTTCGTCGGCCGAGCCGAGCGGCATCCGGCCCGACGCCATCGCGGGCAGTGCGGACAGCCGGCCGGTCGGCTCGCAGTGAGCGGCCGGGGCCGCCACCGTGCACAGGAAGTCCAGCTGGGCGGCCCAGGTCTCCAGCATCATGGGGTGGCCGAGGGCGTCGGCCCGGCCTCCGGGCTGGAGGGCGTCACGCACCACTACTTCCCGCTGCGCGTCGGCCGGAAGGCCGAGCAGGCGCTCCACCTGCGGGCCGACCGGGGCCTTCAAGCGGCCCGAGGTGACCATGCGGCGCACCCGCTCGTGAAAGGTTCCCTGGTCCAGCAGGTCGGCATCCACACCGGCGGCCAGGGCGTACTCGGTGACGAGCTCCCGCCGCTCTGCCTTCAGGAACCGGGCTACCCAGGCGCTGGCCAGCCGCTGCGGATCGGCATCCTCCGCCGCCACGGCCGTCATCTGCGGGAGGGAGGACTTCCTGATCCGGTCCGCGAACTCCCGGGCCTCCTTCAGGCGACGCCGTACGGCGTCGCGGCGCCGCTCCAGCTCCCGGTCCCTGGCGCCAGTGACGAACTGCGCGCTCTCGGCGCGGATCTGCAGGTCGTGAGCAGCGCGCAGCAGTACGTCCAGCGTCTCGTCGATCCAGTCCGGCCCGAAGAGGAGGTCGGAGACGCCCTCGCCGGCCTGGCCGCAGGCCTCCGTGATGACCACGTTCTCGTAGGCGGCCGCATCGACGGCCATCACGTCGGCGAGGGCGTCGGTGTCCTCTTCCCACGCCCAGTCGTCCACGTCACGGAACTTCATCCGCAGGAGCGCGCCGCGGCGGCGGGCTTCGGTGGCCGAGAGCAGGGCCTGCCAGGTGGTGGCGGCCTGGGGCCGCAGGCCGAACCGGACCTCGAGGTAGCGGTGGGTCCGGGCGCGGTGCAGGACGGGGGAGGGCTTGTCCCTCAGCGTCACGCACCGGTCCCCGCCACGGGTGCCGCAGGTCGGGCACGGCACGGTGCGGACGTCGGACGATGTCACTCGCCAGGTGCCACCTTGGACGGGCGGGCGCACACCGAGCCTTTCAGGTACGGGCACGGGTCTGCCGCGCCGACGATATGAGTCGCCCGTATCGTCGCCAAGCCACCGGAGCGGCACCAGTCGGCGAGCCGGACGTTCAGCATGTTCACCTGATCGGTGGAGCTCCGTCACCCGCTCAGGTGAGCGGCTGCGGTTCCTTCTCCGCTGTATCGGTGACTCGCCAGCGCTCACCGGGCATCCGCAGTACGGCCATGGCAGGTCCGGGTCCGCGCCTGAGCAGTGGTGGAGCAGGAACGGGCCCTCCTCCGCATTTCGCTGGTACGACCAGCCGACGGCCCCCACGAACTGGCGCTCGAACTGTCGGATGCCGTTGCCGTTCATCACCGGCAGGGCCGCGATGTCCAGCCCGTCAGGAGGATCGGGCCACAGTCGCACCGCCAGCCCGGCCCGCTCGAAGGGGTGCGCCACCGTAGCGCGGGGGTGGTGGAGCAGCTGAAGCAGCACCCGCTTGTTCCCGTGCAGCAGGTGAGGGCCCGAGCCCCTCAGGTGTCCCCGGACGGGCGGGAGCCTGTCTAAGTGATCGTCGGGAGGAGCACCGGGCGGTGCTCCGCGAGCGCGTGCTCACCGTCCGCACGATGGGCCTCACCAGTGGTGGGGCCTGGCACCGCTCCAGCGAAATCGCACACCGGTACCGTCTCACCATGACCCCCGCCGAACTGCAGCAGCTTCTTGTGACCCACCTGCCGGATGTCCCAGGAATCGCCACAGCCGATGTATGGCCGCAACGCCCGTACGGACTGACCGTGACGCTGGCCGGCAGCGGAGCGAACGTGCACTGGATGGTCACCGGCGCCTCCGGTGTCGCACCGGCCGCTGGCGACGACCGCCTCGCGCCGCCGGCGCTTCCCGACCTGACGACGTCCCCGACCCAGCTCGCCGATGTCGAGCTGGCCCTCCTGGCCACGCTTGCCCGCTCAACCGAGGGTGTCGTACGCGCAGACCGCTACAGCACCCGTGCCCAGCCACCTGCTGTTGTCTTCGGCGCAACGGTCGACTGCACCGACGGGTGGAGACTCTTCCTGTCCGCCGTCGGGACATCCGCCCGCGCCGGCGACCGGCTGCGCCCCGTCACAGCAGGCGCCACCGCGTAGCAGAACAGGACTGTGTTCGGTCACACCCGTGCAGCATCGAGTCCCTGGGCAGGTCCGGGGCCGGGTGGTCGGTACGGGGGCCGTTGGCCAGCAGGCCGCGCCCCAGTGGGGCTGTGACGGCGGATCAGCCTCAGAACTCAAGGTGGACTTGAGTTTCGACGCCAGGGCGCAACGGAAGTCCACTCCAGCTGAAGTTCCGAAGCGGGCGCGCACCAAGCGGTTCGCTCGGCGGAGCGGGAAGTGGTGTTCAGAGGATGGTGAGGGTGATGATCCACAGGTGGGGCACGGGCGGGTCCGGGAGGATGACGTAGTGGGCGATCGTCTCCGGCAGGACGATCTGCCGGATCGTGTCGTCCAGGTCCTCCCGGTCGCTTGGAGGCCAGGACCACGGGTCGGCCATGGCCTGCTCCAGCGCAGCCTGGAGCACCTTGCGCTGCTCAGGGTTCAGCGCGGTACGGATCAGGGTGCCGGCCTCAGCTGAGAAACGGGCCTGGAAGCGGGGGTCGGTGCTCACTGGCCGAAGACGTCGTCGAAGGTCAGCACACCGTCTTCGGGCCGGCCTGCGGTGTTCCAGGAGTGGTAGGCCGCGGCGGTGTGGGCGCTGGCGCGGGCGATCTGCTCGGCGCGGGTGCCCTGGGCGGCGAGGTGATCGGCGGTCAGGACCCTGGCCAGGTAAGTGTCGAGGTCAATGCCTGCCTGCTCGGCCTCCTGCTGGAGGCGAGCGACCAGGGCATCGTCCAGACGGGCCGTCAGCTCAACAGTCATGACCCGATGGTAGCGACCAAGGCCCCGACTCCGGCAGATGCCGCTGTCCCAGAGGTACGGCGGTCCACACCGGCGGCCAGGCCGAAGACCTCCGATCAGGGGGCAGGCCGCCTAGGACGACCAGGTCAGAGCTGCAGGAAGTAGCCGCCCTTCTTCGCGGCCGCGATCGCGGCGGAAGCTGGGCTGTCGACGCCTGCGGGGATGTGCGGGTAGACGCAATCGAGCAGGTCGTACTCTCCCTCGTCGTCGCCCCCCATCGTGCCGAGCACAGCGCAGACCGGATCGCTGTCCCCGCCGGCTACGGCCCACTGGCCCGGCCAGTCGGGGTGCTGGTCGGTCACGTCGATTCCGCAGTTCTGGCAGACGGCTGTCGGCTCCCGGCCCGTCAGCTCCTGGGCGGGACCGGCATCGGCCACCTCCACAACGTGCCCGACCCGCTGCAGGGACTCGAGGCGGCCGAGCCGCGACCGGTCGCAGGACGGCCCGAACTCGTGCTCCACGCTCACCCAGACGCCGGGCCAGTGCGGATGCCGATCGGCCACCAACATGCCGCATCCGGCGCAGGCCTGCACGGCCAGGCCGTGCGACTGGAACAGCGCGAGGGTCTGCGGGGACACGGTCGCCGTGTACCGCCCGCCGGGGGACTGGCCGTCGACGAGCGGCGCGAGGTCGTGCAGGGGCAGGTCCTTCTCCGCCAGGAACGCGTCCTCCCACGTCTCTAGCCCGGCCAAGGGAAGGCTCTGTGTCCAGCCGATCCGTGGCACCGTCGTGGTCGACGGACGGTGCACAACCTCGATCCCCGGATGGCGATGTGCCTCGGGCACGTACTCGGCCAGGGCCCGCCGCAGCTGCTCCACGGCCTGGTCCCGGTCGTCGGCGTTGAGCCAGCACGTCTTGACCAGCTCCCGCAGCTGCATCCGCGGGTACAGCGTCACCTCGTACGACCAGCCATCCGGACCTCTGCGGATGCCCCGCTCGTACTCGCCCACTTCGTCGAAGAAGAAGCACGACAGGGCACCGGTCCCCTCCGCTGCGGCAACCGCGTCGGCCACCGTCGGGTACGTATCAGTGAAGGCGTCCCAGGGGGTGTCCAGCGCCCCGAAGTCCGCCGTCGAACCGAGGAACGGCATCCGCGCCACTGCGGCATCGTAGGAGGGTGCGCCCGGCCGCACCGCCGATGGCCGCTGCCTCACCTTCTTGGTGGCCTTGGCCGACCGTCTCTGCTGTGCCCTCTTACCCATGCCAAACCCCGTCCCGCGTTTGTGGCGATACCTCCCTCTCAACGCCATCCAGCCACTTTCGTCACGTCTGACTGATCTGCCCTGCTATGGCGGGCGGGGTCACCCGGCACCAGTGGGCGTTGCCGGGGAGGGCCGACCGCCTACATCCCCGGTACGGCAGCAGCCGCACTGTCAGTGGCCACTGATATCCCAGCACTGCGCAGCGCGCACGTCCTGTCACTCTCGGTGAAATGAGATGCCGTGTCCTTCACCGCACTCCACCCCGACGCCGGCCGCCTGGACGCCACCGACCCCGAGCTGGGATGCGGCCTGGCCTGGTCCTCGATCTACAAGGTCCGGCCCCGGATCCCGCTGACCTGCCCTGACTGCGGCCACGGCGTCCACGCCCGGCGCTCCACGCGCGGGCTGCGGCACTTCGCCCACGACCGCCAGCGGCCGGAGCACTGCGAGCTCGCCGAGGAGTCGATGGAACACCATCTGCTCAAACTGCAACTCGCTGGCACGATCCGGGAAACGGACTGGATCGCCGAACTCGAAGTCGCCGCCCCCGACAGCTCCTGGCGCGCCGACGTCATGGCCACCTCCCCCGACGGCAGCCGCCGGATCGCCTGGGAGGCACAGCTGTCCCCGATCACCGTCGACGACATCCAGGCCCGCACCGCGCGCTACCTCGACGCCGGGGTGGAGACGTGCTGGGTGACCACCCGCAGGGAAACGGCCTGGCTGGGACAAGTGCCGTCGATCCGCGTCGACCCGGAGGACGACCGATGGCGTGTCGATGACGGCGTCGCCGGATTCGACTACGACACCGGCCGTTGGAGCGTTCAGCCCATGCCACTGCAGTCCTTCGTGACCTGGGTCCACAGACGAGCCTTGGCCTTCCACATCATCCTGCCGCGCTACCGCCGGGTGCACCGCCCGGTTGACCAGGACTACGCCCGCCGCCCCGTGCTGTGGACCACTAACCGGTCCACCGAGGCGGAGGCCCGGCACGAGCGGATGCGCCAGCGGCAGGACGAACGGAAGAAGGCCTGGCAGGAAAAGCAGGCGGAACTGGAGCAGCAGCGCGAAGAACGCGAGGCCGAGGAGGAGCGGCTCCGACTGGAGGCGGAAGCCGCCCGCAAGGCCCGCGACGAGCGGCACCGACGGCTGCGCAACGAGCACCAGGAGCTCCAGCGGGACCTCGACACCTTGGTCCGCCGGGGCAGGTGGGCGCTCGACGATCGCCGAAGGGAACATGCGCTCGAACAGCGCCGGCTCCAGGAGGAAGCCGCGGCCAGGAAGCGCGAAGAGCAGCGTGCGGCCGACCTCGCCACCGGCCAGGCCTGGTGGGGCGTGCTGTCCGCCCAGCAACGGACCGACCTCAACGAGGCCGTGACAGCTGCGGCGTGGAAGGAGCTGACCACCCGCGCGGAGATCAAGACCGATGAGCTCTGGCCCCAGTACGCCTACGGGAAGGTCGCCCGGTTCCACGGCCGGCGTCCGGGCGTGTTCGGGATCATCCGACCTTGCCCCGAACTCGCCGCCCGATGCCCGGACCTGCGACACGAGCGGATCTTCGTCCGCAACGCCGGAGAGGCTCGACTCCTTGTCGAGGCCGGCCTGGATGCCGCCCACATCACCGACTTCGGCCTGCCCGACTTCGAGCAGACGGCTCTCTGCTGACACGTAGTTGGTCCAGGCGCCGATTGGGGGGCCGATCAGACAGGGGCGTTCTCCTCGGCCGCCGAGTAGACGGCGCACCCGCATCTCGTTGCCCGGCGCCCCGGCGCCCCGGCGCCCGCCCAACGGCGCGCCCCCGGCAGCCGGTGCGCATCACCAAGGAGTGGACTCACCGCCCTGGCTAACGAAGCGCCAGCCCTCGCCCGGGCGCTGCGGCGGAACGCTGAGCCGGACGTTGTCCTGGTCGTCAACCAGGAGAGCACCAGCGGCATGCAGGTGATGCATGTGGACCCAGACCCTGTGCTCGCTCCCCATGTGGAAGCCGCTCCGGCAGTTGAGCTTTGGGCAGATCTCGGCATGCCGATGCACACTGCCATCCTCGTCGTGGGCACTGCAGGCCCCGGCGAAGCTGGCGAAGTCG
Source organism: Kitasatospora sp. GP82 (assembly GCF_029892105.1). Classification (GTDB taxonomy): domain Bacteria; phylum Actinomycetota; class Actinomycetes; order Streptomycetales; family Streptomycetaceae; genus Kitasatospora. Next base: position 2,479 of record NZ_JARZAJ010000065.1, on the reverse strand, counting down.
TCGATGGTGATCACACGCACCCGCGCCGAAGGCCCATCTCCCTCAGCCACCGGGATGACACCCGACTGGATCCGGTCGTCCAGGTAGGTAGCGGCGATCGGCACCCTGCCCCGGTACAGCGGCAGTAGAAGCTCCTCGACCCGGGCGAACCACAGCCGGGTGTCGTCAGGCGCCGAATCCTGAAGGGCGAATCTGCCAGATACAGGGTCGGGCATCAGCCACTCCCGGTACCCGGCGAACGGAGGGCTCGCGTGAAACAGCGGATCCGCCCTGATTAGCCGCTGCTCTCGACGCGCTCGCGCCAGCTTGGCCGCCTGCTTGTTCGGACCACGCCTGGGCGGTCGGTTCTCTGACACGGCCACGATCATTCCGCCTCCGGCCGCCCGGCCTGGTGAAGGCGGCGGCGTGGCGGCGGATGATTCCGGTCAGGCGACTGCCGGCTGGTCGCGTGCGGGAGCTTCGGCCGCGGGCAGGCCGAGGATCTCGTGCACCGGGTCCCCCCAGGTGGCCCAGCGGGTCAGGACGGGCTCGGTGATCAGGTGAATGTCCTGGTCACGCCCGAAGGTGAAGGCGTCATAGGTGAACCGACGGTTAGTCATGGCGACCACGATGTCCGCCCCGTGCACCTGGCGGGCGGTCCCGTTCAAGGCGTGGAGGGTCTGCGGGTCGACCTTCGCACCCGCCCTGCGGTGCTTGCACTGGACCACGACCCGGCGCCCGCACGCCGTCTCCGCGATGACGTCGGCGCCCTGGTCCCGGGCACCGCCACGCTGGCGGACGATGGTGAGGCCGTCACGCTCCAGCAGATCGGCGGCCAGTTGCTCGAACTGGGCGTAGTCCATGGTGTGGATCCGGTCCAGGCTGATCGCGGCTTCCGAGGCCATGAAGGTCTCGCGCCGCTGGTCGAGCTCGCGCCGCTCGCCGATCCGGTCGGTGAAGTCCTTGAGGTTCGCGAGAGCTTGGTCGCGGACCTCCTGGATCTTGGCGTCCAGGTCACCCAGCCTGTTCAACGCGGGGGAGCGCCGGGCCTCCTCGGTGTACTGGTTACGGAGTGCCGACCCGATGCCTCCAAACAGCTCCTCGAAGAGGTTGAAAATCTCATCCTCGACGCGCTCCATCGCGACCCGGGCGCCCTCCAGTTCCCCGTTGAGGTGCTGGCACAAGGTGATGAAGGAGGACTGAGCCGTCTTCCACTCGTACTCGAAGGTCGACGGGTCACAGATGTACCCAACGGTCTCCTGCTGCCGCTCCGCGATGAGCTCACGTTCTCTACCGGCCTCGCGCAGAACTCTGAGCACGATGTGGAGTTCCTCCTTGCGCAGGAAGGCGGCCAGAAGGTCGTCTTGAGTTGCGGCGGCTATGCGCCGACCCATCGTGCGGCGAAGGCCTCGGTCGGCGTAGACCGGCGGCTGGACGGCCTGATTGCGGTTGATCTTCACTGCGGGAGGATAACGACTCGCTACGACACTCTGACCTGCGGCAATGCTGCCGACCAGTCCGCGCACACCATCGGGCCTCTACTTCCCGACGTCCTGCCTCTGCTCACCAGGACGCCCTCTGACCCCGAGTTGCGCTGCCCCGGTGGGCAGGGTCGCCGTGGCGCCCGTCGGGAAGATACCGGCGGCCATCATCGGACTCCGCGCCCTCGGCAGAACGATGCCCCAGGTCCGGGCGGCCGGTCCGGAGCGCAGTGTCCACGACGTGGAGGTGGTCTGGGTCAGCCATCCGTCCACCTTCCAGGCGGGGTGGGGCCCGGCGCCGACTTCGAGGACGCACCGCAGGAACACCGAGCGACCGTCGCCCTCCACGTCGAGGTCCACGACCGCTTGGCCATCCCGCAGACGACCGCCGCCGAGCTGTGCTCCGCGAGCGCGCGGAGGTGTCCGGGCGGCCACCGCCCTCGCGGTGCAGCGGCTCGCCGTGCTGGACGACCGGCTGCGCGCCCTCGATGTTCTCCAGGCCGCCCCGACCCAGCCCTACACCTGCCTGAGCTGCGGACGGAAGCACGTGCGGCAGTCCCGATCGGGGAAGGTCTCGCGGGTGAACGCCTCGTAATTGTCCGCGTAGACCTGCTCCCACAGGTCGCTGCTGTACTCGACGGAGCGCACCGGCTCGCACGCCTGCATCCCGAGTTCGTGGACCGTGAAGTAGGGGAACCGGTGCCGGGCGGCAGCGGCCCGAGGGTCTGCTCCACAGACGGCGACGACCGGGTTGACCCAGATCCGGGCGACCCCGCCGGCGCGGCCGTCCAGGTAGAGGAAGCGGTGCTCGGAGAGCCACTCCAGCTCCGCCCACAGCAGTTCCTCGGCCCGCTCGAACTCCTCGGCCACTTCCGCGACATCCACTCGCACCGGCGCATCGCCTTCGAGCCGGGCGACCAGGTACGACTGTGAGGATGGTCGGGTGCCGCCCCGGGCGGTGGTCTGGCCCGAGGTACGACTGGCGCTTATGCCTTGAGTTTGATCTGCCGACCACTGCC
>NZ_JARZAJ010000064.1 GCF_029892105.1 Kitasatospora sp. GP82 | reverse complement strand
GAGCGCGGTGATCCACTTCAGTCCGAGAGATCACCGGACCTGCCCAGCGCACCTCAATACGGACAACGGACAGCCTGAAACCCTCCCCATAACAACCCGGCCAACTTCCACGCCGTCGAGCCGAACCCGGCCGGGCGGCGGATCGCCTTCGCGTTCTTCCTCGCCCTCACCACCACCGGCCAACTCATCGCCTGGTCCTGACCACTGCTCAACATGGGAGCCACCGAAGTGCACCAGCTCACGTACGGCGACATCAAGGCCGCCACCGACCGGATCGCCGGACGCATCCGCCCCGTCACCCTCGCACCCATCGACCCCGGCGCGATCCGCACCGCCCACCGCGACCCCCTGGACGACCGCCCGGAAGAGCCCTGCGAGGTCTGGCTGGCACTGGAGTACATGCAGCACACCGGCTCCTTCAAGGCCCGCGGCGCCCAGAACTTCATCCAGGCCCACCGCGACGCCCAAACCCTGCCTGATGCCGGGGTGACCATCGCCTCCGGCGGCAACGCCGGCCTGGCGTGCGCGTGGGCCGCCCAGCAGCAGGCCGTGAGGGCCACCGTGTTCCTCCCGGCCACCGCCCCAGCAGTGAAGGTCACCAAGCTCCGCGGCTACGGCGCCGACGTCCGCCTCGTCGGCGCCGAATACGCCGAAGCCCTCGCCGCCTGCGAGGACTTCGCGGCCACCACCGGCGCGCTCGCCTCGCACGCCTACGACCACCCGCTGATCGCCGCCGGGGCCGGCACCCTGCTGGAAGAGATCCGCCACCAGATCCCCGGCCTGGACACCGTGGTCGTCGCTGTCGGCGGCGGCGGCCTGTTCACCGGGGTGGCCACCGCCGCCCAGCACCACGGCATCCGCACCGTGGCGGTTGAACCGGAGAACTGCCGGGCACTCAACGCCGCCGTCGAGGCCGGCCGTCTGGTCGATGTCACTGTGGACTCGATCGCCGCCGACTCCCTCGGCGCCCGCCGCACCTCCGCAATGGCCCTGCACGCCGCCCAACAGGACGGCGTGCACTCAGTGCTGGTGCCGGACAGCGAGATCACCCGCGCCCGCCAGGCACTGTGGGATCATCGCCGGGTGGTCGTAGAACACGGCGCCGCGACGGCGCTGGCCGCTCTCACGGCACCGCCGAGCCACGTGTCGGACCGGGAGCTGCCGACCCGGCTCCCCAGGCTGAGCCGCAACTACCGGCCGAGGAGCGGCGAGAAGGTCTGTGTGGTGCTGTGCGGAGCGAATTCTGACCCAAGCGGCCTCGTGCACTAGGGCAGCGAGCACTGACCAGCCGACCCGAAGGGGCAGCCGAGCGGCAACTACTTAGCTACTTCCTTCGGGCGGGAGGGGGTGAGGTTGGGCTGGGCACCTACCGGATCTGGTAGGTGGTCGGTGGTGCGCCGCCTCGCTCCATCAACGAGGGCCGTCGTCCGACACCGTGGGTACGGGGATATCCGGATGGAACTGCTCGTACTCCGTGCGGTGCTCGCGCAGGTGGGCGCGGCCGGTCTCGGTGATGGAGTACACGTACCAGGCGCGCTCGGGTAGTGGTGACTGGTCGTCGGGGTAGCGCAGGAGCGCGGCCACGTCGGTCCGCTCGATGAGGTCCCGGCCGAGCAGAGTGTCGACCGCCTTGCTGCTGCGGGTGACCTCGCGGGCCTGGCACGCGAGGAGGCCGGGCGGAACCGCGGCCCGGTCGTAGTCCGGGTTGTACTCGGCGGCCTGTCGGCGGGCCTCGTGGTATCGGTCGTCCGTCTCTTCGCTGGCATGGGCGAGCGTCGTGAGCAGTTTCAGGGCCGACGCGTCGAGCAGATGCCGCGGGCGGCGGGGCTTGGCTGGCGCCGGGTGGGCGGCCTGGTCGAGGCGGCGCTGGAGGTAGCCCTCGCGGAGCTGACTGGCGAGGTGCTTGGCCAGGGCCAGGGGGACTTCGTGCGCGGTACCGTGCACGTCCGAGTTCAGACCGAGACCGGCCCAGCCGGTGGCCACACGCGGAGCACGACCGCGCCCGCGTCTCTTCGGCTGGCCGGTGTACAGGTCATGCAGGCGCTTGGCCTCGAGGTCGACCCGGTCCACGCCGGTCGGCGTGAACGGCGGAAGCGTGCCGGGCTCGGCCTGCTCGGCGGCCGCGGTCATGGCGGCCAGTACGTCCCTTCCTTCGACGAGCGCGGTGACGGCGGCCAGGGTGGCAGCCGCGTAGGCGACCACGGCCCGGTCCAGCGCGGGAAGGGCCTGGTCGAGCAGAGTTCGGGCGAGATCGGCGCGCTCGCGCGCTTGGCGGACCAGCAGGTCGTGCCAGTCGGACTCGAGTTTGGCGGGCACCCCGGAACTCTGCGGGGGAGTGTCGGCCGCCGCCTTCTCGCTCTGCTGGAGCCGTTCGCGCAGGTCTTTGATGGTGTACCGCAGGGCGTGCTCGGTGTTGGCGAGCTGCTCGAGGAGCCGGTCGGCGTCGGCTGGCCACGGGCTCGTCCGCCCGGCCGGATCCGGCAGCACCAAGCGCGGATAGGCACGGCCGAAGTCCTCGAACGACCGCTCGTACAGGGCGATTCCGGCGTCGGTGATCTCGTACCCGCTGCCGTACCCCTGTCGGTAGCGGGCCAGCGGCTCGGGCTTCGCCTCGATGAACCGCTCCACCGTGCGGGAGAACCCCCAGTCCAGGTAGCCCTTTTCGCTGCTGCGGGCGGCGTACAGCAGACCGATGACTTCAACCGACCGCTCGGACAGTTTGACGCTGCGGGGGGTTGAGAGGCCGAGCCCGGCGCGGACCACGGCCCGGCCCTGGCGGGTCATCGCGAGCGTGTGCATTCTCCCGAATCGGGTGGCCCGCCAGTCGTGCAGGACCAGGCCGCGCCGTACCAGCATGGCGATCGTCGACCCGTTGCCCTGCGAGTGGTACCCGGCCCGCTCCCAGAGGTACTGCAGTTCAGTGGTGCCGACGAGATCCTTGAGTGGAGGCTCGTGATAGGCCTTGATCTGCCGCCACACCGAGGCCGGCCGATCGTCCCAGACCCCCGTGGCACCGTCCGCCCGGTGCTGCGCCTCGGCACGCTGGTCCGCCCGGTAGACCGACTCCAGGTAGAACCGCTGACGGTCGTTCAGCTCCAGCCACACCGCCCGGTCCTCGGTGGTCTTGGCCATGTGAGTCTCTCCAGGTCATCAGGGGCTGCCACCAGTCGCGCGGGCACGCTCCGTCCGGATCAGTCTGGGTGGACCTCGAGCGGCTTCTCGCCGGACCGCCGAGGCGCGATAACGGAGCGGTAGTGGTGGTCGAACGAGAGCAGCACCGGTCGGTGCAGTCGCCAAGCGAGTGCGGCGTTCACGCAGTCCGCGAGGCCGAGCGCTTGCCCTTGGTGGCGGCGCATGAGGTCCTCGGCCTCGGCGAGCAGTGCGCGGTCGACGTGCGGGAACTGGACCCGGCCCTGCCCGGCCAGCGCGCCGAGGCGGGTGACGGCGTTGATGGCCTCGTGTTCTCCGGCTCGCACAGTCAGCAGATGGTCGAGCTCGGCCATGACCAGCGGGGAGATGACCAGGATCCGGGCGACGTTCAACGCCTCGACGCCGCGGGCGTGGTGGTCGTCTTTGCGGTTGAACGCTGCCAGGAGCACGCTCGTGTCCGCCACCGCGAGAACCGGCTTCACGTCGGTCACCGGCCGAACCCCTGGGCCAGGTCTTCCTCCGCGCGGGAGGCCAGGTCGGAGGGCCCGTCGAACAGGGCCCAGTCGGCGAACTCGCTCTCCCCGATCGTGCCGGTGGGCAGTTTGAGAGAACCGGCCGCATACTCCAGGGCCAGGGCCTCCGGGGTCCGCCCGAGCACGGCCGCCAGCTCGCGGATCAGTGCCGCTTCCGTTCCGGACACGGTCACGGACGTGGTGATCGGTCGCTGGTCCTCCGGCGGCGGTGCCGGCTCGGCGTGCGGACTCATCGGCTCCCCCTCGCGGCTGAGAAAACGGCGGCAGTTCCATCTTCCCCCACCTACCAGACCTGGTAGGTGCTGACCGAGCTATCACCTACCAACGTTGGTAGGTGGTGATCCCATGGCAGGCATGGTCTCCGGCCCCAGTGTCACCTGCCAAATTGGTAGATGGGGTCCACTGCGCGCGACACCCGGGCGGAGGGAGAGCCACCCCCACCCCTGAAATTTCGGGGGTGGGTGGGATGAAGGTGCCCCGAGACCGCTGGCGCTTGGGTAGCGTGGCGATGCACACACCCTGGTGGTGTGCGCAACCTTCCAATGCTAAAGCATTAGATTGGCGTTGTCGACCGAATCGGACAGACGCCCGGGACAAGAACCGCCGCTTGTCCCACCACCCGTCGCCACCGGGAGCAAAGACATGACCGAGCACGACACCACTGCTCGCGAGCCCATCGGGCCAGCCCAGGCCAACGCGCTGCGGTCCTGGGCCGACCGCGAGCGACACAACGCCGAAACGCTCGCCCAAGTCCTCGAAGACATCGCCGTCAACGGCCTGCCCAACCCGGAGACCGGGATCGAGTGGGAGGAACTTCGGGAAAGGCACCTCGCCGAGCTCGCCAGCGGGCAGACTGAGCAGCGTGTCGCCTAGCCATGCACCCCGCCGGGCCCAAGTCGTCTTCGTCGAACCGGCCATCGGCCAGATAGACAAGCTGACCGAGCGTGAAACCCACGCCCTGGACCGGGCCCTTGTCGCCGTGTCCGTCCGGCCGGACATCGGTACCCTGAGATCCGACGCACCCGTCCGCGACTACCGCGACGAAGTCGAAGGCGTCCGGGTCATCTACTTCGCCACCGCGCTGCAACGCATCGTGGTCGCCGTGTACATCGAGGCGTAGACCGACAGCAGCAGCCTCCGCAAGGACAAGCCGAGGAGTGCCCCCGCTGGGAGCGGGGCACCCCTCGGCTTTTGTGCAGCTCACACCGCGGCGGAGTGGATGGCGTCGATCGTGTCCCTGGCGGTCGCGTTGCCGGCGTAGCGGGGCGCGGCGAGGAGATCGGCGAGGCGGTCCATGCGCTTGATGATCCACGAGATGCGCATGTCCGCCGACAGGTCCAGAACCGGGCGGACGGCGGCCGCAGCGCCGTCGATGTCGCCGAGTTGGACGCGGGCGGTGGCGAGGTAGATGTGGGCGAGGTGCTCGTCGTCGAGGGAACGCTCGGGCAGCGGTCTGGTCCTGCCACATGGTGATGGCGGCGGAAGCCTCCCGAGCGGCGCCTTCAGCATCGGGGCCGCCGTCGAGCCAGATGAGGCTGCTGCCCGCGTAGTAACGCTGTTTGGCGGTGGAGAACGCGAACAGTCCGCCCCTGTGGTCGGGCTGGTGGATGTGTTCCCGGGCGGTTTCGGCGGCGTTCAGGGCCTCGTTCGCACCGCGGGAGTCCCCGAGGTTGGCCAGGCATTGGGCGTGGCCGCACAGGCCGGTGCCGGTGACGCCCGGGGCGTGCGTAAGGCCGTCCTGGATGTAGGCGAACGCGGCCGTGTAGTCGCTTTGGAAGCGGGCGATGAGGGACTGGGTACCGCGCACCCACACCTTCAGCTGGCTGTCGCCGGCGAACTCCGCACAGCGCCACGCGGCACGGCAGTGGTCAAGGGCAGCGTCCGGGTGGCCGAGGTCGAGGGCGGCGTAGGCGAGGATCCCAGACAGGTGGGGGTGTTCACGAGTAGGGCTGACCAGCGCCGAAGGGCGTAGGTCGTAGATCCCTTCCCGGCCGATGGATGATCGTTTCCCGAAATCGAGTCCAACCGACGGGCTGCGCCGTCCTGGCCTGGTAAGCCAGGATGCATTGCATGCCTACCGTGCCCGAAGATCACGTTGAGCCCGCGCCCCTGTTCCGGGTGAACGACTACGACAGCCTTGCCGAGGTGTATGCAGCCGAGAACGAGGCCGGCATCATGAACACCTATTACGAGCGGCCCGCGATCCTGGCACTCGCCGGAGATGTGGCCGGCCGCCGGGTTCTCGACGCCGGCTGCGGCTCCGGCCCCCTGTTCGCCGAGCTGCGCGACCGGGGTGCCGTTGTGACCGGCATCGATGCCAGCGCCGGGATGCTGGAGGTGGCCCGGCGGCGGCTCGGCGACGGGGCGGATCTGCAGGTGGTGGATCTTCGTGACCCGCTGCCGTTCCCCGACGGTGCATTCGACGATGTCATGGCGTCCCTGGTACTGCACTACCTGGAGGACTGGGGGTCGACGCTGGCCGAGTTGCGGCGCGTGCTGACGACCAGCGGCCGGCTGATCGTGTCCGTCGACCATCCCTTCGCCATACACGGCATCCACCGCCTGGCCGGGCGCAAGACCAACTACTACGCGACCTACAACTGGACCGAAGAGTGGACCATGGGCGGCCAGGCCGCCCCGATGAGCTTCTGGAACCGGCCGCTCCACGCGATGACGGACGCCTTCACCGCAGCCGGCTTCCGAATCTCCGTCATCAGCGAGCCGCAGCCCGTCCCGGCCGCCCGGGAACTGTTCCCCGACGACTTCCGCATCCTCTCCAACAGCCCAAGCTTCCTGTTCTTCGTTCTGGAAGCTGACTGACGGCGCCTCACACGATCGACATCGGCCTTCCCGCCACTTCACCCGCGCAAGCCGCCGAAGGACTTCGCCGAGGCCACGCGGGACATGCAGATCTCATCTGCCGTTCGCCGAGCCTTCCAAGGCCCGTGTGCCGTCGTGCGCATGCGACACCTCTGCGCGCTCCTGGACCAGCTCACTACAGTCAGCAAGCCGCCCGGCACCGACATCGAAAGATTGCTACAGGGCATGCTCGATCTCGGACATACGCGAGTGAGCGTCCGCGAGAAGTTCCTTCAGCCGAGAGGTCGCGAGGGAGTCCAAATTCGGGTGCCGCATGCAGCGGTCGTAGGTGTTCTTCGCCGTCTTCAGGATGTCGACCGTGGAGCCGTGGATCCCAACACCAGAGCAGATCTCTGGGTGGCGGGTCCGGACTGTGAGTATCTCCGCCGCTATGAGGAAACTCTGGAATGCGAAGAATATTGAACGCCGCCGACCCGTGATCGCCGTTTCAGCCTCGTTTTCCGGCATGTCCAGAAGCCGGTAATCCGGGTGGTGGGTGTGACGCATAGCATCCAAGTAGAGGAGCGTGTGGGCAAATTCGTGGGTGAGGCACTCGATGGTGTCCTGAGTGGACCATGCCGGCTGGGGATTCACGTAGATCAGCCCCACTCCGTCAAACGATGAACCGCTTCCCGGATTCTGAGGCTCCGTCATTACGAATACGTGATTCACGGCCAGGTCGAACAGAGGGGCCAGGTCTGGCTCAATCTTGCACAGCGCCTGGAATCCTTTAAGGACTTCATCTATCGTCTGCGAATCGTCTTCGGAACCGGCGGATGACACCTCCCCTGATCCCGGGCTGCGAAACCATCGGCTCAGCTCATAGCGCCAGAGAGATTCACGGGCGAACTCGGCGTGCATCACCGTCCTTGCCGGAACGCTCGGCTGCTGATTTGAGAGGTATTTCTGGTAGGCTTTCTTGAGCGCGGGGAGAGACAGATTGTCGCGAGATTCGATGTAAGGCATGGAGAGCGCAACGATGCCCTCCAAACCCTCTTCCGCCCCTCTAAGGAAGTACATTTTGGGATCCCCACTTCATGAATCTAGAGTCGTGCAGATTGGATGGCGCTCAACTGTTGTCCGGATTTTTCGAGGAGGCTTCGAAGTCGAGGGCTTGCAAGGAGGTCTATGTTGGCCAGAGAAAGAATTGATTCCAGCGCGCGAAGCGCATTTTCACGAATGTCTCTGGACTGAGGATGAAGCTGGAATTCCATCTTGTGGCCGTGATGCCGTTCTCGAACCTGGAGCAGTTCATTGGCGACAAAGATGCTGTGCGCAGAGGCGAACAGTGAGCGTTTCTCGCTCCTGATCGCTGAATGCACCAGGTTCTCCTCCCGCTCCAGCCGGTCGTAATGCGGATAGTGCCAGAACCGATGTTCATCGAGCATCACTAGCGTGTGTGTGAGCTCGTGAACATACGCTTCGACGAGATCCTCCACCTTCCAGTTGGCGCGAGGGTAGATCCAGATTGAACCCAACGCAGCACGTACAGTCATACTTCCCGGTGCTGCGCTGTCCTGGGTTGAGAACACCGAGACGACGGCAGTCTGGAAAATCGAGGCGAGCTGAGAGTCGTACTCCGCGATGCGTTCCAGCCTGCCGTGAAGAATGCAGCCTTGCTATCGTCCATCGACGTGGCAGTCGCCCCCTGCGAGTACTTATCCACCGCCGGCAGGTCGAAAAGTTCAGCGAGTAGGCTCGCCTGAATGTCATCTCGGACCAACACCGTCCTGTCCGCATCCGGGGCTGGGACCTGCGGCTGGAGGTCCGCCAGGTAGTTACGGTAGGCCCGGGCGACCAGGCTCTCGCTGAGTGGCTGCCCCTGAATCAAATGGGGGTGTGCAAGAACCAGGAGTGTCTGCAAGTTGGCGGTAGTGCCGGAGAGAAAGTACATGCTTGATCAGCTCCTCACGGCCGGTTGAAGTCAGCTACATTCCAGTCGTTCTTCCGAACCATTCGCTCCACTTCGTCCCGGCAGCGGTGCAGGATCCCAAGGGCATGGCCAGTGAGGAGGCCCTTCACCGGCGGACGGTCAATGTCCTGGATGGACCGGATGGCCCCTTGGGAAAGCAGAGGAGAAATGGGGTGGAGCACGCTGGAATCCGGATGCCCCAGGAATTCATCACGCGCCAAGAGAACCTCTGTCGCCACGACGGCACTATGGTACGCCTTATCCAGAGGGCGAACTGTCTTACGAATGGCGGAGGTCACCCAATTATCCTGCTTGAGCAACTCCGGATAGGAGGTGAACAGCCCGAACCGACACTCGTCGAGGAAGAGTAGGGTGTGGCCGAGTTCGTGGATCAGAAATTCGTCGAGGTCCCGATCCTCCCAGGTGCTGCGTGGATCGACCCACAACACCCCGACCGCCCCACTTGTCGTTCCGCCGCCGGCCATCCCGCTGGGAGCCTGAAATACCGCGTTGATCGCAAGCGGGTAGACGGCTGCGAATGATCCGTCGCGCTGTGCGAGCGAGGCAACGCGGTCGCGTACTCGAATCAGAGCGGCTTGCGCCTTCTCCGATACCAAGGGTGACTCGGTACTCAAAACATCGAACTGGTAGCGAGTGTCGGTCAGTGATGAGTCCGCACTGAAGATGTCCAGGTATTCTTTGACACGTTTCGTTTCCCGGACATAGCACGGCTCGATGTCGGTTTCCGACGGGACGCTGGGCTGGATGGTGTTCAGGAACCCTCGGTACGCCTGCTTGAGCGCCTGTGGGGTTATGGCTTGAGCTCTATCGAGAAACGGGAAAGATAGCGCGGCAACAGTCTTCAGGTTCTCTTCAGTACCGTACAAGTGCAGCATGTCGTCTCCTTGCCGTCTGCAAAAGGGCACACATCCCACTCAGGTCTGGCGCGGGCTGCCGCCGCAGGATTCAATCCACTGGGTTACCTGTCGCGGCAGCCCGCTCCGGATTAGTCCGGGTCGACAGCGAACATCTGCAGCCGGTACTTCTTCGCGTTGTGGCTGCTCTCACGCATGGCCACGGAGGAATCCTGGGCCTGCTCGATGTCCTCGTCGGTGATCGTAGAAGCGATCTTCTGGAGGAGCTCGTCCATTTGCGTTACCTCCTCTCGGAAACTGAAATGCCCACAGTGTGCACCCGGGCATGGCGTGTGCGGACCATGCAAGCTAGCCCCCGCGGGCCACTTTTCATCCATCTGTTACGGGACGAATGCCTTCAGCAAACAGGAGGGGCAAACGCCCTGGTCAGCTACATGAAGCCGGTGGAGTGAAATCCTCCGCTCTGCGGCATGCTGATCTTTCGCCTGAAGAAACATGAGGTGGTACAGGCGTAACGGTTCATCCGGTGCGCTCGTGCGCACCCTCCTGCCGCCTGTCTGATTTTGTGGTCTTGTGGGTCTCTTGCAGACGTGCTATCGGAATGATCCAAAGTGCGGCATAGGCGACGGCGAGGACACCGAGCAGGCGCGTGGTCGCTGTCATGCCGAGAGTGGCTGCGAGCGGAGCGACAGCCAGTGATGAGACTCCCTGCAAGCCGGAGGAGAGGCCGAACGCCAGCACCATCACACGCCCTCGAATGTGGTCAGGGCTCGCCAGTTGCAGGCCGTTGATGGCAAGGATCGCGCACGCCCCCACCCCGAGATGGCCCATCAGGGCGGCTGCCATACCCAACCCCAGGTTGCTGACCTGCGCCAGAGCCAGGTATCCGAGACCGAAGACGGCCAGGGCGCCAGTAGCTACGAACAGACGCCGGTCGGTGGAGCCGCCAGTGATCCGCCGGCCCAGGAAGGGGCCGAGAACAGCGCCGACTCCCTGGGCCAGGTACAGCACGCCAACTCCCGCGTCTCCGACGTGGAAGCGGTCGAGGGCGTAGGCGGGTAGGAGGCCGACCATGCCGTAGGAAAGGCGCAGTCCTGCTGTCAGCCAGAGGAATGCGGCTACCACGGGGGTGGCCCGTACGAACTGCCATAGTTCGGTGGTGTCCGCCCACACGCGCATGCGTCGACCCGGCTCAGCCGCTGAGAAGGGCCGGCGAATCCTGGCGATGAGGAGGGCTGACACGGCGAACGAGACGACGTCAATGAGCAGAGTGGTGGAGCTTCCCAACGTGGCAGTGACCAAACCACCCAGCCCGGCTCCTACCAGGAGGCCTGCGGAGTACACGCTGCCAAGTGCGGCCTGGGCCAGCGGGAGATCCTGGGCGTCGACCATGTTAGGCAGGACGGTCTCGGGAATGGGACTCGCCAGGGCGGCGAACACCGACAGAGCGGCCAGGCAGACCAGAGCAAGCGGCACCGATCTCAGGTGAAAGGCGATCAGCAGGCCGACTACCGGCGCTACGGCCCCGATGTCGCACGCGATCCGCAGACGCCTACGGTCGAAGCGATCGGTGAGCGGACCGATGAGTGGGATCAGTAGTACGCCAGGGAGCGAGTTGACGGCGAACAGGAGCGCGGTCAATCCGGGCGAGCCAGTGCGGTGGTAGACGAAGCCGCTCAACGCGACGAAGGTGAACCAGTCACCGGTCAGGCTGAACGCAGAAGCGCAGAACAGACGTCTGAAGTCGGAGCTGGTTCGTAGGAGCGCCACAAGGCGTCCGGGCACGCGAGATCGAGCAGTGAGCACCTGATGACTCCAAACAGCGAAGACGTCCCATGGAGCGGTAAGGGACGAATGGCGAACGCGTAGACGCTTCGCATGGCCCAGCAGCCGCCGCGGCGGCTGCTGGGCGACTGCTGGTTAGTCACGGAGGCGAGGCATGGCACTCACGATAGCCGCTGCAGGACGGCTGCACCCATCACGATTCGCCAGCGTTGCGGGACAGCCCTTGGCAGCGGCCTGTGCCTCAGAAGCTGTTGTCTTTCCGGGCGTGATCACCGCATTTCCGCTGGTCAGGCATAGGGGCGATGATTCCGTGGGAGTCGTGGCCTGTCGGTTGTCGTTCCCTGGGAGGTCGCGAATGCCGTCGGTCGTCGGACTGTTGGAACAGCACGAGCGTGCTGCCCGTCGTCGTGTGGACGGGCTGCGGGAGGAAGCCGACCGCATCCACGCCGAACTGGCGTCAGCTGAGCGGGAATGGGAGGAGTGGGCGATCGCCCGCAGGCGGGTTGACGCCGTGCTCGCTCCGGTCGGCGACAACGCCGCTGGTCCCCAGGAATTCCAGGTTCCGCGCGAGGGCGAGTCGATCGGCGTCTTCCAACTCGAGAGTCCCGGGCAGAAGGAGCTGCTCGGCCGGCTCCAGCCCACCACCTTCGAAGACCTCATCGCCGAGATCTCCTTGTTCCGGCCGGGCCCGGTCCAGGCAGACATGATCAAACCGTTCATCCTCGGCCGACATGGCAAAGCCCCCGTCCGCTACCCGCACCCGGACCTCGAGCCGTGGCTGCGCCCCACCTACGGCGTGGTCATCTTCAACGAGCAGGTGGCAGGTCTGTTCGCGACGATGACCCGCTCGGACCTGGCGATGGGGGAGGAGGCCCGCCGCGCGCTCGCCAAGCCCGAGCGCATCCCGGCGCTGGAAGCCTGGTACCGCCAGCGCGCCGCCGTCGCCGGCTACACCCCACAGGCCGTCGACGAGGTCTGGGACATGCTCAAGTCGATGGGTGCCTACGGCTTCGCGAAGGCCCACGCCGTCGCGTTCGCCCTGCCGACCTTGCAGAGCGCCTGGTTGAAGTCGCACTATCCGGCGGCGTTCACGGCCGGTCTGCTCGAACACGACCCCGGTATGTACCCCAAGCGGTTCGTCCTGAACGACGCCCGCCGCCGCGGCGTGCCGATCCTGCCGCTGGACGTACAGCACTCCGCCGCCCAGTACCGCACCGAACTCGACCCCGACGGACGGCTCGGGATCCGCATCTCCCTCGCCGACGTCCACGGCATCAGCCAGGAGCAGGCCCAGCGGATCGCCGACAGCCGCCCCTACAGCGACATCGGCGACTTCTGGGTCCGGGCCCGCCCCTCCCTGCCGATCGCCGAACGCCTGGCGCGGATCGGTGCCCTGGACTCCCTCGCCCCCGGCATTGCCCGACGGGACCTGCTGCTGCAGTTGGACGAGCTCCACCGCCAGCACGCGAGCGCGGCCATCCCCGAGCAGATGGTCCTCACCGCGGTCACCGCCCCCACCGGAGCCACGGGTCTGCCGGAGATGACGCCTCTGGACCAGATGCAGGCCGAGCTGGAGGTCATCGGCATGGATGCCAGCCGCCACCTCATGGAGCCCTACCACCCGCTGCTCGCCGAACTCGGCGTCACTCCGGCCCACCGGCTGAAGGAGGTGCCGACCGGGGAGACGGTCCTGGTCGCGGGCGCCAAGATCGCGATCCAGACGCCGCCCATGAAGAGCGGCCGACGCACCATATTCGTGTGTTTGGACGACGGCAGCCAGGGCGGCCAGATCGACCTGGCCTACTTCGACGACACCCATGACCAGGCCGCCTACCCGCTGTTCCACACTTTCGTGCTGCTGGCCCGCGGCACCGTCTCGCGGCGCGGCAAGTCCGCCACGATCGTCGGCTCCCGCGCCTGGAGCCTGGTGGAGGTCGCCGAGGCCCACCGCGCCGGCGGCACTGCGGCCGTGCGCCGCCTGCTCGCCGACCAACAGCCGGGCGACCTCGAGGCGGCATCGCCCACTGCCGTGGCGGGGCCTGACACGCCGTCCGTCCCTGCCCGCAACCGGGTCGGCGCGGGCCGGCTGTTCCACGCCAGTCAGGGGAGCGCCGGATGAGCGACCGCGTGATCCTCCACCTGCACTTCTCCCGGCCGAGCATCGAGACCTACCGGGAACTCTTCTCTGTCCTCGGCGACGTCTCGCCCGTCACCCAGGCGCTGCCACCGGACTCGGCGCTGATGGACGTGACCGGTGCCCAGCGCTACTTCCGGCGCACCCCCGCCGAGCTCGCCGACCTGCTGCAGACCCGGCTGCTCGCCCGCTACGGCCTGCAGACCGCCATCGGCTCCGGCCCCACCCGGATGCTCGCGACCATGGCCGCCGACACCTGCCCTGCCGGCCACGTCCGGGTCGTCGACCCCGGCTCCGCCCCACGGTTTCTGCGCGGCCGGCCCGTCGAAGCCCTTCCAGGCGTCGGCTGTACTCACCCGCGCGTTCACCCGGTACGGCGTCACGACCGTGGGTCAGCTCGCCGACCTGCCCCTGGCCACCGTGCAGCGCGTCGCCGGCGCCAGCACCGGTCGCCTCCTCCACGACCGCGCCGACGGAAACGACCCGCGCCGCATCGCACCCAGCGGACCACCCGTCAGCATCGCCGCAACCCAGCGCTTCGACCGCGACATCCTCGACCCCGGCGAGGTTCGCCAGTCACTCCTCGCCCTCGCCGTCGACCTCGGCGCCCGGCTGCGCGCCTCCCACCAGCAGGCCCGCCAGGTCGAGCTGCAGATCACCTACGCCGACCGCACCCACACCACCCGTTCGCGCACCCTCAAGGAACCCACCGCCCACACCCCGGTCCTGCAGGACACCCTCTACACCCTCTACGGAGCCCTTGGCCTGCAACGCGCGAGGATCCGCGCACTCACCGCACGCGTCGCCCACCTCAACCACGCCGCCGCCGGCTACGTCCAGCTCACCCTCGACCCCGCCACCGAAGACCGGCGCCGACTCGAACCCGTCCTCGACAAGGCCAACAACCGCTACGGACCCGGCACCCTGCGCCCCGCAGTACTGACCAGCGCACCCCGGGACCTTAGCCGCTCGGGGCGGCCCCGCGTCCTGACGAGGCCGAGTTGACGGAGCGATCGGTGACCCCGACCGGCTGGACGGAGCGGGCACCGCGTCAACTGACTGTGCTGCTCGGACGGCACGGTCGCCGTGGCGGAGGGCTGGGCTGTCGGTGGAAGTTGGGAAGCTGGCGGACATGGACGACGAGGCGCTGATGCGGGGCCGGGTGTACGGGGCCGACCACGACGCGGACTTCGGCCCGCAGCCAGGCCACGTCTACCGGGAACTGTGTGCCGGGCCCTTGGACGGCCTCCATGTGTTGACCGAACTACTCGATCCCCTGGTACCTCTCGCGGGCGCGACAATCGGCGCACGACACGGACGATCAGAAAGGGCGCCGCCATGAACGCGCTGCGGTTCGATGCGGGGGTGGGGACGTTCGCGGTGAACGTCCGGGAGAACAGCCTGTGGGTCCACAAGGCGATGGGCACCCACAGCCTCGAGCTCCAGCTGGAGGTCCACATCCCGCAGTCCGAAGGGGCCGGCCGCCTGCTCGTCCTGGAGACGGACCTGTTCGCGCCCCGGGATGCCGGACCGCGCGCCTGGCTCGGCGCGGCCGCCCAGTCCATCGCCTTCACCCCGGGCGGGGTCGAGCGGCCCACCCTGCGCTTCCTGCTGACCGGTGCTCAGCTCCTGGCGTTGGAGGAGAGCCGGACCGGCGACCTGCGCCTGGAGCTGGACGTGCGCGCCGTCCTGCCGCAGATGGACGGGTACCCCGGCGCCAGCCAGGCCACCGAGCACATCAGCATCGCCGAGAGCCGCTGGCGCCAGCAGCTGGCCGGGCTCGGCCGCAGCCTCGGCGTGGAGATGACGATCCCGTTCCCCAGCGACGACGAGCCGGGCCGCGCCGCCGCCGACTTCCTGCGGGAAGCCCGACGGCTGCTCGGCGGCAACGAGATCGACCCCGCGATGCTCATGGTGCGCAAGGCGCTGGAGACCATCAAGAACATCAGCGGCTGGAACTGGCCGGGCAAGAAGGACAAGGGCCAGGCCAGGTCACCGCAGACGAGCGCTGGGCTCTGGCCCGAGCGGCCCTGGAAGACCAGGCCAGCGGCGCCATGCATGTAGACCCCGGCACGAAGGACTACCAGTACACCCGCGCTGAGGTCGAGGTGCTGATCGCTATGACCGCTGCCCTGCTGCGCCTAATGCCCTGACGGACCGCCGCACTTCGGGACCGCAGTCGGCCCCGGTCACCTTCGTGGTGGCCGGGGCCGACTGCTGTCGGCGCCGACAGCAGGCCCGGGCGCGAGACCGTGAGCATCCAATGCGGTCATATTGAGGCGTATGTGCGATCAAAAGTGTTGCGCACTATGCGGCGTATTGTGCTACCTTTCCTGTCAGGAGGTATGTGATGACTGAGATTTTCGCGGCGGTGGACGCGCTGCTGGCCAAGGCCCGGGACGGCGGGGACCTGCCGGAACCGGCTGAGCGGGAGCGGCTGCGCAAGGCCGCCGGCCTGACCCAGGTCGAGGTCGCCGAGGCCCTGAGGACCCGGCGGGAGACGTTCGCCAAGTGGGAGGCCGGCACCGCCCAGCCGCGGGCCCCCAAGCGCGGCGCCTACGCCTTCCTGCTCGCGGGTCTGGCCGACATCCACGGCACCCAGGGCCCGGACGGCTGGCTCACCCTCGCCCGCCAGGCCCGCCCCCTCGACACCAGCACCGACGCCGCGGAAGGGAAGTGACACCCTGATGGACCGTAAGACGTACACCGCCGAGCTCGCCGGTCTGCGCGAGCTGCGCACCGAGATCACGGCCGCCGAGAAGCAGGTCGCGGCCGCGCAGAAGGAGCTGGACAAGCTCACCGCCCAGCGTGCGCGCCGGGTTGCCGGGCTCGCGGGGTACGAGGGCGCCCAGGCGCCGGCCATCGCGAAGGCCTCTGGGTTGTCGGTCGGTGATGTGGTGCGGATCGCGCCGCTGCTGGACCCGACTCCGGCCGCCGTCCGTGCTGCCAGGGACGACGGCCAGGCCGCCGCCGATGCTGTGCCCGCCCCGGCGCCTGCGGTCGGGCCGGTCGCCGAGCCCGCCGCCGCGGTTGCCCCGGCGCTGACTCGCCCTGCCGCCGTCGTCGAGCAGCCGGCCCCGGCCGCCCCGGCCGCCCCGGCCGTCGAGGCGCCGACCGTGGTCGAGGACCAGGCCATCGTCAAGCAGCCCGCCCCGGCCGCGCCCGTCGCTGCTGCGCCGGTCGTCCCGGCGGCTCCGGTCGCTCCGGTCGCTGCTGGGCCGCGCGAGCTGCCGACCCTTCCCGAGGGTCCGGAGGGTGCGCGGTTCGAAGCGGTGACGACTGGTCTGGTCTCCACCCGGCCGAACTTCCCGCAGCAGGCCCGCAGCACGGTGTTCCTGGACGCGGCGACCGGCGACCTGGCGGTGCGCGACCGCGTGGTGCGCCTGGCCCTCGGCGCCCGCACGCCCGGGGAGATTCTGGACGCCGTCCTCGCGACCGCGCCCGGGACCGAGCGGATCTACGTCACCGCCGGCGCCCCCTGGCACGACGGCGCCGAGCGGTACAGCACGCTCAAGGACGCCGTCGCGGCCTGGCTCAACACACCCAGCGAGCGGTGGACCACCGCGGTTGGCTCGGGCCGGGACAAGTTGGCCGGGCACTTCGTGCACCAGCGCCAGCCGGTCGGCCGCTACGCCCCCGCCGCCGCGCCGGACAGCGGCACCACCGAGATCCGTTCGATGGGGGAGTGGTTCGACCCGGACGGCGCCGACGTCGTGACCTGCCGTCAGGCGTTCACGCTGCTGTGGCAGGCGCTGCGCCGTCACTGGGACGATGCGGTCTTGATGGGCTCGCCGTCGCAGACCGGCCGGGACCTGTGGTCGCGCACGATCCCGACCACGGGCAAGTGGGCCGGGGGCTACCCGGTGCTGTCGGAGGAGCTGCGGGGTCTGTTGCACGCGACCGGCGGGCAGGGCCGTACCGAGCTGATCCTGCCGCCCCGCGTGCCGGAGCAGCTGCCCGCGCTGGTGGAGTACGACCGCACCTTCGCCTACGCCAAGCACCTGTGGAAGTCCCCGGTCGGTGTGCCGCGCCGGATCACCGCGGCCGCGTTCGCCGCGATGACGGAGGCGGAGCAGGTCAAGGCGCTGATGTCCTGCTCGCACTGGAACATCAAGGTGACGGTTCCTCAGGGCTGGAACCATGTCGGCCTGCTCCCGGCCCCGGTGAGCGGTGACCGCGCCTGGATCTACCCGTCCGAGCCGGGGACGACGTTCACCACCTGGGCGGGAGGCGCGGAGGTCCACCTCGCCCTGTCGAACCACCTGATGCCGTGGAAGGTCGAGATCCTCGGCGGTCTGCTCTTCGAGGACGGCAAGCCGCTGGACGAGTGGGGCAAGCGCCTCAAGTCGGCCTGGGCGGACCTGACCAACCTGTCCCGCATCCACGGCGACGAGCGGCAGCGGCAGGCCGCTTACCTCGCCTCCCGCGCCGTCCGGTCGGTGCTGCTGTTCGGCCTGGGCGGCTTCGCGCAGCGCCCGCGCCTGGTCTCCGGCACCACCCCGCTGGGCGAGGCGCTCCCGGCCGGGGTCGAGATCCTCGGCCAGGACAACGACGTGGTGACCTGGCAGCGGCAGGCCGGCTTCTCCCGCGACCCGTACGCCCATCCGGAGTGGGCCGCGTACGTGTGGTCGGGGGCCCGCGCCGCGCTGCTGGACATGAAGTACCGCCAGGGCAAGGAGGTCATCGGCTACGCCGGGGCGCTGCACGCGAAGCCGGGAACGGTCGTCTACTTCGGCACGGACGGCATCGCCCTGACCGAGCGCCAGCCGTGGCCGTACCGAGGGGAGCCGGGCGACTACCTCCTCAAGGGCCACCTGACCGGCCCGGTGGAGCACCCGGTCAGCCAGGAGCAGTACCTCAAGCTGCGCGGCCTGGGCCGCGCCGAACTCGCGCAGACGGGAGCTGACCAGTGAGCCCGGCCGACCCGAACAACCCCAACGAGGCCGCCCGCCTGACGCAGGAGCTGCTCGACCAGGGCTACACCAAACGCCAGGTCGCCAAAATGCTCGGCCGCGACGCGAGCTTGGTGTCCCAGTTCTTCACCAAGGGGAAGGGCAAGGCGTTCGTCGGCGCGCTGCGCCAGGTCGTGCGCGCGGTGCGCGGCGGCGAGCGGGACGAGGAGGCGCTGTCCGGCATCGCGGAGGCGAACACCAGCCGCCGCCGTACCAAGACCGGGCAGAAGGCCCGGGTGCGAGGCAAGGACGTCGTCGGTGAGGCGGGCGGGTCGATGGCCGGCCGCGCCGGGAAGCAGGCCATCAAGTCCGGCGCGAGCCACCTCGCCCCGGTCGTCCACGAGACCGGCCAGGCCGGCGGCCGCCTCGCCTTCACCGTACGGATGAAGGCCAACCAGTACACGTACTCGGCCGGGTCAGAGAAGGACTCACCGGGTCTGCGCCGCGGCTTCATCCCGCGCGCGGACGGCACCGAGGAGCGCACCTACGGCTCCGCCTCCACGGGCGGGTTCGACGCCGCCGAGTGGTCCCAGCGCGTCGCGGACCATCACGGCGACGTCACCGAGGCGATGCGGGCCTGGCTGGTGGAGACCGGCCGCGCTGTCGAGGAAGCCGACATCGCCTACCTGGAAGTCCGCGGGTGGGTGCCGCCCGAGCAGCAGTAGACAGTCCGGTCGTGTGACTGAGCGCTTTAGTTGGCGAGTGCGCGCGACACTTGGCGAGCTGAGCGTTCAGTGTCGGGGCTGGCATGATCGCCGGGTGACAGATGTTCGCTTGCCCGCATGCCGGGGATCGGTGCGGCTTTGCTGCCGGGGTGGTTACTGATGGCTTGGTGGTTCCGTCGGCGGTCGGCGCCGGACGACGAGGTGGTGTCGGTTCGACTGCCAGCCGCCCACGAGATCGAGCTGCCGCCCGACGAGGAGCTGGCCGAGCTGACGGCTGGGGCGGAGCTGGGCGACGACGTGGCGATGGGGAACCTGGCGGCGGCCCTGCATCTGAAGGGTGACCGGGCCGGTGCGCTGCTCTGGTGGGGCAGGGCATGGGCAGCCGGGAACGTGGTCGCCGGCTACAACCTGGGAATGCTGCACGCGGTGGCCGGTGACGCGAACCGCGCGCAGGTGGTCTGGGAGAAGGCCGCGGCGCTCGGCGATCCGGACGCCATGCTGGGCCTGGTCAAGCAGGCTCTCGACCGTGGCGATGCGGCCGGTGTCGAGCGCTGGGCGCCGGTGATCCTCGCGCAGGATGAGGCGTTCCCGATCACCGCGCTGGGCGTGGCCTTCCGGGACCGCGGCGACCTGGCGCGGGCCATGCAGGCGTTCCTGCGCGCCGAGGAGCTGGGCGACGGGTACGCGATGGAGTACCGGGCGCGGATCCTGGCTGCCCGGGGGCAGCACGAGGAGGCTGACGCGCTGCGAGCACGGGCGGCGACGGCCGAGCGGATGCTCTGAGGTGTAGAAGCGCGGCGAGTCGGCTCCAGCATCGTCCGCGCGAACCGGCCCAGCAGACGCTCAACTCGCCAACTGGAGCGCTCAGTCACAGGTCGGCCTCTCCCCATCCATGACCTGGCCCCGGGGAGAGGCCGCCCGCCCCGACCCTCCCACAGCACCGAGCGCCTCGCCGAGCCGTCTCAGCATCCGAAGGAGAACCGCCGCCGTGGAGACCACCACCGCCACCGCCGAGCAGGACGTGCCGGCCGGGCTGCACGCCCAGGCCCAGACGCAGCTCCCGGCGCAGCCGTCCGGCACGATCAACCCGCTGCCGCTGCACTGGTTCCAGAAGGACGCCGTCGCGGCCGCGGTGCGCGAGGTGAAGGACGGCGGCCGCGCGACGGTGGTCGCCGCGACCGGCTCCGGCAAGACCCTCATCGCGGCCGGCTGCGCGCGCCGCCTCGCGGCGAAGGGCCGGGTGCTCGTGCTGGTGCCGACGATCGAGCTGCTGGAGCAGACCGCCGAAGCCTGGTCCCTGCGGGGCGGGCGCCGGGGCCTGGCGGTGGCGGCGTGCTCGCGCCAGGAGGCGCTGGAGAGCGCGGAGGCTGGCGGCCGCGTCCACGCCCGGGTGACCACGCAGGCCGCCCGGCTCGCCGACCTGGTCGCCGACGAGAAGGCGGGCGAGCCGGTCACCGTGTACGCCACCTACGCGAGCCTGGAGCGCATCGTCCAGGCCCACAAACTGCACCGCCTTCCTGCCTGGGACCTCGTGGTCATCGACGAAGCCCACCGGACGGCAGGCGCTGAAGGGAAGGCGTGGGCCGCGGTCCACGACGACGCCCAGGTCCCGGCGAAGCGCCGCCTGTACTTCACCGCCACCCCGCGGATCGCGGACGACCGGCGCGCGAAGGACGGCCTGGCCGACCTCGCCGACGGTGAGAAGCTGCCCGCGCTCTGCTCCATGGACTCGGAGGAGACCTACGGCAAGGTCTGCTTCACCTGGACGCTCGGACAGGGGATCGAGCACGGCTACCTCGCCGACTACCGCGTGCTCGTGCCGGTGGTCACCGACGAGGACCTGCGCGAGCTGCTCAACCTCCCCGCCGTCGCCGACCTGCGCTCCCAGCGCAGCAACGAGGAACTGCTGCGCCTGGCACTGCAGATCGCGGTGCTGCGCGCGGTCGCCGACCTCGGCCTGCGCCGCGTCATCACCTTCCACTCCCGGGTGTCGGCGGCGCGGGAGTTCGCGAACACCCTGCTGGACGCCTCCGAGCTGCTGGAGGACAAGGACCGCCCCGAGCGGATCTGGGCGAAGGCGGTGGCCGGCACCGACCGCCTCAAGGACCGGCGCGCCGCGTTCACCGAGTTCAAGGCCCACACCGGCGACGACGGGGAGGAGTGCGGCATCCTCTGCAACGCTCGGCTCCTGTCGGAGGGAATCGACGTCAGAGCGGTGGATTCGGTGTGCTTCGCGGATCCGAAGTCGTCGGTCATCGACATCGTCCAGGCCGTGGGCAGGGCGTTGCGCCAGTCGTACCGCGAGGGCAAGGTCAGCTGGGTCATCATCCCGGTGTACCTGCCGACGCCGGAGGCCGGTGACGACACCGCCACCGCGCACCCGGCCGAGGTCCACGACGCCGGCGAGGCGGTGAAGGCCGAGGCCGACGCCGAGATCGAGGCGTCCAGCTTCCGCACGATCTGGCGGGTCCTGCGGGCGCTGGCGGCGCACGACGCTCGGGTGGTCGGCCGGATCACCGAGCTGCGCGGCAGCCGGTCTCAGGACACCACGCTCACCACCGTGGCCAAGACCTCCGAGAGCGAGAGCACCGAGGCCGCGGAGGGCGAGCAGCCACCGGCGGTGGTGGAGTCGCCGATCGCGTGGCTGCGGATCAATGCGAAGAAGCACGCGGCGCAGATCCTCCAGACCGTCAAGCTGCGCGCGTTCAACCCGCGGGCCGTCGAGTGGCAGCGCATGCACGCTGTCGCCGCCGTGTTCCATCTCCAGCACGGCCACCTCGACCCCACCGACAAGGCGAAGCACGCCGATCTGATCTCCTGGCTCACCCGCCAGCGCCACCTCCACGGCCAGGGCCTGCTCGATGCCGCCCGCATCAGCGAGCTGGACGCGCTCGGCATGATCTGGTCGAAGAACGCCAACGCCTGGGAGCGCGGCGCCGCCTACGCCGCCGCCTTCCACCACCAGCACGGCCACCTGGCGATCCCCGCCACCGCGAAGCTGGACGACTACGCGGTGGGGGCGTGGATGCGCCGCCAGCGCAAGGCCGACAACCTGACCAAGGACCAGGTCGCCAAGCTGGACGCGCTGGACGAGCTGTGGCGCCTGGAGCCGGACTGGAACCGCTCCTACCGCCGCCTGCTCGCCTACCTCGCCGCCGGCGGCACCCTGGACGGCCCGGCGAACCGCATCGGCCTCGGCGACGACACCGCGTTCCGCCCCGGCACCTGGCTGCGCAAGCAGGACAAGGCCCGCACCGACGGGAAGCTGACCCAGCAGCAGACCGCGCTCCTGGACGCGCTCCACCGGCACGCCGAGACCGTCGCAGGCTGACCCGCCCCGTACACCTCGGCCGTCCCGGCCCATCCAGGCCGGGACGGCCGCCCGCACCCCGCTCCCGTCTCCCGGAGGCACCGCGCGATGACCGACACCACCCGCCCCACCCCGGACCCCGCTGCCGCGCCCGGATGGCTGGAGCTGGCCCTGAACAGCAGCCGCCCCGCGCCCGCCGACCGGGACCTGGGCCGCCCGATCCTCGACTCCCCACTGGTGCGCGGGTCGATGTGGCTGCGCTGGTCCGGCCACGACGGCATCCGCACCCTGCACCACGGCGCCGGCCTCGCCCGCGGCTGGACCGAGCGCGACATCGACGGCCTGGACGGCTGGGTGGCCCTGGTGGAGGGCCGGGTCGTCCTCGGCGCCCGCCCGGGCCTCGCCGTGCCGGAGCCCGTCGTGCACACCGAGGCGTGGGAGGCCGGCGCGACACTGCACGCCGCCCTCGCCCAGCACCCCACCCGCACCCCCTTCACCCAGGACGAGGACGACGACCAGGAGCACGGGCTGCTCGGCGGTGTCCGCAGCCGGGTCCGCCGCCGAGCAGCCGGGATGACCCTGGAGAACATCCAGCAGGCCCTGCACCGGGCCCGGGACGACGAGCGCGCCGCCGACCGGCACGCCGACGCCGGAGACGAGACCGCCTTCGCCACGGCGGCCGCCATCTGCGCCGAGTGGCAGCGCGTACGCGACCACACCGCCGAGACCCACGCAGAGCGCTACGACCCCGACCACGACACCCTCCTCCAGCACGCGCTGCGCCGTGAGCGCCACCGCCGCGACGTCGCCGAATGTGCCCGCGAGGCCGCCCACCAGGCCCGCCAAACCACCGACGCCGCCCACCGACGCCTCGCCGGCACCGCCGCCCAGCCCCTCTATACCGCCCTCGACCGCGCCGGCCTCTACAACCTGACCGACGACGACCACCAGGCCGTCCGCGAGCTCACCCGCGACCTCGACCCCGCCACGCTGCGCCAGGTCATGAGCTGGCTGGAGCGCACCCGTACCGCTGCCCTCGCACTACGCGGTACCGAGCAGGCCCCGGCTGCCCGACCTGCCGTTCGCCGCAGCCGGTTCTGACGGACCGTGCCCGCTCAAAGGTGTTGACCTTGCTGTTCGGCGGGCGTTGGATAGGCGCTCCGGGCCGGGCCCCACACCCGGCCCGCAGCACAGGAAGGAACTGATGCCCTGTGACCGACGCCAACGCCAACGCCGAGCAGCCGAGCACCCGCCGCCTTATCGACTGTCAGGACTGCCAGGCCGGGCCGGACAGCGGCGACGTCCGCACCATGTCCATCGGCCGGGACATGGCCGTCACGGAGATTTGGCACACCGACAAGTGCCCCACCTACACGATCGAGCGGATCCTGCTGGAAGCCGGCGCCGCGAAGGTCAAGGAACAGGACGCCTGGGCCAAGGACGCCTTCCCCGCCGCCCACCAGCGACTCCAGGACGCCGCCGCCATCATCCCGGCCGACAGCGCCGCAGCACCGTTCGTCACGGCCCTCCTGGAACTCGTCCAGGCCCAGGCCGACGACACCGGCCGCTTCGTCACCTTGCCGACCTGGACCGAGATCCTCGACCGGAACATCCCGCCGCAGGACCCAACCTGAGCGGCCCCACCACACCCAGCTGACGACGACATGCCGAAGGCGCCGACCCCCAAGTGGTCGGCGCCTTCGGCATGTCGCACGGCGGGTCAGAGCAGCCTAAAAGCGGCCTCGGTGGTGGCGGCCATGACGAAAGCGTCGACGTCGGCCTCGACGGGGAGCGAGTTCGCCGAGCCGCCGCCCCACTTGACGGCCGAGATCAGCCAGCCAGCGGTGAAGGGCACGGGGATGTCGTACCGGTGACGGGCCTGGTGGGCGATCAGGCCGTAGGTGCGGGTGGCGCGCTCCTCATCGCGGATCAGCAGCCACCGCAGTGCCTGCGCCGTCGCCGGCGTGGGGTCGGGAAGGCCGGCGTACTGCGCGCTCTCGTAGGTGGCCTCTCCATCGGCCCACCTCTCACGGAACGCGGTGGTGCCAGGGCTGATCAGCGACAGGAGCGCGGCGTCGAGCAGCACCCCAGTAGCGATGTGGAGCGGTAGTTCGGTGGCCCGGTCGAACACGTGCAATCTCCGATCTGCCAGCGGGCAAGACCCAGCCACGTTACGTGCTGCTCCGGTGACTCCGGGCCTGAATGAGGAGATCCATCCTCGCCCCAAGGGTGTGACCTGTTGGTGTTGGGGGGCGTGGAATGGCCTCGGATCGCGTGTTGTCTGGACCTTTGGTTGGACCTGTTGGGGGTGGTGGCGAGGGTGGGTGGTCGGTGGGGTGTGGTGACTGTGTGTGGTGGGGGCTGCCGTCCGGTGCCGCCGACGCCTGCTCGGGGGTGGGCCTGGTGTTGTGGGCTGTTTTCGGGGTGTGAATCCTGCCGGGTATTCCGCCTGGTTGTTTTGGTGGATTGGTTGCTGGTGGTGGTGTGAATTCGGGTCGGAATTTCGGTGGCCGGGTGTGGTGGCGGGGCCGGTGTTCGGTTTGGCGGGGGGTCGGGCTGGGCGCTTCTCGGTGGTCGCCGTCGGGCGGCCGCCGTCCGGGGTGGCCGGGCCGCGTTCTCCCGGCCCGCTGCCCGGGCCGGTGCCGCCGTTCTGGTGCCCCCCTGTCCTGGCCCGCCGTCCTGGTGCTGCGCCCCGTCCTGGTCGTGTGCTGGCCGCCGTCCTGGCTGCCGTGCGGTGCTGCGCCGCTGTCCCTGCTTGCCGGGCTGCCGCCGTCCGGGGCTGCGGCACCGCCGGTCCGGCTGGACGGCTGGGTGGCCGTCAGGCCGCTCTGGAGGCTGTTCTGGTGGTCGTCCTGGTGGTGGGTGGGGGCTGTCGCGTCCCCTGTCGCGTTGGCCTGTCGCGGGGGGGTGCTGTCGTGTGGTGTGACGTGGGCGGATACCCGGTTTCCCCTGTGTGTGGTCTGGGCGCGACAGCTCCCGCGACAGCCGCGGGGCGCTCTGCCGTCCCGGTGCTGCCGGATCGTCGGGCGTTGGCTGCTCCCGGGGGTCGCCGACCGCCAGGCGCTGGCCGTTCCGGGGGCGCTGTCCGGGGTGGCCGGGTGGTGGCGGGGCGGTGGCTGTTGTTGGGGCCGGCCTTCTGCTGGTGGTGGGGCTCGGCGGCTGGGTGGCGGGTGCAACGCGGGGGTGCAACGCGGTGTTGCGCTCGGGTGCAACACGGGGCTGTGTTGCGGGTCTGACCAGGCGTTATGTGGCCAGGAGGGGCCCGGGGCGGGCGTGTTGCACCCCGTGTTGCACCGGGCTGCGCCGGTCCGCCGGCCTCGACTCCTCCCCGGTGCCCCCGCCCGCGCCGCCCGCTGCCGCGCTCCGCTGCCGGGCCCTTGGCCGCCGTCGTGGTCGGCCGTCAGGCCGTCCCGCTGCGCCTGGTCCGGCGGTCCTGCCGCCGGGGCCCTGGTGGCGCCGCCAGGGCCGTGCCCTGCCCGCCCGCTGCGCCCGACTCGGCCGCCCTGGCCGCCCTGCCGCCCCCGCTGCTGTGCCCGGCTTGGCCGCCGTCCTGGCCGCCGTCCTGGCTCGGTGTTCGGTTTGGTGTCGCTGCTCCGGGAATTGCTCCGTTGACGCCGAGCGGGATTTTCTGGGCGGCCTGGAACGACGGTCGCCGTGTCGGCTGGGAGGGCCGCAGGCCCCTTTCTGGCGTGCCTGAATTGGATTTCTTCCCGCTGCGCCGCGAGGGGCTTTCGGATTGCCGCTTGAAAGAGGGCGGAAAAGAATTTGCATTCTCGCCGGGAGGGCGGCCGGATAGCGCCGGGGTGGATGGTTGCCGCGAGGTTGGCTGTTCGCGTCTCGCGCCCATCCTGGGACCGGTAGGATAGAGTTGTACGG
The DNA here is from genome assembly GCF_029892105.1 of Kitasatospora sp. GP82. Classification (GTDB taxonomy): domain Bacteria; phylum Actinomycetota; class Actinomycetes; order Streptomycetales; family Streptomycetaceae; genus Kitasatospora. Next base: position 627 of record NZ_JARZAJ010000064.1, on the reverse strand, counting down.
AAGCCAGGGAAACGCCGCCGGATACGCTTCGGATGCCGGTCCCGAATCCGTGGTTGAGGTCCCGTCAGGGGCCGTCGTGCGGGGCGCCCGTGAGGGCCCGCCACGGAGGCCGGGGAGGCCCGAGCCGGACCGGCGGCCCGGAAGGTGGCCCCGAGGGCCGCAGGCCCCGCCCCGAGGGCGGTGGATGGGCCGACAGCCCAGCAACCAGGCGGCTGACTGGCCATCGGCCGGTACCGGGGGAGGGGTTTAGGGGGTGAGGTTGTGGCTGATACCCGAAGTCTGCGACACATCGTCAACGCCCGGGGCCGCAGGCCCGGGCCGGCACCCCGCCCGATCGGAGGGATGGGCCGCTACCCGAATTCCGCGTCACATCGTCAACGCTCACTCCGGGCGCAGCCCGGAAAGCGCGGCCAGCAAAGCGGCCCGTAGGGCCGTGAAAAGCCCATCCGAACGGGACGGGAAAGCCGACTGATTGACGGGCCGTAGGCCCGGGGAAAAGCCCGAGCCGGGCGGAGCGCAGCGACGCCCGACACTCGCCACGACGGCGCGTGCCGCGCCCACGAATTCGCCGCAGGCGAATTCCCCCAGCCACGCACGGTCCGCCCCGGCGCAGCCGGGGCAACACCA
>NZ_JARZAJ010000063.1 GCF_029892105.1 Kitasatospora sp. GP82 | reverse complement strand
ATGACCACTCGCCTGACCGCCAGCCCCGACAAAGTCGGGCAATACCTCCGACCGAGACCCCTCGCGGCAGCCTAAATCGGTATCGAACACCCTCTCAGAGCCCGTGGCGCTTCTGGGAGAACTTCGGGCATGACTGGCCCCACTGCTTGCCAGTCTCCGGGTTGCGGCACGCGTACCTCCGGTACGTCGATCCTTGCAAGGGCTCCCCCTCTGTCGTGTAGGCCCGGCTAGCTGCCGGGGTCGGTGGCGTGACCCGCTGGCTCGTCCGCCTGGCGCGGGCGGTGCTCGAGCAGGTAGCGCGCGAAGTGCTTGTTGTACTCGGCGTCGAGATCCTGACCGGGCTCGATCTGGCAGGCCTGATCCATCGCGTGGCGGCTTGCGGCTGTGATCGTGTCTGCCGATCTGGTGGGTGGGTCAGATGTGCAACGTGATACCGCGACGGGCGGCGAACTGATCGAAGGTCTCGGCGGGCAGGACTGCGCTGACGGCACCCGGGATGTGGCCGGACGGGTTGCGGAAGGACACCGTTCCGTCGTGGCGGCCGGTGACTAGGACCAGGTGGCCGCCGCGACCGGGCGCAGCTCGGTCGGGGCGGCGGATCTCCTTGTGCACCGAGGCGATCACCAGGCGGCCGGCCTCGGATTCGGCGGCGAGCCGGTCCAGCGTCAGGTCGGTGACCACGTCGGCCCGGAGGTGGAAGGCGTCGGTGGCGTACTCAGCGAACTGCCGGTAGAACAGGCCGCCGACGGTGCCGTCCGGCTCCTGGCGGTAGGCGTCGTACTTGAGTGCCCCTTGCAGCAGGTCGTGCAGGGTCGGGGCGTCGCCATCGCGCGCGATCAGCGCCATCCGCAGGCACGCCATGCCGCACCACCGCTGGCACCAGTACGCGTAGGTCTCGCGGTCGGGCGCTCCGGAATCGGCCCAGTTCGGGTCATCGCCGGCCGGATGGCCGTTGTAGGCGATCGCTGCAATCAGGCCGGGGCTGGCGTACTGCGTGACGGTCGGGATCGGGTGGCGCGTCGACGGCTGGTCAGGCATCGGCGGGTTCTCTCCAGTGCGACGGGTCGGTCATGAAGCGGTGGAACGAACCTATGCCGACGGAGCCACCGGAGATGACCACACCGACCGGCCCGGGGGCGGGGCCGGGTTGTTCCAAGGCGGCGAGCGCAACGGCCCCGGACGGCTCCGCTACCACCTTCAGGTGCTGGAATGCCGACGCCATAGCCCGCACGATCTGAGAGTCCGTCACAGTCACGATGTCGTCGAGCATCACCCGATTGATCTCCCACGGCAGCGGGGCGGGGCTGGTGTGGCGCAGGCCGTCGGCGATCGTGTCCGGGACGCTCGGCAGTTCGGCGAGCGCGCCCGTCCGCAGTGAGGCGGCGGTATCCGCGCCGGTCTCCGGCTCGACGCCGATGACCCTGACCCGGGGGTTGACGTGCTTGGCGGCGACGGCGGTACCGGCCGCGAGGCCGCCGCCACCGACCGGGACCAGGATCGCGGTCAGCCCTGGTGCCTGCCACGCGAGTTCCAGCGCGACCGTGCCGGCTCCGGCCATCACGTGTGGTGAGTTCGCCGAGGGCACCACCGTGTACCCCTGGTCGGCGGCGAGAGCCGCCGTGATCTGGTCGCGGTCGTCTCGTTCCCGGTGGTACGTGACGATCCGCGCGCCGAGGGAGCGTGCGCCGTCGATCTTGCTGCGTGGCGCGTCGTGCGGGACGACGACAGTCACCGGAACACCGTGTAACTGTCCCGCGAGCGCCAGCGCTTGCGCGTGGTTGCCCGATGATGCGCCGATCACGCCAAGCTGCCGGGCCGCCCGGTCGAGTGCGGCGAGCGCGTTGTACGCGCCCCGGAACTTGAACGATCCCGTGCGCTGCAGCGCCTCCACCTTGACCACGACCGACCGTCCGGCCGCCTGGTCGAGCGCTGGGTGCGACAGGGTCGGGGTGATGGCGGCGACGTCGCGCAGGCGGCGCTGAGCGTCGTATACATCGGCCGCAGTCAGAGGCAGGACCGGGGCGTTCACGGCCGGTACCCGTCGTGGTGAGCAGCCGTCAGGATCGCGGTGATCAGCCGGTCGTAGCTGATTCCAGCCGCGTTCGCCATGGTGGCGAGGTTCCCGTGAGGAGACAGGCCCGGCAGAGTGTTCACCTCCAGCCAGAACACCTCCCCAACCGGCGTCACCATGAAGTCGGAGCGCGAATGGCTGTGGCAGCCGAGCGCCTGGTGCGCCTCGATCGCTGTGCGCTGGATGGCGGCGATGACCGCCTCGGACAGCTCGGCTGGGCAGCGGTAGCGGTGGCCGTTCGGGTCGCGCTTGGCGGTGTAGTCGTAGAACTCGGCCGTCGTCGCCAGGGTCTCCAGAGGGGGCAGCGCCATCAGGTCGCCATCGGAGGTGATGACGCCACACGTCACGGCCGTACCGTCGGTGAACGGCTCGATCAGCCACTCGCCGCCGCCGTTGTCCGCGACCAGCGCGGCGGCGAGGGCCGGAGCGTCGCGGAAGACCTGCATCCCGATCGATCCACCCTCCGAGCACGGCTTCAGGATCAGCGGGAAGCCAAGGTTCGCGCCGGCATTCTTGGCCGACACCTCCGGGTCGTCGCCGGCTCGGATCACCAGGTGCGGGAGCACGCTCACCCCGGCCGCTCGGACGACGTTCTTCGCCGTCGGCTTGTGCATCCCGAGCGCCGAAGCCATCACCCCGGAACCGGTGTACGGGACGCTCAGGCTCTCCAACAGACCCTGAAGCTTGCCATCCTCGGCCCACTGGCCGGCGATCGCGAGAAACGCCACGTCGGCCGTGCGGATGCGCTCGGTGAAGTCGGACTCGGACGGGTCGAGCACGACGTGCGCGAGTCCCAGACGGGTCAGGGACTCGTGGACGGCTTCGCCGGAGATCAGCGAGCGGTCACGCTCATTGGACCGGCCGCCGGTCACGACGGCGATACGACGAATGGATGACATGATCACGTCCTTCGCTCTGAGAAGGGATACCAGAGGTGGTGCCGGTCGCGCCGTGGGGGACGTCATCGCGACCGGCACCGGTCCGCCCGGCCGGAGTCTGTGGGACCACTCCGGCGGAAATCGTGGGGGTCAGGCCAGCAAGGACCAGACCCACTTGCCGAAGGGCGCTTCTTCGACGCCCCACTGTTTGCTGAGCAGGTCCACCAGACCCATGCCGCGCCCGTTCTCGTCGCGCTCCCCGGTGTGCAGTACGACGGGCAGCGCGAACGAGGAGTCGCGGACGGCGATGCGGGCAGCCGTTCCCTCGAGGCGCAGCAGCACGCACAGGCGGGTGCACCCCGTGTGCCGGGCAGCGTTGCCGACCAGTTCGGAGACGACCAGCTGCGCGTTCTCGATCAGGTCTTCCCGGCCCCATGCCGTGAACTTCTCGGCCACCAGACGACGGGCGACCCTCGCCGACTCCGGAGCGCACGGCATGTGCCGGACGCAGCGAGAGCGGACGGCCGGTGACACCTCGAGTGCGGTGGTCATCGCGACTCTCCGCACCCGGCGCACATCCGGCAACCCTCGGCGTGGGTCAGGACCGGGGTACGGCCGCAGCAGCCATCGACGATGTGCGTTATCGCGGTCTGCTGCGCAGCGTCATGGGGCATCGGACGTCACTCCCTCGGGTGGTCACGGCGGCCCCGTAGGGACGGGGCCGCCTGTCGTGCCGCGCCTGGCTCGTCTTCCCCGTGTCTCTCCGGCTAGGGCGGCTGGTGCCCATTCAACGAGCCCTGACAGCCCGCCGGAGACTCCGAGAGATGACCCCAAGTTGGAGTCAGGGCTCGGTCGGTGGGCCTACGATCGGTGCACGCTTTCAGGGGAGCGAACCAGTGGACCGTCAACCCGACCCGCGTGACGTCGTCGCAGGGCTGATCGATGATCAGCGCTTCTTGTCCGCGTGCAGGGATCGCGACATGGGCACGCTGTTTCGGCTGCTCAACACACGGGGTGTGAGTACCCGTCGGATCGCTGCGGCGGCGGAGATCACCCAAGGGCGGCTGTACGACTACATGAACGGCCGGACACGGGTCGAGAAGCTGTCCGTGTTCGAGCAGATCGCCGATGCCTTCCACGTCCCGGGACATCTGCTCGGATTGGCTCGACGACCGTGGGAGCCGACGGCGGCAGCAGAACCCCAACCACTCGTGCCGGCCGTGCCGTTAGCCGACGGCGACGATCTCGCCGCAATGGACGCCTTCCGCCACGCGGACCGGCAGACCGGCGGAAGCCGTCTGTATGGCGCCGTCGTCCGGCATCTCGCCGACCAGGTTGCCCCGCGCCTGGTGGACATTGCGAGCGGACCACAAGTGTTCGCAGCCGCCGCCGCGTTGACGGAGATGGCCGGTTGGATGGCCCACGACTCCGGTGTGGACGACCGAGCTGAACGGCACTTCTCTCTGGCACTGTCCCTCGCCCGCATGTCGGGCGATCTGCCGCTTGCCGCGCACATTGCCGCCAGCAGTAGCCATCTGGCGCTGCAGACCGGCGACCCGGCACAGGCGGCCCACTGGTCGGGCGTCGGTGCCGACCTCGCCCGCCAAGGCCCCCACCTGCCCAGCCTGCTGGCCCGACTCCACACCATGCACGCCCGTGCGCTGGCCGCTGCCGGGCAACACACCCCGGCTGAGCGCGCTCTCGACCGGGCACAGGCGGCGCTAGCCGCAGCGGCCGACGACGCCCATCCCTGGCTTAGCCCGTTCGACGATGCCACCCTCGCCAGCGAATCGGCCCTCGCGTTCGCGGATCTCGGCCGATACGCGGACGCCCTCGGCCACGCCGAACGCGCTGTCGCCCTGCGCGAGGACAGCCGCGCCCGGTCACTCGCGCTCAGCCGGATCACCCTCGCCGGAATCCACGCCAGCCGTGGCGACCTGGATGCCGCTGTCGAGGTCGGTCACGAGCTGCTGGCGACCAGCCCGTCCCTTGGTTCAGTGCGGGTGATCCACCAACTCGATGACCTGCGGCGACTCCTGGAACAACACTGCGACTATCAGCCGGTACGTGAGTACCTGGCACGATTCGATGACGGGCGCAGAACGCGCATGCTGCTGCTCGCCGACATCATCACGCCGCCTCGGGGAGGAACATCGTGAGGCCATCGCCCGCCGATCCCGTCGCCTGGAACGCCTATCTGGCCGAGGGCAACGCCCGCCAAGCACGCAAGCGCGTCGCAGCCGATGTGATCCTGCGAGACCACGCCGGCCGCGTCCTGGCCGTGAACCCGACCTACAAAGAGGGCTGGGACCTGCCGGGCGGGATGGCAGAAGGGAACGAGCCCCCGCACGACGCGGCTGCGCGCGAGCTGCGCGAGGAACTCGGCCTCACTGTTCGCGTGCGGGGCCTGCTGGTCGTGGACTGGGTTGCCCCGCATGGTCCGTGGGACGACCAGATCGCTTTCATCTTCGACGCCGGCACGATCAGCGCTGAGGACGTCACGACCTTGCGGCCGCATGACGACGAGCTATCCGAGGCCATGTTCCTGCCCGTCTCCGAGCTACGAGGGCTTCTGCGGGGCCGCCTGCAACGTCGACTCGATGCCGCCGTACAAGCCATCGCCGATGGCCAAACTCGCTATCTCCACGATGGACAGGCAGCCTGGTAGACGGTGGTACATGACGGTGCTCTGACAGGATCTGCGTGAATCCCCGGGTCGGGCCAATCAGGCTCGGTACCACCTGCCGGCCGTTGACGATCCACACCAGCCGCCAGTACCGGTCCACGTGGGGATCACGGGCCACCTCGAACTGCTGGGCCGTCAAGTCCCGGAATTCTGCGTCAGGGGTGCGCCCGAACACCTCGTGAATCGCCGTACGAGGTCGTCGATGACGGGTGTGGCCCTGTCACGAGCGGGTCGATGCCCGACTCCCCGGCCTCGGATGAAGGGTCCAGGCCTCAGCACCCGGTCCGAGCCGGATCGGGCGACGGCTCAGTGCAGCCAGCCGCGGTCGGTGGCGATGAGGACGGCGTCGAAGCGGTTGCGGGCGTTGAGTTTTTTGATCGCGGCCGAGGTGAGGTTGCGGACCGTGCCGGGTGCGAGGAAGAGGGCGCCGGCGATGTCGGAGACGGACGCTCCGGTGGCGGTGTGCTTCAGGACGTCGATCTCGCGGCTGGTCAGTGGGCACTCGGTGGCGGTGAGTGCGCCGATCAGGGTGGGGTCGATGCTGAGCTGGCCTTCGGCCACTGCGCGGACGGCGGCGATCAGTTGGTGGAAACCGGCGGACTTGGGGATGAAGCCGAGTACGCCGAGGCTGATCGCGCGGCGGACGAGCGAGGTGTCGGGGGTGGCGCTGACCAGTGCCACCGCGCAGCGCGGCAGGTTCTGGCGAAGCTCGACGGCGATCGAGAGGCCGTCGCGGGGCGGCATGCAGACGTCCATGATCGCGACCGAGGGGCGGGTGGCGAGGGCGGTACGGACGATCTCGTCGGGGTTGCTCACGGAGGCTACGACCTCGAAGCCGTCGACGGTCTCCAGCATGCCGCGGAGGGCGTCGAGGATCATGACGTGGTCGTCGGCCAGGAGAATTCTGGTGGTCATTTCAGAAGGAGGGCTCTCAGGATGAACAGTCCCTCTTCGGAACCTTGGACGCTCAGTTTTCCGTGGTGCCGATCCACCCGGTCCTGCATGCCGAGCAGGCCGAATCCGGGCGATATCGCACGGGAGGTATTCCCGTCGTTGACGATCTTGAGATGAACTTCGGTCGGGCTTTCTTCGATGCTGATCCAGCAGTTGGCGGCCTGCGGGGCATGGCGCAGGACATTGGTCGTGGCCTCCCGTACGACATGGGCCATCAGCCGCCCGACGGCCGAGTCGGGGTGGGAGAGCTCGGGGACCGCGATGTGGCACGCCACCCCGCGTACACCGAAAGCGGCGGCTGCGCGGTTGAGCTCGCCCTTCAGGGATATGTCCTCCGCGCCGCGCACAAAGGTGCCGATATCGGCGAGGACGGAAGTGGAACGGCGGCTGATGTCGTGGAGCACCTTGGCCCGGCTCTCCTCGTTGCGCAGTCCGGAGTCCGCATCGAGGGCGATGAGCGTCAACTCCTGGCCCATGATGTCGTGGAGTTCGCGGAGAATATGCTGACGCTCGTTCAGCTTTGCCATCCTGACCAGATCTTCCTGTTCCAGCAGCCCCTCCCGCAGGATTCTCGTGTAGCGCGCGGCGGCGAGATTCGAGGCAAGGGTCGCGACGAGCCCGAAGAGGGGGCCCGGGCTCCAGTGGTGCACCCCGTCCAGGAGTGTGAAGGCCGGCATGGCGATGGCGCCGCCGACCAGGTAGGCGGCCCTCGGGGCGCCGGGTTCCATCATCCAGGCCGCGACGAGAGCCGGGTAGAGCAGGGCGGTCGTCGCTGCGGCGCCGTTCGTGGCCAGCAGGACTGCAGCCAGGCCGGTGAGCAGCCAGATCCATCGGGTGGTGGCGGGTTTCGCAGTCGGCAGGAAGCCGTCATTGGTGCTTGCCCAGGTGGCGGTCAGAAAACCGCCGGCCAGTACTCCCACGGCAATCTGTGTCGCGGGTCGGTCCTGGCTCGCCAGGACGGCGGGGATCAGCCAGCAGAGATTGCCTGCGAGGAGAATACGGCGGATGAGTCGGAGGCCCAGGCCATACGGGACGGCCACTTCGGGATCCCATCGTGAAGTCCGGTGCGGGGAAAAGGAAGACGGACCTGGGCGGTTAAGCGGGCTCCGGTGATAACGGCGGCCATTGCCGGAGAATCTATACATGTGTCCAATGAATGGATACATGTGTCAGACATGTGTGTGTAACCCCCGTTACCGACATGATTTGAACGTGGCCTGCCGGAAGGGTGGCTGTGCCGACCGGATCGCCCCCTTGCCAAGACGGTGATCACCATAGCCAGACGGCGTTGGGAAAGCTAGTGACGCCTATATGGCTGTCTGTAGTCGGGGTGGGCAATGCGGTACATGCCAAAAAAACCGGCCCTGCCGGTGAGGTGCAGGGCCGGTGGTCGAACCGGGGCGGAGTCTTCGACTCCGGGTGTTCATTAATGTGTGATGCCAAGTCACATTGGCTGTGTGGACGGCAAGTTCACTTACTGCCGGATTTCTTCGAAAAGCGGTGCGCGCGTACGGCGGTGAACAGGACCGAGGCCCACAGAATGGCCGCGCAGCCGAGTCCGGGGACGGCCTGCCACACGTCTGTGGTGGCGCCGTGAAGCTGGGCGGCGAGCGCGGTGAGTGCCGCCACGGCGAGCATGGCCGCACCGATCACCCGCAGCATCGGGGCGCTGAGCTTGCGGGCCATCGGAAAGAAGTGCGCGCCCACCACCAGGGCGGACCAGGTGTACATGAGTTCCGGCCGGTGCAGGCTGGTGCGCAGGACGTTGTTCCCCACGCCCAGGACCACGGCTTCGATGATCACGATGGTGATGAACTTCGGCCCGCTGCCCGGGACGACGGTCCTCCCCTTCACCCGAGGAGGGATCCGCCCGGACAGCAGGAAGAGGCTGATCACCGCGGCTGCGGCCAGGACGAGCGCGGTGGCCCCGGCGATCAGTGCCATGCGCTCCTGCGTGCCGTGGACGGCGGCCAGCCCGAAGACGTACCACATCAGCCCGAAGAGCGTGCCGATCAGCGCTCCTTTCGCGCCGTTGCGGATCTGGTCGCGAAGGGTGCGGAATCCGGGGTGGGTGGTCTGCGTCATGGGTGGTGCCTCCTGGTTGTCATGCGGCTGAGCGGGTGTCGAGGTCGCGGAAGCCTGTTCGGAACCGGGCGGCCAGCTCCCGCTTCAGCACCTTTCCGCTGGCTCCGAGCGGCAAGGAATCGACGAACTCCACCACGCGTGGGTACTTGTACGCGGCGAGCCGTGTCCTGGCCCAGTCCACGATCTCCGTGGCGAGCGCGGCGCCCGGTGCCACGCCCTGCGGTGTCGTCACCACGGCGCACACCTCCTCGCCGAGAAGTCCGTGGGGGACGCCGATGACCGCGACCTGGGCGACGGCCGGATGCCGCATCAGCACCTCCTCCACCTCGCGCGGGTAGACGTTGTACCCGCCGCGCAGGACCACGTCCTTCTTCCGGTCGATGATGGAGAGGTAGCCGTCGGCGTCCTTGACGCCGAGGTCTCCCGAGCGGAACCAGCCGTCCACCATCACCTCGGAGGTCGCGTCCGGCCGATTGAGGTAACCCGCCATCAGGTTGTGGCCCCGGATGACGATTTCTCCGGGCTGGCCGGCGGGCAGCAGTTCGATCCGGCCTTCGAGATCGGCTCTGGCGATCTCCGCCTCCACGCCCCAGATCGGTCGCCCGACCGTGCCCGGCTTGCACGGCCACGCCTTCTGGTTGTAAGCGACGACCGGGGACGTCTCGGTCAGGCCGTACCCCTCGTAGATCTGGCAGCCGAAGGTCTCCTGGAACTCCTCCAACACCGGTACCGGCAGCGAGGAGCCGCCCGAGAAGGCGCGGTCGAGCGGGGGCCGGCGCGGGTCGGTCGCGGCGGCGTCGAGGAGGGCGAGGTACATCGTCGGGACGCCCATGAACACCGTGCAGCGGCGGCTGACCAGCAGGTCGAGCGCCCGGGGGCCGTCGAACCTCTCCATCAGCACCATGGTGCCGCCGGCCCGGAAGCAGACGCCCATCCCGCAGATCTGCCCGAAGGTGTGGAACAGCGGCAGACAGCCGAGCAGGACGTCCTCGCTGCGGAAGTCGAACGGCGAGAGCATGCTCGTGGTGATGTTCATCGTGATACCGAGGTGCGTGAGCATCGCGCCCTTGGGCCTGCCGGTCGTACCCGAGGTGTAGAGCACCACCGCGATGTCGCCGGCGTCCCGCGCCGCGATGCCGGCGATCGGTGTCGCCGATGCGGCGAGCACGTCGAGGTACGGGGCGCTGTCGAGGTCCGGGACGTCGAGGCGCGGCAGGTCGGATGCCTCCGACACGGGAATCAGCGGAGTACCGGTCGACTCGGCGGCCCTGGCCCCCTCGCCCAGCAGGGACGACGCGCAGATCAGCGCCTTGGCGCCGGAGTCCTGCAGCACATGGGCGATCTCCTCGGCCCGCAGCAGCGCATGGACCGGTACGACGACCGCGCCGAGGGCGAGCGCTCCGAAGTACACCATCGGGAAGACCGGTGTGTTGGGCAGCAGCAGTGCGACCCGGTCGCCCGCCCCGATCCCGAGATCACCCAGTGCCGCCGCGAACTGTCTGGCACGGAACCAGAGTTGGCGGTAGGAGATCTCCTCCTCGCCGAACACGATCGCCGGGTGCTCCGGTCGCCGGGTCGCGGAGTCGGCGAGGACGGCCGCTACGGAGAGAGACGTCACGAGCTCAGGCCCGGGCCTTGGGGAGGTGGAGCCCGGGAAGGTCGCACCTGGGGAGGTCGAGCTCCTGCCAGATGCCGTCGAGGGCCGCGGCGAACTTCTCGATCTCGGCAGCGGTGTGGACGGCGCCGGGCGCGACTCGGAGGATCTCCTCGCCGGCCCGGACGCTGGGCGCGTTGATCGACTGGACGTACATGCCGTGCCGTTCGAGGAGCAGCGTGGAGGCGGTACGGCACGCGGTCTCGTCACCGACGAAGACGGACACGATGTGCGAGTTGTCCGAGATGAAGGGGATGCCCCGCTCGGCGAGCAGACGGTGCATCAGCCGGGCGTTGTCGTGGAGGGCGGTGCGCTCCAGCTCCGAGCCGCGCAGGTGGCGGACGGCGGCGAGCGCGCCCGCGGCGATGGCCGGGGGGAGGGAGGTGGTGAAGATGAACGGGCGGGAGAGCGTACGCACCGTGTCGATCACCGTGGCGGGCCCCGCGATGTAGCCGCCGGCGGTGCCGAAGCCCTTGCCGAGGGTGCCCATGATGATGGTGATGTCGTCGGCGATCCCCTCGCGGGCGGCGATACCGGCACCCTCGGGCCCGTACATGCCGACCGCGTGCACCTCGTCGAGGAAGATCGTCGCACCGTGGCGCTTGGCGACCTCCGCGATCTCGGCGATCGGCGCGACGTCACCGGACATCGAGTAGACGGATTCCAGGACGACCATCTTGGGCCGGTCCGGATCGGCGGCCGAGATCAGTTCCTCGAGGTGCGCGACGTCGTTGTGGCGGAAGATGTGCTTCTCGGCGCCGCTGTGGCGCAGGCCGTCGATGATGGAGGCGTGGTTCAGCTCGTCCGAGAAGACGACGCAGTCGCCGATGGTGGCGAGCACGGAGAGCGCACCGTCGTTGGCGGTGTACCCCGAACTGAAGATCAGCGCCGCCTCCTTGCCGTGCAGCGCGGCCAACTCCTGCTCCAGCAGCACGTGGTAGTGGTTCGTGCCGCCGATGTTGCGCGAGCCGCCGGAACCGGCGCCGAATCTGTCGATCGCGCCCTTCATCGCCGACATGACGCGCGGATTCTGCCCCATGCCGAGGTAGTCGTTGCTGCACCAGATGCTGATCTCGCTGCCGGCGCCGTCCGGCCGGTAGTTCGCGATCGCGCTGGGGAAGCGTCCGGCGCGGCGGCCGATCTCCAGGAACTCCCGCTTGTGGTCGGTCAGTTCGTCCATGCGGCGGGACAGGGAGGCCAGGTGCGGGGTCATGATGTCAACTCACTCTCTTCGAGGACCTGGATCGCGCCGGTGGCAGATCCGGTCTGCAGGCATCGTTGGTCGGGTTTGCCGGTGTCGGTGAGCGGGAGTTCGGCCCATCGGGTGATCCGGCTCGGGGCGTGCCGGGGAGACAGCAACGTGGCCACGTGCCGGCGCAGTTCGGCCGGCTCCACCGCGCGCACCAGGACCACTGCCGCGTGCACCTGCTCGATGGCGTCGTCGTCGCGGGCGCCGTACACCGCGCAGTCGGCGACCGCGGGGTGGGCCAGCAGTGCCTTCTCGACCTCGGCGGGATGGATCCGCTCGCCGTCGCACTTGATGACGCGGTCGATCCGGTCCACCAGGTGCAGATAGCCGTAGCGGTCCCAGTGGCCCAGGTCTCCCGTCCGGAGCCAGCCGTCGTGCAGAACGGCGGCGGTGCGCTCCGGGTCGCCCTGGTAGCCGGTCATCAGGTGCGGCGAACGGACCTGTACCTCGCCGGTCCGGCCCTCGGGCAGCTCCCGGCCGGAGGCCGGATCGCAGATCCGCACCGCCACACCGGGGAAGGGGCGGCCGACGGAGGGGCGCAGTTCCGGCTCGTAGTGGTCGAGTTGGTCGAGGAGGGTGATCCGTCCGGCCTCCGTCGATCCGTAGCACTGCACGAGACTCGGCCCGAAGGCCCGGAACGCCGCGTCCAGCCGGGCGGGGGAGGCGGGGCAGCCGCTGTAGACGAGCTGCCGGAGCGAGGAGAGGCCGGTGTCGGCCAGTTCGGGCTGGTCCAGCAGGCGGTAGAGCTGGGGAACCGTCAGATAGGTCCTGGTGATCCGCTCGGTCTCGATCGCGGACAGCACCTGTGCCGCGTCGAAGTGCTCGTGCAGCACCAGGGTGCCGCCCGAGGCGAGGACCACGTCGGCCATGACGGCGACGGTGTGGCTGGTCGGGGTGACGATCAGCATGGTCTCGCCACGGCCGGCCAGGAAGGCGGCGTCGGCGAGGACCAGGTGGTTCCACGCGGCGAAGGACTGCCGGATCCCCTTGGGGCGACCGGTGCTTCCGCTGGTGTACGTGACGACGGCGCACTCGGGTGAGAGCGCCGGGCCGGGCGGGCCGGGAGGACTGCCCATCTCGCCGACGCGGTCGGCGAGATCCAGGACGGTGGTGGACAGGCCGGTGGCGGTCGGGCCGGTCGCCAGGTACTCCCGCAGCCGGTCCGCCCGCTCCGCGTGCGGCGGGTCCACCACGAGGTGGCGGGCGCCGCACTCGGCCAGGATCGCCGCCTGGTCCGCGAGCGACAGCGGCCGGTCGGAGCCGGGGTTGGTGGACCGGATGTGGACAACCGTCGCCCCGAGCAGATGGGCGGCGTAGCGGACGGTGAGGGTCAGCGGGTGGTTGACCTCGGTGAGGATCCCCACCGTGCTGCCCTCGCCGACCCGGGCGGTGCGCAGCCTCTCGCAGGCGTGCAGCACGGACCCGAGCAGGTCCCCTGCGGTGAGCACCCGGCCGCGCCAGCGAATCCCGGGCCGCTCGGGCGCCCGCGCCAGTCGGGCCAGAATCTCCGCGACGTAATGTGGCCGCGCAGTAGAGCGTCCGGTCACCGCATCCCCATCCCGTGCCTGTCTATTACTCCTCGATACTCGGGCATTCGAGCGGGCCGGGCCAATACTTTCACGGGTACTGCTGACATCAATAACACGGACTCGTGACAAATGTCATCGCGTGGCCACGGCACCCCTCCTGAACAGGCAGAATGACGCTTGTCATGGGGCAGCATGATGACTATCACCGGTCGGCGTCAAGCCGTTGCGAATGGGTTTTCGGGCAGTCCATGATTTATCTCGTCAGGCCGACCGGCCGAGACAGAACTTCTCGATTAAGGGAATTGATATGGACCGCAACCTGAACGCTGACGACTTCGCCTCCTTCGAGCTGGAGGAGCTGGAGGTTCTCGACGTCGCCGACGGTGTCGCCCTGCCCGAGATGGGCGCCTCCAGCGGCGACATGTTCTGCTGCTCCTCCTCGTCCTCCTCGTCCTGCTGCTGATCACCAGCGGGAACGGCTGCGCCATGAGCGCAGCGTGAGATTGCCGCCCGTCCTCCCGGACTCCGGGAGGACGGGCGCTCAGCTCCCGTCCGAGAGGGATGAACAATGAACAGTGCGCCGATTGAGCGCACGACGGGCATGCGCTTCTATGCGCAGTCACCGGTGGACTCCCGCTGGCTTTCGCGGGTGATGGTTCCGGTGGTCCGGTCCCTGCGCGACGACCACGGCGCGTCCGTGGCGTACCTGGGACGGGGCTGGAAACACGGACCGCATGTCGAGCTGGTGGCATACGGCCCGAGGACGATCCCCTGGGCCGAGGTGGCCGAGGGGCTGGACTGGCGCACCGAGGAGCTCGGCGCGCCGCTGACCGACCGTGACTATCTCGCCCAGGCCCGTGAGCTGGGCCGACTGGAGAAGGTCGCGCCGCCCTACCTGCCGCTGCACCCGCGCGGCACCGTCGAGTTCCTGGCCGACGACCCCAACCCGGGCTGGCCGCCGGCCCTGAGAGCGCTCCGCGACAGCGCTCTCACCCGCATGTTCGAGCCGATGGCGCGCACCCTGGAGCCGGTGCCGGCCGGTGCGGGCGGGGTTTCGGTGACGGCGCTCGCCGAGGCCTTCGTCGCGCTCTGCACCGCGCACCCGCGCGGGGCCGCCTACGGGGTGTTCTCGCTGCGCTCGCACGCGGAGGCGTTCCTGCACTGGGCCGGCGCCGCCAAGGACCCCCGCCCGTCGTTCCAGCGCCGTCTGGCCAAGGACGCCGATGTCTTCCGCGCCCTGGTGGAGCGGGTGCGCGACGGCGGCGAGAGTGCCGAGGCCGCCGCCTGGCGCAGCGCCTTCGCGTACTGCATGGGCAGCTTCGACGCGGCGGTCGCCGCCGGTGACCTGAGTCCCGAACTGCTCGACCGGCTTGCCCCGGTCGGCGAACGGGCGGGTATGGGCCCGCCCGGTGTCGCCGAGCGCGCGAGCAGCGGCCGGAGCGACTTCCACGAGGCCGTCGCGGCCTCGAAGGTGTCCGAGCAGCCGCCGGGCTGGTTCGCCTCGTACCGGCTGCTGATCAACCTTTTCTACAGCAGGCTTCCGCTGCTCGGGGTGACCCCGATCCAGCGGTTCTATCTGTGCTTTGCCATCGCCGAGACCGTCGACGAGGTGTACGGCGAGAGCTGGCGCACTCGCCTTGAACGTGTGGCCGTAAGGAGCCGGGCATGAAGAGCGGTGAGCCGGTGATCCAGGTCGCCGGGCTGCGCAAGGAGTACGCGGGCCGGGTCGCCGTGGAGTCGGCCGACTTCGAGGTGGTACGGGGTGAGGTCTTCGGCCTCCTCGGGCCCAACGGCGCCGGCAAGACCAGCATTGTCGAGATCATGGAGGGCCACCGCCGCCGTTCCGGCGGGAGCGTCACCGTGCTCGGGCAGGACCCGGGCACGGCCGGACGGGAGTGGCGCGACCGGATCGGCATCGTGCCGCAGACCGGTCTCGACCACGAGGGCTGGCGGGTGGCCGAACTGGTCGAGGTGATCGGCCGGTCCTACTCCAACCCGATGCCGACCGCCGAGGTGCTCGAGCTGGTGGATCTGGCGGACCGTCCGAAGGCCGCGATCACCACGCTCTCCGGCGGCCAGCGCCGCCGCCTGGACCTCGCCCTCGGCATCGTGGGCCGTCCCGAGGTGCTGTTCCTGGACGAGCCGTCCACCGGCCTGGACCCGGAGGCACGCCGCGCCTGCTGGCAGCTCATCAGCCGGCTGCGGCACGACGGTACGTCCATCGTGCTGACGACGCACTACCTGGACGAGGCCGAGCGGCTGGCCGACCGGGTGGCCGTCCTGGCCAAGGGCCGCATCGTCGAGACGTCGACCCCCGCCGAACTCGGCGGCACCGACGCCGGAGTCGAGGTCGCCTGGCGCGAGAACGGTGAGACCAGGACGGTCACCACCCATGAGGTGGGACGGGTGCTGGAGGAGCTGCGTGCGCGGCTGGGTGCCGACGTACCCGAACTGGAGGTGCGCCGACCCTCGTTGGAGAGCCGCTACCTCCAACTGGTCGCAGAGGGTGCCGGATCCGCCGAGGTCGGCGCGAGTGGGAGGAGTGAGGGATGACCGCCACGACTGTGGCCCAGAGCGCCCCGGTGATCCGGGGCGAGGAGAAGACCCAGCAGGTGGAACGGCGTCGGATGCCCGGTGTGGTGAGCACCGGGGTCGGGCGGGGCGTGGCCGAGATCCGGGTCTTCTTCCGGAACCGCACGGCAGTTGTGATGAGCATGGCCCTGCCGGTCGCCCTGATGCTGCTCTTCGGGTCGATCTTCAAGATGAAGGTCGCCGATTCGACGATATCCATGCGGGACGTCGTGGTGGCGGGTGTGCTGGCCTCCGGGGTGATGTCCGCCGCCTTCGGTTCGATGGCCACCGGAATAGCCCTGGAAAGCGGCGACGGGACCCTGAAGCGGCTGCGCGGGACTCCCTTCACGACGACGTCCTACTTCCTGGCCAAGACCGTTCTCATTCTGACGCTGGCGCTGGTCCAGACTTTCGTCGTGCTGGCGCTGGCCGTCGCCGTCTTCCACTTCTCGCTGCCCACCACTGTCGGACGGTGGTTCACCTTCGCCTGGGTCTTCGCCCTGGGCTCGCTGGGCACCGCCTTCCTCGGGATCTCGGTCGGCTCGCTGGTCACCGACCGGCGCAGCATCGCCGGGGCGGTCCAGTTCCCGTTCGTCCTGCTGCAGTTCGTCTCGGGCGTCTACTACGCCTTCGGCGGCCTGCCGAAGGCCGTCCAGTACGTCGGCGCGTTCTTCCCGCTGAAGTGGATGGCGCAGGGCATGCGCGCAGCGCTGCTGCCCGACTCGATGGCCGTGCTGGAGCCGGCCCACAGCTGGGAACTCGGGCGCGTCGCCCTGGTGCTGGGCGCCTGGGTGATCGGCGGCTTCGTGCTCTGCCTCGCCACCCGACTGCGCCGGATCCGGAGGGACTTCCTGTGACCGTGGTCGAGGAGACCCGGCCCGAGGAGACCGCAGCCGAGCGGGGTGACACCACCCCGGGGGCGGGTGCGGAACAGGGCGGCCCGGTGTGGATGCTGCGCATCAACCCGCTGCGGCGCCACCGGCTGGCCGACCCCGAACTGGCCGACCTGCTGGGTGAGTTGACCCGGCAGGAAGGCGATCTCCGGCGACTGGGGGCCGTCTGCGGCGATGCCCTCTACACCCGGATCGCCGAGGTCTCGGGCAGCGAGCGGGGTGCGCTGGTGGCGCTCCGCCGCGCCATCCACAACGACCGCGTCCCGGCGAGCCTGCCGGCCGATCCGCTGCCCGAGGTGCTGCGCTGGGTCGAACTGCGAGCCCGGCGCGAGGCGCTGCGCTCCGACATCGCCCGGCGGTACCCGCTGGCCCTGGAGCGGGAGCGGCGGTTCCTGACCCGGCTGCTCGGTGACGAGGACCTGCTGCGCTCGCTGGCACTGATCGCCCCCGAGGTCTACGAGGCCGCCGTCCGCTACCAGGAGGGCGCCACCGCCAGGGCCCGGAAGTCCGAGCGCGGTCTGCTGCAGTACACGACCCGGGCGATGATGCGCACCAGCCCGCTGTCCCGCTTCACGGCGGTCGGCCTGGCGGTGCCCGCCTCGGACGGGATCGCGGTCGAGGACGTCCCCTTCCCCGGCGCGCGGGCCCTGGTGGACCTCGACCGGGTGATCCTCTCCCATGTGGTGGACGGTCTGTCCGCGGAGCACGGCGGTGAGGCCTGCGGCCCCGACACCTGGGTCCGGCAGCCGCCGACCCTCGCGCAGGGGCCCGACCGCAACCGGCTGTACTTCACGGCGACCACCGCCGACGGGACGAAGCGGCTGTCCGTGCCGCTGAGCGAGCCCGTCCGGCAGCTCCTGGAGCTGACCGCGATGGGCCCGCGGCGGGTCGGCGCGGTGGTCGACGACCTCGCCCGCCTGCTGGGCGCCGCCCAGGAGCAGGCCCACCGCCTGGTGGCGAGCGCGATGCGCACCGGCTTCCTGTGTGCGGCCGCCGGCCCCGAGGACTGCGCCGAGGACCTGCTCGGCAGCAGCCCCGACCGGGCCCCTGCCGCGGCGGACGACTTCACCGGCCTGAGCCGGCGGCTGGCCCGGCTGGCCACGCTCCCGCACGAGCAGCGGGTGCCCGAGCTGCGCGCGGTGCACGAGGTCACCGGCGCGATGAGCCACACCGCCCGGCGTCCCGCCAAGATCACCATCGCCGAGGACTACGTGGTGCCGCCGATCCGGCTGGCCACCGAGGGGTACCAGCGGCAACTGCGGGACCTGGCGGGCACGGTGGAGTTCCTGTCGGTCTTCGACCGGCTGCACGACGTGCGGGCGATCCTGACCGACGTCTTCGTCGAGCGCTTCGGCCGCGGCGGCAGTGCCCCGCTGGCCGAGCACGCCCGTCCCCTGGTCCGGGCCGTCTACGAGCGGGAGTCCGCGGGCGTGGACTCGCTCACCGGCCTGCGGGCGCTGCGCACCCGGATGCTCGGTGTGCTGCGCGCCGAGCTGGACACCCGGGATCCCGGGGCGGCGGAGGTGGTCTGGCCGGTCGCCGAACTGGCCGCCCTGGCCGCTGACATGCCCGAGCGGTTCCGGCAGGATCCGCTCTCCTACGGCGTCCTGGTGCAGCCCGCCGACGGCCGCCTGGTGATCAACGACGCGTACGCGGGGCACGGGATGCTCTACGGCCGTTTCCTCGGCCCGGACGCCGAGGCGGGCGGCACGGCGCGCTCCCGCCTGCGGCAGCGGCTGCTGCGGCAGTACGGCTCCGACGGCGCCCGGGTGGTCGAGGACCGTGGTCTGCACCGCCTCAACGTCAACGCGCACATCCCGGTCCTGGACGACGGGCTGTACGCGGAGGACTGGTACCGGCTGCGGCTGGTCCACGACGGCGACCTCGACCGGCTGCACATCGAGGACGACGAGGGCCGGCGGCTGCGCGTCCTCACCCTGGGCACCGGGCACCCCGAGCTGTACCCCGCGCCGCTGCGGATCGCCAACTGGCTGGTCAGCGGCGGCCGGCTGCGGCCCGACCTCGGTCTGTCCGGCGGGCTCACCGGCGCGGACGCGGCCGGCACCGCCGCCGTACCGAGCCTGTGCGCGGGCTCGGTCGTCCTCCAGCGGCGCCGCTGGTACGGCGGCGAGGAGTTCGAACGGGCTGCGGGCCAGGGCCCGGACGACACCGACCGGCTGCTCGCGCTGACCAGATGGCGGGCCCGCCACGGCGTACCGGCGGAGGTCCTGCTGAAGCCGGTGACGGACTGGGAGGCGCGGCGCGCGGTGGCCACCGGCGGGGGGCCCCGCGAGCACGACAAGCAGCGCAAGCCGCAGTACATGGACCTGACCAGCGCACTCCTGACCCGGGCGCTGCCCCGCTTCCTCGACCGGGGCGCGAGCAGCTACCTGGAGGAGGCGCTGCCCGGGGCGGCGCAGTCGCCGCACGCCTTCGAATGGGTGGTGGAGATCAGCCGGCCGTCCGGTGGGCACTTCGGATACGAGAAAGAGATCGCATGCGTATGAGACTCCGCCCGGCCCTGCACTATGCACCGGTGCGGGAGGGCGTCTACTTCGGGATGGAACACGCCTCGTTCGTGGTCCGCGGGCCCGAGGCCCTGTTCAGGATCGTGGATGTGTGCGTCCCGCTGCTGGAGGACGGTGCCACCGAGGACGAGCTGGTCGCCGCGCTCGGCGACGAGCGGGCCCGGCCGATCGTCTCCCGGCTGGTGGCCGCCCTCTCGGGGCACGGCCTGCTGCTCGACCTGGACCGGCTGACCGTACCCGAGCCCGGCCCCGAGGAGCGGGAGCGGTACCGGGAGGCGCTGACCGATCTCGAGACGCGCCACGCCGATCCGTACGCCGCGTTCGCGCGGGTCCGGGCCGCCACCGTCCTGGTGTGCGGCCCCGCCGAGGCGGTCCTTCCGGCCGCCCGGGGCCTGGCGCGGGCCGGGGCCGGGCGGCTGGTCCTGGCCGTCCCCGACCCCGCCGCCGTCGCGGCCACCGCCACCCGGCTGGGGGCCGCCTGCCATGCGCTCACGGCCGAGGGCATCGACGCGGACGGCATCGACGTCCGGGCGGATGCGGCCGTGCTCTGCGCCGAGGCCGCCGACTTCGACCGGCTGCTGGAGCAGCAGTCCAAACTGCTGCCCGAGGGCTGCCCGGTGGTGCCGGTGCTGCTCGACGAGCGGTTCCACCTGACCGGCCTGGTGCCGGACGGGAGCTGGCAGCCGCTTCGGTCGCGGGTCGCCCTGTGGGCCGAGGCCGACGGCCCCCAGGAGGCGCTGACCCGCCCGGCAGCCGACGCCCTCGCGGGCGCGCTGGCCGGACAGCTGGTCTTCCGGGCTCTGACGGGCACCGCCGCCGCCGAGGCCTATGCGGTGTACGGCGCAGCGCTGGCCGCCGACCGCATCGAGCTGACGCCCGAGGGCGGCCGGCCGGAGACGGCGGACCTGGACGAGGCCGTCGAGGTGGTCCAGCGTCTCGCCAAGCGCTGGACCGGCGCCCTGAACCTGGTGACCGCCGCCGATCTGCCGCAGCTGCCGCTGGCGCTCGTCGAGGTCGAGCACCGGGCCGAGTTCCAGGGCAGGTTCCAGGCCGAGCAGGCCGGGTCCGTCGTCGGCTGGGGCAGCGACCAGCGGTCGGCAACGGTCTCCGCCGCGCTGGCGGCGCTGCGCGGGCAGTGCGACCCGCAGGCGGGAACCGCAGCCGCCGCGCTGACCGAGGAGCGCTGGCTGCTCGACGGGGCGCTGCGCCTGCTGACGGACCGGGCGCTCCCGGCCGGGGACCAGCCCTCCTTCGACGACCTCGACAAGGCCGCCCGAGTGCTGTGGCGGACCCTGGAGGACTACGAACTGCTGCGCATCAACGTCGAGTTGATGCGACTGCCCGGCCTCGAATGGCCGCTGGGCCTGGTCCGGGACACCGGGTCCGGGGAGCTCCTCGGGTCGGCGTGGGGTCCTGACGCCTCGCGCGCCATCACGGCCGCGCTGAGCTGCGCCCTCGCCCGGGTGCAGACCCGCAGGGTGCGCGGAGCCGATCTGGCCGGCTCGCTGCCGGACACCACCACGCTCGTCCTCGCCGACGCCGACACGGTGGCCGGTCTTGGCGAGCAGCTGGCCCGTCTGGTGCAGGTGGACGGCGAGCGCCGGGCGGATGTGCTGCTGGGCGAGCTGCCCGTCTGGTACGGACCGGTTTCGGCGCGCTCGATGACCGAGGAGGCCGCAGATGGCCGACACGCTTGAGCTGAAGCCCGACACGCTGCCCGGCCCGCGGGAGCTGGCCCGGGCGTGCGCCGAGGCCCTGGGCCTGGCGGCCGAGGCGGTCTCCGTCCACGCCGGCTGGGACCTCGACCGGGAGCGAACCCGGTGGCAGGAGGCCCGTGACGCGGGGCGCGAGCACCTGTCGGTGCGGCTCTCCGGGGACGAGATCCTGCTGGGCCCGCTCTGGTCACCCGACACGGATTCCGGCTGTGCGGGCTGCGCGGAGACGCGCAGCCGGATCGCCGTCGACCACCCCCTGGCCGAGCGGCTGGAGCAGCCCCGCACCCAGGCGCAGCCGGTGCGGCCGTTCCTGCCGGAACTGCTGGCGGCGGTCCTCGCCCAGCTGTCCGAGAGCCGGCTCGCCCCAGGAGAGCTGATCGCGGTGGGCGTCCTGGGCGTCCGCCGGCACCGGATCCTGCGCAGCTTCAACTGCCGGATCTGCGCTCCGGTGGTCGAGGCGGGCTCGCAGCAGCGCAAGCCCCCGGAGCTGCGGCTCGACGACCTCCCGGCCTCCGAGGGCGACCCCTCGCGAGGCAGGGCGGGCGCGCGGCTGCTGCGCCCCGGCGCGCTCCGCGAACGGCTGGTGGACGCCAGGTACGGCCCGGTCCTGCAGGTCATGCGCGATCTGCACGCGCCGTACGCGATGAGCAACGCGGTGGTGCCCGAGTCCCCGGCCTTCGGCTACGGGCGCGCGCTGACCTTCGCCGATGCGGAACCCGTCGCGATCCTGGAGGCGTACGAGCGCCTGGGCAGCTTCCCGCACCACGGGCAGGTCGTCCGCGACCTGTCGTACCGGGACGTCGCGGCCCAGGCGGTGGACCCGGCGCTGCTGGGCGGCTACACCGCCGAGCAGCTCGCCCACCCGCTCTCCCGGGTCATCCCGAGCACCCCGGACACCCGGATGGACTGGGTGTGGGGTCAGGAGCTCGGCGGGGACCGGGTGCTCGTCCCGGCCGACATCGGCTTCTACCGGTACGAGTACCTGCATCGGGAGGCTCGTCACGACGCCCGCCGGGACCACCGGGCGGCGCGCCGGCGCAACTTCTTCCCGGAGTCCTCCAGCGGGTGCGCGCTCGGTTCCAGCCGCGCGGAGGCGGCCCTGCACTCGCTGCTGGAGCTGGCCGAACGCGACGCGTTCCTGCTGGCCTGGCACCGGGCGATGCCGCTGCCGACGGTCGATCCCGCGACGGTGACCGATCCGGTCTCCCGTCGGCTGCTCGACACCATCGACGCCCACGGCTACGACGCCTACCTGCTGGTGACCACCCGGGACATCGACCTGCCCCTGGTCTGGGGGCTGGCCGTCAACCGCACGGGCGGCTTCCCGGCCACCTGGTCGGCCGCCGGTTCGGGGGTCCATCCCGAGGCCGCGATCCGCGCGGCCCTCTGGGAGCTGACCCAGCTGATCACCACGCCGACCGACTGGGACCGCGGGCGCATCGAGCCGATGCTCGACGACCCGTGGCAGGTGGACGTCCTGGAGGACCACCTGAGGCTCTACAACCTCCCGGAGACCCTGCCGCGCGTCACCTCGGTGCTCGGCGGGCCCCGGCTGCCGCTGACCGAGGCCTTCCCGGGCTGGCCGGACCGGATCCGGCAGGCCGCAGGCGGCACGGTCCGCGGCGCCCTGGAGTACGTCGCGGACCTGTTCGGCGCGGCCGGTCTCGACCGGATCGTCCTGGTCGACCAGTCCACCCGTGACCACACCGACCTCGGCCTCGCCGTGGTCAAGGCGGTCGTCCCCGGCATCCTCCCGATGTGCTTCGGGCAGGCCCAGCAGCGGCTTGCCGGGCTGCCGAGGCTCGCCGAGGCCCTTGCCGGGACGGCCCAGGGCGGACGCCCGATCCCCTATGACCCCCACCCATTCCCGTGAGAAGGCCTCATGACCACTGATGCGCTGTCGAGCCGGGTGCTGCGCTACGCCTTCGCCCAGGGCACCGGCCGCTCCAGCGTCGCCCTGCCGACGCACCCCGGCGACCTGCCGGGGCTGGCCGGCCTCCTCCCGCCGGGCGCCAGCCCGGAGCACCGCACCCGGCTCCCGTACGGCACCACCGAGCTGCTGGAGGGTGCCGCCTACCCCGGCGGCCGGTGCGCGCAGCTGCCCCAGGCGATCGATCACGCCCTGATCGCCGCGCTCGGACTGCAGCGCGCCGAGCTCTGCAACCCGTACTTCGAGCACCGGGCCGTGCCGTCGGTGCGCAGCCTGTTCCCGGTGCACGCCTTCCTGACCGGCGGCGGTCGCCGCCAGGTTCTGGACGTGCACCGGCACGCCCTGGTGGACCTGGATCGGGCCGGCTCGCCGGACGAGCCCCGGCGGGTGCTGCTGGCCGGCCGGTACACCCGGCTGCCGTCCTTCTACGGCCGCCTGCGCGGCACGCTCACCGAGCTGGAGCTGGGCATCTCGCTGCGCTCCCTCGCCGTGGCGATGGAACTCTTCGGACTCTCCGGACAGTTGTCGCTGCCGACCTCGGGGGCGCTGCTGGAGCAGCTGGGCCTCACCCCGGAGGGGGAGTGGACCTGGCCGCTCGCCGTCGAGCTGGACGGACCGGGGAGCGCCTGCCCGCAGCGCGAGCGCGCCGAGGCCGAGGTGCCGGACCCCGTCCTGGCCGAGGTCGTCGCGGTCAACCGGGCGCAGGCGGCATCCGTGGACGGGACGCCCGTCGAACTCGGCCCGGCGATTCCCGCCGCGGCCCACGGCCGACCGCAGTCCTGGGCCGAGGTGCTGTGGGAGCGCAGCTCGGGCCGGATGCCGCGCGGGCTCACCGGAATGTCGGGGCGGCTGCGCCGCGTCCCGCAGGCCGCGCTCTCGGATGCGGGCAGCTGGCTCGGCGTGCCCCCGCCCGGGGAACTGCTCCGGCGGGTGGCGGGCGCGGTGCGGGTCACGGCCGCCGTCCAGGCCACGGACGGCTACCAGGACGGCCTGTACCGGGCCGCCGGGGACCGGCTGGAGCTGCACCGGGCAGCCCCCGGCATCCTCACCGACCTGGAGCGGCACTACGGCTACCGCCTGGCACCGGGCAACGGCTGCGACGTGCGCCACGCCTCGGCGGTCTGGTTCCTGTCGGCAAGTCAGCGGCGGCTGGTGGAGGAGTTCGGCCCCGGCGGCTGGACGCTCGCCCAGTACGTGACGGGCTGGCTGACCCAGGGGCTGTGCCTGAACGCCGCCGCCCACGGTCTCTACGCCCGCCCGGCCAGGGCCTTCGACGGGATGGAGGCCCAGCGACTGCTCGGTCTGGAACCGGACGAGAGCGTGCTGCTGGCCGTCATCTCCGGCACCCCCCGATTCACCGAACTTCCCCTGGACGTGAGGCTCTGAGATGAGTTGGCCTTCGACGAGTTGGACCGCCTGGCACCTGCATCTGGAGTCGGCGTCCCGGGAGCTGTGCGACCGCGTGATCACCGAGGCCCTCGGGCCGACCGTCGCCGAACTCCCCACCGGCAGCTGGTTCTTCGTGCGCTACTGGCAGGGCGGACCGCATGTCCGCCTCCGGGTCCGTGACCTCGACTCCGAGCAGGTCACGCGGATCGGCCGGGCCCTCGCCGAGCGCCTGGCCGAGGCCGGGCGGCCGCTGGCGGGCGAGGAACCGCTCGACCCGGCGGGCTTCACCCGGCAGGCCGAGCGACTGGCCGCCGCGGGGGAGGGCGGAGTGGCGCTCACCGCACAGGAGTTGATGCTGCCGGGAGTGCACGCCGGCTCGTACCTGCCGGAGTACGGACGGTACGGCGGGGAGCAGCTGCTCCCGGTGTCCGAGGCACTGTTCGCCACCTCCAGCGAGCTCTCCCTGGCCTTCCTGCGTACCCGGCCGTCCGAGAAGGCCCGCAGACTGCTGGCGCTGCGGGCCACCGCGTGCGCGGCGGCGGTCCTGGAGGAGCCCTTCCTCGGCGGGAGCGGGGATGCCGCCGCGCACGGGGCCCCTGCCGGGTACGGGTCCTTCACCGCGTACGGGGCCGAGGCCTGGCGCACCTGGGCGCTCCGGTTCGGATATCCGGCCGAGGTCCTGCACAAGCTGGACGCGGACTGCGCGAGTGCCGCGACCCGCCTGGCACAGGACGGCCGCTCGGTGGCCGCAGACCTGACCGACGTCGGCCCGCTGAGCGGCTGGCGGGACGGGCTGCGGGACGCCGTGGCGCAGTGGCGCCGGTCAGCCGACCGGGACGCCGCTCGGATCGCCTTCTCCCATGTGCACATGCTGCACAACCGGTTGGGCCTGAGCACGCTCGAGGAACTGCGCACGTACGCCGTCCTGGCACACCGATCCACTCCTCCGACTGCCGGTCGGGCAGCCGGACACGCAATGGCAGCGAGGATGCGATGACAGTGTCTACGGAGCTGTTCAGAGAGCTCACCGAGCCGAACTTCGCGGCGCTCGGCCGACTCACCGGTGACCCGGCGGCCTTCCGTGCGGCTCCGCCCGCACAGCCGGTGGTGTTCCGGGGCGGCGCGGGCTTCACCGACCTGTTCGGCTGGGGTGCGCTGGACACGGTGCTCTCGGCCGGCGCCCGGCGCAGGCCGGACTTCCGGGTGATTCGCGACAACGCCCAGATCCCCGACCGCCGTTACACCCGCAGCACCATGATGCACCCGGACGTTCCCGACGTACGCAAGACGTCCGACGAGCTGGCGGCGGGTGCCAGCCTCGTCATGCAGGGGCTTCAGGAGTACAGCGAGCCGATCGCCCGGTTCACCCGCCGGCTGGCGCACGACCTCTCCCGCCCGGTCCACGCCAACGCCTATGTGACACCACCCAAGTCGCAGGGGTTCAAGGCCCACTTCGACCCGCGCGACTCCTTCGTCCTCCAGGTCGAGGGCACCAAGGTGTGGACCCTGCGCGAGCCGGTGCTGAACCAGCCGCTCGCGCACGAGAACTGGGAGCGCTTGCAGGAGCGTCCCGGCTGGGACACGGCGCGGCTGGAGGCGATCGAGCCGTGGCGCGAGGTGACCCTGGAACCCGGCGACTGCCTCTGGCTGCCGCGCGGCTGGGTGCACTCGGCGTGCAGCGAGGGAGTCTCCTCGCTGCACCTCACCCTCAGCCTCACCGCCTGGACCGAGCACTGGGCGGTGTCCCAGCTGCTGTCCCGGATCGTCGAGGTTCCCGGGCGGGCGGCCTTCCCGGCCGACTTCGTACGGGACGCGGGTGCCGCTACCGCCGCGGTGGCGCAGCTCCGCAGCGGGCTGACCGCGTGGTTCGAGGAGACGTCGGACGCGGAACTGGCCGGGATCCTCCAGGCGGCCGCGCGAAGCGAGTTCGCGGTGCCGCTGCACCAGGTCTCGGCCGTCCTGGCCGATGACGCCCTCACCCCGGACACCGAGTTCGTGGTCAACACCGAGGCCGTGCTCGGCGCGGCCCAGCGGGGTGATCGGCTTGCGCTGCACCTCGCGGACCGTGTCGTCACGCTGCCCGCGGCCGCCGCCCCGCTCATCGCCGACCTGCTCGGCCGGAACCGCTTCACCCTCGCGGAGCTGAGCCCCTCCGTCGGCGAGGACGTCGTGCGACTGCTGTGGCGCGAGGGAATTGTCGCGACTGCGACGGCAACTGTGACGGCGGTGGCGGAGCGATGAGCGTGCTGTCCGCACCGACCCCAAGTCTTTCTACTCAAGGAGTGATTGTGAAGCACACTGCACGGAGCGCCCTGGTCACCGCGGTCGCGGGAACGCTGTGCGGGACGGTCGCCATCGGGTCCTTCCCGCACGACAGCCAGCCGCTGCCCCGGGTGCTGCTCCTGATGGTGGGCATCACCACCGTGAGCTTCGCCGTGAAGTCCATGCGGGACCTGAAGGGTTTCTCCGACGACTCCCGGCAGACCGGGCAGCTGCCGCTGCTGTGGATCGTCGTCGGCCTCGCCGGTCTCTGCGCGGCAGCCTCCGGGGCGCTGTTCCTGCTGGACCAGTCACGGCTGCTGTGGTTCGGCGTCCCCGGTTCGACGGCCGCCGTGATCCTGCTCGCCTACGCGGCGGTCGCCCTGAGGTCGGGCCACCGCGCCCTGATGCGGGCGACCCAGCAGGAGCCGGCGTGAAGATCGCGGACCTGCCGCCCGACTGCCTTCCCAGCAAGGTTGCTTCGGAGGGCGTCGAGCTGACCGACATCGGCCGCGACGAGCTGCCCGAGCCGTTCTACGGCCAGGCACTGGCCCGGCTGAACGAGCGCGGCCGCCCGGTGCGGGTGCGGGTCCCGTTGGACACCTTGGCCCGACTCTCCGACTTCGAGGGACTTCCCGGTCCCCGGGGGCTGGTGTTCCATGTGGGCCGATGCGGGTCCACCCTGCTCGCCAACATGCTGGGGGCCAACCCGGCAGTACGGTCGGTCAAGGAGCCGGAAGCGCTCAACCAGGCACTGCTGGAAGGCAGTTCCGGCTCGGTGGAGCCCGCTCGGACCGTACTGCGCGCCTTCGGTCGCGGTCTGCCGGCCGAGTCGGGCCTGGTAGTGAAGTGCACGAGCTGGAACACCCGGAGGATGCGGCAGCTGCTCGCCGCGTTCCCCGACGCGCCGGCCGTCTTCCTGTGGCGTCCGGCCGTCGAGGTCGTCGCCTCCTGCCTGGCCACCGAGCCCGCCTGGGCGGGCTGGCGGGACGATCCCGCACTTGGCGAAACCTGGTTTCCGCAAGACCCTTCGGCCGCCGGGGACCGGATCTCCTTCTATGCGCACGCCTGGCGGTCGGTGGCCGGCGCGGCGCTGGAGGCCGCCGAGGCCTTCGGGCCGAGGGTGCGGTTCGTCTCCTACGCCGAACTGCGGCAGGCCCCCGGGGAGGTCGCAACGGCGACCGCTCGCTACTTCGGTCTTCCGGTCTCCCCCGAGTCCTCCGCGCTCATGGCGCAGCAGGCGACCCGGTACTCCAAGGATCCCTCGGGAACGGCCCGGTTCGACCCGGCGGGGAGCCACTCTCGACCTCAACTGACCGAACAGCAGCGAGCCTTGGTGGAAGGGATCACCGGGCCCCAGGAGGCCGCACTGTCCGCCCGGTCCCGCTCCGACGGCTGAAGTACGGCTCGATCTCACCCCCTTGTCCGAACAGAGGATGACGGCATGACCAGGACGATCTCGGTCGGCGCCACCGTGTGGCTGACCGGGCTGCCCAGTGCGGGCAAGACCACTCTTGCTTTCGCGGTGGCCGAGCGGCTGCGTGCGCAGGGGCATCGGG
>NZ_JARZAJ010000062.1 GCF_029892105.1 Kitasatospora sp. GP82 | reverse complement strand
GCGGATACTTCATCGGTGCAGCCATGGCAGAGGCTCCCTTCTCACGACCCATCAGGTCATGTCCGGCAACCTTCCGCACCTCGGGGGAACCTCAGTGGGGCGGTCGAAGCCGGTGTCAATGGCTTCGACCGCCCCGCTGTTGCCCCAGACTGGTCAGTCGCGGTGGCGGCGGATGCGCCAGAAGCAGGCGCCGGTGACCACTCAGACCCTGGCCCTGCACGCCTACCTGCGCTGGCGCAACACCAAGGCCCGCCACCCCGACGTCCTCGCCGCCCAACGACGCGAACGCGTCCGCATCTGCAGCGAGAAAGGCATCCGCTGGGGCGGACGCGCTCTCGCCGCGGCAGCCTGACCAAACCGGTCAACCTATGCGGTCAAAGCACCTGACGAACTGCCATGCGCCGCCGTCCGGGTGACGCACTCCGACGCTCACCGCGGGTGCAGGTGTTCGATGTGAGCGAAGGCCTGGTCGAGGAGTTCCGCCACGTGGTGGTCGTGGAGCGTGTAGACGATGCTGCGGCCCTGGCGTCGGCTGGTGACCAGGCCGAGGTTGCGGAGCAGGCGCAGCTGGTGGGAGCAGGCGGACTGTTCCATGCCGACGGCGGTGGCCAGTTCGGTTGCCGGGCAGGCGCTTTGGCGCAGGCGGGCGAGGATCAGCAGGCGGGAGGGAGCGGCGAGCGCCTGGAGGGTGGCTGCGAGCTGCTCGGCGGTCCGGGCGTCCAGGGTAGCGGGCGCGGTTACCGGCGTGCCGGGCGTGTGCCCCATCAACCGGTCCTTCCTTCGGGTGCGGGAGGATTGCCCGCCGCGCGGGTGTCGGCGGGCAGCCGGGGAGCGGTCAGCGCCTGGCGCGTGCGGTGGTCGGCAGGCGGGGTGGCGTGATGCGGTGCAGGTCCAGGGCGGCGGGGAGTTCGGCGACACCCGGGCCGCCGGCGAGGGCGTACTCGGTGACCAGATCGGGAATGTCGTTGTCGAGGGCCCAGCCGAGCCAGAGCGGCCGGCCACCGCGGGCACGGCCCCGGGTGGAGGGCTGGACCACGATGACGTTCGACTGCCGGCAGGGCCCAAGGCAGTCGGTGGTACGGGCCACCAGTGCGCCACCCGACGCTTCAGCTGCTCTCAAGAGCGTGGCGAGCTGCCCTTCATGGTCGGTCTCCGGGTGTTTGCGGGCGCTGCCGCAGCAGCAGCCCCGGCAGACGACCAGCGTGCACGGCCGTCCACCAGGGTTCACCGTCACAGGGCCAGGTCGTCCGGAAGCGGCCACGCTTCCACCCGCCCCTCGTAGTCGGCCACGACCAGCCGGTCAGGACCGGCCCAGGCCAGTGCGGTGACCGCTTCGGGCAGCTCGCGCGCATTGGCTGGCCTGAGCAGACCGCCCGCGCGGCCCAAGGCCGCGCGCCAGAATGCGACGGTGCCTTCGGCGCCCGCACTGGCGAGGACTGCGCTGCCACCGGGCCGCCAGGCGAGGGCGGTGACGTTCTCGTGGGCGCGCAGCGAGCGCGGGCTGGTGCCGGCGGGGCCCTTGCCGGAGAAGTCCCAGACGGTGATGTCGGGTGCGCCGTCGGAGGCGAGCCAGCGCCCGGTGTCGTCGAAGGCGAGCCGGGAGATCTTGTCGGGGTAGCCCTGCATGGTGAGTTCGTCGCCGTCCCTGGTGCGCCAGATGTGGATGCTGGCGTCCTGGTTGCCGGTGCAGATCCACCGGCCGTTGGGGTTGAGGGCGATGGCGAGGTGGGAGCCGAGGTACTTGTATTCGGCGACGGGCTTGTCGGTGTGCCGCTCGTGGCAGCGCACGCCCCCGTACGCGGAGCTGACGAGGCGTCGGCCCTCGCGCAGCCAGGCCAGGTCGGTGACGGTGCTCGGTGCGGGGTCGGTGCTCCACTGCAGGGCGCCGTCGGTGTCCAGAACGAGGGCGCGACGGCCGGAGGCGAGGGCGACCCGGTCCGGTGTGGCCCACCGTACGGCGTTGGACCAGGCCCCGGTCTGCGAGTTGAGGAAGCGCCCGTCGGATCGGCGCCACAGGCCGTAGCCGGTGGGTCCGGCGAGGGCGAGGTGTGCGGCGTCCGGGGAGAATTCGAGGGTGAGCAAGCCGCCGGGCAGGGTGAGGGTGCCGACCGGGGTGCCGTCTGCGAGGTCCAGGATCCAGGCGGTGCCGGCGGCGCCGGCGACGGCGACCAGGTCACCGGCCGTGGTGACGGCGATCGGCGCGTCGTCGACGGCGGTGGTCCAGGTGGCGGTGCGGGTGGCGGCGGTCATGCGCGTGCTCCCGTGAGGCAGGCGGCGAACTCGGCGTTCAGCGTCTCGCGGTCGAGGTCGCGGCCGATGAAGACCAGCCGGTTGCGACGGGGCTCGCCCTCGCGCCACTCTCGGCCGTTCTCGGCCTCCAGCAGCATGTGGACGCCCTGGAAGACGTACTGGCGGTCATCGCCGGCGATGGCGAGGATGCCCTTGGAGCGGAAGAGGTCGGCGCCCTTGGTGCGCAGCAGTTGTCCGAGCCAGCTGTTCAGGCGCTGCTCGTCGAGCTCGCCGGGCAGGTCGATGCCGACCGAGGTGACGGTGGTGTCGTGCTGGTGCTCGGTGTCGGTGAGGAAGGCCGGGTCGCCCTCCAGGACCCGGTCGAGGTCGAAGGCGTGGACGTCGAGGATCCGGGTCAGCGGGACCTTGGTCTGCTGGGCGGGGATGATCTCGACCGGGGCGTTGATGGCGTGGATGCGCCGGGCGACCTCGGTCAGGTGTTCCTCGGTGACCAGGTCGGTCTTGTTGAGGACGATCCGGTCGGCGAAGGCGATCTGCTCGACGGCCTCGTTCTCGACGCCCTCGGGCTTGACCTCGTCGAGGTGGTCGAGGATGTGGGCGGCGTCGACCAGGGTGACGATGGCGTCCAGGCGCAGCTGGGCGGCGATCTCGTCGTCCATGAAGAAGGTCTGCGCGACGGGGGCGGGGTCGGCGAGGCCGGTGGTCTCGATGACGATCCGGTCGAACCTCTCGCGGCGGCGCATGAGTGCGCCGAGGATGCGGATGAGGTCGCCGCGGACGGTGCAGCAGATGCAGCCGTTGTTCATCTCGAAGATTTCTTCTTCGGCGTCGAGGACGAGTGCGTCGTCGACGCCGACCTCGCCGAACTCGTTCTCGATGACGGCGATCCGCAGGCCGTGCTGCTCGGTGAGGATCCGGTTGAGCAGGGTGGTCTTGCCGGAGCCGAGGAAGCCGGTGAGCACGGTGACAGGGACGCGGGTGTCCTGCTGTTCCTCGGTCTCGTCCATGGTGGTGGCGGAGCTGGTCATGCTCGTTCTCCTTCGGATTCGGAGACGGTCGGTGTTGCGGCCAGGGCGGCCGCGAGCAGGTCGGGGGTGATCTCGTCGACGGGGTGGTGCAGCGTCCATCGCCTGGAGGTGCCGGACGGTGGCAGCACCGCCACGACCGTCTCCACCGGTGGGCATCCCGGTTGGGTGCAGTCGAGTTGCCTGATCAGGACGATGTCTTCCTCGGCGAGTTCGAGGAGTTGACGAGCCTGGTTCTTGAGCGCGGTCAGCTGGGCGACCAGGCGCGGTGATGCTGGTCTGGGCATGCCAGATCCTCCTTCGGCGGTGCCAGAGGTGCTGGTAGGTGTTCCGGGTCGTCAGTCGGCGCTTCTCGCGGCGGAGCAGGTGGCGCAGGTGCCGGTCAGCTCGACCGTGTGGTGCACGTCGGCGAAGCCGGATATTTCGGTGACCTGGTCAGCCCAGGCCTCTACGGCGGTGGAGTCCACCGGCAGGCTGAGGCCGCACTGGCGGCAGATCAGGTAGTGCCGGTGGTCTTCGCTGGCCCGGTAGCGGAAGAGGCGTTCGCCGTTGGTGTCGCGCACGACGTCGGCGCGGCCCGCCTCGGCAAGGGCGGTCAGGGTGCGGTAGACGGTACTCAGGCCGACCCGGGAGCCGGTCTGCACCAGCCTGGCGTAGAGGGCCTGGGCGCTGACGAACTCCTCGCACCCGGCGAGGGCCTCCAGCACCTCGGCACGCTGCGGGGTCGGCCGGCCGATCAGCTCGACACCGTCCGCCGGCCGCCGGGGCGTCATGCGGGCAGCGCGCCGCTTCGCGGCCGTTGGCGCGCCGGTCCCGACGCCGGTCACTTCTCTCCCCCGTTCCATGTCCGCGCCGGTCAGGCCACTGCCGTACGCAGGGCGCGGTTCGGGCGGACAAGGAAGGTGGCGGCGTAGACGGCGCTCGCGGTGGCCATGATGGCGAAGCTCGGCGGCAGCTTGGGCACCTCGGCGCTGAGCACGAGGCCACCCCACATCTCCGCGACGGCGAGGGCGGAGGACAGCGCGAGGGCGCGGAACGGCCGGTCGGTGAGCCGGATCGCCGCCCCTGCCGGGGCCGCGAGCAGGCCGAGCAGCAGCAGCGAGCCGACCGCCTGGGTCGCCTCTCCGGCGCAGGCGCCGACAAGGGCCAGGAAGGCGAAGCCGAGCACCCGGGTCGGGACGCCGCGTGCGGCGGCCACGGCCTCGTCCAGGGTGGCGAAGAGCAGCGGTCGGGCGATCAGCAGCACCGCAACACTGATTCCGGCCGCGATCAGCACCGCGAGCGTGGTCTGGCCGCTGCTCAGTCCGAAGATGGAGCCGAAGAGCACGCTGGTGCCCGCGCCGCCCTGGGCTCCGCTGCGGGAGGTGGTGTAGATGGTGAGGAAGAACGCCCCCAGGCCGAGGATCCAGGCGAAGACGCTGCCGATGACCACGTCGTCCGGCCGTCCCCGGCGGCCGAGTCCACCGAGCAGCAGGCCGACGCCGATGGTCGCCGCGAACAGGCCGAGCCGCAGGTCGTACCCGCCGGCCAGGGCCGCCATCGCCCCGGTGAAGGCGACGTGGCTGAGCGCGTCACCCGTGAAGATCTGCGCGCGCAGCACCAGGAAGTAGCCGACAAGACCGGACGCCAGCGCGATGAACGTCCCGGCCAGCAGGGCGTGCTGGAAGAACGGCTGGGACAGGACGGCGGTCATGCCGCACCTCCGATCGGAACAGGTACCCGCGCCCGGTCGAGCAAGTCCCGTCCCAGGCGCAGCAGGTGGGCCAGGACGTAGCCGGTGAAGGCGAAGGCGGTCACGAAGAAGCCGAGCGGGTAGGGCTGGTAGTAGGCCGCGATCAGGCCGGCCCAGCAGGCGGCCAGACCGAGCAGGACCGACAGCGCCAGACTCAGGGCGGGCCGTGCGGTGAGCTGTTGGGCTGTGGCAGCCGGTATCACCATCAGCGCGAACACCAGCAGCGTGCCGGTGATCTGGCTCGCCTCGGCGGTCGCCGCCCCCAGCAGCACCAGGAACAGCGTGGACAGCAGCCGCACCGGGACACCGCGCCCGGCCGCCACCTGCGGGTCCACGGAGGCGAACAGCAGGGGCCGTCCGATCACCGCCAGGAGGGCGAGCACCGCCGCGCCGACGATCGCCAGGATCACCACCTGGCCGGTGGTGATGCCCAGGAAGTCACCGAACAGCAGCGCCGTCGGCCCCTCCAGCAGGCCCTTGTACAGGCTGATGAAGAGGTACCCGCAGGCCAGTGCGAACGCCTGGACCGTCCCTGTGACGGCCGACTCCTCCGCGCCGCTCTCCCGGCCCTTGCGCCCGAGCGCCGCGATGACCAACGCGGCGGCGACGCAGAAGCCGAAGTACCCCAGTGAGAGGCTGAACCCGGCCAGGGTGGCCAGGGAGGCGCCGGGGAAGGCGGCCACCGACAGGGTGTGCCCGGCGAAGGTCTGCCGGCGCAGCACCATGAACCAGCCCACCGCCGCGCAGACCACGGCGACGATCGCGCCCGCCCGGAAGGCGTTCACCATGTACAGGTAGGACCACATGTCCTGGAAGTCGGCGAGCAGGTTCCAGGAGAAGACGGGTGAGGTGGCGTCAGTTGCCAGGAGCATGGCTGCCTCCCGTCCGTCCCCCAGCCTCCGACCGGGGGGACCTCCCTTCGGTGTGCCGGTCGCTGTGCAGCGCCGGTGCCTCCGGCTGCCCGACCACCACCAGCCGCCCGTCCGACGTGCGCAGCACCTCAACCGGCGTGCGGTACAGGCGGGTGAGCGTCTCGGAGGTGATCACCTCGGCCGGGGTACCGGCCACCGCGCCGCCTTCGGCGATGTAGACCACCCGGTCGAGGTGGTGGAGTATCGGGTTGACGTCGTGGGCGACCATCACCACCGAGACCCCCTCCCGGTGGCAGATCCGCCCGAGCAGGGCTGCGATCGCGCCTTGGTTGGGCAGGTCGAGGCTGTCCAACGGCTCGTCCAACAGCAGCAGTCGGGGCTTTCTGACCAGTGCCTGGGCGATCAGCAGCCGCTGCTGCTCGCCGCCCGAGCACTGGCCTATCGGCCGGTGCGCGTACGTGGAGGCGCCGACCAGGTCGATGACTTGTTCCACGCATTCCCGGGCGGCCCGGCGCTTCGCGCCGCCCAGGCCGGGCAGCGGAATCCCCCAGCGGTCGCCGTCCAGACCGAGCCGGACGACGTCGATGCCTCGGATGCGCAGGCTCGCGTCGAAGCTGCGGCGCTGCGGCAGATAGCCCACGGCCGTGTTGCGTTCGCCGGGCCGCGCGCCGAGAACCCGGACCTCGCCGGCTGCGGCCGGCAGGATCCCGAGCAGCACCTTGACCAGGGTGGACTTGCCGACTCCGTTGGGGCCGAGGACGGCGGTGAACTCCCCGGCCCCCACGGTCAGATCGACACCCGACCACAGGGTCCGCCCGCCTACCCGCACGGCGGCCCCACGCAGCGAGAACAGGGGCTCGCCCGTACTCACCTGCGATGACGGTTCGCTGTGGTCCACTGCGCTGCGGACCCTCCCGATCGGGTTGGCGGTCACTTGCCGGTCGCCTGCTTCAGCGCGTCCTCGATGCCCTGGAGTTCCTGGGTCTGCCAGTCCTGGAAGGTGGCGTTCGCGGGGGCGAGGGTCTCGGTGACGGTGGCGACCGGGATGCCCTGCTTCTTGGCCGCGTCGACCTGGGCGACCACGTCGGGGTTGGAGTTCTGCGTGTTGTAGACGTAGATCTTGATCTGCTTGCCGCTGATCTGCTGGTCGATTGTGGCCTTGTCGGCGGCGGTCGGGTCGGTGCCCTCGCTCTCCGCGTCCAGGAAGGTCTCGGGGGTGAGCATCTTCAGGCCCAGGCTCTCGGAGAGCGGGGTGACGATCGACTCGGAGGCGCCGATGGGGGTGCCCGCGTACTTCGCCTTGATGTCGGCTTCCAGCTGGTTGTACTGGGCCAGCGTCTTCGTCTCGAAGCTGGTCTTCTGGTTGTCGAAGTAGGCCGCGTCGGCCGGGTCTATCTTCTTGTAGTCGGCGGTGATCTGGTCGATGACCTTGTTCACGCTCTCGGCCGAGTACCACTGGTGCGGGTTGTCGCCCTCCTTCTTGCCCAGCAGGTCGCCGACCTTGAGCGCGGTGCGACTGCTCGCCGGGTTGGCGGCGAGCAGCTTGTCCGACCAGGCGTCGTAGCCGATGCCGTTGGTGATCGCGAAGTCGGCGCCCGCCACGGTCCGGCCGTCGGCGGCGGTGGGCTCGTAGGAGTGCGGGTCGGTGTCCGGGTTGGTGATGACGCTGGTCACCTTGACGTGGTCACCGCCCAGTTGGGTGGCGATGCTGCCCCAGAAGTTCTCCGCCGCCACCACCTGGATGACCTTGCTCCCGCCGCCGCTCGCCGAGGCGTCCGAGCTGGCGGTCTTCGCGGTCGAGGAGGTGGAGCAGGCGCTGGTGGCGGCAAGCGCGGCGACGGCGGCCGCGCTCAGCACGAGCCGGACGGAGTGTCTGCGGACGGGGCGGGGCAGGACGGCGCGCATGGCGTGGGTACTCCTCGAAAACCTGCGGACCCGCAAAGGGCCCGGCTCGGCTGGACAGGAGCAGACGCTAGTCGGAAACGATTTTCAAAACCAGGCCGATTGGCGTTGAGATGAAAATCATTACCGAAGTTTGACTCCGCGCAAGGCCCGGCAAGGGGCGAGCCTCACCACGCGGACGGCTGATCAGTGGTCGTCCCAGTGCCCGGCGTGCGCGGCGTGGCGGTGTCCGTCGTGCACGTAGTCGAGGTGGTCGCCGTGCGGGACCGCCACGTGGCCGCAGTTCTCGCCATGGGCGTGGCCGTGGCCGGAGTGCTCGACGTGGGCGGCCTGTTCGCACTCGTCCACATGGCCTTCGTGGACCCGGTGCAGGTGGCCGTCATGCACGAAGTCGACGTGGTCGCCATGCGGAACGGCAACATGGCCGCAGCCTTCACCATGGTGGTGGCCGTGTTCTGCGTGGGGATGGTGTTCAGCCGCTGTGCTCATGATGACTCCCTGCCGAAGCCGGATCTGCGCTCGATCCGCCGGTGAGCCGGTCACCCAGCGTCCCCCACGGATCGCGAATCCGGCACGCTCTCCCGCCGCTAAACCCAGGCGTACCACACCAGACCGGACAAGGACTCGCCGAAGGCCGCGGCGGCCGCCTCCGATACGCTTCCGCCCAGCCACGCCGAGCAGTAATCGGCCCCCGGAGACCGAGAGCCGTGACCGAAGAGACCACCACTGCCGTACGCCCAGCCGCCGCCTCACCCGTGCATGACGACGAACCCGAACGGACAGGCCCTGGCAGATGGCTGGGCCTGCTGGCGCGCGTCGTGGGCGGCCTGGTCGTGGGCGGCTTCTGCCTCTCGATCATCGGCACGGCGGCGCTCGTGGTGGTGCCCGATCTCCTCGACCGCCTCGACGCCCCCGCCTTCCGGGCGTGGCGCACCGTGCTGGTCGCCGTGGCGCTCCAGGGGATGCCGTTCCTGCTGCTCGGAACGGTGGTGCCGGCCGCAATCGGCGCGTTCGTTCCGGCCCGGGTCCTCTCCCGGCTGCTGCCGGGCAACCCCGCGCTCGCCGTGCCGGTCGCGGGCGCGGCGGGGGCGATCCTGCCGGGGTGCGAGTGCGCCTCCGTACCGGTTGCCGCCAGTCTGATGCGGCGCGGCGTGGCGCCCGCGGCGGCGCTGGCGTTCCTGCTGTCGGCGCCCGCTATCAACCCGGCAGTGCTGGTCGCGACCTCGATCGCCTTCCCGGGCCGGCCGGAGATGGTGTTCGCGAGGCTGCTCGCCTCCCTTGCCACGTCGATGGTGATGGGCTGGATGTGGATCAAGGCGGGCCGGCCGGAATGGCTGCGACTGCCACCCGTCGCAGCGGAGCACCAGGGAACCGGCAACCGCCTCGACACTTTCCGCCGCGGGCTGCAGCACGACTTCTTGCACGCCGGGGGGGGTTCCTGGTCCTCGGCGCGGCGGCCGCGGCGACCTTCAACGTCGCGATGCCTCCCTCGGTGCTGCAGACCTTCGCGGGCTCCCCGTGGCTGTCGGTGGTGCTGCTGGGCGGGCTGGCGGTGATCCTCTCGGTCTGCTCCGAGGCGGACGCGTTCGTGGCGGCTTCGCTCACCGGGTTCTCCCCCACGGCCCGGCTCGCCTTCATGGTGGTCGGGCCGATGGTCGACCTCAAGCTGATCGCCCTGCAGGCCGGCACCTTCGGACGGTCCTTCGCCGCCCGGTTCTCCGCCGCGACGTTCGCGACCGCCGTCCTGTGCAGCGCGCTGGTGGGATGGTGGCTGCTGTGAGACGGTTCCTCCCGGCCGCACTGATCGTCCTGACCGGCAGCGCCCTGCTGCGGGTCAGCCTGCTGAGCGACCTCTGTCTGCGGTACGTCAAGGAAGGGCTCCGGCCGTTCCTGGTCATCTGCGGCGCCGTCCTCGTCCTGCTGGGCGCGGCCGACGCCCTCCTCCGCCTGCGCGGCACTGCCGCCGATGCCGACACCGGAAACCCAGGACACGACGAGGACGACGACCACGGCCATGGCCACGCGCACGCCGGCTCGGGGCTGAAGACCGCCTGGCTGCTGGCGGTACCCGCAGTGCTGCTGCTCGTCGCGGCCCCTCCGGCGCTCGGCTCCTATGCCGTCGCCCGCGACGGGTCCGGCGCGATCGCCAGGCGGGCCACCTTCCCACTGCTTCCGCCCCAGGGCCCCCTCGCCCTCTCACTGACCGACTTCATCACCCGCGCCGTCTGGGACGACAAGGAGTCCCTCAAGGGGCGCACCGTCCGGCTTGAAGGATTCGTCACGCCCAGGCCCGGCGGGGTGTGGCAGCTCAGCCGGGTCATCGTCAGCTGCTGTGCCGCCGACGCCCGGGTGGTGGAGGTGGAGATCCACGGCCTCGGCACCCCGCAGGCGGACACCTGGGTCACGGTCACCGGCGTGTGGCGACCAGCCCCCGGAGCACGGGTACCCACGCTGGACGCCACCGGCCTGACGGTCATCCCCCAACCGAAGAACCCCTACCGGGATGCCCCGCCGGCTCCGGACACCCAGCCGAGCGCAGCGGCCGGACCGTAGCCCGCACGTCGACGGCCTGCTGCGGCTGCCCGGACGAGCCGCCGGGCCGAGTCCGGCCCGCCGTGCCTTCCACGAGGCGGCCCGACAACCGCCTGGCGGGTTTCAGGACTTGAGTGTCAGCAGTCCGCGTTCGTAGGCACGGACCAGGTTGCGCGGCACGAGGTGCTCGCGGCCGTCGATGGTGATCGGCACCAGCTGGGGCGTGGCCGCCTTCCAGTTGGCGCGGCGGTGCCGGGTGTTGCTGCGGGACATCTTGCGCTTGGGGACGGCCATGCCGGATTCCTCCTTGGTGGGTGATGATGGTTACGCATGGGAGTGGTCGTGGTCCTGCTGAAGCTCGTACTCGTCCCACGCGGGGAACGGGTCCTCGAACGCCGTCCAGGCATACGGCCCGGCGGCATGCTCGGCGCCGGCCAGCAGGCAGCGGGTGAGCGCGGCGCGCAGCTCGTCCTTGCGCAGGCCGGTGCCGATGAAGACCAGTTCCTGGCCGCTGTGCACCTGCTCGTCGCCGAGGCCGGTCAGCGCTGTGGCATCGGCCAGGTCCGTCAGTGGGCTCATGGTCGAGCGCATGCCGGAGGGTTCGAAGCGGGCGACCGAACCCGCCTGGGACCACAGGCCGGTGACGGCCGGTCGGGAGGCGAGCCAGAAGAAGCCCTTGGAGCGCAGCACCGTGCCGAACTCGCCCGCATCCAGTCGGCGGCTCACCAACTCCCAGAGCCTGCCCGGGTGGAAGGGGCGGTCGGCGCGGAAGACCAGGCTGGTGATGCCGTACTCCTCGGTCTCCGGTACGTGGTCGCCGTTGAGTTCGGCCACCCAGCCGGGGGCTTCCTGGGCCTTGGTGAGGTCGAAGAGGCCGGTGCCGAGGAGTTCGGCGGGCGGGACGCGGCCGTTTCTCGCGCGCACGATGCGGGCGGCGGGGTTGAGGCGGCTCAGTGCGGCTGCGAGACGGTCGGCCTCGTCGGCGGTGACCAGGTCGGTCTTGTTGAGGACGAGGACGTCGGCGAACTCCACCTGGTCCATCAACAGGTCGCTGACGGTGCGTTCGTCGTCCTCGTACTGGTCGAGCCCGCGGGCCGTCAGTTCGTCGCCGCCGCGCAGTTCGGGCAGGAAGTTGGCGGCGTCGACGACGGTGGCCATGGTGTCGAGGCGGGCGATGTCGCCGAGGGTGGCGCCGTCGTCGCGGGCGAAGGCGAAGGTGGCCGCGACCGGCATCGGCTCGGAGATGCCGCTGGACTCGATCAGCAGGTAGTCGAAGCGCCCGGCCCGGGCGAGCCGGTCGACCTCCTCCAGCAGGTCGTCGCGCAGGGTGCAGCAGATGCAGCCGTTGGTCATCTCGACGAGGCGTTCCTCGGTCCGCGAGAGGGCACCGCCACCCTCGCGGACCAGCGCGGCGTCGATGTTGATCTCGCTCATGTCGTTGACGATGACCGCGGCCCGCAGGCCCTCCCGGTTGTTCAGGAGGTGGTTGAGCAGGGTGGTCTTGCCCGCGCCGAGGAACCCGGACAGGACGGTGACGGGGAGTCTGACGTCGGTCGGGACCTCGGTGGGGACCTTGGCCGGGGCTGACAGCAGCTCGGTCATCGTGTGGCCTTCTGCGAGCCGGAGCCGTACGGGAGCAGGGCCATCTCGCGGGCGTTCTTGATGGCCCTGGCCATCGCATGCTGCTGCTGGACGGTGAGGCGGGTGACGCGGCGGCTGCGGATTTTGCCGCGGTCGGAGATGAACTTGCGCAGCAGGTTGGTGTCCTTGTAGTCGATGTAGGTGATGCGGGCCTCGTGCAGCGGGTTGGGGCGCGGTTTGCGGTCCTTGCGGGCGGCGGCGATCTTGGCCACGGCTGGTTCTCTCCTTCAGGTCAGTGCAGGTTGCTTCAGGCGACGGGGTCGAGCAGGTCCTCGAAGGCGTCCGGCAGGGCCTTCCAACCGGGCTCTCCGGCCGCGAGTTCGGCATCGGTGAGCAGGCAGGAGTCGAGCAGTTCGGTGATCCCGTCCACGTCCAATCCTTCGGCGGTGAAGCTCAGTTGCTGGATCCGGTCGCCGTGGATGGAGTCCCAGTCGAGGGCGGCGGCGGCCCGGCGGGCGGGTGGGTAGAGCTCCCATGCCGCGTCGGGCAGCGTGACGAGCCACGGGCCGCACTCCTCTACCGCGAGGTTGGCCCCGGCCGCGTCCCAGGCGAGCATCAGGTCGGGGCGGTTGGCGAGCCAGAAGCGGCCCCGGCTGCGCTGCGCGGCCGGGACGAGCTGCTCCAGTGCCTCGTGCAGCCGGGCCGGGTGCAGCGGGCGGCGCCGCTCCCACACGAGCGTGGCCACCCCGGCCTCGTCGGCCTCCTGTGGCAGCAGGGCCAGCGCCGGGTTGACGCGGTCGCGCGCGGCGGCCACGTCGAAGCCCGCGAGCGCCGCGCGGACGAGCGCGCCGGTTCCCAGCCGTGCGGCGCGGGCGGTCGGGTGGAGCTGGCGCAGCATCGCGATGCCTGCGCGCAACTCGCCTGTCCCCGCGGCCTGGTCGGAGTGGGAGACGGCCAGCACGTCGGCGTACTCGATCTGGTGGGCGAGCGCCTCGGCGACCGTGCGCTGGTCGTCGGCGCAGGTGTGCAGGTGGTGTTCGGAGAGTTCGTCGGGGACCGAGAGTTCCGGGACGATCCGGAGCGGGTCCACGGCGGTGACCACGCCGACGACCTCCACGACCTCGTGCATGCAGCGGTCGCCGACGTCGCCGCCCGCTATCACTTCGACCAGCGGGTGGGGGTCGCTGCCGCCCCACAGTTCCACCACCGCGAGGCGGTGGCGGCCGGCTTCGGCGATCTTCAGCAGTTCGGGCAGCAGGTCCTCGCGCAGGGCGCAGCACGGGCAGTTGTTGGTGAGTGGCAGGTGGGCATCGCCGAGCGGGCCGGAGGTGTCCCAGACTCCCCGGTGCACGCGGCCCTCGCCCGCGGGGGTGAGGTCGTGGTGCAGGACGACGGTGCCCTCGCGGTCGGCGAGCAGTTCCAGGACGGCCTGGCGGCGCTCGGCCTCGTGGAGGCCCCCGACCACCACCACGGGCAGCAGGCTGTGTTGGGACACGGGTCTTCCTTTCCGGAAACACCGCACCGGCGTGAGCCGGTGGGCCAGGTTCGGGGGGTCGCGCCCCGGGCCGCGCGGCCCGGGAGAGATCGCGCAGCCCGGGGCGCGACCGGTCTGTGGGTGGGGCGTTACCGGCCGCGTTACCAGCTGGCCTTGCGGACGCCCGGGAGGAACCCGGCGTGCGCCTGCTCGCGCAGGCCGATGCGGGAGAGGCCGAAGGCACGGAGGTAGCCGCGGGGGCGGCCGTCGACCGCGTCGCGGTTGCGGACCCGGGTGGCGCTGGCGTCGCGCGGCTGGCGCTGCAACTCGGCCTGGGCGGCGAGGCGTTCCTCGGGCGAGGTCGACGGGGAGGCGATCAGTCGCTTGAGCTCGGCGCGGCGCTCGGCGTAGCGGGCGACGATCACCCGGCGCTGCTCGTTCTTGGCGATCTTGCTGCGCTTGGCCATCAGACCTTCTCCCCACGGGCGCGCAGGCGGGCGACGGCCTTCTCGATGCCGAGCTTGTCGACGGTCTTGATGCCCTTGGCGCTGAGTGTCAGCCGGACGAAGCGGCCCTCACTCGGCAGCCAGTAGCGCTTGGTCTGGATGTTGGGGTCGAACCGGCGGGGGGTTCGGCGGTGCGAGTGGGAGATGGCGTTGCCGAACCCGGGCTTTCGGCCGGTGAGCTGGCAGTGGGCGGACATGACGACTCCGTGTCGGCGAGGACGGCGGCGGCAGACGGGAATGCCGCGCCCGCCGCGAATGTTGGCCTGACACTACACTAGATGAAAACGAAAACCATTACGCTAGTGTGGGGCCCACGCCACCACGGCACGCCCGGAAGGACACCGATGGCCCGCAACGAACTGCGCCCGATCATCAAGCTCCGCTCCACCGCAGGGACCGGCTACACCTACGTCACCCGCAAGAACCGCCGCAACGACCCCGACCGGCTCGTCCTGCGCAAGTACGACCCCGTCGCCCGCCAGCACGTCGACTTCCGCGAAGAGCGCTGACCCCACCCCCACCTTCTGGAGATCACCATGAAGTCCGGCATCCACCCCGAGTACCGCCCCGTCGTCTTCCGCGACAAGGTGGGCGGCCTCGCCTTCCTCACCCGCTCCACCGCCACCAGCACGCGCACCGTCGAATGGGAGGACGGCAACACCTACCCCGTCATCGACGTCGAGATCTCCTCCGCCAGCCACCCCTTCTACACCGGCAACGCCCGCGTCATGGACACCGCCGGACGCGTCGAGCGCTTCCAGCGCCGCTACGGACTCACCGGCACCAGGCCTGACCCGGAGAGCTGACCCCGCATCAACTCGACCCGTGCATCCAGGAGGAGTGAAATGACCCCGCAGGGCAGGCCAAGCCTGCTGCCCGTCACCGTGCTCGGCGGCCTCGCCGCCGGCGTACGGGACTGCGCCGCCGACCTGGCCCGGATCGAGATCCCGGGGCTGGCGGTACTCGCCGTGCGGGTCAACTCCGGTGGCCGGAGGGTTTCCTGGCGGCTGTACGAGCGCTCCGGGCCGGTGGACGGCGGGTCGCTGACGCCCTCCCGCCCGTGCTCCTCCCGGCTGCTGCCCTCGGGCCTCCTCCCCATCCTGCTGCGTGTGGCCCGCACCGGCCGCCACCGGCACCTGCTGCTCACGCTCCCGCCGGGCATGCAGGCGGACCTAGTCGCCCTGGGCGTGCTGCACGGCCACGCCCGCGGGCAGGCCCTCGCCGACCACGTGCGGATCGACACGGTCGCCGCCGCCGTCGACCTGTCCCGACTCGAGGACGAACTCGGCGGCGGCGACCGGCTGCTGGACCACGGCCTCGCCCTCGGCCCGGACGACCGGCGGAGCGTCGCCGAGACCTCCGCCCGGCATCTTGAGGCCGCCGACGTCGTCGTGACCGCGAGCGTGAACGACCCGGATCCCGCCGCCTCCGCGCGCGCCGTCGCGCTGATGCACCACCTCGCCCCACGCGCCTCGATGACCCACATCTGCCACGACCCACTGACCGGTGCGCTCCGCATCCCGGACATCTCGGCGCTGGTCGGCGGGAACCTCTTCGACGCCGACCGGGTCTGGGACCG
Source organism: Kitasatospora sp. GP82 (assembly GCF_029892105.1). Taxonomy (GTDB): domain Bacteria; phylum Actinomycetota; class Actinomycetes; order Streptomycetales; family Streptomycetaceae; genus Kitasatospora. The sequence continues at coordinate 12,868 of NZ_JARZAJ010000062.1, read as the reverse complement.
GCACGGACCGCTCCCCATCCCCGCCCAGCCGCGCGGTGCGGAGTTCGGAGTCCGCACCACACACTGGTCGTCACGACGGCCCCTCCACCCGCAACGCCTGCACGACGTGCTCGAACAGATCTGCAACGGCGTCATCCGCGGACGCGGCCATCTGTGGCTCGCCAACCGACCGCACTCCATCCACCGATGGGAGTCCGCCGGCGAACACCTGGCCATCGAGACGGCCGGCACCTGGCTACCAGAACAGGACGACAGCGCCTGGCATTCCGCCTCCCCGCAACGCCGCACCTTCGCCTCCCTGCTCTGGGACCCCTACTACGGCGAGCGCCGCTGCGAACTCACCCTCACCGGCATCGACCTCGGCATCCCCGCACTCCACCACCTACTGAACAGCTGCCTGCTCACCGACGCCGAACTCGCCCTGGGCATGGAACGATGGCAGCTCTCCGACGACCCCTTCGCCGACGCCCTGGGAGCTGACCCACCGTCATAGCGACACGCGCCGGGCGGGTACTCCGGTCAGCAAGGTGTGGCCGCCGACGAACAGCGACCACAGCAGCGCGGTGAAGGCTGTCGCGCGTGCTGTCCGGATCACCATCCATGCCTCTGGGCTGACCGAGTAGGGACCGACTGTTAGTCCGGACCGGGTGGCGACCTGGCGCCAGGGCAGGGATCGGGCCGGTGTGGGACGGGCGTGCGGCGTCCCGCACCGGCCCTACTCGCTACGTCGAAGTACCGTTGCTGCGGGCACCCCGGCCGCGGCGGCCGAGCACGCCGACGACGATGCCGCGACACCGAGGCCACGAGCGGTCGAGCAGAGCACCGCGACGGCGGCCCATGCACAGCGCCTGGCACCACGCTCCGCTCTGAACAACCGGCTGCACTCCGTGCCATGGGGCCCCAGAGCGGCTCCCACGGCTTCGCGTCAGGCGACGTGCAGCGTGAGCACCGCAGTGTGCAGCTGTCCGGCGGTCTGGAACTGGAGGAAGACCCGCCAATTTCCGGGGTCGCCGATCACGGCGTTGAAGGTCAGCGTCGGCCCGCCGTGGTTCCCGTCGACGACGTTCCCGGGGTGGAGGTGGGCCAGCGCCTGGTTGCCCTCGTGGAAGGCGCTGAGGTGGGCGTAGCTGTCGAGGTAGGGCTGGAGATCGGTGACCGGTTGGCCGTCCTTGCTGATGGTGACGGTGAGCCTGTGGGTCATCCCGGTCGTCGGCCCGCTCTGGACGGCGACGGTGTAGCCGTCGACCGTGGTACTGCTGGCCGCGGCGGGCAGCGACACCGTGGCGGCTTCGCCGGGCACCGTCACGGTTCGGCTGAGGACGAACTCACTGCCCTTAAGGGGGCCGGTGTTCGGTGTGAACGAGGCGTACAGCCGCCAGCTGCCCGGATCGAGGGCGGCCAGGTCGGCGGTCCACGTGCCGTCGGCGGCGATCGTCGGGTGCAGGTGCTGATAGCCGGTGAGGTCCGAGCGGATCGCGTAGAAGTGCAGGGTCTTGGTCTGGACGACGGCGAAGTCGGTGATCGGTCGGCCGTCCGGGCCGGTGATGGTGAAGGGGTAGCTCACCGCCTTGCCGGCCGGAAGGCTGGTGACCGGGGAGTCCAGGCGGTAGCCCTCCAGTTCGGCGGCGAGACCCTCGCCGGCCGCCATCATGCCGGGCATCCCCGGCATGCCCGAGGATGACGCGCCGGGCGTTGCCATCGCGCTCTGATCCATGCCCGGCATGCCTGCCATGCCCGGCGTGCCCGAGTGGTCCATGCCCGGCATGGCCGAGTGCTCGGAGTGCGAGGACGAACCGCACGCAATGAGCGCGAAGGCGAGCAGGGCGGGCACACCGGCCGCCACGGCCCAACCACGCGAGATCGAACGAGGAGAAGCGAACATCAGCAGGTCTTTCCCGTACGAGCGCACCGAGAAGGGCGCGTGGATGAGCAGATACGCGTGGCCAGGTCGGTCACAGCCGCAGCCCTGTCAGGCCCGTGCGACACACACCCCCAGCAACGGCCCTCGCGCGCCGCCCGGCTCCCGGAGCTGCTTCGCAGCGGTGGTGGCCCAAAGGCGCGTCATCCCGCCGGAAGTCCACGGAGACCGTCGTGGCCTTCATGGTTCCGGTCGAGGGGATGAAGCTGCCTTGGGTGTCGAAGCCGTCCGACAGGAAGGAACCGGTCGCCGCCGGTTTGCAGTCCGCGACCGGCTCGGCGACAGCGGCCGACGCCGGATGGCCGTCGGCAGTCAGGGACACGCCGCCACCGATCACGGTCGCGGCGGCCAGGGCGGCGCCGGTGAGGTGCCCGGTACGACAGTGAGGTCCCATGGTCGGTCTCCTGCTCGTCTTCGGCCGGTGGCGCCCTGATGCGCCTGGCCCGTGGTGCGGTGAGGACCGAGGGAAGTACGGCCTCACAAGTCAGGAGACCCGTGGCGGACGCAGTGATAACCGAAAATCCGGCGCCCGCACCCGCTTCGCCGATGCTTGCGGGCCTGGCCGAGACTGCCGCAGTACGCTCAACTCGGCCACCAGGGCCCACAGGAACGTCTCGCCCGACGGGAACGCCGCACAGGCGCGTCGGGTGCGAAGGTTGGCCGCATCCCGGCCGACGGCTTCCTCTGCCAGCAGGGCCCTCGCGATCTCGGCGGGATCCCAAGGTTGATCCTTCGGCGTGGGGACGATCCCGACCATCGGTTTCAAGCGTCGGGTAAGCACATCGCCTCGTCGGCGCATACGTCCGCCGCCACCCGGTTCGCGGGTGAATCGTCAACGAGACATACCGGCGGCTCGACCCCATAGGCCCTTCGGCGCTCGGGAGTTGGTTTGAACGCTCCTGGCTTGCGGGCATCGCTGGGGTGGAGAAGTACGCCCACGACAGAGGCGACCGAGGTGGCACAGATGCACGGCACTGGTACGGAACCGATCGCGACCTTCTGCGGAAACTGCAACTGCGGTTGCCCGCAGCTGTTTGTGGACCGAGCCGCTCCGGCGGAGAAGCGTGTGCGGATCACCGACGACTTCGGGCAGCAGGTGCAGATGAGCGAGGAACAGTTCCGCGACCTCGTCGCCCAGGCCAAGAGCGGCGCGCTGGACAACCTGGCCGCCTCGGCCGTCTGACAGGCCTTCATCCACAGCGACCTGAGTTCGGACACAGCACAGCCGCCGGATCCGGGCCGAGTGGTCATCCGCATCGTCGTGCACGGTGTCGTGGCGCGGGCTCGCTCGTGGCGCACGTCTTGTGCGCGTGGTCCGGGCCGGGACGCCGAACGCCACGGCCCGGGCCTTCAGGTCATCGCGCCACGGCCCTGTGACATCACCGCAGTTGCGGCGCCACAGGCCAAGCAGGGCGGGGAGCCGCGCGCCATGCCGACCGCGTACGACACGAGCTGGTGGATTCTGGACCGGGCTGCGGGAGACAGCCCGGTGCCATGACCGGGTGGGGCCGGTGCGGAACGCGTGTGCTGCGTCCCACACCGGCCCTGCCCGCTACGCCGAGGTTCCGCTGCTGTCGACACCCCGACCACGGCGGCCGAGCGCGATGCCCGCCACCGTGCCGAGGACGCCGACGACGATGCCCGCGATACCGAGGCCGCGGGCAGTGGAGTCGCTGCTGCTCTTCGCCGTCGCGGTGCTCTGCCCGGCCGGGCCAGCCTTCGCGCTCGGCGCGGCGCTGGGGGCATCGCTGCCGGCGGCAGCGGTCAGTTTGAGAACCGGAGCCGGATGCTGGGGCTCGGGCTGGCCGTCCTTGCCCTCCTCGATCCAGCGGACGACGTTGCCGTCGCTGTAGGTCTGCAGCGCTTTGAAGACCACCTTGTCCGTGCCGTCGGGGAGCGCGCCGAAGTCGACGGTGAAGTCCTGGAAGTGGCCGGGGGCGATCTGCCCGCCCGTCCAGACGATCTGGGAGACGACGTCGGTGATGTCGCCATCGTCGGTGTGGATCGGGGTGGCGAGCTTGGTGGTCTGGATCTGGTCGGTCCAGCCCGGCACCGCGGCGACCATGGCGGAGGGGATCGGGTGGTCGGTGGGGAAGTCGATCTCGACCTTCACCGTGCTGGCCTTGTCGTCCTCGTTGGGCACGCGGAACGCGAAGGTCTGGTCGGTCGCGTTCTTGGCCACGCTGGACGGCTGCACGGTGACGTGCGCAAACGCGGGTCCGGCGACCAGCAGCACGGCGGCGCCGCCCAGGGCGGCGGCGGCAAGGCGGTTCTTGAAGGACGGTCTCATGGCTGTGTGTTCTCCGTGTGGGAGCGTGCACGCACGCGCACGGTCGGCCAAAGGGCCTGCTTGCGGGCAGGGGCCATCGTCCGCCGACGGTGATGGCGTGCGTGCTGAGGTGATCAGGGGCGCGGAGCTGCCGCCCGTCCGGACGGCGCCTAGGTGCGCTCGCCCGTCGGGTCAGGCAGGGGGAGCTATCGGTGGACCTCGCCTGATCACGCAGTGCCGCAGCAGGACCGGTGACGGAAGCCGCCACCTCCTGCCCGCTCCCGCGAACCACGCGCAGAGCGGGCGCCATCCTCGTCCGATGCCGCCGGACAGTGCGGCGTCGAGCCGTGCGACGACCTCGCGCAGCCTCGCGGTACACGCCTGCGCGGCGGCCGAGGCCGCCTCGGCGGTGGTGCGGACCAACCGCCACACGGCCGCCTCGCCCCGCCGCAGCCACCATGCCGCCACCAGCGTGGCGGCGAGGTGGCCGGCGAACATCGCGGGGCTCAGCCCGAGCAGCCAGGCATGGCACCACAGGGCGACGTGCGGTGTAGCCGCCGCGGAGGCGTGGGAACCGCTTCCGAGCGGCATGGCGAGCTGTGCGGCCACCGCCCTGGAGTGAGTGCCATCGGCCATCCCCATGCCGGGCATACCCGGCATGTCGGCCATCCCGGCCATGCCCGCCGTATTCGGCATCGCTTGGGCACGGGCGGGCGTCTGCTCAGCGTGGAAGAGGAGGTGCAGGCCCAGCTGGCCGACGGCCAGCCCGCCGGTGATCGCGGCCAGCGACCGTTCCCGCCGTGCCCCGAGAACGGCCGCGCCCAAGGTCAGGACCCAGCCCAGGAGCACCGCCCGGATCGGCACCGTGGCGCCGGAGGCCAGCGTGTGGCCGGCTGCGGCCAGCACGACGCAGACCGTCGCGAACGGCACGGCACGCAGTACGCGAAAGTCGAGCGAAGCGGGGGGTGCCGGCGCGGGCGCGGCACCGGCTCCGAAGGCAGACATGTCGGGCACATCATGACATCCGCGCCCGTGCGCTGTGCAGGGTGCCGTGAGTTCGCGGCGTCCACGCCCGCCGGGAGGCTGCGGTTGTCGTGGAAGAACGTCCAGGTCAGTGGGACCGGCCGGGTCATTGCACGATGGGTGCGGTCATCGGCCCCGCCGCCTCACCAGGCCTGACCGCCACCGCCTCCACTGAAAGTGGCTACGCCTCGTCCCCGGCTGTGCCCGCCTCCGTCAGAGACGCTCCCCCCAGCGGGCACAACTAAACGACACCCGACCGCATGCACCATCACACCCGGTCACCGGCCCCAGCACCCTCGCGGGCCCTGGGTACCAAGGCCCGCCACACCGGTTTCCACTACCGCACGGACACTTGCCACCCCGGACGCCGCGCGATCACTCCCCCGACCGCCGTCCACGGCGTGACCAGAGACGCCACCGGTCATGCCGCCGGGCTTCCGCGCAGTCGTAGCCCGCAAGCCCGTACGGTCTCCAGTACACGATCGACGCCGTCCTCACCGCCAGTGCAACCGAGCCCCGGCTGTAGCGTGGCCGACGACCTGAAACATCTTTCGGACTCGCGCCCGCCGATGGTGCTACCTGCTCGCCTCCGCGCGCTGCCGCGCGTCTCTCGCGCCGCGGTCAGCGCTCCCTCGGACCGGTGATCGATGGGCACTTGTCCCTCCAGGATCACCTGACCGACGGGGTAACTCGATGAGCACCTGTCCCACCCGTGGCCGTGTCTACCGCCGGTGCGGCTGCCGTGACGAGAGCAAGCGCCAGATCGGCGCCAGCTGCCCGAAGTTGAAGACGGATGGGGAGCACGGCAGTTGGGCCTACGCCGTCGACCTCCCGTCCGCAGAGGGAGACCGCAAGACCCGCCGGCGCAGCGCATACCTCAGCGAGGAGGAGGCCCGGTACGCGCTGGAACTGGTTGTGAGCGCGGAGCGCACAGGGGTGTTCGAAGACCCCAGAGTGACGGTGGGCGCGTACCTGGCCGAGTGGCTCACGCTGGAGGAGAGAACCCTCAAGCCGTCCACCGTGGCCGGCTACAGCGCCTACGTCCGCAAAGACCTGCTGCCCGTCTTCGGCGCGATGCGGCTGTGCGACCTGCGCAGCCGCCACATCGAGGAGTGGGTTGCCGATTCCTCCGGCGCCTGTTCGTCCTGTTCTTCATCGAGCACGGCACCCGGCGCATGCACATCGCCGGCGTCACTCGGCACGTCACCGCCGCATGGGCCACCCAGCAGGCCCGCAACGTCCTGATGAGCCTGGACGACACACGCACCATCGGCATCCGGTACCTGATCCGCGACAACGCCGGCTACTTCACCGAAGGCTTCGACGCGGTCTTCACCGCCATCGGCGCCCGCGTGGTGCCCATCCTGCCCGGGGTGCCCCGGATGAACGCGATCGCTGAACGCTGGGTCGGATCCTGCCGGCGCGAGGCCACCGACCGCGTCCTGATCACCGGAGAGCGGCATCTGCGCCTCGTCGTCGACGAGTACGCCGGCCACCACAACGAACATCGGCCGCACCGATCACTCGGACAGTGATGCCCCGACGGTGTCGACGCGCCTGAACCACCCGCCGTCGATGACGATTCGCGTGTCACCCGGCGCGACCGCCTCGGCGGCCTCCTCCACGAATACACCCAGGTCGCATAGGGTGACGAAGTTACCGGCACGCACAGGGCTGTACGAGCAGCGCGCTGATCTTCCTGTGTCGGTGTTCGCCGATCTGATCCGGAAGTCAGGCGAGCGTCTCGACGTGCTGGTCTACGCGGCGGTGTTCCTGCACGAGGCGTACCCGAGACTCAACGACTTGCTGCGTAAGCGGGCGGCGGCCGGCTGCAGTGTGCGAATCGCGGTCGGCGACCCCAACAGTCCCAACGTGCGGCAGCGAGGCGAGGAGGAGCGGTATGGCCACGGGATCGAGTCGCGGTGCCGAATCGCCCTGCTGCATTACAGGCCGCTGCTCGGTATGCCCGGCATCGAGCTGCGGACCCACGGAACCACGCTGTACAACAGCCTCTACCGTGCGGATGATCAGATGCTGGTGAACGCGCACGTGTGGGGAGTCAACGCGTACGGCGCCCCGGTATGGCACCTCCGCCGCAACGGCGACGGCGGGATGTTCGACACGTATGCCGCGAGCTTCGAAGCCGTTTGGGAGACGTCGCGGCCTGTCCAGGAAGGCTGATCCATTGGCGAGGACCGAGTACTACGACGATCCCAGCGCGCCGAAACCGAATCGGCTCGTCGTTGCTGCCTCAGCGGTCGTCACAGACGACAAAGGCCGCATCCTTCTTCAGCGACGCACGGACAACGGGCTCTACGCCCTGCCCGGCGTTCCTTAGGCAAGTCGGTTGTCGGGCAATGATGTGTCGGCTGCCCCGAACTCCGCTTCGCGGCCCGCCCGACAGGGATCAGGCCGTCGAGGACGTCGACGACGAACTGGGACGCGGGGCATGGCTTCGAACTCGTCTCGTGAGTCGTCGTTCAGCACCGTGTGCGTATCAGGTGACGGATGCTCAGCGATGGCTGGGCCCGCCGGTCAGTCGATGCCTTCGATGATGCGGAAGTCGCGCTCGACGCCGTCGGGGAGGGCCACCAGCGCCTTCTGGTATGCCTCGCTCTCATATGCCGCGACGGCCTGTTCAAAGCTGTCGAACTCGATCAGAACGACGCGTTGCGTGATTCCGGCCTCGTGGGCGACGACTCGACCGCCACGGGACAGGAGGCGCCCGCCCCCAGCCCGGACAGCCGGACCGGCCAGCTTCTCGTAGGCAGTCAGCCTCTCAGGGTCGGAAATGGCGGGGTAGACACTGACCCAGTAGCCCTTAGCCATGGAAACCTCCTGTGTTCGGCCGGACACGTCCGACTTCGAATTGACACTCAGATCGATCGATCCCGGCGACGGGTACTGCGGTCAGTGGAATCGTCATATGCGCAGGTTAGGGCTTGATGTGCGGTCGAGGGAAAGACCGGTACGGGATAGACTCAGAACGGATCGTTATCAATCGACAGGGAGGGCACGTGGCGCCGGATACGGTGAGCCTGCGGTACTTCCTGGTGCTGGCGCAGGAGTTGAACTTCACCCGCGCGGCTGCACGGATCGGTATCGCACAGCCCGCACTCAGCGCCCGGATGCGCCGATTGGAGGCGGAACTCGGTACGGCCCTGCTGGTCCGCAACACGCGTAGCGTCGTATTGACCACAGCCGGTGCGGCTTTGGCGGAGTCCGCGCCGCCCGCGCTGGCGGCGCTGGACCGGGCATGGGACACCGCCCGGAGCGCGGCGGCCGGTGAACTGGGCACGCTGCGCATCGGATACAGCCTCAGCACCGGGGCCGAGACGGCACCGGCCCTGGTGGACAGGCTGATTCGCGGCAACAGCGGACTCAAGGTCGGCGCGGTCCCGATGGCGACACCGGAGATCTCCCCCGCAGTCGCCGACGGCCGCATCGATGCCGGGATCACCCGCGGTGAACAACCGGGCCGTGGCGTGCGCCGGTTCCTGCTGCGGCGTGCGCGCATCGGGGTCCTGCTGGCGCAGCACCATCCGCTGGCCGAACACCCGGAGATCGAGATCGCCGACGCGGCCGCGTATCCGCTGCGACTCCCGGACCGTGCGGCCAACCCCGTGATCCACGATCAGCTGTCCGCACTGTTCCGAGACACTCGACCACACCCCCGATTCCACACGCCCGCAGTCTCTTTCGACATGTCTCAGCGCGACCTGCGCGACGGGGTCACCCTCGCCCCGGCCGGAGAAGCCGCGGCCACGGCACAACCGGCCGGTCTCACCTGGCGACCGCTGCGGGGCGCGCCCAGCCTGACGATCCACCTGGTCCTCCCACGCGAGCAGTCGCCACTACACCGCCGCATCCGTGCCGTCGCCAAAACCCTGGCGCACGAGCTGCACTGGCTGCGGGACTGACGCGCAAGAGGTCAAGCGAGACGGACGCCTGCGGTGGCGAGGCCGAAGACCCTGCGCCCGGCGGACTTCGCGGTGATGACGACGACAGCGGTCTTGCTGAACGTCCGACACGACCTCGCTACGCCAGCGGATCAGCATCCGATGATGGCCCCGGGTCCGGTCCGAGTCGTACACCGCGGCGACGTCCTCGCCCAGCCCGAGATCTCAGCTGATACCGCGCCTTCGCCGACGCCGAACCGGACAAGCACGGGTAGCCGGCGGGAACGCCCGCCGTCAACGGCGTCCATGACGTCGGTCAATGCTTAACGCCAACCACTGTTCCATTGCTCCCTCTGCCGCCAATTGCATCTGATGCGAACTCGCGACGGTATGCGCATCGTCGCCGTCCAGGGCATCAATCACGGATGCCCGCCGGGCAGGTCCGCGGGGGCCTGCACAAGGCTGCTGACCTGCCCCCGGACACCGAGCCGTGGCGGGCCGCCGATGTCCTCGGCAACGGTCAGCGGATCCGCGCGAGCGACACGGTGCCCTTCGCGCTGTGGTCCGCCGCCTGGCACCTGGACAGCCTCGCCGACGCGCTGTGGACCACCGCGGAGGTGCTCGGCGACGTCGACACCACCTGCGCCATCACCGGCGGCACGGTCGCAGCGCGCACCGGCCTGGCCGGAATCCCCGGCGCGTGGCGGGAGCGTCGCGAACCGCTGCCCGACTGGTTCGTCAAGGTCTGAGCCGCGGGCCCTCGAAGGAGAGCTGACGAACATATCAGACAGTCAGGGGAAGCCGCCGATGTTGCCCGCGGGCGTCGACGACGACATCGTGGCGGGCCGGATCATCCACGCCCTCAAAACGATCCGTGACGCGCGGGGATACTCGATACCGCAGGCGCTCGACGTCTTCGCGGACCGTTACGAGCTGCTCCGCCGAACCCGCCCGAACGACTTCACGCTCTCCCCAGAGGAGTACGGGCGCGGGTTCCACTCCTGACCACAAGGTCAGCCAGCACGAACCAGCGGAGCCTGGATCCCGGCCGGGTGCACAGCCTGGGCGAGGGGAAACCCGCTGGCTGCGCACGACTGTGGCTGCGTACGGTGGGGCGACTGACGAGATGCAAGTTGGGCGGCGAGAATGAGCACGACCACGATCGGCGGGACCCTCGCCTTGTGGCGGCCGACCGGCCCTGAGGAGCTGGCGCTGGTCGAGGCGTCGGGCTGGCGGGCCTGGCCGCCGCGCCTGCCCGAGCAGCCGATCTTCTATCCGGTGTTGAACGAGGATTACGCGATCCGCATCGCCCGCGACTGGAACGTGCCCGCCTCCGGTGTCGGCTACGTCACCCGCTTCGAGGTCGACGCCACGTTCGCCGCCCGCTACCCGATCCAGCAGGCCGGCGGACGCACAATCCTGGAACTGTGGGTACCGGCAGAGGAGTTGGTTGAATTCAACCGGCACATCGTCGGGCGCATCGAGGTGGTCCACGAGTTCCGGCCGCAGTCAGACGTGGAGAGAAAATCGTGACGGTCTTCCGCTGCGTGCGATGCAACCAGCCGCTGACCGCGCCGCTCCACCGGCTCGAGACGTTCCCGAATCGTCCCGAGCCGGTGGACCGGGAGATCGCACCGCCCACGGTGCCCCGCGGCTTCTACGCCATCGACCCGGAGCCCTTCGGCGCTCCGTTCGTCCCGAACGACGACCCGCAGGAACCCGTCGCCGCGATGGCAGGAATGACCGTGCACCGGGACGGCGCCGTCCTCAAGTCGGCCGGTCCTAAGGACACCGTGGTCCTCCACCTCGACGATGCCATCGGGCTCCACCACCACACGGAGCGGCAGCAGTGGATCGGCTGCTGCGGACCGAACGGCATGCACGGACCGAACCAGGTGTGCGCGTGCGGCAATCCGGTCGGCACGCTCGTGGCGGACTGCCTCATGCAGAACGAACTGCACCTCGACCCGCGCCGCGTCTGGGCGGAGCACGACCGCCCGCCATACTGACGCCTCACACCGTGACTGCGCCGACCAACACCGAGCCTGCTCCTGGCCGAGATTGCAGTTCGTCCGGCCATGGAGTAGGGCGAGGACGCGGGCCTTGACGGTGCTGGACGGTACGGTGCGATCACCCCACACGCATGCGAGTCGAAAGGTCCGGCTATGTCCATGCATCAACCCTCGGCAGATGAGATAGTCAGCAGGCTGCCGGAGCTCGCACCTTACGGGCGGTCGGCTGTCCGGCTCCACCCCGAGCGCGGAGAGCCGACGGAGCAGGGCAGCTCGGTCGGCGGTCCGTTGCTGTGGCCGTCGGACGAGCCCTGGCCAATGTGCTCCGAACCTGACGACGAGGAGCCGTCCGGCCTTCCGGCCGTGGCCATGGTGCCTGTCGCGCAGATCTACGCCAGCGACGCTCCCGGGCCGTGGTGGCCGACAGGTATCGATCTTCTCCAGATTCTCTGGTGCCCCAACGAGCATTGGGAGGCGCCACCGAACCAAGCGGACGTCAGTCCGCTGGTGGAAGTGCGCTGGCGGCGCGCGGCCGATGTCGGCGTAGCTCTCCCCCCTCCTCCGGTGCCGGCAAGGCACTACGACTACGGCTACCTGCCCAACCCCTGCACGATCAGGACCGAGCAGATCATCGATTTTCCGTACCGCGAAGAGCTGCCCGAAGAACTGCGGCCCCGTCTTCGGAAGTTGATCGAGGACACGGACATTGAAGGCAAGGACTCGATCACGCGCATCGCCGGCTGGAAGATCGGCGGCTGGCCCACCTGGCACCTCACCTGCCCGTCGGCGTTCGACTGCGAGGAGTGCCAAGGGCGCATGGCGCTGCTGTTCACGGTCGCCAGTGATGACCTCGTGACCGGTGTCGTCGTCGGACGCGCAGGCGACCTCAGGATTTTCGCCTGTCCGAATGATCACCGCCACCCCTTCCACGTCGATCTGCACTGAGCGAGGTAACTGCCATGGGGTTCGAGGGCGAGGCCTGGCGTCTCGTACGCCAGAAGGAACTGGTCGGCGAGATCGTAATCGAGGAGACCGACTTCCCATGGCTGTGCGGCCGATTCCTTCCAGGCCCGGCGCTTCCAGATCTGGAGCCGCTGTTCGAACGCACTGTGACCTTGTCGGATGCGGAGGATTGGGAAGAGTTCGACGTCGTCTACGAGAAGATCAGGCAAGCCGTGTCGCTGGTCGCGCCGGGCGGTCCTGTCGCCGAGTTCCTGCTGCACATCCAGGACGGCCGTGCCTGGTTCAGATGGAGTGACGAGCTGTTCGATGACAATTGACGCTGAGGACCTGGTCGGAAGACGCCTGCTGCAGGTGACAACGTCCTGGCATTACTACCCGGAAACCGAACCCTCCTTCCTCCATATGTGGCTGCACATGGACGGCCTCGGCCCCGTCCGGTTCCACACGCCCGGCGACGGCCTAGCCCTGGAGATCGACCAGCCCCACGGCCCATACGACATGGACGAATATGGCCACACCACGGTCGAGAACGACCTGCCGGACTTTCCCATGACCCCGTTCATCGGCCAGCAGATCCTCTCCGTCCGAGAGATCCGGTATCGGGACAAGAACATCGACTTCGCCGCCGGCATCACCGTCCAGTTCCCCAGCGCCAGCATCCGCGTCCTCAACCTCGCGGACGAAATCGTGAGCGGTTCCACCATCTCCCGGGCCAGAGCGATCTTCCCGGTGCGGCGGGGCCGCCAAAGTCGGGCCAGGACCGGCAGGCACATCGGCCGGGACA
>NZ_JARZAJ010000061.1 GCF_029892105.1 Kitasatospora sp. GP82 | reverse complement strand
CGGCAAGGTCCGTGAAGCTGACGGCCGCAACGCGGAACCGAGCGCGGGCCTGATCGACTCGCAGTCCGTCCGCACCGCCGACACCGTCCCCGCTGGCACCAGAGGCTTCGACGCGGGCAAGAAGGTGCTCATGGCTCACCGCCCACCGGCGCCTCGCTTGGGGACTACGAGACCAGCCCCGCCCATTCGGAGACGATGATCCGCTGGGCGGTGATCGGCGTCATGGTCCGCCGGCTCACCCGGGGCCGTGCTGCGACGCGGCCAGGCCCACGCCCGCTGTCGTGAGCTGCTGATTGATACTTCACCCATCAGCGGACCGGATGACGGGGATCAGTCCCAGGGGTCGATGCCCAGGTCCGCGCCGGCATCCTCGTCGTCCTCGTGCAGGAATCGCGGAGCGGCAACGCCCTTGATGCCAATGTCACTCAGCGGCCACTCCTCGAACTGGTCGCGCAACAGCCTGACCAGGAACTCGGCCATCCCGAACGGATAGACCGTCCAGGCCGCGTGGCAGCGCGACCAAACGGCAACCGGCCAGCGGTCCGGATCGGGGTCCGCGGCGACCCAGGCCAGCGTGTCCGCCGCCTCAGTGTCGGCCCAAACAAGCATGTCCTCCACGCGTAGAGGCCATTCTGGGAGCGCATGCGCCAGTCGTCCGCCGTGTCCCGCAGCATCTCGGGAACGAGGGTGTCCACCCGGATGCCCTCCCATTCCGGCCGGCCCGTGGCCGGTCCGCGGACGACCACCAGTTGCTCGATCGTGCCCCGCCCGAAGATGCCGATGAACTGCCGATAGTCGGACGGAAGCGCCCTGCCGTACACCGCCTCAAGGCCCTTCCAGTCGAAGGCGTCCCCGCAAGTCGGCCCGATACACGACAGGAGGTGCGACAGCTCGGCGACGGCGTCGGCTCCTCCAGCTCCACCCCTGGCCGTCACCGTGTCGCTCGTGCCCGCGGGGTCGCCCATGGTGTGCCACTCCTTCGCCGTGGAGGCCGTAGAGATGATGACCGACACCAGGTTGATGCGCAGTCACGGCCGCACTCTACGCGCCGATCACGACAAGCAAGGCGCTCGTCCGAGCCCGATTCACTACGGATCTCAAACGCGGTCTCAGAGACGCTGCTCACCGAAGAGCAGCTATACCGTCTTTCGGGGATCCTCCGACTTGAGCCACCTGTTCGCGCCAACCTGTTCCTCCTCGTCTTCTCAGGCAGAAAGATTCCATCAGAAAAGGCGTCTCAAATTTCCAGTCGGGAAATTCGGGGACAATTTTCCGGACCCCCATTGCGGATGCAGCTCTCGATCTGGGAGCGTTGGCCCTGACGGTGCAGCCCCCCGCCCGCCCCGGCGGCCGGGGCCCCTTCCCCCAAATAGGGCCCCGGCCGCCGTCATGCCAATACAAGCGTCCAGCATCAGCCCCCGCCGACCACCGACAAGCAGTGACCACATATCTGACCGCTGAGCGGCCGGGATCCCCCCAAAGGGTCCCGGCCGCTTTGACGCGTGGGCGTGGCGGAACCACAAGAGGCGATTCGGGCTGATCGCTACCTCGGAGGCCGGGCTGGTTCAGGATCGCCCCGGACAACCCTGGGCAGGCACCTAGCGAAGCCGACCGCCACCACCACGCGTGCGATCCCTGCCACTTCTCCGGGCCGGGCATCGTGCCCGTCACCAGGCCAGCCGCACCAGTGACGTGTCGGCACCGCTCTCCGACGCATCGCGCCGCGAGCCCGGCAGAACCGCAGGAACGAGCCCGGACGCGCTGCACGGATCCGTTCGGCCCCGCGCACATGCCCTCATCCAGCCGTCGGCGGCGGACCTGAGTCCCGGCCGACTCGGCCCGTGCACCACGGGCGACAAGCCACGGCCGGGCCCGGGCCCTCGAATTTCTGGGCAGGAAAGATATTGGGCCGAGAGCACCCCAAATTTTCCCCCTCGGAAAACTGAAGGTACTTTCGGGCAGCCGTGATTGCGCCAACGCCTGCCCTGTTGAATAGTAGTCGTCGCACCGAAACCTGAGAGGCACTACCGCCCTCAGCCGGGCGGGGGAAATTCAGCCGCGCCACGCGGCCACGATCAAGCTCTGTTCCCAGCAGCCACAATGCCCGCTGCGGACAGATAGACGCCTGGAATTCACCCCGCTCCCCAGCCGCAGGTCAGCGTGAACCCCCGATCGTCACAGGGAGAGATCATGAACACCAGCACACGAACGGCCACCGCTGGCCGTTCAGCCCTTCGGCTGTCCGCGGCGACCGCCGCCCTCACCACCACGGGGCCCGCCTGTCGCAGCGGGAAGAGCCCCAGCTACCCGCGAAGCGGATAGCGACCACGGACATTGAGCGCTCCACCGAACGTCCGCGTCGGCTGTCAGGCCATACCGGTACCGACGCCTCGAACCACCTGCCCAGCGCCAGACGACATCGAGAAGCCGCGCTCAGCCCAACCGGGCTCCGGATTCAAGGCCCTCACCAGCCGCACTGATCCGACGCCCGCCGCGTACTCCCGACATGACCGAAGGGACGTCCATGCTCGCCACGACACCGCCGGACGGGCCTTCGGCCCCAACGGCGGCGAACGCGCCGGCCGGTCTCCGCTTCGTTCTCGCAACTCCCAGCGTGCCCCAACTGTTTCTCGGCTCACTGACCGGTCGGCTGCCGACGGCAGCAGCCCCTCTCGCGATCGTGCTGTGCACCGTGGCCAGCGGCGGCAATTACGGGCAGGCCGGCACGTTCGCCGCCCTCTACGGGCTCGCTGCAACGCTCGGCCAACCCCTGCTCGGGCGCCTGGTAGACCGCAACGGACAGCGCGGACCAATGCTCTCCGCTGCCCTGATCTCCACAACCGGGCTCGCAGCCTTCCCCGTCGCCGTCCATGCCAATGCACTCGCGGGGTCCCTGGCCGCCGCTGTCGGCGGCCTGGCGACGCCTCCACTAGAGAGTGCTCTGCGCTCGCTGTTACCCAGGGTCGTCCCGGCACACGCCCTGCCGTCTGCCTTCGCCCTCGATGTCGTGACCCAATCCGCCATGTTCGCCGCAGGCCCCCTCCTCGTCACCGCCGTCACCGGCTACCTCACACCAGCAGCAGCTCTGGCCACAGCAGCAGTCCTGGGCCTGGCAGGGACGTGGGCCATGATCCGGACCCCGCCCTCCAGGAACTGGCACCCCGCACCCCACCCAAGCGACTGGCTCGGCCCCCTTCGTTCGCCCGCCATCCGTGGACTCACCGCAGTGCTGGCACTCGTCGGGATAGCCATCGGAGCACAGAGCGTCGCCGGGGCAGCATGGGCGGAAAAATCCCACCACCCCGCAACCGCGGGGCTACTGCTCGCCGCCTTCAGCGTCGGCAGCTGCGCGGGCGGCCTCGCGTACAGTCGCCACACCTGGCACTGCTCCGCCGCCGAGCGCGTACAGCGCCTCCTCGCGGGATTCCTGCTCGCCTGGCTCCCACTGACGCTGAGCCCGGACAATACCGCCGCCATGGTGACGTTCGCAGTCCTGCCCGGCCTGCTCCTCAGCCCGATCCTGAGCACCGTGTTCACCAGCCTCCCCCCACTGGTCGAGCCCGCCGTTCTCACCGAGGCCAACGGCTGGATGATCGCCGCAGTCGGCGCAGGCAGCGCGATCGGCACCGCCACGGCCGGAGCCCTGGCTGACCATCACAGCCCCGCTGCCCTCTACCTCACCGCCGCCACAGCAGCCTCGCTCGCCGCCGCGTACGCCGCTCTGCGCAACCCGATCCCCTCCGACAGAGCTGACGCCCGCACCAGCCGTCCCCACCGGCCGTGACCCGGAATGAGGAACACGATGACGCCATATCGGGAGCTGGTCGCCGCGATCACGCAGGAACGACTAAAGGACGCCGAGCGCGAACGGCTGGCCCTTCAGTTCCAGCGCTCCTCGAAGCGACGACGCCGCGAACGCAAGCGGACCAAAGACCAGCGCAGCGAAACCACCTGACTCCCTCCGAGCTGCCACGTCAGCCGCCGGTCATCGACGAGACACCGCGTCCACGACGCTGCACCACCCACCCCGGCGCCGTCGCCAGACCACAAGAGGCCCACCCACCACATGCCCACCGTCCGCTTCCCGGGCGCAACCGATCAAGGAACACCTGATGCACCATGCCGCCCGTCCACACGCCATATGGGACTTTAATGGGACTTTGCTCGACGACAACCGGCCGAGACTGGCCGCGCTGAACGAGTCATTAGCGGTTCTCGACCTCAAGCCGATCGACATGGACACCTACCGCGCCAACTACTGCGTGCCGGTACCCCGGTTCTACGGCCGACTGATGGGGCGCATGCCCTCGGCGCACGAGTGGCAGCTGATGGACGACGTCTACCAGGCAGCCTACCTGCGCCACATGCCAACGACCGCCCACGTGATGGCAGACGCCCGCCAGGCGCTTCTGACCTGGCAGGCCAGCGGCGGTACCCAGTCGGTGTTGTCGCTCCACCAGCACGACCAGCTGCTCGCCGACCTCACCCGGTACAGACTGGGGTCGTTTTTCCGCGCGAAGCAGGGACGAACCGGTCCGACGGGCGGCACCAAGGCAGCGCTCATGCGCCGTCATGTCCGAGACCTCAGGCTGGATCCGCAGCACCTCGTCGCCGTGGGGGACTCCGCCGACGATGCACTGGCAGCCCGGGCGGCTGGAGTCTCCGTAGTCCTCTTCGCCGGCGGCTCCCACCATCGGGACGCCCTGGTGAAGACAGGGGCTCCGGTAGCGGACTCCCTCCTCGAGGCGATCGCGGTTGCGCGTGAACTCGTCAACAAGGCCCAGCTGTCCAGCGCCCGAGTACCGGCATGACTGCCCCCTCACCGTCCCGACAGGCGCCGATGTCCAGCCTCCCTCACCCACCGCGTCGGCGACCTCCCGGTCCCACTCCCCATAGACCAGCCAGCCTTCGATGGCCAGCCCCAGAGCAGTGACCGAGCACCATCCGGGCCGGGCACCAAAGCCAACAACCACCGGAGGACGGGGTGGGAGCCGTGCGGCCACGGTCGCGCTACGACAGCGACTCCGGCCACGCCCCGTCTCTACAGCCGACAGCCCCTGAGAGCCACGCCGCCACATCACGGACCACCACCCCCTCCGTGCAAGGTCCCCTCACCAGACCAGACAGACACAAACTCCGAGGAGAATCGTGAAGATCCTTCAGAAAATAGGCATCACCGCTGCTGGCGGAGCGCTCTTGGCAATCGCCGGCCAGAGCTCCGCAGCCTGGGCCTACGACCCCAACTACTTCAACGTCGATTGGCTGTCCCGCGACGGATGTGTGGCGAGTCTGGATGCCTACAACAATGACGCCCAGAGCGTCTACAAAGTCCAGGCCATGTTCGCCGAGGACGGCAACGCTCCTTCCGGCACCCGCTGCGTGGGCTGGCTCACCCGCTCGACCGACTACGGCCAGAACTGGTCCCAGATCTCCGGCACCCACACTCACTCTTCGTGGGACAACCCGTCGTGGACCAGCTGGTACTGGGACGGTCCCGGCTACCGCGCCAAGGCATGCATGATCGTCTATCGGTGGGACGCCTACCAGGGCCAGTACTGCACCCAGACGTGGTAGCGGGCGCTCAGTGTCTGGGTGAGGGCCAACGCTGACTGGACCTCCATCCGCCCCGCCTGATGCGCACGCGTGCGCATCCAGCCTGAGACCGTCGCGCTCCCGCAACCGAACCAGCGGCTCGCCGCCGGCCACAACCACCCGGCCCAGCCGCGCTTCAGCGAGACGGGGGCGGCTAGGCCGGCCGAGGCACGCAGCTCCTGCCTCCACCACACCGGCACGATCGCCTGCCTGCAGTCGCGGGCACCCAGCTCGAAGCCGTCAATCTGGCAAGTGAACACACGGGCACTGCACTGCCGTTCAGCGGTCGGATGCCCTCCAGCAGTACCTCGGCCGGGTCATGGGCCGCACGGCCCATCACCCTCGCCCGCCGGCCCCCCGCATCCGCCCGCCGACCGCGAAGGCGACCCCGTCTATTCCCCCGCGTTGGAGCCCCACGCAGCCGCCTAGCCCGGCGGGATCACCATGAGGAGATAGCCAAAATGACGACGCTGCGGACCGTTGGCGCAGTAGCTGCCGGAGTCACCCTCCTGGCCGTCGCCAGCCCGAGGCCGGCCTCGGCGTACGACCCGGCCTCCTTCACCATCCAGCAATTGTCGCAGCAGGGTTGCGTGGCGTCCCTGGACGCCTACAGCAACGATGCCCAGGGCATCTACACCGTGCAGGTCCACTTTGCGCAGTACGGCCAGACCCCTCCGGACACGAGGTGCGTGGGCTGGCTGATGCGATCGAGCGACAGCGGCCGCACCTGGTCGGAGATCTCCAGCACCCACTACAACAACACACCCACCAGCACCTCCTGGACCTACCAGTACTGGGACGGGCCAGGCTACCGCGCAAAGGCCTGCATGGAGGCCTACCAGGCGGGCAACTACCAGGGCGAATACTGCACGCAGTCATGGTGACCACGAGGAAGGCCAACCGATCCGGTGTGGTCCCACTACCGGGGTCACCCCTCACATTCGGGCCCCACCGCCCAGTGATGGGAACCTCTGCGGCCGGCGAGGAAGCGGTACCGCAAGCCAGACGAATGAGCGGCACCTCCTTACCCCCGAACGTCGGGCCCCGGTTCACGCCCCCCGACGAGACCTCCCACTGCAGCCCAGGCGGGGTTGACGCGACTCAGCCCCGGTGCGCCCTGCGCACCCTGAGCCGGCCGCACCCGGTTGCCAGTGCAGGGCGGGCCTGGGGCCCGCCACTGCTTCACCCCGCCCTATGAGTCACCCACACATCCCGAGATGAGCCCTGAGAGAGTCCATGTCGTATCCGCCCCAGCCGTCCATGCCAAACGGGCAATACGGCCAACCAGCGCCGCTCCCACAGCACTTCGGTACCGCCCAGGCCCCCTTGGCTCCGCAGGCGCCCCCGCCCTACTTCCAGATATCTCCCGGTCCGCCGCCCAAGCAGAGCCGCAAGGCGCTCCTCGCCGTCCTCGGCACAGTCTTCGGCCTGCTGGGCCTAAGTGCCGGAGCGGTGGTCTACCACATCTCCACACGCCCCGGCCCGACAAACCTCTCCACAGCAGGGGGTACACCGTGGCAGAAGCTTGCCGACGGCATGACCGCAGCGCTGTCCGCCCGAGACGAGGAAGCATTCCTCAAGCCGTTCAAGGGCAACGAGGTACGAGAGAAACAACGCAAAGTGTTCCGCAACCTCGTCAAGATCCCCTGGGCAGCAGCCCATTGGGAGACCCAGTTCGCCGCCCCGCTCAACGGCGACATGATGGTGACTTTCGTTCACCAGGTGAAGGGCGTCGACTCCAAACCGGTGCCCGAGGTCTACAACTGGCGTGTCGAACCAGGCGGCACCGCCCCGGTCATCACCGCCGTCTCCGGCTCCAAAGACCTCATGGGCAAGACCTCCGACACCAGCTACTACCCGGCTCCCTGGGATTTCTACAACGACCTAGCCGTCGAGAATCGCGGCAACCTCGTGGTGGTAGCGGACAGCGGACAGGCCGCCGAGGTGAAGCGTGACGCCGACGTCCTGGCCCAAGCCGCCAAGGACGACCTCGCAGCCTGGAACAAGGCTGCTCCCCCCGCCCCGGCCGGACGTGAAAGCGCCCCCGGCTTCTTCGTCGTCCTGGAAAAACGACGCGACGTCTACAACAAGCTGTACGCTGGCGAAGGCCGCACGAACGACAGCCTTGAGGCCGGCGTCAACATGCCCATCCCTGCCTACGACTCCAAGGACACCAAGCAGCTGGAATCAGGTGGTTCACGGATCGTCATGGATACAACCCAGAGCCGCTTCGCCTCAGCCGACTGGAAAGAAGGCGTCAGCGAGATCGGCCGTCACGAAATGGGCCACGCCCTCGTCGAGCCCTTCGGTACCGAGCAAGTCCTCGTCCAGGGACTCCAGGACACCCAGATGTGGGTCGTCGAAGGCTTCGCCGAGTACATGGCCTATCGCGGCAAGAGCGACCTCGCCCGCGCCGACCTGAAGGCCTCCCTCCAGGGCTACCGGTTCGACGGCACCCTCCCGGAGAGCCTGGACTTCTACTCCAACCAGGGCCAGGCCCGCGCTGCCCACTACGCTCTTGGCGCCTCCGCTCTGCAGTACATGGGCCAGAAGTACGGTGAGGACAAGGTGTTCGCCTTCGTCGCGGCCCACTACGCCGACCCGAAGCAGTACCAGCGGCAGATCACCGACGCCACCGGTCTCACCCTGCAGCAATTTCAGACCGACTGGGCGGCCTATGTACGCACCGCCGCTGGTACCCCCTGAGCGCGGTGCCAACACCTGGGCCAAGGCCTCGGCGCCGACCGGTCGTCTGCGCGGGTCGAACCGGCTCAACGACCCCTCCGGGAAGGAGAACAGCGGCGCTTCCAGGTGTCACACCATCAGGTGAATTCGGCGCTCTGCTCGCTCGTGGCCTCGCGGACCGGTCCTGGGGGAGTTGCACCGGGGGTGGGCCGCCCCGGTGTGTTATCGGTCCAGAGCTGATTGTGTCGCCTCCGGCGGAGTCGGGGCGGGCGTTCGGGTGATGATCCTGCGCCAGGGCCGCTCGTAGCTGCCGCCGCAGGCCCGGCACTGCGCCTGGAAGAGCGCGGAGGCTGGCGAGAAGGAGTCGGTGGGCTCGGCAGGGTGGTCGCGGCCGTCGATCCGCAAGAACAGCTGCGGGTGCTCGCAGCCGCAGGCAGGCAGGCGCTCCGGCTCTGCGCGGGCCGACCTGCGCGACGGCACCCGAGAGGCTGCCTCGCTCCGCCCTCCGCTCTTCTCCGTAGCCGGTTGGACCGCCTCCATCCGCTGGTCCTTCGGGCGTTTGGGGGCGCCGTACGCCCAACGGCGGAAGTGCTTCATCGTGCAGTCGTCGTCGAACAGCAGCAGCAGCCCCGCCAGCAGGAAATGCGCCTGGTCACGGGTCAGTCCGCGGTCCGGGTTGAGGACCGCGATCGGCATCCCCTCCTCGTCCAGCAGCGGCACCCCGCCCGCCCAGCGCGCATCGTCCACGCTCCACCCCACCACCGCCGTGATGCTGTGCACTTCCTCAAGGTAGGCGATCGCCCGCCGCACCCAGGGCTGGTCCAGTACCTTCCCGCGGGCCGCGGTCGCCGCAGCGGTGCCCCGCACCGCGTCCTCGGCCTTCATCGCCTTGAACCGCTGCCGCCCCCGGCTCGCCTCATTCAGCTCACGCACCTGGGCACGCCGGGCCTCCAGCCGGCGCTGGCGGGCGGCGGCTTTCGCCAGCTGCTCCTGGCGCTGCCGCTCCGCCTCCTCCAGGTAGGCCAGCTCCGCCGCCGCGTATACGGGTGCCGTCCACACCCCGGCCAGACGCCGTGCCTCGATCGGGAACCAGGTGCCGTCGCGCACCGCGTGCACCACGATCCGGTGCTCGAACACCCAGCGCAGGAACTGCGCCAACGAAGGGGGTGGTGCGACCGCGCGCCAGTACCCACCCGCGAACCGCGACAGGCCCTCGATCACACTGAGCGGGCCGGCCTCCTCGGCACCGGGCTGACCCACCCGCACTGAGGGCACCTCTCCCAGCCAGCGCGGCTTGGGCCGGTCGCTGAACCAGCACGCGGCCACCTGGTGCTCGCGCATCCGCTCGGTCCGGGCCCGGATCTCGTCGTTCGTGATCGGCGACAGTTGGGCCTCCAGAGCGATGCGCCAGGAGCCGTCCGGAGCGGACGCCAGCACGTCGGCCCGCCACGAGCCGTCCGGTGCCCGCACCTCCAGCTCGGCGTGCGCGCCAGCGTCCCGTGCCGCGTTGAGCAATTCCAACTTGAGCAGGTGGTGCGCCTCCGACTCTCCCTCCCGCGCAATCTCGCAGTCCGGCGCGCCGGGGTCGTGGGCGAAAAACTTCACCCCGCACTGGGACACCTTGGCGTGCAGCGGATGTCGGCACTCGTCGCACGCGAGGGGCTCGCGCGGCTGGACCTTGTGCACCTGCTCCCAGGAGCGGCCGCAGCCGAGATCCGGCAGGTGGGCAAAGACGACGCCCCATCGCGCGTGAAGAGCCTTGAGTGCCACCAGCACCTCCCGACCGCAGACTGCCATTCCATCAGCATCTGACAATCCGTCACGAATGGCGTAACTGTCCAGAGGGGCACACCCAGGGCTGGCACCGGTGGGACCATGCGAGCGTGAATGCCTCCACTGCCGACATGCCCACCTCGAACGACCCCGAGCTGCGCGAACTGCGCGCCTCCCGGATCCCCGCCCAGCTCGGAGCCGCACTATGAGTGAGCACCATGCCACCTTGCTGTCCCGCATCCGCGCGCTCTTCACCGGGCGGACCGAGCCGCGCAGCCAAGCCGTCGAGGCCGAGCCGACCGCCCGCGGCCGAGCCGCGGCCGCGGAGCCGGAGAGGTGGACGTATTCGCCGCCGGCCACCGAGGGGGGCTGGCAGCAGATACAGGTGCTTGACCCGACCGGCTACGACTTCGCACGTCTGACCTTCAAGACCTGCGACGAGTGCCAGCTCGGACTCGTCGCCAAGATCCGGGTCACCGACAGCTGGCAGCGCCGCGGCTACGGCACCCGCATGATGCTGCGCGCGATGCGAGGCTGCGAGTCCTACCGCTGGACCACCAGCCCGCAGTCCGACTTCGGCAAGCGGTTCTTCCCAGCCATGGCCAAGGCCACCGGCGCCGCCTTCACGACCGAGGCTCACCAGTGCGAGCACATGCGGGCCGCCCCCGGCGGTCGCTACGGCACGATGCGGCACGATGACCGGCCGCCGCTGCACCGCGGCTGACGGACCGCTGACATCCGAGGCCCGCTCGCCGGTAGGGGTCCGCGCGTCCCAATCGTACTGTCCGCGCGGCTCACCGCCCGGAGCCGACATCATCTGGACCGAACAGGGCTGCCGGTCAGCGATCCAGGTCTGGCGCTCGTGAAGGTGTTGTCGGAGGACATCTCATCTGGCAACACCTTCACGAGCACCAAACCGTGGTAACGCCGGCCGATCAGGTTCGGCCGAGATGGAAGACAGCGACCGTGACCGTCTGGTCGTCAATCTCGTACTGGACCCGGTAGAAGCCGACCTGAATGCGGTAGATGCCACTGGCCCCGACGGTGAAGGCACCGGCGGGGCGGGGATCGTCGGCCAGGAGGTCAACAGCTGCGAAAACCTGCTGAACACCCTCGCGGTCGCCCGCCGCGTGCTTCTCCGCGACAGCCAGGGCGGACGGTTCCCACACCACGCGGTAGCTCACGCAACATCCCCGAAGATTCGGCGACGGGCTTCATCCTGCGGGATCCCGGGACCGGCCTCGCCCCGTTCCTTGCGTGCCAGGTACTGCGCGGTCACCCGGTGGTACTCCAGCTCTTCGAGCTCCGCCGGGCTGATCAGCACGGCCATGGTCTGGCCCCGGTCGGTGAGGGCGACCTGCTTCTGCTCAGCGCTGACCTGCCGGGCAAGGGCCCCGAGCTTGTTCCGGGCCTCGGTGATGGGATAGGTGTCCATCCGCAAAACTCTACAGTACTGCGCACTTCTGCGCAGTTGGTTCACTGACCGGATCAGGCAGCGGCCACCCTGACGATGTCCTTGAGCTGCTGAACGGCCCGGCCTCCCACGACGGCGGCTTGCCCGTTCACAGAGCGGTACCTGTCAGGTGGCGGCAGCTATACGAGCGGACGCCAGATGCGATCACGCGCCCGCGCGGACACGGGGTCGGCCGCACCGCGGTGGAGCGGGCCGAGGACCTGGCCGAGGTCGAGCGGGAAGCCCGGGCGCCAGTTGCGTCGAAGCGGCTCCATGACGGCTGGTTCCTCTCCGGCTGTCCCGTTTCACCGATGGTTGGGCGGCTCTCACCAGAGGTTGACGGAACACGTTCGTCTCAACCCATGTTGAACATGTTCAATATTTTGGGGATGATGTCAGCGCCAAGTTGTGTTGGGGGGCGTGGTGGTGAAGGCTGCACGGACTCGGTCAGCGCTCAGGGCCTGCATGGCGGCTCCGTCTTGGGTGTGGTTCTCGTCTGCAGGATGGGTCGGACTAGTCGCTTTGAGCCCATGGCTCCTCAAGGTCTTCCACTTCGCCAATGACCTTGCGGGCGTGACTGTTCTCGTGGGCTTGCTGATGCTGGGCATAGCTCCGGCACTCTTGTTCGGCTTCACACTCGGGCGCGTTCGAGCGTGGCCAGTCCTTGTTGTGTCGGCGGTTTCGGGTGCAGTCGTTCTCCTCATTGACTTCGCAGCCCTCGCGGCCCTCTCGGATCCAAACGTGAAGACGGAAGACCCGGTGGCGGCCTTTGTGGCCAGCTACCTGTTCACCCTGTTGCCGTTCATCGAGTGCCCCCTGGTCGCAAGTGCCGGATTTGGGGCGCTTTGCCGGAGTTGGCGCAACGAACGGCGGCGACACTGAAGTGCCCTCGGCAGAACACATGCTCATGGCCCCCAGTGCAGGAACGCTCGTTCGACAACCAGGCGAACTTCTCGGTTGAGCAACGGGCTCTCAGCTTGTTGTTTAACCTCGCAGGTCACCCAACGTGCTGATTTGCGGTTTTTCGTGGGACAGCAGAGGCGGCCGCCCCTCACGCTTCGAGATGTCGAGTAACGAAGCTGAAGGAAACGGCCGCTGGTGACGAGTCTCCCTGTGCAGTTGCCCGCCGTCGAGCAGTGGGGCGTGCTGCTGTACCTGCGCACGGACGTGCTCTTCGAGCTCACCGACGCGCTGCTGTGCCGGACTGCCAGTGCCCGGCTTCGATCAGGCGGCCGGTGACCTCTGGACCGGGGCTGGCTCGAGCCGGCCCGACTGCGCCGCGCGGCACGGACGGGCCGGTCAGGACACTGGTGGACCTGTCGCTGGCCGCCGAGCACCGGCGCGGGCACGGTGCGATGTACGCCGCGCTACTCCTTCGTCGCCGCCCTGGAGACCGGCCGCACCTCCTGGACCGCGCTCAACTTCGCGGACCCGGACATCCTGCTCGTCATGGACGCCGGCTACGACGTCACACGCCTGGCCCATCTCCTGTCCGACCTGCCCGTCGAGCTGATCGGCCGACTGCGTTCGGACCGGGTCATGCTCCGCGATGCGGGCGAGCCCCGCTCCACACCCAAGGGCGGACGCCCACGCAAGCACGGCACCGCCTTCACCTTCGCCAAACCCGAGTCCTGGCACGAGCCCGACGCCACCACCTGCACCGAGACCACCCGCTATGGCAAGGCCGAGGCGAAGGCGTGGGACCGGATGCACCAGCGCCTGCAAAAGCGCGGGCCATGGCTCGACCACGAAGGCGAAATCCCCATCACCCACGGCACATTGGTCCGTCTCAAGGTCGACCACCTGCCCGGCGAGCGCGAAGCGAAGCCGCTGTGGCTATGGTCCTCCGCCACCGGCATCGATACCGTCCACCTGGACCGGATCTGGCGCACCTTCCTGCGCAGATTCGACCTTGAGCACACCTTCCGCCTGCTCAAGGGCACCCTCGGCTGGACGGCGCCGCACTTCCGCGCACCGGACACCGCCGACCTGTGGACCTGGCTGGTCATCGTCGCCCACACCCAGCTCCGCCTGGCCCGCCCGCTCGCCGCCGACCTGCGCCGCCCCTGGGAACGCCCACTGACAGCAGCGAAGTTGACCCCGGCCCGGGTCCGCCGAGGGTTCCGCAACATCCGCGCGAAGGTCCTCACTCCGGCCCGCGTGCCGAAACCCTCCCGACCTGGCCCCGGACGGCCACCGGGTTCGAAGAACCGCAACCCGGCACCCCGCCACGACGTCGGCAAAACCGTCAAACGCGAACCCACACTCCACGCCCACCTCGCCGCGCGAGGTTAAACGCCAAGCTCAGCTCAACGCAGCAGAGCCGGCCCCTGGCAGCTGACAAGGACGGTCGCCGAAGCTGGGAGCAATGCGATGGCCTACTCGGATTGGGGGTCTTCACTCACCGCAGCGGCGACCAAGGCCACCAGATTGTCGGTCCAGCAATCGCTTTCTTTCGTCGCGACTTCGACACCGCAGCCGGAACAGACGAGGTTGGGGCCGTCCTGGCCCGCGAGGCCGCAGCAACCATTGAGGCGGCGAGCATCGGAGTGGAGTGCCGTCCCTGGAACGTCATCGGGGTGAAGGATCAGAAGGGTGCCGTCGAAGTTGACCTTAAAGGTTCCCTGAGCCATCCGCGGTGAAGCGATCTCGTGGCCAGGCGGGCGCTCGGGGCCTCTCAACGGTTCCCCCGGCTCCACCTTGCCGGTCAGAGGCTGCTGACAGTTCATGCAGTGAAAGACAACCACACGCCCATTCTGCCTGGGCGACACCATGGGCATGAAGCCAACACCGTGTTCACCACGACCCCGGCGGCCTGACGGACGCCGGCCGACCCGCAGCCGTCTCACTCAACCCAGTCCACACAGGTCAACGGGATCCGGCCCGACTAACTTCGTTGCGACAGGTCAGCTGTGACGTGTGACAGCGAAGTCGGGACCTTTGTCACCGAGGTCGGGACAACGCAGTTCTGTGATACCAAAGTTGGGAACCAGCCAGGTCAGAGCGGTGACTATGCAGGCCGGGGCCCGAGCTGATCCCTCGCCAGCCGACCTGGCCGGACATGGCGGTGCAGCGGCTCGCCATCCCCGATGGCGCCCCGCCCGGTGCCGGGCGCGGGACGGCAGAGTTGCTCCGACCTGCGGATATCCCATGTTCGCTGTCACAAATCGAGGTCTTCCCAACTTCGGTGACAACGGTCCCGACTTCGCTGTCACACGTCAAGCTGGACGGGGCCGCAGGTGCGGCGCGCCGACCCTACCCGATTCGCAAAGCTGTGACCTGCAGTAATGAACACAACTCGAACGAGTGACCTATTTGTATCCGACTTCCCTTTCTCGCTCATTTGTTCGAAAGTGGGTGGTGTGGAGGCAACCCTCGCCGCTCTGGCACCCCAGCTCCAGCTGTCCCGCCCCGGGCCGCTGCTCCCGGTGCTGCCCGCGCTCGAAGGACTGCTGCCGGAGCGGGGACTGCGGCCGGGCACGGCGGTGTCGGTGACCGGCGGCGGCACCGCGCTGCTGCTGGCCCTGGCCGCCGCCGCGACCTCCGCCGGAACGTGGTGCGCAGCAGTCGGCTTCGACGGGCTGGGCCTGGTCGCCGCTGCCGAGGCCGGGGTCGACCTGGCCCATTTGGTGGTGGTGGAGGCGCCCGGTGCGCAGTGGCCGCAGGTCGCCGCTGCGCTGGCCGACGGGGTCGGGGTGCTGCTGCTGCGCCCGACCGGCGCGGTGAGCGGCCCCATGGCGGAGCGGCTGGTGACGGTGGCCCGGCGCGGGGGCTGCGCGCTGGTGGTTGCCGGCCCGTGGCCGGGGGCAAGGGTGCGGCTCGAGGTGGTGTCCCGCTCCTGGGGGGGCGTGGGGCTGGGGCGCGGCCGGCTGAAGGCGCGGCGGATCGTGGTGCGCTCCGGCGGCCGCGGTGCGGCTGCTCGCGGCGGCGAGACGGAGTTGTGGCTGCCGGACGCCCAGGGCGCGATCCGGGCCGCCGATCCGCTCACAGACGCTCTCTCTGCTGGGCGGCGGCCAGGTCCGCGGCCGGTGCGCGGCCCGATGGCGGTGGTGTGAGATGACGGCACGGCAGGAGAGTTCAGACATCGCGGTGGCGGTGCCGAGAGTGCTCGTCGGGTGGATCCCGGACTGGCCGGTGGTCGCCATCCTCGGACGCGAACCCGGTCCGCAGGACCTGGCCGTGGTGACCGAGCGCGGCCGGATCCTCGCCGCCTCCGAAGCGGCCCGGCACGGCGGGGTGCGCCGGGGCCAGAAGCTGCGCTCCGCCCAGGCCCTGGTCGCCGACCTCGTCATGCACGAGCGCGACGCGGACGCCGAGGCGAAGCTGTTCGAGCCGGTGGCGGACGCCGTCGCGGAGCTTGCCGCGCACCTGGAGGTGCTGCGCCCCGGGATGCTGGCCCTCCCGGCGCCGGGAGCGGCCCGCTTCCACGGCGGGGAGGACGTCCTCGCCGAGAAGGTTGTGGACGCCGTCGAGGCGGCCGGGCACCCGTGTCGGGTCGGGATTGCCGACGGTCTGTTGGCTGGACAGCTGGCCGCCCGGGCCGGGCTGGTCGTTCCGCCGGGCCAGGCCGCGCGGTTCCTGGCACCGTTCCCGGTGGCCGAACTTGCCGACGGGAAGTTGGCCGACCTGCTGAACCGGCTCGGCCTGGTGACGGTGGGGCAGTTCGCGGCGCTGCCGGCCGCGAGCGTCGCCGACCGGTTCGGCCAGGCCGGGGTGGCCGCGCACCGGCTGGCTCGCGGCCTGGGAGCCCGCCCGGTCGTCGCCCGCCCGCCGGGTGCTGACCTGACGGCGGAGCAGCGCTTCGAGCAGCCCTTCACCGTGATGGAGCCGCTGGTGTTCGCCGCCCGTGCCCTCGCCGAGCGCCTTCACGAGGGTCTTGCCGGTGCGGGGCTGGCGTGCGAGCGGGTGGAGGTCGAGGTGGAGTGCGCCGACGGCACGACCGCATCGAGGGCGTGGCGGCACGAGGGTGTCCTGTCGGTCGGAGCGGTGGCCGAGCGGGTGCGCTGGCAGCTGCAGGCGTGGCAGCACCGGCAGCTGTTCGCCGAGGCCAACGGGGGAGTGGTGGCGCTGCGCCTGGTCCCGGACGGTTTGGTCCGTGATCCGGGCCGCCAGCTTTCGCTGGCCGATGGCGACCAGGAGGCCACCGAACGGGTGGAGCGGGCGGTGGCGCGGGTGCAGGCGCTGCTCGGGCACGGCGCCCCGGTGACCGCCCGGCTGGCTGGCGGCCGGGCCCCGGCCGACCGGGTGGTGCGCACCCCTTGGGGCGACGCCCACCAGGAGCGGCGTGCGGACGGACCCTGGCCCGGCCGCCTGCCCGCACCCTCCCCGTCCCACGTCCCGGCCGCCCCCACGCGGGTGCGGCTGCTGGACGAGACGGGCCGCGACGTCGAGGTCACCGCCCGGGCCGAGGCCCGTTCGGCTCCGGCCCGTCTGGTGCTGCCGGGCGGCGCGGTGGAGGTGACCGGCTGGGCCGGACCGTGGCCGGAGCAGGAGCGCTGGTGGGACCCCGACGAGGCGCGAAGGACCGCCCGGATGCAGGTTGTCGTCGCCGACGGGCGGGCTTTACTCCTCGCCGTCACCGGCGGCCGCTGGCACCTGGAAGGCGACTACGACACCTAACCCACCTACTCACCCGCGCACCTCCTGGATCAGCATTGGGTTTTACCAGCCATCCCACCACCCCGTGGCGCGACCTGCACCGCGCCATGACCGGCAGTCCGGACCTGGCCGACCGTACGGTGGTGCCTTTCCCCGGCCCGGTCTCTGAGCCGGCCCCGCGGCCTCGCCCGTCCGGCTCCGGCGGTTCAGGGCCGGGGTGGGCGGAGCTGCACGTCCACTCCACGTTCTCCTTCCTGGACGGTGCGAGCGACGTGGCCGACCTGGTCGACGAGGCCGCCAACCTGGGGATCGAGGCGATCGCCGTCACCGACCACGACGGCCTGTACGCGGCGGCGGTCCTCGCCGCCGAGGCCCGCCGCACCGGCATCGCCACCGTCTTCGGCGCCGAGCTGACCCTGGACGCCACCCTCGCACCCACCGGCGTCGCCGACCAGGACGGCGAGCACCTGCTCGTCCTCGCCCGCGGCGCGGAGGGCTACCGCCGCCTGTCCATGGCGATCGGCGACGCCCACCTGGCCGGCGGCGCCAAACGCCGCCCCCGCTACACCACCGACCGACTGCCTGACGCCGCCGGCGGCCACTGGGCGGTCCTCACCGGCTGCCGCAAGGGCGCCGTCCGCCAAGCCCTGGAACACGAAGGCCCGGCTGGCGCCGAACGCGAACTCCGCTGGCTCGCCGAACGCTTCGGGCCTGACAACGTCTTCGTCGAGCTGACCGACCACTCCCTGCCCGGCGATGACGACCGCAACCAAGCCCTCGCCGACCTCGCCGCCCGCACCGGCCTCACCCTGGTGGCCAGCACAGCCGCCCACCACGCCTCACCCGCGCAGGCCCGCCTCGCCCAAGCCCTCGCCGCGCTGCGCCAGAACCGCCCACTCGCCGACGCCGAGGCGTACCTGGCGACGGCCGGAACCGCCCACCTGCGCTCACCCGCCGAGATGGCCGCCCGTCTCGCACCCTGGCCCGGCACCCAACAGGCCACCGTCGACCTGGCTCGCGAGCTGTCCTTCGACTTCCGCAGCCTCAAGCCCGAACTGCCGGGCTTCCCGGTCCCCGACGGCCACACCGAGACCAGCTGGCTGCGCGACCTCACCCTGCGCGCCGCCACCACCCGCTTCGCCCCCGGCAACGAGAAGGCCCACCGCCAGATCGACTACGAACTCCACGTCATCGGCGACCAGTTGGGCATGGCCGGATACTTCCTGATCGTCCACGACATCGTCCGGTTCTGCCGAGAACAGGACATCTGGTGCCAGGGCCGCGGCTCCGCCGCCAACTCGGCGGTCTGCTACGCCCTCGGCATCACCTCCGTCGACCCCATCCACTACGGCCTGCTCTTCGAACGCTTCCTCAGCCCCGAGCGCGACGGCCCGCCGGACATCGACCTCGACATCGAACACCGACGCCGCGAAGAAGTCATCCAGTACGTCTACGACACCTACGGCCGCGACCACGCCGCCCAGGTCGCCAACGTCATCACCTACCAACCGCGCCTCGCCGTCCGCGACGCCGCCCGCGTGCTCGGCTACGCCACCGGTGACCTCGACCGGTTCGCCAAGGAGACCGGCTGGTACGAGATGCCGCCCGCCGAAGCCTCCGTCCCGCAGGACGTACGCGACCTGGCCGGCCAACTGCGGGGCCTGCCCCGCCACCTCGGCATCCACTCCGGCGGGATGGTCCTCACCCGCCGCCCGATCGCCGAGACCTGCCCGACCGAGTGGGCCACCATGCCTGGTCGGAGCGCCCTTGGATGGGACAAGGACAGCGTGGCCGAAGCAGGTTTGGTCAAGATCGACTTGCTCGGCCTGGGGATCTTGTCCGCTGTTCATGACGCCTGCGATCTGATCGAGCGTCACCACGGAATCCGCTACGACCTGGCCACCATCCCGCCGGACGATCCGGCGGTCTACGAGATGCTCTGCCGGGCCGACACGGTGGGCGTGTTCCAAGTGGAGAGCAGGGCCCAGGCCTCGGCCCTGCCCCGCATGAGGCCCAGGAAGTTCTACGACCTGGTGGTCCAGGTGGCGCTGATCCGGCCCGGGCCGATCCAGGGGGGCTCCGTCCACCCCTACATCCGGCGCCGCAACGGCCGCGAGGCGCCGACGATCGCGCATCCGCTGATGGAACGCGCCCTGGCCAAGACGCTCGGGGTGCCGCTGTTCCAGGAGCAGATGATGCAGCTCGCCATCGACTGCGCGGGGTTCACGCCCACGGAGGCCGACAAGCTCAGGCAGGCGATGGGCTCCAAGCGCTCCCACGAGCGAGTCGCCGAGCTGCGCGAGCGCCTCCTCGCCGGCATGGCCGAGCGCGGCATCCCGCCCGAGGTGGCCGAGGACGTCTACGTGAAGATCGAGGCGTTCTCCAGCTACGGCTTCCCGGAGTCGCACGCGGCCTCATTCGCGCTGCTGGTGTACGCGAGCGCCTGGTTGAAGCGCCACTACCCGGAGGCGTTCACCTGCGCGCTGCTGGCCAACCAGCCGATGGGCTTCTACTCGCCCCTGACCCTCATCCAGGACGCGAAGCGGCACGGTGTGCGCGTGCTGGCCGCCGACGTCAACCACAGCCGGGCCCAGCCCACCCTCGAACCCGCCGGCACCAAGCAGACGGCAGGGGCGGTCGGCCGTCCGGCGATCCGGCTCGGCCTCGCCGCCGTGCGGGGCCTCGGCGACGACCAGGCCGACGCCATCGCGTCTGGCCAGCCCTACAGCGACCTGGAGGACTTCGCGCGCCGAACCGTACTCCCGGCCTCCGCTCTCGAAGCGCTCGCCACCGCCGGGGCCTTCGCCAGCCTGGGGACGACCCGCCGTCAGGCACTGTGGTCGGCCGGGTTGCTGGCCCGCACCACCGAGCAGATGCTGCCCGGAACCGCCCCCGCCCTCACCGCACCCGGTGGCGTCCCGGAGATGACCGCGATCGAGGAGACCATCGCCGACCTGTGGGCCACCGGCACAACCCTCGCCCACCCCGTCCAGCACGCCCGGCGCCACCTCGACCGCTGCGGCGCGATGACCTGCGCCGCCTTCAAGTCCGACGCAGCCCCGGGCACGCTCGTCGCGGTCGGCGGCCTGGTCACCCACCGCCAGCGCCCGCCCACCGCCGGCGGAGTCCTGTTCATCTCCCTCGAGGACGAGACCGGCCTGATCAACATCATCTGCCAACCGCACGTCTGGGAGCGCCAGCGCAAGACCGCCCTTGGTAACGCCGGGCTGCTCGTCTACGGGACCGCCGAGCGCCGCGACGGCGCCGTCAACCTCGTCGCCACCCGCCTCACCCCGCTCACCCTCGCCCCCGCCGGGCGAAGCAGGGACTTCCGATGACCACACCCCACCCCAGCAGCCAGGCGTTCGCGCAGCTCAGAGCGCCAGCTGCGGGATACAGTCACCCCTTGAACGACGGAGAGGGAACCATGGCCGACACCACCACCCCCCGAGCCAGCAGCGGCCGTCCGCCCGGCATCCGGCGCGGGGACGACGGCCTGACCGACCGTCAGCGAGCAGTGATCCGGGTGATCCGAGAGTCGGTCCAGCAGCGCGGTTATCCGCCGTCGATGCGGGAGATCGGCCAGGCTGTCGGCCTCAGCTCCACCTCCTCCGTCGCCCACCAGCTGAAGACGCTCGAGAAGCGCGGCTTCGTCTACACGGACCCGCACCGGCCCCGCGCCTACTGCGTTGCCGACGACCGGCTCGGCGACAAGCTCCCCCTGCCCGCCGAGGCGGCCGGCCGGCCTTCCACCTCTTACGTGCCGCTGGTCGGCCGGATCGCCGCCGGTGGCCCGATCCTGGCCGAGCAGACGGTGGAGGACGTCTTCCCGCTGCCCCGTCAGCTGGTTGGCGAGGGTGAGCTGTTCGCGCTCACCGTCCGCGGCGACTCGATGATCGACGCCGCCATCTGCGACGGCGACTGGGTCACCGTCCGCCGCCAGCCGGTCGCCGAGAACGGCGACATCGTGGCCGCGATGATCGACGGCGAGGCCACCGTCAAGCGCCTCAAGCGCGAGGACGGCAAGATCTGGCTGATGCCGCACAACCCGGCCTACGACCCGATCCCCGGCGAGTCCGCGACCATCCTCGGCAAGGTGGTCGCCGTGCTCCGCCGCCTCTGACGTGGGAGTCCACCGCCCGGGGACTGCGGAAGGACTTGAAGCGCAACCGGACTGGTGCGCCCCAGGTGTGAACCTCTGCCTGACCGCAGAGCCGGACGGCTTCAGACGGGCAAGGGGTCCTCGACCTCGGTGAGCAGCTCGGGCCCGTCGTTCCGGACGCTGTTCACCGTGGTGGCGACCGCCGTCACGGTGAGCTCCGCGCCGGAAGGTGTGTGCAGAAGGTCCCGCACGCTGTCGGGATCGGTGAGATCGGGGTCGAGCCAGACGGCCTGGTTCGCCGCGGTGATGGTCAACGGCATGCGGTCGTGGACCCGGCCGGCGTTGTCGGTCGCCTCGGTTGTCAGCACCGTACAAGTCACCAACCAGGCGAGCGGGTCGTCCTCGGGCCTGGTCGAGTCCTTCCAGAACTCGTACAAGCCCGCCATGCCGAGCAGCGTGCCGTCAGCGGGGGCGAGGAAGTACGGCTGCTTGTACGGCCGTCCGCCCGGACCACCAGGGGCCTGGCGCCACTCGTAGTAGCCGGTGGACGGGATGATGCACCGGCGCTTGGAGAAGGCGGACCGAAACGCGGGCTTCACGTGGGCGGTCTCCGACCGCGCGTTGATCATCTTTGCCGCCGCTGAGGGGGTCTTCGACCAGGACGGCACCAGCCCCCAGCGCAGCGCCCGTACCTGGCGGCTGACCTCCCCGCTGTCCGTGTCGAGCCGTTCCAGCACGGCGAGGACATCTCGGGTTGGCGCGATGTTCCAGCTCGGAGTGAACGCCTCCTCCGGGACCTGGGGCTGCGCGTCGTAGAGCCGGGCGAGGTCAGCCGGGCCGGTTGTGGCAACGAATCGTCCGCACATGGCGACAGACTCGCACAGCGCCGCCCCGCCGCTGGGAACGGGGACGTGTCCCGGTACGGCAACCAGTCCAGCGGCCCTCCGCCCCGGCGGAGCGTACCGGCAGCTCCGGGGTGGGGACGCTGGGCCTCGTCCCGCGGACTCCGCCTGGGTGGGATAAGGAGACCTCAAGTTGAAAGCGCTCACCGATCGCGGTACGTGGTCACCGGTCGGCGCGCCCTCCGCGGAGTCCGCTTCGGACACCTCGCGCACCGTCACGGCAACCTCCCGGCAACCAGGCCTGGCGGCTCGGGCGCAGCACCTAGGCTGGTCCGGTCACACCTGGCACCAGCCTCAGGAGCATGACCTTGTCGCAGCAGTCCACCGCCGTTGTGGCGGACCCCGCCCTCCTCTCTGTGGAGTTCCGTCACGAGCACCAACTGCTCGACCGCTCCGGTGACGGTTTCCAGATCTGGACAGCCCAGGTCCGGGCGGAGGGGACACCCATCGGCACCATGCGGGTCGGCCGCTGCCTGTACTGGAAGGGCGGCAACCTGCACGACCGCATGGTCGACGAGGGCCACTTCCTCGCCCACGTGGCCCGTCAGGTCCTCGACCCCGATGGCTCCTTCAGCTCCGACTTCGAGGAGGAGATGGAGATGCTGAGCAGTCTCCTGGTGTTCGACCACCTCGAGCTGCCGTCGCCGTGGCAGGAGCCGCTCATCGCCGCAGCCCTGGTCTCCGCCGCGATCGACCGCTTCACCGACAACTACTACGCCGTCATTCTCCCCACCGGCGCTATCGGCATTGTGCAGGGCGCAGCCCTGCTCCACCGGGCGGGCGAGCTGCTCGCCGCCGAGGAGTTCGGCGAGGACCTGGTCGTGATCGACACCAGCCTCGCCCTTCCCGAGGAAGCGGCCCGCCGAGTCCGCGAGAGGCTACGGAGCCTTTCCCAGTACGGGCCGCTTGATCTCGACAGCGACGACGACGAAGACGACGAGGTCTGGGAGCTCAGCCCCCGGACCGCCGCTGTGCTGCTCCTGGCGCTGGAGGACCAGTCCCGGCAGGCGTGGGAAGAGGTCACGGCACTTGGGGACGAACCCCTTGCCGCGGGCGCGGCCGGGCTGTTCGCCTCCCTGCCCCGGATCACCTTCCACCAACTGGCCGCGTGGCGGCGGGAGATGGCTCGGACGTTCGACGATCTCGCTTCGGACATCGCCGGCGGCGCCGACCCGCTCCCGCGCAGCACAGGCGAGGAGATGGCGCTGCACCTCGCGATCAGCAGGGCGCGGCAGCTGCTCAAGGACCGGCCCAAGCAGGTGGCCGAGCGCATCGGTGCCCTCCCCACCCACCGGTACGACATGGATCTGGACGGCTGCTCCGACGTCCTGTTCCTGGACCACGACGTCCTCATGCTCTTCGACTCCCAGCTGGACGGTATTGAGGACCCGAAAGACGCGACCAACCAGGCCCTCGGCATGGTGAATCTCGCACCGCTGGACTGGTTCACCCCGTTCGACACCGACACCGCCCGCGACCCGGAGCGCGGCTTCCGCACCCCGTAGCCGCTCGGGCCCACTGCAGCTCAGATTCGTACGCCGGGGCCAGTCCGCAGCGCGCTGACGATCCGGCTGGGGGAGGTTCGAAGCCGGCGCAAGCGCCCTTCCGGGCGATATCTCACCTGCCCGCAGGGGGAAGTGGTGGACTCCGGCTCCGATACTCTGGCCGAAGCCGAACAACCCACGTCCGGCATATCCGGGGTGGCGCTCCGAGACCCTAGGAGGACCCGTGTGGGTGGTTGCCCACCACACTGCGGATGGCGAACGGGTCATCAGCACAATCTCGCATGAGCGAGAGTTCGCCGATGCGGCACGCGATGACTATGTCAAGGTCGGCCTTCTGCCGGACTCCGCCTTCGTGGAGTTCGATGGCACTATCGACAGCCAAGCCTGGCTTTCGGGCTCCGACAACCGCTAGAACCAATTCGGCGCCCGGTCAGCCGTGCTCGGCCCGGAGGGCCTTGACCCACCCGGCCGCCGTCCTGCCGTCCACCGTTGTCTCCCAACTCACCTGCTTCATGGGGTTGTTGAGTCGCCGGAGCAGGGCCTTGAAGCCGTGCTCGGCTAGGTCTGTCAACTCCACCGAGGGTGTGGCCTGGCAGCGGGAGTGCCACTGAGTGCCGCCGCATGCTGCAACGTGACGGAAGGGTTCCTGCCCGGCCCGGGCCCGCCCGTGACGGGCTGGCCACCCAGCCGTTGAACCGCCTGTGACCGCCATCCCGCCCCGCCCTCCCGCGCCCCGCTGCATCAGCGCCTCCACAGTCCACGCCGATCAGCCCGACGGCGCGGTCCTCACTGCACTGCACCGAGCCCGCACGGCGGGGGAGACCGCCGCCGCCTGGGTGCGCGGCCTGGCCGACCGGCAGGACGACGACCTCCACGCCCAGGCGCTTCGGCGCACCGCGGACGCGATCGAGCAGGCCAGCCACCGCGAAGTCGTGCCCGGCGGCAACGGCCACCTGGCCGAGCAGTTGCGGCACGCCCTGGCCGCGGACGTCCTGCTCGGCGATCTCACGGCCGGCACCGCCTCCGTTCTCGCGCAGGGCGAGCGCCTCCCCCTGGTCGCGGTGTGCGCGATCGCGGCCGCCATGCCCGGCACGGTGCTCGGTGACCTGCCGCGCGAGCTGCAGATGCTCGCCGCCGACCTCGAGGACGCCGTCCGTACCGGCGACACCGCGACGGAGGCCGCCGGCGCCCGCGCGCTCACCGCAGCCCGCCCCCGCTTCGTCCTCGGCAGTGACGACAACGACCCGTTCGACCACCAGGCCTACCAGAGGGTGCTGGACCGGGGGAGCGAGGCCTTCGAGATCGCCCTGCACTACCAGGGCGCCGGGCAGCCGGTCCATGCGCGGGCGGAGGCCCTGCACAACGCTCTTGCCGTCATGGCGCCCGCCGTCGCGGCCGCCGCGATCCTGCGCGCCTCCTTCGATCCGGCTCTCGGTCTGGACCTGGGGCAGTGGGAGCACCTGCAGGAAGTCGCCGGCGTACTCGACCTGGATGTCGTGGAGGACCTCACCGGCGCGAACGGTGACGGCCTTCCGCTGCCCCACCGGGCGGAAGCGCCTCGCTAGGTCGTCCTCCCGCAGGGCGTCCTGGTCCACGTTCCGTACCTGGTCAACAATGCGGGGCGGCTGCCCGACGGCACTGCTCGGCGGTTAGTCTCACCAGATGTACGTCGAGCACCACCAGCACTTGTACGACGCCGTCCGCACCACCCTGCACGACGCTGGCTACGCGCTCACCGAGCCCGGCACCACCGGCCTCGCCGTCGCGACGCGACCCGAGGGCGTCGTCCTGACGTGGAACCTCGGCCCGCAGCCGCTCACCCCGCCCACGGTCCCGTTCACGCTGCGGCTGTGCGAGTCCGACCGGATCAGCGCCACGGCGGTCCTCTCCATGGTCTCCCGGACGGTGGCCACCCAGCTCCGGGAGTCCGGCTTCGCCCTGGCCGACGACATCGGCGAGGGACTGCTCGTCACCGCGTCGCCGCCGACCGGCTGGGACCGGGCCGCCTACCGCGCCCACTGCGACGCCGAGACGATCGCGGCCCTCGGCGAGCCGATCAGCGAGCCTGCCGCCCCGGACCGGCCCCGCGACCGCGTGCTGTGGCGGCGCCGCCGTTGACCGACCCGCTGGCGCCCCGCCACCGAACCCCCAGATCGTGGCGCACAGGCGTGATACCGGCCGGTAGAGCACCTCTCCGCCACGGCTTCACGTCACGGTCATGTAGGCCCGGTGCCGCTCGCGGTACGCCCGTGAGCGGCACTTCCCCGAGCAATACCGCCGGTCGGAGCGGTAGCCCGTGGCGAAGCCCTTGTAGACGAGGTTGTCGCACACCGGGCACCAGTACCGCTCCCAGCCCGGCCACTGCTCCTCCCGGGCGTCCATAGCGACGGTCATCTGGGCGAGGAGGCGGGGCCAGCGGCCGCGTTCGCGGTAGGCCTTCGAGCGGCAGGCACCACTGCAGTACCGCCGCCGCCGAGAGCTTCCCGTCGGCAGCGGTTCATGGCAGAGCCAGCACTTCCGCCGAGGCCGGGGCACACCACCAGCATGCGCCGGAAGCCAAGATCATTCCTTAGCGGAATGCCTGAACGAGGGCATCGACCCGCACGCCTCGGTCGAGGTCGAAGCACTCCGTCCCGGCCTGCTGCGGGAGCAGCTCGACAGGGAGATCCAGGGCCTGGTGGACGACGTTCGCCGGTGGAACACCGAGTTCAGGGCCGAAGACGCCGAGCGGGAGCTGCTGCGCGCGCGCTGCAGGAAGTGGCCAGGAGGATCGTTCGGGGCGAGCCGGCAGTGAAGACGATCAAGACGAGTGGCTACACCGGCACCACGGCGGGGTCAGTCCCCTCCGGCCGCCGACGGCGGGGACCGGTACACGTCGGGGACCCGCAGCGCACCGCGGCGGTTGAGGCCGGCGGGGGCGTACCAATGGGCGATCGGCCAGGGGCAGCTCAGCTCCGGCCCGATCGCGCCATCCGGCTGGACTCCGTCAGCGAGGGCCCCGAAGGAGTGGGTGTAGCGTCCGGTGCCAATGGCGGGCACCGGGTGGAACCGGCCGTCGGGCTCGACCAGGTAGGGCTGGCCACAGCCGGTGCAGAACAGACCGAGCTGGCCCCAGGCCGCCTTGAACGGGCGCACGTCGAGCGCGCTCGCGGCGAACCGGGCCGCACCGACGCCGCACGGGCAGCCTCCGTCGGCCTGGTACAACACGGCGTCGGGGATCGTGTCGCGCTGCACGCCGAGCCAGCCCGGGGCAAGGCCGAACGCGCGGGCAAGAGCCCGGCGCTGCCCGGCATTCGGACGGGTCGCTCCCCGGCTCCATCGGGCGAGGAGATGCCCTTCGAGGCCAGCGGCCCGGGACACCTCGGTGGCCGTACGTCCGGTGGAGGCATGCACGAGACGGATGCGCCGCGCCAGCGGGTCGAGCTGGTGAAGCAGCCATGCCGGGTGCTTCAGCAACGCCTCCTCGGCCAGCTCCGGATCGGCGCCGGTCTCCTGCGCCCGCTCCAGAGCTCGCTGCCGATGTGCCTCCGCGAGCCAGGCCCGAGCGGCAGCCTCGGTCTGCTCGGTGTCCAGCGGAAGACCGATGAGGGCGTC
Organism: Kitasatospora sp. GP82; assembly: GCF_029892105.1. GTDB lineage: Bacteria > Actinomycetota > Actinomycetes > Streptomycetales > Streptomycetaceae > Kitasatospora. The sequence continues at coordinate 3,412 of NZ_JARZAJ010000061.1, read as the reverse complement.
CTCAGCCCGCGCGAGCTCAACCGCTGCGCTGGCGCCGCCGGTTCCGCACTCGAAGACGGTGGCGAGTAGCCGTTGCAGGACGGCCATCCCGGCTTCACCGACACCGACCGTGAGAAGGGCGCTCGCGGCGTCGAGAGCGCGCAGCGCGCGAAGCTCGCGCCCCTTGTTCCAGAGCTCCAGCATTCCCGCCCCTCCGCGACCAGCGGTCGATCGACCGATGCGCCAGCAGGCTAGCGGTTCAGGCGGGAAGCCAGGGCCAGCTCGACCGTCCAAGCCTCTAGGCCCTTGGTCGACCACACGCGGCTCCAACACATCACCGGATAGAAAATCAATGGTCACGGTGCCCTGTAATCTTCGAGCCTTACAAAGTTGCACCAAGATGTAAGGCAATAGTGTAAGGTAGTGGCATACACCATAGGAGGTCTGCCATGCACGCCAGCAGCGGCCAGAGCCCCGCTCCCTCGCCGGACGACGCACCGGACGCGATCGGAGTCGAGGACGCCCGGAAGACGTTGCCCACGCTCATCAACGCGGCCCAGAACGGGAACGCCACGACGATCCGGTTCGACACGCACTGCGCCAAGATCGTTGGCATCGCTCCCGGAACCGATCTGTCGGGACTGCCGCGCTTCGGCGTCCGGGACACCCGCGAGAAGCTCTCCGCATTGGTCAGTGCCGCCGCCGGCCAGGCCTCCGTCATCACCCGCAACAGCAAGCCGGTCGCCCTCCTGGTCTCGGCCCACGCGCCGGCCCGCCCCGCCTCCTCGCGCGTGCTGGCCACCGTCGGCGACAGTGTCACAGCACTCCTTGGCCAGAGCCGCCAGCAAGCCACCATCGGAATCCCCGGAATCGACCAGGCAGCCGCCGTGCTGCGCCCCGGCCGCCTCACGCTCGTGGTCGGCGCCCCCGGAACAGGCACCAGCCTGCTCGCCCTGTCCGCCGCAACCACCGCAGCGCTCGACGCGGGCACCCGCGTTCTGTACGCGGCATCCGGTCCGACCCGAACCGACGTCACCTGCCGCATCATCGCCGCCCGCGCCGACGTCGACTACCAGCGGCTGCGCGCCAACACCCTCAACCCCACCGAGCAACAGGCGGTCACCGCCTTCGCCCCGAAGCTGCAGGCCGCCCCGCTGCTCATCGACGACGGCACCGGCCTCGACACAGCAGCGATCGCCGAGGTACTACACGACGACGGCAACCAGATCCGCCTGGTCGTCGTCGACCGCCTGCAGTCCGAACCGCATCCCCACCGCCCGCTGTCCGGGGACAACGTCCCTCCGGCCGTCCGCGAGCTCGCCCACCTTGCCCAGCAGCACCAGATCCCGATCCTGGCCGCACTCGATTCACCGGACCACACCGGCGCGGTCGCCCTGGGAGCCGACCTGCTCCTCGCCCTCACCAACACCGAGACCGGCATCGAGCTGCGCATCACGGAGGCGGACCTGGGCGTGCAGACGGACGTACCGCTACTACTTGACGGCTCCCGCGCCCGGCTGCTCGACCGGCCGGCCGCCGAACCCCCGGCGCCCCCGACCGATGCCCACCCGACCCCAGGGAGTGGCCCCGAATCTCCTGCGGCACCGGCCGTGATCGACACGAAGACGCAGACCGCCTCCGTCCCCGCCGCTCCCGTCGCCGCAGAGCGGCCGGCCGAGACACCCTCCGAGTCCCCTCTGGAAGGCGTTGTCGTGAGCAGCGGGGCGACGAAGATGTCCACCGGCCGGGGCAAGGACGCCATCGTCAGCCATTTGCTGAAGATGATCGAAACGAAGAAGACCACCGCGCTCGAGATCACCCAGGGCGATATCCAAGCGGCCATCGTGCTGCTGCAGAAGACCGCAATCCCGGACGTCATGGCGCTGTTCAACTACACCCGGGAGGAGGCGCGCTACGAGCACACCGCCCACCCGCCCCTCCTGGACCTGTTCAGGCGGCAGGGCAACAGCAAGGCCGACGCGATCTGGGAGGGACGCCCGAACTGGGAGAACGAGGACCTCCTCTACGGCGACGGACCGCAGCAGCTGGTGTCCCGGCTCGACATGAACGCCGCCTACTTGTCCGCGTTCAAGTCCCACCTGCCGATCGGGCAGCTCAAGCACCACACCGGGGCCGACTGGGACCCCAAGAAGATGGCGGGGATCGTCCGGGTCAGCGTCGCGCCGTGGGAACACCGTCATCTCCCGGACCCCATGGGCAGCCGGGAGCAGACCGGCGATGCGTGGATCACCACCGCCACGCTCAGCCTGCTGCGGAGGCTCGCCGGGATGGGCCTGTGCCAGCCGCCGAGGATCCACGAGGCATGGGTGGCACACAGCTCCGAGCACATTCTGGAGTACCTGCGGGTGGCGCTCGCCACGGCGCGTCAGTACGGGATCGACGAGGGCGACGACGTCGTTGTCGAATATGTCAAGGACATGTACGCGAAATTCGTCTCGACCGCTGGCACCAGCACCAATAACCACCTGCTCAACAACCCGTCCTGGCAGCACATTATGCGCAGCCAGGCGTTCTTCAACCTCTACTTGAAGGCGCTGAAGGCCCACAAGTCCGGTCTGCAGATCGCGGCCATGAAGGGCACCGACGAGCTGCACGTGATCGGCGAATGGCGCCAGGTCTTCGAGGAAGGCCGGGGCCTTTCTCAGGTCAAGGAGAAGGCGGCGGAAAGGTACTACATTCCGATGGAGAGGCCGAAGAGGAGGGGTCGTAAGTAATGGCCGGACGGTGGATGGAACTCGGGAAGTACCAAGCCCGAGGAATCGAGGGTGGCGTGGCAATGGCCATCCACCTTGACTCGGAGGTGATGAAGCGCGGAATCAAGTCCCCGATCACCAGCAAGCGCGGTCTTTCCGCCAGGATGAAGTACCTGTCGGAGAAGAAGGGCGGCGCGGAGGCCATGGCTGCGGCGGGAATCACCGCCCAGCCGAGGACGGTCAAGAAGTGGGTGAACGGGGAAAGCACCCCAAGGCCCGATAATCTCGCCAAGATCGACGCTGCGTACTGGTCCTTGAAGGGCCGCAACCTCGCACCCCGGCTCAAGCAACTGCTCGACAACAACGGGGCCGGCACCGAGATCGAGATCTACCCGGTCGATCAGTCCCAGGTTCCGGAGAAGTACCAGCGGGATATCGACGTCCGGCGGATCAACCTGCGGAACGTCTGGGAGGATTTCGTCGATGCCTGGGTGGAGGACGACTTTCGCGCCCTCGACGAGATCTGGGACGAAGTCCTCAACCAGCTCGGATCGGACTACGACTCCTACACCTACGTCCAGCACGTCGGATTCGCGGTTCCGCAGTAGACGGCAGCGGGGTGCCCCCCCCCCCCGCGGGGGGTGGGGGGGCCCCCCCCGAGGGTGCGGCCGCGAACCCCGCGGCGGGGGGGCATGGGGGGGATTGAGTGCGGAGTTTCG
>NZ_JARZAJ010000060.1 GCF_029892105.1 Kitasatospora sp. GP82 | reverse complement strand
ACGGTGATGTGACCCGGGCCACTAAAGCCCGGACGGCAATCCGTCGTCCTTATTCCGCGGTCAACCCAAACCGAGCCGCGCCCTCAGCACACGTCGAGGTCAGCGACTGTGACGGATGATCCACAGGGCACCGCGGTCGGCGCCGGCGCAGCGGCGCCGGACCCGTCTCGACCGGCCGTCCGGCGTCGCTTCCGGTGATCGAGCAGCCGCATCGGTCAGTTCGCGCGCCTTGCGCTGGAGGTCGAGCAGCAGTTGCGGGTCCGGCCGCGGGCGCTCATCAGACGGTCGTAGGCCCGCTCCACCGCTGCCAGCGCCGCGCTCAGACATTGCTCCGGCCCCTGCGAGTGAGGCAGCGTTGTCGTCAGCCCTCTCTCCTTCTCGGCTCTGGTGGGTCCTCCGGTCTCACTCGGGCAGCTTCCGCATCTCCAGCACGCGCAGACCGAGGGACTGGAAGCGGGCGAGCAGCCCGTACAGATGAGCCTCGTCGGTGACCGTGCCGAAGAGCAGCGTCTGCTCGGGCGCGCGCGAGTTCGGGAAAGGCTTCGGCAATCGTCTCCGACACGACGTCGGCCACGCGGAATTCGTAGCGCATGCGAGAACTCCCGTCGGATCCGGACCTCGGGGCTTGCAGCTTCTCCTGCAATCGTCGGCCCATCCGTTGCGGGCGGCATCGCCCGGTTCGGGCGAGGCGTGCTCCGATACGGTCACAACAGGAGCACGACCACAACAGGAGCACGACCACGGCTGGGGCACGGTCACGACAGGGGCACGGTCACAACAGGCCGAGGTCGCGGGCCCGGTGGACGGCCTCGCTGCGTCGGGCAACGGAGAGTTTGCGGTAGATGCTCTTCAGGTGGGTCTTCACCGTGTTGGTGGAGACGTAGAGCTCCGCCGCGATCTCGCTTGTGGACAGCAACTGTGCGGCCTGGCGCAGTACCTGGCGCTCCCGCTCGCTCAACGGCTCCACCATCACGGGCAGTTGCCCACAGGCCCCCGCACGCGGGTACCCCAGGCCGTGGGCGAGCAGCCAGCCGTGTGCCTGGGCCAGTTGCGGGTCCCGACGAATCAGCCTTCGCACCCAGGGACCGCTCTCGACGAACACCCGCCGCAGCTCCTCCGGCCGGGCGAGCCCGAGCGCCTCGCGCAGGAAGCCGTGTGCGTCCTCGGTGGAACCGCGCTCCGCGGCGGCCTGGGCCTGGAGAAGGCACGCCTGCGCCCGATTGGCCGCCGTGACGGGCTGGAGGACCGACAGTTCGGCCAGTACCTCCAGCCCGCGGTCGCTGCTTCCGGCTGCCAGCAGTGCGCGGGCCCGGACGACGGCGTACTCGGGCCGCTGTGAGGTCACGGCGTCCAGCGCATCGAGGGCTGCGCCGGCGTCACCGTGCGCGAGATGCGCGCAGGACTCCGCGATGGCCAGCTCGTCCGCCATCCACTCGGACAGGTGCAGGGGGGCGGCAGGCCGGCTGACCCCGCAGACGACGGCGAGCGCTCTCTCCCGGCCGCCTTCGGCGGCCGCCAGTCGGGAGCCGATCACCGCGGCTTCCACGGCAGCGGCGGGTTCCGGGCGCGATCCCGCAGATGCGGTTGCCAGGTCGAGATGGGTTCGGGCGGTCGTGAGGTCGTTGTGCTCGACCGCGACGCCCGCCAGGACGAGGTGGTCGAGTCCGGCTCGGCTCTCCCGCGGAAGCGCCGACCGCTCGGCGACGGCCAGCGATGCGCGCGCGTGGCCCTCCGCCTGCCGCAGCTGCCCCAGCAGCAGCTCGACCAGGGCCAGCGACCCCAGCGACTCGCAGAGCGGGTCCTCCGTCCCGGGCTGCCCGCACACCTCGACGGCGGCGGTGAGCGTGGCGTGTCGGCCTGGTCGAGTACCAGGACCACCGGTTCCGGATACTCGGCAAGCCCCTCGGCAAGCCTCACGAGGAGCGACTGGTCGACCCCTTGGGCGCGCGTGGGCCTGCCCGTCCCGGGCGGCAGCCGTACGCCGTGCCGGTGGAACGCCTCCAGGACGTAGGTCCAGAAGACGCCCGGAGCGTCACCGGGTTCGACGGTCAGCCACACGGTCGGACAGTGCGCACGGCACTCGGCCACCCAGTGGGCGGCGAGCACCGTCTTGCCGGCGCCGGCCGGGCCGGTGACGAGGGTGAGCGGCCTCTGCACCCCGGCCGTCAGTCGCTCCAGCAGCGCGGGGCGACTGACGAGAAGCTTCGGAACCGCTGGGCGGGCGAACCTGACCGCGGACATCGGGTCGCCGGAAGGCGCCAGGCCGCGGTGCCCCGCGCGAGCGGGGGAATCGGGCACTGGCGGGTTCCGCATGGACGTCACCGAGGTTCGCGAGAGAGAAGGCTGTGATCGGGCGCCACCTTCCACTCCACAGCCTCGGAGTCGCGAGTGCCAGTCGCGGGCCACCGACCGGACTCGGAGCGGGTGGCCCGGATCAGCCGCTCTCGGGGGCCGGAGCCCTTCCCACTTCCTGAACCCCGCCCTTGACCAGGAAGTTGCCGATGAGGAACTTGTAGACGGCCCCACCGACGAGACAGCCGAGGAGCGGACCGACGATCGGCACCCAGAAGTAGAGATTCCCGTACTGGTCCCGCCAGGCGTGGTGGTATCCGGTGAGATAGCTGGCCAGCCGAGGACCGAAGTCACGGGCCGGGTTGATGGCGTAGCCGGCGTTGACACCGAAGGCCATGCCGATCGCGACCACGATGAGGCCCACGATGAAGGGGCCGAGGTTGGCGCGCGGCGGATCGTTGAGCACATCCGTGACCGCGAATACCAGCAGGACCAGGATCGCGGTGCCGATCACCTGGTCGCGCAGCGCGCCCAGCTCGCTCACCGGGAACGCGCCGTTGCCGGGGAGGGTGGAGAACACCGCCTGGCTCTTGATCGTATGGCCCGGGTCGAACTTGGCCAGGATCTCGGTGTAGTTCCACCGCACCAGCAGCGCCGCGACGAACGCGCCCGAGGTCTGTGCCAGCGCGTACGGGGCGACCTTCCGCCACGGAAAGCCCTTGAAGACCGCCAGCGCCACGGTGACCGCAGGGTTCAGATGACCACCGCTCAGCCGCGCCGCGACATAGACGCCGAAGGTGACGCCGAATCCCCAGGCCCAGGCGATGCTGTCGTGGGCACCGAGGCTGACCCCCACGACCTGGGCCACCGCACCCGTGCCGAAGAGAATGAGGATCATGGTGCCGGTGAACTCGGCGGAGAGTTCACCCAACAGCCCCCACCCGCGTGCCTGCTCCGGTCGCTCTGCCATGGAGGTTCCTGTTCCGACGGTTCGGTCGGCCGGCCGGCCGAGTCATCGCCTCCATCGTGTGCGCACATCGCCGATGCCTGCTCGTCCAGCGGGGCTGTTCGAGGCCCCGGGGGCTGCGAGGACGCGACGCCCGCCGTGTCGCGATGCGCGGCACGGCGACCGAGCTGCGACGACGCTCGGGCATGGTGCTCCGGAGGGCAGGATTTGAAGCTGCGACCCCTTGACGCCGGCGCACACCCGCCGTGTCATGGCAGGAGGGGGCGGGGGCGGACGGAGGGGACTGCGTATGGACGGCGAGGAGGTCAGCTGGCTGACGGTGCGACAGGTGCGCACCCTGTGGCCGGAGGTCGGCCCGGTGCACGAGACCGCCAGGATCCATGGGGTCAGGTTCCGCACCGACGGCGCCGACAGCGCCTGGGGGCCGCACAGCACTGTGCGCTACCACGCCGACGACGTACGGCGCGTGGCCCCGCTGCTCGGCGCAGCCCCCCGCAGGCCCTCACGCCGTAACGGCCTGGCCGGCTTCCTCGCGCTGCTCCTCCTGCTGACCCTGCTGATCGCCCTCATCACCTGGGCCTGGCAGCAGAGCCGCTCCGACGTCCACAACTACTGGCACTGACAGGCTTTCTGGCAGCAGGTCAGAGTTCCGCGTCCCGCGCCAGCAGCGCGGCCTGCACCCGGTTCTCGCACTCCAGCTTGGCGAGGATCCGGCTGACATACGTCTTCACCGTGCCCTCGCTCATGTACAGCCGGGTGCCCACGTCCGCGTTCGAGAGCCCCTCGCCGAGCAGGTCGAGCACCTCGCGCTCGCGCTCGGAGAGCGCTGCCAACCGCCGGCGGGCCGCTTCGCCGCGCGCGACGGCGGGACCGGCGGCGAGGCTGTCCACGATGTGCCGGGTGGCGGCGGGCGACAGGAAGGCGTGGCCGCCGGCCGCCGCCCGGACCGCCTGGATCAGCTCCTGGGGTGCGGTGTCCTTGAGCAGGAACCCCGCACCGCCCGAGGCGACCGCGCGCAGCACGTTCTCCCGTTCGCCGAAGGTGGTCAGGATCAGCGCCCGCGCGCCCGGTACCGTCCTGGGCAGCTCGGCCAGCGCACTGAGACCGTCCATCACCGGCATCTGGATGTCCAGCAGCACCACATCCACCTCGTGCGCCCGCGCCAGGTCGAGCGCCTCACGGCCGTTGGCCGCCTCCGCGACGACGTCGATGTCGTCGGCCGAGGTGAGGATGAGCCGGATCCCGGCACGGATGAGCGGCTCGTCGTCGGCGACGAGGACTCGGATCACTGCTTGGCCTCCTGGGCTGGCGCACTGGTCGAACGGCTGCACCTACGCACGGTAGTGCACCTTTTCGATCAGTACGCCATCGCGGAAGCAGAGCCGGTTCACGTACTCGCTGGCCGGCTCGCTGCTCTGCTCTCCCGCGGTGAACCAGAGACAGGACGCCCCGCTCGGGACCTCGGGCCCCTTCTTCTTGTACTCGCTGGTCATGAACTCGCTGCCGGACGGCAGCCTGGACCTGATCGCGTCCTCGGGCTGGCCCACCTCGAGGGAGTCGTACACCTCGCGCTCCAGCGTCGCGTTGTTGGACGACTCGACCAGCATGTACCCGCCGAAGCCGAGCAGCGCCAGGAAGGCGATGGACACCAGACCCACCACCACGGCGCAGCCGAGGGCCGGGCTGCGCCGCACCCGGGGGGCCGGCGGCGGCGCCTCCGGCAGGTCGGGGTCGTCGGCGGGCGCGCGGCCGCTCCCTTCGTAGGGCAGGACTCCGGCCAGCCGGAATCCGCCCTCGGTGGTGGGTCCGCTGTGCACCATGCCGCCGAGCAGCCGGGCGCGTTCACGCAGGCCGGTCAGGCCCTGGCCGCCGCTGACCACCGGTCCTGGCGCGGGCGCGCGGGAGGGGCCGTTGACCACCTCGACCAGCAGCGCGTCCGGCTCGTAGCGCAGGGCGACGTCGATCGGCGCGGTCGGGGCGTGCTTGTGGGCGTTGGTGAGGGCTTCCTGGACGATCCGGTACGCGGCGTGGCCGGTGGCGGCGGCGAGCGGGCGGATCTCACCGGAGCGCGTCAGTGCCACGGCGGTTCCTGCGGCGCGGGAGGCATCGGTGAGCCGTTCGATCGCCTCTACGCCGCCGGCCACCCCGGTGTCCCCGGCCGTGCCCGCCACTCCCTTGGACCCGGCCGCACCGATCGCGTTCTCGTCGCGGAGCAGGCCGACCGTCTCCCGCAGCTCGCGCATCGCGGTCACGGCGGCCTGACGCAGGACGGCCACCGCCTCTCGCTGACGGTCCGTCAGACTGCGGTCCACCTCAAGGGCCCCGGTATGGACGGATATCAGGGCCAGTTGGTGGCCGAGGCTGTCGTGCATGTCCTGGGCGATCCGGTGGCGTTCGCGCAGCCTGGCCTGGTGGGCGATCATGGCGCGCTCGCGCAGCAGCTGGTCGTTGCGCTCCTGGAGTGTGGTGAGCAGCGTGCGGCGCTGGGCGCGGTAGCGGCCGAACACCGCGGGCAGGACGACGAGCAGCAGGAATATCGCCAGGTTGATGCCGATGAGTCCCCTGACCGGCAGTTCGTCGACGTTGTAGCAGAAGCCGACCGCGGTGCTCAGGACGAGCGTGCCGATACAGGCTGCGACGAGTGTCCTGGCCCTGGCTATCCGGTAGCCGGCCGACCAGCTGGCAGCGGCCAGGACGGGTATGAAGCCGCCGAAGGCGCCGACGGCCGTCGCCGCGATGAGCAGGGTCGCCGTCGGCAGCCCGCGGCGCAGCAGGTACAGGGCGGCGGCGGCCAGTCCGATGGGGGCCGCGCCGAGCGGGCCGGTCGGATCGGCCAGCGCCATGAGTCCGCCCGGGACGCAGATGAGTAGGGCGTAAGCACCCTCGCGGAGGTACTCCCGTCTCCCCCAGGGACCGGGGAGGGCCCGCTCTCGTGCTGCTGTCCAGAGTTCTGCTGTCGTCGCCACCCGGGCGAGGCTACCCGGACGGCCCCGGACGGCGTCGTTGCCTTTGGTCGTGACCGGGGACGACGAAAGTCGTGATCAAGGGTGCTGGGCCCGGTCCGGGTCCGGGGCGCAGCGGGCGGTGAGCAGCAGGGCGACGTCGTCGGCGCGGTGCGCGGAGTGGCGGGCGGCGCCGAGCAGCCGATCGGCGAGTGTCTCCAGCGAGATGTCGGCGGTGCCGTGGGCGAGCGAGGCCCGCAGTCGGTCGATGCCCTCGTCGATGGCTGTGCCGGGGGCCTCGACCAGTCCGTCGGTGTAGAGCGCGAGGGCGGAGCCGCGCGGCACGACGAAAGTGCTGACGGGGTAGGTGCTGTGGTCGTCGATGCCGAGCAGTGGGCCGCCCGCCAGGTCCAGTGCCTCGGTACGGCCGTCGGGGTGACGCAGCAGCGGGGGCAGGTGTCCGGCGCGGGCGGCGTCGGCCCGGCCGTCGGCGGGATCGAGGCGGATCAGGCAGCAGCTGGCGAGCAGGCCGGGGTCGAGGTCGACGAGCAGCCGATTGGTACGGGCGAGGACCTCCTCGGGTGGGATTCCGCCGGTGATGAAGGCGCGCACGGCGCTGCGCAGCTGGCCCATGACGGCGGCGGCGCCGACGCTGTGGCCTTCCACGTCGCCGATGACCAGGCAGACGCCGCGCTCGGTGACGACGGCGTCGTACCAGTCGCCGCCGATCTCCATGCCCCGGGTGCCGGGGAGGTAGCGGGCGGTGATGGTGAGGCCGGGGACTTCGGGGAGCCGGTGCGGGAGCAGGGCCTGTTGCAGGCCGCGGGCAAGGACGAACTCGGCGTCGTAGAGGCGGGCGCGTTCCAGGGCCTGGGCGATCAGGCCGCCGAGGGCGGTGAGGACGGAGCGTGACTCGGTGCTGAAGGACCGCGGCTGGTCGAAGCCGAGAATGCAGCTGCCGACGGGGTGGCCGGAGGCGATCAACGGCAGGAACGCCCAGGACTGCATCTCGTCCAGGGGGATACCGGGGTAGGCGGCGAGCAGCTCGTGCTGGGATTCGAAGAACATCGGGGCGCCGCCGGTGAGAGTCTCGGTGCCGGGCAGTCTGGCGCGTACGGAGGTTCCCTCGAAACCGTCCAGGAAGCCGTCGGGGTAGCCGTTCTGGGCGGCCAGATAGAGGTGACCGTCGCGGACCAGGTAGATCGCCAGTTCCTGGCCGCCGAAGCCCGGCAGGATCTGCTCGGCGACGGCTTCGCAGACGTCGCGGACGCTGATGGCCTCGCTGAGCGCGCTGGCGAGCTGGAGCAGGTAGTAGGTGGCGCCGAGTTTGGTCAGGGCGGGCCGCGGCACGGTGTCGGCGTTGTGTGCGCTGTCGGCTCGGCCGTGCTCTCGCGGTGGTGCGGTCGGGATGACGCGTCCGGTGAGGCCGTGGGTGTCGGGGTAGAGCGAGAAGGCGAGCCACTGGTCGGGCGGGCGGCGGGCGACGAAGGCGGTGGGCCGCTGGGAGAGCATGGCGGCTCGGTAGCCGTCCTCGTACGCGGGGTCGGCGAGCCAGGGCAGGGCGGTCCAGGGATGGCGGCCGAGAAGCCGTTCGCGCGGGGTGTCGAGGAGGAGTTCCAGGCTGCGGTTGAGGTAGTCGATACGGCCGTCCGGGTCGAGGGCGAAGATTCCTTCGCGCAGTCGTTCGACGGCCGCGACGGCGGCGGCGCCGTGGGTGGTGTCGAGGACCGCGCCGATCAGATGGGTCCGGACGGAGCCCGGCACCTGGCCCCAGACCCTGACCGGGCGGTAGCCACCGTGCCGGTCGCGCAGATGCAGGGTGCGGGTAGGCAGGGTGCCGGTGTGGACGGCGGCGAGGACCGCGGCGCGCAGGGCGGCCCGGTCCTCGGGGGCGATCAGGGCGGCGACGGTGGCGGCCCGGCCGTCGAAGTCGGTGGCCGGCAGGCCCAGGATGGCCTGGAGTCCGTCGTCGGCGGTGACGGTCCCGGCGGCGAGGTCCCAGTCGAACACGCCGACCCGGACTGCCGGGCCGACCGGTCCTGGCAGCTCGACCACGACGGGTTCGCCGAGCGCCGCGACGGTGGTGTCCGTGCCCCGGAGTCCGGCGAGGGCGCTGCCGAGGCGCGTGGCGGCGGTGCGCAGGTGGCGCCGCGCGGCGAGCGGTATGCCGGTGTCGAAGCTGGGCCACATCACGCACAGCGCACCGATCGCCTCCTCGCCGACGCACACGGGGGTGCTGGCGAGGGCGAAGGCGTACGGCATGCCGACCGCGAGCCGGGGGAAGCGCCGCATGGTCTCCTCGGCACCGGCCAGCGTGACGGTGCGCCCGGTGCGGTACGCGACCGCGGCGGGCACCTGTCCGGCCGCCGGGAGCCGGCGGAAGCCGCTGAGCAGCGACAACGGCACCCCGGCGACGGCTCGGAGCACGAGCGAGCGGTGGTCGGGCGAGCGGAGGTAGAGCATGCCGCCATAGGCCGAGGTGCTGCGGACGGCCCTGCGCAGGCCGTGCGCGAGCAACTCCTCCGCCGAGGTGTCCCGGCCCGCCGAATGGGTCGCGTAGGTGCGGGGTGCGGCCGCTCCCCGAGGAGTCGCGGACGGGCGGGCCCGCGAAGTCCGTTTCGCTCCCGAACCGCCGCTCGTGTGCGGGCCGGGTCGGCCCGCCGGCACTCCCTGACGCACCCCTTCTCTGTACGCCCGCCCCTGGGGGGTGTCAACCGGGCCGGGACGCTCCCGGAACGTGGTCGCCCAGGAGCGTCCACCGGTAGGCAGCCCATCAGGACGGGGCATCCCAGGGGCGCGAGGCTCTGAAAGGTCCTACCGGAAGTCGTGCTGAGGTGTGGCTGTCGGCTTGTCCTCGTCGACGACCCGCAGCGTCGCGACGGCCGGGTCGGCCGCGCCTCTGACGTGGCCGTTGGGCGCGGCCACCGTCCGGTGGAAGAAGTCGACGACTTCGGCGGTGATCACCTCGCCGGGCAGGACGTTGGGGATACCGGGCGGGTAGGCGGCGAGGGTGTCGGCGGAGACCCGTCCGACGGCCTCGCGGGCGGGGACGGTGCGGCTGGGCGCGAGGAACGCCTCACGGGTGGTCAGCCGGACGGGACCGGGGACCGGCAGCCGAAGCCGGCTGGGCGCCGGCTCCTCGCCCAGCGGGGACCCGAGCGCATGGAGGGCGTCGAGGAAGCGGTCGCCCTCCGGCGCGGCGCCGGCCCCGACGACCGCCACGATCGCGGAATCGGTGGCGACCTCGACCATGATCCGGTGATCACGCATCAGCCGCCGGCGGGCCTCGTGGCCGGAGATACCGCCGGCCCGGGTGTCGATCGGCACCCGTAGCGGATCGGCGGCCACTATGTCGGGGAAGCGGTCGAAGCCGTCGCTCACCACGCCGAATCGCCCGGCGGAGCGGACGGCCGCGCGCATCTTGTCCGCCGCGTCCAGCGAGCCGGTGATCCGGTCGCGGCCGTTGACCAGCGTCTGGCGGGCCACATCGAGCGAGGCCAGCAGCAGCGCGCTGGCGCTGGTCGACTGGGTCAGGTTGAAGACCCGCTGGACAAGGGGTTCGAGTGCGTCGCCGAAGGGGCCGTCGCCGAGGTGCAGCATGGCGGACTGGGTGAGGCTGCCGGCCAGCTTGTGGGTACTGGAGATCACGAGGTCGGCCCCCTGCGCGAGCGCGTTCTCGGGGAGTTCGGGGTGGAAACCGAAGTGCGATCCCCATGCCTCGTCCACGATGAGCGGGATCCCGGCGGTGTGGGCGGCGTCCGCGAGCGCGCGGACGTCGGCGACCGCGCCGAAGTAGCTCGGTGTCACCACATAGGCGGCGGCCGCGTCCGGGTGGGCGGCGATGGTGTCGGCGAGGTCGGCGGGGGTCACTCCGTGCGCGATGCCCATGGCGGCGTCGACGGACGGGTGGACGAAGGCGGCGCGCAGGCCGGAGAGCACCAGGCCGTCCACCACGCTGGAGTGGACACTGCGCTGGACCAGCAGGGTCTCCCCCAGCGAGCGGGCGACCAGGGTGGCGATGCGGTTGCCCTGGGAGGCGCCGTTGGTGAGGAACCAGGTCCTGCGCGCGCCCCAGGCAGCCGCGGCGAGGCCGAGCGCCTCGTCCATCGGGTTGTCGGTGCCGAGGTCGATGCCCTCCAGCAGCGGTGGCACGTCCAGGCGCAGTGACGCGTCGCCGACCAGGCGGGCGAGGGCGTCGAAGCGGCTCGGATCGGCGGCGTGTCCGGGGACGTTCAGCCGCAGCCAGTCCCCTTGGGCGCAGCGGCGGACGGCTTCGGCGTAGGGGGCGCTCTGCTGGGCGGTGCCCGTGGTTCGGCTCATCACGGGGATCAGCGTCGCAGTGGGCCGGGTGAAGGGGAATTCCCTGTTTCTCTGGATCCCTCCAGAGATAATCTATAGCTCCCGGACCGTCCGAGGCCCTCCCCCACTGGATTCGCACATGCTTGAGCTGCGCCACCTCCAGGTCCTGCGCGCCATCGCCCGCGAGGGATCCCTCGCCGGTGCCGCGCGTGCGCTTCGCTACACGCAGCCCACCATCACCCACCATCTCGCCACACTGGAGTCCCACTTCGGCGCTCCGCTGTTCCACCGCGGTCCGCGCGGAGCCAGCCTCACCGAGATCGGGGAGTCGCTGCTCCCCCACGCCGAGGCGGTGTTGGAGCGCGTTCGCCTCGCCGAGCAGGAGGTGCGCGGCATGGTCACACGCGGCACCGTCTCGCTGCGCGTCGGCACCTTCCCCACCGCCGGGGCTCTGCTGCTCCCGCCCGCCGTCCGGCGGCTGCACCAGCGCGGGGTTCACATCTCCCTCCGGGAGGGCGAGCTGCCCACCCTCCTCGCCGGGCTCCGCTCGCGGGACCTGCACCTGGCCCTGGTCTTCTCCCAGCCCGGCGACCGCCTCGACCTGGAGGAGGAGTTCACCCTCCACCCGCTGCTCGAGGATCCGCTGCTGCTCGTCCTTCCCGCCGACCATCCGCAGGCCCGGCTCGAACGCGTCCCGCTCACCGCCCTCCGGGAGGACGGCTGGATCATGGGGACCACCGACTGGGATCCCTGCGACCGGCTGCTCACCTGGGCCTGCTCCCAGGAGGGATTCGAACCGGTCCATGTGATGCGTACCGACGACTACGGCGTGCTCCAGGGCTTTGTCGCCGCAGGAATCGGTGTGGCGCTCGTCCCGCGCCTCGGGCTGGGAAACCCCCGCGAGGACATCGCGATCCGCCCGGTCGACGGCCCCGCCCTGGCGCGGCAGATCGGCGTCGCGATGCTCAGGACCACCACGGCCGGCAGTGCCGGTCGACTGCTCGCCGAACTCCGGGTGGAGGCAGAGCAGATCAGAGCCGCGCAGGAGAAGGGCTGAACGACAGCCCGGACAGCGGATGAGGCTCCGTCAGCTGCCGTTCGCCGTCAGCGAGACCGGCTCACGGGGCCCGGTGCAGGACCGCGCTCGATCGTACCGGGAGGACCTGACGGGTTGTTTTTGACCTGACAACTCATGCTCCTTATGCTTCGATCCGCTTCGTCCTCCCGGGCAGTGCCCGGCCGCAGCCCGGGAAGGGACCTTCCATCAGCGCGCCCACCACTCCACGGTCCGTCAGCCGCAGGCGATTCCTCACCTACCTGGTCGCCGCACCCGCCCTCGCGGTCGGCACCCAGCTGGCGGCCGACGCCGAGCCCGCCGAGGCGCTGCCCGGCATACCCGACCTCCTCGACCTGGGCGACGCCCTGATCCTGGCCGGACTGCCGACCTCCCACCTACTGGTACTGGAGGTCACCGCGGCGGGCCGGATCGTCCTGCAGCTCCCCCGGCTCGAGGTCGGCCAGGGCCTGACCACCGCGATGGCCGTGCTGGTGGCCGACGAACTCGACGCACGGCTCGGCGATGTGGACGTCCCCCTCGCCCCGGCCCGGCCCGAGCTGGTCTTCAACCAACTGACCGGTGCCTCCAACTCGGTGCGCTCGCTCTACGACCCGGTCCGGGCCGCGGCCGCCGCCGCGCGCGCCCGCCTGGTGACGGCCGCCGCCCGCCGCTGGTCCCTGCCGGCCGGCTCGCTGCGCACCCAGGACAGCGCCGTCCTGGCACCCGACGGCCGCAGCGCCTCCTACGCCTCGCTCGCCGTCGAGGCGGCCGCCGTACTCGTCCCCGCCGTGCCCGGCACCCCGAAACCGCCTGCCCAGCAGAGGCTGGTCGGACAGGGCACCGGGCGAATAGACGCCCGGGACATCGTCACCGGCAAGGCCAAGTACACGGGTGATCTGGACATACCAGGCGCCGTGCCGACCGTGGTCTCCCGTCCGCCGACCATCAACGGCACCGTCCGCTCCTACGATGCCACCGCGGCGCTCGCCATGCCGGGTGTGCTCGGCGTGGTCCGGATACCCACCGGTATCGCCGTCCTGGCCGAGACCTTCGACCAGGCGATGAAGGCCAAGGCGGCAGTCCAGGTCACCTGGCAGCCGGGACCGCTGGCCGCACTCTCCGACGAAGACATCCGCGGCAAGCTGCGTGCCGCCCAACCTCCTTTCCTCATACCCCCGTTGCTCACCCGGCATGTGGACGCCGAGTTCGACTTCGCCTTCGTCAGCCATGCACCGATGGAGGTGCTCACCGCCGTCGCGGACGTCCGCGCGGACCGGGCCGAGCTGTGGTTCGGGGCGCAGGCGCCGATCGTCGCCCAGCAGGCCATTGCCGCCGAGCTCGGCCTGCCGCTCTCCGCCGTGACGCTGCATGTGGTGCGCGGCGGCGGCTCGTTCGGGCGGCGGCTGTTCCACGACGCCGGCCTTGAGGCCGCACAGATCTCCAGGGCCGCCGGGCGTCCGGTCAAGCTGATGTGGACCAGGAACGACGACGTCCGGCACGGCCGGATGCGCCCGGCCAGCCACCACCGGATCCGGGCCACCCACGCACTCGGCCAGGTACTCACCTACGAGCACCGGGTGGCCACCGTGCAGACCGACTTCCGGCACGGCCTCGGCGAGGCGCTCACCGCCGCCGCCTTCGACCTGTCGGTTGCCGGGATCACCCTCTCCCAGGCGTTCTTCCTGCTCACCGAGAAACTCCCCTACGAACTCGGTGTGAGCACCCAACTGCTCGCCGAGGTACCACTGCAGATGCACACCGGCAGCTGGCGCTCGGTCTACTCGGGCCTGGTCAGGGTGGCCGACGAGATCATGGTGGACGAGCTGGCCCGCACGCTCGGCCAGGATCCGGTGCTCTTCCGCCGCAACCGGCTGCCGGATGCCACCGGACGGGCCGTCCTCGACAAGCTGGCCCAGGCCGGTGGTTGGGGCCGCGACCTGCCCGCCGGACATGCCCAGGGCATCGCCTTCCACGCCGAGCACCGCTCCAGCGTCGCCTACCTGGTCGAGCTGGACGCCACCGACCGTGCCGACCCCAGGGTCACCAGGGCCGTCGCCGTGGCCGACGTCGGCCGAGCCGTCAACCCGCGCGGCCTGGAGGCCCAGCTGATGGGCGCCCTGATGGACGGCATCTCCGTCACCCTCCAGGCCGGTCTGCACATAGACAAGGGGGCGGTCCGGGAGGGCAGCTACGCCGACTTCAAGTACGCCCGCCAGCGGCACAGCCCGCCCGAGTTCGAGGTGCACCTGATGCCGCCGAGCGGTTCACCGGGCGGCGCGGGCGAGCTCGGCGTCCCGGCCGCAGCGGCGGCCGTCGCCAACGCCTACGCCCGCGCGACCGGGACGTCGCCGCGCAGCTTCCCGATCAACTTCTGACTCTGCTTCCACTACCTCGATGGATGGTCAACCAGCCTTGCCCAGCTACCAGTTCGTCCTCAACGGCCAGTCCGTCACCGTCGATGCACCGGCCGACATGCCACTGCTGTGGGTACTGCGCGACAAGCTCGGCGTCACCGGCCCCAAGTACGGCTGCGGGGTGGGCGTCTGCCGCGCCTGCACCAGCCACCTGGACGGCGCGGAGATCCAGCCCTGCATGGTGGCCGTCCAGGACTGCGCCGGCCGCCAGGTCACCACCATCGAGGGCCTGGCGGACGGCGACCGGCTCCACCCCGTCCAGCAGGCCTGGCTGGACAACGACGTGGCCCAGTGCGGCTTCTGCCAGCCCGGTCAGATCATGACCGCCGTCGCCCTGCTGCGCCGCACCCCGAACCCGACGGACGCCGACATCGACCGGATCGAGAACGTCTGCCGCTGCGGCACCTACTTCCGCATCCGCGAGGCCATCAAGCAGGCGGCGGCAGGGCGGAATTGACGGTATGCCGGGAGAGCCGGCCTCTCAGTCCGCCAGGGGCAGAGCGTTCAGCTGGGTGTCGTGGCCGGCGAACAGGCGCTCGCCGTCGGTGCTGAGCGTCCACACCTGGACGCCGGGGCTGGAGTCGCGGAAGGTCCAACGAAGCCGACCGGTCCGGATGTCCACCGCGCAGACGCCCTCACTGGCCCCTCCCGGGACATAGAGGGTGTCACGCACCAGGACCGGCCGGCAGCGCAGGTCGAGGCGGAACGGCAGCGCGGCCGACCATCTCTGCTCGCCGCTGCGCGTCGCGTTGCAGGTCAGTTCACCCTTGTCGCGCAGGATCAGGACGTTGTCGTCGGCGGCCACCACCCAGAGGCAGCGCCAGGTGTCCCCCTGCTCCGGGGTGAGCGTCCACTCCGTGCCGCCGTCCGCGAGCCGGAGCACGTTCACACCGCCTGCGCCGGTCGCCAGGTAGACATGCCGGTCGTCCGTGCCACGTATGGCAGACAGTTCTCCCACCGGGACGGACCACTGCCGCGAGCCGTCGGCGGCGTCCAGCGAGACCATTTCACCAGCGGCGCTGCTGGCCAGCAGGCGATGGCCGGGGGCCGGGGTCAGACCCCGGAGCCCGTTCGCGTCCGGGCGGGCCCAGAGCAGTCGGCGGCTCTCCACCGCGACGGCGAAGACGCTGGACTTCCGGTCCGGCTGCGCGCGCCACATCCCGCCGTAGAAGGGCCGTGGCCGACCGGCCGGGTCCCATCGTGCTGGTCGCCCACAGCCTCGGCTGCGTCACCGTCGCCCACTGGGCTGCAGCCCGCACCCGTACGGTCCACGCCGCGCTGCTCGTCGCCCCGGCGGACATCGAGACCGCCGAGGTGCCGGAGCTGGTCACCTTCCGGCCGATCCCGCTGCGGCCACTGCCCTTCCCGAGCCTGCTGGTGTCCAGCAGCGACGATCCGTGGTGCTCGGCCGACCGCGCCCGCCGGTTCGCCGACGGCTGGGATTCGGCGTTCGTCGACCTCGGCGCGTACGGGCACATCAACTCCGACTCCGGGCTGGGTGCCTGGCCCCAGGGCCGCGAACTGCTCACCCGCCTGCTCACCGACGCCGCCCCCGGGCCCGGCGCCGGGCCTGACGCGGGGCCTGACGCCGGTTCCGTCGCCGGCTGACGGGACATCGGTGCCGGACCGGCCGTCCCGGGTGCCCGACCGGGTGGGTAGGGTGACACAGACCTGGTGCAGACCTGGTACAGACCTGGGACCGGCCGGCGGGCCGGCCCCGCACCGCCGGGTACCGGCCGGGCACCGGCCCGGAAAGCTGCTGAACGGGAGTCAGGGTGACGGAGCACGCGAGGGCCGAGGAGCACGGCACGCTGGCAGAGCTGTTGCTGGAGCGCCCGCCGATGGCTCGCGAGCTCCCCGGCTTCGCGACCGACCGGCTGCCCGCCAACCCTGCCGAACTGTTCGGCGAGTGGCTGACCGGCGCGTTCCACGCGGGGGTCCTCGATCCACAGGTCGTCACCCTCTCCACGGTGGACACCGATGGCTGCCCGGACGCCCGGGTGCTGGTCCTGCGAGGTCTCGATGTGCCGGGCGCGGGCTGGGTGTTCGCGGCCGACGCCGACAGCGCGAAGGGACGGCAGCTGGCCGCGCGGCCCGGGGCGGCGATCTCGGTGTACTGGCCGCTACTCGGCCAGCAGGTCCGGGTACGCGGTGTGGTCGAAGCGGCGTCGGCGGAGGACTCGGCGGTCGACTTCCTCGACCGCTCGCCCTGGTCTCGGGCCGCAAGCCTCGTCGGCCACCAGAGCGAACCGCTCAGCTCCCTCGACGCGTACGACAGCGCCGCACGGGAGGCCCGGCAGCGTCTGGAGGCCGACCCGAAGCTCGTCGCGCCGGGCCACACCGTCTACACCCTGCGGGCCCGGGAGGTCGAGTTCTGGCAGGGCGACGCCTCCCGGCGCCACGTCCGGGTCCACTACACCCGCAACGAGGTGGGGGCCGCCCCGAGCGCCTGGTCCCGGACACTGCTCTGGCCCTGAGCCGAGTCCACCGCGCTGCGGCCAGGGGGCCGGGAGAAGAGGCTGTGTGACCACGGTCACCTCCGACGGCGTGCCGGATTTCTGTTATCGGACGCCGACCATCGGGTCTCCTACTACGACAGGGCAGAACGGACAGGCCGACGGAGAAGGTGAACCACACGATGGACAGGGACTGCGGCGCGGCAACAGTGGTGCAGGCGCAGGCCGGTGACCGGCACGCCACGGACGAACTGATCGGCAGCCACCTCCCGTTGGTGTACAACATCGTGGGCCGGGCGCTCTCCGGGCACCCTGACACCGACGACGTCGTTCAGGAGACCATGCTCAGGGCCGTGGACGGTCTGCCCTCGCTGCGCGAACCGGCCAGCTTCCGCTCGTGGCTGGTCGCGATAGCGATGAACCAGATCCGCCACCGCCACCAGGCCGCCCAGACGCAGCAGGCGCACACCACCGTGCCCGGCGTCGGCGGGTACGGTTCGGGGACGTACGGCGTCGGTGCGCACAGCCCCGGCGGTGGCGAACCGGCCGACCCCGGTGCGGACTTCGTGAACCTGACCATCGTCCGGCTCGGTCTCTCCGGCCAGCGCCGTGAGGTCGCGGAGGCGACCCGCTGGCTGGACGACGACGACCGCGAGCTGCTCGCCCTGTGGTGGCAGGAGGCCGCCGGTGAGCTCAGCCGCGCCGAACTGGCGGGCGCCCTGGGACTGTCGCCCCAGCACACGGCCGTACGGGTACAGCGGATGAAGACCCAGCTGGAGACAGCCCGGGTCGTCGTCCGGGCTCTGACCACCACGCCGGGCTGCCCGCAGCTCGCCGAGGTGACCGCGTCCTGGGACGGTGCACCGGCGGCCCTGTGGCGCAAGCGGATCGCCAGGCACGCCCGGGACTGCATGCTGTGCGCACAGCACCAGGACGGCCTGGTCCCGGCCGAGGGCCTGCTCGCGGGTCTCGCCCTGGTCCCGGTCCCCCACGGCCACCCCGCCCTCCCGGCCGCCTTCTCGGCCCGGTTCTCCGCCGGCCACCCCGCCGCCGGCCACCCCTCCGCCGGCCGGCCTGCCGCCGACTGGTCGGCCCCTGCGCAGTCGGCCGGTTCGCCCATCACCACGGCCGAGCGACCCGCCACCCCCGTCAGCCACCGGGCCGGGCAGCACGCCGGGCGCCGCCACCGGGTACAGCCGAAGCGGCGCCGCCTCCTGCTGACCGCACTCGGCACGGCGGCCGTCACCGTCGCCGCGATCGGCGTGGTCGCCGCCGAGCAGGAGCAGCAGCCCGCCGCACCGACGCCCCAGGCCGATGCCCTCGCTGCTCCCGCGTCGGCCCTCACCACGCCCGTGATCGCCCCCGCGCTCCCGTCCACGGCCGATCCGTCGGCCTCCGCCTCCGCCTCGTCGGCACCTTCCCCCACGGCTTCGGCGACGCCGTCGCCCGCCGCCAGCACCGCCGCCCCCTCGCCGACCCGGACGGCCACCCCGCGCCCGGCCAGCCCGAGTGCGAGCCGCTCCAGCACCACGGCCCGGTCGGCGCCGGCACCGACCTCGATATCGCAGCAGGTCATCGACCTGGTCAACACCGAACGCGCAACAGCGGGTTGTGCCCCGGTCCGGGACAATGCCAAGCTGCGGGCCGCCGCACAGGGGCAGTCGGACGACATGGCGGCCCGTAACTTCTTCGACCACACCAACCCGGACGGTGCCGGTCCGCAGGCCCGGATCGAGGCCGCCGGTTACCGCTGGAGCACCTGGGGAGAGAACATCGCGCGCGGCCAGAGCGACGCGGCCGCCGTCATGGACACCTGGATGCACAGCCCCGGCCACCGCGCGAACATCCTCAACTGCGCTTTCACCGAACTCGGCGTCGGCGTCCACCAGGGCAGCGGCGGCCCTTGGTGGACACAGGACTTCGGCGCCCCGAGCTGATCCGCTCCACGGCAGCGGCGATCCCGGCTTCTCGACAAATGGGCTTGTCGATCATCCGACAACCGCGCAGGATCTCGCTTATGGAACAGCCCGCCGAGATCATCAGTCATGACCAGGTTGTACTGCGCCGTTGGCGCGCCGACGACGCCGAGACCATGGACCGTCTGGTCACCGAGTCGATGGCTCATCTGCTGCCGTGGATGCCCTGGGCAGCCGGGCACGACTTCGATTCGGCGGTCGGTTACACCAGCCGCAGCGAGCAGGAGTGGGCGGACGGCGATGCGTACAACTACGCGATCACGGCGGGCGGTGAGGTCGTCGGCAGCTGCGCCCTGATGCGCCGGGTCGGCCCCGGCGGGGTGGAGATCGGTTACTGGATCCACCCCGCCTGGACAGGGCGCGGCCTGGTCACGATGGCCGCCGCCGCCCTGGTCGGCGCGGCTTTCGCACTGCCCGACGTGGAGCGGGTGGAGATCCACACCGACGTCGCGAACACCGCCAGCGCCGCCGTCGCCCAGCGTCTGGGCTTCATCGAGCGCGAGCGCCACCCGAAGCCGGAGGGCCCCGCCGCCTCCGGCGAGGCGGGTGTCGAGGTGGTGTGGCAGCTCTCCCGCTGACGGCACCGGAACAGGTCCTAGCCGACCTGGGTGATCGGCAGGTAGAGCCCGCGCAGGCGCAGCAGCGGCATCGGGTGGCGGGTGAGGTTGGACATGACGGTCAGATCGAGAGTCAGATCGCCGCCGTCCTGGGGCTTGATCCGGTCGAACCACCGTGTCACGGCCGAGGCCCAGACGTCTGCCGAGACCTGGGCCCGCACCTTGAGCACCGCCCGGGCGGCGTAGGCGTTGGAGAGCCGCTCGAGCAGCTGCTGGAGGAACACCGCCCGGGCTTCCGCAGGGTCCGCCGACTGCTGGTCCGCGAAGACCGGCACCAGCCAGCCGCGGATCGTCTCGGCCAGCAAACCCTCACCCCACCTCACCCCACCTCGCCCCTCACACCCCCCGGCAGCCCCCTCCGTCGACTGCCCGCCTGCTACACCCGGGAGATTTCCGCATACCACTCCTTCGAGTGATTACTCGTGTCCGTAGCGTTTAGCTGGATCTACGAGCAATAGTCTTCCGCCGACGAACCTTCTTCCCATCGGGTCCAACCCCCAAATGTCGGAGGCAGCATCCAGATGCTCGACGAAATCGTGCGTGCCGCGATCCATCCCGCCATCGGAATCGCGCGGGTCGGAAACTCGCTGGAGGAATATTTCACCGCCCCCGAAGTGCCCGACCCCCAGCCGAAGGAGCCGGGTTTCCACAAGGACGCAGCCGGGGCCGTCAAGCGCGAGGTGGCGCGCTTCCGGGTCTACGGATACAACGCGCAGGGCCAGGTCGTCGCCGAACTCACGCCCGACAATGCCGACATCCGGTGGACGGCGCACCTGGCGAACAAGAAGTCCGCGTGGTACCAGTTCCAGCTCGCACTGGACATTCCGGATGCCGCACTCGCCAAACCGGCCGAGCTGCGCAACAAGGAGATCACCGGGGATCTCCGGAAGGACCTGATCATTGATCCGGGCCCGATCAGCATCACCGGCAGGAACATCTCCGGCCCGGATTTCCATTTCCGCAACGGCACTTTCATGGGGAAGGAGGTCTACCTCGGCGAGCTGCGTACCGACGAGGACGGCCGCCTTCTGGTGTTCGGCGGCTTCGGCCAGTCGGCCTCCTACAACGGCAAGCCGGTGACCACATACGCCAACAACGAGGGCTGGCACGACGACACCGGCGACGGCCCAGTCACGGCAACCGTCACCCTCGGGGACCGCGAAGTGCCGGTCGATCCCGCATGGGTGCTCGTCGGCCCGCCGAACTACGCGCCGGCGCTGAAGGGCATCCGTACCCTCTACGACCTCCTGTACGACGTGTTCGTCACCACCGGATCGCTGCCCTTCCCGGCGAAGGTCTCCTTCACCCACCACATCGCACCGGTGCTGCGGCGCTTCTGCGACCACCAGTGGGTCAACCAGGGCTTCGCCGGGTACTTCGGGCACAACGGCCTGGGCCATTTCACCACCCCGGAGATGCTTGAGCGCCTCAGCAACAACGCCCCCGCCCGCCGGGCGCTGCGCCGTCAGGTGTTCAACGCACTGCGGAACTTCGAGCGCGACGGCGGCTCGCCCGTCCCCTGGCCCTGGCTGTACGGGGACGGGATGGCCGTTCCGCCGCGTACGCCACTTCAGCACATGGCGTTCTCCCCGACCCAGTACCGGATGTTCCAGTACTGGGCCGACGGGGAGTTCGAGGACGACTGGGCCACGGCCGGAGCCATCGGGCCGGCGCCCGACCTCGACAGTGTCCCCCTGGGCGAGCAGCCCGCCGCACTGGACCGCGCCGCGCTGGACTTCTGCCTCGCCGATGCCTTCCACCCCGGCTGCGAGGTCACCTGGCCGATCCGGCATCCCTCCATGTACATGGCTCCGTTCCGGATCCGCCACCGCTCTCCCGAGCAGCCCGAGCCCTCGTACGGAACGGTGCTCACCCCCGAGACGGCGCTGTCGGTGAACGGCCCGCTGTACGCCCAGGCGCCGGGCGACCTCAGCCGGTGGATGGCCGTGCCGTGGCAGACCGACACCGCCAGCTGCCGCTCCGGCTACGAGCTGGCCCTGAGCCCGCGCCACGACCCGTATCTGCCCAGCTTCTGGCCGGCCCGCGTGCCCAACCACGTGCTCACCGAGGAGGACTACCGGGTGGTCACGAACGAGAGAAGGCCACTGACCGAGCGCATCGAGGCCTTCGAGCGGCGGGCCGTGTGGCTGCGCGGACTCCGCGGGCAGAACACCGACCAGCTCAACCAGATGATCGACGACTGGTACCGGCTCGGCATCGTCGAAGTGCGCGACGGGGCCCCGGACTTCCCCGATCGGATCCAGGTGGAGTCGACGCCGTCCATCGATCTGACGGGCATTCCTCTCACCCAGAACCTGGTGACCCTGCACGTGCCTCAGGCGGCCGACCCGGCCATCGCATCGGTCGCCATCAACCAGGCCATCGCGGTCAGCGGCTACACCGCCGAAGAGGTGACGGCCGGCTTCATCGACAAGGTCGCACCCTTCCGCGACAACGTCTGATGCCGGACCGCGCCGTCCCGGGCGCCGAGAGCTACGACGTGGTGGTCGCGGGTGGCGGTCCGGCCGGTGCCGCCGCCGCACTGACCCTCGCCCGAGCGGGCCGGCGAGTCCTGCTCGCGAACGCAGGGACGGGGCCTGCCAAGATCGGGGAGGCGCTGCCGTCCGCAGCCCGGGTCCTGCTGCACGACCTCGGTGCGGGTGAACGGCCCGTCGCGACCGGCCACACGACCTGCTACTCCAACCTCTCGTCCTGGGGATCGACCGCGCTGGGCTGTGTGGACTTCATCCGCGACCCCAACGGGCCGGGCTGGCACCTCGACCGCCGACGGTTCGACCAGTGCCTGCGCGAGGCGGCCCGCACAGCGGGCGTCCAGCTGGCGGAGGGCACCGCGGTCCGCCCGAAGGAGCGGCACTCGGACGGCAGGTGGGTACTCGCGCTGCGCGGGCGGGGCTCGGAACGGGTGGTTCGGTGCGACTGGCTGGTGGATGCCAGCGGCCGCAGCCGGGCGATCGCCTCCCCCGGCGGGGCCGGCCGCCGCCGCACCGACCGGCTGCTCGCCACCTGCCTGGAGCTGGCACCCGCCCCCGCCGTCCGAGCGGCCGACACCTCCTCGCTCGTCGAGTCCACCGCAGACGGCTGGTGGTACACCGCACTCCTGCCAAGCGGTCGGCGTCTGGTGGCGTACTTCACCGACGCCGACCTCGCCTCACCCGCACTGCTCAGCCGCTCGGGTCTGTGGCAACTGCTCCGGCAGACCAGGTACATCACCGACCGGGCGGACGCCCATCCGTTGCCCGCCGACGCGGTGCCCAGACGGGCACCCGCCCACTCCTCCCACCTCGACACCCCCACGGGCGCGGGCTGGATCGCCGTGGGAGACGCTGCCACGGCCTTCGACCCGATCTCCTCCCAGGGCATCCTCACCGCCCTCTACACCGGGATGGCCGGAGCCTCGGCCGTCCATGCCCACCTCAACGGCGACGACGGCGCCCTCGCCTCCTACCGCAGCAACGTCGCCGCGCTGCTCGCGGCGTACCGGCGCAACCACCACGCGGTGTACGCCCTGGAGCGTCGCTGGGCCGACCGGCCCTTCTGGCAGCGCCGACACACCTTGCTCCCGCACATCACCCGAAAGGAATCCGTATGACCACCCGTCACGACCACGACCACGAGGACCCCTCGGTCCACTCCTTCATCCTGGCCGGCCGGGAGGCCGTGCACGGCTACCACCTGGCCATGTTCGGCATGGCCGAGCACCGCTACCAGGTCGTGGTGAAGTACGACCTGCCCACCGACATCATCGACACCTACCTCAAGGACCAGGCGGAGCACCCCAACAGCTTCCACGCGGTGCGCAACACCGAGGACATGGTGCTGCCGCCGATCGGTGACGGATCGGTCACCGAGTACCCGGCCCGGCTCGACCGGGTCACCCAGACAGGAAACGGCGAGGACCGGATCTGGGAGCCGATCTCGGGCGGTTTCACCGCACGGATCGAAAAGGTCCTGAACTTCCGCCGGTTCAGTGAGGAGGACTTCCCCGCACACCTCACCTATCTGATCTACGGCCAGGGCGACGAGGCCCATATCGCGCACCGCCTGGTCAAGCGCCCGCACTTCGAACAGATCATCACCCTTCAGCGAGTGCCCGACGGTGTCACCCGGGAAGACCTGGCGAACGCCGTCGAGGTGACCATCCCCGCCGTCCCCGACAACGGCCACGGCGGCCAGCCCTGGACCACCAGGCCGCTGCCCGGCCGCTCCTACGACGCCCTGCTCCATCGCGGCTCGGCCAAGCCTGTGCCGATCACGCTCGCCCTCCGCGACGAACGCTGGTGGAACGCCACCACCCTCAACGCCTGAAGCCGGCGCCCCTTCGGTGATGGCGCGAAGGGCCGGTTCGCACACGTTCCGCGACCGGCCCAACAGTTGGCGAGACACGAATCACCCACCCGCAGGAGAGGCTGAGATGAATTCTGCGAACAACAGGAGACAGAACAACAGGAGGCACCCGTGACGGGCATCAGCGCCGCCGCACAGGCGCTGCGGGAGGCCATGGCTGGCAACGCGGGGCCGGAGGCGACCGGTTGGACCGGGTCCTTCGACCTGCCCCCGGCCCCACGAGAGGGCGCGTCAGTACTTGTCCTGGGCGCCGGCATCGCCGGCCTGACGGCGGCCTACGAACTGAGCAGCCTCGGCTACCGCTGTACGGTCCTCGAAGCGCAGAAGCGGGTCGGCGGTCGCAACCGCACCGCCCGCAACGGGGACAGGCTCTACGAGATCGGCCCGACCGGGGAGCCGGTCGAGACGCACAGGTGCGCCTTCGACGACGACCTGTACCTCAACCTCGGCCCGGGCCGTATCCCGTACCACCACCGCCGGGTGCTGAAGTACTGCCGCGACTTCGAGGTGGACCTGGAGCCGTACATCATGGAGACGACGGCCAACCTGGTCCGTCTGTCCAACGGCAGGTCGACGCGGTGGCGCAACCGCCGGGTCGCCAACGACACCCGCGGCCACCTCGCGGCGCTCCTCGCCGAGACCCTGGTCGAAAAGGACGCGTTCACCGGGCAGTTGCTCGACCTGCTGCGAGTCTTCGGCCCGTTGGACGAGAACGGCGACTACCACGGTTCCACCCGGTCCGGGTACTCGGAGGATCTCGACGTCCACGACTTCCCGAAGCCCGCACCGCCGCTCGGCTTCCAGGAGCTGGTGGAGTCCGAGTTCTGGAAGCAGCACTTCTACCAGCCGGCCGACTACCTGTGGCAGGCCACGATGTTCCAGCCGGTCGGCGGCATGGACAAGATCGTCGACGCGTTCGCGGAGGAGATCGAGGAGAAGTTCGGCGAGATCATCAAGCTCAACGCCCAGGTCACGGCGATCACGCTCCCCGAGAAGGGAGGTGTCGCGGTCGATTACACGCTTGACGGCAAGGGGTGCAGCGAGGTCGCGGACTACTGCGTCAGCAGCATCCCACTGCCGGTGCTCCTGGACATCGACCTGCTCAACTTCTCGCGGGAGTTCAACGAGGCGATCCGGACCGTGGGCTTCGCGAACACCTGCAAGGTGGGCTGGCAGGCCAACGAGCGGTTCTGGGAGTACTACCCGGACATGATCTACGGCGGCATCAGCTGGACCGACCACAACATCACGCAGATGTGGTACCCGTCCAACGACTACTTCTCGGAGAAGGGAACCCTGACGGGCGCTTACAACTTCGACGACGAAGCCGTCAAACTCGGCAACCTGAAGCCCAAGGAGCGCCTCAAGGACGCGCGCAAGGGCGCCATCGGGCTGCACCACCAGTTCAAGGACGAGGACATCGTCCCCTCCGCCAAGGGCGTCTCCATCGCCTGGCACAAGGTCCCCCACCAGCTCGGCGGCTGGGCCGCCTGGGACCCGCGGAACGCCCACCACATGGTGGCGTACAAGCAACTGCTCCAGCCCGAGGGCGGTGACCGCTTCTACGTGATGGGCGATCAGGCGTCTCCCCTCCCCGGCTGGCAGGAGGGCGCCATGATGTCGGCCCACTATGTGATCGGGCAGATGCTCGGGATCGTCCCGCTGGCCGCTCCCGAGGTCGTCCAGGTCCCGGACTCGGTCGCCCTCACCCAGGGATCGAGCTGAGCCAGGCGGCTGGACACTCCCGTCGGGGATGGCACGCCTTGCGCGCCATCCCCGACTCGCCTCCGGACGGATCAGCCGAAGGCCGCGATGTTGCGCTCGGCAGCGTCAGCTACTCGTTCTACGGGGACGGGCGGTTGCGACGCCGGGTACCTGGGCCCCAAGTTCAACGGACGTCGTCCGCGAGCTCCAGGTCTTCGACGGCCGAGGCCGCGTGCTCCTGCTGCGGCGGTGGTCCTGCTCGCGGCGGCGGCCGTGCTCCTCGTACGGAGCAGGCGGTCCCGGGCTGCGTGGTGCAAGCTGCTGAGAGCGGGCACCACCGTCGAGCCGCTTCAACCGGACGAACTGCGAAGGGCGATCATGAGTGCGAGGGACCCGGACAGCGGGAACACCAGGGCCGAGTCGGCGACGAGCACGGACGCCACCGATGCCGGCGGTGCGCCGTTGTCGGGGTGTGCGGTGCTGGTGACGGGCGCGTCCAGCGGCATCGGGGCGGCCACCGCCCTGGCGCTGGCCCGGCAGAGCGCCTCCGTCGCCCTGGTCGCGCGCCGCACCGAGCGACTGGAGCAACTGGCCGGGGCGATCCGGGACCAGGGCGGCTCGTCCGTCGCCCTCACCGCCGACCTCCGCGACGCGGCGCAGGCGCGTCAGGCCGTCAGGGACGCCGCAGACCACTTCGGACGGCTGGACGTGCTGGTGAACAACGCCGGTTACGCAGCGCTGCACACCGTCGAGGAGAGCGACCCAAAGGACTGGGAGCGGATGGTCGACCTCAATCTCAAGGCCGTCCTGCACACATCGCAGGCGGCGCTGCCGCACCTGCTGCGCGCGGCGGCGGACGGCCCGCGCGGGGTCGCCGATCTCGTGACCGTCAGCTCGGTCGCGGGCCGGGTGGTGCGGAAGAACGGCGGCGTCTACTCGGCCACCAAGCACGCGGTCGGCGCGTTCAGCGAGGCCCTGCGCCAGGAGGTGACCGGGCGAGGTGTCCGGGTCGGGCTGATCGAGCCGGGTGTGACCATGACGGACATGGCAGCCGGCGTCGGGGCCGCTTCCTTCCTCGGCGTGCCGCAGGAGGCCTGGCTTCGCGCCGAGGACATCGCCCGCTCCATCACCTTCATGGTCACCCAGCCCCCGCACGCCGCGATCAACGAGATCATGGTGCGCCCGACGGCACAGGAAGCCTGACCACCGGCTCCCGGTGACCCTGGGTGAACCCTCCGTTGGTGCAGCACCACCCGCACCGACACCTGATCCGTAGTAGGACGGACGCAACGGGTGTCGCCATGGGACGGAGTGACTCTGGATGAACATCGTCGTCGACCTCAATCGCTGTCAGGGGTACGCGCAGTGCGCGTTCCTGGCGCCGCAGGTGTTCGAGATGCACGGCGAGGAAGCCCTGATGTACCTGCCGGTGCCTCCGGAGGACCAGCTCGAACGGGTCCG
Organism: Kitasatospora sp. GP82; assembly: GCF_029892105.1. Taxonomy (GTDB): domain Bacteria; phylum Actinomycetota; class Actinomycetes; order Streptomycetales; family Streptomycetaceae; genus Kitasatospora. The sequence goes on along the minus strand of NZ_JARZAJ010000060.1, from coordinate 4,632 downwards.
GCGAGCCGCGGCGGCGTGTCCGGTACAGGCCATTCTCGTCGGCGAGGAGGCGGGCGCCGATGTCCGGTGACCTGCGCGACGGACGGATCGTCATCGTCGGCGCCTCGCTGGCCGGGCTGCGCGCTGCCGAGACACTGCGCGAGAAGGGCTTCGCCGGCTCACTGACCCTGGTCGGAGAGGATCCCCGTCCTCCGTACGACAGGCCGCCGTTGTCGAAGCAGGTCCTGCTCGGACGGGTGCCCGCGGAGGACACCGGGTTGCCGCTGCGCCGTCCGGTGGACGCTCAGTGGAAGCTCGGTGTGCGCGCCACCGGCCTCGATCCGATCGAGAAACGGGTGCTCCTCGCCAACGGCGAACAGCTGCCCTTCGACCGGCTGCTGATCACCACCGGCACCCGTGCCAGGCCCTGGCCGAACCCCGCCGAGGCTGCCCTGGACGGTGTGTTCACCCTGCGCACCAGCGAGGATGCGGGCCGAATCGCCGAGCGCCTCGATGCCGGACCGCGACGGGTCCTGGTGATCGGGGCCGGGTTCACCGGCTCGGAGATCGCCTCCGCCTGCCGGGAACGCGGCCTTGACGTCACGGTCGCCGAGCGCGGTCCCGCGCCTCTGGTCGGCGCACTCGGCGGGTCGTTCGGCGCGCTCGCCGCGAAGTTGCAGCGCGCGCACGGAGTGGATCTGCGCTGCGGGGTGACGGTCACCGCCCTAACGGGCAACGGCCGACTGACCGGCGCCGAGCTCTCCGACGGCAGCCGGATCGAGGCCGACATCGCCGTGGTCGCCCTGGGCGCGATCCGCAACACCGAGTGGCTGGCCGAGTCCGGGCTCGCCGCGGGCCCGCGCGGGCTGGCCTGCGACGCGGGGTGCCGCGCCTTCAACATGTACGGGATCGTCACCGACGACGTCTTCGTCGCCGGTGACGTGGCCCGCTTCCCGCACCCGCTCTTCGAGTACCAGTTGCTCTCCCTCGAACACTGGGGCAACGCGGTGGAGCAGGCCGAGGTGGCGGCCCACAACATGGTCAGCCCTGGGCCGCTCCGGCGCCCGCACCTGGCGGTGCCGGCGTTCTGGTCCAGCCAGTTCGGACTCAACATCAAGTCTGTCGGCGTGCCCACCTTCTCCGACCAGGTGGTCCTCGCCCAGGGCTCGCCGAAGGAGGCCCGGCTGGTCGCCGTCTACGGCTACCGGGGGCGGGTCACCGCGGCGGTGAGCGTGAACCAGGCCAAGTCACTGGAGTACTACCAGCGCCTGATCGAGACGGCAGCGCCGTTTCCGCCCGAGCCGGTCGGCACCGACCGCCCCGAGCCGATGACCCCCGTCCCCTCCGACGTGCCGGACCCGGCGGTGCTCTCGCACGGTCCGACCGTCGCCCTCACCGGTCATCTGCCGGACCGGCGCCTGACCCTGGTGCGGCGCTGATGCCACCGTCACTCGCTAGCGATGAGGAGCCGCCGAGCATGGCTGCTGACACCCTGTTCCACCGGATCACCGACTACGCCAACCGCGCCGACCCGTATCCGCTGTACGCCGAGCTCCGCGAGAGCGGAGTCACGCGTCAGCAGGACGGCAGCTATCTGGTCGGCGCCTACCACGAGATCGCAGCCCTGCTCCACGACCCGCGGATCAGCTCCGACCGCCGCAACCGCACCGCTGCGGACGCAGCCGCCACCTGCGAGGAGGACCTGCCGGTCTCCTTCATCGCCATGGACGATCCCGAACACAACCGGCTCCGCCGCCTTGCGATGCGGCCCTTCGGCCCGCCCCACACCCCGGGCCGGATCGACGCCATGCACGGCGAGATCGCCCGGATCGCCGACGAGCTCATCGCCGGTCTCCGGGGCAAGGACCGGATCGACGTCGTCGACGACTTCGCCTACCCGCTCCCCGTCACCGTGATCTGCCGGCTGCTGGGTGTACCACGCGAGGACGAGCCCCGGTTCCACGCCTGGACGCAGGAGATCATCGCCAGCTTCGACCCCACCCCCGGGGAGGACCTCGCGGAGCGCCAGCGCTCAGGGCTGGAGTCCCGCCGGACGATGGGCCGCTACCTCGGGGAACTCGCCGAGAAGCGCCGCGGCCACCCGTCCGACGACATGCTCTCCGCGTTCGTCAACGACGAAGGCCCCGACGGACGACTCACCCAGCCGGAAATCATGGCCACCTCCGTGCTGCTGCTCATCGCCGGCCACGAGACAACCGTCAACCTGATCACCAACGGAGTGCTCACCCTGCTGCGCCACCCCGAGGAACTGGAACGACTGCGCCGCCGACCCGAGTTGATGCCCAGGGCGGTGGAGGAGCTGCTGCGCTACGAGCCACCTGTCCAGATGCTGCCGCAGCGCTCGCCGCTGGCCGACATCGAGGTCCTGGGCACCACCGTCCCCAAGGGTGCGCCGCTCATCCTCGTGCTCGCCTCCGGCAACCGCGACCCACTGCGCTTCCGCGACCCCGACCGCTTCGACCCGACCCGAGAGGACAACCGGCACCTCGGCTTCGGCAGTGGCGTCCACAGCTGCTTCGGCGCTCCGCTCGCCCGACTGGAGGTGCAACTCGCCCTGACGACGCTCATCCGGCACCTCGACAATCCCCGCCTGGTCGAGGACCCGCCCCCTTACCGGCGCAGCCCCGTCCTGCGCGGCCCGCGTCACCTGCCCATCGAGCGCGATACGACGGGCACTTGAGCCCGATCGGGCAGTACCGGGCGTGACCGGCCGGACTCTCGACCGCCTGCTGCGGAGGGTTGTGGCCGACATCGCGTTACTCATGAGTAAGTTTGGCTGATCATCGTCTCGCCAGGGCCGATGACATGTCCATATGCTCCGGATCACCGCACCGGATGGGTGCCGCTGTGGCACCCGCGGTCTGATTCTGATGGAGCACCACATGACGCGATCCCACCGCACCGGCGGACACCGCGGCCGACACCGGACGACAAGCACCCTGCTTGTCACGGCACTTGCCCTCGGCGGCGCCCTCACCGCGGATCCCGCGTCAGCAGCCCCGCGGCCCGGGGCCGCCGCCACGACCATGGCCGCCGCCGCGTCGTCGTTCCGCCTGGCCGACATTCCGATGAAGGACGGCGTCGTCCTGAAGGCCGACGTCTTCACCCCCGCCGCGGGCACGCCCGGCGCCGACCGGCAGGGCCGCTACCCCGTGGTCGTACAGCCGGCCAGTTGGGGGCAGAACGACCTGGAGTACATCGCCCAGGGCAAGCAGCTCGCCGCCGCCGGCTACGTCGCCGTCACCTACACCGTGCGCGGATTCTGGTTCTCCGGCGGTGAGATCGACGTGTCGGGGCCGACCGATGTGGCCGATGTGTCCTCGGTCATCGACTGGGCGCTCGCCCACACTCCGGCCGACCCGCAGCGCATCGGCATGGTCGGGCTCTCCCTGGGCGGCGGGCTGACCCTGATGGGCGCCGCCTTCGACCCCCGGGTCAAGGCGGTGGCGGCGTTGAGCGGCTGGGGGGACCTGGCCGACTCGCTGTACAGCGGGCAGACCAGACACCTGGAGGCCGCCGCCCTGCTGGCCGCCATCCAGGCGCCCACCGGCCGCAAAAGCCCGGAGTTCGCACGGATACTGGCCGACCTCTTCGCCGACCGCGACCTTCCGGAGGTCGTCAAGTGGGCGCAGACCAGGTCCCCTGCCACCTACGTGGATCGGATCAACGCCCATGGCACGGCCGTCTTCCTGGCCAGCGCCTGGAGCGACAGCATCTTCAACCCCAGCCAGATCACCGCGTTCTACCAGCAACTGACCGGCCCCAAGCGGCTGGAGCTGCGCCCCGGAGACCACGCCACTCAGGAGCTGACGAGCCTGCTGGGGCTTGACAACAAGACCTGGGCGAGCGCACGGAGTTGGCTCGACCAGCACCTCAAGGGCACCGAAGGCACCGGTGATCAGGGACAGCCGGTGCAGCTGGAGGTCCGGCCGACCGGCGCGCACGAGGGCTACGCCAGCTGGCAGGCCGTCAGCTCCAGGACGGACCGCCTGCGGCTCGGCGGCCCGAATCTCCTGGGCACCGGGGCGCTCGGCGGCACCGCCGGGACCGGCTGGCAGACCTCTGTCGTCGGTGGCACGGATTCGGGTGCGGACGGCGGTGTCGCCGAACTCTCCGGGGCGCTCGACCAGGTCGCCGCCCTGCCGCCGACCGTCGTCGTCCCGCTGCTGCCCCGGTCGGCCGGCGCCGTGTGGCAGTCGGCGCCGTACCCGGCCGAGCAGCAGATCCGCGGCGGCGCGCGACTGCACACGACGGTCACCGCGTCCGCCTCCCAGGGCACGGTCTTCGCCTACCTCTACGACGTGAACGCCCTCGGCGTGGGGAAGCTGATCTCGCACGCCCCGCAGAGCTGGTCGGACAAGGAGCCGGGACGGGCCTTCCCGCTGGACGTCTCGCTGTTCAGCACCGCGTACGACCTGCCCGCCGGGCACCGGCTGGCGCTGGTCCTGGACACCAAGGATCCGATGTACGGCGGCCTCACCCCGCCGGGGAGCAGCGTGACGTTCAGCTCCAGCCCGGCCGACCCGTCCGAGCTGGTTCTGCCCCTGCGCTGACGGATTTCCGGCTTTCGCCGACATCAAGCCCCTGAAATCGCCTCGCCAGGGGCTTTAGTGGCCCGGGTCACATCACCGC
>NZ_JARZAJ010000059.1 GCF_029892105.1 Kitasatospora sp. GP82 | reverse complement strand
CGAGCGTAGGAACGTGCCCAGGGTCGAGGGCGCGCGCACGCCGGTGAAGAGCCTGCCCATCGCGCCGTGCCGCAGCCGGTCCACATCGTCGATGCTGTCCGCCCCCGCGCACATCGCCGCCACCAGCGTCATCGCCTTCGCATCCGGGTTGGCCCCGCCGCTGTTGCCTGCGCCGTCGATGCGCAGCCTGGCCGCGACCATCCCCGGCAGGCCGGTCCGCTCGGCCAGGCGGACCAGCGGGACCAGCCCGGCATCCACGACCAGGTTCGACTCGTCGAAGGCAGCGCGGACCGCCGCGACGGCATGGGAAGATTGCATCTCGCGGATGTTCTCTCGATCTGTGGACTTGGAACTGTAGGAAGAACCATCATCCCAGGTCAGAGGGCATCCGCGCCCTCATGTCCAGGCCCTGGACCGGCTATTGACCGGTGGATCCGGGCTGAAGGCAGGCGTGGACTTCGCGACCCTCCGGAGCTTGGTGGACCTCGGTCGATTGTGCGAGGAACTCGACGATACCGTTGCCACGGCCGTGTTCGTCCGGGGCGATGTGATGGCTGGGGCGGTCTACGTCAGCTCCGGAGTCGACGACCACGATGTGCAGCACGTGGTGGTCGAGAGCCAGCTGCAGCGTCATGCACTCGTGGCCGTACCGGGCGGCATTGGCGGCGAGTTCGTCGACGATGAGGACGGCGGAGTCCCGCTCGTCCTGGGGAATGCTCCAGCTTTCCAGCAGGTCCGCCGTGAAGTGACGGGCGGCGGAGACATGTGCTTCCTGCGCCGGCAAGGTGAGCAGCGCCTGGTGTCGGCAGCAGCCTCGCGGAGGCGGCGCACCCGTGATGGGTGTGAACCGGGGATGCTGCGGGCTTCGGCGTGCGGCGTGGACACGAGCGTCGCGGACACGGCGGGAGTCTGTGGGGAGTAGCCGGGTCATCTCAGCTCACTCCTTGCGGATGGGAGGGGCAGGGGAGGAGATCTCGTGAATACCAGCGCTTGTTTACTTTCACGCGCGGCAGGCGCCATGCGGTTCGGCCCGTTCATGCCTCCGGAGTTCGCCAGTTGGTGGGCACACTCTCGGCGACGGGTGGATCGAGGTTTCGGTGACCCTCCGTGGCCCTGGCACGGAAAGTGATCCAGAACCCAGATCGGGCCGCCGCCGACAAGCTGTCGTTGCGGCACGGCGAGTTGCTGTCGGAGCACCCGGGTCCCTGCGTTCCCGATCGCTCATCGCATATGCCATAAACCTCTGAAATCTCGTAAAAGGTGCTTACACACCGAACCGCACGGCCCCTGGCATCCGTGGAACCTGACGAGCACCGATCCCCGGGATCCCCCTCCTCCCCCCGTCCCGCAAGGAGTGAGCCGAGATGACCGAGATGGTTCCGGCGCCCCTCAGGGCCCCCACCGCGCGGCCGGTCACGCCCGCGCTGACCCGGAAACCGTGCACGTCTTCGACGCCGGGTCCCGGCACGGAACACCGGCCGGATGACCGACCCCCACCCGGCCCGCCTCGCGGGCTGATCAGTAGAGAGCACACACCCATGTACCTGAACTCCCTGGTCCGCAGCGGCCCAAGTGGTGCACCCGGGTGGTCCAAGCGTTACGGCCACCTGTTGCCACGGCCCGCCACCAGCGAGAAGGAGCCACCGAAATGAGTGGAAAGCAGAAGACACTCGCCGTCCTGACCGGGACCGTGCTGGCGGCCGGACTCACCAGCCCGGCCTTCGGTTCCACCGCCACCGCCACCCAGTCGCCGACCACGAGCACCGCCGCTGCGGGGTCCGGCAGGTCGGTCGTGGAGTGGAACCGCGAGCTCATCGGCATCCTGAGCGATCCCAAGGCTCAACCGTCCACCGTCCACCCCACGCGCAGCTTCGCGCTGCTCCAGGCCGCCGAGTACGACGCGGTGGTGTCGATCACCCGGGCGGACCCCCCGTACGTGTTCTCGGTGTCGGCACCTCAGGGTGCGCGTGCGGACGTCGCGGCGGACCAGGCGGCCCACGATGTGCTGGTCGCCCTGTACCCCACCAAGCGGGCAGGCGTGGATCAGCAGCTGAGCAGCCAGTTGTCCGCGATCGCCGACGGCGCCGGCAAGCAGGCGGGCATCGGCGTGGGAGCAGCGGTCGCGCGCCAACTGATCAGCCTGCGGTCTACTGACGGGTCCTCGACCAAGGCGCCGCCGTTCACTCCCGGCAGCCTGCCCGGTGACTACCGGCCCACGCCGCCCGCCTTCCCCGCACCGGTGTTCAGCAACTGGGGCTCGGTCAAGCCGTTCGTGCTGACCAGCGGTAGCCAGTTCCGCCCGGCAGCGCCGCCGGCCGTGAGCACCGCCGCGTACGCGTCCGCCCTGAACGAGGTCAAGGGCCTGGGCAGCAAGACCAGTACCACCCGCACCCCCGATCAGACCGCGGCCGCGAAGTTCTGGGCGGCGACGCCCGTCTGGAACGTGTGGAACCAGGTCGCGCAGGGCCTTGTCACCTCCCAGAACGCGAGCCTGGCACAGGCGGTGAAGGTCTTCGCCCGGCTCGACCTGTCGCTCGCCGACACCGCGATCGCGATGTACGACGCCAAGTACGTCTATCACGTGTGGCGGCCCGTGACCGCCATCCGGCTCGGAGGTGCGCACTACAACCCGGGCATCGTCGGCGATCCCAACTGGACCCCGCTGCTGCCGACCGCCCCGGATCCGTCCTACCCTGGCGCTCACGGTGCTCTCAGCCAGGCCGCGGCGACGACGCTCACCGGGCTCTACGGCGCGCAGCACCAGCTCGCGGTGACGTCGAACGGTGTCACCCGAACCTTCGCCGGCTTCCAGGCCGCGGCCACCGAAGCCTGGCTCAGCCGGGTCTGGGGCGGCCAGCACACCGCCGTCGACAACCAGGCCGGCCAGCAACTCGGTACGCAGGTAGCCGATTTCGTGGCGCACCACCTCTGACCGCCCACACCCGCGCGGCGTCAGGGCGCGGTGACAAGGAACCGGCTGTACCCGACACGTCGGGTACAGCCGGCCGCCGTAACCTGACCGAGCGGATTGCGCTCCTCCGCGCCGGCGGCCATCCGCAGGCAGAGGAGCTCGTCGCGGCCCCGGAGCAGGTGGAGGCCGAGGGAGACGCCCGGCGCTGCCCGCCCGTACTGCGACTGAAGGTCACCTTGAAGCGGAACCCTTTGGTCTGGCGACGGGTGGAGGTCCCCGCCGATGCCACCCTCGGTGAACTGCACGGGATCCTGCGGGTGCTGATGGGCTGGGGCGACGACCATCTGCACGTGTTCGAGGTCGCCGGGCGGCACTACGCCGACCCCTTCCGGCGCCCGGAGGACGCCGGGGACGAAGACTGCCTGGAGCCGGACGAGGCATTCGCCCGTGCGTGGTCTGCCCGGAGGATCGCCTACACCTACGACAGGGCCCACAGGACGTTCACCCGTCGGCGGGCCGGAGCAAGGACCGCCTGGACGTGTCTCTTGCCCTCGGCGCGCTTGCGTTCGTAGAAGCGTCGGGACGCGTCACAGTTGCGAATAGTGATCAAGGCGGATGTGTAGAACACGCGTTGCAGGCCGCGGTGGTAGCGCCGGGGCCGGTGCAGGTTGCCGCTGATGTTGCCCGAGTCCCGGGGAACGTGGCGTCCTTGGCGTCGGTCTTTCCCATGCCGCGGTAGCCGGCGGAAGCGCGGTTGACTGCCAAACCGGGGATGTAGACGAGCTGCTGGTCGTGGTTGAGCAGGATGTTGATCCACAGCGCGGCCATGCCGTCAGCGACGTCAACCGCCCAGACCACGTCCTCGTCGAGGGCCAGCACGTCGGCGAGCAGGGCCAGGAGTTCCGGCTCGTCGTTCAGGACCCGCCGCGACAGCCGCCGAGCGCGCGGTGTGGCCACTGGAGGCGTTCTACCTCTTTGACGCGGCCAGCTGCTCGGTGGAGACCCTGACGGCGGAGATCAGCGTCACCCAGCCCCGCGAGCTCGCGGACTACGCGAAGGCGTTCACCGAGCTGTCGCAGATGACCGTGCACGGCGAGGCCGCCCGCCGGCTGATCACCGACGCCATCGACGCCCTCGCCTGAATGCCCGCAAGAACTCGCAAGTGCGTTGAGTGATAACGCAGTTACTCCCTGCTGTCGTTGATGCCACTCCGTAGGAAGTGAACCGGGGGCGCCCCCGGTCCTGGGGCCTGCGGAGCGGTGACCGCCCGTGTGGAGAGGAGCCGGAGATGGAGACGGTCGCGAATGATGGAGGGCGTGGAGGTGGCGGTGGTGGTGACGGTGGTGACGGGCACCCCGGGGCGCCCTGGACGCCGCCGTCCGACCCGCCGTCCCCCGACGGCACCACGCCCCCTGGCGATGGAGGGCACCGGAAGTGACGCTCGCGCCTGAGCAGGAGGGCCGCCCCGCGCCGGGGCGGTGACCGGGCTGCGCAGGATCGAGCGGGCCCGCGCCGCGGTGCGCCGCCACGTGTGGCGGATCCTGGCCGACCGGCCCGAAGGCTTCCCCGAGGTGGTGGTGGACGGGGTGGAGCTGACCGGATGGACGGTCATCGACACCGACGGCTCCCTGATCCTCGCGCCCTCGGACAAGGACGGCGCGTGCGGCACATACAAGGGCTCCTTCGGCCACCATGTGTTCCTGGCGGTGTGCGACAACACCGGTGAGGAACTCGCGCAGCTGCTGCACCCGGGGAACGTCACCGCCAACGACACCGGCGTCAACATCGATCTGCTCGTGCGGGCGGTGGCCCAACTTCCTTGGTGGCGAAGGCAGAAGGCCCTGGTCCGGACCGGCTGGCTGACCGCCACCGCGATCGCCTGCGACCTACGCGCCTGGCTCCAACTGCTCGCCCTTGACGGTGACCTGGCCAAAGCCACCCCCAAGACCCTGCGCTACCGCATCCTGCACGTCCCGGCCCGGCTGGTGCGCGGTCAGCGTCGTCGACGCCTGAAGATCCCTCATTCCTGGCCCTGGGCCGGCGCCATCGTCCAGGCCTTCCACCGGATCCAGGCCTTGCCCAGGCCTACTTGACCTGCACGAACCACCCCGCCGAGCACCCAGAGGAGGACCCGGCAGTCTCCGGGCCCGTGGAACCCGGCGTCCCCGGCACGACAGCCGACGCGCAGCCCTACCCGATACCCCCCCCCGGGAACCGGCGAAAGCGACATCACGGGCACATGCTCAGCCGACCATCGCCATGAAACAGCGAGGCCGGTCAGCGCGCTGTCCCTCGCCTGGTGCGCTGGCTGTGGGGGCTGAATACATGTACCCCTTCCGGCGCGTGACGGTGCAGAACCGTGCTGTAGGACGTGCGGGGTTCGCTGGCTGTGTGAGATATCCCTCTCCCGTCGTCGTGGCGCTGGTGGCCTGGGGAGGTTGACCATGTAGTCATGACCTCCTCGCCCCGCCCGCCGCAAGTCGTTGGCCGACCGGATCCGATAGGCGGGACTACCGCGCTCGGTGGAGAGTCTGCTCCCGCCCGCGGGTATCTGCTGGACAACGCGCGCGCCGAGGCGGGCGAGCGATTCGTTTGGCTGGCCGAGCTGTTCGACGGTGTGACGCGCGGGCACTTCGATCGACTGGGGGTCAGGGCTGGCTCGCGCTGCTGGGAAGTGGGGGCCGGTGGCCCCGGTATCCCGGAGGCGCTCGCGGCGGCCGTCGGTCCGACCGGGCACGTGCTGGCCACGGACATCGACCCGTCGTGGCTGAAGGCAGGCGACGGGTACGAGGTGCGCCAGCACGACGTCGCCGCTGATCCGCCCCCGGGGCCGGGGACGTTCGATCTGGTGCACGCCCGGCTCGTGCTGGTCCATGTACCGGACCGGGCTCGGGCGTTGGCCACGATGGCGGCAGCGCTACGGCCCGGCGGCTGGCTGCTGGTCGAGGACGCCGATACCGCTCTGCAGCCTCTGGCATGCCTGGACGACAGCGGCCCTGCGCAGCGGCGGGCCAACCGGCTGCGCGACGCGGTCCGGGAGCTGCTGGCGCGCCGCGGCGCGGACCTGCGCTACGGCCGGACACTGCCGCGGGCATTGCGTGAGGCCGGCTTGGTAGATGTCGCCGCGGCGGGCTCTTTCCCGGTCGGCGGGCTGGCCTGCGACCGGCTGGAGGCGGCGACCATCCGGCACGTGCGCGGCGAGCTGCTCGCGGCCGGCCTGGCCGACGACGCCGAGATCGACGCGCACCTGGCCGCCATCCACGCGGGCAAACTCGACCTGACACTCGCGCCGCTGATCTCGGCCTGGGGACGCCGTCCAGCCGAGCACCCTCCGGCACTCGGTTAGGTGCGGATCCAGGCGTTGTCCGACCTGCCCACAGCGCTGTTCGTCGAGGGAGGCCAGGCAGCTCGCGCAGGTGCGCGCTGCGCGTCACCGGAGCTGGGGCCAGCCCGCGCACGGGCTTCGAAGATCATGCCGCGATGGCCCACGACGGCCGCCAGGACGGCGAGCCAGGGCGACACCGCCCAGGAGCTCCAAGACCTCGAAGCGGCGTGGGAGCTGACGCCGGCGCGGTGGCGCTGCGCCCACTGCCGGGACCGGATCACCGGCGAAGGGCACACCTGGTTCGGTCCGCTGCCGGAGCCCGGCCAGGACCCGGGCGCCGTTCCGCGTTTCCACATCGACCGTGACCCGTGCCGGGCTGCGGGCGGCTGGCCGCCGATGGCCCGGTGAGAGGTGTCGGCTCCGCGCCCGGGCCTGGCGTCGCCCTGGTGGCCTGCGGCTGCTTCTACCCGGGCGGCCGGTTCTGGTACGAGCCCGATCCCGCCGGCACCTGGCGCTGGAGCGGCGACCCGCTCTGAGTTGCCACGCCCCGGTCAGCTGGCCGCAGCGGTCCTCTGTGCCTCAATCAGCCGCAGCTCCGCGATCTGGGCGTTGACCTCGTCCAGCTCCCGGGCCTCGGGGGAATCGCCGCGCTGGAAGGTGACCTCTCAGCGCAGGTCTCGCGCCCGGTCGTGGAGGACCTGCATCTGCGGGGACAGCGGGGCGGGCTCGTGGCGGCGCGGAAGGACGGCAGTCGCATCGCCCCAGGTTAGAGACCTGCGCTGGCGTCTGTTCCTGCGGGGCCGGCCGCGGCCTGGACCGGACGGGCCGGCCGCCACTGCTTGACATCCCTGAGTGAGCCCTCGTGTCACTTTCGCCAGAACAGGTGGTGCGTTACGCCGCTCGGGCTGGGCACGACCTCAAGGTGGAACCGGTCGAGCAGCTCATCGGGTGACTCCCAGAGTCGTACTCCGGACCCGAGCTTCACCGGCGAGACCGCCACATGCATGGTGTCGACGAGGTCGGCGTCGAGGAACTGCCGGATGGTGGTAACCCCGCCGCCGAGTCGGACGTCCTTGCCCTGCGCCGCTTCCCGCGCCTGCTCGAGGACCGTGGCCGGGTCGCCGTCGACGAAGTGGAACGTGGTGTCGGAGAGCGAGAACGAAGGCCGCTTGTGGTGGGTCATGACGAACACCGGGGTGTGGAACGGGGGCGCCTCGCCCCACCAGCCGAGCCAGTCATGGTCCTGCCAGGGCCCGCGCTGGGGTCCGAACTTGTTGCGGCCCATGATCTCGGCGCCGATGTTGTGGGTGAAGTCCCGCGTGAAGTAGTCGTCGAGACCGCGGCTCCCGCCGGGCTCGGTGCGGTTGGGCCAGCTCGCCGTGGCGCCGGCCCAGGAGAAGAGCCTCTCGGGATCGACATGACCGAATGGCCTCTCGAGGGTCTGGTCCTCACCGGCACCGATCCCGTCACTCGAGACGGTGATGTTCTGGACTCTCAGTAGCTGAGCCACGTGTTCCTCCTGTGTTGTCGATAACGGTAGTGAGAAGAGCTGCTCACAGCCGTCCAACGCTGCTGGGGGCCGCTGGATACGGGTGGCGTCAGGTCGTGCCGGTGCGGCGTCCCCGGCCGGGGCGGCTGCGCTGGGCGGTGCGGACCTGGTCGGCGTCGTAGAGGGCCTGGAGGCGGCCGGCCTTGCTGGGGCGGTGGTCGGCGGCCGTGACGCCCCAGCGGGACAGGGTGTGTCGGGCGCTGTCGGCGGAGGAGGCGCCGATCAGGTCGGCGACAGCGGCGGTGGTGATCAGGTCGCGGGGCGCGGCCGCGGTGGCGGCGATGACGGCGTCCAGGTCGATGCTGTGGACCGCGCCGCGGACGTCGGCGTCGATGGCGGGGTGGGGTGGGGTCCGCGCAGTTCGTCGCCGTCGAGGGCGAAGCCTCGCGGCAGGACGGCGGCCACCGCGTCCCGATAGTGCTGGCTGACGAGGTCGACCACGGTGGTGTCGGCGCCGAAGTCGCCCTGGACGAGGGAACAGCGCAGGGTGGGGAAGTCGTAGCGTCCGGTGGCGTGCAGGGCGTCGCAGTGGTCCCGGACCCACCGGTCCGGCGCGGCGCCCACGGTGACCTCCGGGGCCTGGTCGCCGGTGATCGAGCGCCAGGTCGCGTACAGCCGGCTACCTCCGGGACCAAGCCGGTAGGGGGCGGCGATCTGCCAGAAGTAGGCGGCGCCGTCGCCGTCGGGGCCATCGACGGCGCGTTCCAGGACGCCGCGGTGCAGCTCCAGCAGTGCCTGGCGACCGCCGTCGGCGGGGACCAGGCACTCGCCCTGGACGGCCAGATCCGACGCGGGGCCATAGCGCCTCGTGGCGCACTCCTGTGACAACGAAGATGGACCGATTGCCACCGAAGTTGGACCAACGCCGGTTTGTGTGTGCCGGGACACGGTGGATGTCACCCGGACATGGTTTCTGTCACCACGAGCGGCGACATACGTACAGCCCGATTGAGCCGGGTGTCCTGTCGCGTTGAAGCTGTCGGATTCCCACTCGTTCTCGTTCGTGCCGGCAGTTTCTCGGTTCGGTGGCTCTTGAGCGGTGATGCCGTGGGCCGGCAGTCGGGCCGGAAGACCCCGGCTGCCCGCCTGCCCGGACGGTGTGTCAGAACATGGCGAGCCGGTCCACCAGCAGCTCCACCCTCCGCTCGGCTTCCGCCGGCGGCAGCCGTCCCGCCCGGGTCAGGGTGGCCAGCCCGTGCAGGGCCGCCCAGAACACCTCGGTGAACAGTCCCGGGTGGACGCCGTCCCCGGCGACCTCGCCGAGGCTTTCCAGCAGGGCGGCGAAGGCGTCCTTCAGCGGCTCCGGGGTGTCCTCGGCCGCGAAGGCCAGGCCGCCGTCGAGCTGGAACATGGCGTCGTAGACCGCCGGGTTGCGTTCGGCGAAGTCGAGGTAGGTGCGGGCGAGGGCGGTGACCCGGGTGCGAGGGCCGTTTGCGGCGGAGGTCGCGGCCCGCAGCGCCGCGGCCATCTCGGCGGCACCCTCCAGGGCGACGGCGCCGATGATCTCGCGCTTGCCGCGGAAATGGCTGTAGAGGACGGGCTGGCTGTATTCGATGCGTTCGGCGAGCCGGCGGGTGGTGACCGCGTCCCAGCCCTGCTGTTCGGCGAGTTCGCGGGCCGTCGCCACGATGAGGCGCTCGCGGCTCGCCCGTTCGCGTTCCTTGCGTTCCTGGACTGACATGACTCGATCCTAGCATTGCTAGACAAGCAAGCGGCAGCAGTACTAGCATTGCCTCATAAGCTAGCAACACTAGATGCCAGGAGGGGTCATCATGCTCAACGCACTCGAGGTGTTCACCACCGTGATCGTCGGCGTGATGGTGGGGGTGGAGTTCTCCGTCGCCTTCGTCATGAAACGGATCTTCGACGCACTCCCCGAGGACAGCGGTCAGCTCGGCCGCGCCCACGGGGGCCGGATGCTCGGCGCCGTGATGCCGTTCTGGTACATCGGCTCGCTCGCCCTGAGCGCGGTCTGGGCCATCGCCGGATGGCATCACCACGGCGCTGGCCTGGTCGTGATCGCCGCCGCGCTGCTGATCCTCAGCGTGATCATGTCGCTCCTGCTGCTCGTCCCGATCAACAACCGGAGCAAGACGTGGACCCCCGAGAACCGGCCCGAGGACTGGAAGGAGCAGGGGAACCGCTGGGACCGCTTCCACTACGTCCGCGTCGCCGTCATCATCGCCGCCTTCACCCTGCTGGCCACCGCCCTCACCTGAGCCCGCGGACCGAGACCGCGCAGGCGGCGCACTCCTCTACTCCGCGGGCGGCAGCCGACGATTCGCACGGATCCACACCGCCCTCGGAACCCAGGCCCCCTCCACCGGAGGTTCTTCCTCTCGGGACGCGAGCCTGCCAGCTGCCTTTGGTGGGCTCAACCTCACACCGTGCCTCTGCCGCGAACCGCGCAACCCGCTGCCAGCCGGATCCGGGTGACAACAAGCGTGGCAACTGGCGTCAGGTGACAACAATCTTGGCCCATCAGTGACAACCATCCGGTCCCACCGCCGGTGAAGTCGAAGTCCCGGTGCGGCTGCCAGTGCTTGCCGGTCAGGTCCCGGACCTCGTTGATGGTGTTGTTCAGGGCCCTGGGTCCGGCGCCGGCCAGGACCAGGGCGATCGGCGGCAGCACCCTGGCCGGGGCGGTGGGGTACTTGCGGCGCCAGGTCGGCAGCTGCTTGGCCGTGGAGGGGTGGCCCTCATGGTTGGGGTCCTTGTAGGTGAGGGCGAAGTACTCGGCGTAGCCATCGAACTTGCGGGCGGTCTTCTCGTTGTCGCCGTTGTGGAGGTCGACTTCCACCAGGAGCACGGGCACGCCGTCGGCAGGGGCGGTCAGGACCGCGTCGGCGATCCGCTGGCGGCCCGCGGGCAGCGGGTGGGAGTCCTCGGTGGTCCAGTCGGCGATCGTACCGATCGGGCCGCCCGGGGTGTTCGCGCCCGTGAGCGCCACGATGGTGTCGTTGACCGCCATCGCGTGCGGGGCGCCGCCGCCGCGCCCCAGCGAACGGGCCCGGCTGCCCGTCTTCCGCCCGACCGGCAACGTCGCCGCGGCGGCGTCCAGGCCGAGCTCGGTCAGGCCCCAGGTCCCCGCGTTGGCGCCCTTAGCAGGGGCCCAGCTTGCCCCGCTTGGCCCCGGCGGCCTTGGCGGCGGCCAGCGACGTCTTCTCCTTCTTCGGCGTGCCCCCGAGCGTGCCCCGCTTCTCGGTCAGCCGACTGTCCTTCAGCTCCATGTCCCGCAGCGCGCTGGCCGTGCTGTTCGGGAACTCGTGGTGCGGGGCGGCCAACTGCCACACCTGCTTGACGGCGGCGGCCTTCAGCACGGCAAGGACGCACTGCTGGCCGAGGCGATCCGGCGCCGCCGGGCCAAGGCCGGCATCCCGGACACCGCACGGCACCGGGAGAAGTGGCGCTTGGCCCTGGACATGCTCTACGAGGTGCGCGGGGGCTGGGAGTTGCCCGGCCTGCCGGTCGTCGCGGACGCCGGATACGGCGACGCCACGGGCTTTCGCGAGGGCCTGACCGAGCGCGGCCTGGCCTACGCGGTCGCGGTCAAGGCCACCACCACCGCCCACCCCGGCGACGCCACGCCCGAGCGCCCGCCGTACTCCGGGCAGGGCCGCCCTCCCGTGTCCGCCTACCCCCAGCCGCACACCACCCTGCGCGCCCTGGCCCTGGCAGCCGGGCGCGACAGGACACGGACCGTCACCTGGCGCAACGTGGCGGGGTCGAGGCGGTGGGTGGGGTTCCGGACGGCCTGGTGGCCGAGCTGCAGCCCGGTATCAGGGGCCGACCCGGTCGTAGCGGAGCGCGGTGAAGCCAACTCCGTCGGAGTAGACCTGTGCGACGGTGGCCGCCCCGACGGCGTTGATCTCCTGTGCCTGCAGCCGGATCGTTGTCGGCCCACTCACCCTGATCAGCTCGCTGATCGGCGCAGTCTGGTTGCCGCCCGCCTGGGCGGTACCCGGGTTCCCGTCGATGATCTGGTAGACGAGCCGCTCGCTCTCCGGTACCTCGGCGGCGGCCGTGACGTTCCACAGCCGCGCGCTCATGTAGACGTTGAGCGACGGATTGCCCGCGAGGCGTCCGCGGACGTCCGCGTCGAGCTCATACGTGCCGGCCTGGGGAAGCGTGACCTCCAACGGCGTATCGGTCCACCTGCCGGGCGGCAGGTCAACGATCGTGTGCAGCTTCGCGATCCCGCTGACCGCAGCCGGTGCGGCCGGGGCCGCCTTCGCGTTGCTCTGCGCAGCTGCCGCGGTCGTGGTGCCCACGAGCAGCAGTGCCGCGATGCCGGTGAAGCCGGTACGTAGCGTTGACATGGTTCCTCCCGAACGAAGGTGATGGGATATGCCTCTGACAAGGTAGGAATCGCCCACTCCAGGGCCTATCCCCCGAACGGGTGAGGACCGCTCGCGCACCAAGCACCTGCGAGCGGGCGTACGCCAGGACTGCCTGGTGGCCTTCTGGGGCCGCCCGCGCGCCCGCGCGCCGCGCCGCACCGTCGCCGCCCCGGGGGTCCGCCTCACACCGTCTTGATGCCGCCGCCCTCAACGACGTAGTCGGCGCCGGTCATGCTTGCCGCGCGGTCTGAGGCGAGGAACGCGACGACGGCCGCGACCTCGTCGGGTTCGACCTCGTCGGGTTCGACCATGCGGCCGGTGGTCATGCCCATCGCCATAGGCACCCCGGACACGAAGTCGCGGTGCCCGACGCCTTTCGTCTCGGCAAGGCGGGCGCCGAAGCTGTCGTCGTCCTCCCACATGCCGGTACGTGTCGGGCCGGGGGAGACGGTGTTCACGCGTACGCCCTGGGGTCCGAACTCCTCGGACAGCGCCTTGCCGAACGCGTTGAGGCCCGCCTTCGCGGCGCCGTACTCGATCGGGCCCGTGCCCGGCAGGCGCGCGGTCATCGACGAGATGTTCACCACCGAACCGCGGCGTTCCAGGATGCGCGGCAGCAGTCGGCGGGTGACCCGGACCGTGCCGAACAGGTTGACCTCGAAACTCTGCGCCCGCCACGGAAGCGCACGAGTGTTGTGGGGCGGATGGGATCGGCACGACCGGACGGCCAGGACGCTGGCGGTGGTCGCCGTCAGCCAGCGGTTGTCGGGGCCAGCAGCGTGGCGGCCGCGGCGATGAAGGCGACGGATGCTTCCTTGGCCGCATGCCGCCGGGCGTCCAGCTCGGTCCGGTCGATGGCCTTGCGCAGCGCGTAGGTGGCATCAGCGGCCTGCTGGGCGGGGCCGGCCAGCTCGGGGACCAGGACCTGCAGGCGGATGTGGGGCGCGGTGATTGCCGCCCGGGTGTCGTGGGACCTCGTCTGGGCCTCCAGCTGGTGCTCGGGGTCGGCCTCGGTCAGGGCCAGACGCTCCCGATGGAACATCGCCGAGCGGTGCGCGTCCAGGGCGGCCGCGAAGTCGGTGACGGCGCCGAGCTGGTCCTGGCGGTGGCTGTCGGCGCGCTCCTCGGCGCGTGCGGTCCGTGCCGAACGGTGCTGGAGGAGTCCGGCGGTCAGGGCACCGGCGAGGGTACCGAGTACTGCAACGATCGAAGGCCATATGGACATCAGGTGTCGGGTCCTCTCGGGTAGTCGTTCTGGTGGTGAGGTCGGCGGACAGCGAGGTACGGGCGATGCCTTCGGTGGCGGGGATACGCCTGCGGCGCTCCGGACCTACCCTGGCGGTCAGTTTGCGGCTGGGGTCAGAGATTAGTGATGGTCTGCACGGGAGTGTCAGTGGTTCGTTCGTCATTACGTGGTCACTGGGATCGGTGCAGCGGCTGCAGTTCTTCCTGTCCGAGTCGACCTGGGACCACGAGCGGGTCAACGCCCGCAGGGTGGAGCTGCTGCTGGCCGACCCCGTGACCGCGCCCCACCCCCGCGGGGCCGGCAGGCCAGCGGCCTTCGCTACCGCGGCCTGCGCACGGTGGCCATCGACGGCACCCACCTGCACACCCCTGACGAGGAGCAGATCACCTGGCGCTACCCCAAGCGCGCTGGCGGCACCATCGAGTTCGGCTATCCGCTGTTGCGGCTCCTGGCCGTGGTCGAGTGCGGCACCCGCGCGATCCTCGCGGCCTGCTTCGGCCCTGAGGATGTGGGTGAACTGCCCTACGCCCGGCGCCTGCTGGGCTACCTGGACCGCTCCATGCTGCTGTTGGCGGACGCCGCCTTCGAGGCGGTCGACTTCCTCGCCGCGGTCGCCACGACCGGCGCGCAATTCCTGGTCCGCTCCTCCGCCCGGCGCCGCCCGACCATCCAGCGCGGACTGCCGGACGGCTCCTACCTGGCCACCTTGTCCCTCGGCGTCTACCGGGCCGGGGCGGGCTACAGCATGCTGCCGCTGCGTGTGGTCGAGGCGTGGATCACCGTCACCCTTCAACATCAGCATCCAGGTCATGGACGACGGACTTGCACCCCGTCGTCATCAGTAAACGGTGTTGAAGTCACGGCTGCCCACTGAGCAACCATCGCGGACCGAGCCGTTAGCGCTTGAGGTAGGTGAGGACGGCCAGGACGCGGCGGTTGTCGTCGGCGGAGGGCTCGATGCGGAGCTTGGTGAAGATGCTCGCGGTGTGCTTGGCGACGGCGCTCTCGCTGATGTGAAGGGTGCTCATGATCGCGGCGTTGGATCGGCCTTCGGCCATGAGTTTGAGGACGTCGTGTTCGCGCGGGGTGAGGTCGGCGGTGGTGCCGCGGGCGTTGCTGCGGGCGAGGAGTTTGGTGATGACCTGGGGGTCCATGACGGTGCCGCCGGAGGCGACGGTGCGGAGGGCGTCGATGAACTGAGCGGTGTGGGTGACGCGGTCCTTGAGCAGGTAGCCGATTGCGCCCTGGCCGCCGGCGAGGAGTTCGTGGGCGTAGAGCTGGTCGACGTACTGGGAGAGGATCAGCACGGGCAGGCCGGGGCGTTCGCGGCGGGCGGCGAGGGTGGCCTGGAGGCCCTCGTCGGTGAAGGTCGGGGGCAGGCGGATGTCGACGACGGCGACGTCGGGTTCCAGCTCGCGCAGGGCGCGCAGGAGTTCGGGGCTGTTGTCGACGGCGGCGACGACCTCGCAGCCGTGGTCCTGGAGGGTTCGGATCAGGCCGTCGCGGAGGAGGAAGAGGTCTTCGGCGATGACGACGCGCACGGTATCTCCAGGGTCGCGATGGTCGGTCCGCCCGGCGGGCTGTGCAGGGCGAGGGTCCCGTCGAAGGTACTCAGCCTGCGCCGGATGCCGTGCAGGCCGCTGCCCCGGGAGGTGTCGGCGCCGCCGTGGCCGTCGTCGGTGACCGTGATGTGCAGGGCGGCGTCCGCGTGGGCGAGGCGTATGCGGACCTCGCGGGCGCCGGAGTGCTTGGCCGCGTTGGCGAGCAGCTCGCCGACGGCGAAGTAGGCGGCGGACTCGACGGGGGTCGGGAGCCGCCCGGGCAGCGCGGTCTCGACGTGGACGTCGAGGTGGCTGTCCAGGGCGAGGGAGCGGACGGCGTCGCCGAGGCCGCGGTCGGTGAGGATCGGCGGGTGGATGCCGTGGACGAGCTCGCGGAGGTCCTGGAGGGCTCGGGCGGAGGTGGCCCGGACTTCGAGGAGGAGTTCGCGGCCGGCCGGTGGATCGGTGTCGAGCAGGCGGGTGGCCTTGTCCAGGGTGAGGCCGAGAGTGATGAGGCGGGCCTGGGCGCCGTCGTGCAGGTCCCGTTCGATGCGCTGGAGTTCGGCGGCCTGGGCGTCGAGCGCGTCGGCCCGGGTGTCGGTGAGGTGCTCGATGCGGCGGACGAGTTCGGCGGTGCGCGGCGCGGCGAGGACCCGGCTGCTCCAGGCGGCGTGCAGTTCGAGTGTGGTGGGCGCGAGGAGCAGCCCGACGGCGATGAACCCCAGACCGAGAACGGCGGCGGCGAGCATCGTGGCGGCGGAGTCGACGGGGACGAAGGCGTACCAATTGTCGGGGCCGATGAACGGCCAGATGAACGGCTGTACCAGCACACCGAACAGCCCGTAGTCGACGAGTGCGAGCGGCCCGGCGACGAGCAGCCCGCCGACCAGAGGCTCCAGCCAGGCCCATCGGAGGTCGTGCCAGAAGCCCTCGTCGCCGAGGACGGCGGCCGCTCGCCCGCGGCGGCTGCCGGTACCGGTGTGGGCGAGCGGTTCGGGTGGGCTGACGGGTGTGCCCGTCCATTGGGTGACCCATGCGCGGTAGCGGTCGGAGAGTTGGCGCAGGGCCGTCGCCGCGGGCGGCAGTAGTGGGAATCCGGCGCCGATGGGGAGGAGCAGCAGCGCGCCGACCACGAGCGAGCCGACGGCGGAGACCGCGAAGGCGTTCAGAGAGAGCAGCTGGCAGCGGCCGAGGGCGATCAGCCGGCTGAGGAGTGGGGGTGGGTTCCCCTGTGGTGTGGTCGTGGTCGTCACGTGTGTTCCCCCGTGTCAGCGCGCCCTGTGCGCCGTCGGCAGAATCCTAGTCGTCGGTCCCCGAAGCACCCACGGGACCATCGCCAGCAGGGCGGCGAGGCCGAACAGCATCATGGACAGGTCCGCGCCGGACTCGTCGTTGAGGAAGAGCAGCATTCCCAGGTTGATGAGGGTGTGGAAGCCGCCGGCGAGCAGCAGCCGGTTCGTCCAGGTGCGGTCCTGGCTGAGCCCGAGGACGACCGACATCGCCACCGTGGCCAGCAGGAACCCGGCCGCGTACGCCGGGGCGTGAGTGAAGACCTGCACGTGCCACAGGCCCCACACCACGCCCACCGTGATCGAGGACATGAGCGGGCCGAACCGGGTCCGCAGGAGAGGCTGGAGCAGACAGCGCCAGCCGATCTCCTCGCCGCACGCGCCGATCAGTTGCGCGACGACGATCAGCGCGAACGGGCTGCCCAGGGTGCTCGGGTCAGTGATCGAGAGGGTGCCCTCGACCCATGCGTAGGTGCCCGCGGTGAGCGCGATGATCAGCGGTGCGGTGAGGAGCAACAGGGAGGGGGCGGGGTTCGGGCAGTGTGCGCCCGGCTCACTCGGCCGACGGGAGGGCAGGGTGCCGACGAGCCGGTGTCGGATCCGGGACGGCCACAGCAGGGCCACCGCCGCCACCCCCAGGGTGGGGCCGAACTGCGTCAACTGGAGGACGACGCTCGGGATCCCCGTCGCGCCCTGCGCCGCGCCCAGTGCCCCCGCCGCCACGAACGCGACGGCGAGGAACACGCCCGCCTCCGCCTTCCACGCCACCTTCTTCTTCTTCGTCTGCATGCCGCCCGTCCCCTGTGGTGATCGTCGTTGCCGTGGTGTGCCGTACGGGCGCTGGGCCCGTCGGTGTCGGGTACGACGATTCCGGTTCGGGGGCGGGCGGCCATTGCGTGTAGCTGCCCGACCGGGGTGTATCCAGATGCACCCCAAGCTGCTCTCATGCGCGGGGCTGAGATCGCCCGGCACAAGACGATCTACGGCCTCGGCGTCCTGAACCCCCTTCCCGGTTCCGCTGCTCCAGTCGGAGCCAGGATCGGCCGCCAGAAGACGATCTAGCTAGCGGCTTCCGGTCCAGGCCGTCGGGATCGGCGCTGAGGGGCTCCGAGGTGGGTGAGAACTGCGAGGACGCGCCGGTCGCCGCTGTCCTCGGGCGGGAGGTCGAACTTCACGAAGATGTTTCCGACGTGCTTGTGCACGGCCCGCTCGGTGACCACGAGGCGATCGGCGATCTCGGAGTTCCCGTATCCCTGGGCCATCATCGCGAGCACTTCGCGTTCGCGCTCGGTGAGCCGCGACAGCGGGTTGCCGCGCGTCGCGAGCAGCTGCCGGACCACGTCGGGATCCAGCGCCGTGCCGCCGGCCGCCACCCGGTGGAGCGCCTCCAGGAAGTCGTCGACGCGGGCGACCCGGTCCTTGAGCAGGTAGCCGACGCCGGTGCCGTCGGCGAGCAGTTCTCGGGCGTAGGTGTCCTCGACGTACTGGGAGAGTACGAGGATCGGCAGGCCGGGGACACGTTCCCGGGCGCGCAGCGCGGCTCTGATGCCCTCGTCGGTGAAGGACGGCGGGAGGCGGACGTCCACCACGGCCACGTCCGGCCGGTGGGTGACGGCGGCCGTCACGAAGGACTCGGCGTCCTCGGTCGTGGCGAGCACCTCGTTCCCCAGGGCCTCCAGCAGCGCGGTGAGTCCCTGGGCGAGCAGCGCGTTGTCCTCGGCGATCACGATCCGCACGGGCACTCCACGGTGATCACGGTGGGCCCGCCCGGCGGGCTCTGGACCCGCAGCACGCCGTCGACTGCCTCGACGCGCTGCCGCATGCCGCGCAGCCCGGTGCCGCCGCCCTCAGCTGCCCCGCCGCGGCCGTCGTCGGTGATCTCCGCGCGGAGCGTGCCGCCGGCCCTGGCCAGGGTGACCGATACGGAGCCGGCGTGGGCGTGCTTGGCCGCGTTGGTGAGCGCCTCGGTGATGGCGAAGTACACGGCGACCTCGATCTGGGCCGGTACGTCGCCGAGTTCGCCGGGTTCGCCGAGTTCGCCGAGTTCGAGGGTGGCGGGCACCGGGCAGCGGGCGCCGACCGCCGAGACCGCACCGGCGAGGCCCCGGTCGGCGAGGATCGGCGGGTAGACGGAGCGCAGTACGTCGCGCAGTTCGGCCATCGCCTCCTCGGCGCCCTCCCGTGCCCGGGTCAGCAGCGGGCCGACCGCCGCGGGGTCGGCGCTCAGCGTCCTTTCGGCGAGCCCGAGTTGCATGGCCAGGGACACCAACCGGGCCTGGGTGCCGTCGTGCAGGTCCCGCTCGATGCGGCGCAGTTCGTTGCCGTGCGCGTCGATCGCCCCGATGCGTGTCCGGTCCAGCGTCGACACGCGTTCGGCGAGGACCGCGGCGGCCGAGGGGGCGAGCAGCCACCGGCTCACGGCCGCCGCCAGCCTGGCGAGCAGCGGCGGGCCGAACAGGGCGAGCAGCACGCTCAGCAGGAACTGCGGCACTCCGGCGTAGAACGCGGATCCCCAGCTGTCGATCGGGACGTTCAGGATCAGCCTGATCGGATCGTCCCTGGGGAACAGCCACCACAGGCCGACGAGCACGAGCACGGCCGCCGGGAACAGGAACAGCGCCGCGCCGATGAGCCCGAGCACGGTGCCGGCGACCGCCATGGCTGCCGCCCACCGCAGGTCGCGGCCGGTTGCCGGGTCCGACAGCACCGCCATCAGGCGCCTTCGCGCGTGCGGTCCGGCCGGTGGGGTGGACGTCGCCGCCCACCGTCCCAGCCGGTCGCGTTCGCCGTCGGCCAGCCGGCGCAGCAGCCGGAGCTCGTGCGGCAGTATGAGCAGACCCACGCCGACCAGGCAGAGTACGGCCGAGTACATGAGGACGGGCACCAGCACGACCAGGGCCAGTCCGCGGCCGAACACGGTCGCGCAGTACCCGGCGGCACGGGCCGAGCGCGCCGCGCTCGCTCGCGTCATCGATATGTCGTTCACGGCGGCCAGTCTTCCCCTCCTCGGCCCCCGGCGCAGTGGAGCGTGCTACACCATCGGTCGGCGAGCCTGCACGATCGCCCCGGTCGCCCCGCGGTTCGTAGCGTCACGGCCATGAAACGAACGAACGCTTCGGGCGGCTCTCGCTCCGATCTCATCCTCTTCCTGTCGATCAGTTTCGTCGGAGCGTGGATCACCATGATCCCGCTCTGGGTGGACGGCCTCCGCCGGACGAGCGCCGCGCAGGGGACGCCGCGGCTCGCGGCGCTGTGCATGATCCTGATGATGCTGGTGCCGGCGCTGGCCGCGTTCGGTCTCACCGCGCGCGGCCGGGGGCCGCGCCAGGCCGTGCGGGTCCTCGGACTCGCCAGGGCCACACCGTGGCGGCACGAAGTCCGCTCCGTCGCGGTCGCGCTGACGATCCCGCTCGGCCTCACCGCCGCCGGCCTGACCGTGGCCACGCTCGTCGGCTGGTACACCCCCGCGCACCTGCCCGGGCCCGCCACGGTCATACCGCTCGTGCTGAGCGCGCTGCTGTCCGTTCCGCTGTACTTCGGCGAGGAACTCGGCTGGCAGGGCTACCTGCTGCCCCGGCTGCTCCGCTACGGCAGGACCCGCGGCCTCCTGATCGGCGGCGCGATCTGGGGGGCGTGGCACGTCCCGATGACGGCGCTCGGCGGAAGCTACCCCGGCCATTCGGTGCTGCTGGGCATACCCGTCGCCGTGGTGACCGCCATGCTGCTCGGAACGGTGATCGCCACCGTCCGGTTGTCCACCGGATCGGTGTGGGCGGCCGTCGCGGCGCACCTGTCGCTCAACGAGTTCACGCTGCCGCTCACCCGCGAGGTATCGGGCCGCCTCGTCGACCCGCTGCTCGCCGGCCCGTTAAGCATCTCGACCTGGCCGGTGACCGCGCTCGCCGTGCTGGGCATCTGGCTGGCCTACCGACGGCGCGCCGGGCGGGACCAGCCCCTGCCGGCGGTGGAAGGTCAGCTGACCGCGTCCCGCTTCTAGACCAACGACTAGACGCGGAGAAGCCTCCCGTGCATATCCTGCTCGGCTCGGACGCGCTACGCCTGGTCACCGCCGGGCGCCAACGCGTCCAGGACGACTTCGACGCCTGGGAGAAACTCAGCCGCTCCACCGACTCCACCGAAGGCGGAGTAACAGCCGCCTGACACTGGACAATTCACCAAGACAGCGGCCGGTAACGGCGCTGTGGCTACCGACCTACCCGGAGAACGACCAGGGTGAGGACGTCGCGGTCATCACCGTGCTGGTGATCGGTCCGCACCTGTAGCACCGAACGGAACCGCAGCCCCGAGCCGTAGAACAGCAGCGGCGCGGGCGTCATCTGGGGCTGGGACACCCGCGTCCCAGCCCCGTCCCAAAATGCGCCCGCCACCGAGCCCGCGGGCCGCCGCCCGCAGTGACGGTCCCACCGGCAGGGGGGTCTCCACCCTGCGAGGCTGTTGTTCGAGGGTGGCGTCCGGCAGATGCCGGCCGCACCGCCGCTGCGGCCAGGGCCAGCGGTCCGTCCAGCCGCGCGGCGGGATGCCTGGGCGGGCCGGTGGTGGACTCCTCCTGCCACTCCTGATGCAGCTCCTGATGTAACTCCTGACGGGGCTCCTGATGTCTGCACCCCCGGCCCGGACCGGAGGCGGCATCGGCACAGGTCAGAGTGGCAATCAAGGCGGCTGGAAATTAGGACAACCCTTCCTGTGCGCCCCTCTACTCCTCTTGGTGGTGGGGATGTGGGTGGTGGCGGTGGGCATAGGTCGGGTCGTGGCCGAGCCTGCGGCGCTGGCTGGTGGGCCCTGGCCGGCCGGGGCTGCCACCAGACGAGCGGGCCGTCACCCGGCCCGGCCCGGCGTTCGCTAAACCGGAGCACCTCCTCGTCCCGGCGCGCCCTCGGCCCCGGCACGGCCCGCGCCCTCGGCCCCCAACAGCGTGGCCAGGGCCGCCAGCAACCGCCCCAGACCCGCCCGGCCGCCGTCCCACCTGGACGCCCCGAAAGCCCCCAGCGGCATGCCGAACAGGCCGCCGAACCCATCGCCGCGCTGTGCCACGTCCGCACCCCGGCCGAGAGCGCGCTCCACCTTGCCCAGGCCCTTCCTGGACCAACCCGCCACAGTGGCCGCAGTTTCGTGAATGACCTTGGGCGATTGACCTGGAACTTCCGGGCGCGTCAGCGACCGCTGAGAGTGTCGACACGACGACGTGATCGCTGCCACGATGTCCCGATGCCCTCCTTCCCCCTCACGGACCTGTGGTTGCGCGGCGTCGCGGCCAACCCAGCCGCGCCGTCCGAGGTCCTGCTGCGCCTGCTCGAGCCGGCTGGCCGCGCAGGATGGAAGATCCTTTGCGAGGAGCGTGACCTTCCCCCAGACGTCATCGATGCAGTGGTCGCACATCCGGAGCCCGTGGTCCGCCGAAGGTTCGCCAGTAATCGCCACGCCGCTCCAGAGCAGCGTGGTCGGCTGGTCAACGACGCTGAGGCATTCGTGCGTGCTGCCCTCGCCTCAGGCCCGCGTCCGCGACTGGGCCGGGTTGACGCACTGCCCGACGACGTGCTGGAAATCCTGCTGACTGCGCAAGGCGACAGCAGACAGGGTCAGCTGCTGACCGCAGACGAGATCAGACAGGAACTGGCGCTCTCCGGGCAGATACCACAGTCGTTCCGCCGCAAGATGCCCGATCACAAGAGCCCCGAACTGCGGCGCCAGGCAACCAGCTTGTGGCTGTGGCTCACACCTGGGCAACGCGATGCCCTGCTGGCCGACCCCGATCCGGCCGTACGAGACGCCGCCCGGTATCAGAGCCGGATCCTGGATCCTGAGGCCATGGAAGCCGACCTGCCTGAACGTGACTGCCACGGCCGGTCCATCCTGCTCGTCAACCCTTATGCGTAGTTGGACAGTGTCCGAGAGCTGATCGGGTCGTTGTTCTCAACGTGCTGTGGAGACTCGGTGTGACGAGACGGCGCCGGATCATGCCCCGAGAGCCACGGCCATTGCTCGCCGAGTTGACGGCCGGTGTTGACATGGCGGCCTGGCTGGAAGCCGAGGGCATCGCCGACGGGACGCCGTACCTGATGTGCCCGGACGGCACGTACGACATCCAACTGAACAGCTACTGGTTGTCCCCGGAGATGACGGGAAGCTCGCGCCACACCAAGCTGGCGGCGGCCCGGGATCTCAAGTCGCAGTTGAACTTCCTGTGGAACCACCGGCCCCCGGTTCCGGCGGAGGGGCCCGACGACGCTCGGCCCCGGAGCTGGCGGGACGCCACCGAGCGAGATCGCGAGGCATATGAGGTCTGGAGGTGTGACGACCCGGCCGGGCCCCGTGTTGACGCCTCGACCTGGAACCGCGAGCTGACAACCGTCAACGGCGTCTACACCTGGGCCGTTCGGAAGGGCTTCGTCGAGCAGAACCCCATCGCCCAACGACCCAAGCGAGACCACCGCCCTGGCCGACGTCTGGGGCAGACGCCGACTGCCCGCAGGCCGGATGCCCGACGCGGACGGGTCGATTGGCTCCCACCTGCCACCTACCGCGCCTTCCGAGATGTCGGAATCCGGGGATACCTGCCCACGGGCCTGAAGGACCCGACGTTCCGGGGCAAGCGGACGGCCCGGAACGCGGCCTACGCGGACCTGATGATCCGCACCGGCCATCGGCTTGAGGAACAGTCAGCCCTGACCCTCTACGAGGTGCCCGACCATGACGGCACGCGGGCCTACTACGACTCCTGGCTGCCGCCGGCCATCGCGAAGAACGGCTCCTGCCGCGACATCTACTGGCCGGACAGTGTGCTTCGCAGCCTCGGCGACTACATCGAGATCGACCGTGCCGATGCGGTGGCCGCCGCCCAGGCGGCCGGCCGCTACGAGCAGATCCTGGACCCACTGATCATCGAGGATCCCCACGACCCACGGATCTGGTCCCGGGACCGGTGGCGCGACGTCGCCGACCTCGACGCCGAGGAGAGGCTCCGTCTGCTGGTGAGAACCCCCGACGGCCTGGAGCCGGCGATGCTCTGGCTCGGTGAGGACGGGATGCCGCTCACCCTGGACGCCTGGAAGTGGGTGTTCCGCGAGGCCAGCAAGCGATGCCGACGCCTGGGCCTGAAGATCACCTGTCACGCCCATGCCCTACGTCACAGCTTCGCGGTCATCACCCTGGAACAGCTGCAGCGGGCCCACCTGACGGCGCTCGGAGCGATGACGCCGCAGCAGCGGCGGCACTACACGCTCATCTGGGGTGACCCGCTGGACTGGGTCCGCATCAGACTCGGACACGCCTCGTTGGAAACCACCCAAACCTACCTACACTGCTTGAAATCGCTGGAGATGGAGACCCGCCTCGCGCTGGTCCCGGACCTGTGGGAACACCCGGACAAGCCCTACCTGGACGCCATGGCCCGAGCGGTCGAGGAAGAGGAGTGCCTGTCGCTGGCGGACACGCTCGACCTCGATGAGGACGGCGAGTTCGAGATGGCATGGTGCCCGTCATGACCGGCCACACCGCTTCCGGCCGGACGGCGGCCCTCCCTGCCGAGGGAATCTACGAGCCGCCGCACCGGGCCCGGCAGCGGTCCGATGGCACCTGGACGGTCGACTTCCAGGGCCGGGACGGCCGCAGCCGTCTCTACTCCTTCGAGGGCCTGCCGCTGCCCGGCATGCACGCCGACCTCGCCGAGGCGTTCGCCCGCCGTACCTCAGGGCACATCGACACCGCGTCAACCCTGGCCAGCGCCAACAACCTCTGGCAGAAGCTCGTCCGCCTGCTGCGGTTCCTTGATCAGCTGCCCCGCCCACCACAGGACGTCTCCCGGCTGACCGCTTCCCACCTCAAGCGCTACCGGCTGCACCGCCGCACCACGATGAAGCTGCGGTCGACCGTGATCGAGATGCGCGACTTGTTCAACCTGATCGGCGCCGTCCAGCCGCCGGAACGGGTGCGGCCCGACGTCCACGAGCTGCGAGCCGAGACCGTCCCGGTCGACCGCGCCGACCGCGAAGGCGTCCCCGGCTACGACGAGGAGACCTTCCTCAAGATCTGGGCCGCGGCCCGACGCTCAGCCGTCTCGATCGCCCAGCGGATCCGGGCTGGCGAAGACCTCCTTGCCCGCTACCAGCAGCAGCCCGAGGACCTGAGCGAGAAGGACCGCACGACTGGGCAGCACCTGGCGGAGATGGCCCGCACCGGGCGCGTTCCGCCCCTGATGGTGCCCGGCACCCAGACCTGGGACTTCCGGGGTCGACTCGAACTCGCCGGCTCGCTGTTCCTGACGCTCGCCGACCTGGCCCCACTGGTGGTGCTCGGCGTCGTGGCCACCGGCTGCAACGGCGAGACGGTCAAGGAACTGCGGGCCGCCCACCGGATCGTCGGAGGTCGGGCCGTCGTCGTTGACGCGATCAAGCGCCGCCGGGGCTCCGAGAAGTGGTTCGAGGAGGTGACCTGGGACATCGGCAAGGACAGCGAACGACTGCGGACCGCCGGCGGCTACTACCTGTTCGTCGAGCGACTGACCCGCCGGGCCAGGCAGTTCTCCCACGCCGAACGGATCTGGTCGGTCTGGGTCAACGGCTACAAGAACGGCAAGGCCGACACAGCCCGCCACATCGACCCGTTCGCCGCCAGCCTCGGCCGGGGGATCGACCTGAACGACTGGGCCCAGGCCCAGCCCGAACTCGCCGCGATCAAGGGCTTCGAGCTCAACCTCAACCGGCTCAAGACCACCAGCGACCAGCGATACACCCGCGAGACCGGCAGCCACCTGCCGTCCTCCACCCGCACCAACACCCAGGACGTGCTGTTCGCCAACTACCTAAAGGACGATCCGCTGGTCCAGGAGTGGGCCGCGGGCGTCGTCTCGGAGGCCATCGCGGACGCGGAGGAAACGGCCAGGGCGGTCCACCGCAGGGCGCTTGCCGGGCACGAAGGGCAGATCCGCGTGGTCCCCGGGCCGGTTGAGCAAGCCCGTGCGGACCTGGACGGCACCGCCCGGCGCACGGGGCTGCCCGTGGTGACGGTCCAGGAGGTCCTCGACGGCCGCAAGGACACCGCCTTCATGAGCTGCACTGACGACCGGAGCGGCCCGTTCAACGACGGCCCGTGCTCGACGTCGTTCCTCAACTGCTTCTTCTGCCGCAACGCGATCTCCACTCAGGCCCACCTGCCGGACCAGCTCGCCCTCTTGGACGAGCTCGCCGCCCTCTGGGAGCGGATGGACAAGGACCGGTGGTGGCGGTTGTTCGGCCAAGCCTGGCTGGCGATCAACGAGGACATCCTGCCCAAGTTCACCCCACAGGAGCGGGCCGAAGCCGAACGGATCAAACCGGCTGGCACCGTGCTCAGCCTCCTCGAAGGCCCGGCCGAGGAGCTATGGGACTGACTCACCCCCTTGCCGAACACGCAGCGGCGGCCATCCAGTCCGACGCCCTGGTGTTGGCCCGCCGCAGGCTTCGCCGCGGAACGGCCCGCGCAACTACATCGCGCTTCCGCGACCAGGTCTGGTCCCTCACCCCGGCTGTTCATCAACGCCAAACCACCGCCCACACACTCGACTTCCGTGCTCTTCCCGAGCCCTACGTCTCAGCGGTCAAGGAGCTCATGTTCACCCTGCTGGCCGGCAAGCCGATGCCCGGCGAGAAGACCGCGAGCGTGATCACGATCCACGGCTACTTCTCGGCCTTGCGCGGGTTCTTCTCCTGGCTTGACCAGCGCGGGACCCCAAGTCTGGGTGAGATCACGTCAGGTGACCTGATCGACTACCAGACGCACCTGCTGGCCACGCAGCCGCAACAAGCCCGTCGCCAGACATTGCGCCGGGCGGTCAGCCTGCTCTGGACCTACCGGCACGCGATGCCCGCCGGCCACCTCGCGTTCGACCCCACGCGGCTTGACGAGTGGTGCCAGGACAAGGAGGGCCAGCGGCGGGGGGAGAACAAGAACGCGCGGATCCCCGAGCAGGTCATGGCCCCCCTCCTGGTCTGGACCCTTCGGTTCCTCGACGACTTCGCGGACGACATCCTGAACGCCCTACGGGAATGGGCTCGGCTCAGGGACGCGCCCGCTCTGTCACGCGACCAGGCCCAGGGCACTCTGCTGGTCCGATTGGCGCCAGTGCTTGACCGCTACCGGGCCGTCGCACGTCCGCTTCCCGGGCACGAGCTCGGCGACGGCACCAGCGTCAACATCCCCCACCTCTCCCGGGAGGTCGGCTGCCACAGGAGCTCGCTCTACTCCGAGCAGGCCATGGCGGCCATCAACCGAGCCAAGGACGAGCTCGGAGTCGCCCAGTCCGCCTGGCTCTGGACCGAGATCCGCGGCCAGCTGGACGGCCGACCATGGAGAGCTGGAATCTCCTACCAGGAACTGCCCGAGCTGGTCCGTCTCCTGCAGACCGCCGCCTACATCACGACCTCCTACCTGAGCGGCATGCGAGACAGCGAGGTCAAACACATCCGCCGCCGATGCCTGCGGATCGAGACTGACTCCAGCGGCCGGGTCTGCCGAAGGAAGATCACCAGCCTGGCTTTCAAAGGCGAGGGGAAGCCCACCGGCACCCGCGCGACCTGGGTCGTCGGGGAGCCTGTCGTCCGCGCCATCCAGGTTCTTGAGCAGATTCACCTGCGCGACCAGAACTGGTTGTTCGCCTTGCCACCCTGTTCGAAGGAGTACGCCAAGAACCGCAGCAACCAGACCAGGGGTCTCAACCAGACCAACAAGGACCTCAACAGCTTCCGGGACTGGATCAACACCTACTGCCAGGAGCACGGCCGGAAGGACGCGATCCCGCTCGTCCGCAGCCGGGCCTGGAGACTGCACACAGGCCAGTTCCGGCGCACACTCGCCTGGTTCATCGCCCGGCGGCCAGGCGGCAGTATCGCCGGGGCCATCGCCTACCGGCATCTCTCAGTCCAGATGTTCGAGGGCTACGCCGGCACCTCGAAGTCGGGGTTCCGGGCGGAGGCCGACCAGGAGTCGGCCATCGCCCGCGGCGAGCAACTGCATGCGATGGTCGAGGGTCACGAGCACGAGCAGCTCCACGGTCCCTCAGCAGGCGAGGCCCAAGCCCGGCTGGAGAAGTTTGGGACCCGGACCCGGTTCCTGGGCCGAACCCCCGACGCCGACCAGATGCAGAAGATCATGAAGCGAAGCGATCCGAAGATCTACCCGGGCAAGTTCGTGACCTGCAGCGACAATCCCGACCGGCGGATGTGTGAGCGTCCGGGCACGAAGGCCATGGAGCCGAACCTGGGCGGCTGCAAGCCCTTGGAGTGCCGCAACGTCGCGCTCACCGCCGACAACATCCGCTCCTGGGAAGAACAACTCGCCTCTATCGACCACCAGTTGGCACTCGGTGACCGCCTCGCGCCTCTGGTGCTGGCCCGGCTGATGCAACGGCGGGACGAGATCGCCGGCCTCCTTCACCGCGCTGCCCGCCCGCCACGGCCGGCGGTGACCGGATGAACGTCCGCCGACACCAGCTGACCCGGGAGATCGTTCAGACCGCCGTCGACGTCGTCCTCAGCGAGGCCGCGACCAGTGGGCGGGCCGCCACCGTCACGGCCCTGGCCAAGCAGCTGCAGATCACCCGCCAGACCCTCTATCGCGACTTCGCGGACGAGACCGCCGACCTCCTCCGTCGGGACGCCGAACGTCGCAGCAGCCGGCCGCCAGCCCGCACCTGCACCGGTTCCGACGCCGAGACGATCGCCAGGCTCCGCCGGGAGAAGAGCGAACTCACCCGCCACCTGATCATCTACGAGGACCACATCCGGCGGCTCACCATCGAGAACACCCGCCTGACCCAGGTCCTTGCCAACCAGAGCAAGATCACCAGGCTGGACGACCACCGCCCCATCTCAGCGAGGGCCGGAACCCATCTGATCCCGATCCAGGATCACCCCCAGGAGTGACCAACGAGCGCGGTGATCCACTTCAGTCCGAGAGATCACCGGACCTGCCCAGCGCACCTCAATACGGACAACGGACAGCCTGAAACCCTCCCCATAACAATTACGCCCTCTCGCACGCTGTGGTCGAGGCGTGCCTCGCCGACCGACGCGACCTGTGGTCTCTGGCGCAAAACCGCCACACCCCAGCCGATGCCGTCGCTCGTCTTGCGCGCGATCCCGATCCCCGCGTGCGCGAACGCGTGGCCAGCAGAGCCGACCTCGATCCTCATCTGCTGGCGGAACTGGCGAAGGATCCGGACTGCGCGGTTCGGACGCGGGCACTGTTGCAGCCGCTGCCACGCACTTGGGCGCAACGCGATGTCATTGACCGGGTCGTCGGCCGCACGGCCGACGAGATCGGCCCGCTAGCCGTGATGTTCGCAGAACCGGACATGGACTGGTACAGCGCGTGCGCGGTATCCGCGGATCCTCTGCTCCGCAGAGTCGCCGCGACCTCTCCCGGGCTCCCCGACGACCTGGTGAATCGCCTCGCCAACGACTCCGACCCGCACGTGCGGCACCTGCTGGCCTGCAACCACCCGCTCACGCCGCCCGGGACCGTCCTCGACGCCTTCATCACCACTGCGCGTCAGCGCCCGTATCTGCTGACGCTGCCCCAGCTGCCCCGCACCGGCCTGCAAGCCCTCCTCGACCACGAGGATCCAGAGGTTCGCGCACTGGCTGCCGCTGATACCGCACTGGATCAGCCACCCATCCGCCTGCTCGCCGACCCAGAGAGCGGCGTCCGCCGGGCCGCCGCCGGCAACCCCCTCCTCCCGCCTGACCTGGTCTCGACACTTCTGGAAGACCCTGAAGTCGCCGAAGGGGCAGCCGCCAACCCCAACCTGCCCGCCGAACGCCTTCACGAACTGCTCGACCTCAGTGGGCTGACCCGCGCGACTGCCGAGTGAGCCCGCAGGATCGTCGACCGCACCCACGGCTGTCCTGATCGAACAGCCCGAGCCGGTTGCCACCACCGCTCCCCAGATGTCCGACCTCGCCGAAGCCGCCGGCTCGCTCCGCACCCAGGCGAAGTTCATCCACGAAGACATCGGCGAGCTCCACCAGCACACCCTGTGTGAGTTCTCACCGTGAGGGCGTAGGTGCTGCGGCGTCTGGTGTGCTGTCCCGTCGGTCGAGTGAGAATCCTGTCGGGACGCTGTCACGGGTCCAGGACTGCTGATCGGCACGTGTGACCCGCAGCCCCGGAAGTATTTGACCCGAAACGCTCCGGATCCTGGCCTTGCAGCACGTCTCCGCAGGTCAGCGGCCCGACAAACGGAAGCCTTTGAGTTTCGGATCAAATAGAACGGGCATCCCGGAACTGCCGCGAGAATCCCTGTGGATCTGGCGATCAGGTCCTGCCTGCCGGAGACGGCCGTGCACCGACTCGTCGAAGCAGCCCCGTGCGCAACGCCGCGACGTGATCGGGCCGGGTCTACCAGCCGACCCCGAGGGCCGCGAGCTGCCCGATCTGTTCCCCACTGAGCTTGGCCCGGCGGGCTTTGGTGTTGTTGAGCCAGGCACCCAGCGACAACCCCTCCGTGGTCTTGAACCCGCGCGGCACCTTCACGTGGCCCTCCCGCTCGACGAACTCGGCCAGCGCGGTCAGGTGGAGCTGGAACCGGTCCGCCCGGGACACCTTGGGCTTCGCCTCCGCGGCCGCCTGATGATCGGCGTGTGGTTTTCAGTTGGTTCGGCGTTGTTGTTCACCGGGGTCTGATTGGTGTGTCTTTCCTGTTCAGGCGTCGTGTTGTGAGGGGGCGTGGTGAACGGGAGGGCCGGGGTGGCGGTGAAAGATTGCGCTGAAGTGCGGTGAACGGCGGCTGAGGATCGTTGTCACGGTTGACGTGCCGAAGCACGTCCAGGTCGTCGATGCTGTCCGCCCCCGAGAGCATCCCCGCCACGAAGCGGACCTTGGCCCGGCGGCAGGTGGCGACAACCTTGTGGGAGAAGAACGCCGAGTCCGCGCGGACCGTGATCACGCCGGTGGCGCCCATGGCCCGCACGGTCTTGATGGCCTCGGCGATCAGCGAGGCGGCGCCCTTCGCGGAGCCGGCCGCGCCCCGGCGCAGGCGGGTGGCCACGATCACCGGGGCCGCGAGCGGGGTGGAGGCGGTGACGATCTGGAAGTGCAGGCCCTTGACCTTGGTGTATCCGTGTTCCGCGCCCTGCTTGGCACCCCCGTAGACCTGCTTGACCTTGGAGTCGATGTCCAGGCGCACGACCTGGTCCCCGCCCGGCAGCAGGTTGCAGTGCACTGTGAGGTTGCAGATGAATGCCCGCGCGGTGGACTCCAGTTGGCGCACATGGCCCCACGAGAATGCGCGCAGGAAGGTGCCGAGCGTCGATGGCGCGCGGACCCCGGTGAACGCCTTGGCCACGGCCCCCCCGACTGATGCCGCGTCACCCAGCGCCACACGGCTCCCCTTGCCAATCAGGCCTGATCGTTGGTGACGGTCCGTCGGTTCGTCCGACGGGCCGTTTCACTCGGCCGGGCCGACGATTGTGGCAAAGTGTCAGTTCGCATTAGCGGACACCCATGACCAGGGAGCAGGACATGCACAAGACCTTCAGCTTCGGGCGGACGGCCGGCACGGCGGGCGCCCTGCTCGCGCTGGTTGTCTCGTCGACGGTGGCGTCACAGCAGAGCGCCTCGGCGGCGGCGCCGGCTCTGCAGAACCAGAAGTCGGGGCTCTGTCTCGGGATATCCGGGGGCGGCAGCGCGGCCGGGACGTCGGCCATCCAGTGGCAGTGCAACAACAACTCCGACCAGGCCTGGTCGTTCGTACCCTCCAGTGACGGCTTCGAGATTCAGAACATGAACGGGCTGTGCCTGGAGGCACCCGGCTGGAGCACCACTGCGGGGACCCAGCTCGACCAGTGGACCTGCCACGGGGGTGCGAACCAGATCTGGTACCACAGCGGCAGTGACACCGGGCCCATCCACCTGATCAACAAGAACTCGAACATGTGCATCAGCGACCAGGGCGGCAGCACGTCCTGGGGCACGCCGATCATCCAGTGGCCGTGCAACGACGCCGCCGACCAGCTCTGGGACACCCTCTGACCACCACAATGGGCTGACGAGGGCCGCCGCACTCCGGTCTACCAGGGTCAACGGCCACTTGCGACGACCGGCGGGATCTCGATCGCGGCCCGGCTGGAGAGTCCTGGTTCTGCTCCTTTAGAAGCTGTTGTCTTTCCGATCTTGAGGTCTGCCTTTTCGTTGGTCGGGCATAGGGTCGGTGGCCCCGTGGGAGTGGTGACCTGTCGTGTCG
>NZ_JARZAJ010000058.1 GCF_029892105.1 Kitasatospora sp. GP82 | reverse complement strand
TTGTCACGGGTCTGCGTCTGCCGGCGACCCTGGTCTTCGACTACCCCACCCCGACTGTCCTCGCCGAACACCTCCTCGCCGAACTCCTCGACGAACACGGCGCAGCGGACGAGCGGTCATTGCTGGCCGAACTCGACCGCCTCGACGCCGTACTGACGGCCGGTGAGCCGGACGACCTCACCAGGACCGCGATAGCGGTCAGGTTGCACCAGATGCTGGAGAAGTGGCGGGGCGCCGACGCGGACACCGCGGCCGGCAGCGTTGCCGAGCGCATCGAATCCGCCAGTACGGATGAAGTCTTCGCATTCATTGACAACGAGCTCGGCCGTCTGAGCGACCGCTGATCCGACTCTAGTCATCACAGGAAGGTTCCTCCCCTCATGTCGAACGACAGCAAGCTCGTTGACTACCTCAAGTGGGTCACGGCCGACCTGCACCAGACTCGCCAACGACTGCTGGATGTCGAGTCAGGCAAGCAGGAACCGATCGCCATCGTCGGCATGGCCTGCCGCCTCCCTGGCGGGGTGCGATCTCCGGAAGAGTTCTGGGAACTGCTGGCCGAAGGCAGGGACGGTGTCTCGCCGTTCCCCACGGACCGAGGCTGGAACCTCGAAGCCCTCGCTGGCGAGGGGAACGGCGCCAGCGCCGCCGTCGAGGGCGGCTTCGTCGACGCGAGTGCCTTCGACGCGGACTTCTTCGGGATCTCGCCGCGCGAGGCGCTGGCGATGGACCCGCAGCAGCGGCTGCTCCTGGAGGCGTCCTGGGAGGCGTTCGAGCGGGCCGGGATCGACCCGACCACGTTGCGCGGCAGCCGGACCGGCGTCTTCGTCGGCACGGCCGGTGTCGACTACGTCGGCGTGGTGATGAACTCGGGCGAGGACGTCGAGGGCCACGCGACCACCGGCCTCACGGCGAGCGTGCTGTCGGGCCGTGTCTCGTACACGCTCGGGCTGGAAGGCCCGGCGGTCACCCTGGACACGGCGTGCTCCTCCTCCCTGGTGGCACTGCATGTGGCGGCTCAGGCGCTGCGCGCGGGTGAGTGCTCGATGGCGCTGGCGGGCGGTGTGACCGTCCTGTCCACACCGATGAGCTTCTCGGGCTTCAGCCGGCAGGGTGGGCTGGCGTCGGACGGGCGGTGCAAGGCGTTCGCGGAGGCGGCGGACGGTACTGGGTGGTCCGAGGGTGTGGGTGTGCTGGTGCTGGAGCGTCTGTCGGATGCCCGGCGCAACGGGCACGAGGTCCTGGCGGTGGTGCGCGGTTCGGCCGTCAACCAGGACGGTGCGAGCAACGGGCTGACGGCGCCCAACGGTCCTTCGCAGCAGCGGGTGATCCGGCAGGCCCTGGCGGGTGCCGGGCTGTCGGCTGCGGATGTGGACGTCGTCGAGGGGCACGGTACGGGTACGCCGCTGGGCGACCCCATCGAGGTTCAGGCACTGCTGGCGACGTACGGCCAGGACCGTGAGCCGGAGCGGCCGTTGTGGCTGGGGTCCGCGAAGTCGAACATCGGGCACACGCAGGCGGCGGCGGGTGCTGCGGGTGTGATCAAGATGGTGATGGCGATGCGTCACGGTGTGCTGCCGCAGACGCTGCATGTGGATGCGCCTTCGTCGCATGTGGACTGGTCGGCCGGTGATGTCAAGCTCCTTACGGAGTCGGTGGATTGGCCGGAGGATGGTCGGCCGAGGCGTGCGGCGGTGTCGGCGTTCGGGATCAGTGGGACGAATGCGCATGTGATCGTGGAGCAGGCGCCGCTGGTCGAAAGTGCCGACGGTGAAGCTGTGGTGTCGCCTGTGGTGGTGCCGTGGGTGGTGTCGGCGAAGTCTGCGGCTGCGTTGGATGCTCAGGTGGAGCGGGTCTCCTCGTTGGAGCTGTCGCCGCTTGATGTGGGTTTCTCGCTGGCGGCGGGGCGGACGAGCTTTGCGCACCGGGCGGTGTTGCTGGCGGGTGTCTCCGGTGTTGCCGAGGTTGCTCGTGGGGTGGCGTCGGATCGTTCGGCGGCGTTCCTGTTCTCGGGGCAGGGGTCTCAGCGGCTGGATATGGGCCGGGAGTTGTACGGGCGGTTCCCGGTGTTCGCCGAGGCGCTGGACTCCGTGTGCGCGGGGTTGGACGAGCACCTGGAGCAGCCGGTGCGCGGCGTCATCTGGGGCGAGGACGAGGACCTCGTCAACCAGACGATGTACGCCCAGGCCGGGCTGTTCGCCATCGAGGTGGCGCTGTTCAGGCTCCTCGAATCCCTGGGCGTGCGGCCGGACTTCGTGGCTGGGCATTCGATCGGTGAGGTGGCGGCTGCGCATGTGGCGGGTGTGTTCTCGCTGGCGGATGCGTGTGCGCTGGTGGCGGCTCGTGGCCGTTTGATGCAGGCGCTGCCCGCTGGTGGCGCGATGGTCGCTGTGCAGGCGACGGAGGACGAGGTCCTGCCCCTGTTGGGTGAGTTGGTGTCGGTCGCGGCGGTGAACGGTCCGTCGTCGGTGGTGGTCTCCGGTGCTGAGGACGCGGTGGAGAAGATCCGCGCTCACTTCGAGGCACAGGGTCGTAAAACCCAGCGGCTTCGGGTGTCGCATGCGTTCCACTCGCCGTTGGTGGACCCGATGCTGGAGGACTTCCGCGCGGTTGTGAGCGGTCTGTCCTTCGGCGAGCCGCACATCCCGCTGGTGTCGAACGTGACCGGTGGGCTGGCGGCACGGGAGCTGGTGTGTACACCGGAGTACTGGGTGCGTCACGTCCGCGAGGCCGTCCGCTTCGCTGATGGTGTGCGGGCGTTGGCCGACGAAGGAGTGTCGGCGTTCCTGGAGCTCGGGCCCGACGGCGTCCTGGCCGCGCTGGCCCAGCAGAGCCTGGAGCAGGACTGCGTCGTCACCCCGCTCCTGCGCAGGGACCACGACGAGGAGAGCGCCCTGCTCACCGCTCTCGCCCGCGTTCACGTCGAGGGTGTGCGGATCGAGTGGGCCGGGCTCTTCGAGGGCACCGGCGCCCGCCGGGTGGACCTGCCCACCTACGCCTTCCAGCACGAGCGCTACTGGCCGAAGCCGGCGGTGCACGTGGGCGACGTGACGGGTGCTGGGCTGGTACCTGCCGAGCACCCCTTGCTGGGCGCGACGGTCGCGCTGGCGAACTCCGAAGGGATGCTGTTCACCGGTCGGCTGTCGCTGAACGCGCATCCCTGGCTGGCCGATCACACGGTGGGCGGGGTGCTGGTCTTCCCGGCCGCGGGTTTCCTGGAGCTGGCCATCCGGGCAGGCGACCAGGTCGGCTGCGACCGGGTGGAGCAGTTCACCATGACGGAGCCGCTGGTGCTGTCCGAGGACAGTGCCGTGGCGGTTCAGGTGTGGGTGGGCGCTCCCGATGAGTCCGGTGCCCGGACCGTGGGTTTCTTCTCGCGTGGGGCCGGGGTTGTGGATGGGCCGTGGGCGGAGCATGCGTCGGGTGTGCTGGTGTCGGGGGTTCGGGCAGGGGCTGTTGGAGTCGAGGTGTGGCCGCCTCGGGGTGCGGTTGTGGTCGATGCCGAGGGTCTGCCCGGGTTGCGGTCGGTGTGGCGGCGGGGCGAGGAGGTGTTCGTCGAGGCTGTGCTCACGGAGCAGGCTGGCGATGCCGGGTCGTTCGGTTTGCATCCGGCGTTGCTTGACACGGTGGTGCGGGCGGCTGCTTCCTCGGCTCTGAGGGACGACCGGGAGCTGGTGGCGTTGTCGTGGAGCGGGGTGTCGTTGCATGCGGCGGGTGCTGCTGTGGTGCGGGCGCGGATCCTTCGGCTGGGTGAGGATGTGGTGTCCGTCGAGGTGGCTGATGTCGAGGGTGCTCCGGTGCTGTCGGTGGAGTCGCTGGTGCTGGGTGCGGTGTCGGGTTCGCTTGGTGCCTCGGCTGGTGGTGGGCGTGATGGGCTGCTGCGTTTGGAGTGGGTTGTTGCTCCTGTGGGTCGGGTGGTGGAGCCGGTCCGTTGTGTGACGTTGGGTGTTGGTGTTGGTTCGTTGGCTGATGTCTCGGGTGATGAGGCGTTGGTGTTGGTTCCGGTGTCGGGTGCGGGTGTTGATGTGCCGGGTGGGGTGCATGGGCTGTCGGCTCGGGTGCTGGGGTTGGTGCAGGAGTGGTTGGCGGGGGAGCGGTTTGCTCGGTCGCGTCTGGTGTTCGTGACGCGGAATGCGGTTGCGGTGGATGCGGGTGAGGTGGTCGGGGATCTTGCCGGTGGTGCGGTGTGGGGTCTGGTGAGGGCTGCGCAGTCGGAGAATCCGGGCCGGTTCGTGTTGGTGGATGTCGAGGCTGATGCGGAGGTGCCGCTGGCTGAGGTGTTGGCGGTGGGTGAGCCGCAGGTGGTTGTGCGTGGTGGTGTGGTGCGGGTGGGTCGGTTGGCCCGGTTGAGTGCCGCTGCTGCCGCTGTTGCGGCTGTTGATGGTGTGGGGTCTGTGGGGTTTGCGGGTTGGGGTGCTGGGACGGTTCTGGTCACGGGTGGTACGGGTGGTCTGGGTCGTGAGGTGGCTCGTCATCTGGTGGTTGTGCATGGGGTGCGGAGTCTGCTGCTGGTGAGTCGGCGTGGGTTGGGTGCGCCGGGTGCGGTGGAGTTGGCGGCTGAGCTGGAGGGGCACGGGGCCCGTGTCTCGGTGGTGGCGTGTGATGTGTCGGACCGGGATGCGTTGGCGGGTGTGCTGGCCGGTGTTCCGGTGGATCGTCCGTTGTGTGCGGTGGTTCATACGGCTGGTGTGCTGGATGACGGTGTGGTGTCGTCGTTGTCGGTGGAGCGGTTGTCGGGTGTGTTGCGTCCGAAGGTGGATGCGGCTTGGTATTTGCATGAGTTGACGGAGCGTTTGGATCTGTCGGCGTTTGTGTTGTTCTCGTCGGTCTCGGGTGTGATGGGCAGTGCGGGGCAGGGGAACTATGCGGCGGGGAATGTTTTCCTGGACTGTCTTGCGCAGTATCGTCGTTCGCTCGGTCTGGTGGGGCAGTCGTTGGCGTGGGGTGCGTGGGCTCCGTCGGGTGGTATGACGGGGACGTTGTCCGAGGCGGATATGCAGCGGATCCGTTCGTCCGGGATTCCGCCGCTCTCGGTAGAGCAGGGTCTGGCTCTTCTGGATGCGGCGATGGGTGTGGACGAGCCGCTTGTCGTCCCGATCGGCCAGCTCGCAGCCTCCGGTGCGTCGCGCGCGCGCGGCGAAGTCCCCACCATGTTCCGGGGGTTGGTCCGTGGTGGGCGGCGGATGGCAGCGACCGCCGAGGGCGGGTCCGGTACGGCTGCGGCTCTCGCGACCCGCTTGCACGAGTTGCGCGACGGTGAGCGGGTCCGTCTCCTCGTGGACCTGGTCCGCACCGAGGCCGCCACCGTCCTCGGACACTCCTCCGCACAGGCCATCGGCGCGGAGCGGGACTTCCACGATCTGGGCCTGGACTCGCTGACCGCGCTTGAGCTGCGCAACCGGATGACGGCCGTCACAGGCCTGCGTCTGCCGGCGACCCTGGTCTTCGACTACCCCACCCCGACTGTCCTCGCCGAACACCTCCTCGCCGAACTCCTCGACGAACACGGTGAGGTGGCCGGCCCCGTTGTGGCGGTCGGGGCGGCCGACGACCTCGTCGCCATCGTGGGTATGGCCTGTCGGCTGCCCGGTGGTGTGGGGTCTCCGGAGGAGTTGTGGGAGCTGGTCTCGGAAGGCCGCGAAGGAATATCGGACTTCCCCACCGACCGCGGCTGGGACCTGGACACGCTGCTGGGCGGCGGCCCGGACTCCCGAGGTCGCAGCGCCACCTCGAAGGGCGGATTCCTGCACGGGGTGGGCGAGTTCGATGCGGGCTTCTTCGGGATCTCGCCGCGCGAGGCGCTGGCGATGGACCCGCAGCAGCGGCTGCTCCTCGAAACCTCCTGGGAGGCGATCGAACGTGCGGCGATCGACCCGGCCACCCTGCGAGGCAGCCAGACCGGTGTGTTCGTCGGCACGGGCGGACAGGACTACCTCACGCTGGTGATGAACTCCCGTGAGGACATCGAGGGCCATGCCAGCACCGGTCTCGCCGCGAGCGTCGTCTCCGGCCGCATCTCGTACACCTTCGGTCTGGAAGGTCCTGCGGTCACGGTCGACACAGCCTGCTCGTCGTCCCTGGTGGCGATGCACCTCGCTGCCCAGTCGCTCCGCAGCGGAGAGTGCTCGCTCGCGCTCGCCGGTGGCGTCACGGTGATGTCGTCCTCGCTCGGCTTCCCCGGCTTCACCCGGCAGGGTGGGCTGGCGTCGGACGGGCGGTGCAAGGCGTTCGCGGATGCGGCGGACGGTACTGGGTGGTCCGAGGGTGTGGGTGTGCTGGTGCTGGAGCGTCTGTCGGACGCCCGGCGCAACGGGCACGAGGTCCTGGCGGTGGTGCGCGGGTCCGCGATCAACCAGGACGGTGCCTCCAACGGTCTCACCGCGCCGAACGGCCCGTCGCAGCAGCGGGTCATCCGCCAGGCGCTGGCGAACGCGGGTCTGTCGACCGCCGAGGTGGACGTGGTCGAGGGACACGGCACGGGAACGACGCTGGGCGACCCGATCGAGGCACAGGCCCTGCTGGCGACCTACGGACGTGGTCGCCAGGAAGGGAAGCCCCTCCTGCTCGGTTCGCTCAAGTCGAACATCGGGCACACGCAGGCGGCGGCGGGTGCTGCGGGTGTGATCAAGATGGTGATGGCGATGCGGCACGGTGTGCTGCCGCAGACGCTGCATGTGGATGCGCCTTCGTCGCATGTGGACTGGTCGGCCGGTGATGTCAAGCTCCTTACGGAGTCGGTGGATTGGCCGGAGGATGGTCGGCCGAGGCGTGCGGCGGTGTCGGCGTTCGGGATCAGTGGGACGAATGCGCATGTGATCGTGGAGCAGGCGCCGCCGGTCGAAAGTGCCAACGGTGAAGCTGTGGTGTCGCCTGCGGTGGTGCCGTGGGTGGTTTCGGGCAAGTCCGAGGCTGCGCTGGACGCCCAGATCGAGCGGGTCTCCTCGTTGGAGCTGTCGCCGCTTGATGTGGGTTTCTCGCTGGCGGCGGGGCGGACGAGCTTTGCGCACCGGGCGGTGTTGCTGGCGGGTGTCTCCGGTGTTGCCGAGGTTGCTCGTGGGGTGGCGTCGGATCGTTCGGCGGCGTTCCTGTTCTCGGGGCAGGGGTCTCAGCGGCTGGGTATGGGCCGGGAGTTGTACGGGCGGTTCCCGGTGTTCGCGGAGGCACTGGACTCCGTGTGCGCGGGGTTGGACGAGCACCTGGAGCAGCCGGTTCGCGGCGTCATCTGGGGCGAGGACGAGGACCTCGTCAACCAGACGATGTACGCCCAGGCCGGGCTGTTCGCCATCGAGGTGGCGCTGTTCAGGCTCCTCGAATCCCTCGGTGTGGTACCGGAGTTCGTCGCTGGGCATTCGATCGGCGAAGTAGCGGCTGCGCATGTGGCGGGTGTGTTCTCGCTGGCGGATGCGTGTGTGCTGGTGGCGGCTCGTGGCCGTTTGATGCAGGCGCTGCCCGCCGGCGGGGCGATGGTCGCTGTGCAGGCGACGGAGGACGAAGTCCTGCCCCTGTTGGGTGAGTTGCTGTCGGTCGCGGCGGTGAACGGTCCGTCGTCGGTGGTGGTCGCCGGTGCCGAGGGTGAAGTCCTGCGGATCGCCGGGGAGTTCGCATCGGACGGCCGTAGGACGCAGCGGCTTCGGGTGTCGCATGCGTTCCACTCGCCGTTGATGGATCCGATGCTGGAGGACTTCCGCGCCGTTGTGAGCGGGCTGTCCTTCGGTGAGCCGCGCATCCCGCTGGTGTCCAACGTAACGGGCGAGCTCGCCACGCGGGAGCTGGTGTGCACACCGGAGTACTGGGTGCGCCACGTCCGCGAGACCGTCCGCTTCGCCGACGGAGTAAGGGCGTTGGCCGACGAGGGTGTGTCGGCGTTCCTGGAGCTGGGGCCCGACGGTGTCCTGTCGGCCCTGGCCCACCAGAGCTTGGACCAGGAGTGCGTCGTCG
Source organism: Kitasatospora sp. GP82 (assembly GCF_029892105.1). Lineage (GTDB taxonomy): Bacteria > Actinomycetota > Actinomycetes > Streptomycetales > Streptomycetaceae > Kitasatospora. The sequence goes on along the minus strand of NZ_JARZAJ010000058.1, from coordinate 27,613 downwards.
CTCCGCTGCTGCGCAAGGACCGCGAGGAGGAGAGCGCTCTGCTCACCGCTCTCGCCCGCGTCCACGTCGCAGGCATACGGATCGACTGGACCCGCCTCTTCGACGGCACCGGTGCCCAGCGGGTGGACCTGCCGACCTACGCCTTCCAGCACGAGCGCTACTGGCCGGAGACCGACCCCGTGGCAGGCATGGCGGCCGGCAGCGTCGAGGACCCCCTCGACACGCAGTTCTGGGCCGCCGTCGAGGGCGAGGACCTGGACACCCTGGCCACGGATCTGGCCGTGGACACCGACGCGCTGGGTGCGGTGCTTCCGGCTCTGTCGTCGTGGCGGCGGCACCGCCGGGACCAGTCGCTGCTCGATGCACTGCGGCTCCACGAGTCGTGGAAGCTGTTGTCCGGTGCGTCGTCCGCTCGGCCGAGTGGACCGTGGCTGGTTGTCGCTCCGGTCCAGGGCGTGGACGAGGAGTGGACGGCCGCCGTGATCAAGGCGGTGGGGTCCGACGCACTCTGCCTGAACATCGACCCGGCCCCGGAGCGTGCCGCGCTCGCCGAGCGGCTGCGGGAACTTCCCGCCCCCGGTACCCCGTTCGCGGGCGTCCTCTCCCTGCTCGCGCTGGACGGGACCTCCGATGCGGACGGGACCTCCGATGCAGGCGAGCCCGCAGCCGGCGCGGTCGTGGCTACGGCCGTACTGCTCCAGGCACTGCGCGACGCGGAGATCACGGCGCCGCTGTGGTGCGTCACAAAGGGAGCCGTGGCGGTCGGCCGGACCGAGGCGCCGGCGGAACCGGCGCAGGCCGGGGTGTGGGGGCTCGGCCGGGTTGCGGCGTTGGAGTACCCCCAGCAGTGGGGCGGTCTGATCGACCTGCCGGAGACGCCCGACCGGCGGGCCGTGCAGCGGCTTGCCGGTGTGCTGGCGGGCCTCGACGGTGAGGAGCAGGTCGCGATCCGGCCGACCGGCCTTTACGGCCGCAGGCTGGTGCCGGCCCCCGTCGGTTCGCCCGATGCCGGGTGGGAACCCCGGGGCACGGTGCTGATCACGGGCGGGACCGGCGGCCGAGGTGCGCACGTCGCCCGCTGGCTGGCGGGTGCGGGCGCCGGTCACCTGCTGCTCGTCAGCCGCCGGGGCCCGGAGGCGCCGGGTGCGGCCGAGCTCGCGGCCGAGCTGCGGCTGCTGGGCGCAGAGGTCTCCGTCGTCGCGTGCGACGCGGCGGACCGTGAGCAGCTGGCCGCCGTGCTGGGGGCCATCCCGGCCGACCAGCCGCTGACCGCAGTCGTGCATGCGGCCGGAATCGTGGACGACGGTGTCCTGGAGGACCTGACACCCGAACGGTTCGACTCCGTCCACCGGGCAAAGGTCACGGCCGCGCTGCTCCTGGACGAGTTGACGAACGGTCATGAACTCTCCGCTTTCGTTCTGTTCTCGTCCGTCGCAGGTGCCGTCGGCAGTCCCGGCCGTGCGAACCTCGCGGCGGCGAACGCGGTGCTCGACGCCCTCGCCCAGCGGCGCCGGGCGCAGGGACTGGTGGCGACCTCGGTGGCGTGGGGCGCCTGGGTCGGTGACGACGGCCCGGTCGGTGAACCGGACGAGCTCCCGCGCCGCACGGCGACTCCCGCCGTCCACCCCGAGCTGGCCCTCGCGGCGCTGCGGCAGGCCGTCACCAAGCCCGCGCCCACGCTGGTACTCCTCGACCTCCAGCAGCCGCAGATCCTCGACACCCTGGTCGGCCTGCGCGGCAATCCCCTGCTGCGGGGGCTCCCGGCGGCCCGGCAGGCGATCGCCGACGCCGACGCGGCGCGCAGCGAGTTCGCCTCGGCGGCGTCGGAGCTCGGTCGGCGGCTGCGTTCGCTGCCCGAGCCCGAACGGCTGGTGCTCCTCACCGATCTGGTCCGTACGCATGTGGCAGCCGTGCTCGGTTACGCGGACAAGTCGGCCATCGCGCCGGACCGGAAGTTCCGCGACCTCGGCTTCGACTCGCTGACCGCGATCGAACTGCCCGGCCGGCTGAACCTGGCGACGGGCCTGAAGCTCTCGGCCACCTCCGTCTTCGACTACCCGACCTCGACCGTCCTCGCCGAACACCTCCTTGCCGAGCTGCTGGAGGAGCAGGCGGACGTGCGGACCCCGGCGGCCGTGGCCGCCGGCGCCGGGATCACCGACGACCCGATCGCCATCGTCGGCATGGCGTGCCGTCTGCCGGGCGGCGTCCGTTCCCCGGAGGAGCTGTGGCGCCTGGTCTCCGAAGGAGGGGACGGGATCTCCGCCTTCCCGGACGACCGGGGCTGGGACCTCAGGACGCTGCTCGTCGGAGATCGGGACGGACGCGGCCGGAGCGCGACGCGCGAAGGCGGATTCCTTCCCGGCATCGCCGACTTCGACGCCGGGTTCTTCGGGATCTCGCCGCGCGAGGCGCTGGCGATGGACCCGCAGCAGCGCCTGCTCCTGGAGACCTCCTGGGAGGCGTTCGAGCGGGCCGGCATCGACCCGGAGAAGCTGCAGGGGAGCCAGACCGGCGTCTTCGTGGGCACCAACGGCCTGGACTACGCGACGCTGATGATGAACTCCCGCGAGGACATCGGAGGTCACGCCGGTACCGGTCTCGCCACCAGTGTGCTGTCCGGCCGGATCTCCTACACCCTCGGTCTTGAGGGCCCCGCCGTCACCGTGGACACGGCGTGCTCCTCGTCCCTGGTGGCACTGCACTGGGCGACCCGGGCCCTGCGCAGCGGCGAGTGCTCGCTCGCCCTGGCAGGCGGTGTGACCGTGATGACCACTCCGGTGAGCTTTGCCGGATTCACCGTGCAGGGCGGGCTGGCCTCGGACGGCCGGTGCAAGGCGTACTCCGACGCCGCCGACGGCACGAGCTGGTCCGAGGGTGTGGGGGTCGTCGTCCTGGAGCGGCTCTCCGACGCCCGGCGCAACGGGCACGAGATCCTGGCCGTGGTGCGGGGATCGGCCGTCAACCAGGACGGTGCCTCCAACGGCATCACCGCGCCGAACGGTCCGTCGCAGCAGCGGGTGATCCGGCAGGCCCTGGCCGGCGCCGGGCTGTCGGCCGCCGAGGTGGACGTCGTCGAGGGGCACGGTACGGGCACGTCGCTCGGCGACCCGATCGAGGCACAGGCACTGCTTGCCACCTACGGGCGCGACCGGGACCCCGAGCGGCCGCTGCTGCTGGGGTCGCTCAAGTCGAACATCGGGCACACGCAGGCGGCTGCCGGTGTCGCCGGTGTCATCAAGACCGTGATGTCCATGCGGCACGGCGTGCTGCCCAAGTCGCTGCACATCGACCAGCCGTCCTCGCACGTCGACTGGTCGGCGGGCGCGGTGGACCTGCTCACCGAGGCCAGGCCCTGGCCCGAGGTGGGCCGGCCGTGGCGGGCGGGCGTGTCGTCCTTCGGGATCAGTGGGACGAATGCGCATGTGATCGTGGAGCAGGCGCCGCTGGTCGAAAGTGCCGACGGTGAAGCTGTGGTGTCGCCTGTGGTGGTGCCGTGGGTGGTTTCGGGCAAGTCCGAGGCTGCGCTGGATGCTCAGATCGAGCGGGTCTCCTCACTGGAGCTGTCGCCGCTTGGTGCGGGGTTCTCGCTGGCGGCGGGGCGGACGAGCTTTGCGCATCGGGCGGTGTTGCTGGCGGGTGTCTCCGGTGTTGCCGAGGTTGCTCGTGGGGTGGCGTCGGATCGTTCGGCGGCGTTCCTGTTCTCGGGGCAGGGGTCTCAGCGGCTGGATATGGGCCGGGAGTTGTACGGCCGGTTCCCGGTGTTCGCGGAGGCACTGGACTCCGTGTGCGCGGGGTTGGACGAGCACCTGGAGCAGCCGGTGCGCGGCGTCATCTGGGGCGATGACGAGGACCTCGTCAACCAGACGATGTACGCCCAGGCCGGGCTGTTCGCCATCGAGGTGGCGCTGTTCCACCTTCTCGAATCCCTCGGTGTGGTACCGGAGTTCGTCGCTGGGCATTCGATCGGCGAAGTAGCGGCTGCGCATGTGGCGGGTGTGTTCTCGCTGGCGGATGCGTGTGCGCTGGTGGCGGCTCGTGGCCGTTTGATGCAGGCGCTGCCCGCCGGCGGGGCGATGGTCGCTGTCGAGGCGACGGAGGACGAGGTCCTGCCCCTGTTGGGTGAGTTGCTGTCGGTCGCGGCGGTGAACGGTCCGTCGTCGGTGGTGGTCTCCGGTGCTGAGGACGCGGTGGAGAAGATCCGCGCTCACTTCGAGGCACAGGGTCGTAAAACCCAGCGGCTTCGGGTGTCGCACGCGTTCCACTCGCCGTTGATGGACCCGATGCTGGAGGACTTCCGTGCCGTTGTGAGCGGTCTGTCCTTCGGCGAGCCGCACATCCCGCTGGTGTCGAATGTGACCGGTGGGCTGGCGGCACGGGAGCTGGTGTGCACACCGGAGTACTGGGTGCGTCACGTCCGCGAGGCCGTCCGCTTCGCCGACGGAGTAAGGGAGTTGGCCGACGAAGGAGTGTCGGCGTTCCTGGAGCTCGGGCCCGACGGCGTCCTGGCCGCGCTGGCCCAGCAGAGCCTGGAGCAGGACTGCGTGGTCACCCCGCTGCTGCGCAGGGACCACGACGAGGAGAGCGCCCTGCTCACCGCTCTCGCCCGCGTCCACGTCGAGGGCGTGCGGATCGAGTGGGCCCGGCTGTTCGACGGCACCGGCGCTCGCCGGGCCGACCTGCCCACCTACGCCTTCCAGCACGAGCGCTACTGGCCGCGTCCGGCGCCGCTCTCGGGTGACGTGACCTCGGCCGGACTCGTCCCGGCCGAACATCCGCTGCTCGGCGCGGCAGTTCCGCTGGCCGACTCGGACGGGGTGCTGTTCACCAGCCGTCTCTCGCTGCGCGTGCATCCGTGGTTGCTGGACCACAGGGTCGGCGGCCGGATCATGTTCCCGGCCACGGGTTTCCTGGAACTCGCCATCCGAGCCGGTGACCAGGTCGGCTGCGACCGGGTCGAGGACTTCACCGTGACCGAACCGCTCGTCCTCGCCGAGGACGAGGAACCCGTCGTCCAGGTGTGGGTTGGCGCCCCGGACCACTCGGGGGCCCGTACGGTCAGTTGCTACGCGCGCCCCGCCGACGCGGCCCCGGACGAGCCGTGGACCCGCTGCGCCACCGGCACGCTCACCGCCAGGGACCGGGCCGAGGAGTCCAGGACCCCGGTCTGGGATGCCCCGGTGTGGCCGCCCGTGAGCGGACTCGCCGTGGACCTGGACGGCTTCTACGACGAGCTCGGCCACGGCCCCGCCTTCCAGGGACTGCGGGCGGCCTGGATCCGAGGGGACGAAGTCCTCGCCGAGGTGGAGCTCTCGGGCGAACCCGCCGAGGACGCCAGGTACTTCGGCATCCATCCGGCACTGCTGGAGTCCGCCCTCCACGCCGCCGCTCTGGCGGGGATCGGTGACGAGGAGGCAGTCCGGCTGCCGTACGCGTGGAGCGGTGTGTCGCTGCATGCGGGTGGCGCCTCGGTGCTGCGCGTACGTGTGGTGAGGCTCGGCGAGGACTCGGTGTCCCTGACGGCGATCGACGCCGAGGGCGCGCCGGTGCTGTCGGTGGAGTCGATCGTCCTGCGGGCCCCCTCGGCCTCCCTCGCGGTGGCGGCTCGAAGCAGCGCGCGAGAGCCGCTGTTCCGAGTGGAGTGGATCTCGGCGCCGGCGGATTCGGCGGCGCCGGCGGGCCGGTCGCCGGAGTCGGTCCGGTGTGTGGCGCTCGGCGCCGACGAGTTCGGCGTGGGTGCGTCGGTCGCTTCGCTGACGGATGCGACCGCAGGCGTCCCGGATCTGCTGGTCGTGGCGCTCCCGGCCACCCCGGCCACCCCGGCTGCCTCGGACGCCGTCGCGGATGTGCCGACGGCGGTGCACGGGCTGTCGGCCCGGGTGCTGGGGCTGGTGCAGGACTGGCTGGCGGAGGAGCGGTTCGCGGCGTCGCGCCTGGTGTTCGTGACCCGCCACGCGATCCGTGCGGCGGACGGTGAGGAGCTGCGCGATCTGGCCGGGGGAGCGGCCTGGGGTCTGGTGCGCTCGGCGAACTCGGAGCACCCGGACCGCTTCGTCCTCCTCGACATCGAGAAGGACGAGGACGTCCCCGCGGCGCTGTCCTGCCTGCCGGGCCTGCTGGCGACCGGCGAAGCCCAGTTCGTCGTCCGCGACGGCACCGTGCGGGTCGGCCGGCTGGCCCGGCTGACGACCGGTCCGAGCCTGCTGCCACCGGCCGGTGTGCCGTGGCGGCTGGACGTTCCGGAGGACGGCGGCGTCGACGATCTGGTCCTCGCCCCCTGCCCGGAGGCGGCGGAGCCGCTTGCCGCCGGTCAGGTACGGCTCGCGGTCCGCGCCGTCGGGGTGAGCACCCGTCAGCTGCCGACGGGTGGCGGCGGGGTCGCGGGTGTGGTCATCGAGGCCGGCCCCGCCGAGACCGGTGGAACCGGTGGAACGGCTGGAACGGGTGAGGCCGCCGTCAGGCCCGGGGACCGTGTCATGGGCCTGCTGCCGGTGGGCCTCGGGACGCCCGGCCCGGTGGCCGTCGTGGACGAGCGGCTGCTTGCGCAGGTCCCCCAGGACTGGACGTGGGAGCAGGCGGCGACCGTTTCGGCCGACTTCGTCACGGCCTACCACGCGCTGACGGACCTCTCCAGCTCACTGGCCGGAAAGTCGGTCCTGGTCAACGCCGGTGCCGAGGGTATGGGCCAGGCCGCGATCCAGATCGCACGAGTCCTGGGCGCCGAGGTGTTCGCCACCGCCCCCGACGGCGTGTGGGACACGCTGCGCGGCTTGGGCCTCTCGTCCGACCGCGTCGCACTGCCGGGGACGGCGGAGTTCGAGAGCCGGGTCCTGGAGGCCACCGGCCACCGAGGAGTCGACCTCACAGTGAACGCCGTCACCGGAGGGTCCGCCGACGCCTCGGCCCGGCTGCTGTCGCGCGACGGCCGGTCGATCGACCTGGCCGGGGCACCCGAGCCCGGCCCAGGGCGGACCGGTCCGATCCCGGCCGAGGTCCGGGCGCTGTTCGCCCGGAACGAGCTGCGGCCGCTGCCGGCCACCTCGTGCCACGCGTACGACATCCGGCACGCCCCTACCGCGTTCCGAAGGACCGGCGAGGAGCGGGACGGACGGATCGTCCTCACCATGCCACGGGTGTGGGACCGCGAAGGCACGGTCCTCATCACCGGCGGTACCGGCGCGCTCGGCCGCCACCTCGCCCGGCGGTTGGCCGTCAACGGCATGCGGCATCTGCTGCTCACCAGCCGACGCGGCCCTGACGCCCCCGGGGCGGCCGAACTCGCGCAGGAGCTGCGCCTGTTGGGTGCCGAGGTGACGATCGCGGCCTGCGACACGGCAGACCGGGACGCCGCCGCAGCGCTGCTGGCCGCCGTTCCTGCCGAGCACCCGCTCACCGCGGTCATCCACACCGCCGGTGTGCTCGACGACGGTGTGGTGACCTCCCTCACGCCGGAACGTCTCGCGGCGGTGCTGCGCCCGAAGGTGGATGCGGCGTGGCACCTGCACGAGGCCACCCGTCACCTCGACCTGGCGGCCTTCATCACCTTCTCGTCCATCGCGGGCATCATGGGCAGTCCGGGCCAGGGCAACTACGCCGCGGCGAACTCCTTCCTGGACACCCTGATCGACCACCGCAAGTCGCTGGGGCTGGCCGGCACCTCGCTCGCCTGGGGCCCGTGGGCGCAGGACGACGGTATGACCAGCGAGCTCAGCGAAGCCGACATGCGGCGCATGCAGTCCGGCGGTATGCCGCCGCTCTCGGTGGAGCAGGGGCTCGGCCTCTTCGAGGCGGCCGCCGGCTCCGACGAGCCGCTGGTCATCCCGCTGGGTCTGGCCGCCGGGACGATGCGCCCGCAGGGCGAGGTTCCGCCGCTCTTCCGCGGCCTGGTCAGGACCGCCCGGCGCGCCGCGGCGAACGCTGCGGGCGGGGCGGACTCGGCCCTCTCGTTCACCCGGCAGCTGCTGGAGCTCGGCGAGCAGGACCGCACCCGCTACCTCGTGGACGTCGTACGCACCGAGGCCGCCGCGGTGCTCGGCCACGCGTCGGCCGAGGCCGTCGAGGCGGACCGCGACTTCTACGAACTGGGCTTCGACTCGCTGACCGCCGTCGAACTGCGCAACCGGCTGGCCGCGGTCACGGGCCTGCGGCTTCCCGCGACGGTCGTCTTCGACAGCAGGACGCCCACCGACCTGGCCGGTTGGGTCCGCAGTGAGCTGTCCGCGCAGCCGAGCCTCGACCCGTCGGCCACCGGCGCGGTCGCGGTGCCGTCCAGTGAGCCGGAGATCGACTCGCTGGAGCGGCTGTTCATGGAGGCGCTCGGCAACGGCAAGGTCCCGGAGGCGCAGCGCATGCTGGCGACCGTGGCCGCGCTTCGCCCGACCTTCTCGGCGACGGCGGAACTGGAGGACCTGCCCTGGGCGGCCACGCTGGCCGAAGGCCCGCGAAAGCCGCGCCTGATCTGCATCAGCGCGCCCACCGCCAACGCGGGCATCCACCAGTACGCCAGGCTCGCCGCACACTTCCGCGGCGAGCGCGAGGTCTCGGCTCTGCCACTGGTCGGTTTCGCCTCCGGGGAGCGCCTGCCGGCCACGCCGGAGGTAGCCACCCGGGTGATCGCCGAGAGCGCCCTGCGGGCGAGCGACGGCGAGCCCTTCGTCCTGGTCGGCCACTCCTCCGGCGGTTCCTTCGCCTACGCGGCCGCCGGGCTGCTGGAGAACACCTGGGGGATCAGGCCCGCCGGAGTGGTCCTGCTGGACACCCTGAGCTTCCAGCACAACAGCGACGAGGGTGTCGACTACACCGGGATGATGAGGGTCAACTTCACCAGTGCGGACACCTCTCCGGTACGCCTGACCAACTCCAGGCTGTCGGCGATGGGACGGTGGATGGTCCTGCTCAACCAGCTGGAGGTCCGGCACACGACGGCCCCCGTCCTGCTGGTCCAGTGCGACAAGCCGCTGTTCGGCACGGACTCGGGGCCGAGCGCGGCGCAGGAGCCGCTCGTGCCGGGGGCGGACATCCGCACGGTGGACGCGGACCACCTCTCGCTGATCCGGGAGGACTCCGCGCTGACGGCGGAGATCGTCGAGGGCTGGCTCCGACAGCTGGACCGGCGTACTGCCTGACGCACGCACTGACCGACGTACCGAAAGATCGAGGACCGGGCGCACCGGGCACCCCAGGGTGTCCGGTGCGCCTTGTTCGTGCCCGTCTCTAGGGAAAACCGGAGTCCGCAGTGGCCAGACTGGGCGGGACACGGGTCGGACCGCGCCGCAGGACCTTTCCCGACCGGCATTCCCGGCATCTCACCCCGAGAGGTTGACATCCTGATGTCGAACGAGGAGAAGCTCCGCGACTACCTGAAGCGGGCGATCTCAGACCTTCACGAGACTCGCGAACAGCTGCGGGAGGTCAGTGAGAAGAGCCGGGAGCCCATCGCCATCGTCGGGATGGCGTGCCGGTACCCGGGAGGGGTCCGGTCTCCGGAGGAGCTGTGGGAACTGCTCATCGGCGGGACCGACGCGGTCTCGGGCTTCCCGACCGAACGCGGCTGGGACCTCGACGCGTTGTTCGACCCGGACCCCTCGCGCCAGGGGACCACCTACACCCGCGAGAGCGGTTTCCTCCATGACGCGGGCGACTTCGACGCCGGGTTCTTCGGGATCTCGCCGCGTGAGGCGCTGGCGATGGACCCGCAGCAGCGGCTGGTGCTGGAGACCGCCTGGGAGGCGGTCGAGCGGGCCGGTATCCCGCCCGAGTCGCTGCACGGCACGCAGACCGGAGTGTTCATCGGCGCCGGTCATGGCGGGTACGACTCGGCCTCCTCGGCTCCCGGGCTGCGGCAGGACGAGGTCGCGGGCCACCTGCTGACCGGAAACACCGTCAGCGTCGCCTCCGGCCGGATCTCCTATGTGCTCGGCCTGGAAGGGCCGGCGGTGACGGTGGACACGGCGTGCTCGTCCTCGCTGGTGGCCCTGCACCTGGCGGTGCAGTCGCTGCGGCGCGGGGAGTGCGCTCTCGCGGTGGTGGGTGGCGTGACGGTGATGTCGACGCCGCAGATGTTCGTGGAGTTCTCTCGTCAGGGCGGGCTCGCCCCGGACGGCCGGTGCAAGCCGTTCGCGGCGGCGGCCGACGGCACCGCGTGGAGCGAGGGCGCCGGCGTGCTGCTGGTGGAACGGCTGTCCGACGCCCGCGCCAACGGTCACCGGGTGCTGGCCGTGGTGCGCGGTACAGCGGTCAACCAGGACGGTGCGAGCAACGGGCTGACCGCGCCCAACGGTCCTTCGCAGCAGCGCGTCATCCGTCAGGCCCTGGCCGACGCCGGGGTGTCGGCCGATGAGGTCGACGTGGTGGAGGCGCACGGCACCGGCACCCGGCTCGGCGACCCGATCGAGGCGCAGGCCCTGCTGGCCACCTATGGGCAGAACCGCGAACGCCCGTTGCTGCTCGGGTCGTTGAAGTCGAACATCGGTCACACGCAGGCTGCGGCCGGTGTCGCCGGCGTGATCAAGACGGTCCTCGCGATGCGGCACGGTGTGCTGCCGAGGACGCTGCATGTGGACGCGCCGTCGCCGCACGTCGACTGGTCGGTGGGGGCGGTGGAACTCCTCACCGAGCAGACCGCCTGGCCGGACAACGCATGGCCGCAGCGGGCGGCCGTCTCCTCGTTCGGGGTGAGCGGGACCAACGCTCATGTGATCATCGAGCAGGCGCCGGAGACCGAGCCCGGGGCCGTCCCCGAGCGGGAGTCCTCGGACGCCCGGGCGGCGGTGCTGCCGTGGCTGCTGTCGGCGAGGAACGAGGAGGCCCTGCGTGCCCAGGCCGGGCGGCTGGCCGCGCACGTCAGGACGCGCGCCGAGCTCGCCCCGACGGACATCGCCTTCTCCCTGGCGACCGGCCGGGCTCTCATGGAGCACCGCGCCGCAGTGGCGTCCGACGATCGCGAGGAGCTCCTGAAGGGCCTGGACGCCCTCGCAGAGGGCCGGACCGCCGCCGCACTCGTCGCGGCAGTGGCCGCCAAGACCCCCGTGGCGTTCCTGTTCTCGGGTCAGGGGTCTCAGCGGCTGGGTATGGGTCGGGAGTTGTACGGGCGGTTCCCGGTGTTCGCGGAGGCGTTCGATGCGGTGTGTGCGGGGCTGGAGAAGCATCTGGACCGGCCGTTGCGTGAGGTTGTCTGGGGTGAGGACGAGGGTCTGCTGAACCGGACCGTCTATGCGCAGGCGGGGTTGTTCGCCGTCGAGGTGGCGCTGTTCCGGCTGGTTCGGTCGTGGGGTGTGCGGCCGGACTTCGTGGCGGGGCATTCGATCGGTGAGGTGGCTGCGGCGCATGTGGCCGGGGTGTTCTCGCTGGCGGACGCGTGTGCGTTGGTGGCGGCTCGGGGTCGGTTGATGCAGGCGTTGCCGGCGGGTGGGGCGATGCTCGCGGTTCAGGCCGGTGAGGATGAAGTTCTGCCGTTGCTGGGTGAGTTGGTGTCGGTCGCGGCGGTCAACGGCCCGTCGTCGGTGGTGGTCTCCGGTGCCGAGGAGGCGGTGGAGGCGATCCGTGCCCACTTCGAGGCACAGGGTCGTAAGGTGTCGAGGCTGCGGGTCTCGCACGCGTTCCACTCGCCGTTGATGGACCCGATGCTCGAAGAGTTCGGCCGGGTCCTGGAGGGCCTGTCGTTTCAGGCGCCCACCATTCCCCTGGTGTCCAACCTGACCGGTGCACTCGCCACCAGCGAGGAACTGCGCTCCCCGGACTACTGGGTGCGCCACGTCCGCGAGGCAGTGCGGTTCGCCGACGGTGTCGAGTGGCTCTCCGGACAGGGTGTGGCCCGGTTCCTGGAGTTGGGCCCGGACGGCGTCCTGTCGGCGATGGCCGCCGAATCCCTCGCCGACGAGGGCGTGCTGCTCGTTCCCGTGCTGCGCAAGGAGCGGGACGAGGAGACGACGGCCCTCCATGCGCTGGCGCGACTGCACGTCCACGGGGTGAAGGTGGACTGGACCACGCTGTTCGCCGGGACCGGCGCCCGCCAGGTGGACCTGCCCACCTACGCTTTCCAGCATCAGCGGTTCTGGCTGCCCGCCGATGGGCTGGGTGCGCAAACCGGTGAACTGCCTCCCGTGGTGGACGCGGTGGAGGCCGGTTTCTGGGAAGCGGTCGAGCGCGGGGATCTGCGGGCGGCGTCCGCCGTACTTGGGATCGAGGGAGAGGCCGCCGAGGCCTCGCTCGACAGCCTGCTCCCGGCGTTGGCGTCGTGGCGGGCCCGGCGACGGGTCCAGTCCACGCTGGACGGCTGGGGCTACCGGACGACCTGGACCGCGGCGAGCGGCGTCACGGACGCGGTGGCAGCGGGTCGTTGGCTGGTCCTGGTCCCGGACAGCGCGGCGCACGACGACTGGGTCGCGGCTCTGCTGGACGGCCTGGCCGGCCGGGGAGTGCAGGCCGAGCGCCTTGTGCTCTCGCCGACCGAGGCCGACGGCAGCGGCACGATGGCGGACCGGGTCCGTGAGGCTCTGGCCGGGCAGCCGGTCGTCGGCGTGCTGTCGTTCCTGGCGCTGGACGAGCGGCCGCACCCCGGGTTCTCGGCAGTGCCGCGCGGCCTGGCCGCCACCGGCGAGCTGCTCCAGGCCCTGGAGCAGGCAGCTGCCGAGGTGTCGCTGTGGTGCGTGACCAGGGGAGCGCTGTCGGTCGACCGCTCGGACGCGCCGACCGGTCCCGTTCAGGCTCAGGTGTGGGGCCTGGGCCGGGTGGCCGCGCTGGAGTACCCGCGGAGCTGGGGCGGATTGATCGACCTGCCGCCGGTGCTGGACGGCCGGGTCGCCTCCCGGCTGGCCGGTGTGCTCGCGGGCGCGGGCGCGGCCGAGGACCAGATCGCGGTGCGTGGTTCGAGTGTATTCGCCCGCCGGATCGTGCGGATCCCGGCCGAAGGCGGTGCGGCGGACAGCTGGACGGCCCCGCGCGGAACCGTGCTCGTGACCGGCGGTACGGGTGCGCTGGGCGCGCGGGTGGCGCGTTGGCTGGCGGGTGCCGGCGCCGAGCATCTGCTGCTCGTCAGCCGGCGCGGTGGGACGGCCGAAGGAACGGCCGAGCTGGAGGCCGAGCTGACGGCCCTCGGGGCCCGGGTCACGGTGGCGGCCTGCGACGTCGCGGACCGGGATGCGCTCGCACGGCTGCTCGACGGGATTCCGGCGGACGTCCCGCTGAGCGGTGTGGTGCACGCCGCGGGTGTGCTGGACGACGGTGTGCTGGAGTCGCTGACCGTCGAGCGTTTCGACACCGTCCTGCGGGCGAAGGCCGAAGCGGCCAGGAACCTCGACGAGTTGACCCGCGGGCACAAGCCGGCCATGTTCGTGCTGTTCTCCTCGATCGTCGGCGTGCTGGGCAACGCCGGGCAGGCCAACTACGCGGCGGCCAACGCCTTCCTGGACGCCCTCGCCGAGCAGCGCAGGGCCGAGGGTTCGGTGGCGACCTCCATCGCCTGGGGAGCGTGGGCCGACCGGGGCATGGCGGCGGGCACCGGTATGCCGGCCGACCGGATGCGCCGTGGCGGCATCGTGCCGATGGCCCCCGATCTGGCGATCGCCGCCCTGCAACGGGCGGTTGCCCAGGACCTGACCTGTGTGACCGTCGCCGACCTGGACTGGAGCGCGCTCGCCCCCGTCCTGACGGCGGCGCGGCCCAACCCGACGATCGGTGAACTGCCCGAGGTGGGCCGGGTCCTGGAGGGTGCGGGTGCGATCGCGGGGGGCGTGCGGGGCGGCTCCTCGCCCTGGCGGGAGCGCCTGGCCGGGCTGTCGGCGGCCGAGCAGGGCCGTGTCCTCCTCGACCTGCTGAGGGCCGAGGTCGCCATGGTGCTGGGGCACGCCTCCGTCGACACCGTCGATGTCAGCCGGGCGTTCCGGGAGCTGGGATTCGACTCGCTGACGGCGGTCGAGCTGCGCAACCGGCTTGCGGCGGTGACGGGCCTTCGCCTGCCCGCCACGCTGCTGTTCGACCACCCGACGACCGCCGCCGTCGCGGAGCACCTGCAGACCGGGATGCTGGGCGGCCAGGGCTCCGCGGCCGCACTCCTGCCGGCCACGGCCTCAGCCGCCGCCGGCGACGACCCCATCGCGATCGTGGCGATGGCGTGCCGCTTCCCGGGGGGAGTGACCACACCGGAGGAGTTCTGGGAGCTCGTCTCGGGCGGCGTGGACGGCATTTCCTCCCTCCCCACCGACCGGGGCTGGGACACCGAAGGGCTGTACGACCCCGATCCGGACCACCCGGGCACCAGCTATGTGCGCGAGGGCGGCTTCATCACGGACCTGGCCGGGTTCGACGCGGGCTTCTTCGGGATCTCCCCGCGCGAGGCGCTGGCGATGGACCCGCAGCAGCGGCTGCTGCTGGAGACCGCCTGGGAGACCGTCGAGCGCGCCGGGATCGCTCCCGACACGCTGCGCGGCAGCGCCACCGGGGTCTTCGTCGGTTCCAACTTCCAGGACTACCGGACGATCCTGGACGAGACCGCCGAGGAGGTCACCGGCTATCTGCTGACCGGCAACGCGGCGAGCGTGGTCTCCGGCCGGCTGTCCTACGCCTTCGGCTTCGAGGGCCCGGCGGTGACGGTCGACACGGCTTGCTCGTCGTCACTGGTGGCGCTGCACCTGGCCACCCAGTCGCTGCGGCGCGGGGAGTGCTCCCTCGCGCTGGTCGGCGGTGTGACGGTGATGTCGACACCGAACATCTTCGTGGAGTTCTCGCGGCAGCGCGGCCTGGCCCCCAACGGGCGGTGCAAGCCGTTCGCGGCGGCGGCCGACGGCACGGGCTGGGCCGAGGGGGTGGGCCTGCTGCTGGTGGAGCGACTGTCCGACGCCCGGCGCAACGGCCACCAGGTGCTGGCCGTGGTGCGCGGCAGCGCGGTGAACCAGGACGGTGCGAGCAACGGCCTGACGGCCCCGAACGGTCCTTCACAGCAGCGCGTCATCCGCCAGGCCCTGGCCGATGCGGGCCTGACCACGGCCGACGTGGACGCGGTGGAGGCCCACGGCACGGGTACCAGGCTGGGCGACCCGATCGAGGCGCAGGCCCTGCTGGCCACCTACGGGCAGGACCGCCGACACCCCTTGCTGCTCGGGTCGGTGAAGTCGAACATCGGGCACACCCAGGCGGCCGCCGGTGTCGCCGGAGTGATGAAGATGGTGCTGGCGATGCGGCACGGTGTGCTGCCCAGGAGCCTGCACATCGACGAACCTTCCCCGCACGTCGACTGGTCCGCGGGCGCCATTGAGCTGCTCGCCGAACCGGGCGCATGGCCGGAAGCGGACCGGCCGCACCGGGCCGGCGTCTCCTCGTTCGGCATCAGCGGCACCAACGCCCACGTCATCCTTGAGGCCGCCCCCGAGCCGGAGCCCGCCGCGGTTCAAAGTGCCGCGGTTCAGGGCGGTTCCGCTCCGACCGTCCTCCCCTGGGTGCTGTCGGCGAAGAGCCCCGAGGCGCTGCGCGAGCAGGCCCGGCGGCTGGCCGCGCAGGTGCGGGCCGACGCCGAACCGGACCTCACCGGCATCGCGTACGCGCTGGCGACCACCCGGACCGCGATGGACCGGCGGGCCGCCGTCGTGGCGGCCGACCGGGACGGGTTCCTGGCCGGACTGGACGCGCTGGCAGAGGAGCAGCCCTTCCCCGGCGTGCGCGAAGGCTTCTTCGAGGGCCAGGGCGAGACGGTGTTCGTCTTCCCGGGCCAGGGCTCGCAGTGGACCGGGATGGCACTCGAACTCCTTGACACCTCACCGGTCTTCGCCGAGCGGATGCGCGAGTGCGCCACCGCCCTCGCGCAGTACACCGACTGGTCGCTGTTCGACGTGCTGCGAAGCGCTCCCGGCGCACCGTCACTGGAGCGGGTCGATGTGGTCCAGCCGGTGCTGTTCGCCGTGATGGTCTCCCTCGCGGAGCTGTGGCGGGCGCACGGTGTCGAGCCCGCCGCCGTGGTCGGCCACTCCCAGGGCGAGATCGCGGCCGCCTGCGTGGCCGACGCCCTCTCCCTGGACGATGCCGCCCGCGTGGTCGCCCTGCGCAGCCGGGCCCTGACCGTGCTGGCGGGTCTGGGCGGGATGGTCTCGGTCTCGGACGCCGTCGAGCGCGTGTCGACCCGCCTGCTGCCCTGGGGCGAGCGCCTCTGGGTGGCCGCCGTCAACGGACCCTCCAGCGTGGTCGTCTCGGGCGAGCCGGACGCCCTCGACGAGATGATCGCCGCGTGCGAGCGCGACGGGATCCGCGCCCGCAGGGTGCCGGTGGACTACGCCTCGCACTCCGCCCAGGTGGAGCGCATCGAACAGGAACTGCTGACGGTGCTGGCGCCCATCGCGCCACGGTCGGCGGACATCCCCTTCTACTCCACGGTCGGCGGCGCCCCGATCGACACGGCCGGGCTGGACGCCGCGTACTGGTACCGCAACCTGCGCCACACGGTTCGGTTCGAACAGGCCACCCGCGCGCTGCTCGCCGACGGCTACCGGGTGTTCATCGAGGTCAGCCCGCACCCGGTGGTGACCACCGGCGTGCAGGAGACGGTGGAGGCCGTCGGCACGCCGGCTGCCGCGACGGGCACACTGCGGCGCGAGGAAGGCGGCCTCGAGCGCTTCCTCCTCTCCCTCGCGGACGCCCGCAACCACGGAACCCGCGTCGACTGGGAGGTGTTCTTCGCGGCCGTGCCGGCCCGCCGGGCCGAGCTGCCGACGTACGCGTTCCAGCACCAGCGGTACTGGCCCCGGCCGGTGGAAGCGGCCGGCGACGTGGCCTCGGCGGGGCTGGGCTCGCTCGACCACCCGCTGATCGGCGCCTCGGTGGAACTCGCCCGCGGGGACGGCCTGGTGGCGACGGCCCGCTGGTCGCTGCGCACCCATCCCTGGCTCGCCGACCACGCGGTGTCGGGCACCGTGATCGTCCCGGGCGCGGCCCTGGTGGAGGCGGTGATCCGGGTCGGCGACGAACTCGGCAGCGGCCGGGTGGAGGAACTCACCCTGCACGCGCCGGTGCTGCTGCCCGAGCGCGGTGAGATCCAGGTGCAGATCGCCGTCTCCGCGCCCGACGAGTCGGGCCTGCGGCCGGTGACCCTCCACACGCGCTCGGCCGAGGCCGAGGCCGTCGAAGGCGGCGAGGTCTGGATCCGGCACGCCACCGGTCTGCTCGGCGCGTCCTCGGCCGAGACACCGGACGAGCTCGGCAGCTGGCCACCGCAGGGCGCCCGGCCGGTCGCCGTGGAGGACTTCTACGGCGAACTGCGCGAGAACGGTTACGAGTTCGGCCCGGTCTTCCAGGGCGTGCGGGCGGCCTGGCGGCACGGCCGGGACGTGTACTCCGAGGTGGTCCTGCCCGATCAGGCGCAGCCGGACGCGGCCCGCTTCGGGATGCACCCGGCGCTGCTGGACGCCGCGCTGCACGCCTCCAGGCTCGCGCCCGGCAGCGACGAGGACGGTCCCACCCGGCTGCCGTTCTCCTGGACGGGCGTCTCGCTGCACGCGACCGGGGCCACCACGCTGCGGGTCCGCCTGTCGGCGACCGGTCCTGACGCGGTGTCCGTGTTCATGGCCGACCCGAGCGGTCGTCCGGTGGCCTCGATCGACTCGCTGGTCGTACGGCCGGTCGCGGCCGGATCGCTCGACCGGGCATCGGACGCGGTCCGGGACGCGCTCTTCCGACTGGAGTGGACGGCCCTGCCCACGGCCCAGCGGGCCGCGACCGAGCCGGCCCGCTGGGCCCTGCTCGGCGGCGACCACACTTCGGCGACGGCGGCCCTCGCCGAGGGAGGGGTGCTCCTGAGCAGCTGGGAGGATCTGGACCCGCCTGCCGCCGACGGCGCACCCGCGGCGGTCGTGGTGCTCGCGGCCCACCCCGAGCCCGCAGCGGGCTCCTCGCTCCCCGAGACGGCCTCCGGGGCGCTGGAGCGCGTCCTGGCGCTGCTCCGGACCTGGCTCGCCGACGACCGCTTCGCCGCCACCCGGCTCGTGCTGGTCACCCGCGGGGCGGTGGCCGCCGACCCCGGTGAGGACGTCCGGGACCTGCCCGGTGCGTCGCTCTGGGGCCTGGTCCGTTCGGCGCAGACCGAGAACCCGGGCCGCATCGTCCTCGTCGACATCGACGGCCACCCCGCCTCCTGGCAGGCCCTGCCCGGCGCGGTCGAGACGGCCGAACCCCAGCTGGCACTGCGTCAGGGCACCGCCCACGTGCCCCGGCTCGCACGGACGCACGCCGCCGGCGCGCTGACGGTGCCCGCAACCGGCGCGATGCCGTGGCGGCTGGAGATCCCCGAGAAGGGCAGCATCGACAACCTCGCGCTGCTGCCCTGCCCCGAGGCTGCGGCACCCCTGGAGCCCGGCCAGGTCAGGCTGGACGTACGGGCGGCGGGCCTGAACTTCCGCGACGTCCTCAACTCGCTGGGCATGTACCCCGGCGGAGCGGAGTTCCTCGGCTCCGAGGCCGCCGGAGTGGTCACCGAGACCGGCGACGGCGTGACCGCACTGGCGCCCGGAGACCGGGTGATGGGCATGGTGCCCGGCGGGTTCGGCACCCAGGCCGTCGCCGACCACCGGGTCCTCGTACGGATACCGCAGGGCTGGTCCTTCGCCCAGGCGGCCTCCGTCCCCGTGGTCTTCCTGACCGCGTACTACGCGCTGCGCGACCTGGCAGCCCTCGCCGAGGGCGAGTCGGTCCTGGTGCATGCCGCCGCGGGCGGCGTCGGAATGGCCGCCACCCAACTGGCCCGTCTGTGGGGCGCCGAGGTCTACGGCACCGCGGGCGAGCACAAGCAGGAGCTGCTGCGCGCCGAAGGCTGGCCCGCGCAGCGGCTGGCCTCCTCCCGGACCCTCGACTTCGAGGAGCACTTCCGCACGGCCACTGACGGCCGGGGCGTGGACGTCGTCCTGAACTCCCTGGCCGGGGAGTTCGTGGACGCCTCGCTGCGGCTGCTGCGGCCCGGCGGCCGTCTGATCGAAATGGGCAAGACGGACATCCGTGACGCGGACGAGGTGGCCAGGACCCACCGGGGCGCCGGCTACCGCGCCTTCGACCTGAAGGAGGCGGGCCCCGAACGGATCCGGCAGATGCTGGCGGAGCTGGTCGACCTCTTCGAACGGGGCCTGCTGCACCCGCTGCCGGTCACCGCCTGGGACATTCACCACGCCAGGGAGGCGTTCCGCCATGTCTCCCACGCACGCCACGTCGGCAAGGTCGTCCTCACCGTTCCGCGCGCCTGGGACCCCGAGGGAACCGTTCTGATCACCGGAGGCACCGGCGAACTCGGCGGTCTGCTGGCCCGTCACCTGGTGGCCGAGCACGGCGTACGCCACCTGCTGCTCACCAGCCGCCGGGGCCAGGACAGCCCCGGTGCGCAGGCGCTCCGCGACGAACTGGCCGAACACGGCGCCACCGTCACCCTCGCCGCCTGCGACATGGCGGACCGGGACGCGGCCGGCCGACTGCTGGCATCCGTCCCCGAGGAACACCCGCTGACGGCCGTCGTGCACGCCGCGGGCGTACTCGACGACGGCGTGCTCACCTCCCTCACGCCCGAACGCCTGCGAACCGTCCTGCGTCCGAAGGTGGACGCCGCCTGGCACCTGCACGAGCTGACCCGGGATCTCGACCTGGCCGACCTCGTGCTGTTCTCCTCGGCGGCGGGCGTCCTCGGCTCGGCCGGCCAGGCCAACTACGCGGCGGCGAACACCTTCCTGGACGGGCTCGCCCAGCACCGCCGGGTCCACGGGATGCCCACCACCTCCCTGGCATGGGGCCTGTGGGCCCAGGCCAGCGGGATGACCGGGCACCTGGACGACGCCGATCTCGCCAGGGCCAGGCAGAGCGGCGGCCTTGCCCTGTCCACCCCCGACGGCCTCGCCCTCTTCGACGCCGCGCTGGCGGCGCGGCGGTCCCTGCTGGTGCCCGTCCGGCTCGACCTGGCCCCGCTCCGCTCCCGCGAGCAGTCGGCCGTCCCCGCCGTACTGCGGGCGCTGCTGCGCGGCCCTGCCCGTCGCACGGTCGACGCCGCGCAGCACGCCTCGGGCACCGACGGACTGCGCAGGCGCCTGGCCGAGCTGCCCGCCGCCGAACGCCACGCCCTGGTACTCGACCTCGTCACCACGCACGCCGCCACCGTGCTCGGCCACGCGAGCGCCGGCCTCGTCCACGCCGGTCGGGCCTTCCGCGACCTGGGCTTCGACTCGCTCACCGCGGTGGAGCTCCGCAACCGGCTGGCCACCGGGACCGGACTGCGCCTGCCGGCCACCCTGGTCTTCGACTACCCGACGCCGACCGCGCTCGCCGACTACCTCAAGGGACGGCTCTGCGACGACGGCGGCGAACCGGCAGTGCCGACCGCGCCGACGGCCACCACCGACGAACCGGTCGCGATCATCGGCATGGCCTGCCGCTACCCCGGCGGCGTCCGCTCGCCGGAGGACCTGTGGACGCTGCTGTCCACCGGGACCGACGCCATCGCCGGCTTCCCCACCGACCGTGGCTGGGACCTCGACCGGCTGTACGACGCCGTCCCCGACCACCCGGACGCCTCCCGCACCCTGGAGGGCGGATTCCTCTACGGCGCGGCCGAGTTCGACGCCGACTTCTTCGGGATCTCCCCGCGCGAGGCGCTGGCGATGGACCCGCAGCAGCGACTGCTGCTGGAGACCGCGTGGGAGGCGGCCGAGCGGGCCGGGATCGACCCGAAGGCACTGCGCGGCAGCCGGACCGGTGTGTTCGCCGGACTCTCCTCCAGCGACTACACGGCCCGCGTCACCGAGATCCCGGACGAGCTCGCGGGATACGTCAACAACGGCAACGCGGCCAGCGTGGTCTCCGGCCGGGTCGCCTACTCACTCGGCCTGGAGGGCCCCGCGGTCACGGTCGACACGGCCTGCTCCTCCTCACTGGTGGCCCTGCACCTGGCGGTGCAGTCGCTGCGCCAGGGCGAGTGCTCGCTGGCGCTCGCCGGCGGCGTGACCGTCATGTCGTCCCCGGCGATCATCGTCGACTTCTCCCGCCAGCGCGGGATGGCGGCCGACGGCCGCTGCAAGCCCTTCGCCTCGGCCGCCGACGGCACCGGGTTCGCCGAGGGCGTCGGCCTGCTCGTGGTGGAACGGCTCTGCGACGCGCTGCGCAACGGACACCAGGTCCTGGCCGTAGTGCGCGGCTCGGCGATCAACCAGGACGGGGCGAGCAACGGGATGAGCGCGCCCAACGGCCCCGCGCAGCAGCGGGTGATCCGTCAGGCCCTGGCGGCGGCGGGCCTCTCGGCCGCCGAGGTCGACGCGGTGGAGGCGCACGGCACGGGGACCCGCCTCGGCGACCCGATCGAGGCACAGGCCCTGCTGGCCACCTACGGCCAGGACCGCGCGGGGGGCCACCCGCTGCACCTGGGCTCCATCAAGTCCAACATCGGGCACGCCCAGGCCGCCGCCGGTGTCGCCGGGGTGATGAAGATGGTGCTGGCGATGCGCAACGGAGTGCTGCCCAGGAGCCTGCACATCGACGCCCCCACCCCGCACGTGGACTGGTCCTCGGGAGCCGTCAGCCTGCTCGGCGAGCAGACCGCCTGGCCGCGGACCGAGCGGCCCCGCAGGGCCGGAGTGTCCTCGTTCGGCATCAGCGGCACCAACGCCCACGTCATCCTCGAACAGGCCCCGCAGGGACAGGAGCCGGAAGACCGGGCCCCGCGAGCCGATGCCGCCCCCGGCGAGGAGGTACCGGCGCGCCCCGTGCCCTGGGTGCTGTCCGCCCGCAGCGCACGAGCACTGCGCGGACAGGCCCGGGCGCTGCTCGCCCACCTGGACGCGCCGTCCGCCGCCGCGCCCGCACCGCTCGACGTCGCGGCGTCCCTGGTCACCAGGCGCTCCACGCTCGAACACCGTGCGGTCGTGATCGGCGCCGACCACGACGAACTGCTTTCCAAACTCCGTGCGTTCGCCGAAGGCACCCCGGCCCCCGGCGTCGTCCACGGCCGCCACAGCGCGGGCCGGGACCGCAAGGCCGTCCTGGTCTTCCCGGGGCAGGGCTCCCAGTGGGCCCGGATGGGCGTCGAACTGCTCGACAGCTCACCGGAGTTCGCCGACCGCATCGCCGAGTGCGAGCAGGCACTCGCACCCTGGGTCGACTGGTCGCTGCGCGAGGTACTTCGCGGCGCGCAGGGAGCACCCGACCTGGAGCGCGTCGACGTCGCCCAGCCCGCACTGTGGGCGGTCATGGTCGCACTGGCCGAGGTGTGGCGGGCCCACGGCGTGCAGCCGGCCGCGGTGCTCGGCCACTCCCAGGGCGAGATCGCGGCGGCCTGCGTCGCCGGTGCGCTCTCGCTGCCCGACGCGGCCAGGGTGGTCGCCGTCCGCAGCAAGGCCATCGCCGACGGCCTCTCCGGCCACGGCGGCATGGTCTCGGTGGCGGCCCCGCACGACGAGGTCGTGACGCGCCTGCGGCACTGGGCAGGCCGGATCTCCGTCGCCGCGGTCAACGGACCCTCCAGCGTGGTCGTCTCCGGCGAGCCGGACGCGCTCGACGAACTGATCGCCGCATACACCCGGGACGGCGTCAGGGCCAGGAAGATCCCGGTGGACTACGCCTCACACTCCGCCCAGGTCGAGCGGATCCGCGACACCCTCCTGACAGACCTCGCCGGCCTGCAAACCCACGAGAGCCGGATCCCGTTCTTCTCCACCGTGACCGGCGACTGGCTCGACCGCGACACCCGGCTCGACGCGAGCTACTGGTACGAGAACCTGCGCCGCACCGTCCGCCTCGAAGAGTCGCTGCGGGCACTGCTCCGGCAGGGCCACGACGTCTTCATCGAGTCCAGCCCGCACCCCGTCCTCACCCCGGGGATCGAGGACACCATCGCCGCCGTGGAGGCCGACGCCGTCGCCATCGGCTCCGTCCGCCGTGACGACGGCGGACGGGAACGCCTGCTGACCTCCCTGGCCGAGGCCCATGTGCACGGCGTACGCGTCGACTGGCGCAACACCGTCGAGGGCGGCCGGCCGGTCGACCTGCCGACCTACGCCTTCCAGCGCGAGCGCTACTGGCTGGAAGCCGCTCCCGGGACTGACGGCCGGAGCTCTCAGGCCGATCCGGCCGGCCTGACCACGGTCGTCCGCCTGGCGAGCGACGACACGGTGGTCCTCACCGGAGCGATCGGCCTCGACACACAGCCCTGGCTGGCCGAACACAGGGTGCTGGACTCGGCGGTCGTGCCGGGCACCGTCCTCGCCGACTGGGCCGTGCACGCGGGCGACGAGAGCGGCTGCGAAGTCGTCGACGAACTCGCCGAACTCATGCCGCTGGTCCTCCCCGAGGACGGCACGGTCGACATCCAGGTGACCGTCGGCGCCCCGGCCCAGGACACCGGCCTGCGCCCGATCGCCGTGTACTCGCGCGCCACGGGAGCGGCGGCCGACACGGTGTGGACCCGCAACGCCACCGGGGCCCTCGCAGCCACCGCACGCATCCCCGACCCGGCGCAGCGGCAGGACTGGCCGCCGCGAGACGCCCACCCGCTCGACATCGAGCCGCTGTACCAGAGGCTCGCCGAGCACGGACACGACCACGGCCCGCTGCTACGGACCGTGCGGGCTCTCTGGCAGCGAGACGGCGAGATGTTCGCCGAGGTGATGCTCACCGAGGACGCACAGGCGGACGCGGCCCGCTTCAGGGTCCACCCGGCCCTGCTGCAGCCCGTCCTCGCCCTGGCGACCGCCGACAGCACCCCCGAACTGCCCGTCGCCTGGCGCGGGTTGTCGGTCCACGCGACCGGAGCCACCCGACTGCGTGTGCGGCTCACTCCCGTGCCGGACGGCACGTTCGCAGTGACCGCCACGGACCGCACGGGCGCCCCCGTGTTCACGATCGACTCCGTGACCACGCAACCGGTCCCGGAGGAACGGCTCACCGCAGCCGGAGCCGCACGACGCGACGCGCTCTTCCACGTCGAGTGGATCCGGCCGACGGACTCCGGCGGCACGTACCGGCCCACCGGAGCCTGGGCCGTCCTCGGCGGCGACCACCGGCTGGCAGCGGCCGTCGAGCACACCGGCGTGCAGGTCCAGGAGTTCCAGGACCTGCCCGCCCTCCGCACAGCCCTCGACTCCGGAACGGTGGCCGCGGCACCCGAGACCGTCGTGCTGAGCCTCGCTCCCGCCACGGCCGCTGACGGAGCCGCCGCCACGCACCGCTGCGTACAGGAGCTGCTGCACCTCGCCCAGCAGTGGCTGGGAGACGCCCGCCTGGCGGCCTCGCGCCTGGTCCTGGTGACCCGGGGCGCAGTCGCCACCGGCCCGGACGACGAAGTCCGGGCCCCCGCCCTGGCCGACGCCGCCGTATGGGGCCTGATCCGCTCCGCCCAGTCCGAGCACCCCGGCCGCTTCCTGCTGGTCGACCTGGACGGCGACGAGGCGTCCGAGGCGGCCCTCACCACGGCCACGGCCGGCGCCGTCGCCGCAGGGGAGTCCCAACTGGCCGTCCGCGCCGGAACGGTGACCGTTCCCCGACTGCTCCGGGTCAACCGGGCGGACGAGCGGCCGACCGCACCCGTATGGCGATGGGACGCCGCCGGCGACGGCACCGTGCTCATCACCGGCGGCACCGGAACCCTCGGCGGCCTCCTCGCCCGGCACCTCGTCGCCCGCCACGGCGTACGCCACCTCGTGCTGACCGGACGGCGGGGCATCGCCGCCCCCGGAGCCGAAACGCTCAGGGACGAACTCGCGGCCATGGGCGCCCGGGCTGTCGTCGTCGCCTGCGACGCCGCCGACCGGGACCAACTCGCGGACGTGCTCGGCAGGATCCCCGCCGAGCACCCGCTGACCGCGGTGGTGCACGCGGCCGGCGTGCTCCAGGACGGGCTCCTGGAGAACCTGACGGCCGGACAGGTCGAGCGGGTGCTGCGCCCCAAGGTGGACGCCGCATGGAACCTGCACGAACTCACCCGCACCTCGGACCTGTCGGCCTTCGTGCTCTTCTCCTCTTTCGCCGGAGTCGTCGGCGGTCTGGCGCAGGCCAACTACGCGGCGGCCAACTCCTTCCTCGACGCCCTCGCCCACCACCGCCGCGCACAGGGACTGACGGCGGTCTCGCTGGCGTGGGGATACTGGGGAGATTCCAGTGAAATGACAGGCACGCTGGACCGCGTGGATCTTGCTCGCTTCGCGCGCTCCGGAATGCTGCCGCTCTCGGCCGGTCATGGACTCGGCCTGCTCGACGCGGCGTCAGGTGTGGACAGCCCGCTGCTGGTCCCGGTCCGACTGGACCTGCGGACACTCGGCTCAAGCGGCGAAGTGCCCTCCCTGCTGCGCAAACTGGCGACGAACCAGCAGGTCTCGCTGCGCCGGTCGGTGACCGACGCCGTCGCCACCGGTCCTGCCCCGCGGGACACTCCCGCCGGGCAGGGGCTCAGGCAGCAGCTGACCGGGCTGAGCGAGGCGAAGCAGGAGAGCGTGCTGCTCCAGCTGCTCATCGGCCATGTCGCCACCGTGCTCGGCCACGGATCCGCCGAGGCGATCGAAGCCGAACGCGGGTTCCTCGATCTCGGCATGTCGTCACTGACCGCCGTCGAGCTCCGCAACCGCCTCAACGCCGAGACCGGTCTGCGGCTGCCGACGACAGCGATCTTCGACCACCCGACCCCGGCCGGACTGGCCCGCCACCTCCGCACGGCACTCGGCGCGGAGCTCGGGACGGAACCGGGTGCCGACTCCGCCACGGCCCCTGCCGCACCGGTGTTCGCCGAGCTCGAAGACCTCGAAACGGCGGTCTCGATGTTCGAGCTGGACGCCGATGTCCGAGCGCGGCTGATCACCCGGCTCAAGTCACTCCAATGGAAGCTCGACGACGTCGACGAGGACCAGCCGGAGGAGGCCGGCGACGCCGCCGACCTCGCGGCCTCGACCGACGACGAGATGTTCGACCTGATCGACAAAGAACTCGGCCTCGCCTGACCAAGCCCAGCCGATCGAGACGCCCTTTCCGAACTGCGAGGTTTCCCACCCATGGCCAGCTCCTCCGAAGACAAGCTCCGCGACTACCTCAAGAAGGTCACCGCCGACCTGCGGCGGACCAGGCAGCGGCTGGAGTCCGTCGAGGCCAGGCAGAACGAGCCGATCGCCATCGTCGGCATGGCCTGCCGCTTCCCGGGAGGTGTCAGCTCCCCGGAGGAGCTGTGGCAGCTGGTCGCCGACGGCGCCGACGCCATCGGGGAGCTCCCGGATGACCGCGGGTGGGACACCGAGTCGCTCTACGACCCCACCCCGGGCACACCCGGCCGGAGTTACGTACGCCACGGCGGCTTCCTGAGCGACGTGGGCGGCTTCGACGCGGACCTCTTCGGCATCGCGCCGCGCGAAGCCCTGGCGATGGACCCGCAGCAGCGCCTGCTGCTGGAATCCGCCTGGGAGGCCATCGAGCGGGCCGGGATCAACCCCGCGACACTGCGCGGCAGCGAGACCGGAGTCTTCGTCGGAGGCGCCGACACCGACTACGGCTCCCTCGCCCGGCAGTCCGAGGAGACCGAGGGACACCTGCTGACCGGCGGCGCCGTCAGCGTGCTCTCCGGCCGTATCGCCTACACCTTCGGCCTGGAGGGCCCGGCCGTCACGGTCGACACCGCCTGCTCGTCCTCCCTGGTGGCCCTGCACCTGGCCGTCCGCGCGCTGCGCGCCGGCGAGTGCTCGATGGCACTCGCGGGCGCCGTCGCCGTCATGCCCACCACCCGCCTGTTCACCGAGTTCTCCCGCCAGCGCGGGCTCGCGGCGGACGGCCGCTGCAAGCCCTTCGCCGAGGCGGCCGACGGCACCTCCTGGGGCGAAGGCGTCGGTGTCCTCCTCGTCGAACGCCTCTCGGACGCCCGCCGCAACGGACACGAGGTCCTGGCCGTGGTGCGCGGCACCGCGGTGAACCAGGACGGCGCCAGCAGCCGGCTCACCGCCCCCAACGGCCCCTCCCAGCAGCGGGTCATCAAGGCGGCCCTCGCAAACGCGCAGCTGTCCGCCGACCAGGTCGACGCGGTGGAGGCCCACGGCACCGGTACGACGCTGGGTGACCCGATCGAGGCGCAGGCCCTGCTGGCAACGTACGGACAGGGCCGCTCGGCCGGGCAGCCGCTGCTGCTCGGCGGTATCAAGTCGAACATCGGCCACGCGCAGGCGGCTGCGGGTGTGGCGGGTGTGATCAAGATGGTTATGGCGATGCGGCACGGCGTGCTGCCGGAGACGCTGCATGTGGACGAGCCGTCCTCGCACGTGGACTGGTCGGCGGGTGCGGTCGAGCTGCTGACCGAGCGGACTGACTGGCCGGCCACGGGCCGGCCGCGCCGGGCGGGTGTGTCGGCCTTCGGGATCAGCGGCACCAACGCGCATGTGGTGCTTGAGCAGGCCGAGCCTGCTGAACTGCCGGTGTTTGACGGGCCGGTGGCGGAGCCGGGTGCCGTGCCGTGGGTGCTGTCGGGTAGGACGGAGGCGGCGCTGCGGGGTCAGGCGGCGCGGCTGCTGGCCCATGTCGAAGGCCGCTCCGACCTGCGGAGCGCCGACGTCGGCCTCTCGCTGGTGACGAGCCGCTCAAGCCTGGCGCACCGGGCGGTGGTTGTCGCGTCGGATCGCGACGGGGCCGTTCAGGGGCTGTCGGCGTT
>NZ_JARZAJ010000057.1 GCF_029892105.1 Kitasatospora sp. GP82 | reverse complement strand
CGACGACACGACAGGTCACCACTCCCACGGGGCCACCGACCCTATGCCCGACCAACGAAAAGGCAGACCTCAAGATCGGAAAGACAACAGCTTCTAAACGATCACTCGCAAACTACGGCGCTCCGTCACAGCCGCGACCGTCAGCGGTAGTTGGCGAACCGGCTCCCGCCGCTCGGTGACCTGCACGACTGTCAACCTGGCGGGGTCATCCGTACGCCCGGCCGTCCGGATGACCCCGCCAACCCGGCAGCACTCTCCCAGCCCGGCCGCGCAAGGGATCCCGCACCGACTGGCCATGGCGCTGGCGCCACAGGACGGCACCCGCTGCCAATCTGCCGCCATGGTCGAAACCCCACTCCCTGAGATCGAGCAGTGCTGGGCCAGGAAAACGGCCCCACCGACCCCGAGCACTGCACGGCCCCCGCCCAGTTCGAGGTCCACCGGCATCTGGACATCTCGTTGATCGTCTGCGCCGAACATGTGGGCCCGGTCCTCCTGCACGCCAACAACGTGATGTGGCCGCCGCAGATCACCCTGCTGAAGGCGGGCGAGCACCCCGAGCACGCCGTCGTCGCCGGCAGCGAGCAGGCCCTGCAGCGCGAAGCTGCCTACGCCGCCGAGTTCGGCGACGACGACTTCCCCGACGGAGCCCCGCCCGGCCTGACCAGCGCCCTGCTGGTCGACCGCCCGGTGGCAGCCGACGCGAGCCAGCTCACCGAAGCGCTGCTCGCGCTGGGCACCGCGTGCCCGGCCGCCGGCGCCGCGAGTCGGCGCAAGGACGTCCCCGTCCTCCTGGGCGCCCTGCTGTCCGTCGTGGAAACCACGATGACGCTCACCTGCGGCCCCGAGACGGTGCCCGACGTGCTGCGCGGCTACAAGAGCACCAGCCACCTGGTCAACGACAACGCAGGGTGGGCCACGATGCTGCACCTGCGCCAGGCCCGGACGGCCATGGAGATCGGTCGTGTCCTGGACTCAGAGACCAGCTACGCCGCCGAGAACGCCGCCCACCTTGCCTCCGGCCTGCTGCGCCTGGAATCCGTGCGGTTGGGCCGCACAGTCGGCGGCCCGGGCGGCCCAGTCCCGGTCAAGGACATGTACCGGCAGGCCAAGGTTCTCCTCACCAGGTTGCGTCAGGCCATGGACCAGGAGGTGCGAACCGAGCTCGGCAGGGCTGGCCACCGGGTGTAGGCGAGCGGACCGCTCAGTCAGCGGCGGCTTGCTGACGATCGCTGGCGCGGCTGGTGCTCCTCGGCCGCATCCCACTGGCTCTTGCCGGTGCCACGCCAGGCCGCGCTACTACCCTCGTCTGCCGTCGAGATGACAGCCCGTCAGGGACGAGCGTAGAGCCGGGCCGGGCAACTACGGGCAGGAAGTTGTTCGGCAACGGGTCCGGCGCCGCGAGGCCTCTCGCGGCGCCGGACCAGGCCGGGCGCCGGTCAGAGCGGCCGAGCGGGGTCGTCCAGCCAGGCGTGCCAGCCGCCCGGGGTGACGGTGAGTCCCAGACGCTCGACGCCGGGCTCGCCCGCCCGGCGCCACCAGGTGAGGGTCTGCTCGAAGTCGTCCCACAGGCAGCGGCCACCGTACCGACGGACCTGGTGCGCGCCCTCGCCGTCGCGGAACGTCGCGGCGGCCCAGGCCGGCGTGGTGAGCGAGTAGAGCCACAGCGTGCGGCCGCCGTCATCGTGGGGCTGGACAGCGTGGACGACGTCGCGCAGGCGCAGGCCGGCGGCGAGCGGGAACGGGTCGAACTTGCCGTGCGGCGGCAGGACGGCGGTGGTGGTGTGCTCGACGACGGTGCCGCCGTCGGCGGGGTTCTGCGGCCACCGCAGGCGCTGGGAGCGCATCTTCATGAACTCCACCGGCTGCAGGAACGGCCCGCTCGCGGTGCCATCGCCGTGGACGGTGAGGCGGACCAGGGCGTCGGCGTTGGAGTAGTGGGTGCCGAACGGCGCCAGGATCAGGCCGCCCGGCTTGGTCTGCTCGATCCATGTCTGCGGGATGGTGCGCAGCCCGTAGGTGGCGATCGTCCGGTCGTACGGGGCGCCGGGCGGGTAGCCGAGCGCACCGTCGCCGCACACGGCCTGCGGGCGGTAGCCGGAGCGCTCGAGTGCAGCGCGGGCCTGGGCCGAGACCTGGGGGTCGATCTCGACCGTGGTCACGTTCGCGTCGCCGAGCCGGTGGCTCAGCAGCGCGGCGTTCCAGCCGGTGCCGGTGCCCTGCTCCAGCACCCGCATCCCCGGCTCCACCTGGAGGTCATCCAGCATCGAGGCGACCAGCGACGGCATCGAGGCCGAGCTGGTCGGCACCGTGCCGGGCTCGATGCCCTGGTGCTCGCCGTCGTCCCACTGCGTGACGATCGGGATGTCCGCGGCCGCCGCCGCCAGCCAGCCGGCC
The DNA here is from genome assembly GCF_029892105.1 of Kitasatospora sp. GP82. GTDB lineage: Bacteria > Actinomycetota > Actinomycetes > Streptomycetales > Streptomycetaceae > Kitasatospora. The sequence continues at coordinate 33,829 of NZ_JARZAJ010000057.1, read as the reverse complement.
TCGTCGGCGGTCCGGTCGACGGGGCGGCTGCGGCCGGTGGTCATGTCGTGCGCCCACACCAGGTCCGGCAGGAACAGCGAGCGCGGAACCGCGTCGAAGGCCGGCGCCCACGCGTCGGCGACGGGGAAGGACCGCCCCGGCGCGGGGCGGCCCTCCTGCTCAGGAGCGAGCGTCACGTGCGGTGTCCCCCGTCCCCGGGCGGAGTCGTGCCGTCAGGGGACGGCGGGTCGGACGGCGGCGTCCACGGAGTCCCCGGGTGCCCGTCACCCCCGCCTCCGTCGCCACCCGAGCCTCCCCCACCGTGGCCACCGTCAATGTCCATGCCGACCTCCTCGTCGTCGCTGTGATGGTGCCCTCCCGAGGCCCGGGAGGAGTAGAGGGACGCCCCGGCGCACCGGGGCACGGCGGTTACGCCGGGGTGGGAGCACGGGTGCGCAGATCCGCGTGGATGGTCTTGCCGAACGTCTCCAACGAGGCGCCCCAGTGCCCGCCGGTGAGGTGGTGGACCAGGGCCAGGCCGCGGCCGGACACGGCGGCGGGACCGACGTCGATCAGGCAGGGCAGGGAGCGGGAGCCGTCGCGGACGCTGATCCGCACGCACCGCTCGGTGATCCGCTCGACGGTGACCGTCATCCGGCGTCGGCAGCCGGTCTTCGCAGCGTTGCCGGCCAGCTCGCTGACAGTCAGCTCGCCTGCCTCCACCAGATCCTCCAGGCCCCACCCGCGCAGCGTGGTGCGCACCAGGCGGCGAGCCGCGGCGGCGGACTGCGGTTCGTAGGGCAGTAGCACCCTGGCGCAGTCGGCGACCAGGGGCGGTGCGGGGGTCTCGACGGCTGCGGTCACCGGGCACCTCGCGCCCGCCGGCTCCACCGCTGCGCGGCCGCAGCCGGTGGGCGGCGGGTTATGGGGTGCGCGGCCACGGCGGTTCTCCGCTCTCTCGTCGGCGGTGACGGCTGCGCCCGCCCGACGGGGGTGCAGGCGGGCGCAGCGGCCCCAGCTCGCCCGCCGGGGATCGGGTGTCCGGTCCGTCACGGCGGGCGACGGATCGACGGTAGGGAGTAACGGCATGCGCGCTCAACGCAGTTGCATACGATTGCAGACTTTCACGCGAAGTCGGCGAGAGCCGCGGTGATGATGTCCTTCGCGGCTGGGCCGTAGACGGCCGTTTTCGCCAGCTGCTCGAATGCACGTGCGTAGTCGGTGAGTTCACGCGGCTGCACCACGTTGATCTCGGCGGTGAGGGTTTCCACGACGGAGCGCCGGCTGTCGTGCAGATAGAAGGCTTCCAGTGGCCACATGGTGCGCTCGCCCCCGGCGGGGATGATCCCGAGGGTGACGGAAGGCAGGGGCAGCACCGCGAGCAGATGGCGCAGCTGGCCGGCCATCGTCTCCCGGGTTCCGGCCCGGTGGCGCAGCACCGCCTCCTCCATGATGACGACGAAGCGGTGGCCGCCCTCGTACAGGAAGCGGCTGCGGGCGACACGGGCGGCGACCGCCTCGGTGACGTCATCGGGGTAGCCCTGGAACTGGCGGATCATCCGCAGGAGGGCGGTCGCGTACGCGGTGGTCTGGAAGAAGCCGGGGACGACGTTGGAGACGTAGACGCGGGTCAGCGCCGTCTGCTCGTACTCGGCCAGGAGGGTCTCCTGGGCCTTGCGCATCCCGGCGCGGTGCAGGCGCCGCCACTCCATGTACATCGACTCCACCGCGCGGGAGGTGGCGATGAGGTCGGCGGCCTGGTCCTCGGCGTCGCAGGCTCGGCACCATGCCTTGATATCCGCGTCGGACGGGGGTGTCTTGGCGTTGATGATGCGTGAGGTCTTGGACGGGTTCCATCCGCACCGGACGGCCAGCTCCCGCCCTTCAAGCCCGGCGTCCAGCATCAGCTCGCGCAGACGCGCGGCGACGGCGACACGGGCCGCCTGGGCGCTGGAGGAGGGAGAGGAGGGCATGAGCTGGTCGTCCTGATGTGGGGTTAGACGGTGTACTTCTCGTGGTCGATTCCGCGCTCCCAGACCGCCTCGAAGGCGTCGGTGCAGAGCTTCGCCACGGCGGGGTCCTCGCGCATCTCCACCCTCGGATCGGCCCACGCCCCCGTGCCGGTGAAGTGGTTGAACCGGACGATCCTGCCGTCGAACAGCCAGAAGTCGTTGCCTGGCAGAGCGATGTCCGACGCCAGGCGGCGGGGCAGCCAGCGGACCTGTTCGCCGATGCTCACGTTGGCCACGGTCAGGGTGTGCTCGTACCTGACGTAGTCGGTCACGGGCTCGGAGACGATTCGCGCCCGGCGGATCGCCACACCACGACCGATGGCTTCCCGGATCATCGACGTCCAGGGTGTCCAGAACGGCGAGTCGGGGTCCAGGTCGGCGATACCGGTGCGCTGGAATTCGGCGAACCGGCCGCTGTCCTGCCCGGCGTAGGTATCCCGCATCTCCAGGTGGACCGCCGAGCGCCGGGCGCCGGCCAGAAGCTCAGAGAAGTCCGGCACGTTCTGCGTCATCGCACGCCTTCCTGATGATCGGGATCATGCGGGCCGGAATGCGGAACACCCCTTCGCCCTGGGGGATGCCGGGAGCATGGCCCTCGGCCCAGCTGGTCGAGCTGATGTGCTCGATCAACTCGGCACCACACTCCCAGCCCTGGAACACCAGCTCCCGCTCTTCCTTGTCCACCCATACGGTGGGCGAGCCCTCGTGCTCCGTGTTGGGGTCGATCCCGACGAACTCTAGGTCCATGGTGCCCTCCGATACCAAGCCGATTGCGCGCTTTTGCACCGACGCTCCTCCCCGGGTGACAGGTCGTCAAGGGCGCGCGGGAGCACGTGCCCAGTCCGGCCGTCGACCCACCCCAGGATTCGCCAATCGCCTGCCGCCGCCTGGTGGCTGGGTGCACGATCGGTCGATGGACTTCTACACCTCGGGCATGCTCAAGGTCAGCAGGATGAAGGACTTCCCCTCGCTGTCCGATCCGACGGTCACCATCATGCTGATCAGCGAGTGCGGCTACATCGGCCAGTACACCGGTGACGGCAACCTCAAGCGCGGCCTGATCAGCAGCCACACGCTGCGCCCTGGCGACCTAGAAGACTCATGAAGATCTTGTTGAGGGGCTGTCCGGCTGCAGGCCGGGTGGCCCCTCTGGTTATGCGGTGGCCGGGGTGAGGTGCCAGGTGCTGCCGGTGCGTGTGAGTCCGAGGTTGACCAGTCGGCGGAGGTTGAGTGCGGCGGCTCGGGTGTGGAGCCAGCTGTCGTTCTTGATGGTGCCGCGGTAGCGGAGTCTGCGGTTGCCTCGGTGGACGATCCAGGCGACCGCTCGTTCGACCGGCGGCCTCCAACGGCGGTAGTCAGCCTGCCAGTCGGGGTCGGTGGCTGCCTGGTGGCGGGCGGCGGCGAGCAGGTCGTGGTGCGGGCGGATGGTCAGGATGCGGCCTGCCTTGGCCTTGGTGCACCGCTGGCGCAGTGGGCACCCGGTGCACAGGCTCCCGAACGCGGCCTTGCGCTGGTGGTGCTGCCCGCTGGGATCAGAGAGGGCAACGGTGTGTCCGGCCGGACAGGTCACGGTGGCCACGGTCGTGTCGATGGCGAAGTCGTCCAGGGTGAAGCCGCCGGGCACCGCGGGCCGTAGCGGGGCGGGTTTGAGGAACAGTCGGTGGCCTGCCTGCTGCAGGGTCTGGCGCGCGTCGCCGGTGGAGTAGGCGGTGTCGCCGAAGGCGTCCACTGGGGCGTCCTCGTCGGCGAGCAGGTCGATGCCGACGGCGGCCTCGTGGTGCTCGGCTCCGGCGCCGGGCCGCAGGGCGACGGCGGTGTACAACCCGGTCTCGGGCTCGACGGCGAGGTGGGCCTTGAAGCCGTCCTGCTGGTGGGAGCGGGTCTTGTGCACGTGCCTGGCTTCGGGGTCGACGGTGGACACCATCCGGTCGTAGGCGGTGCCCCGGGTGATGCGCCAGCGCCCGTCCCGGCCGTCGGACTCCTCGGCCGGCTCGACGTCCTGTCCCGCGACCAGGGCCAGCAGACCGACCGCGTTCGCGGCCTTCTCGCCGAGTTGCTGCTCGGGCAGGTCGCCACAAGAAGCAGTCTGGCCCCGCCGCTTACGCGGCGAGGCCAGAACCCAAGATCTTCACGAGTCTTCTAGGCGAGGGCGGTCATTTCGGCCTCAATCGGCGATCAGCGGGTAGGAGCCGTAGTCGTAGTAGAAGACATCACCTTGAACGTAGACACCGCTCCACTTGGAGCGGCTCCGGTAATAAGCGTTGGTGAACCGCACGCTGCCGCCGCCGAGGTGGGTCATTCCTCTCGGTTCGCTGAGCATGCCGAACCACTCACCGATTTCCACGCTGCTGAAGTGGATGGTGTAGGTCGCCCGTCGACCCGTCTCCGCCTCCACAGCCTCCAGGATGTCGCCGTAGTGGGCGCCCTGACCGTCGATGACCGTGTCTATAGCCTTCTGCGCGTTTGGTTCCCTTCGGGACAGCTCGCTATGATGCGATGTGCTGCCCATATGCCACCCATAGACCGTCTGCGCCTGGGCGGACGTGGCCGACCGACTTACCGCTGTATCGCCCATGGCTCCGATCCAGGCATACGTGAATGACCGGCGTCCTGCCCTCTCGCCGCTCCTCCAAGACAAGCTTTCGCTCTTTGAGTTCATCGGCAAGGCTTCGGTCAATCCTGATAGCCATCTGCCCTCCACGTGGCCCGGAGTTGCCGTGACGGTTTGGAAATACCTGCCATGCATCGTAGCCGCGCGTCTGCGGGCCGCGAAGGCTTCTGATACGGCCTCGGGGATCAATCGGGCAGCGGTTACGTAGCGGTAAGCGTGGCGAGCTTGACCACCACGGGTCCGGCCAAGGTGAGCCCAATGTGCGACATCCCGCGAGTTCTTCTGAGCCCCGCTGAGTGCCGAGCCCCGTGGCCAGGGGGTTTCTCCTCCTTCGTGTGGTCTCCCGCCAGGTGACGTAACTTCGGGATTCCTGAAGCGTTCTCATCTCGTCCGACCGATCGGCGGGTCGAGTGAAGGTGAGGAGGCTCGGGTTGGCGGCACTGGCTGTCGTGCGGGACCTCCGCGACGTGCGGACTCCGGTCTCTGCGGACGAGCTGGAGCAGTTCGAGACCGACGCGCTGGCCGGGTTCGTGCTCGCGCGGGCGTCGGCCGGGCTGACGGACGGCACCATCCGGCCCCATTAGTAGGAACTCGGTCGCCGGGCCAGCTCTGCACCGCCAGACCGCCACCCTGGAACGACTCCGCATGGACCGCCAGCTCGAAGAAGCCCTCGCCCACGGCCCCGATCCGCTCCACCTCGCTGAGGTCTTCGGCCTCAGCGAGAAGACCGCGATTCGATACGCGAACTCCGCCCTCGCTCTCCTGGAACGAGACCTTGAATCCGGCCTCGGGGATCAATGGAACCGTGGTTATCGGTGAGAACGATCATGGTCCCGGAGGCCGATACCACGGGAGAGATCTTCCGCGCAGGGGTTCGAGTGACGGCTAACTGATCCGGCGTCAGCCCGGCTACCCTCCGGCCCGTGCCGGTTGAGTTCTTAACTGATGAGCAGGCCGGTATCTGTATCTGTCACTGCTGGTGGTCGGCTTCACCTGCGACTTTGCGTGGCTGACAGTGTCAGACAGGTATCGCTCGGCGGGTCGATGAGCGGTGGGCCCCAGTCGGCTGAGCCGAGGGCTCGTACCTGTCGTGGGCGCGAGGTGCCTGGATTATTGACTGGTCGCGGTGGATGACATGGGCCAGACTCCGTGGCCATGGACGGCACGATTGCTCAGCGGGTTGGCGAGCTCGATGCGGATTCGAGCGAAGTGGCAGAAGACGCCCAGCATGCGCTGATCGCCATGGGGCCAGAGGTGCTTGACGAGTTGATCGCGGCAGTGCCTCACCTGGGGGCGTTCGGGCAGCTCTGCGCCATCGAGGTCTTCACTGCGCTGAAGGATCCGCGGCCGGGAGACGTGCTGATCGGCCTGTTGGACAGCGAGAACGCCACTGTTCGCCAATGGGCGGCCGAAGCCTTGGCGGGCCTGGAGATCCAGCGTGCCGTGCCCGATCTTCAACGAGCCTATGAAGCCTTCCGGCAGCGAGGGGAGGCCCCCGATGACAGCGAAGGAGAGGCGCTTCGCTGGGCGCTGACGGATCTCGGCGTCCGCGAGCTCGTGATCCCGCCCCGGGCTGCTGCGCTGCGGGCCCCGCTGGGGAACCTGGACCCGGCATGGCCGACGGCTCACCTTGCTGAGGTCATCAGGGATCTTGCCGCTCACGGCCAGGCGGTGCTCTATTTCCAGGTGTGGCAGATCAAGCCGAACAACGGGGCCTTCTGGCGTCGGGGTCCGGGCATCGACTGGGACATCGACCGCCAGTTGCCCTGGGCTCGGATCGTGGCCGAATGCCGGGACTGGGCACTTCTGGCAGCCGAAGCAACTGACAAGGCTCCCGATCTGGTGGCGACGATTTGTTGGATTGACGCCTCGGATCTCTGAGGGCCCCCGAGCTGATCGACAGATCACGTCAGCTTGCCTATGTAGATGGGAAGTTGTGCCGATTTGTTGGCGGCGAAGCTGACGGACTCAGTCACACGGAGGCGTCAAGGCCTCGACGGAGGTCGCGGAGCTGTCCGAGGGCCACGGCGAGGTCGTTGCGGAGCCGCTCGTTCTCCACGTGCAGTTTTCGGTTGGCTTCCCGGAGCGCTCGCACCACCGATTCGTGTGACTTGGTGCTGATCCGCCTGCTCCTCCCCCCGCTCATCGGCATGACGCTGGGCAACCGGCTCACCGCCGCCGCCGTCCTGCGCAGCGGACACGCAAAGCCCGCACTCCTGGCCGGCGCCGGACTGCTCACCCTCGGCACCGCCGCCTTCTTCACTCTCGACGCTGCGACACCGCCAGCATGGATGTGCGTATGGCTACTGATCGCCGGACGCACCGGACCGGCCACGGGCGGCATCACCATCGCGACCCAGAACTGCGTCCCACACGCCGACATGGGCACCGCCACCGCGGGCTCCGCCCTCACCAAGCAGATCGGCGGCGCGTTCGGCCTGGCTTGCGGCCAGTCCCTGATGAGCTATCACGCCACGCCCACCGCTGCGATCGGATCCACCATCGCCTGGAGCGGAGCCACCGCCGGACTGCTCGCCTTCGCGGCGCTCCTCCTCATGCGCAACATCGCCATCCCGACACCCGCGAGCCGCCGTATCGAGCCAGCGGCTCGCACCGCGACGCCGACAACCGACGGGTCCGCCGCATGACCCCCAGCGCCTGTCGTCAATCGATCGTTTGACGACAGGGCAACCGGACGTCCAATGAACCCGTGGATTTCCGGGATCGGTAGAGCCCGAATCCAATCAGATCCGATGGTGATTGCTGACAGGGTTTGACGACAAGTAAGGTCCAATCCTCCGCGTGAAAGGGCACTCCGGGTGGCGAACCTCATCTACAAGCGGGTCTCGACCGACCAGCAGTCCACCGCCCGCCGGGACCTCGTCCTGGACGAGGCCGGGATCGAGGACCCGGTCGTCTTCGAGGAAGACCCCGGCACCTCCAGCCACCTCCATCCGCTCCAGCGGCCGAAGTTCCGCGAGCTGCTCACCCACGCGCGGCCCGGCGACACCGTGCACATCTCCGAGATGTTCCGCCTCGTACGCGGCAATCAGCACATCCTCGACGTGCTCGACGTCCTCCACCGCGACCGCCTGGCCCTGCGCATCCACGACGGCGCGTTCTCCGCGATGGACCTCACCGCCCGTCACCCGCGCACCGGCGAGTTGCTGTCCACCGTGAAGTTCATGGTGCAGACCCTGGCGGCCGCCGGCGAACTCCAGCGCGACCTCCAGCGCGAGCTGACGTACGACGGGCTGCGGGCAGCCGAGGCCAAGGGCAGCAAGGGCGGCCGCCGCCCCGCCGTGGCGGCCGAAACAACCGGCGCCGTGCGCACCGCGTATCTGGAGGGCCGCTCCATCGCCGCCCTCGCCCGCGACCACGGCGTCAGCCGCGGCGCCATCCGCACGGCTGTCGCCGACCTCCTGCCCGAGCACACGGCCGCCGACCCGGACGCCCCCGCCCCAGAACTACCGGTCACCCTCGACATGCCGGGCAAGGTCGCCGACTTCCTCCGTGCCGTCGACCTGGAGCCCGCAGCGCGCGCCGCGCTCGACCAAGGGACAACCGTTCGGCGCGGCCAGGGCTACACCCTGCGCGTCACCGCCGTCCCGGCCGTGCACCGTCACCTCCTCGCCCGCTGCCAGCCGCTCGACGGCGGCCAGGGTGTCCCGGCTGTTCCGGCCCAGCGCAAGGCCCGCCGTGAGTACGAGAACCGCGTCAGCACACTCGCGCCGATCGGACCATGATCGATCTCAGCGCCAACCGCTGTACCGATGTTCCCCGAGGCCGAAGGTGCCCGGAAATTCTGACAGCCCTCTCTGTGCGCCCTCTCCTCCTCCTGGTTCGGCCGTACGGTGCGTGTCGAGGGCTGGGACCCGGCCACGGGAACGGCAGTGGTGGTCGACCCGAAGCGAGGAGGTACAGGACTGGTGGCGCGGCCTCGGCACAACTCGCCCGTCACGGAACTGTAACAGGCGCGACCGGGCGGGCCGGGGCTGCGTGTAGAGAGATACCAGCAACGGCGAACCCGGCCTCTTGTGAGCAACAGGCCGGAAAACTCAGGGGGTTCACCATGTCGGCTCACCGTCGTCTGTTCACCGCCGCGGCTCTCGCCGCGACCACCGTCCTCACCCTCACCGCCTTCAGCGGCCCCGCCAGTGCCGCCGGATCTGCGGCGCGGTCAAGTGGCCATGACGTCGCTCTGTGCGGCAACTCCGAGTCGGAGAGCGACATCGCGCCCAAGATGATCGGTCTGAACAAGAGTGCCGATGGCCGGTGGACCGGCGTCATCAAGCTCACCAACACCTCGAGGCAGAACTGCGTGATGTACGGGCCCGCCGATCTGCGGACCGACCACACGAGCGGCGAGTTCACCAGGCTGACCACCGGTGTCCTGGGCGATGGCATCTTCTCCACCGACCGGGCGCACGGCACTGTGGTACCGGTGGGACATTCGGTCTACCAGCCCGTCACCTGGCTCTCCTCCCCGCCGATCGCCCCGAACGCGAGCTGCACGACCGGCAACCTCCTCGTCCTGTTCCGCAACGAGGGAGTCCTGGCCCTGCCCATCCCCGTCTTCAAGGACGCCCGCTTCTGCCCGAGCGGGGAAATCGGCTCCCCGCAGGTACTGATCGGCGTCCCGAAGACCACCCTGGCCGACGCGCAGGCCCAACTGCACGGCCTCGACGCCGCGTAGCGGACTCGGACGCCGGGCCGCCCGCCACGGGGGCACCGGCAGGGCCGGAGCTGGGCGGTGAACGGCCGGGGCGAGGACGCCCCGGCCGTTCACCGCCCTCTCGCTTCGTCCAACACCACGATCAGCAGCATGGTGCTCACCCTCCAGGTACGGCACCACCGAGTCGTAGGCCGGCGGAACGCCCCGACGTCGCCGCCCCGGCGGCGTCACTCGGCCGGCAGGTGCTCCACCACGCCGATCCGCAGGCCCGCCTGCGGCTGCCGCCTGGCCGGTTCGCGCCCGGGCGGCTGGGTGCACCGCTCGGACGGTGCCACGGGCACGGGGGTCGGATGGCTGACCGGCTTGCCGTGCTCCAGCTTCAGGTGCTCCCCCTTGCCGGGTGCCCGCAGTGCCCGCAGTGCGGTCCGTGCCCCTTGAACAACGGTGACGATCACTCGGCCCGGTGCTGTAACCGCAGAGCTCGCGTCCGAGTCTGGCCCCACATCCCGGCTTCCCGGTCGGCAACCCGCCCCCGCACCAGGTTCTTCGGGCACACCGGAAGCGTCTCCGGCCGGGAAGTGGGGTGTTCCCCTTCCACAACCACACCACGGGCACCGAGGCTCGGAAGCACGTCCCGCCCATCAAGCGCCGGGACGTTCACCGACCACACCTGGGGAGAACTGTTGATGCTGCCCGTATCCCTGTCACGCACCCTGCTCGCCCCCGCCCGCACGACCACCATCCTGGCGAGTGCGACGCTGCTGCTCATCGTGTTGGTGGCAAGCATGCCGTCCTTGCTCGTGCTCTCCTTCAAAAGCACCGGCGCCACGCGCGCCCACAAGCTGGTCGAGCTGATCACCGACTGGACCCGCGTCCTGATCACCGCCCCCGACGACCTGCCACCCCGCCGACCGACCGCGTTCCTGATCGCCGTACGGCGCCGCGCAGCTCGCCTCTGTGCGGCAGCCGCAGAAAGCCGTGTCGCGGATCGGTTCACACGAGTGCGGCCTCACCCCGAAGGACCCGGCCCGGCAAGGTACTTGCCGGGCCGGGTCCGAGTTCAGGCGGTGGCGGTGCGCCGTTCGAGGCGGGTCCTCCGCGAGGAGACGGTCAGTACCAGAGCTGGTTATTCTGCCCGGCGCAGGTGGCCAGGGTCACGCGGGAGCCGTCAACGTTACCGGGCACGGTCAGGCACAGGGTCCAGTTGGTCTTGCTCCGCAGCATGGCCGACGAGGAACCCGCGGGGTAGTCGATGTACCACTGCTGGTCGTCGTGGCCGTTGCAGTTCCACTGGGTCGCATCGCCGGCGTAGATGCCCAGGCACTCGCTGTTGCCGTTCTGAAGCTGGTAGTAGCCGCCACCGGTACCGGTCAACTGCCAGTTCTGGTCGGCGTTGCCGTTACAGCCCCAGATGACGGCGGCCGTGCCGTCGAAGGGGACGTTCCCATAGATACCAAGACACTTGTCCGTGGCCACACTGTGCTGCGGGCCGCTGACGAGGGCCGAGGCGGAAGGTGCGTTGACGAGCGCGGCGCCGGCCGCGAGCATGAGGCCCGCGGTGGTGGCGGCGATCCGAGTCAGAGCCTTGGTCAATTCGGTGAACCCTTCAGCCGATGCCGGAAAGCGCGGCAGTCCCTGCTGGGAACCGCCGCAGGAGTTACCTCGATGCCCGGAAGCTACCTCGGGGGAATGCGTTTGCGATACCTTTACGAGTGCACGGGTGACGACTGCGGAACGTTCACCAGTGCACAGTCCTCGCAGCTGACCTGGCGGTCCTGCACAGCTCCGTCACGCTGCGCTCCTGACCGCGCATTGGGCAGGATGGACCCATGAAGCTCCGCTGGTGGCGACGACCGCCCTCACCACCACGCCCTGACTGGCTGGCCATCGCCGTACTCGAACACGACCTGTACGGCACCCGGTCAGTGCCCGGTAGCGCGGCCGAACTCGTCCTCTCCTCAGCGCGTTGACCACCACCGGCCTCAGCACCCACGAGATGATGCGCCGCATGACCGACTGCACCGCCACCGGCACCATCACCCTCAACAGCGAGACCATCGTCGTCATCTGCAACCTGCCACCCCACTACGGCGACTGAAGGGCCCGCTTCCCCTCGGCTTCGACGCCGGGAGGAAGCGGGCCCTTTTGGGCTGCTCCCCGCGCCCGCGGGAGATGAGCGCGCACCGCGCCTTCGTCCGCAGCCCCGGGGGCCTCTGGACCGTAGGCCGCCCAGCGGCCGGATAGCAGCCTCCGGTCAGGCGCTGTCGCCCGCCCAGTCCCAGCGAAGAGGATCCTGAGCCCGGGGCTCGTAGTGCGCGCGCCCGCCCGGGCCGTGCCGGCCAATCTCGGTGAGCAGCGCGGCGCCGTCGGCCAGCTCCTCGGCGCTCCAGCCGGTCACGTCCAGGAGCCCGTCGAGGGGACCGGCGCAGAGTTCGCGGTAGACGTGGCCGGGCTGGGGTCCGGGGTCGCCGTCGTGGTCCGCTCCGTAGACCCGCCCCCGCATCAACGCCTCCTCATCCATGCTGGTCAGCTTCCCAGCCGCCACCGACAACGGCGGCGGCCGCGATCAGTCCCACCACTCCTCACCGGGACTGGCGCCGTGGCCCGGGCCGCAGTCACACCTGCCAGGCCCACAACGCCTGGCGACTGGCAGCACGACGGCCCGGTGGACGAGTCCGAGTCCGGCGAACCTTCAGGAAGAGTCGGGCTTCAAGCGGGAGGTTCGGCCTCCGGGGACTCTCCGGGTTCGGTCTCCGAGGACTCCTCGAAGGGTGTTGTCAGGTTGAGCGGGGTTTCGGGACAGGGGCCCGGTTCGGGCGTGGCCGTGCGCTGTGGTGAGGCTGGTTCAGGCTGCGGTGGGCAGGCCGGCGGTGCCGGTGATCTGCTCCCAGATGGCGAAGCGGATGATCATCTCGGCGCGGTAGTCGGGTCCCGTCATGAGGTGGCGCCGGGGTCGGAAGTGAGGGCTGATGCCGCTGAACGCGGCCAGGAAGCGTTGCGCCGCGCCGACGGAGCGGAAGCCCTTCATGGCGCGCTCGCGCTCCCGGGTCGGCAGGTGACTGTTCTCGGCCCGGTTGTTCAGGCCCTTGTGGGAGCGGTGCTCCACCGACGGCATGACCTGGCGGTGGGCGGCGCCGTAGCTGGCGAGCTTGTCGGTCACCACGACCCGGGGCACCGACCCGGTGGTCTTCATCAGCTTCCGGAAGAAGCGCCTGGCCGCGGCGGTGTCGCGGCGGTTCTGGACGAGGATGTCCAGCACGTGGCCGTCGGCGTCGACGGCCCGCCACAGGTACCGTTGCCGACCCTGCATCTTGACGAACACCTCGTCCAGGTGCCATTTGTCGCCCGGATTCGGGCGGCGCCGGCGCAGCGCGGCGGCGTAGGCAGGCCCGAACCGGCGCGTCCACTGGTGGACCGTCTCGTGACTGACCTCGACACCGCGCTCGAGCATCAGCTCCTCGACGTCACGCAGGCTCAGGCCGAACCGGTGGTACAGCCATACACAGTGCGCGATGACCTCCCGCGGGAAGCGAAAGCCCCGGTACGACGGCACGTCCACGAGCAGCCCCTCCAGCCAGCCGACCAGACAGATGATCAGCCACCGCAGAAGGACCCCGCTCAACCTGACAACACCTGTGGGGGAGACGGCGGGGTTTCTTCGAGTTGTGCACCTGACCGCAGGCCAGGAATCGAACGACTTGGAAACAATGGTTTCCAAGCACCCGGAGGGCGAGCGGCTCGGCCGCTGGGTCCAGGCGCGGCGGGCCGGATGGCAGGGTCTGGAGGAGAAGGACCGGCGGGGACCGGGCGAAGCTGACCCCGGGCCAGCTCGCGCAGCTCGCCGAGCACGGGGTCGAGTGGGCGTGAACGCCGCGACGCGCTGGCCGCCGTCGGCCTGACCACCACAGGCCGACCGCGCCGCCGGCCAGCCCACCGACACCCACGCCGCGATTCTCGCCCGCCGCGGTTGCACGGCTGCCGACGGCTGGGACTGGTGAACTACCGACCGTTGTCTCCGCCGCGCAACACGGGTCCAGGAGGCCTCAGACTCCTCCTGACGGCGCGTCTTGTTAGCTCCCATCGGTCTTCTGGGGCGGCACCGCCGGTGCCGGGGCCGCGGTCTTCCTGCGGGCGCGGTAGGCGGCCTGTCGGCAGGCCGCAGAGCAGTGCTTCCGGGGCCTGCCTCCGAACGGACCGGCCGGACGGAGGACGTCGCGGTGGCAGGTGGCGCAGGTACGCAGGAGGGCGCGTTCGAGTTTCTCGATCTGGTTGATCAGGCCCTTCGGCACCCCGTCGGCCAGCTGGGCCAGGTGATGAACTCGGGACGGGTGTAGGAGGACGGAGATCTGTTTGCGGATCTCCTTTTCCATGTCCCACCAGCCCTTGCCGCCAGTGGCCCGGGCGATCTCGGCGTTGGACCACCAGCCGGCGGCGAGGGCGAGCATCGCCTGCTCGACGGTTCGGCTCAGTTCGCTGTCCATGGCCGCGGTGGAGGCTTCGACCTGGGCCGAGACAGGGGCGTGGTGGGGGCGGCGCCTCACTGGGCGTCCGCGATGGGAGCGGGTTGTGCCAGTTCTCCTGCTACGACGGTGGCCGGCATCGGTGGAGCAGTCTCGGTCGGCTGGGCGGGGATGACCAGGGCGGTACCTGCGGGGCGGGAGCGGGGCGCCAGGCACCGGAATGCCTGGACGACGGCCGCGAGGGCGGTGAGGACCTTCGGGACGTCGCCCGGCGGGGCCTTCCTGATCGCCACGCAGCCGAGGATACCGATCACGGTGACGGTCAGGAACAGGGCGATCAGCGGTGCCGCGAGCGCGGTCCACGCGGCGGTCTCGAAGGTCACGTTTTCCTCCTGAAACGCCTGAAGGCCCCTGGGAGCCAGGGGCCTTCACTGAGTGCGACGGGGTGTGGGAAACAAAAAAACCCCGCCGGGGCGGGGTCGAAGCGACGGCGCTTCGTCGTCTGGACACAAGTGTATTTCCATCACCATCGTCGCGTACAAGCTGACCGCCCGTCAAGTCCCGGCGGATTCCGCTGGTCAGGGGCTCGATTCCTGGATGCATTTTCCATGGTTCGGTTTCGTAACGCCCTGCCGCTGGGGCGGTCAGGTGAAGGCGCCTTAGAGGCTCCGCCAGTAGGTAAGGCACCGGCCAGAACAGGGGCGCGGGGAACTGCACGGCGGGAGGCTGCAGACCGTTGCCTTCCGGCCTCCCGCACTTCCTTGCGCCCATCTTGGCTACCCGGTGGCCAGCTCCAGGTCGAGGACGAGAGCATCATGCACCATGACGTAACCAAGCTGCTGGTAGATCGAGTTGCTGGTCCGGTTCGCCAGGTCGGTGTACAGCAGTACCTCCGTCGCACCCTGGGCGAGGGCGTGCTCCGAACCCGCCGCGACGATGCCGCTCGCGTAGCCGCGACGGCGTAGCTCGGGCGGGGTGTAGACCGGCCCGATCCGGGACATCCCCGCGATCACCGGGCTGACCCCTGCGAACGAGACTGGGCGACCATCGTCCTCCCAGACGTGCAGTAGGCCCTCGGCGATCCGACGCCCGACCAGCGCATTGTGGTCCACGCCGGGGCGGGCGGCGGCGCTCTCCGCCGAGAAGGCTTCGTGCCACGCGACCAGCAACGCGTGGTCGGCCTTGACAGCCAGTCGGGCGCTGCCGCTCGGAGCCGGGTCGGGCTGAGCCAACGCCCAGAGGTGGTAGAGCCGTTCGTGCACCTGCACCTCTGCCCGCCTGCCGGTGGTCCGCTCCCAGGCCCGCGCGAAGACGGCGGCCAACTGCTTGTTCCCCTGGACGGAAGGCACCGCCACCGCGGCCGCCGTCGCCAGCACCTCCGCGAGGCGACTGGGAGCCTCCCCGCTCATCGCCCCCAGCACCACCCCGAACGGCGGAGTCTGCACGAACACCCCGGACACCGGCCTCTGGGGCTCCTCCTGCCACCACCCGAAACGCGGCTGCCCCTCACCGAAGGCGTGCGGACCGTCCTTGGCCAGCCGGTCCACGATGGTCAGCGGCACGGTGTTCAAAGCGGGCTGGGCGGCGAGGAAGTCACCGGCCACCACCCGGAAGTCGTCCAGCGAGGTACTCAGAGTCCAGGTCATGCCACATCCTGGCGTACGAACGACAGGTACCGCACTCCAGTTAAGGCGTCCGCCAGTACGTCAGCGGATGCGGGCGCTTCGTGGGCGGGTGTCCCAGCGGTAGAGGGTCCAGGCGCGGCGGATCAGGCAGCGGACGGTGATGATGGTGCTGGCCAGGGCGATGAAGAACTCGATGGGGGCTTTTCGTCGCTCGGTGCAGCGGCGGAGCTTGCCGAAGTTGTTCATCCAGGAGTTTGTTCGCTCCACTACCCATCGTCCGCCGGCCTGGATCGGCGTCTTCGTGCCGCGCTCGGCGATCTAGCCGGTGATCCCTCTGGCCTCCAGGTCGAGGTGGACCATGCTGTAGTCGTAGCCGGCGTCCAGCCTCAGGCGCGGCTGCTCGGGTAGCGGCCCCAGTCACCGGGCAGCACGGTCTCGTCCGGGCACTCGCCGCGGTGCGGGACCAGCAGCACCGCACGCCCCGTCACCTGCGCCTTCACCGGAGCTTCCGCAACGGCGGCCTCCGCCTGGGCCAGATCCTGCTCAGCCAGCCGCTGCAGGACCCGCTCGGCGACCACCAGCTCCTCCCGCTCCGCATGGACTTCCTGAAGCTGCTTGCCCAACTCCTCGGCGAGGGAGTCCAGCTCGCTCCGGCGCGCCGTGATCCGTTCGAGCTCCGACATCCCCGCACCCTCCCCGCGACCCGGCGGCGTATCCGCACCGCGACGGATCGTAGGCGGACCCCCACGGCAGGCGCAGCAAAATCCGAGAACCCCCCGCTGGCCGCCCAGTCAGACGATCTTCACCACGGACACCAGCCGCCGACCAGCGTGAGCACGCTGAAACCTGCGCACACCAGACCCGTGACCTGCAACTTCACGATGCACACCGCTCAATGCCCGACCCGGCCAGTCACCGCGACACTGGGCGACCAGCGGCCTGAGGCGAGTCGGGTCGACAAGCACCACACACCAGTCGAGATGCGCGGCCTCAGCCTGTCGATGTCATCACGTTAGCGCCGGCACCACCCTGGTGCTCGCTCCGACATAGACGGGTGCCACCAGACCCGCCATGCCTAGGATGCCGCTCTGGAGCTCCCGTCCCGGGCCATCAACACATGTTGGCGGCGGCCAGAGCCTCCGCCTGACGGCGGGTGAGCCGCCAGATCTGGTCCTCGCCGGTCTCGGCCGGGGCAAGGCGCTCGGCTGGGCGGCGGAGGTGTTCGATGAAGCCGAGACGGGCCGGGACGGCGCCGCTTGCGCGGTTGGCTGCGTCGTGGACGACCTCGACGTAGTCGACGCCGGGAAGGCGGAAGGCCTGTTCAACCAGGGCGCGGGCCGTCCGGGTGGCTATGCCACGGCCCGTGGCGGCTGGGTGCAGCCAGTAGCCTATCTCGCGGCCGCTGGCTGGCGTATCGCCGCAGCGGAACAGCCCGCAGGAGCCAACAATGGCCCCGTCCAGGACGACTGCATAGGTGAAGTCCTCGCCGCTCGCCCAGCGTTCCGGGCGGCTGGCCAGGAACTCGGTGGTCTTGGCCAGGCTGTGCTCAGCAACCCAGGGCATCCATGGGCGTAGGTGCTCCAGCGACTCCTCGATGACCCGGAAGAGCTCCGGAAGGTCCGCCTCGCCGTTGAAGCGGCGCAGTGTCAGGTCGTCCAGTTCGATCACCGGCTGTGGAAGGTCCATGCCAGGAGGATCGTATGCGGCCGCTTCGGTCGGCAACGGGATTTCGAAGCACGGTCTAACCCAGACAGGTGTCAACTAATCACACAGCGCAGGGAGATCAGCTGTCCGCCTGAAAGGAACCGAAATGTCCGCTGAGAGGGATTTGGGCGTGTCCGTTGACACCCCCGGCGCTCCTCCCCCTGCCCTTCCTCGCCCTCCCTCCCGCCGGTGGCGCCGCGACGCGGTGCCACCGGGCCGCCGCGCAGCGGACAACACCTCACGCCGTTGGCGCGCAGCATCAGGTTGCCGAGGTCTCCTCCGCTCCTGCTCTGCGTGCCTGCTCTTCCTCTGCTCTTCGTCCAACCGGCTCCAGCACCTGGACTTCTCCCGGCACCGCCACCGCAGGGGTCAGGGAAAAGTAGTCGGCGCTCCGCGGCCCTATGGACAATGCGCTCTGAGCTGCGAAAACACCATGATCACCCGAGGGAGCTGAGGCAACCCCGAGTAGCAAGCCCAGCAGCAAGCCCAGAGGCAATCTCAGAGGCAACCCGCGCACGGGCGCTCGCTCGGCTGGCCCAAGGGTTGTGCCGGGACACGTTAGTTGTCACCTGGACAGGCTTGTTGTCACCGCGGGAAGCACTCGTGCTGCGCCGGTGTCGGACCCCCTGGCTCGAGGCTGTCTCGTAACTCGGCTGGCGGCAGGTGCCCGCCGGTCGGCGGCGGTGCGGGATGACCGTGCCGGTGCCGCGGTAGGCGCCGTCGGCCAGCGCGATCGCGTCGCCGCAGGCGGTGGCTGGTCCCCCAGATGATCGACGCGATCGCGCGGGAGTTCCAGGCCGGCTTCGGTTTCAGCCGCCGGGGGCTCTGTTCGGGCCAGTTATGCAGAATCGTGGTTCCCGGACCGCCCGCCGGGACGATTCTGTTGGTGCTGCCCCAAGTGGCAGCACGGACCTGGGAGATGACACGCCCGGTCGAGATGCCGCTTGAAGAGTTCGTACAGGCGGAAGGGGCAGCAATGCGGCGATGAATTCATGAGCGTCTGCTGAGGCGCCGGCGGGAGCCGGTGTCGAGCCCTTATGGCACCTGCACCGGCTCCGAAGAGCCGCGACGACTGACGAACGAGCCGTATCGACGGTCACCGGCGGCGTATGCCTGCCGCTGACTCCGTCGGCTGCCCGCTTGAACCGCTGCCACCGCACTGACCCAGCACCTGCCAGCACCGAGCCTCAACTGCGCGTCTTCTGCCCGCATCGCGTGAAGCGCCGAAGTAGGGAGTCCTGACCGTGCCGTCCTTGCTGAACTACGCCATCCTCACCGATCCGACTTCGCTCTCAGCGTCGCAGCCCGGGGCACCGTCCGTGGGAACGGTGTACGTGATCGTGTCCAACACCCACCAGTCCGAGGTGCGGTGGGATTTCATCGATGTGGAGATACCGGTCGGCAGCGGCCCCGCCGACCTGACGGGCAACCCCACCGCGATCAGCGCGAGCATCGAGAAGGACTACAAGGTCAACCGGGAGCCGGAGCCGACCTTCGACTGGGACGGTACGCTCGGCCGCTTCCGGGCGCATGACCCCTCCGGGGGGAGGCTGACCCTGCCTGAGGAGGAGTCGCTGGTCCTGAGACTGGAGAACATACCGGTTTCCGACATGGCGGGGCTGGTCCGCCTCAAGATCTACGAGCGCTCCGGCGGCGGCGACAGCAACATCCCCATTCGGCGGGCGAACTTCATCACCACTCTCGGGCTGGTGAAGCAGGCTCCGAAGATCCCACGCAACTTCCGCCCGGAGAAGAACTCCCTGGTGGACGTGGACGCGAGCCAGAACGTCGTGCTGGCGTGGGAGGGGCCGGACAACCTCGACTACTGGATCCGCGATCCGCAGGGGAACGAGGTGCTCGTCCAGGCGGCGGCCCCGGGACCGCAGGTGACCCAGCAGCCCTACACCTGGTCACCCCCCTCCGCGCCGAGACGGGGCACCACCTACACCCTCATCGCCGGGACGACCACCGCCGCGCAGCAGTACCAGGGGTACTTCCTCACCACCACGGTCCACGCACTCGTCCCCGAGTTCGACAGCGGGACGCGCACTCCGTGGGTCGAGCAGGCGCCGGGCAGGAGCCGGGTCACCTTCTCCGCGACCGGGGTGGAGATCCACAGCGGGACCGGCGGCCTGGGAACCGTCCTGGCCGAAAGGGTCGACGCGGAACGCGTGAACGCCAGGACGGTGCACGGCAGCAACTCCAGCGACGGATGGATCGACTTCCCGACAACAGGAATAGAGATCCATCAGGGCGGCTCGAAGCAGCTGGGCGCCCTCTCGGCTGAGAAGGTCGACGTCGACCGCGTGAACACCAGGTCAGTGCACGGCAGCAACCCCCGCGACGGATGGATCGACTTCCCGCAAGCCGGAGTTGTCGTGCACAAGGAGGGAAATCAGGACCGGGGGACCGTCTGGGCCGACAAGGCCGACCTGAACGGTGTGCAGACCGCATGGGTGCAGGGGCCGAGCGACAGCGACGGGTGGATCGAGTTCCCGCCGTCCGGGCTGAACGTGTTCCACGGCCAGGGAAAGGCCTGGGGAACCGTCTGGGCCGACAGGGCCGATCTGAACGGTGTGACCACACATTGGGCAGAGGGGCCGGACGGGAAGAAGAGCCGCATCGCCTTCACCGAAACCGGCGTGAAGATCACCGACCCTGAGAAGAAGCGGGGCACTGTGGTCGCCGGCGAGACCAACGTTCGCAGCGTGGTCACCCCCTGGGTGTCGGGGCCCCAGGCTGGAGCGGGATGGATCTCCTTCCCGAACGAGGGGGTGGACGTGCACCGGGATGGCGAGGTTTCCTTCGGAAGGATTCGATACGCCTCGTACAAGGAATCGCAGACGGTGAACGAACGCCCCGTGCACCGCAGGCTGCCCCCTTACGAGTGGCCGCCGCAGTCCGGGACCTAGTCGCGGGCGATATGCGAGTTTGGCGGCTGTGGCCCTCCGGCCGCTGGGTCGCATTGGCCATCGGTCAGGCCGATCCGAGCGGCCTTTTCAGCTGCTCGCCGCTGTTGGTGAGGCTTCCTCCCTTTCGGACTGACTGCCCACAACCGCCAACCCACCTGCCCGAGTTCGGCCGCGACTGCGTTGCTCGGACAAGGCCGGTCTCGGGGGTGGATCTCCGAAACCGGTGACAACAAGACCGACCATGCACCGCAGGTGACAACAAAGATGGCCGAACGGTGCCAACCAGCCTGTCCCGGCACGACCGAACGCGCAGGCCACGCTCTGCGTCCGGTGACAACTAGTACTCCAGCAGGACTTCGACGTTTTGCCTGTTCAGAGGCTGCGCGCGGTGAGTGTAGCTGGCTGATGACCCATCAGGGGCGGTCTTTATGGGGCCGCCCCTCGATCGTGTGCAGCCGACGCTGGTAGTGGCAGCGGCGGGCGACGGCCTGGCGTTGTCGGCGCCAGATGGACCAGTTCAAGGCATGAGCACGCGGCGAGCACTGCGGCGGACGCGGGCCGTGGGGTCGGCCAGCTGCCAGGAGTCGCCGGATCTCTGCCACGGTGAGGTCGACCAGGGTGCGGGAACCGTTTCTGCAGCCCCCTTTGATGCCGCGGCCGCGGCCATCGCGGCCAGGAATGCGTGGGCGAGCATGGCCAGGGTGATGTGTCGCATCCAGCCGGTGTAGCGGCGGACCTCGTACTGGTCCAGGCCACACTCGTTCTTCGCGGCCTGGAAGCACTCCTCGATCGCCCAGCGCATCCCGGTGATCCGCACCAACTGTTCAACGGTCGTGTCGAGTTGCGCGTAGGCGAGGTAGTAGGCGATCTCGTCGGGCCTGCTCAGGCTGCGGCGGGCCAGCGCCCACCGTTGACGGGCCTGGGCGTCGTCCTGGTAGTCGAACTCCGCCACGGCGGGCAGTCGGATGGCCGCCCAGTGGTAGACGCGCGGCCCTTTGGCGCCGTTGCCGCACGAGATCCGCTGCCAGGCGTCGGCCGGGGTTTGGGCGAACAGCCAGTCGATGCGTGGACAACCCACGCTGAACTGGGACTTGGGAACCGCCAGGACGTAGCCGATGCCGGACTGTTCCAGCATTCGGCGAAAGCGCCCTTCTTGTCCGTAGGCCGAGTCGGCAGTGACCCAGGCGATGGGCAGGTCGGAGGCGAGGGCTCGTAGCACCAGGGCCTTGGCGAGCTGGCCCTTGGTGCGGAAGTCCCGCTCGTCGGGGATCTTCGCCGCGCGGCAGCGGTCCTGGTCCTCGGTCCAGGACTTGGGCAGGTAGAGCTCGCGGTCCACCAAGGCCCGGCCACGAGTGGTGGCGTAGGCGGCGAAGACCCCGATCTGGCAGTTCTCGGTGCGGCCGGCGGTGCCGGAGTACTGGCGCTGCACGCCTGCGGAGGTGGTGCCCTTCTTGACGAAGCCGGTGTCATCGATGATCAGGACTCCGTCGTCGGCGCCGAGGCGTTCGGCGACGTAGTGCTGGAGCTCGTCGCGGAGCTCGTCCGCGTTCCAGCGGGCGCCGGCGAGCAGGTGCTGGAGCCCGTCGGGGGTAGTGTGGCCGGCGTACTCGGCCAGCTGCCAGCCGTTCTTGCGGCCGACCGGGCCGAGCAGGCCCCGGACGTAGTCGCGCATCCGGCGGCGCGGCTCCACACGGCTGAAGCGGTGGCCGACGCGGAGGAAGAGGTCTTCGAGTTCGTTGTCCCAGGTCTCGGCCGCAGGCTCGTTGATCACGACGGGAGGCTGCCCCGCCACTGCCACTACCAACGCCGGCTGCACACGATCGAGGGGCGGCCCCATAAAGACCGCCCCTGATGGGTCATCAGCCAGCTACACTCACCGCGCGCAGCCTCTGAACAGGCAAAACGTCGAAGTCCTGCTGGAGTACTAGGGGAGCACCACGATCGGGAAGTGCGTCGGGCTCCCCTGGACCGGCAGTCCGCAGGTCGTAGAAGCGCTGACGCCGCCGATGCGCGTGCCCGGATCCAAGCCCTGCGAGGTCACGATCCCGAGGTCCACGCTGTCCACCTGCCCGGGCCGCAGACCACCAGGGAACGTGCAGGTGGTCGAGTGCCCGAAGGGCATCGGCCTGCACGCGCTCGGCAGTGGCTGCATGATGAACACGCCCGGCGCCAGCCCGATTGAGATGGTGACCGTCTCGTCCGTCGATTCCGTCCCGACGTTCACGACCTCCGCGTGCAGGGTGCTCCGGCCACCAGACCGCACCTCGACCGCCCCCGGCGGCACCAGCACCAATTCCGCCCCGCCATCCGCCCACGCAGGCGCCGCAACCGCGGGCGCGACCGCCAGCAACGCGCTCACCGCACCGGTCGCGGCCGCCCTCCACCAGACCCCGCTGTACATGACTCCGTCCTGCCTTTCCCGTCGACGTCGTCCCGTTCCCTCCAGAGTGCCGACGGGCAACGCTGCTCTGGCGCGGACACGACGGGATGGCTCCAAACGAGCGACACCCTTTCGCGGCGCGGCACTCTCTGGTCAGGTCTGTTTGCCGAGAGGCGCCATCATCGGCACCGCGCAGCTCGTCGGCTGCCACCGCGCCAGCGGCGACTGCTGCCCCGAGTGCGGTTTCCCGGACTGGCACTGGGAACTCGCCGAGGTCCAGGCCCTGGCCGCGCCCGCCGCAGCGAAGGGGGCGCTCGGCCTGTGGATCCTGCCAGGTGAGGAGGTGCTGTTCGCCGTCCTCGACAGACGACGGGCCCATCTGCCCCGTGTGTGACGGCACCGAAGGCGATCACCAGATCGGCTGCCAGCGGTAAGCGCTCCTGAAGTCCAGACCGGCTGCCGCCCGCCGGGCAGGATGAACACCACCACCACGCCGTAGCAGAAAGCCGATCATCAACCCGGAGGCCGCGCATGAACGAGACACTCTTCGCCAAGATTCACGTCGCCGCCGAGCAGGTGATCTACCGGTCCTGCGACAATGCCAGGCCCGAGCGGATTCGCGTCCGCGACTACCTCGGCGGAAAGCAGGCATGGGTCGGGACGCCGACACCGGCGATGACGCGCGCTGGGTGTGGACGCAGTACCTCCACGACAGCCCGCTCGCCCCCCCGGGGGGGGACGCCTTGGAAGACAGCCCGCACTGGCAGGAGCATGAGGCGGCCACTCGCGGGAGGTCCACGGCCGGCGAGTGGGACGCCACGGTCAATGCCTTAGGGCATGACCTTGCCGACGCCGCCCAGGGCCTGGGCGGCACGCTGGTTGATCTGCCACAGCTGGCCTTCACGGTTGCTGACGTAGATCCAGCCGTTGACGGTGTCCAGTGCGAGGCCCTCGCACGTCCCCAGGCCTGTGGCCACCACGCGCTGCGCGCCGTCCGCGAGGGCGATCTCGTACAGGCGCCCGTTCAGGTGGTCGATGGTGTACGCCCGGCCGGCGCCGTCGAGGGCCACGCGGATGGTGCTCGCCCCGGGAAGGTTGGTCACGGTGCGGTAGGTGCGCGCGGCCAGGTCGACCTCGTACAGGTGGCCGCCGTTGTCCTTCCGGCCGACGTACGCCTTGCCCCGCCCGTCCAGCGCCACTCCGGCGATGCCCTGCCCCAGGCCGGTGGCGATCGTGCGCTTCTGTCCGCCTGGCAGGTCGACGGCGAACAGCTGCCCGTCGAGCCAGCTGGCGACGTAGGCCTTGCCCGCTGCGTCGAGCGCGACGCCGTACGCGCCCGATACGTCGGCGATCTTGCGGGAAGAGCCTTTGGACAGGTCCACCGCGAGCAGGCGCGCGCCGCCGTAATCGGTGGAGTAGGCCGTGCCCTGGCCGTCCAGCTGCACATCGCCGATGTCGCCCAGGGTGATCGCGGCCGGGCGCTGGGCGCCGGTGTCGAGCTTCACCGCGGACAGCTTCTGGCCGCCCCGGTCGGCGACGTACGCCGTGTTCAGCGACGGGTCGACCGCCAGACCTTCGGATGTTCCCAGACCCGTCGCGATGAGGGCGTAGCTCCTCCTGTTGCCGATAAGCTTCGACAGGTCTTCGAGCTTCGGCATGTCTTCGTCGCTGATGCTCACCTTCGGCGGTCCGAACGCCTTCGTGGTCGCGGAGGCCATGGTGGACGTCGAACCGGGGTCTTCGGAGACCTGGCGCTGCGCGGCGGCCACGCCCTGGGTGTTCTGGAAGAGCGGGTTGAGGAAACCCATAACGTCGAACGCCCCGTGCGCGGTCTGGCGCACGAGCCACGGGTCGCGCTCGCTCTCCAGCTTGCGCACGGCGTCCGAGACGTCACCGGCTCCCGGAGTGTCTTTGTTGAGCGCCTGAGCGGACTTGTCGGCGGAACCGGCTTGGTCTCCGCTGTTGTCGAAGATGTTCTTGAAGGACATGGGCTTCCCTCCTGACCCCTCCTAGAGGGGCTGCTTCTGGTTCTGGTAGTCGAGTACTTCCGGCTGGAAAACCCGGTGTTCTCCGGTACGGACAGCGACGATTTCGGCCGTCCCCTTCTGCAGGAACCGCTTTCCTTCGTCAGCCAGGTCGAAACGGCTGGAATCGACGGAGGCCTCGCCGAGTTTCCACGCGATGACCCGGGAGTACTTCGGGTCGACGGCCTGCGGCGGAGTCTCCTTGACCGCCACCGGCTCGGGATAGTACAAGGCGACCCAGCCGCCGAAGGTGACGGGGAACTCATAGTCGAACTGGCGAATCTGACGCCGCGTCGTGGCCATGACGTCCGCCCGGCTGGCGACTTCGAAGCTGACCGACGACTGGTGCTTCCATTCGGTGGTCAGCGAACCACTGACGGAGCCGGTGATCCCGAGCAGGAGCTCTCCCCACAACTCCCCGGTGCCGGTGACGGAACTCGTGGCTGTGGTGTTGCTCGTCGCTTCCGTCTGGGACTCCGTGTTGACGCCCTGGTTGTCCTTGCTGTTGAGCAGGGTGGTCTTCTGGTACTGCTTCATCTCCATGCTCTTCTGGAGCTGCTGCTGGAGCGATGCGATGGACTTCGCCCCGAAGGTGAGCTTCACCTCCCCTTGCAGCGACCAGCTGATCGTGTTCGAAATCGAGAATTCGACCGTGTCCGTCACGGTGATTTTGATCGGGTCGGTGCCATTGACGTACGTCTGCTTGGAGATCATGTCGGGAGGGGGCTGCTGGATGTCGCTCCGTTCTTCGACGACCGGTACGCCGACATTCATGTAGGCGCGCCAGCCGCGCTCGTGCGCGGTCTCTTCTTCCGGCGGGAAGCTGCCGTAGCGCACCTTGTTCAGGGAGAACCCGATCGGGTCGATCTGCTCACCCCCTCCCTGGGCGGTCCGCTTGAGTACGTTCCGCAGTTGGTTCCGCTGCAGGATGCCAGCGGCCCTGGCTGCGATTTCGAGTTCCTCTTGATTCCGCGTGGTCAGCGGGTGGCGCATGAATACGTCGTTGATGTAGGCCGTTCCCACATCGTTCCTTGCGCTGCTGTTTCCCATGCTCTTCAGACCTCCCTGCGTCGAAGACCGGTGACGCTACGCATCCGGCGGCGGATGAACACCGTCCGGAACTCGCCACCTGGTGAGAACCGGACAGATGCCGCTGACCAGGCGTTTGATCGCATGCGGGCGGGCGCGTTCCCGGGTCTGTCCGCTGTCCCCGGGGGCACCGCTGCTTGATCTTTGGGGCCAAGATCCGCGGGTGCGGTGCCGCGGCTGTCGACATCGCCGGGCGCGCGAGGTGTCCGGATCTGCGGTCCCGTGGCTGCCGGCGCTGCCGGGCCCGCCAACTTTCGGCTCGATTTGTCCTCAGATGAATGTTCGACTCCGCAGCGCAGCGGCATTCCGGCAGGCGCGGCCGCCCGTACAGCGAGCATCCGGGCGGACCGCTCCCGGCACAGTTGCGAGGGCGCCGCAGGGGGTGCTGACCTGCACCACCAAGGTTCACGGCGGGCTGGGCGGCCGTACCTTGATGCCCGCCTCGACGCGCGGCGGCCCCGGTTCGCCGGCGGGCCTACCGGTGGCAGTGACCGCAGACCGTGGTGCCCGCGAACGCCCGACCAGCGGCCGCGACGTCGCGGCCCGTCAGCGGCGCGGCGGCGTCCAGCACCGCGCTCAGCGGCTGCCGCACAGTGCTGCCGGGCTGATGGGCCCGCCCCGTCATCGCGTACGCGTCTACATCGGTGACGTATGTGCCGGGATCACGGACGAGCAGGCTCTTGGCCTTCGTCTGGCTCCTCCAGTCCTCGACAGTGCCGACCCAGCGGGTCTCGGCTTCCGCGGCGCTCATGCCGAATCGCCGGAGCGCTCGGCGTCCCGGTCGCCTCCGTCGCGGTCGACGCCCCGGCCGCCGGGAGCCGCCGCACCTGACAACCTCACATCACAACGCTCACGCCGCCGAACCGCCCCCACAACGCGCTCTACGTCTGGCATCAAGGGCTCGAGCGACGCGAGCGCGGCAACGATGACCTCGGGCTCCAGACCGGCCGCGGTCGCCCGGCCAATCAGCGCGGAGCGGTCCGGCTCGCCCAGGCCGCGCTCGGTGGGCACCGTCAAGATTTCCGGGCGGACCATCAAGGCTTCCGGCCACCGGAAGGCCGGGCATTGGTACGGCGGCGGCGGCGACCCGGTCCGCCCCGGATGCCACCCGGACGGCAGTAGGGCGGCGGGTCACCCGTTCTGCAGGTACACCAGCTGCACGCTGTGGGCGCGGCCTGCTCGGGGGTGTCGTGCAGGGCCGCGAGCTGGGTGGCGTGGTCGCCAAGGAACGCCAAGGCGCAGCGCGACCTCGGCCGCAGCGCCGACTCCCGCGAGGGCATGCGACAGGTCGCCGCCGGCACCACCCGCCTGGCACCTGCGGCCCGCCGGGGCCTGGCGCACCTGGCCCGCATCAGCGGCGACTTTCCCACCGCGCTGGCCACCGCGCAGTCCCTGGGCTGGAAGGGCCGCCACCAGCGGGTGCTGGGTGATCTGTAGTGGCTCAACGCCGAGATGGACCAGGCCGCGACCGCGTACGAAGCCGCCCACCTGGAGGCCGAGGAGCACGCGGTGGCCGGCGAGCGCGCCACCTGCCAGGCCCAGCTCGCCCTCGCCGCCGCGTTCGCCGACCCGCAGCGGGCCGGCGACGAACTCGCCCTCGCCGACCAGCTCCTGGCAGGCCTGGACCTGCGCGCCACCACCCTCACCACCCGCATCGCCCACCTGGTCGCCTCCGCCGGCACCAACCCCGACCTGGAACAGCGCGCCGACGTGCTGCGCGCCGACATCCAAGCCGCCGGCCTCACGGCCGCACAGCAGCCCAACCTTGAACTCGCGCTGTGCTTCCACCACGCCGTCCAAGGTGCCGACGACCAGCTGGCCACCGTGGTCGGGCGGCTGCGCGAGCTCACCCAGGGCGGCGACTGATTTTCCCTCGGGTGTATTCCGGAATCAGAACTGTCTCGACGAATTCGTCCATCTTGTGCAGGTAGATGTTGGAGAGGATCGGGGAAACCACCCCACCCTGCGGACTCCCACTGAGCGTTGCATTCCAGATCCAGTCCTCCATGTATCCGGCTTGGAGCATGTTGCGCAAAAGCCGCAGGAACCGGTTGTCGTGGATGTTCTCTCCCAGGATTCCGAGCATGACCGAGTGGTCCAGCCGGTCGAAACACTGGGCGATATCACCCTCGATGAACCAGGCCGTCCCGGTCCATGTATTCGCCACGTCCCGCAGAGCGGTGTGGCATCCCCGGCGGGGACGGAAACCGTGTGAAGAGTCGGAGAACGTCGTTTCGTAATACGCCTCAAGCAGCAGGCGCACCACCTCGCCGACGAGCTTGTCCGACCACGGAGGCAGGCCGAGCGGCCGCAGCTTGGTGCTGCCGCCCTTCTTCGGGATGTAGACCCTCTTGGCCGGGCTCCACCGGTAGCGCTCGTGGCGCAGCGCATCGATGATGCGCCCGATCTTGCCCAGCGACATGCCGTCCACGGTCTCCCCAGTGACCCCGGGCGTCATGGCTCCCTTGTTGGAGTACAGACGCCCGTAGGCCAGCAGATACAACTGCGGGTTGAACAACTGCCGATACAGCTCATCGCACGGCAGGCCACGCCTGCCACGCGCACGGAGGACACTCAGTACCGTTTCGGCACTCTGCATTACGCATACCTCCCAGCCTTCGAGTGTCCGATCACCTGGCCCCCTTCGCCCATGCGGACAGCTTTCCCGTCCTCCTTGGCCGGTCGTGACTCCGGCGACTACTACGGGGCCTCCGTCGCCATAGGACTCGCATCCCGTAGGCGATCCCATGTTCGTCCTTGTCGTACGAAATAGCGTGACTTAGGCGTCCCACTCATCCCCTTGAATGCCCTCGCTGGGCATCGCTCCGCGCTCCGGAGGTTGCGTCGGGCATTTCACTAACCCGTCGCAGGGCGCGGCACCGGTTACGGGCGTCGTTCCGGTGGATTCGACCTTCAATCTTCCGGGGATTAGGATTCAGTCAATTCAGATTTCGCCATATCACGCGGGTCCCGCGACGCACCGCTTCTGACGCCTGAACACGGCCGTCGCTTTCCTGGCATGCTCTGGTCCCCGTCACCTTTCGGATCGAGGTAAGCCATTGGACCCGAGAATCTCCCTCCAAATTCCCCCCGACTAAATCGGGGATACGACAAGGCGCCTCATGGCGCACTGAAACCTGTCAGCGACCTGGATCGCGCCGGGCGCTGCGGTGCGGGCGGCCTCGGCATACGCGCTCGCGCGGTCCCGGCACACGATCTCGACCCCCGGATGGGCCCGGAGCCAGGCGGTGAACGTCTCGGCGGTGCGGTCGGGCAGCACATCCACGCGCTCGCCAGTCTCCATGTCCAGCAGCACCGTCCCGTACACATGTCCCCGCTTCAGTGCGAAATCGTCCACACCCAGCACGCGCGGCACCGCCTCGACCGGCACGTCGGGAAGCCTTCGAAGCAGTCTGATCAGGGAGTTCGCGCTCGTGCCGACCGACAGATGGGTGGCCAGCCGAGCCGCTGGCCGCCCGGCCAGAGCCAGGGCGACCTTCTCCAGAGCCCGGCGAAGCGGCGAGGTCCGGCGGGCGAACGGCTCGGTCAACCCCGATATCTGCTCGACGAACATCCTGCGCGGGCAGGCCGCGGTCGGGCACAGGAATCGCCTCACCAACAGATCGATAACGGCCCCTCGCCCGGCCACCGCGAGATCAGCCAGGCGTCGGCGGTACCCGCCGTGGACACGGTCCGAGACCGTGCCGCACCCCGGGCAGGTCGCCTGCCGGGTCGAGCTCCGTGCCGAGAAGGTCACGACGTCGTCGCCCACGACGACCTCCTCGATCGTCACGGGAGCCAAGTGAGAGAAGGCCGTCCAGAGCACGCTGCAGTCACACGAACGACGATCTTCTCATGCCAAGGTGACGGACCGTCATTGCTCCACAGAGAGTGGATCAGAACCGAACTTCAAGGCCATTGACAATCATCCCACGGCACCGAAGAGCCCTCCGCTCAACCTGACAGCGCCGATCGGCTCGTGGTTCGAGTCAGTCAGCCCGGAGCAGGGCGTGCAGCTCGGCGGTGCCGATGATGTGGGCCCGTGAGGGGAAGACTTGATGGAGCAGGACGTTGTGGACTTCGGTGTCTGGGTCGGCGACGCCATCGGACAGGACGTAGAGCTGGTAGTCGCGGTCGGCCGCGTCGATGACGGTGGACAGGACGGCGCCGCTGGTGCTGATGCCGGTGACGACCAGAGTGTTGATGCCGCGCTCGCGTAGCTGCTGGTCGAGGTCGGTGGTGGACATGCCGCCGTAGCGGGTCTTGCGCACGATGATGTCGCCGTCCTGAGGAGCCAGGCGCTCGTGGATGGCAGCGGCAGGGTCCTCGTGGTGCATGACGCGGTGTTGGGCCAGCGGGGCGAAGGACTTGTTGGTGGCCGGGATCGCGTCCCAGTCGGCATCGGTGAAGCCGGCGCGGACGTAGGCGATGGTGCCGCCGTTTGCGCGAACGTCGGCGATGGCCCCTTCCATGTGACCGAGCAGGGCTTCGCGGTCCCCACCTTCGGGCAGAAAGGCCAGGATCGCGGGCTGGTAGTCCATGACGAGAAGAGCGGTGTGCGCGGGGTCGAGTGCGGGGGCAGTGCTCACGCGAGTGTTCTCCTTGCTGGTGGTGTGCCTGGCCGACGCAAACGCGCATCGGCGGACCGGCTGCGGCCTGCGGGCTTCAGCGGCGAGTTGCGGTGTGTCATGAGTGGCTACGGGCCAGTTCCGGCTCGTGCTGCGACGTCTGGTCGCGTCGGGGAAGCAGGAGCGGGGTGGTCAGGATGAGCAGTCCCGCGACCGTGAGAGCGGTGCGTGGGCTGGTGACATCGGCGAGCAGCCCGCCGAGCGCGGTGAGGACGGCGATGGACGCCTGCTGGCCGATTGACCAGGCCGACAGGGTGCGGGCGACGAGATGCTGGGGGGTGTGTTCGAGCCGGTAGGTGGCGAGCACCGGGGTGTACAGGCTCATGTTGATGATGATCGCCAGCTCGACGGCCATCACGGTGACGAGGCCGACGACGCCGGGACGGACGAAGGCCAGGCCGATCAGCCAGATGGCGCGCAGGGTGCCGACGGTCCGGAAGACCCGGTGCCGGCCGTAGCGGGCCACGACACGGTGGGCCAGCCGGGAGCCGATGAGTCCGCCGAGACAGGGGGCGGCGAAGGCAAAGGCGTACTGCCAGGGTGGGAACCCGAGTTGGCGAAGCAGGAGAACGGCCAGCAGCGGCTCGGTGGCCATGATCAGACCGGAGACGAGCATGTTGTTGAGGTAGAGCGCCCGCAAACCGGGAGCGCCCATGATGTGTCGCCAGCCGTCAAGCAGTGCGCCCGCCCGGACCGGGCTCCTGTCGGTCGTTCGCGGCGCTTCTTCGTGGCCGCGGATCGCGGTGATGCCCAGCGCGGAGAGCAGGTAGCTGAGCGCGTCGGCCACCACGGTGATGACCGGCCCGAACAGGCCGATCGCCGCCCCGCCGAGCGGCGGCCCGACCGCGATGGAGCTCCAGTTCGTGGACTCGAACCGCGCGTTGGCGACGAGCAGGTCATCCGGCCGGACGAGGGCCTTGAGGTAGGCGCCGCTGGCCGCGTTGAACGCGATCTTGGCTGCGGCGACCACGGCCGAGATCACGAGCAGCTGGACGAACCCGAGCCGGCCGAAGGCGTAGGCGACCGGGATCGTCGCCATGGCCGCAAACCGGGCCAGGTCCATCGTGATCATGATCGGGCGCTTGCGCCGGAATTCCACCCACGGCGCGAGCGGCACCGCGATCAGCGCGCCCACCGCCGGCCCCACCGCGGACAGCGCGGACACCTCGGCGGGGCCGGCATGCAACACCAGCACGGCGATCAGCGGCAATGCCCCGAACCCCAGCCCGGACCCATACGCGCTCACCGCATATGCCGCCCACAACCAGCCGAACTGCCGGCCCAACGGTCTCCTGCCCACCATGCTCAGCGCGCTCCCCTTGAAGTCCCACTCGAACAAACTGACGTTGCCCAAGGAGAGCTAAGTGGGCAGGACAACAGCAGGTCAAACAACTGTCCTGCCGGTCATTCACAACCACCCGTTGTTCACTAAGGTGGGTCGGCGTGGATCTCGAAGCAGTACGTACCTTCGTCGCCGTCGCGGAAGCGGGGCAGTTCCAGGAGGCCGCCGCCGAGCTGGCGGTCACCCAGCAGGCCGTCTCCAAACGCATCGCCGCGCTGGAGCGCAACCTCGGCGTGCGGCTGTTCAGCCGCACCGCGCGCGGCGCCGAACTCACCATCGACGGGCAGGCGTTCCTGCCCCACGCGCGCGAGCTGCTGCGCGCCGCCGAGCGCGCGGGTGCGTCCGTGCGCCCCGGCCGCCGTCCGCTGCGCGTCGACGTGCTCACCTCGCGCAGCGCGCAGTCGGGCCTGATGCGCGGCTTCCACCGCGCACACCCCGACATCGAGCTCGACGTGCTGATGCTGTTCGACATCGAGACGGCCGTCGCCGCCATCCGCTCCGGTGCGATCGACGCGTCCTTCCGCGCCGTCGCCGCACCCGGCCGGCCCCTGCCCGAGGACATCGAGTCCGTCCGGGTGCTCGACGAGCCGCTCCAACTCCTCACCGGCCCCGCCCACGCGCTGGCGGGCGCCCGGTCGGTGACCCTCGCTCAGCTCACCGGGCACCGGATCTGGATGCCCGGCATCGTCCCCGGCACCGAGTGGACCGCCTACTACGACGACCTCGTCGCCGAGTTCGGCCTCACCATCGAGGCGACCGGCCCCAACTTCGGCTCCGACGCGCTCCTCGACACCATCGCCGACACCCCGGCCCTGGCCACCTTCATGGGCGAGCACACCCGCCTCATCTGGCCCGCCGACCACGGCCTGCGCCGCATCCCGGTGACCGACCCGACACCCGTCTACCCGCACTCGCTCCTCTGGCACCGCGACAACCCCCACCCGGCGCTGGCCACCCTCCGCGCCCACCTCGCCGCCACAACGGCCGGCCACGACGCCGCCGGGACCTGGGCACCGCGCTGGGTGATCCCGCGCTGAACGCCGCCACGCCCACGATCACCGTGGCCGGATCGAGGACGGTGACTCCGGGCAGACATGGCCATCGGCACACACCGGCTCCCCCCTCCGTGGTCAAGGCTGTGAACTGCCCGGCACCGCGCGGCTCCCTGTACGTGCCGGACGTCCTCTACGACCGCGACGGCGGCCAACGGCCGGGGCCCCGCCCGCCGAAACCGCGAGCAGACCTCTCCCGGGAATTCCGGCAGGGCTCCCGCCCGGAATTCCGGCACCGGATAACCGGCTTTATCCCGAGGGAAATACCGTCCGAATCCGGGAGCGGAATACGGCGGGCATTCCGACCCTCCGTCAATTCGGTGGGGCGGCCGGACCGCGTCCGGCCGCCCGGACAACCCCGAAGCACCCCCGGAGACGGTCCCGGGACGGCGGAGAGAGAACACCGAGCGTCACCAGGCGCGGCAACCCGGAGCACCCCGGAACGACCCGTCAGCCGCTGGCATGTGGTTGGACCAATCCGCGCGCGGGGGCTGGAAACCCCGAAAACACGCCGATTCCCACCCCGGCCTGCTGAACAAGGTCACACCCCGGACCGCCCACGGCAGGACCGGAAACCGCCCCGGGAGCAACAGGGAGCAGCGGGGAGCAGCAGGCGGCAGCACCGGCGGGAACAGGTTCCGTCACCACCCACCCCGCCACAACCACAGCCGTGTCGTGGACGCCCTGGAAGCCGTGTCCCGTGGCGTACGCGACCGTTTGGCAGGTCATGATGATCAACCGCCGCTCCCCCGCCCTTACGGCCACCGCGCTCCTGGCGATGGCCGGCCCCCTCGCCGCACCCGCCCAAGCGCAACAGTCCCGGGCCGAGGTCCGGGTCAACACCTTCGTCAGGGAGTACCGCGAGGCCGTCCTCCACAAGGGCCACAGCACTCCCGCGCAGGCGCTACCTCGCCCCTGACCTGAACAAGCGGCTCGATGCCTGGGACCTGCAGCACGACACCGACCCCGTCTTCCGCGCGCAGAACATCCCAGCCGGCTGGACAACCCACTACGAAGGCAGCGGCGCGGGCCACTCAACCATCGTCCTGACCGAACGCCGGAGCGGCGGCGCCAAGCAGGAAGTCTGGTACTCCGTCAGACTCCAGGACCTCGTCATCAACGACCTCAAGGACCCAGCCACCTGACACCACCCCCACCCCCGCCGGACACAGCACCGGCGGACGGTGTTGTCACGTTGGCGGCTGAGGGATGATCTTCGGGTTGGTCGTGCTGGGAGGGGTCTGTCGTGGAGAGCGTGTCGCCGTCGTACAGGGGTCACCGGTACCCGGTGGAGATCATCTCTCATGCGGTGTGGCTGTACTTCCGCTTCCCGCTG
>NZ_JARZAJ010000056.1 GCF_029892105.1 Kitasatospora sp. GP82 | reverse complement strand
AAACTGCTGAACCAGGCGCGACAGCGGCCCTGATGTGTCTGCTGAACCACATGAAAGCCGCAGGTCGTCATCCCGGCCTGGGGTGATTCCCTACACCCAGTCAGCGCTTGCTAGAGGGGTCAGAGCATGAAAGTGGCCGACACCCTCAGTCCGCTCGCGCGGGTGGCACGGGTGCCGGCCCCAGAACACCCCACGAAGGAAGCGCGTGGGTCAGCGTAGCGGATCCAGCGGGCCGGATCTGGGCATGAACGCCGCTATCTCTCCGTCCTTGGACCGGGCGATGCCAACACACCCGGAGAATAAGGTGCGATACGGTTTTATCTGCCGGACGGGTCGTCGCCGGACCGGCCCTTCCAGCCGGAAGAGCGTCAATCGCCGAAGGGGTGGCCATGATCCGCGCCGATCGAAGGGATCTCGCGCGCACGGTGGCGGAACTTGCCGATGACTGGCAGATGAGCCTGCCGATGTTCCGAAAGAAGAAGATCCACCAGGCGCCCGGGTTTCCATCACCCGTCACGTCGGCGCCGGTGAAGCCGACACTCTGGGACGGCGGGCAGACCGATGCCTATCGCGCCGGCCGGGAGATCCCGGAGCTCGGGCCCGCGGGGCCGAGCGACCTTCTCGACCGGTATGAGGTCGCGGCGCTGCTCCACATCGACGTCCGCTCCTGGGACAAGTACCACAGCGACCTCTACGCGCCCGGCAACACGGCAGGCCTGCCCGAGGTGCCCGCCTCGGTGGACGTCTGCGGCGTCCTGCACTGGCCCAAGGGGCCGGTGCAGGAATGGGACGCGCTGCGCAGCGGCGGGGGAGCAGGTGGCCGGCCCCTTGGGAGCGTGGACCTGATCCCGCGCGAGGAGATCCGTCCTCGCGCGGCCGCGCTGCTTGCGGGCAATCCGCGGACCACGGCGGAGGCGCTGGCCCGGGCGCTCGGGATTCATCCGGAGACGGCCCGCGAGGTGCTGGCCGTGGTCCGGACCGAGGTGATCGCACGTCACGTGCTGGAGCACGGTGAGGAGCAGGCCGAGCTCGTCCAGGAGCAGACCGGCGTGCCTGTCTGGGCGCTCTCGCGGCTTCTGCCCGATGCGCTCGACCGCGTCGCGGAGCAGAACCTCCGGGCGGTGCGGGTGTACGGCGAAGCCGTCTGTAGGAAGGTGACCGGCGGCACGGACCGGCTGCGGTGGTCGGCCGGTGTGGGCGGCCTGGGGCAGTTGGCGATCGACCTCCCCTCACCGGCGGCGGACCGGCCCGCGGTGCTGCTGTGGGATGCGCGCTGGGGCTGGGCGACTGCCCTGGACGTGGGTGAGGCTGCGGCATTCCGGTCGTCGGCTGACGATCTGTCGGTGGATTCGCCGGAGTCGGATGGCCTGCGCTACCGGGGGTCGCGCCTGGTTCCGGCCCCGGCCGAGGTCGAGGCCG
Organism: Kitasatospora sp. GP82; assembly: GCF_029892105.1. Taxonomy (GTDB): domain Bacteria; phylum Actinomycetota; class Actinomycetes; order Streptomycetales; family Streptomycetaceae; genus Kitasatospora. Next base: position 35,195 of record NZ_JARZAJ010000056.1, on the reverse strand, counting down.
CGCTGGGTGGCCGGGGTCGCGCGCGCCCGGCCCGGACAGCTGTGACTCCTCAGCGGCTGCGCGAGGTGGCCGCCCTGCTGGCGGGCTACCTGCCCGGCGAAGAGCGTATCGGCGCCTACCTGCCGTCGTAGCCCGTCGCCGGGCCCGGTGCCGCTGGTGTGGTGCCGTGGCCCACCCGCATCGGTAGCCCATTCTGGTGGCGTTTCACGTTGCATGGCAGACATGGGTATAAATCAAGCGATACAGTTTTCTTGCTCGGGAAGTGGCACCCCGCGGCACCCAGAACACCCTCCTCACCAAAGGAGACGCACCACCATGTCCCAGCACGAGCAGACCATCACCGCCCAGGTCGGCGACCTCGTCCTCATCGAGCGGCGCACCGTCGGCCACGGCACCCACTACGAAATCGGCACGGTCACCCAGACCGGCCGCACCGGCCAGGTGACGGCCTTCCAGATCCCGTACACCGTCGACGGCGCCACCGGGAAGGACATCCGCGCCGAGAACCTCGCCGCTGGCTCCCGCGTGATGTGCGCCCTGGCGGCCCGCCGATACGACGTCACCTCCGCGCTGCGCGCCTACCAGGAGCGCCGCAGCGGCAGCAGCTTCTACACCGCTCCCCTTGCGACCCTGCAGGACGCCGACCAGTTCCTCGCCCGGTACCTGCGCTGACGGGGAACCTCAGGACCGCACAGCCCGGCCGGCCAGGAGCACCGAGAGCTGCACAGCCGGCTGGGCATCCGGCGCCAACGACAACGCGGCAGAGCGGTCAGGGCACATACTGGCCACGCCCTGCTGAACGGGTGGAACGCCCGGGCACGCCCTGACTGGCGGCCGCCAGCGCTCCCCCTGCTTAGAGAGGACGATCATGGACATCACCGACGGGCAGGACCTGCCCAACCCGAGGCACATCAGTGCAGCCGACCTCGGCCGGGTACTGCTGAACGTGGGCGAGATCGGTCCGGAGCTGACGGCGCACCCGGTCACACCGGAGCTCCGCCTCGCCCAGCTGCGCCGCGTGCGCGGCCTGGCCGCGTTCGTCGGCGAGGCCGCAGGGCACCTCAGCCGCACCATCGCCCCCGACGACCAGGCGGACAACTCCATGACCGACGACGGCATCCCGAGCTACGACCAGGCATACGCACAAGCCCCCGAGCTGGACGTCGAAATCGGCACCCTCGCCCGCATGCGCGCGGACCTGGACCCTACGCATCGGCCGGCCCACTACCCGCCGGTGTCGACGTACGAGAGGCGCGAGATCCTGCTGCGCCATGCCGCCGCCGACGACCGGGTCCTGCACCAGCAGCTCACCTCGGGCACCGCGGACGAGGCGTCTTTCCTGCGCGCCGAATCGAGCGCGGACCTCCTTCTGCAGCACGACCTGGACCACGCGGACGGGACGGCCGGCCCCTATGGGCCGGACTGCGCCCGGTGGCGTCGGCCCGAGGGCGCCCTCGAGTACGTCCGCCAGGAGTACCTGGCCTGGCTCACCCGGCCGGACGTACCCGACCTCTACGTCTGATCACCCCGGCTTGGCCCGCAACACCCCCGCGGCCCCGGACCCGCAGCAGCGGTCCGGGGCCGCGCTGTGTCTTCGGGGCGATCGGGTGACGGAGCCCGGCGCGACGTCGTCTCCCCAGGGGCTTGCCCAGGGTCGGTAAGGCTTGCCCGCCCAGGCTTGCCCAGCCCGATCTGAAATGGGCAAGCCTGTGAGCTGGGCTTTTCGAGGCGCGGGCAAGCCCTTGGGCAAGCCCCGATGAGGAGAGTTCACGGCACGAGATCCGAAAGGAGCTGTGCCGTGGAGCTGCAACACCCCGCCCGGAATGCCGGCGGAATCTTCAGCCGTCTGGATGCCGACTGGGCGGAACTGTGCGCGGACGCCTCCGTGCGGGCCGCTGCGACCGGCTGGCTGACGGCCGATCACCTGGCCGCCGAGGTCGCTCGCGCGGTCGGCTCCTGGGTGGACGCGCTGGGCCCGGAGCAGCTGCTGGCCGCCCTGCGGCCGGGCGGCGGGCTGCTGTCGGACGCGTTGACCGACGCCGTGCTGCGCGCCCTCTTGCGGCGTGCGTGCGGCCGTGACCGGGCAGCCGCTCTCGCCGCGCGCATCGTCGTGCAGGCCATGGTCCCGGCCGCGGTCCGCATGACCCGCGGCCAGGTCCGGTCCTTCGGCGGCCGCACCTTCGACGCCGTCGGCCACCTGGTGATCGCCGCCCTGTACGAGACGGCGTGCTCCGGCCGGATCCACACCCGCCCTGGTCGGCCCGCCGCCAACCTGCTCCTCGACACGCTCGGCCGGGTCTGCCGCGACCTTGCTGCCGACCGCGAGGAGCACGGCGAGGACCTGGTCCTTGCCGAGGAGCTGGCCGACCCGACCCCCGGGCCGGCCGACTACGCCCACACCCACGCCGTTCACACCACCGCGGCCGCCGCCGGCCTCCACCCGAATCCTGTCGGCGAGCAGGAGGCGAGCTTCGCCCGGCTGGAGTTGCTGGAGCTGCTCCTGGACGCGATGGAGGCTGGCACTCTCTCGCCGGATGACGGCCGGGCCATCGCCTGGCACTACACCGCCGCCCCCGTCCCGGACGTCCAGGCCGCCGCCACGGCCGGCATCACACCGGATGCCTGGCGGCGGCGCCGCTCCCGCGCCGTCCGTGCCCTCAAAACCGCGCTGCGACCGACTGCGGCCTGACCACCCCTCATCAATCCCAGGAGAACTGATGCTGCCCACTCCCCTGCCCGGTCTTCTCCCCCTCGGTACGTCCGAGCGCCTGCTCCTGCTCGGTGCCCTCAGTTACCTCACCCTCGGACTCGCCTACCTGGCCTTCGACGGGATCAGCAGCACCTGGTCGCGCTTCCGCTGGGAGATCGGCACCGGCCCGGCCGCCACCCTGGCCGCAGCTGCCGCCTGGACCACCGTGCTCGTCCTGTGGCCGGTGCCGCTGGTGTGCCGCACGTTCCGCACACTGCGAAACCGCCCGCAGATAGGGCCCGCCGAAGAGCTGATCTGGCGCAGCACCCCGCGGCAGGCGGCGCGCGCCATCCCGGCGCAGCCAGCCATCGCCGCGGCCGAGTTGCCGGTGCCTCCGCGCTGGTTCCGCCAGGAGTACGAGGCCATCCGCAGCGTCCTGACAGAGGGCGGGGTGGTCACCGCACAGGCCCGGGCCCTGGGCCTGGTCGACGCCAGTGCCCTTGCCTTCGGCCCCGGTCACCCCTTCACCGCCTACGCCTGGGATCTCCTCGCCCACACCGCCCGCGCCGAGCAGCAGCCTGGTGATCCGCGCCACGAGCAGACGTCTGCCGACAGCCACAGCGTGTACTGCTGCCCGGGATGCCCGGCCGCCACAGCGGTGGCGCGGTGAACGGCCTCCTCGCCCAGCCCGTGCGAACCGCCTCTTTCTCCCGTGCGCGCTCCCAGCCGGGTCGCCCGATGCCCCGGCGCCGCACTCTCCCGGCCACGGCCACCTCCACTCCGACCTTCGAAAGGAACGACCCCTCATGACCACCACCCGCCTCGACGCCGACGAGGAGCGCGTTACCCGCGCCCAGCGCCTGCTCATCCACCTCGGCGCCGCCCTGGTGCATCGCCCCTTCGACACCGACACCCACGACCGCCTGCGGGCCTTCCTCGACCAGGACGCCTCCCAGGTCCTCGCCTCGCTGCGGGTCTTGCAGCAGCGGCCCGAAGCGCAGCTGCGCAAGCGGATCGCCGAGCTGGCTGGCCACCACATCCTTCCGACTGGGCGGTGAGGCATGAAGTCCCTGCTGCGCCGTCAGGCGATGCCGCCTGCCGAGTCGAGCGGATCCGGGCAGGAGTGGATCACCGAGGACGCGCCGGAGGCGGCGGGCGGCTGGTCCTTGTCGACCGGTGCGTCTGCCAACGCGGCAGCGGTGATCCGGTGGGCGGCCTGGGGGCTGCTCGTCCTCGGCCCGCTGCTCGGCGGCGCCGCCCTGTGCTCCGTCCCGACTGCGGCAGGTCCCGTCCGACCGCAGCCCGCGGCGAGCGCACCGTCCGCCGGCTCCCAGGGCGCGGCCGGGTTCGCCCAGCTCTTCGTCGCCGCCTACATCAGCGCGGGCGACGGCGACCAGGCCAAGCTCGCCGCCTACTACCCGGGCGCCACCGACGTCCGCCTGGAAGGAGCGTCCGGTCGGCGCAGCGGTGAGCAGCTGACGGTGGTTCGGCTGCGGCAGACCGATCGGGATGTGTGGTCGGTGACGGTGGCCGCCCGCATCGTCAACGCCTCCGGCACGGCCACGGTGGCTGCCGCGTCGTCGGCGGCCGAGGGGAGCAGCGGCCCGAGCGCGCAGCCGTCGGCGGCGGAGGCGGTGCGCTACTTCCAGGTGCCGGTGGCGACCGCGCCTGCCGGTGGTGGGGCGATGGGGTATGTGGCGCTGGGGATGCCGGCGGAGGTGTCCGCGCAGCCGCGCGTCCAGGTGCCGGGGTTGGTGTACGGGCCGCTGCGGCCGGCGCTGCCGAGCGATCCGCTGACCCAGGCCGCCACCGCGTTCCTCGGGGCGTACCTCACGGGCGCGGGGGAGCTGGACCGCTACCTCGCTCCGGGTACAGAGCTGACCGCGATCAGCCCGGCGCCGTACACCGGTCTGGCCGTCGACGAGCTGGCCGTCGAGGGCGAACAGGGCGGCGATGCGGTGGCCTCGGTGCCGGGCGACGGGACGCGGGTTCGGCTGCTGGTCGTGCTGCGTGCCACCGGGCGGGACGGGATGCGGGTTCCGCTGACTTACGCGCTCACCCTCCGGGCCCGAGCCGGCCGCTGGGAGATCGCCGCCCTGGACGGCGCCCCCGCCGAGGCGCCGGTGAGCAGACCTGCTACCCCGGCCGCCACCTCCCCGAGCCGTCCGGCCGCGGCCAATCCCTCTCCCACCTCTTCCTCCTGACTCAACGACACCAGGGAGTTCGTCATGCACCCCACCGTCATCCTCGCCGCTGGGTGGATCTCCACCGGGACCGGGGTCGGCAACGACCTCAAGAGCCTGATCTTCAACGTCGGTATCCCCGTGCTGTGCGGGCTGTTCGTCCTGGTCGTCGGCTGGAAGACGAAGGCGCCCGGCCCGACGATCATGGCCTGCATCATGGCCGCCATCGTCTGGGGCCTGTCGGCCAACATGTCCCTGCTCAAGGACAAGACCACCCAGGACATCACGCAGTACAACGGGCCCGCCTCCGTCCAGCAGGGTGACCGATGAGCACCGAAGCGGCTGCCCTGTCGGACGGCGAGGGCGAGCTGATCGGACGCTGCTACACCAAGGCCCGCAGCAGCCCGCTGGTCGTCGGCGTCGTCCGCGGCGGCGACGGGCGCAACCTGCGCCTGGTGGGCGGCCCGTACACGATCACCCAGCTGGGGGCGATGGTCTCCACCGTCGTCCTGCTGGTGCTGACCCGTCCGGTGTGGGGCGGGCACGGCTGGGTGGATGCGGTGGTGGTAGTCGGCGCTCCGTTCGGCGCGGCATTCGCGCTGCGGCAACTGCACATCGACGGCCGCAACCCGCTCGCGGCCATGGCCAGCGTGGCGATGATGCTCGCCGCGCCGCGTGCCGGGCGCCTGCACGGCCGGGCCTTCCGCCTGGCCCGGCCGCTGCGCTGCCACGCCCTCGCCGACATCGGCACCGCCCCGGACAGCCCGGCTGCCCATCCCGCCGACGCTCCGGCCAACGCCGTCGCCGGGCCTGCTGCCTCAGCCCGGCCGGCCCCCGAGCCCGCCGCACCTCGGGCTGCACCCCGACCGACCGCATCGGCCGGCGCCCCGGTCGCCTCCGGGGTGCAGGCCCTCCTCGCCCGCCACACCAACCTGGGGGACTGAAGCATGAGGCTGCCGATCCGGCACATCGAAGGCAACGTCATCTGGACGACGCACGGCACCTACTGGGCAATCTGGCAGGTGGCCGCCGCGAACTACTCGCACGCCCCGTCGGCAGCAAAGAAGGCGCGGCTCCAGGCGCTGGAGGCGCTGATCAAGTCGCTGGTCGGCGAGCCGATGCTGCTGAGCCTGTGCCCGCAGGTCGACCCCGTCGCCGTGGTCCGCGCCATGGTCGCCGACGTCGACCTCGAGGCAAGCCCGCGGCTCCGCTCCCGGTGGGCGCCGCGGTGGCGCCGATGGACTGCAGGGCGTCGACGGCGCGCAGGTTGCCCAGCAGGTCCAGGCGGTCCTGGCCGGCGCCACCGGCACCGTCACCGTGCCGGGCCTTTCAGAACCTGCCGAGCAGATCCCCAACGCGAAGGCCATCGTGGCAACCGGTGTCGCGATGCACATCCCCGCCCGCGGCCAGGTCATTGCACTGGCCACCGCCCTCCAGGAATCCGGGCTGCAGGACCTGTGGGGTGGCGACCTGGATTCCGTTGGTCTCTTCCAGCAACGCCCCTCCCAGGGGTGGGGCACCCGCGAGCAGATCCACGACCCCGTCTACGCCAGCACCAAGTTCTACACCGCGCTGACAGCAGTCGACGGCTGGGAGCAGCTGCCCCTGACCGTCGCCGCGCAGCGTGTGCAGCAGTCCGGTTTCCCCGACGCCTACGCCAAGCACGAGCCCCTGGCAACCACGCTGCAGCAGGCCATCGCCCCGACCTTGGCCGCGGCGCGGCCCGGCGGGGCCTGGGAAGGCGGCAGCGGGTGGGGGGACGTCGGCGGGTGCGCCGGTCAGGCGGGTGCCGGCTTCGGCGCGATCCCGCCCGGTACGCTCCCGCCCGGCTACCAGATCCCGGTCGATGTGCCGGTTGCGGTGCGCACCGCGATCCAGTGGGCGCTCGGCCAGCTGGGGACCCCGTACCAGTGGGGCGGAAGCTGCACGAATCCGCATGGCAGCGATCCGGCCGGACGATGTGACTGCTCCTCACTTGTGCAGCGCGCGTATGGAGTCGCCGGCATCCAGCTCACCCGGACCACCTACACCCAGGTCAACGAAGGGATCGCCGTACCCGTCGATGCTCTGTTGCCGGGCGACCTGGTGTTCACCCACGGCACCGCAGCCCAGCCCGAACACGTCGCCATGGTTATCGGCGCAGGACTCCTCGTCCAGGCTCCACACACCGGCGACGTGGTCAAAGTGACTGAAATCGCCCACCAGGGGACCATCCTGGCGGCACGGCGCCTGGTGACCGGCGTAGGTTCCGGTTAGATCGGTCAGTTCCGGTCGAGTTGTCATCGATCCGACGCCACCAGCGGGAAGCCGCAGGTCAGGCGTCCGAGCAACCTGTCACCCCGGCCGGTACAAGCACGATCTCCGAGGAATCGGACAGATCGGCCGGACGAATCCGCCGACAAGTCGTCCAGACGCTCGCCCCTCGCCGCAGGTCACGGCCGTTCCGGATGACAAGTCAGATCGGAACCTACAAGCGCTCAGGCGGGTGTTCGAACATCTCCAGGGCGTCCACCACGTCTTGAGTCCTGGCGATTTCACGGTTGAGGTCTCTACGGCGCCGGACGAGCTCGTCGACTTCACGCCTTCCCTCGTCCGTGATCCGCTGGGCCTCGGCCCGAGCCCTGTCGACGATGCGACACGCCTCGGTCTCCGCACCGGCGAGCATCGTCCTGACCGCCCCCTGGCAGGCACGCTCGAACTCAGCCTCGCTACTACCAGCTTGGGCGAGCGCTTCCACGCTCTCCAATGCTGTCAACACGTCTTGAACGCGGGAGATTTCACTGTCGAGATCTGCTCGGCGACGGGAAAGCGCGCCAAGTTCACGTTGGGAGTGGACGGTGATCCGCTCGGCCTCGTTCCGAGCCTCCTGGACAACGCGTCGCGCCTCGGCTCGAGCTTCTCTGAGAGCCTGGGTGTCCTCGACAATTCGTCGGGCTTCGGCCTCCGCCACGATGCGCATGTCGCGGGCATCGCGGAGCGCGCGGGTCAGCTCGTCGGCGGCCTGAGCGCGGAGTGCCTCGGCCTCGGCCTCGGCGCTGGCGCGCCGGTTCTCAATCTCTGTGAGAAGCGACTCGGCCTTGCGCCCGGCTGAGAGCAGCACTCTGGATGCGTCCGCGGACGCCTCACTCACCATCCTCGACGCTTGCACTTCTGCTTCCAACAGCAGCCTGTTGGCCTGCTCCTCCGGGTCCGTCAAGGCAGTGGACGCTGCTTCGATGCCATTGGGTTGGTCGAGGGGCGACGGCATGGGCAACGGCGGCGCAGTCTGCTGGGCCTGCTCGGCGGCCTTCCAGAGCGCCTGTAACCGGGTGGCATCGGCGTCAGGATTGCGCGCCGGGATGGAACGCAGGGTCAGAACGCGGACGACCGGCTCAAGGTTGATCCAGCGGGGGAAACCCTCTCCACGCATCAAGGTCCGAAAGCGTTCGTGGCTCATCGAGCCGCTGTAATCCTGGGCTTTGATCTGCTGACTGATCCAGCGACCACCGGGCCAGCCTGCGTCCTCATGCAGCTGGTGCAAGGCGAACAGCAGCTCACGGTGGGGCCCAGGGGGCACTTTCCGCTTATCTGGCATTTCGATGCGGGCCATCACGACCTCCGTCCGTCAACCTTCGCCAAGTTTGAAGGAGGTTGACGAGGCCGACAAGCCGACGCAGCGTCAACCTGCGTCATCCATCGACACAGTGCGCCTCCCCGCATCTCGCGCACCCCACAGTGGATTCAGTTCTGCACCCACTTGGCAACGACATGAGCGGAAGGGTTGCACCGTGGAGCCTAGGGACATGCATGTGAGCACAACCGGGACCGAGCCTGCCCTGCGTGCGGAACGCAGCAGGCTCTGGATGCGCCGGTACGGGAAAGTGGCCGTGTTCAACCTGGTCCGCGGTGCGGCTACAGCAGCCGGAACCGCTGTCGTTTCTGGCGTGATCTGGTGGGTTCAACACCACTAGACGCCGCACGCACGAGCCGCCAGACCGTGCCTCGCGGAAGCGCGCGCCGGCTTCCGCCTGGGTCGGGGCGTTCCCGCTCCGAGGGCACCCGCCCCAGCTTGGTCATCGACAGCACGGCAGCCGGCGCCCGGTGGTGGCAGAGCAAAAGAGCACCGCTCGGACTGCGTAACGTCGCGGCGAAGGCGACCGAAGAGGTCCGGGTCGTCCTACGGAAGGCGCCGCAGGACAACGAGCTGCGTGCCAAGCTCACCACTCTGGTATCCGCCGGCGGCGAAATCCTGTCCACCGTGCACAAGCACGTTCCCCCAGCGCCCAGGCGGGACTAAGGACCGCGCCGCCGCGCAGCCCAGCCTCAGCCCGCGCCTTGACCGGGGCTGGGCTGTCGGTCCGCGACGCAGGAGCGGTGCCCGGCATCTCGCACCAGCGCGTCGGCCAACTCGCACCCACCCATTGCAGTCGGCCCCGGCAGGCCGATCGCGGTCGCCGGGGCCGCGCGCTGTGAGCGGACAGGGCCACGACCGCGTTCCGCTCCCCCGGCCGGCTTCCCCGGGCCGCCAGATAACGGAATGGCAAAGTTTCGCGGCCGATGTCTGAACGGGCCGTCCGGAGCGACTTGGTCGAGATGAAGGGACTTTTCCCATCGTCGACCAGGAGGCCCGGTGTGGTCAGCCGACGCGGGGTGTCGCGCTGACCAGGCGCGTGTCCGGGTCGTACCACAGCCACACCCGGTCCGGCCTGAAGTCACACGTGATGTCGTGGTCCATCGCCACGGGCCCAACATGCAGGCCCGAATCCTCAGCCTCGATCACGGCCCTCGCCTCGTCGACGTCGACGCCGACGAGGTGGGGCCAAGAGCGCAGAGAAGCGAGATCGAAGTCGTCATCGTCCGTCATGACAGTCCCCCTCCCCACTTCTTGGCTGGCTGACGCCCGCTCAGCGCTTAGGCGATCCCGCAGAGGTGAGCTGGTCCGCGGTGAGGTCGGCTCGTCTGCGAAGGACGCGCGGCCGGTGACGGTAGCGGCCGGACTCGGGCTTCTGCTGGTCGACCGAGATCTCCACTACGACATCCGGATGCACCGGCAGGTAGGGCACCGGCGGGCTGCCGGGCAGACCGCCGACGGTGCCCGATAGCTCGGACATCGCACCAGCCGGGCGCAGCAGGTCGGCGAGCTCGGCGCGCAGCGCGCCACCGAGGGGAAGGCTGACGCCGACGGGGCGCAGTCGTCCGCGGGCGTCGGGCTGGGCGAGGACGGCGGCCTGCGCGGCGGGCGTGCGGCCGGGGACGATGCCGACGATGGCGGCGTCGACGGTGGTCCTGACGCGGTACTTCCGCCACCCGGAGCCGTAGTCGGCGAGGTAGCGGGAGGTGGTCGGCTTCAGGACGCAGCCCTCGATGGCGCCCCCGAGGGTGCCGAACCAGCGGCGGGCCTCGGTGAGGTCCTCGGTGGCTGGCAGCGGCTGGATCGCCGCGGGGCCGTTCTGCAGAAGGTCCAGGAGGTGGGCGCGACGCTCCAGGTAGGGCAGTCGGCGTAGGTCGGTCTCGTCTCCGCGGGCCAGGGCGTCGAACGCGGCGAGGTGGACGGCGAATCCGGCGCCGGGTCTCGGTCCTTTGCCGGATCGGGTCTGGAGCAGGGTGAAGGAGGCGGTGCCGTCGGGCTTCACGGCCAGTAGCTCGCCGTCCAGTACGCAGGGGGTGAGGTGGCGGGCGGCTTCGGCGACGTCGGCGAACGCGCGGGTCAGGTCGGTGCCGTGCCGGCTGTACACCCGGGGGTGGGGGCCGGCCACCACAATGGCTCTCCATCCGTCGGCCTTCGGTTCTGCAAGGCTGCCCGCGGCGCTGGTCGGCAGGTGCTCGATCGGCTTGGCGAGCGCGACCTCGATCGGGAGACGGAAGGGCGGCACGGATTACTCGGAGGAGTCGATCCGGCGCCCGGGCGCCAGACCCATGAAGAACGCGAAGGCCTGCGGTGCGGCGTCGATCATCGCCTGCTGCTCCCGCTCGGTGCTCCGGTCCTGGTCGTAGCAGTCCCAAGAGCAGCGGCCGTAGGGCGTCCAGGCGGCTGGCTGCCCGCACCCCTCGCAGATCATCGAGGCCTTCTCCACGGAGCACCTCCGGCTCGTGCTCTTCCACGGTAGATCTTCGGCTCCGGCTCCCGGCGGGCCCGGGACGGGGGTGGGGATCTAGGAGGTGGCGGCGACGCGACCGGATTCCCGCGCGGCGCTGCGCATGCAGCTGGCGAAGAGAGCGAAGCCGGTCCCCAGGGTCGAGTGGAGCGCGAGCAGGGTGTGCCAGGCGATCCTGATCTCCGGAATCTCTTCGGGGTCCTGGACGGCTCGACGCAGCGTGAAGTCCACAAGGGAGGAGAAGCTGGTCGGCGAGTCCGGGGGTACCGGCGCGCACCACTGTCGGTCGGCTTCGATGGCTGCGGTCAGAAGCTCTTCGAAGTAGCCATTCTGGAGCGTGCTGGCCAGTGTCTGGGCCAGCTGGCTGCCGACCTTGAGATGGAGCGGTCGGTCTCTGGGAGGGCCGTAGTGGTCCCGCAGCAGGTCGGCCAGGTCGTCGCGGAACCGCAGGGGGTTCAGTGTGTCCATGGGCTCAGCAATCCACGCTGGGCGGGTCAGTGCGTCCGCGACCCGCCGGGGGAGGCGGAAGTCGGACTATCGGTTGGCGGTCATCCGGCGGGGCGCGGGCCGGTCGAGCGACTGGGTCACTGCGACGCGCCGGGTGTGATGACGAGGTTCTTGATCAGTGACGCCGTCTGCGCGGGGGTCGGGCGGCCGTGCTCGGACCCGACCGACCAGCACAGCATGATGAGCAGCTGGAGCACGGCGGTGTGCCGGGCGTCGGCGGGTGCCTGCTGCCAGACCGTGTGCGCGGCCTGCCTGCCGATGCTGCGGTGCCGGGCCTGGAGTTCGAGAACCAGGGCGGTGACCGCGTCGGGCGTGGTTCGGGCGATCTGCCGCAGGCGGTCCACGCTGGCCTCCTCGGGAAGGCCGTAGACGGGGCGGGAGGAGAGCGGTCCGAGGCACACCAGGGCCACGTCCCACAGTGCATGGTCGCCGCGGCGCTCCAGCTCGGCCAGTAGCAGCTGCCCGTGCTCTGGATCGCCGGTGCGGACGGTGGCATCGGCGGCCTCGTAGACCAGGTCCTCGACGGGCAGCTGGGCCACGGCGTCCGGTGCCAGGGAGGTGGCCGAGTGGTGGAGGGACTGCAGGTGCTGATCGCTCACGCTGCGACCGTACCGCGCGGCTGCTGGCGGGGCAGGGCTGGCGGCCGGCGACGGCGGGCGTCAAATTTATCTGCGGACAACATTTAGGCAACCTTGGCGCCATTCCAGCATTCCAAGTATGTCATCACTGCTGCCCTTCACATGGCCAACCACTCCTTCGTGGGCACCATGCGAAAGAATCCATTCAATGACATCGATAGCCACGCCAAATTCGTCCTCATGAATACATTTCCTGATCGTCAACGCCCAAATGGGTCCACTTTCCACAAGTGGCCCACCCGAGGTGCGAAGCATCGCACATACATCCACCCCAGGGAAAGCATGACTGGCAATCCCACCCGCAAATACAGGGAAAGGCCCTCCCAGATCATCCCAGTTATCCAATGCACGATGGTTATTTGGCTCCTCAGGGATACACCCAAGATGCCAGCCAATCTCTTGACATGTGACAGCATCAAGATCGGCCGAGATGTCCACCGCAATAAAGAAGTCGTAATAATCGCCCATCTCTTCACCCCTTAGCCGGTGCAATAGATCAATAAATACACCCAGCCTCGAATATTTTACGCCAATCCACCGCAGAATATAGTATAGAAGTACATTAGACTATCCTCCGACCCATTCTTAAACCTCTTGAACGCCTTGCCGATTGGATCGCAGCTGCGACTCCCCGAAAGTTGAATTACGAAAGGGAACTCGTAGATTTCATGCTCGATGCGCCCAAGCCTGGAGCGCCACGACCCCTGAGAGTTGCGGACCATCACTTCCCCCACATAACACCCGAAGCCGAAAAGCGTCTCGGCAATATCCTCCAATGGAACTTCATCGCGCCGCAACTCATCCAAAATCTCATCGACCACTTGAACGCTTGGCGCGGTATAGTCGAGCTCCACACCACTCACATCTTGCGCCGCCCTAACGATGTCACTCGCAAACCGATGCGCGTTCTCTGGCCTAGCGGCATAAGCCAAGCGAATTTCCACAACTCTCCCTACAATGTGCGCGAACCCTAAAGTTTAGCACCGGCCAACCAAGGGGGTGAGCCCGACTGGCGGACCCACCCCATTAGTGCCACTATTTTGGAACGACCATCCCAGTGCCAGGATTATACTCGGTCGTGAGGAATCCGTTTTCCATTTGCTCTGGAAACCAATCCCTAAACAAAGCTCTATAGAAATTAGTGGCACCCTGGGTTGAAAATATATACCGCACTCCAGAGCCCCCCAAAGCTCCATTCAATCTTACTAGCCTGCCAGCCTGATCCATGACCTTAGACTCATCAAAGAAACGCCCGCCCGGATTGTAGAACTTATCGCTCTTCCAGGCCGCTTCATTCTTCCCAGTCCACTTGGCTTCGAGGAACTTGTCGCCATCCACACCGTCCACCTGAGTTTCGCGGCCCTCATAGTTCCAGACATCCTCATGACCCCTTCCTGTCACTTGCTTTTGGTACGCATATGAGGGCCTACCAGCCGTGTCTGGGACCTTGGCTTGACGCACGTAGCTTGGGGTGGGACCGTTCGCCTCGGCGTCGCTTGTGGCGGGCTTGCGTGCGTCTCTCACCGTTTCCGGGTTGGCGGTGGCCTCTACGTGGACGGGGTCAGTGGGAGCATCACCCGGGACTGATGTGGTCTCTTCAGGGTGGACGATGGTGTTGTTTGCTTCGGTGCTCGCCGGGTCGTTGCCTGTGGGCCTGCTGTTGGTTGTGGAGCCGTTGGTTGCCCGTCGAACGGCTTCTCGCTGTGCGGCTTCTCGTTGTGCGACTTCTCGTTGCGCGGCTTCGAGGCGTTGTTCTTCGCTGGTCCCGGCCGAGCTGCTTCGCCCGCTTCGGCTTTGGGTGTAGCTCCGGGTCGGGGTCCAATCGTCAGGAGTCCAGGTGTCAGTCGGTGTCTCGTCAACAGGGCCGTTATCGGTGGCTTCGGCGCGTTGTTCGGCTTCCCTCTCGTACGCTCGGTCCGCCTCTTCGTGCTGCCACTCGTGGTCTTGTTCTTCTGACTTGTTCTGTTCCCTGAGCTCGTTTGCCTGCTCTTCTTCCTGAACTTCTCGTTCCAGTTGTTCGGTGGATTCGCCGGATTTCGCGGCCCACTCGCCATCGGCTACCTCGGCGCCGAAGGCACCGTCGCCGCCGACGTCCATTTCCCGGTGGCCGGACGGGTCGGTGGCGTCGAGCGGGTGGCCGCTGGTGTAGGCATAGCGGTTGGCGCGGGCGGCGGTGGTGGGGTTGAGGGTTGCGGTGTCGCGGCTGGTGAAGGCGCCGGTTGAGGGGTCGTACCAGCGGGAGGCGGTGTTGAGGAGGTGGGAGTTGGGGTCGGTCCAGCCGCCTTGGTAGCCGATGCCTGTTCCGCCGTCGGCTGCGCCGAGATTTTTGCCCCAGGGGTCGAAGCTGGTGGAGCCGTTGAGGGTGGTGCCGGTGGGGGTGTAGGTGGCGACGAGGTCGTTGTGGTGGTCGTTGAAGGCGAGTGCGGCGCTCTTGGTGGTGGTGAGGGCTACGAGGTTGCCTGCGGGGTCTCGGTTGTAGGTCTGGGCGCCGTCGTAGGTGATGTTGTCGCTGGTGCGGTCGTAGGTGAAGGTGCTGGTGCCTGCGGTGGCGAGGCGTCCGAGTGCGTCGTAGGTGTAGCTGATGGGGCCGTTGCTGGCGAGTTGGTCGAAGGCGTCGTAGACGGTGTTGGTGGTGCCGCTGGGGTTGGTTGTGCAGGTGAGGGTGCCGCGGGCGTCGTAGGTGTAGGTGGTGGTGCCGGAGGCTATGCGGCGGTCGCGGTCGTCGAAGGTGGTGGTGTTGGCCCCGGACTGGGTGAGGTTGCCGTCGTTGTCGTAGCCGTAGTTGGTGGCGGATGTGCCGTTGTTCCAGGAGGTCAGGCGGCCGGCCCAGTCGTAGGTGTAGGTGTTCGCCGAGCTGTTGACGACACCGGTGGTGGTCTTTGAGGTGAGGTGACCGTCGTTGTCGTAGCCGTAGGCCACGGACGCTTCAGTGGTCCCGCTGGGGTTCTTGACGGTGTCGTTGGTGATGCGCTGGAGGGGGTCGTAGGTGAAGGTCCGGGTGGCTGCGTTGCTTCCCAGGGCCTCGGAGGTCAGTTCGCTGACGTTGTTGTAGTGGTAGCTGATCTGGGAGTTGGTGAGGGGATCGGTCAGCGTGGCGAGGCGGTTGTCAGGGTCGTAGCCGAAGGTGGTGGTTCCGGCCCTGTCGGTCCGCGTGGTCATGTTGCCGGTGGCGTCGTAGCCGAACGTCGCGGAGCCGGTGGTGCCGCCCTGGGAGGTGATCAGGCCTCGGTCGTCGTAGGTGTAGGTGCTTGTGGCTTGGCCCGCGCTGACCGAGGTGAGGCGGCCGACGAGGTCATACCCGAAGGTGCGGGCGGTGGTTGCGGCCTGCGCGCCAATACCGGTCTGTGAAGTGAGCTGACCGATCGAGCTGTACGCGTTCGTCTTGACGACGCCACCGGGTGCTACGTCGGTGACGAGTTCCTGCGCAGCGTTGTAGCCGAGGGTGTAGGTGCGGTCGGCTGCGTTAGGGAAGGTCGAGGTGGGCGGCTCGATGGTGGATTCGGGCAGCTCGAGGGTGTTGTACGTGTAGTAGACGTCTGCAGGGGTTCCGCCGGTCTGGCGGGTGTGGGTGTAGCGGGTCCGGTTGCCTGCGGCGTCGTGCCCGAAGCTGGCGGTGATCGATGCGGTGCTGGTGACGGGCTCGACTTGCTGGGTGAGTCTGTCGGTTGCGTCGAAGGTGTAGGTGGTCGTGTGCCCGTTGGCGTCGGTCGCCGAGGTTCGGTTGCCGTCCGCGTCGTAGCCGGCGCTGGTCTGGGTGACGACAGTGGTGTCGTGGTCGAAGTGGGTGACGCCGGTGGCGTGGCCGGCCTGGTCGAAGGTGGTGGTGGCGGCGGTGCCGTCGGGGAGTGTGGTGCGGGTCAGGTTGCCGAGGAGATCGTGGGTGTACTGCGTGGTGTTGTTCAGTGCGTCTGTGGCGGAGGTCAGTTCGTTGGCGGCGTTGTACGACGTCGTGTTGGTGTGGTTGTTGGGGTCGGTGGTGGCGGTGAGGTTTCCGGCGTCGTCGTAGCTGTAGGTGGTGGTGTAGGCGACGGTCGGGTTGGGTGCGGGCTGGCGGACGAGCTGCGAGGCGGTGGCCTGGCGGCCGAGGTCGTCGTACGTGGCTTGAGCGACTGCTCCAGTGGGGTCCGTTGCCTGGAGCATCTCGCCGTCGAGGTCGACGTCGGCGAGCCAGGTCGGAGTTGTTCCACCCACGGCGGGCTGGGTGATCTTTACCGGGTTGCCCAGTTGGTCATACGTGGTGGTGGTGACACGGTTGAGGCCGGTCGGGTCGACGGTTGTGGTTGTGGGGTGCCCCAGCGCGTCGTACTGGACGGTCGTGGTCGGGGTGATGGCAGTGGAGGTGCCGGGGGCGAGGTAGGTGTTGTGGGAGACCGCGGTGCGCTGCGAGACCGCATCGTAGGTGTAGGTGGTGATGCTGCCGTTGGGGTCGTCGACAGCGGTGAGGTCGCCGAAGGTGTCGTAGCCGGACGTGGCGATCGGCGCGGTCTGCTGCTGCGTGTGGACCTGTGTTGCCGTGTTGTAGACGTCGGTGGTGACGGTGGGCGCGATCGTGGTGGTCAGGCGGCCGAGCGGGTCGTGCGCATACGTGGTGGTGTAGGCGGCCGGGGTCGCTCCGGTGACGTTGCCGTTGGGGCTTGTCTCGGTGAGAGGCAGGCCGTGCTGGTCGTAGGTGTACGTGGTCCTGGAGTTCTGCGGCGTGTTCTTGACGGTCTTGGTCAGTGGATCACCGGCCGCGTCGTAACTGAGATCGGTTTCCGCGGTCTGGCCGTTGCCGGCCAGTTTGGTGACGGTGACGTTGCTGTTCGCGTCGTAGCCGTAGGTGGTGGACCGGTTGAGGCCCCCGGGATCAAGGGTGGTGCTACTCAGACGGCCGGCAGCGTCGTACACCGAGGTCGTGGTGGTCTTGCCGCCACCGGTGATCTGCTGGGAGAGCTGGCCCGCGGCATCGTAGGTGTTCTGCTGGAGAACGACGTTGCGGGTGGTGCCGTCGGTGTTGTGGTAGCCGTCGAGGTCTACTTCGGCGACGGTGTTGTCGTCGTTGTAGTACGTGTGGGTGGTCCGCCCCATGGCGTCGGTGATGGTGGCAAGTCGGCCGGCGGGGTCGTAGGCGCGGGCTTCCAGGATCTGGAGGCGGGAGGCGACGGGGCTGTTGGGGCTGCCTGTGTAGTTAGTGATCCCCGTACGAATGAGCTGGCCGAGGGGGTCGCGCACGTAGAGCCAGTTGGTGCCGGCCGCGTCGGTTTTGCCGGTGACGTTCCCGTAGCTGTCGTAGGAGTAAGTGGTTTTGCGGCCTGCCGGATCGGTGGCGGACTGGACGTGGTTAGTGGGGTCGTAGGTGTAGGTGGAGGTACGGGGCTTGTCACCACCAGTGGTATCGCTGACCGTCTGGCTGGTGATGTTGCCGTCCGCGTCGTAGGCGGTGGAGGTCTGCCCGGTGTGTACGGTGCCGGTGACGGCGTCGGTGGTGGAGGGATCGGTGCGGGAGACCTGGTTGCCCTGGCCGTCATAGCTGAACGTGGTGGTGGTGCTTGTGGCTGTCTGGCCTGGGCCGCAGTTGGTGCAGGCCTGGGTCTTGGAGGTGACGCGGCCCAGGTTGTCGTAGCTGAACGTGGTGGTCAGGCCGAGCGGGCTGACGGTCTTGGTGAGGTCGCCCGCGGCGTTGTACCAGTAGCGGTCCTGCTGGCTGGCGGGGACTCCGCTGGCCTGTGGGTAGGCGGCGGCGTCAACGGTCACGCTGTGAGTGGCTGCCAGTCCGCTCGGTTGGCTGCCGATGGTGGGCTGGCCGGAGCTGTTCACTGCCTGCTCGGAACCGGCTGTCTGGGTGGTGTAGGCAACGCGGCCGTTCGGGAAGTCCGGTGTGGCCGGCACGCTGGTGGACGTGAGGTCGCCTGCGCTGTTGTAGGTGTAGCGGGTGGTGTAGGTGCTGTCGCTGGGCCCAGACGAGCGGGCATCGCTCGAACTGGTCAGCTTGTCGTTGGCCGGATCGAACGGATTGGCCGTGTCGAGGTAGTAGCTGGCGTAGGCCGTGTGGCAGTGAGCGGCGTCCGTGCAGGTGGTCGTGGAGACGGTGTTGCCGCGGTCGTCGTGTCCGGTGGTGACGGTGTGCCCGTCAGGGTCGGTGACGCTGTAGACGTAGCCGTGGGTGTCGTAGGTGTAGCGGGTGAGGCCGGAGTTGGGGTCGACGATGGAGGTGAGCTGCCCCGTAGCGGTGTCCCAGCGCCAGCTGAGGTTGTAGTTGCTCGGTGCGGTGACGGATGAGTAGGTGATCTTGGTGGGCGAGCTGGCGCTGCCCATGGACTTGTAGTGGGCGCTGACGGTTCCGGCGTCCAGGCGGTTCTTGTAGAAGGCGACTTCGGCAATGGAGCCGTTGAAGTGACCATCGGTGCTGGTGGGGTGGTTGGGCCAGCCACCATCCGCGGTGCCGGCGCCGACGTAGACGTAGGCGGAGCCGTTGTAGTAGACCTGCCGGGCGGTGGTGCTGGCCGCCGCCTGCGTGCCGTCGAGGTAGAGGGTCTGCCCGCTGTCGTCGCCGGCGAGGACAGCATGGTGCCACTTACCGTCGTTGACGGTCTGTGACGAGTTCAATGTGGTCGAGGCATCACCTGTCCACAGATCGCCGTAGAGCTTGCCGTCGCTTCCGACGTACAGGGCCGGGTTCCAGGAGTCGCTGTTGGTATGGGCGGCCCCGAGCGGGAAGGACTGGTAGCCGTAGAGGGTGCCGGACGCGGTGGTCTTGAACCACAGCTCGATGGTGTTCGGACCCTGGACGGCGGCGGCGGTGGCCGGGAGTTGGACGGAGGAGGTGGTGCCGTTGAAGGTGGCGGCGGTGCCGTCGGTAGCGCCGGAGGGGCCGGTGGCGCCGAGAGTGGTGTTGGTGTAAGTGCCGTGCTCCTGGTTGGGCAGGGCGGTGCCGAGCTCGTCCTGTGCGCTGGTGGCGCCGGCGGGCTCGTCCAGGCGCCAGTAGGCGGACGGGCCGGTCAGGGTGACGGCGGAACGGTAGGCGGCGGACTGGGAAACGGATTCGCCGACGGGGCCGGTCGCGGCGGTGTAGTGGTTGGCAACGGAGCTGGCCGACATCGCGTACGGGTAGTAAGAGAAGTCGGCGATCTGCCCGTTGAAGTGGCCGCTGATGTCGCTGGGGGCCTTGGGCGAGCCGTTGTCGGTGCCCGCGCCGAGGTAGGCGTAGGCGTCGCCGCAGTAGCGGGTCAGGCCGGTGACCGGGTTGCCGCTGGGCTGCCCGTCGATGTAGAGCTGCTGGGACATGCCGCTGCCCGAGCCAGAGGCGACCAGGGTGGCCATGTGCCAGGTGTTGTCGTTGACGGCCTTGGCGGACACGGCGGTGTTGGCGCCGCTGCCGTTCCACAGCTGGCCGTGGAGCATGCCGTCGGTACCTACGTACAGGGCCGGGTTCCACCAGTCCGCGCCGGTGTGGGAGGCACCCAGCGGGAAGGACTGGTAGCCGTAGATGACGCCGGGGCTGGCGGTCTTGAACCAGACCTCGACGCTCGCGGTGCCACCTGTCCTGGGGACGGCGGTGGCGGGCAGCTGGACCTGCGAGGTGGTGCCGTTGAAGGACGCCGCAGTAGTGCCGCCGCTGGCGTACGGACCGGTGGTACCGAGGGTGACGTTGTTATAGGTGCCCTGGTTCTGGGCGAGGGCGGCGGAGGAAAGCAGTTCACTCGCCTCGTTGCCGCTGGTGTCGTTCATGCGCCAGTAGCCGGTGGGCTGGTCATCGACGACGGCGACGTCGTAGGCGCTCGAGCCGTTCGCGGTGGCCTGGTGGTACAGGTCGGCGATCTTGCTACCGATGCCGTGGTTGAAGGTGACGACGTCGGCGATCTGGCCGTTGAAGTGCCCGGCCGGATCGGTGGGCGCGGCTGCCCAGCCGGTCGCTGCTCCGGCGCCGATGTAGACGTGGGCCTGGCCGTTGGGGTGGATGGCGGCGTTGAGCGGTCCGGCGGCCAGCTGGCCGTCCAGGTAGAGGCTCTGGCTGGTGGGGGTTTCGGCGGACAGTGCCGCGAAGTGCCACTTGTTGTCGGTCACCGTGGCGGTCGACACCAGGCTCCTGCCCGCGGTACCGGCCCACAGTTCACCGTGGAGCAGACCGTCGGTACCGACGTACAGGGCCGGGTTCCAGTCCAGCCCACTCACGGCCGGGGTGCCGATGGGGAAGGACTGGTAGGAGACCAGGACGCCGGCCGTGGAGGTCTTGAACCACACACCGATCGCGCCGGGGCCGGCGGAGGGCGCGAACGCCGCGGGTATCTCGGCCCACGAGGTCGCACCGTCGAAACCGGCCGCACCGCTCGAGCCGGTCATCGGACCGCTGCCGCCGAGGGCGACGTTGGAGTAGGTGCCGTTGTTCGGGGTCGGCCGGGGAACGCTGATCGTGTTGACGGCCTGGCTCACCGCGCCGCTCTCGGACAGGCGCCAGTAACCGGAGGGCCTCGAGCCCAGTACCGAACTGCGGTACTCCTGCTCCGACCCGGAGACGGTCGGCGCGCTCAGGTTCCACGTGCCGCCGTTGGCGTCGGTGATCTGAGAAGCGGAGTCCCTGATGGTGTCGTAGGTCGCCGCAAGCTTCGTCTTGCCCGACGGCAGGGCCACGTTGGTCAGCTCGGCCGACGCGTTGCGGCCCGCTGCCCACTGCGAGGCGACCGCCGGAGAACCCAGCGCGTGCGCGTACAGCGCCACCTCGGCCATCTGACCGGCGTAGCGGTTCGTGCCGTCGGCACCGGCCGCGGGTTCGGACGGCCACTGGCCATCGGCGGTGTAGCCGGCACCGAGGTAGGTGTAGTCCATGCTCAGGTGGTTGATCACACCGGACAGCGAGCCCACCAGGGCACCGTCCAGGTACAGGGTCTGGTTATCACCGGCGCCGGAGAGGACCGCGAAGTGCCAGGACCCGTCGGTGACCGTCCCGGTGGAGGTGATCGGGTTGACACCGATCGCCGGGCCGTAGAACTCACCGCGCAGCTTGCCATCGGCGCCGATGTACAGCGGCGCCGAGGAGGACGCGGGCTTCGTGCCCAGCGCCGTGTCCTGATACGCCACCAGCACACCGGGGCTTGTGGTCTTGAACCACAGCCCGATCGCGAGGTAGGTGTTGCGCAGCGAGGCGTTCGGCAGCGTCACCGAGGACGTGGTGCCGTTGAACGTCGCCGCGGTGGTCGCCGAGCCGGTCAGTGGACCTGTGCTGCCGAGGGTGATGTTGCTGTAGGTGCCCTTGTCGATGCCCTGGTTGGCGATGACCTCGCTATTGGCGGTGGTTCCGGAGGCCTCGCCCAGCCGCCAGTAGGAGGCCGGGTTGGCGTCCATGACGGTGGAGCGCAGGTGCGATCCGGGGGTGTAGGTGTAGGTGGTGCAGGGGCGGGTGGTGTTGGTGCCGGTCGGCGGAGCGCACACCTTGACCAGCTCGTCGGCGTTGGCGCTGTCGTAGCTGTAGGTCCAGGTGAGCGCGGTGCTCTGGTCGGTGCCCGTTACCGGGTCGGTGGCGACCTGTGCCACGTGCCGGCCGTCCGCGGTCCAGGTGACGTGCAGCGCGCGGCCTGAGACCTGGTCGGTGACGGTGTCGAGCTTCCCGCTCGTGTAGTGCAGGAGCTGGCTGTGCTGCTCCCGGTCGGTGATCTTGGACAGGAGGTAGCCCGCGCCGGAGGGCTGACCGAAGGTGTAGACAGTGCCGGTCTTGTCCGCCAGGACCCAGCCGCCACCGCCCGCTGTCGCGGCCAGGGTCTCGAACTCACCGGCCGGCGAGGTGTACAGCGCCATGCCGGTGGTCGTCTTTGTCGTGCCCGACCACTGCGTGGCGCTGTGGTACAGGTACTGCACGCCGGTGGCCTTGTCCACCGCGATCACATCGGTCCCCGCGTCACCGGCTGCGCCGTTGACTGCGGCGAGGTCGCGCATGGTGTTCCAGCCCCAGCCGATCTGGGTGCGGTTGCCGAGGGTGGAGGTGTTCAGTGAGGTGCTGGCGCCACCGGGGTAGAGCCACAGCTTGCCGGTGCTGGTCTCGACTGCGACGACGTCGCCCTTGCCGTCGTGGTTGAAGTCGCCGCCGATCAGGTTGGTCATGCCGTTCCAGCCGCCGGTCCCGATCATCACGCGGGATCCGAGGGTGCCGTCGGCGTTGAAGGGGTACGCGTACAGGTAGCCGGTGCTGATCTCGGTGGCGACGAGGTCCTTGTGGCTGTCCCCGACGAGCGACGGTGTGATGGCCAGGCTGGTCATGCCGCTCCAGCCGCCGCTGCCGATCATCACGCGCGAGTTGAAGCCTCCGCCGGCCACGCCGGGGTAGAGCCACAGGGTGCCGTCGGAGGGTTGCACGGCGACGAGGTCGCCGATGCCGTCACCTGTCACATCGGCTCCGGTGAGCTGGGACATGTTGGTCCAGCCGCCGTTGCCGACGAGCTTGCGCTTGGTGGCGGAGAAGTCCGGCCCTGGGTACAGCCACAGTTGCCCGGTGCTGGAGTCGATCGCCACCGCGTCGTCGACGCCGTCGCCGGTCTGGTCGCCGATCCCGGTGAGGTGGGTGAGCAGGAAGTCGTTGCGGCCGAACCGTTCCGTGCGGCCGTTGGCGGTGGTGACCACGACGGAGCCGGTCGAGTCCCCGTCGGGTATGACGCTCATGTCGTACGCCGACGACCAGCCCGCGCCGAACAGGTTCGCTGTGCGGGAGTCGAGCGAGTTGTAGGAGCGCGTCACACTCAACGCCGGGCCGACCGCCTTCACAGTGGCGTCGGTCGCCGAGGTGGTGTAATTGCCAGCCTGCGGGTCGAAGGCCCGAGTGGTGCCGTTGCCCGCGTCACCACCCATGCGCGAGGTGATCAGCGGCTGCTGGACGGTCGTCGTGAACGACTGGTAGTTGGTCAGCGGGCTCTCGGTGGCGTGATCGGTGGCCTTGACGTTCCACAGGTAGTTCTGGTTCCACGCAAGAGTGCCGACCGGCACCGCCCATGAGGTGCTGGACTGCCAGCCGGACTCGGCGAGGAGCTGAGGGCTGCCCTGGGACGGGTTGGAGTAGACACGGAAGTCGTAGTCCAGACCGGTACCGGGGTAGTTGTCGGGGTCGTGACCGGTCGCATAGAACTGCGGCGACAGCGCGCCGACGACCGTTCCCGAGGCGGGGGCCATGGTGTCGATCTGCGGCGGCATGTTCTGCGCCGCTACGCCGAAGCAGTTCTGCCACGGGACGCCGTAGGCGTCGTGGAGCGATGTCGAGCCGTTGACGTAGCCGTCCCAGCAAAGGACATACGAGTTGCCCGTCGGGAGCGGCGGGATGACACCGGTCACGGTCACCGAGTCTCCGGTTTTGACCGTTCCGGGCATGTTGGTGAAGGGGGCATTGAACGACTGTTCGTTGCCACTGGTGTCGAAGATCCGCGCCTTCAGCTGCATGCTGGTGGAGTTCCACCAGTTCGAGGCGAGGTTGGTCAGAGTGACCTGCTGGGATCCACTTGCCGTCGCGGTCGGCGATACGTAGGAGCCGGCGATGGAATAGCTGGCGGCCCAGTCGGCGTAAGTGGCGTACAGGTACGGCGGGTTGCTGGTGTTTACGCTCGCGAACTGCTTCCACGCGTTCGTGTCCGACGAACTCGCGGTCACGGCCAGACCGGAGTTGGTGCCGCCCCAGGCCCAGCTGTTCACCAGCTGGCTGCCCGCGTCCGAAGGATGGTCACCGAGGTCGATGCTCTCCCACGTTCCTTGCTGGGCAGTGTTGCAGGAGGTGCCGCCGCCGAAGTATCCGACACCGATGGTGTTGCCCAGGCTCACGCCTGGGTAGGTGTTGATCGAGCTGGCATTCCAGTCCGAGGTGATCTGCTGGACGTCGACCTCGTGCTGGGAGCAGCTGTACGACCACACGTTGTCCAAGGCCAGGCCGACGGACTCGACGTAGTTGTACTGCAGCGCGGACGAGCTGACCGGGAAGTAGAGGTAGCTGTTGGCGACGTGGCTTCCACCGTCGTACGTGCCTACCTTCAGCAGCGAGTCCGACGAGTAGTTCGCAGTGAACGGGGACATCACGTAGGTCGACTGACCGGCATTCACGTTGCCGGTCGAGGGATCGACACGGATGGGGAAGACGCGGTGCGGGTCGTGCAGCCACGCGCCGTCGAGGTTCATCTGCAGCGCCGGCTGGCCGTCAACGGTAGTGAGCTGGTAGCTCACACCATCGGATATCGCGCCCTCGTGGGACTTGGGGTCAACGGCGGAATCTGCCATGAAGCCGTGCGGGATCGTCAGCCGCACCCTGCCACTGCCGTCCTTGAACACCACGTTCCCCGCGGTATCGAGCGCAGGGGTAAGCCCCGCCAGCTGCAACGGGAACGTCCAGGACGTCGGTGCGGAAGCATCGTGAAGGAGGAGGACTTCCTTCACGCCCGATGCGACCGTGTCGTACTCGACGTCAGTGGACTTCGCCGCCCCGGGGTAGGTGAGAGTGCTGCCACTCGCCTTCGCGATCGAGTTCGCAGCTCCCTGCAGGCCATACGAGACCTTGTGGTCTGCATCAAGCGACCACGAGACCAGCTCCTTGTCGGTGGCGTTCGGCGCGAAGTCCGGCATCTGGGCGTTGGCGGCTTCCTGCCATCGCCCGTTGCGTTGCTGCACGACGGCGGTGTCGATGTCCGCCCAGCTGCCGTCAGCCTTCTGGTAGTGCACCGGCCGCGGGTACATCCGCACCGTCTTGGTGCCGTCCGCGTTCTGGAACGTCGAAGTTGTCGCCGTACGCGCAGAGGCGATCTCTGAGCCCGAGGTGGCCGGCCCCTGCACCTTCGTCGACTTGGTGCCATCCGAAGCGGCCGTAGAGCCTGCGCCAAAGGCTCGCGCAGCTCTGGTCTGCTGCTGCACCGCCTCGTGCTGTCTCACTGTGCCCGGTGGGTCAACCTTCTGCACCTGAACAGATCGCTGGGCATCGGCGCTGCGCTGTGTGTCGGGCTTCGACGGGCCGTCAGCAGGAGGCAGTTCGCCGGATGCCGGCGTGTGCTTCCCGGGGCCCGCAGGCGAGTTCTTGAGACGGGTGGCATCCGCGCCGACGTGACCGTTCACGCCGTCCGCGCTCCCTGACCGCTGCTGAGGAGTACGCGGCGGGAGAACTGCCGCAACCGCATGGCTTGCGGTGAACCCCCACGCGCCCTGTGTCGCCATCGTCATGAGCACCACGAGCGCGGTCACCATGACGGCATACAGGCGAGCGGTCGTGCCAACTCCAGACCGGGAAGTGGCGAAAGGCGGAACCACCCGCCGCAACGAACGCGTCATCAACTTGGTACAGCGTGACGACGAGTGGCCCACGGCCAACCCCCAGCGTGCAGAACGAACCCAAACGGGCATATCGAGAGCGAACGTCTACTCGATGGTTCGACAGGTTCGCAATGCGGGCGAACTGACATGCAATCACTTTTTACGTGGTTCAGCCCGGATATGCCCCGAAATGTCCATCCTGGCACGGCGCGGAATTTTGAAATCGCTTGGGACTTCCCATCCCGATTCTTTGTCAGGATCGGGATGGAAGATCAGTGGCTTCGCACTCCGGCGAGCGAAGGGGTAGCATCCACCGGGCGTCGTCGAAGCCGACGAGGTTTTTGGCACGTCCATCCACTGCTGGCCTTTGGTTGCAGGCCGAGAGGCCCCCGCAGTCGGTATCCACGGGTTCGGAATGCGGTTGTACGATCCGGTCACCCTGACCGTCGGCCGATGATCCGGGTCGTCTCATTGCTTTGATGTGGCACGCCTGGGTGGCGGGCGGATAAGGCGATGACGCCGGACGGGCGGATGTCACCAATGTCCGCTTGGCTGATCCAGGAGGAACGCCTTGTCGAAGTCGAACCCCACACCAAGCGCAGGGAGCCCACGATGACCCGCAGCCAGCCTTGGTATCGGCGGCGACTCCCAATCGCAGTTACAGGTGGGATAGCCGTCCTTGTAATCGCGGCCGCAACCTCCTGGCTCATCTGGGGTGGCCGCCCTGCGCCGGTGCGCCGGAGAAAATCGCTGCTAACAATGTGTCAGGTCGACGTACAGCCTGCCTCATTGCCGACTCTGCAACAGCGGGCAAGGGAAGCACGGTCAGCACGATCTGGTCAGCTATGCAGCAAAGCGCCAACGGTAAGAACGTCCAACGGCTCGTCGCTCCCGCGACGGATCCCGTACAGGCTGAGCCGCTTCTGGCCGGCCTCATCAGTCGGCACTGCGACCTTGTCGTCACGGTCGGCCAGCCGTTCGGACATGCCATCGGCGAGATCTCCAAAGCCAGCCCCCAGACCGAGTTCACGGCCATAGACCCGGGCCTTGAGACCGCACCGCCCAGGACGAACATCGTCAGCTCGAACGAGGCTGAGCCGGTTGTGCGGAAACAGCTTGAGAGCCTGAGCGGGTGATGCATCCCGGGCCTGCCGTCAAGAAGCTCCCATGGCTGCTGCTGTCCTGTCCGATGATCGCTCAGCCGCAGCTGCTCCGTTCAGTCACTGAGGGCCATCCGCGACCTCACCGTCCTGGCCCTGATGACAGAGAATCCGGCCACCGTGCCAACTGAAGAATCAGACGTATGGCGAACCGTGGATGGCGACCATCGCGGATGGACTGGAAGCAGCTTGGGCATGACTCGTGCAACTACTTCGGCAGGACCGGCGCCGGACGGCCTGTCGTCGACTTCGGTCTCTCGGATACTCAGAGTTGCTGCGGCCATCGCGCTCGCATACGTCACAGTCTGGTACCTGTTGGCAGCGTTCATCTATGCGACACCGATGGGGGCACAACTTCCCGGACTTCAGTCCAGGGCGAGTTCGTATGTACACCTTGAGTTCGAACAGAACTGGAGGCTGTTCGCCCCGGACCCGGCTCAGTCCAATGTCACGATCCGAGTAAGAGTCAAATCGTCCGACGCGGGCTCCAGCGGCTCCGCAAGTTCATCGCCGTGGATAGATCTGACCTCGCAAGACCTCGTCGCTCTGAGGCACAACCCATTCCCGAGCCGCCGTAGCGACGGGATGCTGCGACGGGCATGGGACTACTATCAATCGACGCATGGGCAAGAGCAGAAGACGTCCGTGCAGGACGGTGCCATGGCCGCGGAATATCTGAAGCGCATAGCCCTGCAGAGGATCGGCAGGACATGGCACGGCCGAAAGATCACAGGAATCGAGTTCCAGGGCACCCACGCACCTGTCCCCAAAGCCGCTTGGATGGGTGCTGGCGTAAACGAGCCCACACGTTACCAACTGATTGACTGGTGGCCAGTGGCGGAAGCCGACTACCGGGGGCTTCTGTGAAGAAGATGCCGACATCATTCCGTGACTCGAAGATTTCTGGCGACTCGGATGGAGTCCGCCAGAACAGGGCAGCGCCGGACGAGCCCGGCAGGCTTTCCACGCAACAAGCCCGGCGCTCTCTCTCGGTCGCATGGCAGACCTTCAACTGTCGCACGCTGATGGCTCACCAGGCAGCAGCCCTGCGCATAACCCTGTCACTTGTGGCGGCTGCATTTCTGCTTCGCGAATGGCCTGACAGTCGCGTGCTGTACGGCGACAAAAGCCCCTGGAGTAGTGAACTGCTCCAGAGGCGGCTGTCCGAAACCCACCTGTTCACCATCCTGGCGTGGTCGGACCAGTACTGGTGGTTTGAGGTAGTTTACGCTGCAACCATCATCGTCTGCATCCTCCTGCTGGTCGGCTGGCATACGAGGACGATGTCATGGCTGTTTATGCTGCTGATAATATCCCTGCAGAATAGGAACCCGCTGATCGGAGACGGTGGCGACAACATCACCCACCTCCTGGCCATCTATCTCGCTTTCACCCGATGCGGCAGGGTCTGGTCCCTCGACGCGCGACGGGCCAAAAGATCGACAGGACCCGATACCTGTGCCGCCCCGCAGTCACCCGATGTTTCCGGAATTGTTCTATGGCTCTCCCTCGGACTGCTCCTCGCCGGTGCCCAGCTATCCGGGCGTTCGGGTTCCATGATCTCGACCGGCGGATTTTCCGTCTGGGCCCCAGTGCCGGGATGGGCAACCCTACTCTGGGGGGCATGGGCCTCTGCTGGCATCTGGTTCGTTGCTCAGCGCCGCCCAACCTGGCATGAGGCCCGCCTGCTTTTTGCGAATCTGGCCAACATGCTGCACAACTGTGCCGTATTCGTCATAGTCGGCCAGATCTGCCTGGTCTACCTCGCCGCGGGCTGGTACAAACTGCTGGGATCTGCCTGGAGAACCGGCACCGCCGTCTACTTCCCGCTCCACGTCGACTACTTCAGCCCCTGGCCGGAGATCTCCCACGTCCTGGCGGAAAGCCATCCGCTCATGGTCGTGATCACCTACGGAACAGTAGCCACCCAAACAGCATTTCCGTTCTTCGTGTTCAACCGTCGGATCAAAAACATTCTGCTGGTCATTGTAATGATCGAACACCTGGCTATCGGCATGCTGCTTGCCCTTCCGTTCTTCTCGCTCGCCATGCTGGCCGCCGACACGGTATTCATCCCCTCGTCCTTCCTGTGTCGCCTATCGGGCGCGACTCGCCGTATGTTGATACACAGATCAGCGAAAACGGGTCCCGGCGGATGGGGCCCTTGTTCTTGAGGCCGGTGCAGCCGGTGAGCCTTCCGTCGGAGCCCGCCACGAACGCGCCCGCCGAGGTTCCCGCGCCGAGGGCTGCTCGAGCGGGCTCAGTCGTCCCGGTGTGGCGTCCCTCGCCATCCGTGGACGTGCTCGCTCCGGACTACCAGCGCATCCTCCCCCGCTCGCCGAGCAAGCGACCGGCCGGAACGCGGTGATGACGTGCCAGGAGATCGCTGCTGCATTCGGGTTGGAGCAGACCCCCGCAGCGTGGAAGGGGTCCGGTCGAAGATGAAGCGGCTGGCGGACCGGGGTTGGGCCGTCGAGCCGTCCCCGGGCCGGTTCACGCTCGCCGCCGGGCCAGCCGCCGCGTCATGAGCACCGTCATCGACCACAGCACCATCTGCTCGTGAACCTCGGGCAGCGTCTCGTAGTCGCGCACCAGGCGCCGCGAGCGCATCAGCCGGCTCAGGGCCCTCTCCACCACCCAGCGCCTCGGCAGCACCCCGAAGCCGGAGACATCGTCGGCCCGCTTGACGATCTCAAGGGTGAGCCGCAGCTTCTCCACCGCCCAGATGACCAGGCGACCCGCGTAGCCGCCGTCGGCCCACACCTGGACGACCTTCCGGTAGCGGGCCCGCACGCGCTCCAGCAGCGGCATCGCGGTGTCCCGGTCCGTCACGTTCGCCGTGCCCGGCTCGGCACTGCTGAGCGCCGGTCACTCCGGCACGCCGGGGGTGATGACGAGGCTTTTGATCAGTGACACGGTCTGCGCTGAGGTCAGGCGGCCGTGCTCGGACCCGACGGCCCAACACAGCATGATGAGCAGCTGGAGCATGGCGGTGTGCCGGGCGTCGGCGGGTGCCTGCTGCCAGACCGTGTGCGCGGCTTGTGTGCCGGTGCTGCGGTGCTGGGCCTGGAGTTCGAGAACGAGGGCGGCAGATGATCAGCCACCGCAGAAGGACCCCGCTCAACCTGACAACACCTTGCCACATGTACAGGGCGGGTAGGGCAGACTGCTCCGGTTGGACATTCGTATGTTCAACCGGGGGCCGAGTGCGGTAGCCCGGCGTCTATCGGTGCTGGTCAGCACCTGAGACCGAGCGCTTCACTTGGCCCGTCAGCGCTTGAGTTGGCCCCGTTGAGCGTCAGAGTTGGCCAGTATGACGGACACGCGTCTGACCCGGCGGTTGCGGCGGAAGTCGGCGGGGATCATCGGGTGCTCGCTTCGACCTGGGCCGGGATGCGGCTGGCGCGGAGCTCGCGCAGGTCGGGGATGTGGATCTGTGCGAGCTCCCGCGAGTTCCCCTGAGCCCCACTGAATGCTGTGCTCGCATAGCTACGGCGAAGGGGTAGCTTGGTCAAGATCACGATCCACGTGCTGGGAGGCGCCATGACCACGCTTGTCAACCGACCGAACACTGCCCTGCTCGTCATCGACGTACAGAATGGTGTCATGGAGAACGCGTACGACCGGGACAACATCATCGCCACCATCGGCACCCTGCTCGACAAGGCGCGCGCCGCCGAGGCCGATGTCGTCTGGGTCCAGCACAACAGCGACGAGCTTCCCCAGAACAGCGAGGGCTGGCAGTATGTGCCCGAGCTCGTACGGCGCGTTCCCGAGCCGTTGGTGCACAAGGCGTACGGCGACTCCTTCGAAGAGACCGACCTGGAGTCGGTGCTCGCCGCGCGCGGGATCGGTCGGCTCTTCGTCGCCGGCGCGCAGACTGACGCATGCATCCGCTCAACACTCCACGGCGCAATCGCCCGCGGCTACGACGTGACGCTGGTCGGCGACGCGCACACGACGGAGGACCGGTCACTGTTCGGTGCTCCGACGCCTGACAAGGTCATCGCCCACACAAACCTGTACTGGCAGTACCACAGGGCTCCCGGCCGGACCTCGGGCACGGTCAACACGGCCGACGTCGACTTCGGCGCGAGCTCCCGCGCCTGAGGCGAGACACACGATGTCGAGGCGACGCCCCCGATAAGGCCCCTTCCGGGCAACCCCGGTCGCCCTACCGGCGAGGGCACGAAACCGCCGGGCCAGACGCATGTCCGTCATCCTGCGGGCCAACTCCGACGCTCAACGGGGTCCAGCCAAGGTGAGCCCAAAAGCCGCCACGGGATGATCTTGAAGGGGTGAGTCTCGGCCTTCGGCCCACGAGCCTTGTCTGCGGCCGGTAGCGTGCCGGGCCTGAAGCGCGAGGACGAGACGTACGGCGAGCCCGTGACGGTCGAGCAGATCGGTGCAGCGCTGGCCGCGCTGGGCCTGTACGACGGAGTCAACAATACGGCCGAGCGCGAGGCGGAAGCGGCCCGGCTGGGCGGTCCGGACGCCTACCCGGTGCGGATGGTGAACGCCCTGCTGGGCGCGGTGCAGACCGAGGCGATGCTCGCCGATGCCGTGGAGCTGGACGAGGAGGCCCGGCACGCCGCGGGTCCGCCGCCTGTAGAGCTGGCCGCGGCCGAACGGAACGGGGACCTCATGCCCGAGCTCGCTGCCCGGCTCGCCGCGTACGGGGCCGGCTGACCGGCCGATCGTCAGCGCCTGCGGCGGCGGGGAGCCCGCTTGGCGATCTGCTCCACCATCGCGGCCCACCGCGGGTCGGCCTCGCGGATCCGCTGCCGCCCCTGCTCGCGCAGCACCGGCCAGTACTCCCCTCGGTGCGGCGAAGGGCGGCCAGCAGCCGCTCGGGGGTGGTGCCAAAGGCGGGCGCGGCCCAGTCGTCCCAGGCGATCCACTCGTCGCGAGCGCCTGGTCGCCTTCGGTCAGCCCTGCCCCGTCGCCTCAGCACGCTGATGCCGACGGCGGCAGGGCGACCCGAACCCCCGTGCTGAACGCAGTCCTGGGACTTCTACTGCGTAGGCGGCCAACTCGCCAACAACTAGCCCAGCCAGTATGGGCGACCGCGCTTGTCCTCCAGCAGGACCTGCTGCTCACACGCGTAAAAGAACAGCGTCGACCAAGCCTCGTACATGACCGCCGTCCTATGGGGGAGCGCCCCGCGGAATGCTGCGAACTCCAGGTCCGTCATGGACACGATCCGGCTTACGTACTGGTGAAAGTCCATGCCTCTGAGGTCCGCGTCCTCGCGCAGAAGCTCAATGTATACCTGCTCCAGGTTCGCCAAGCCCTCCAGTTTCGGGCGTACGCGTATCAGGTCGCCGTTGCGCTTGAACACGACCCATCCAGGCTCGACGCCCCGATACTTATGCCTCTTCGCCATGCACTCGATTCTCCTGTGCGTCCCAGACGAGCTCAAGCCCCAACTCGCTGCGCTCTAAGGAAACTTGTACGCAGCGCCTTCCTCGGAGTCGACCTGACGGGGCCACCACAATCCGGACCAACCTGTTGCGGTCGGCAGTTGAGTAGGAGCGCTTCACTTGGCCTAACAGGCCATCTCAAGTGCTCAGTCACACGAGGTGACGGTTCGTTCACCCTGGCGGCCATCGGTGCTGGCCAGCAGCACAGCTCGACGTCGCCGGGGCCATCAGCCTGCGGCTCCTCGTGCTCCTGGTCGTCGCCTTCGGTCCAGGTGCCGAACGGCCCGGGCTGCCCGGGTTCGGCACTTAGCTGGAGCACGCCGCCCTTGCGGCGCCAGTCGGGGATCATCGGGCGCCTGCCTCGGTCTGGGCGGGGATCGCGGCGCGGCCGGCCGCGCGCAGTTCCTGCAGGTCGGGGATGTGGTTGTAGAGGGTGCCGGGGCTCACCCCGAGGAGTTTGGCGATCGAGGTGATCGACTGTGTGGGGTTGGGCAGCAGCGTGCGGGCAGCCTGGATGATCTCGGGGGTGGCGACACTGGGCCGGCCGCCGACGTTGCCGCGGGCGCGGGCGGCGGCCAGGCCCTCGCGGGTGCCGGAAACGATGAGTTCGCGGATGAACTCCGCGAGGGCGGCGAAGACGTGGAAGATGAGTCGGCCGCCGGGGGTGGTGGTGTCCAGGCGCTCGTGCAGCGAGGTGAAGCCGATCCCGCGGGCCCGCAGTTCGCCGACCATGTTCACCAGGTCCTTGAGGGATCGGCCGTAGCGGTCGAGCGCGGGGACCACCAGGGTGTCGCCCGGGGCGAGGAAGGCGTGGCATGCCTTCAACTCCGGCCGCAGGTCGTCCTTGCCGGACTTCTTGTCGGCGAAGATGCGGCGGCAGCCGGCTTCGGTGAGGGCGTCGAGCTGGCGGTCGAGCTTCTGTCCGCCGGTGGACACCCGTGCGTATCCGATGCGGATCTCGGTCCGCACGGCCGGTTCGGCGGCCAGGAGTTCGAACGGGTCGGGTTCAAGTGGCGTGCTCACGCCCGTGTCCGGTCTCAGTGAAGCTGGGCCATGACGGTGCTGCGACCAGCAATGGTTCGGGTTGAGTGAGACGGGTGGTCCTGGCCTGTCTCACTCAATCTGTTGTTTCCTGCCCTCCGTGTCTGCCCCTGCGGCGGGCACGGAGCGCTGATAGGTGCCGAAACCCTGTCGCGGCGGCTCCGGATCCTCCGGGATGCTTGGCTCATGCGCGTGAACTTCGACGGAGCCACCCCAGTGCCGCGGATGCTGCTGCTCAGCGAGTTCCTGCTCCACTCCGACTTCCATGTCGGACTGGACAAGCCAGTGTTCGTCGCAGCGGGCGACCGGGTCTCATACGAGGACGGCGACGTCGTGGTGACTCGCCCGAGTGGTGAGCGACGCAGGCACCCGGCCGGCAACAGCTACTGGATCTGCCGCTGATAGGTCCAGGTGTAGAGATCGCCGTTCCCCCAACCGGGAGTCGCGGCGGTGGACGCGCTCAGGAAGGAGGTTATCGCTGACGATCCTGCAGTTGCTGACGGGCCGTCGACCAAATGATCTCGAACTCATCGGCCGACAACCACTGTGGGTCGTGCCCTTCCCACTCAGATATGGGCGGTTCTGCAGTGAGACCGTAGACGCTTTCGTACTCAGCCAACCGGCCATCTCTTTGGGCTTCCTGCCACTCGGCCAGCGAGGCAGCGGCCAAAGCCTTGCCTCCGGGCTCCTGCAACTCGACTTGCCGGATCACGTGCCCATCGGTGTCCAGCTCGAAGTAGAACGAGACGGCTTCCTCGTCCCAGAAGCAGCGAAGCCAGCGTGTCACTGGTTCACCGTGTCGAACGGCTCGTCGTGCCAACGCCAGCCGGCTGTGCCGTCGTCGTGGATGTGCAGCATGAACTCAGCGACAGGATTCCCGTCGGGAAATGTCATGGTGAGCGCACTGCGGATCCGGAAGTAACATTCGTCGATCTGCTCCCAGTCCTCCTCGTCGACAGCCCGCTCCTGCTCCGCGAAGAGCGGACTGAACTCTTCAAAGCCAGGAAGCGTCTCGACGTCGGCGTGCATCCAGGGCCAATCGGCACCAGTCACCGCAAGCCGGGCAACCTCTTGGTCGCCGCGGTGGAGCCGCCAGACGCTGCCGGTGGCCAGATGCGGGTTGCTCATATCCCCATGATGGCGATCACCACTGACAGGTGGGCAGTGAGGTCCCTCGTCGACCACAGGCACGACCATCTCACGCAGCGGAAGTTGATGGTCTGCGATGCTGCTTCGCTGCGCCCGCTAGACCGGCCGGGCTGGGCGTCAGGGTGCCGGCCTGCGAAAATCGCTGTTCAGTCGCCGCCGCACAGTGATAGAAGACCCGGGTGACCAAGACCATGGACTTTCCCGAGCTGCTGCGCCTGATCGACGAGCGGTCGGCCGCCTTCCGGGCCGCGATCGCCTCCGCGCCCAGCCTCGATGTGCAGGTGCCGACCTGCCCCGAGTGGACGCTGCTCGACCTGGTGCACCACCTGGGCGGGGGGCGTCGCGCCTGGGCCGCCACGGTCGCGGCTGGGCCGGATGCCTCGGGCAAGTTGGCGGGGGAGGGCCTGGCCGCACCGCAGGAGCGCGAGGCCCTGCTCGCCTGGCTGGCCGAGTCGACGCAGCAGATGCTGGACGCGTTGCGGGAGGCCGGCCCGGAGCGCGGTTGCTGGACGTGGTGGGGCTCGTCGCAGTCGCCGCGGACCTGCGGCGCCGTCGCCCGGCACCAGCTCCAGGAGATCGCGATGCACACCTACGACGCCCAGCTCACCGTGGGCGCCCCGGAGCCGCTGCCGGAGGAAGTGGCGCTTGATGGTGTCGAGGAGTTCCTGTTCACCTGCTGCACCACGACGGTCGCCTGGCCGCACAAGCCCGCCGTCGTCGACTACCACGTCACCGAGGGCGGCTCCTGGCGCCAATCGCTCTCCGCCGATGGTTCGCGGGCCTTCCGTCTGCCCGAATCCGGCGGTGTGCCCGCCGCCGGCGAGGACTCGGAGTCGGTCGACGTCTCCGCCCGGGGCACGGCGAGTGACCTGGTCCTGGCCTTCTACGGTCGCATCCCACTGGACTCCCTGAAGCTCGAAGGCGACCGGCACCTCTTCGACCTTCTGGAGGAGTGGGACATGGAGTAGGACTGCCTGGAGTAGGACCGCGCACCTAGCTAGGGGCTCGTGAGATCCACCCATACCCACGGCTCGTAGTGCCATGAGCGCACTTCACCGACGATCAGCTCGATGGTTACCCCCACTGGCGGGA
>NZ_JARZAJ010000055.1 GCF_029892105.1 Kitasatospora sp. GP82 | reverse complement strand
CAGCGGCGGCCGCCATCACCACCGTGGGCAGGAGCCACACGAGAACAGGAGCGGAGCGCCGGCCTCCGGGTGACGATCCAGCACGAAGCATCAGCATCCTCAAACGGTCGAAAGAGTACGGAAGGACGGGCGGGGGCCGGCTCCGGCGGCTCGGGGGCTGCGTTTCGCACGCGGCCCGGTGCCCGCGCCGGTCCTCGCGGACCTGGTGCGACGGGTGTGCGGCGGGCTGAGCCGGAAGCAGCACAACCGGTTTTCAGGAGGTTTCCGAGGAAACCTCAACAGTGCTGCTCTGTAGCTGATCCAGTGCCTTCCTTCCGGATATTCCACGCATCTCGCACACCGGTGGGAAGTGTCCGGACAGGGCTCTCGCTCCGCCGCCGGGGTGGTGCTGGCACCAGGTTGCCCCGTCCCGGGCGTGTCGTACCCTGTGCCCGGGCCCAGTTCGCCCATGAGAGGGGTCTGCCCGGGGAATTGCCATGCGGTACGGGGGATCAGTGGTAGGGCGGTATCCACCTCGGTGAACGCCCGCAGACGGACCCGTCTGCGGCCCGCCGCTGGTGGTGCAGCGCAGCGCGGCAGGCCGTCGGGATGACGGCGCCGACCGGGCCCTCGGTGAAGCGGTGCTGGACCTCGGGGACGAAGCCGAGCGGGCGGTCCTCGTCCCCGCGCCGGCGGGCGATCACGCTCGGAGCCCGTTCGCCTGTGAAGCAGTTGGTCAGCCGCGGCCGATGCCCGGAGGGTGCCGTGCCTTGGCGGCACCGCTGCTGCTCATCCCGTGGTGACGTAGCCGAACGGGGCCGAGTCGTCGGGGAGTTCGGGAGCCTGGGGGTCCAAGTCGCCGGACGTGGCAGTGTCGCTGTCGAGATCGTGGTGCACCGCCCATGCGATTCGCTGGATCGTGCTGATCCCGTACGACTCGGTGGGGTTGTCCTCGGTGAGGACGGCCATCCGGTAGTCCTTGCTCTCGTTGGTGAAGACACCGATGCTGTGGACCCGCCAGCCGTGGGTCGCCCGAGGCAGCCAGCCGTTCTTCACGTGCACAGAGATCCCCTCCGGTGCGCCGAAAGGCGTGCCCCAGCGTTGGTCGGCCTCCACCCGGTTCATCAGGTCGAGCCCGTACTCCCTGCTTGCCGGCGCGAGCACTTCCGGGAGGCGAGTGTGCCGTTGTCGTCACGCCAGTCACTGATCGAGGATGGACGGCCAGGTACTGGCGCCTGTCCTCAGGTGCCGGTGCGTAGGTCGTGCTGCCCCGCCGCCGGCGGTGGGGGAGTGCTGCGATGAAGGGGGAACGGTGGATAAGGATGCGGTACTGCGGGCGAGGATGCCGCTTCTCAGCACCGACAGGCGGGTGTTGCGCGGACCGGACGTGTTGCGGGTGCACCGACTGCTGACGCAGGTCAGCCCGGCGGTGTACGGGTCCGAGCTCGCGCATGTGCTGGTTGAGGCTGGCCGCTCGCCCGTGTTGGGGGTTGCCGGAGGCGCGGTTGGCACTGCTGGAGGAGGCGGTTGAGGTTGCGGAGCGCTGAACGAGGCGAACCCGTTCCGGGCGAAGGTGCTCGCCAAGGCGCTCGATGCCCACCGACGGGAGTGGACCGCGTCAGCCGTCGAGGCCGGTGCTCAGCTGGACCGCCCCCACGACGTGTGAGCCCGCGCCGTCCGTAGCCGGCCCGGTGACGGGTTGCAGGCTGAGCGGGTCGATACCGGCCACCTGGGGCGTAGCCGCCGCCGATCCGGCTTCGGGGCCGGCCGGCGCGGCAGGGCGCTGTCCGAGCGAGCCGCTCTGGTCGTCGTCAGCAGTGGTGACGCCGGTGGATGAACTCTGCGGCCGGTTGGGCGTTGCGCGAGCAGGTGCGTGGGAGAGAGTGGAAGGCTGCCGGGATGGTGAACGACGTCCCCCCTGATCCCTGTTCGATCCTGCCGATCACCGCGCCCGAGCACTCCTGGGGCAATCAGGCATGGCGGCTGATGACCTGCCGGCCTGACGACCCCGCAGCCAGGAGGGAAGCGGCGGTTCTGCTGGTGCGTGCCGCATGCCAGGTGCTGTGGAAGGCGGAGCTGGTCCTGGCCCTGCTGGACGATGAGATGGTGGCCGACGTTCTGCGGGAGAGCCGGGAGCTGGACCAGGGGCCGAACGGAGAACAGCCCTGGCGCGGGCGGGTCGTTGCCGCGCTGGCTACCGGGCCGCAGGCCCAGTAGCGGGCTGGGTGGGTCGGCCTTCACACACCCCCCACGGCCGAGCCCCGTACGGCAAGCGGATCGCCCGGCAGCTGCGGAGCCGATACTCGCTCCCCCCGGCCGCGAAGCTGTCCGCGTGCCGAATCGCCTGCGCCGGGTGAGGCTGGTTGTACGTCCGCCTTGAACATCGACCACGCAGGAGGTGCTCGATGAGGCGCAAATACCTCGCCGGGGCCGCTCTCGCCGCCGCCCTTGTGTTCACCGGAACCGGAGCGACCTACGCGACCGGAACACACACCCAGCTCCCCAGCACGGACAGTGCTGTCACAAGTACTACCGCCCAGCCGCCAACCGAGGGACAGATCGCAGCCTTGTTCGACCGGTGGAACGCGGCCCTGGCCACCGGCGACGCGAACCGTGTTGCGGACCTGTACGCCCCCGATGCCGTGCTGCTACCAACCGTCTCCGCCGAAATCCGTACCGACCGGGCCGGGATAGTCGACTACTTCAAGCACTTCCTGGAAAGCAAACCCGTCGGCAGGATCCAGGAGCGGTTCATCGACATCCTGGACCGCACCAATGCCGTCGACACGGGCCTCTACCAGTTCACGCTGACCAACCAAGACGGCAGCAAAACCAAGGTCAACGCTCGCTACACCTTCGTTTACGAGCTGCGCGGAGGCACCTGGCTCATCATCAACCACCATTCCTCGGAGCTGCCTGCCGGCTGAGGTACGTTGGGCGCCACTCCCGATCCGGGGCGCCACGTCCGATGCCGTGCCGAGCCCCGCACGGCTGGTCGGGTGATCGAGACGATTACGGCCTGTGTGGGTATCCTCAGCACGCTCACCGCAGTGTGGATCAGTGTGGCCGACCGCCGCCGGCGGACCGCGCAGACGAAGTGTGAGGAAGGAGGGGCAGTACGGCTCGAGGCACGTGAGGCTGCCGCCGAGGAACGGCGTGCCGTCGCCGGTCGATCGCGGCAAGCCGGGCAGCAAGCACCACCTGTATCTGCGACGGCGACGGCATACCCAGGCTCCCGCCATGGGTGGTCCAGTGTTGGTGATCGAGCTGGGCAAGACGGTGGTTCGTTAGTTGATCTCGTTTGTGGGCTGCGGGTTTGCTGGTTGGTTGGGGAGTGTGGCTCGCCCTGTGTGATCATCGCCGGATGATCTTCCGTTCTGCCACCGCAGACCCCTCGGACCTCGACCGCGCGGCCGCCTACCCGGTCGACGGTCCCGTCCCCGCCCTGACCGCTGAGAAGATCCGTGAGGAGTTCGCCGAGAACCGGATGCGCCCTGCGTGGACCTGGTTCGCCGAGGATGAAGACGGCGAAATCCTTGCCCGCGCCCTGTGGTGGGGCCGCGCCGACAGCGCGCAGCCCATCGCGCTCGACTGCCTCCAGGTCCGGGCGGGCGTGGCCGACCCGGCCGGCGTGGCCGCCGGGCTGCTCGCAGCCGGCCACGCCTCCTTCGGGAACCTCCCGGGCTACAACATCTCGCTGCCGCGCGGGTGGCGCGCCGAGCCGGCCCTGGCCGAGGCGGTCGCCTGGCGTCAGGAGGCCGCGCACAAGACCGGCCTGACGCGCGAGATCGAGCGGCTGCGCTACGAGTGGACCCCGCAGGCCGGGGCCGCCGAGCCCACCGGGCGGCTGGTCTTCCGGGAGGGCACCGACGAGGAGTTCCTGGACGCCTTCGTGCGTCTGTCCCACGGCAGCCTCGATCTGGCGACGCAGAACGAGCTGCGCACGATGGATGCCGAGCAGCTGGCCCGCGAGGACTTCGACTTCTACTTCGGCTGCCCCGGCGAGCGCTCGTGGTGGCGTCTGGCCCATCTCCCGGACGGCACTCTGGCTGGGATGGCCATCCCCTCGGCGACGCCCTATCACCGCAATGTGGGATACCTGGGTGTCGTACCGGAACAGCGCGGCCGGGGCCTGATCGACGAGATCCTGGCCGAGATCACCCGCTTCCACGCGGCGGCGGGTGCCGAGCGCGTCACCGCGACCACGGACACCGTCAATGTCCCGATGGCCGCCGCCTTCGACCGCGCCGGGTACGAGGTGACGGAGATCCGCCTCGTCCTGGAAAGCCCCTCTCTGTAAGCCGGAGGCCCGAAGCCGGACGGCGCCGGCACCGGAGCTGCCGGACACTGGCCCGCGCGCCGGCGTTCAGCCGCTTCCTGCTGCGGCACCAGGTCGCCGAACCGTCGGTCTGGCAAGCCGGCGAGCTCGCGGAGTTCAGCGCCGCGGCCCAGGCCGGCGCGCATGCCGGGCAGGCCATGTTCTGGCAGTACGTGGTCCGCGAGATCCCCGCGCTGCTGCGCGGCACATGGCGCGGGCAGCGGCTGACCGTCCCGACCCTGCTGCTGGGCGGCGAGCGGGACAACGTGATCCCGCCATCCATGCTGGCCGGAGGCGAGAGCCACGCAGGCGACCTCACCGTACGGATCGTGCCGGGCGTCGGCCACTTCCTGCCTCAGGAGAGTCCCCACGTGGTCGCTGAGGCGATGAACGAGCTGTTCGCGACGGGCAGTTGAGAGGCTACGAGCGCAAGGCTGCCCGCTCCGCGACCTTCCGGACGAAGGTCCGCCCGTGGCGGGCGCGGCGAGCGTACGCCCACTGAACCGGCCGCAGGGCGGCGGGACGCGCCGCGCCGAGCATGGCGAAGCGCGTGCCGTCACCCTCCGGCACGGCCGCCATACCCCCCACCACGAGCCGCGACCGCATCAGGCACCACCCGGGAGCCAGTCGCACCTCGAAGGCGCTGCGGCAGCCCAACGGGCCCATCGCCAGAGCGCCTTTGCGATCGGCGTTGCCGGGAGGAATGCGGAACTCGCGCAACAGGGGTACCAGGTACGGCAGTTCGCCTGCCAGATCCGAGGCGACCGCCCACACCTTGTCGTACGACGGCTCCAGGCGCTCCTCCGCGTACATCGTGGTGTGCAGGCCAGCGGCCAGGAGTCGCAGCCGGGTCACGGCGTCAATACTCATTGCTGCCACGCCTTCCGGAAGGCCGAACGGGCGCGGTGCAGCCGGGACTTGACCGTTCCCGGCGCGGTGCCCAGGATCTCGGCCGCACTTCGTTCATCAAGCTCCTCGAGCTCGCGCAGGACCAGCACGGCGCGATGATGCACCGGCACCCGCGCAAGCACGTCCCGTACCTGTGCCGATGGCTCCCCGTCGCCGACGAGACCGGGCAGGCCGACGAAATCCTCGGGATCGACCGTCCGCTCAACCGCGCTGCGCCGAGCCACCCGCACCGCCTCGCGCACGGTCAGGCCGGGCTCGGGCTCGGCGGGGCCATCGAGTGTCGTCGACGTCAGGACGACTGCGGTCGCCGCAGTCCCTGGAGGAGAAGTTCGACCAGTCGGCGGGGGTCGTAGCGCGGGTCGCTGTCACGTCCGATGCAGAGGTTGCCGATGCCGCGCATCAGTTCGTAGGCGTGTGTGCCGGGGCTGATTTCGCCGGCGCTGACTGCGGCGTCGAGCAACTGCGCGCAGGCGGGCACCAAGCGGTCGAGGAAGTAGGTGTGCAGGGCCTCGAAGCCGCTGCTGTCCGATTGCAGCGCGTTGGCGAGTCCGTGCTTCGTGACCAGGAAATCTACGAAGAGGTCGACCCACTGACGGAGTGCTGCGAGCGGAGAGTCGGCACTGGCCAGCAGGCTCGGGCCGGCCTCGGCGCATGCCTCGACCTGGTGGCGGTAGACCGCGACGACGAGATCCGCCCGAGTCGGGAAGTGGCGGTAGATCGTCCCCATCCCGACGCCCGCCCTGGCCGCGATCTCACGGATCGGTGCGTCGATGCCGGAGGTGACGAACACCGCGGCGGCGGCGGCAAGCAGCGTCTGCTGGTTGCGCAGCGCGTCGGCCCGCTTGCTTCGGGCCGGCACCTCCCCGGAGGGGCTTGTAGTGGGCACCACGCTCTCCTTCCGACGGTCGTTGACAAAGCGGAACACTGCTCCGTATGTTAATCGGAACAGTGCTCCGCTTTAATCGTAACCGAAGCCGGACGCTCCCGACC
This sequence comes from Kitasatospora sp. GP82, assembly GCF_029892105.1. Lineage (GTDB taxonomy): Bacteria > Actinomycetota > Actinomycetes > Streptomycetales > Streptomycetaceae > Kitasatospora. The sequence continues at coordinate 32,265 of NZ_JARZAJ010000055.1, read as the reverse complement.
GCCTCGCCCGCCGCCGGCCGAATGAGACCGGCGGCAGAGGCCATCGAAGGGAAATACGCATCATGAGTGAGTCGACTCACCCAGCCGACACCTTCGGCTCGCCCACTCCCGTCCTCTCGGTCAGCCCGGTAGTGCTGTCGGCTCCCGGCCGAGCCGTGGACCTGGAGGTGCGAGTCTCCGCGCCCGTGACCGGGAGCGATCTGCCGGTCATCCTCCTCTCGCACGGTCAGGGCTACTCGAACAACCTCTCCTCGCTGAACGGCTACGCCCCCCTCGCCAACTTCTGGGCGGCACACGGCTTCGTCGTGATCCAGCCCACCCATCTGAGCTCGACGACGCTGAGCCTGGACCCCGACACCCCCGGGGCGCCTCTGTACTGGCGATCACGGGCCGAGGACATGAAGCGCATCCTCGACCGGCTCGACGCGATAGAGGCCGCCGTCCCGCAGCTCCTCGGGCGCCTGGACCGAAGCAAGGTCGCCGTAGCCGGGCACTCGATGGGCGGGCACACTGCGAGCCTGCTGCTGGGCGCCCGGCTCACCGATCCCCATGACGGAACGGAAGTGAACCTGGCCGAGCCCCGGATCAAGGCGGGTGTGCTGCTCGCCGCGCCCGGCAGAGGCGGCGATGCCCTCACCGAGTCCGCAGCCGAGAATCTTTCCTTCTTCTTGACCACGGACTTCTCCGAGATGACGACGCCCGCGCTCGTGGTCGCCGGTGACAAGGACACCTCTGCCCACCTCACGGTTCGGGGCGCGGACTGGCACACCGATCCGTACGTCCTCTCCCCGGGCCCCAAGTCCCTGCTCACCCTGTTCGACGCAGAGCACGGGCTCGGCGGGGTCTCCGGATACGACGTCGCCGAGACCACGGACGAGAACCCCGAGCGGGTCGCTGTGGTCCAGCGGCTCACCTGGGCCTACCTCCGCACCGAGCTCTACCCTGGGGATTCCGCCTGGCAGGCAGCGCGTGACGCACTGGCGGCCGGACCCAACCCGCTCGGACGGGTCGAATCCAAGTAAGCCGGGCATGAGTGGTTTCAGAGGGCGTTTGATGTGAGCGGATTGCCCTTTATGTCCTAGCAGGTTCCTCGCCAGGTTGGTGTGGTCCCGTCCGTTATGCGCTTGGTGAGGTCGTCGATCGAGGCGATGTGGGTCATGGCTTCGGAGCTCGCCGACAGGGTCTCGTAGTCGCGAGCGAGACGGCGGCGCAACATGATCCTACGTGGCGGAGGATCCGCTTCCGCTGCCACTTGGGCGGTTCTACGACTTCTTCAAACCAGACGGACTTCAGAGCCCAGAAGCAGATGAGACGGACGGTCAAGTCCACGGCCAAGGGAAGGACACTGTTCTCTTGTCGTGCATATCTCCACGAAGGCGGGCAGGGGCGAAAGCCGCTTACAGGAATAGAAATCTCTAAACGCCCACTCAACGGTGCGGCTGAGATGATCTGCAGCCTCTTCGAGGCCCCCGCAGACCTGGCGCCCCAGCTGAAGCTGACCGTTGAGCTGGATCCCAGCGCCACTCAGGCTCAGCGGAGCTGACTATCCGGCAGCCGCGCGAAAGGCCGGCCCACCGCACGGTGGTGCCGGCCTTTCCGCTTGCCACCGGGCTCGTCGTCCGGGTCGGTCGGTGCTGGCACTTCTGCGCGACCCCACGGTGTCGACCAGGTTCCCGGGGCCCAGGCGGAACGGCCGGTCGGGTCAGGCGCCAGCCATGCGCCGATCTCCGTGGCGGCCGCGGTGTCGCAGCTCCGTGTCGGCAGCACGTAGGTGGCTGCGTACGCGGTCGCGTGCAGCGTGGCGATCCGTCTGCGGTAGCCAGTCGGAGCCTTCTATTGGTCTAGACCTATCGAGGCGTTGGGGTGGACCGCGTGCCGGTGCCAGTACGCGAGCAGCTGATCCCGCTCGGCGGGGTACCCGGGGTGCGGTGCGAGCGCGGTGGTCGAGGGACAGGGCAGCGCGAGGTGGCGGCCGTCGACCAGGTGCAGCCGGATGAACGTGCTGCCCCGGTTCTCCAGCGGCTGCAGCCCGGCGATCTGCTCCCAGGCGAAGTGCCGGCGGCGGACGTAGAACTGCCGGACCTCGATCCCCGAGGGGCTCACCACGGTCCGGCCGCCGGCGGCGGCGGCCGTGGAGAGCGCGAGGATCCCCACCGCCATCCCAAGCCCGGTGAGCGGCTTGTGCAGCGAGGCGATGAACGGCATCGAGACCATGACGGCGAAGATCACGCCGTATCGGACCAGGAACCCGGTGAGCTGCCGCCGGGACATGGTGAAGATCAGATTTTCCACATCCTGGACCTTACTGGCCTGCGCAAACGCGCCCGCGCCCGGCCCTCGCACCGGCATCGCCGGCAACGCGCCCCGCCCCCGGCGCGCGGAGAGGTGGGCGGCACCGCCCGGGCAGCTGCGGCTCTTGGCACCGACCGCGTCGGCGGCACCGCCGCCAAACCGTACTGGCCGCCACTCGCTGACCGATGCTCTCGACAACCCGATGGACCGGGCGCACTACGACCAGCGCCAGGCCGCCCGCGGAGCGGAGGCTGACCGCCTCCACCGCGAGCACATGCAGACCCTGGCCTGCATCGACTGTGGCATGGTGCCGAAACGGGAGAAGGAGTGGGTCGTGGAGGCCCACCGGCGCTGGAAGCGCAGGGCGGGCGACCGCTGCCGCCCCTGCCGCCGCCATCCTCGAACTACGGGCCTCCAGGCTGGAGTCGGTGGACCCGCATCCCGGAGTGACCTCCAAGCCCTTCAACGTCCGTTGCACTCGGCCGAAGTGCAAGGGGCACACCGAACCCTTCCCCGCCCGATGGTGCCGCTGCGCGCGCTGCTCAAGCTCGCCCCGACTCCACCCTGCTGTGGCAGGCCGACATTGCCGCCCACCACGACCTGGCCCTGCTGCCCGGCGGAGGCGTCCTTGTGCTGGCCGAGGCACCGCGCCGGATCACCTGGGACGGGCTGCCGGCCACGGTGCTGGACAACACCCTCGCCGGCGCAGAGCTGTTCGGTGGGGGTGGCGGGCGGTGAGGCGAGCGCACCCGCGGTGGGACGGTGATCGAGGTCAACCATCCCGACAACGCCAGCCGCTGGCGTCGCGGCAGGACAGACACCATCGATGCCGAGGCGGGTGCCCGCTCGGCGCTCGTTCGCCCTTGGTGTCGGAGCCCAGGCAGAACCTGGTGGTGAACGCGATCTCCAGATCACCCAGGCGCGGAACGGCGGCAGGCACGCGAGGTCAGTGGACCTTTCATGCCCGGCAGGCCGCCCAGGGTGGCGGCGGCCTGCTCGTACCCTGCCCGACCTCGAAGGGCGCCTCGGCGCGCTGCTGCGCGCTCAGGAGCGGTTCGCCGAGCGCTCGAACCACACGGTGAGCAGGGTCGGCACCAGCGCTACCCAGAACAGCACCTGCGGGACGAGCCGTTCGGACCACGGCACGGTCACGATGACCACGGCGGTGAGCGTGCACCACGCCGACTGCCCGACGATCAGTCGCGCCCAGCCGACCCGCCGGACCAGCAACCGCAGGCTCATCCGTACTCCGGTACGCATCCCCCGGTAGCGGCGCCAGGCGCCGAAGCCCCAGACGGCGGCCATCAGGACGAGCGCGTAGAGCCGGGTGCCGAGCGGCCCCGGCAGGGCCGTCGGGTCGTCGCCGGTCGGGAAGACCCGTCCGGCGAGGGCTGCGATCACCACACAGAGCAGCGCGAGCCAGCGGGTGCCGCGCAGCATCCGGAACACCGCCCCGTCCAGGCCCTTGCGCAGCCCGGGGGCCTGGGGGTCGGCGGCGAGCGCGGTGGCGTACGCGTCGGCAGCAGCCGGCAGCCTGGCGCCCGCGCCGGTCAGCGGTGGCCCGGCGGCGTCCGCCGCGACGTGGGCGGCCCGCTCGCCGAGCGCCCAGGCGTTCTGCGGGTCGATGCGCAGGATCTCGAGCACTGCCTGCCGCACCACGTCCGAGCGGCCGTTCATCAGCGCGGCCTTCCACAGCGCGCTGTGTGCACCGACCGAGTCCGGGCCGAGCCGCACGGCGGTCGTCGCCGCGTCGAACGCTTCGGGCCAGCGCGGCTGCCACGCGCCCAGGGCCTCCGAGAGGGCCGCGAAACCCTGCCATCTCTGCGGGTCGATCCGGATCGTCTCGTGGGCCTCGGCCAGCGCCTCGTCCGGCCGGACGAGCCGCCGCAGCGCGTACGCGCGTACGTAGTGGGCGTCGAAGTCCTCCGGCGCGAGGGCCAGCGCTTCGCCGGTGGCGGTGAGAACCTCCTCGTACTCCTCGACCGACAGGTGGCAGTGGGCGAGGCGTACCCAGCCGCGTACGTCGGTCGGGTCCTCGGCGAGCCGTCGGGCGAGCAACGTGCGGGCCTCGTCGAAGCGGTCGAGCTCCATCAGGGCGGCTGCCTGCTCGACGAGCGGGTGTGGTGCGGTCACAGCTCCCGTGCCTTCTTCAGGTAGGCGAGCAACTCGTCGTACGTGCCGCCCTCGTTGGCGAACATCGCCACGTTGCGGGCGGCCGCATACCACGGCTCGGTGGACGGCCGGATCGCCTTCGCGGCGCCCAGCAGGTCCTTCGTGTTGATCATGCGTACGGTCCCGGTGCGGGCGGAGTCGAGCAGCGCCGACTCCGCCGCGCTCTCGCAGACGTGCGCGAGGTCGGCGCCGGAGAAGCCGTCAGTGGCCTTGACGAGCTTGCCCAAGTCGACCGATTCGATGGGGCGTTCCCGCAGGTGGTAGCGGAGGATCGCGTCGCGGGCCGGGCTGTCGGGCGGCAGCACGAGCAGCGTGCGGTCGAGCCGGCCGGGGCGGCGCAGTGCGATGTCCACGTCCCAAGGGGCGTTGGTCGCGGCGAGCACGAACACCCCGTCGTTGACGTCGCTGACGCCGTCCAGCTCGGTCAGGAGCTGGTTGACGGTGTTGCGCATGCCGCTGTGCTGGGTGCGGCTGCGCTTGGCTCCGAGCGCGTCCAGCTCGTCGAGGAAGACCACGCACGGTGCCTTCCGGCGGGCGGTCTCGAACACCTCGTGCATGTTGCGCTCGGAGTTGCCGATCCACATGTCGAGCACGTCGCTGATCGATACGGAGATGAAACTCGCGCCGAGTTCCCCGGCGACGGCCCGGGCGATGAACGTCTTGCCGCAGCCGGGCGGCCCGTACAGGAGCAGGCCGCCGCGCAGGCTCTTGCCGTACAGCCTGCGCAGTTCCGGGTTGCGCATGGGCGCGAGGAAGGCGGCCTCCAGGCGGTCCTTGACCTCCTGCATCCCGCCGACGTCCGCGAGGCGCACCGCGTCGTCGGGCGCATCCACGTCGTACGCGCTCGCGTCCCCGGGGTCCCCGCTGCCGTCGAGGGCGAGCGGTTCCTCCTTCGCGTCGGGCCTCATGGCGAACCGGGGCGGGAGGACGTCCCCGACCTCCTGCTCGGCGGCCGCCCAGTCGAATCTGCCGCCCTGCTGGACCGGAGCTGTTGGCTGCTCGACGGGGACCGCCGACTGCTCGACGGGAGCCGAGGGCGCCGGCCCGCCCATCGCCCGAGCCATCAGGGCCCGCGCCTGCGCGTCCCCGGGTGCGTGGCTGAGCGCGACGGCCGCCTCCGCCACCGCCGCGTCACCGTGCCCGGCGTCGAGCAGCAGCTCGGCGAGGTGCAGCCGCAGGGGTACGTCCCGGGGCGCTGCGGCGACGGCCGCGCGCAGGCTGCCGATCAGCGGGGACTCGGCGGCCAAGGGGCTGCTGGAGGTGTCGGGGGTTTCGTCGGGCATGGCATCACCCTACGAACCCGCCTCGCGCCCGCGTCACCCAGGTTCCGTCCTGACGGGACGTCCGGCTGCCTGCCCCGCAAGAACTCCGTGACGGTTCGCCGTCGCCGTCGCCGTCGCCGTCGCCGTCGCCGTCGCCGTCGCCGTCGCCGTCACCGTCGGCCGCTCGGGTTCCCTGGCTGACGGGTCGTGACGGTGCCGCCGGGCACGGGCGAGTCGTAGGTGCCGAGGACGCCGGCGCCGGCGCGAAATACGGTGCGGCCGGTGATGCGCCGTTGAGTGGCGAACCGTCAGACCGGCTTCAGTACCGCTGACTTGAGCGTCCCGGGTTCGTGGAGGTTTGATCGGAGGGTTGATCGGGGCTGTCCGGTGGTGCGGCACGATGGTGACTGCTTCGGTGGGTTCGCGGGCGGGTTGGGGCCAGTGTCGGTGTTCGCTGCGCTTGACGCCGGAGTTGGACGTCTTGCGTTTGGCGACGCGGGGGTTGGAGCGTCTGCGGCCGACGGGCAGGAGTCGTTCGGCTGTCTCGCTGATGCCGGCCGCGATGGCCGTGGCCGGGCGATCAGGGGGAAAGGGCCGCCTGCGCGGTGACTTGGCGTCGTGCGAGGCGGACGGTTGGGATGAAGGAGAGCCGGTCGGGATCGACGTACGCGTCTACTCGATGACCCGCACCACGGTGGGATCGGCGCGTTTGCGGTGGTCCCGGGCGGTGATGCTCCGACCCGCCGGCCCCGCGAGCTGGAGAGCGCGCATCATGGCCGGGGTAGGTCCCAGCGCTCGCCCCCGGAATCGGAGACCGAGGGCTCCAACAACTCCGGCGTCAGCCCGTACCGCTCGGCATGATTCAAGAGGGCCTCGCTGCTGCGTCTGGCGGCCGTGGTGTCGTCAAGCATCCCCAGGACCTCCTCCTTGTCGGCGAAGCGGCTCATGCCACAGTCGAGACCGTCGTCGTCGAGATCCTCGGGGTACGGCGCGCGGGACCAGGCCCCGTTCTCGTACCAGTAGACGCAGCCCAGCTCATATCCTTCGAGCAGGTCGCGGAGCTTCTGATGCGGGAGCCAGTCGGGGGGCACCGGCCAGCATGTCGATGGGCGGCTCATGCCACTTGACGCCGCTCGACTCGTCCTCGCCGAAGAGCACGAACCGGTCCTCGCCCATCCGGGCCAGCGTCCACCACGTGCAGCCGCTCGGCGTCTGCCTTGAACACGACGGTGACGTCCTGCTCGGCCAGCACTTCCATGATCCGTACAACGTCCGTTGTCCCCGGCTTCGAGGCTTTCCGCGCGACAGCCGTGGGAAGAGGATTGATGCCGATCGTGGTGCCAGCCCGGTCCAGTCCGGTCCGTTGGGCGCGTTGCTCGGTTTCAGCTGGTGCAGGCAGGTTGGTTGTGCAGCCAGGCTTCGGCCGGGCCAAGCACTGGATCGTCGGAGGTGTGCTCACCCGACGGTCCTGGGGGAACGGCGGCGTCTGGGGGGATGGGGGTGTCGGGTGCGTAGACGTGGCCGGTTCGGTCGGCCTCGGTGAGCACGGTGATGACGAGGACCGCGCCGTCGCTCAACGTGTAGCTGGCATTGCCGGTCGGGTATCCCGCCGTCGGCTGCCCGAAGCTGCGGGTGTCCGGGCGGCCACGGAAGGAGATCAGCGTGGCCTCCGCCGCACTCGCCGTGTACCGGTCGGTCAGGACCGCGATCGGCGCGTCAGGATGCTTCAGCCGGTAGGGGACAGTTGCGAACGTCGACGTGCTGCCGTCCGACTCGGTGAAGACACCGTTCTTGAGCGACCAGCTCGTCCCCGTGGATCCATCCGGCCGTACGAAGGACCCCAGCAGCCCGTCTCCCAGCACCGGCGCGACCGCGCCGATCATCGGACCGTAGCTGCCGCCCGGGTTGCCCCGCAGGTCGACCAGCCATCCGCAGACCCCGGCGCCGTCCATACGGCGCACCGCATCCAGCCCGGCCTGCACATAGCGAGTCTGGGCAACCGGCTGGGCCATCGTGAAGCTCGGTACCGTCAGCAAACCGAGGTCACCGGAGATGACGTGTCCGGTCGGCACGGTCATATCGGGGGAGGGCGCGACGTGATGGGCGGCAACTTCCTCCGGTAGCAGGAGGCTGGTGTGCTTCTCGAGGCGGGCCGACACGGCCTGGATGGCAGGGTAGGTATCGGCAGGCCGCTGAGCACCGGAAGCCAGCCACCGTGCCCACCGGCGCAGATCCGGCCAGTCCATGCTCGCCGATCGCAGCGCATGCTGCTGGAGTAGATCGAGCGCCGCATCCAGATACCCCCGCGCCGCAGCTGACATCGGCGGCTCCGCCTCGGCCGCCGCCCGGCCCACGGTCGTTGCCCGATCTTGCACATCGCACACCGAACCGACCAGGGCAACTACCAGTGCCCACCGCACAATCCGACACACACGCGATCCCACGACCGCCCCCCCTTCTTCCCCCCGGATTGCACACCCTAGCGCGCCTCCCTTGACGGCTTAGCCGCATGAGGTGTCTTTCCACGCGACAGCCGTGGGAAGAGGATTGATGCCGATCGTGGTGCGAGCCCGGTCCAACACGACCGACGTCCGCTGCCCGCGCCAGCCCCGCCTGAGCGCTTTGCCGGGGCCGCCCCTCGTACCTGGTCGGGCGTCAGGTCGCTTCTCCGAGCTGGTAGCCGTCACGTATTCGAAAGCTGCGGTACTCCTCCCGGCCAAGGCCCAGGGTGGCCGACGGCTGGGCCCGTTGTTCGGTTCTCTGGGCCGGGTGCGACTCCCACCCGAGTCCGTAGGATGGGGGACACGTGATGTTGTTGGAGAACGATCCGCGCGAGATCGGCGGGTACCGGCTGGAGGGCCGGCTCGGCTCGGGCGGGATGGGCGTGGTGTACCGCGCGCGGTCGCTGTCCGGGCGGCAGGTGGCGGTCAAGGTGATCCGCCCCGAGCTGGCCGGGGACGGCGAGTTCCGGGCCCGCTTTCGGCACGAGGTCGAGGCCGCCCGCCGGGTCAGCGGCGCGTTCATGTGCTCCCGGGGTTGAGCGCCGCGACACTGAGCGCGACCATGGTCTCGGGCGACGATCAACCTGTTCATCAAGCCCGACCGCGCCAGCGTGGCGAGGTCACCATCGGTGGCCTCGCACCCCACGACGACCTCTTCGGTGAGTTCCCTGGCCCGGCCCGCCCCGTGCACGGCCAACCGAGGCTGGTTCCGCGGCGTCGGCTCCCCGACTCGGAGCATCAGCGGCGCGGAGCCCGGAACGCGGTCCTGCAACCGGCTTCCTCCCTCCTGGAAGGCGGAGACTCCCACCGCAGGCAGCGGGCGGATACCCGAGTCGGCCCGCCTGCACCCCCTGGAAGATTGCCGACCGGTCTGAGCATCCGGCTACGGGAGCCGGCCCGGACAACCACTGGAGAAGGTCACCATGAGGACTCCCGGTCAGAAGGTCGCCGTCATCACGGGTGCGTCGCAGGGCATCGGCGCCGGCCTGGTCGACGCCTACCGCAAGCTCGGCTACGCCGTGGTCGCGACCTCGCGCAGCATCGCCCCGTCCCAGGATCCGGACATCCTCACCATCCAGGGCGACATCGCCGACCCTGCCACCGCCGAACGAGTGGCCGGAGCCGCCATCGAGCGCTTCGGCCGCATCGACACCCTGGTCAACAACGCCGGCATTTTCATCGCCAAGCCGTTCACCGACTACACCCAGGCCGACTACGACGCGGTGACCGGTGTCAACCTGACCGGCTTCTTCCGCATCACCCAGCTTGCCATCGAGCAGATGCTCCGCCAGGGCAGCGGCCACGTCGTCCAGCTCACCACCAGTCTGGTCGACCACGCCATGTCCGCCGTGACCTCGGTGCTGGCCTCCCTCACCAAGGGCGGCCTGCAGTCGGCCACCAAGGCCTTGGCCATCGAGTACGCCTCCTGCGGAATCCGCAGCAACGCCGTCTCGCTCGGCATCGTCAAGACACCGCTGAACCCGGAGAAGTACCACGAGAAGCTCGCCGCCCTGCACCCGATCGGCCGGATGGGCGAGGTCGGCGACATCGTCGACGCGGTGGTCTACCTTGAGAACGCCCCGTTCGTCACCGGCGAGATCCTCCACGTCGACGGTGGCCAGAGCGCCGGCCACTGACCCTGGACGGTCACCCGGGCGCCTGAGCGCGGTGCCCGGGGTACGCAGGCGTCCTGATACGCGAGCCCCCGAAGACATTCCTCATCACCGGCCGAAGCGGATGAGCGGATGAACTGTGGGGCTGCTGTTTGCCTGTTCAACTACCTCATCGGCTTCGACGAACTCGGCCAGAGCGCCGACGAGGCCATCGACCATTTCACCGCCCTCCTGGGCGAAAAAGCCGTTCGCCAGACCCTGGCTGACTACCAGGCAGAAAAACGCAACCCCTTCAACGCCTTCGACGGCATCACCTGCATCAATCTCGACGAACGCCCCGACCGCTGGCAGGCCGTGCAACGGCGTCTGATCCAACTGGGCATCCGCCCCGAACGGATCCACCGCCAGCCGGCCACCGCAACATCGGCCAATCACCGCATCGGCCGCGCCCCAGCTGCTCGACGAACTGCCCGACACCGTCGAAGGCATGACCGCCTGGATCCAGCACTACACCGCACTCGACCAGTACCTGGCCTGCTGGGACCGGCCCGACTGCTTCCGCACCGTCCCGGCCATCGCCACCCAGACCAAGCAGGTCCACCCGATGACGGCGGCCCTGCGCGACCAGCCCGCCCCGTGAACCACTTCCAGGACCACAGACCGCTGTGCGGGCACTGAAAGGAACACCGGCCGTTGAACGCCCCCCGGGCCCGCCGCGAAGGGCTGCGCGTCAAAGAGATCACCGACGGCCGCCTGGCCGTCTACGACGAACACGCCGAGCAGGGACACCTGCTCAGCCCGCTGTGTGCCACCGTCTTCCACCTCGCCGACGCCACCCGCACCTTCACCGACCTCACCACGGCCGCCACCCGCACTCATGCTGTGGCCGACACCGCCGTCATCCGCCTCGCCCTCACCGAACTGCACGTCGCCCACCTGCTCGACGCCCCGCCTGATACCTGATAGCCGATCTCGGCATCAACAGTGGAAGGTCAGACTGGTTCGACTGGACCATCACCACGGGCCGCACCGACACCCAACGATGCCAGATCTCCGACAGCATCAGCAGCGTCTCAGCGGTGCACGGCATCGGGGCCCGCATGCGGTAGAACGCCTCCACATCCACGGCGGCGCGCACGGTGAGCTGCTCGATCTGCCGCTTGCCGATCCTGGTGCCACACGCGCGCTCGATCGCCACCCGGGCTTCGTCGAAGCTGCCGCGCACCGCCTCCGAGGCGGCCAGCTTCCGCAGTCCGTGGCTGGACCGCTCAAGGGGCAGGTTCAGCCCGGCGTCCATCGGGTGCAGGTTCGACGCACCCAGGGCCCGATAGGCGCTCCGGGTCACCGTCACCGTCCCGAACACCGTCGCCAACGGCCGCTGGTGCCCCGGCTCGATCCGGCGCCGCACCACCTGGTCGGTGCCCTGGACATCGGGGAGTCGCGGCTCGCGTATGGACCGCAGGTCCATGTGGTCCTGCAGCAGTCGTCGCATCACCTCTTTCCCGCGATTCGCGATCAGGCCCTCCAACGGAGCGTGCGTCAACCGCTCGGCGGACTCATCGTGCAAGTCCTCCACCAGTGCCCCGAACAGGCTCCACGACGCCCCGAAGCCCGCGATCACCTGCTCCATACCTGCCGCCGGGACAGGCTCATCCCCAGCGGGCTCGTTCGCGCTCCGGTGTGCGCCCACGCCACCGCCCCTGTTCCGGCGCGGGCGAACAGCCCCGGTCCCACCTCGACCAGCACCCCGTCCGTCACCAGGTGCTTGAGTTTGGAGCGCATCGCCTCGACGAACCTGGCCTCCGCACCGAGGTCCAGGGCATCGCACACGTCCCGCGACCGCAGCGGCCCGGCGGCCTGGTCGAACACCGCCTCGATCCGCTGATATACCGTCACATCCCGTAGTGCCCCGCGAACCCCGGGTGCCGGATCAACCTGCCCACCCGCTTCGCCGGCCAGCACCTCGGCCACCGTCCGCCGCACGATCACCAACCGCGACAGCTCATTGCGTGCCGCGTCGTGACGCCTGCGCGTCACCACCGCTCACCGGGTTGTTCGTGGGTACGGGCGAACAGCGATAAAATTACCCAAATCGGTGGCCTGGCTTCCGGGCCTAGGCTGCCGCTCGACCTGTGTGACCCCGGGGAGCGGCACGGTGGCGAGGTCTCCTGAGGAACGCGGAGTCCCGCACAGCGCTGGTGTGCGGGCCAAGCTGCTGCCCATGCTGCCTGCTCTGCTGCTGTTCATCGGCCTGCTCATCGGCCTCTTCACACCCCGCGATGTCAGGCCGGATGCCTTCCTCGCCACGGCCATGGTTGCTGCCGCCGCGCTGCTGCCCCTGTGGGGGACCGTGCTCACCGGAGTGGCCGCGTGCGCCATCTTTGTCGGCCTGATGGTGGACTTCAATGCGCTGCGGGATGCGACCGCCTACTCTGAGCTGGCCACCCTCGCGGCGATTGCGGCATTCGCCGTCTTCCTCAACCGCCTGCTGGGCCGACGCGCCCATCAGCTGGTTCAGGTCCGCTCGGTGGCCGAGGCCGCCCAGCTGGCGGTGCTGCATCCGGTACCACGCCACCTCGGGCACGTCACGCTCGAGAGCCTCTACCTGGCCGCCGCGGCGGAAGCCCGGATCGGCGGCGACCTGTACGAGGCGATACGCACGCCGCACGGCGTACGGCTGCTCATCGGCGACGTACGCGGCAAGGGCCTGCTCGCGGTGCAGACGGCCGCGGCGCTGCTCAGCGCCTTCCGCGAGGCCGCCCACGACGCGCCCGACCTGCCCCACCTCGCGCGCCGCCTGGAGACGAGCATGAGCCGCCACGCCTCCCAGTACCCGGGGGTCCCGGGCTCGGAGATCGCTGAACGTTTCATCACCGCGCTCCTCGCCGAGATCCCGGACGACGAACCGGTCGTCCGGACCGTCACCTGCGGGCACCCGCCCCCGCTGCTGCTGCACCGCGGCGGGGTCCGGAAGCTGCAGCCCGCCGCTCCCTCGCCGCCGCTCAACCTGGGCATGCTGGTGAGCGACGGATACCACGTCGACCTCGCCCCCTTCCACCCCGGAGACCAGCTCCTGCTGTACACCGACGGGGTCACTGAGACCCGCGACCGCTCCGGCGCCTTCTACCCCCTCGCCGAACGCATCCGCTCGTGGAGCGGCGAGGCGCCCCACCAGCTCCTCGACCACCTCCACCGCGACCTGATCGCCTACAGCGGCGGCGAGCTCGACGACGACATCGCTGCCCTCGTCGCCCGGCGGCGCCCGAGCCGCTGAGCCTGAGATGAGGCTCTGACCTGCGCAGGTTTCAGGCGCCGGAACTCGTTCGAGGTGCCTGAAACCGGTGTCTTGGGCGACGACCTTGCCCTCGGCGACGACGTCGGTCGTACGGTGGCCTGCATGGGCAGGGGCGGGGTTCCCCGGCTGAGGCTGGTCGCCTTCGAGGGCCGCGAGACGGGGCCGCGGTTGTGCCGTGGGTGTCGCGAGCCGTTGATGCCGGAGGCGAAGGAGTGACGACCTCCTCCACGGCTCGCCGCCGTCGGCGGCGCCGGACGGGCAATCCCGCCGCCGCTTCGTCGGCCACCGCCGCGTCGATGCCGCCTTGCCCGAGCCCGCCCGCGCACTGCTGCCGGACCTGGAGCAGCGAGCATCTTCTGCCGGGCGGGACGGTGGTGGTCACGACAAGGCACCAGCCCGCGTGTCCGGCCTGGGTGGCCCGCTGATGGCCACCGTCACCGACCTGTTCGCCCCGGGCGACACAGCGGTGCGCCCCGATGTCCGGGCCGGGTCTGGACCGCGATACCGCAGCGCGTCGTCGCCGACACCGGCGACGTCCTGACCCTCGCGTACTGGCCGGGGATCGAGTCCCTCGCCCCGACCACATGGATCAGCTCGCTGCGCACCGGCGACCAGGCCGTGCGCAAGAGCGGTCTGGACGACCTGGCGGCCGGCACCTGGACCCTCGGCTCCTACCGGTGGGAGCGCACCGCGCTGCTGAGCCGCTTCCCGGCCGGCGAGATGTTCAGCGTCCACTGCTTCCAGCACGCCGACAGTGGCGAGCCGATCCGCTGGTACGTGAACTTCGAGCTGCCCTTCACCCGCCGCCCGTCCGTCGGGATCGACACCCTCGACCTGTGCATCGACCTGTTGGCGGAGCCCGACCTGTCCTCGTGGAAGGACGAGGACGAGTACGCCCAGGTGCGCCGTCTCGGCCTGGTCGACGACGACCTGCACGCCCTGGTCGACGCGGCGCGCGAGCGGGCGCTGGGCCTGCTGCAGGACCGCACGGGTCCGTTCGCCGGCGGCTGGCCGACCTGGTCGCCCGACCCTGTCTGGCCGCTGCCGGTGCTGCCCGACGGCGCCGGTACGGCGGCCGCCGAATGCTGACCCGCGACCCGCTGGCTGGGCTGACGGGCGGCCCGTTCGTCGGGGTGGAGAGGGACTCTAGGAGGCGTCGGCTGAGGCGACCGGCTCGGTGGCGTGGTCCCAGGTGATCCGGCCGTTGATCTGAACGGTGCCACTCAGGTCTGAGGGCAGGCGTCTACCGTGCCCTCCTCGGTCCCGCCCGCCGCGGGCGAGTCTGAAACCCAACGTGCAGCATCGATCTGGGCGGTGTTGCGAAACCCTATCGATGAGCCCGGACGCATTGTGTACAGGGCCCCTGAGCTGTGACGATGACCTCCGTGTCTAGGAGATGGGGTCGCACGCGATGAGTCCGTACGCCCAGGAACGGGTCCTGATGTGGCTGTACTGCGGGCTACTGGCGGCCGGAGCAGCCATGGTGGTCTTCGCGAGCCGTCGGCCCCGCCCGCGATCTGCCCAACTGCGCATGGCGGGTGCGGTCATGCTCTTCGGTGGTTCCGGCTTCCTGCTCGACAACCTGCCGCGGCTGCTGGGGTGGCCGCACGACGTCGTGATGACGCTCGACACGGTTGCCTTCCTGCCGATCGTCGCGGCTCTGGTCATTGTGGTGCGGGGCATCGCGCGGCCCGGCGTCGTCCGTTCGAAGGCAGCCAACGCTGTCAGCGGCCGAGAGTAGGTTCGTTCCGTAACTGATCGTGCCCCGAAGGTCGCCGTGTACCACCACGTTTCCCGCGAGCCGAAGTACGGGAACAGCCCGCAGCAGCAGGCCGCTGAAGCGTGGGACGCGTTGGAGAAGTCCGGCTACGAGGCCATCGAGATCGATGGCGTCCGTCTCGACGGCGAGGAAGCCGCCGACCATTGACAGCTGGGTGTCAACGGCGTTTGACTCGGAGCACCGATCGATGACTCAGAGGGGGATTCGTGAAGCTCAAGTCTGTTGTCGCCGCTATTGCCGGGCTGGTTCTGGGCACGGGGCTGCTGTACGTGGCGGTGCCGAGCTCGGCCGCTCCGGCGCCTGCGCCGCTGGTCCAGAAGGACGGCGGTAGTGGGGCCGGCTGCTGCTGACGCGGCGTCGACCCAGTAGGGTGTCAGGTCCGTCGGCTGTTCGGCTGGCCGAGGTTGTCGAGTTCGATGGCGTCCACCTCGACAGCGAGAACGTTGCGGACTGACCGCTGTGCGACTGCGCCCCGCCGTGAACCGGCGGGGCGCAACCGATGAACTCAGCTGGTGCTTCCGGTTCGGGAACCGGTGCGTTCAGGGCCAAGTTCGGCGTCAAGGCGGACGGGCCAGTCCTCGTGCGCCAGCTCTGCGGCGACGAGCAGGTCACGCCAGTCCGCCTTCGCGAGCTCGATAGCCTCACGGAGTTCGCGGATACTCCCGTCAGCAAGCAAGATGATCGCGGCAGGATGCGCTCGCTACGGAAATGCTTCTCGTCGTAGCCCGCGACATCGGGGAGTTCATCGAGGATGTGCAAGATCCCCGACGCCGAACCAGGTTCGGGAAATCCCGTCGGATCCGTCGTTCGAGTCTCGTGCTGCTGGTCACGTCCCCACCCTTTTCCACACGCCTGGCCCTGCTACCAGTCGTGACACCGTAGTTGATCGCGATCAGCACCACGGCAGAACCCCGGTCCCAGTCGACACTCCTCACCGCAGAAAAACACCCCGTCAGTTCGCGGCGGGGCGCAGCCGTGCCTACTGCCCGCTGGCGTTGATCTCGTTGATGCGGGCGCTCGTCTGGGTGATCTCGGAGCTGCCGGTGCCGATCTCGTCGCCGGACTTGGTCAGCAGGGCGGCGTCGTTGGTGCTGGCGGCGGTGATGCAGTCCGCGGCGGCCTGCTTGTACGCGTCGAGCGCGGCGCCCCAGTGCTGTTGCGATTCGGGGTCGGGGATCGGCGGATACGCCTGGGCGTTGCGGACGTGGCCTTTGAGGGTGCCGCAGGCGTTGGCGACGGCGTTGGTGTCGCCGGTGGCGGCGGCGTTGGCGATGGCTTGGGCGTCGTTGCCGATGTTGGTGATGTGGGTTTGTCCGCCGCCGGTGTACCAGGTGTGGATTTGCTGGCCGATGGTGGCGGCGGTGGCGTGGCTGGGGCTGGGGGTGCTGGCCGAGGGTGTGACTGGCTTGGCGGGGCTGCTGGCGGTGGTCTGCGGGGCTGGTGCGGCGACTGGCTGGTTGTTGCCGAGGCCCTTGCCGCCGGTCGCGATGGCGTTGCAGCCGCCGATGATGACGATGCCGCCGAGGACGCTGAGGGTGATCTTCGCGGCCTTGGTGAGGCCGGGCTTCGGCGGGGCGGGTGGTGTGGGCTGGGCCCAGGTGGGCGGCTGATGGTTGGTCACGCGGTCAGGTTGGCAGCAGGTGGCACTCTGCCGTGGGGTCGTTGCGGACTCGTTACGGGCCCTGGAGGGGCCTGTGCGGCGTTCTCGTTGCCTGGACGGCCAAGTTGGGCGCGGCAGGGCCGGATCGAGTCCCTGGTGGCCATTCAGCGAACTTTGCGTAGTGCCTGCTATCGTCCGCAATGTCCCACAGCCCCCAGATGCGGGGTGAGTCCATATCGGGAGCTCTCCGTGCACAGTGACCCTCGCAACCGCCCTCTTGCCGAGCGTGCCTTTCGCCTGATCGTCACGGGTGGCGGCACTGGCGGCCACACCTACCCGGCGCTCACCGCGGTACGCACCCTGCAGGCCAGACTCGCAGCCGCCGGCAGGACGCTGGACGTGCTGTGGGTCGGGACAGCGAACGGCCTGGAGGCCAAGGTCACGACCGCCGAGCAGATCCCTTTCACCACGGTGGCCACGGGCAAGATCCGCCGCTCCAGCAACCCGCTCAAGCTCGCCTCGCCGGCCAACATCAAGGACATGGGGCGCGTGCCGCTCGGCATCGCCCAGGCCCGATCCGTTGTTGCCGACTTCCACCCCGACGTGGTGCTCGCCACGGGCGGCTACGTCGCCGTACCGGTGGGCCTGGCCGCCCGGATGTGCCGTCGCCCCCTCGTCGTTCACGAGCAGACGGTGCGCCTCGGGCTGGCCAACCGGGGCCTTGCCCGCGCTGCGACGTGCTTCGCCGTGTCGTCGGAGTCCACGCTGCAGTTCCTGCCGGAGTCTGCCCGTGGGGCGGCGGTCGTCACCGGCAATCCCGTGCGCCCTCAGGTGCTTGCCGGCCACTCGGACAAGGCAGTTGCAGCTCTCGGCCTGTGGTTGTTCGACCGGACCCGCCCCACCGTGTACATCACGGGCGGAGCCCAGGGATCGGCTCAGATCAACGGGTTGGTGCGCGACATCCTGCCGTGGCTGCTGTCCTACGCCAACGTGATCCACCAGTGCGGGCCGACCCATGAGGAGAGCCTGCGGCAGGCAGCTGAGGCCCTTCCCGGCGACCTGGCCAGCCGCTACCTGGTCACCGGATTCGTCGGCCCGGAGCTGCCTGATGTTCTCGCCCTGGCAGATGTGGTGATCTCCCGCAGCGGTGCGGGCACGATCGCGGAACTCACCGCCCTCGGCAAGGCGGCGGTCTTCATCCCGCTCGCTAGCTCCGCCGGTAACGAGCAGGCCCACAATGCCACCCACCTGCAGGAGTTGGGCGCCGCAGTCGCCATGCTCGGCGAGGTGTCCCCGGCCAGCCTGCAGGAGGCCGTGGCGCCCCTGCTCGCAGACCCGGCCCGCCGCGCCGACATGGCACAGCGGGCCCGGTCGCAGGGGCGGCCTGATGCTGCCGAGCGGCTGGTGGACGTTCTCCTGTCCGTCGCCGGCCGCTGAGGTTCCCGGCGCGCGTTGAAGCCCGAGGCATCGCCACCTCGGGCTTCAACGGGTGTACTGCTCAGACGGGGTCGGCGGAGATCACCCTGGTCCAGTCACTGCGGTTGCCGAGAGCTGTGCTGTCTCGGCTGTAGTGCGTCACCGCGGCGGACGTGTCCTGGGGCCTTGGCACGATCCGGTCGAGGCGGGGCAGTGTGTCCGAGATGAGGAGCCGCCCGTGCTCCATGGACCGCTGCCAGACGTCCTCGACCTCGTCGATGTCGGGCCAGATTGAGAATAGGGCTTCGGTGAGAACGGGGCCGGAGTCGATGCCACTGTCGATCACGTGGATCGTGATGCCGTGCAGGTTCTCGCGGTTGTGGAGCGCCCAGTTCACCGGGCGTGCTCCCCGGTATTGGGGGAGTCGGCCGGGGTGGCAGTTGATGATTCGCTCGGTGTTGTCGATCAGACCAGGCCCGATGATCTTGTCGTAGAGCACGCTGAAGACCAGGTCGCACCGCCCCGGCTCCAGTTCACGCCAGTCGCCTGAGCGCAGGATGCGCACTTCGGGCCAGCGCTTGGACACGTAGTCCGAGAGGCGGATGTCCCACTCCGGCTCGGACGCGTTCGGGATCACGGTGTCCAGGACCGTTTCAGGCAGCGCTGCGATCGTCTCGCAGGCGTGCGCGGCCAGCGCGCCCTTGCCGAGGACGGCGGCGCGCCTCACCGAACGGCCTCGGCGACGGCCCGCTTGAGGGCGGCGGCGACCTTACGGGCGTCGCTCTCGGTCAGGTGCTGGTGGAACGGCAGCGTCATGATCTCCCGGCCGCGGCCCGAAGGGATACTCGCTCGTCACCGCCCCTTGACGCCTATCGCTGGCGCTGACCCCAGAAGCGGCCGCGGCAACCGCGACAGCGGTCACCCGGAGACCGATCGCCCGCAGCAAACGGACAACGAGGTTACCAGCACCGAGCAGTGACGTTCAGTCCGGCCGTCACCTGAGGCCGGGCCCACCAAACCCGAGGAGCAGCACCGTGAGCACCAACTGCTACGCGTTCGGCCCGTTCCCCGGCGGTGAGGAGACCGGCAAGGGCCTGCACATCGGCCAGTACGCCTCGTACAGCCGCTTCCTGTTCCGCGCTCACCCCGAACTCGGCCTCACCACCGCAGTGGCCTGTTCAGACGATGAGCGGATTCGGTTCGCTGGTACAGTCGGAGCCGAACACGATCAGTCCGTCGACGGCGGGGATGTTGGTTCCGGGGATGGTGCCGGTGCCGACCACGCTGACGGAGTCGGTGCAGTACTGCTGGTAGCGGGCGTAGGCGCTGGTGCGCAGGATGACGGGCCCGTGACCGGGACGGGGGTACTCGGTAGTGCCGGAGTCGGCGTCGGTCGGTACGGCGGTGTTGCAGACGCCACCGACGGCGGTGGGGACTCCGGGCAGGCCGAGGGCTTTCGCGGCCTGGTTAATCGCGTCGAAGTTGGTGCCGACGGGCGGGTTCTTAAGGTCGACGACCTGCAGGCAGGCACGGGCGGGCGTGTACGCGGGTGCGGCACTGGCGGCTGGCGCAAGGGCGAGGCTCGCGGCGAGGGCGAGAGGGGCTGCGATGAGGGCGGTTTTCTTCATACGCGTGTTGCGTCCTTTCCGGTGAGTACGTGCGAGACGAAGCATTGCTTTCACGTGCCCGCGTAGGGGAAGGTCTCGGCGCTCTTTTCGGCGATCACTCCTGCCGCCCGCCCTTCCTGATCGACCACGGGTTCGCTCGTTCAGCCCAACGAGGGCATGGACGGCAGGGAAACGGACGATCTGGAAGTTACCCGGCGGTTAGTTTGCGGCTGGGGTCAGAGATAGGAGTCCGGTGCCTACCACGGACCACCCGTCAACTCGACAGGAGTCGCAGCGGTGAGCAACGAGGCCGGGCGTAGCGTCCGCGAGCAGGCCGCCAAGCTCAGTCGAACCCGATCCCCCTTATCCACGCGGGCCCGGCTGACCGCAACCGCTGCCGGGACAGCCGTCGGCGGTCTCCTCGGCTCCGGCAGCCACCTCCCGCTCGCCATCCTCACCGCAACCGCCGGCGGGGTACTCGGCTGGGGCTTGACCGGGGCCCGCCCCCGCAGCACCAAGCAGGCCTCGGCCGCCGGGTGGTGGGTGGCTGGCGCGATCGGCGAAGAAGCCACGCGTGGATCCTCGCCCCGCTCACCATTCAGGGCTGGACCATCCTCCACGACCGCAGCATCCCGGCTTCAAAGCCAATGTGGACCACATGGCCATCGGACCGCGGGGCCAGGTCGTTGTCATCGACTCCAAGCGGTGGTCCGCGAAGAACGGCGCCGCCGTTCAGGTCCGCAACGGTCGGCTGTGGTGCGGCCCCCACGACCGGGCCCAGGCGGTGCAGACGCTCCTGTGGGAGACCCGCACCGTCAGCAAGCACCTGGGCTGCCCCGCGGCACCCGTGATGGTCATCCACGGAGCACCCGTGACCGCCGGGATCCTCCAGGCCAACGGCGTCACCATCGTCGGGGCGGCGGGACTGATCAAGGCCGTGACCACCGCCCGGGGCTCCGTATGCGGAGTCGGCGCAGCATCCCGGGCCGAGGTGCGCTTCCCGCCCTACCGGTGACCGTCACGACCTGACTGCTGCCGGGGAACTCGCACCAAGCCCTGTTCGGTCAGCTCGGCCCGCAGCCACGAGTTGACGAGCCTGGACGTCTGCTCGACGGGCCGGCGGGTCCTGCGGCTTCGGCTCCTGGACCGGCTGCTCCTGCTTCGGAGCCTCGGGCACCGAGAACGGGGTATCCGGGAGAGCGAGCGGCGGATCCGCGTCATAGCGACCTGCATAGCTCACGGCGCTTGTCCTTCCTGCGAGTTGGTGTCAGGGGGCTCACCGAACGCCCGCCACGCTGCCGGGGCGGGATCGTCCCCGGCGGGCCCGTCAGGCGGCGTGATGAGGCGCGGGTTGCGGTCGGCGGGGCCGAGAGACGGGGCGCCGAACTCAGGCGACGGGATCGAGGCCGACATCAGGCGGCCTTCAGGCCGAACTCAGAGCTGGCGAGGTATTGCTCGACCACCGACCGCGGCACGTGGAATCCGGTCCGACGGACCTTGCCGTTGCCGATGGCCTTGGCGCCGGGCAGTAGGCCGGCGTCGGCCTTCTTGTACACGGTCTGCGGGCTGCAGCCCAGTTCTGGGGCAAGCTGCCCGCCTCCGTGGGCGGCTCCGAGGCTCCTCAGGGCATGGCCGCGTGGATCATGAATGCCTGCTACGTGCCACTCCTGCTGTGGGGGCCGCTGGTCACCGTCGTCACGGTCGCCTACGCCCGGCGGCGCCGTGGTACCGCCTGACCGGCGGGTGCGCTCCTTCCGCCCTCCTGGGATGTTCACGACCTGTGCTGGTGCTGGACGAGCGCGGGCGGTGTCCTGCTCATGTACCAACCCTCGACGCGGGGACCGACGAGGTCGGACGGCCAGCCTGCCGTCTCCACGGCGGCATCGTAGACGGCGTCGCCGAACGCCACAATGGCCTGGTGCGGGTCCGCTGTCTCCCTGAGCTTGGCCCACGGCAGACGAACCAGACCAGCGTCGGGATGCCAGGCGGCGCCCTCAACACCCCAGGACCGGCCCCCGAGACCGTCCGGCTGGGGCCAGATGTACGCGTACATGCCGACGTTCGGCGCCTTGGCATCCCCGAAGGAGAATCCCACCGACACGTACGCGTCGAGCTGGGCGTTCTGCATGAACGGCGGCTGGTGGGGCGGCGGCACGGTGGGCTGCGCCCGGTGACGCGTGGCGGACAGGTCGAAGCCGCCCCACATCACACCGACCCGGGGGCGGTATCCCAGGAAGGGGGCCTGCCACGCCTCGAGCCCGTCAGCGGCGAGGTTCAACGCTGTCCAGATCAGCCGGGCCGCATGGTCATCCCAGGTGCGTTCGACGTGATCGTCCTCGAAGCGCGGCGGGGCATCCGGAATCTCGCAGATCAACGAGCTGTGCGGTCGGTGTATGCCGAGCTCGTCTGCCGCATCGCAGAAGGACGCATAGAACATGGCGACTGATCCCTTGGACAATGGCACCGTCCGCGAGCCAGTGTCGGCCTCGATGACCACGCCACCGTCGAGCAGGCTGTAGTGCACCGTGAAGGTCACGCCTCGCTGCCGAAGGGTTGGCGTACTGAGCCCCCGGGGGGTGACATCGAGGACGATGTTTCCCCAACCGACTTCGAAGGGCTCGTCGAGGGTGTACTTGCCTGCGACCTGTACCACCCGGTTCACGTAGTCAACCATGGGCGCCAGGTCCTCATAGACCAGCGTCGGCCACGCATTGAGACGTTCGCTCACAGAGAGCCTCCCAGCGTGTCGATGGGATCAGCGGGAGGGGACGTCAGGTACCGCGCCCCCATGCCGCGACGGGCGGGCCTCGGACACCGAACTGCGATCCGGTACCCAATTCTCACACGCAGGTCAGGGTCCTGCCCGCTCGGTGGCGCCGGGTGTCCGACGTGCTGGGCCAGCAGCCAGGATGCGGTGGGTGACCGAAAACCCCGCCTTCTTCGCCCTGAGGGTCGAACCGCGCCGCTTCTTTGCAGGTCAGCTGCCTATCAGAGGGTAGAACGCGGTTCACAGAGGGTAGAGCGCCGTCGCTTCGAACGGAGTGGAGGTCGACGCCGCGGCCGTCGTCGTCCTGCTCACGGCCACGGCACCCTCGGCCTGCAGGGACACGGCGGCTCCCGCCCGGGCCTGACCGAACCGCCGGCCTGACCGAGCCAGCCCGCCGCACCATCGTCAGACTCGGCGTGGGGCGGTCCCCGCTGCCACGAACATGGATGCGCCAGTCACAGCTTGGTCCGCCTCGGCACGGGCGCGCTGCATCACGAAACCCAGGCGGGTTGCAGGTTACTGAGACACGCTCCTAGCCGGTGAGGGCCTGTGCCCTGCCTGTGAGGAGACGGTTCGGCTGCGCTGCGGCGGCCGGTGCTACGTGCACCCGAAGCCGAAGGACCCGGATGCGCCGACCGTCGGCACGATCACGGCGGACGGCATCGTCTGGCAAACGGACTGCCCCGGCTCCAGCCAACACCCGGCTGTGCGGCTGGAGATGACGTTCGCCCGCTGGCTGCAGCCCACTGCTCGCGGCGGGACGCCCGCACCAATCCAGTCACCTACCTCGCACAGCACGTCTTCCAGCCCTGCACGCGTACCCCCGCCCGAACACCCGCGGATGTGTCCTGGGCGTCGCCGGACGAACTGCACCCGGCCTTGCGCGGCGAGAGCCACGACTGCGACTGGCAGCGCCTCTACATCGAGCAGGCCGCAGAGGCGGTCGCGGCTATTCGCTGTTGAGACAGGCTCGATTGACCGGGCGTCGCAACCGCGACGCTGGATGAGTTTGGGAGGGGACAAGCGGGCGGGAATTCGGTGCTCTCTAGATGAATGAGTGCAAGGGATGCGTGCTGGCCGCAACGAGGTTGACTGCGCGTGCTCAGCTCAGGCGTCGCCGGTAGTAGGAGATCGTGACGACCCCGAGCAGCGGCCCCCACAGCAGCAGTGGTGCGTAACAGGCATCCATCACGACGAGTGCCAGCCCGCTCGGAGCTCCCTGCGCCCCTCCGAAGCCGCGCGCGTTGGGGATTGTCAGCAGCATCAGAAGGGCCGCGCCGAGCGATGCCGGGATCACCGCGGCCAGAGGTGCGACGTGCCTCCCTCCGATGAGCGGGATCCAGCGCGGCACCACCTCACCCCAGGGCTTGACCAGGCCAAGGGTGAGCAACGTGAGCCCTTCGACGCCCAGGCTCATTGCGATACACACGACGGTGAACCAACCGGGGACGTCCAATCCCTCGGTGTCGAATCCCACCGGGATGCCAAGTCCCATCGTGATCCGCCAAATCCCGGATGGCACAGCGGTGAGGGCCGCGATGTGCGCGACTCGGACCACCCAACGGGCAGGAGGCGGACTCTCATGGACGGCAACGGCTGCAGGTGTCCCAAACGTGACCATGGCCCCATGCTGTCCGGCGGACCGCCCCGCCGAATCATGCGCAAGGTCCAACTCGGCTCCCCCGCTCGGGGGATGGAGACCTTCGGATTCGACCGGACAGTCGTCGATACCCGACTACCCGGACACCAACCGCGTCCGAGCATTCGCCTGCGGACATGGCGCGAGGGCGTCCAATGTCGGTATGTGAAGACAGAATTGGACACCCTCGCAACGGCACCCTACGTCAGGATCGCCGACGAGCTGAAGGCTTCGCCGCATCTGGCTCCGTGGCACCCGGCAGTCGGGATCGCGCCCACGCTCAGTGACGCCGAACTGGTCACCCTAGCGGTGATGTCGGTGCTGCTGGGGTACACCTCCGAGCGGCGGTGGCTGCGGCGCGCCGCACGGGAATTTCGCCACCTGTTCCCGTACCTGCCGCAGCAGTCCGGCTACAACAAGCGGCTCCGCAACGCATCCAAGCTGGTCAAGCACATTATCAGGCTGCTGGCACCGGACACCCCGCTGTGGAGCGACGACGTGTGGGCGGTCGACTCCACGCCGGTCGGGTGCGGCTGCTCCCGCGAGACCGCCAAGCGCTCGGACCTGGCCGGCTGGGCCGAGTACGGATACTGCGCGTCGCACTCCCGGTACTTCTGCGGCCTGCGCCTGCACCTGGTCTGCACGCTCGGCGGACTGCCGATCCTGTTCGCACTCACCGGCGCGAAGGCCGACGAGCGCGAGACGCTGCGCGACATGCTCGCCGCCGCACCGGAGGTCACCACCACCCATCCGAGGCAGACGATCATCGGCGACAAGAACTACTACGGCCGCGACTTCGAACGCGACTTCACAGAGCGTCATCTGGAGTTGTTGCGCCCGGCCCGCAAGGGCGAACCCGAGGAGGCCGGGGCGCATCTGTTCAAGCCACTGCGGCAGGTCATCGAGTCGATCAACCAGACCTTCAAAGGGCAGCTCGACCTGGAACGACACGGCGGGCGCACTCCGGCCGGCGTGATCGTCCGGGTCCTGACGCGCATCTCGGCGCTCACCGCCGCGATCTGGCTCAACGACAAGACCGGCCAACCCGCCAAGCGATCCCTGGTCGCCTTCGATCACTGACCACGACAGCGCCCCTTGGACTCATTCACCTTAGGGCGGCCGATCGGTGAAGGCTTGCAGGGCCAGCTCGATCCTGACCTCCTCGCTGTCCAGGATCGACTGCAGCCGTCGCAGGACGATGTCGTCGATGCTGCGCTGGTCCCGCAGGCGGATCAGGGCGCTGCGTTTCACGCCGATCAAGGCGCGGCGCAGTTCCAGCCCTGCCCGCACGCCGGGACCGGTGGCGTCGGACGGTTCCGCGTCTTCGGTGGCGTACTCGCGCAGTTCGCTCAGGATGGCGTTGGCGGTCTCCCGTGGCGTCTCCAGGCGGCCAGCGAGGTCGGGAAGCGCCGCCACCGCGGCGGTGACGATCTGGCGATGGGCGCGGCGTTCCTCGGTGGTCTCGTCGGCATCGCCGTGGAGCCCGGAGCAGCGGATCACCGCGGGCATGGTCGTCCCCTGGAGGACCAGGGTGACCAGGATGACGGTCACCGCCGTGAAGACCAGCAGGCCGTGTCCTGGGAGCGCACGGCCCTGGACGGTGGTGGCCGGGACGGCGAGGGCGGCTGCCAGCGACACGGCCCCGCGCACGCCGCTCCAGGCGAGGGGAAACCGTTGCCGGGCGCCGGAACGCAGCCTGCGCTGGACCGGGCGGCGGTCGACGGCGCGGATGAGGTAGGGCACCGAATACAGCCACAGCAGGCGGGTGCCGATCACCACGCCGCTGACCAGCGAGGCGATGACCGCCGCGTGTCCAGCGGAGGCGGAGCCGATCGCGCTCACGATGGCGGGTGTCTGAATGCCGACCAGGACGAACAGGGCGCTGTTGAGGATGAAGGTGCTCACCTCCCAGAAGGCGGTGATCTGCACTCTCGCGCCCGCGCTGACCACCTTGGGGCCCGCCTGACTGAGGATGAGGCCGCAGATGACCACCGCCAGGACGCCGGAGACGCCAACGGCCTGCGCGGGCAGATAAGTGGCAAACGGAGTGAGGACGCCCAGGGCGCTCTCCACTACGCGGTCACGCAAGCGACTGCGCAGTGCCACCACGACGGCGGCGCAGCCGGCGCCGATCGCGGCACCGCCCGCGTAGGCCATCAGGAAGCGCACGGCAGTGCCCGACCAGCTGACGACCTGCCCCTCCACAGCGGCCCCGACCACCACCGTGTAGAGGGTGAGCGCGGTGCCGTCGTTGATCAGGCTCTCCGTCCGCAGGATGGTCCGGATACGGCGCGGCAGGGCCCGGGCAACCGCTGCCACGGCGGTGGCGTCCGTGGGGGCGACGACGGCGCCCAAGACGAAGGCAAGCGGCCAGGACAGGCCCAGCGCGTGCCCCACTGCGGCCACGGCGGTGGCGGTGGCCAGCACCAGCCCGGTCGCGAGCAGCACGATGCCGCGCAAGTTCGTCCGGATCTCGCGGAGCGAGGTGGTCAGCGACTCCCAGTAGAGCAGAGGTGGCAGGAACAGCAGCAGCACGACCGCAGGAGGCAGGACGAGCGTGCGGAAGCCAGGAGTGAAACCGATAAGGCAGCCGCCCGCCACCAGCAGGACCGGCTCGTTCCAGCGCAGGCGGTGAGCCAGCCATGTCATGGCCAGCACGGCCGCGAGGATCACCACGGTAACTTCCAGGCCACGCATTCGGCACCCCCTTGCGGATGGGCAGGCGTCCCTACCCTTGGCGCCCGCCGAGTCCTCGGTGCCCGCGAAGTCCCCGGTGCCCGCCGGGCCGAGACGCAACCTTGGCCCCTACTGAACAGCCGCCCGGCGCTCGGACACAAGGAGGCACGCCACGCGGGCCGCGAGGGGGCTACCGCGGCGGGTGGTTCAGCCCTGGGCGAGTTCGGTCAGGGCGTCGAGACGGGTGGGCGTCCAGCCGAGCTCACGGCGGGCCCGGGCACCGATGAACTGCTGGTCGAGGGCGAACGCCTCTGCGATCGGGCCCATCCGCTGCACGGCCTCCGCGAGGGTCAGTGACTCGGTCCTGCCCGGGCACCCGGCGGCTTGGCTGAGGGCCCGGGTGATGTCCGCCAGCGGGAGGTTCTGGCCGCCGACCCCGGCGTAGACGGAACCAGCCGGGGCGTTCAGGGCCAGGACGTACAGCTCGGCGATGTCGTCGACGTGAACCAGCGCCCAGTGGTTGGAGCCGTCCCCGATGCAGGGCACGGCGCCAGCGGCACGCCCCGGTTCGACGAAGAACGACTGCACCAGACCGCCGGAGCGACCGTAGACCAGCCCTGGCATCACCACCACCGGGTGCTCCCCCGTACTGGCCCGGGCCAGCACGCGCTTCTCGTTCTCCAGCCGCCAGGTGGTGATGCGCGGCGGGCTCAGCGGGGCGTCCTCGTCGACGACTCCGTCGGTGTCGCCGTACACCCACACCCCACCGGTGTGCACATACGGGCGGCTTCCCGCACCGTCCTGCATGGCCTCCGCCGCGGCGCGGTCGACATCCGCGGTGCCCTCGGAGTAGTCCACCCCGAGATGGATCACCCCGTCGGCCTGGCGAGCTGCCCCCCCGAAGGACGCCGGCGTCGGTGAGCGCGCCCGCGACGGGGGTTGCGCCCAGGTCCGACAGCGTGCGCGCGGTGTGCTCGCTGCGCGCCAGCGCCGTCACTTCGATTCCGTGCCGGATCAGCGCCTTGATGGTGGAGCGGCCGATGTAGCCGGAGCCGCCTGTGATGAAGACCTTCATCGCCCTCACGGTCCTATCCAATAGCAGTGGGAGATCCGCCGCTCCCTCCACCCTCGCGCCGTGCCGCGATCAGCAGCCCGCTCGGCCGGCCCCGTGTTCTTGTGACGGCGTAGACGGCACAGACAGGGGTGTGCAGCACGTCCACCCTCTGCACGATGTCGCAGGACATGGACGCTGGAGCCCGCCTGCCACCGACGCCCGCCGCATTTCCCTTCCATCCTGCCCCCGGGCCGCTGTGGTCGGCACCTGGACTGCACCTGTACCCGGGCCGCAGTCCAGCACCTACAACTGGGCCTCCCCCTGAGTCCGGCCGTAGCTCCCTGCGCCGAGTGGTGGACCGCTCCAGCACATCCGGCCGGCCGGTCACGCCGCTTCGGTCAGCGGCCTTCCTCCTCAGCGGAGGCCCTTCTCGCTGCGGATGCGCGTCCGTTCCCGGCGTTGGGCGGCCAGGACGTCGGGGTGGCGGGCGTTGGCGTTGCGCCAGTGCAGGTAGGCGTGCGGGGCGCGGGTATGGACGGTGTGGCTGGGGTGGTTCGAGTTGGCCAGGGTGAACTGCCGCAGCGGTCCGAAGTGAGCCTCGATCGGGTTGGCCCAGGAGGCGTTGGTCGGGGTGAAGCACAGGTGCACGTTGTTGTTGTGGGCCCAGCGGCGGATCTTCTTGCCGTTGCGGGCGGAGAGGTTGTCCAGGATCACGTAGACCGGGGCGCCGTCTGGACGGGCTGCCCGGATCGAGCGGAGTGCGGCCAGGGTGTTCGCGGTTCCCTTGCGGCGCCGGTTGACGCCCCACAGGCTGTCGTCGCCGACCGAGTAACAGCCGTGGAAGTAGGTGACGCCGTGGGTGCGGTGGCAGGTCGCCGGCAGCCGGTCCGGCCGTCCCCGCTCGGCCCAGCCGCTGCCACCGGTCGGACGGATGCCCGGCGGGCCGAACTCGTCGAACGCGAACGTCCGGTCGGGGAAGCGCTCCAGGACGTGCTCGATCCGGTCGAGCTTGGCGTCCCGCTCCGGATCGGTGGACTCCTTCCACGTCTTGGTCCGCTGAAAGGTGACGCCTCGTCGGGCGAGCAGACAGCGCAGGGCCTCCCGGCCGATCCGGATCACCCGGCCGTGAACCTTGCGCAGGTAGGCGGCGAGCTTACGGATCGACCAGCGGGTGAAGGGCTGCCCGAGCGTGACCGGGTGGGTGGTGGCCGTCTGAACGACGAAGTCCCCGTCGTCAGGACTGAGCAGGCGGGGACGGCCTCCCGCCCACCGAGGGTCCAGGCAGGCCAGACCGATCTCGTTGAACCGGTGGATCACATCCCGCACCGTGTCCTCGTCCGCCTGCACCAGCTGGGCGATGACCGGCACCCGGTTGCCGCCGGCCGAGGCCAGCAGCATCATCGCCCGCCGGTGCGCACCGTGTTCGTGCTGCCTCGGCGCACGATCCGCTGTAACTGCTGGTCAGTCTCCGGACCTTGACCGGTTCCGCCACCGCGCCTCCCCGAACCTCGGATGTCCGCCCACATCCAACCGGTTCGGACCGTGCCACCGCCAACCCGGTGAACGTATGCGGTCGGAACAACTAGGCAACGCCATGGTCATGCCGATCTACATGCCGAAGGGCTTCGGGCCAGGCGACGACATCCTCGACCCAGTGCCTGTACGGGTTGTCATCCCGAATTCACGAGTCCTCCAGGCGTATGAGGCTGCCCGGAAGGGGCTGCCACGTCTCGTACTGCGGATCCCTGCCTCCGCGAGGAGCACCTCCCTCCCGCGCGGAGAGAAGGTGCCGCCCCGGCCGAGAGCGCCTGCTTGCGCAGGGCCACGAGGTTGACGCACCAGCAGATCGCCGCAGCACTCCGGGTGGGCGCCTGCCACATTAGGTGACGGTACGTCACAGTTCGCGCTGTGACGGACACCGAGGTGGTGGCCCCTGGCGAGTGCTGCACGGTGTGCCATGAAGAGCTGAGCGCGAAGAAGCGCAGGTACTACGCGTTGTACTGCTCCGAGGTGTGCCGGGGGAAGGCCCAGGATGCGCGCAGGCTGGCCCGGGGCAAGAAACCGGTGGTGCAGCAACTGCCCGGCGGTGCGAGGGCCGCCGCCCGCCCAGTGCAGCCTCCCGCCCGGGGCTCCGCTCCCGTACAGCCGTCGGCTGTTGCGCAGTCGTCCGGTGTGGGGCAGCTGCGGGGCCTGGCCTCGGCGGCGATCGCACGACTGGCGCCGGTGGCGGCCCGCGAGCAGAGGGCGCTCGGCCGACTGGACGCCGACCAGCTGCGCGAGGTGGCCGGCGCGGCTGAGGCCGCGCGCCGGCAGGCAGATGTACGTCGCCCTGGATCTGCCGATGGAGCCGGTGACGCTGCACGACCGGGCTCTGCTCCAGCAGCGGCCCCCGGCACCGGACCCGATGCCTGCGGCGGCCCCGGCGCCCGCCCCGCCGTAGCGAAGGTCCCGGCACCCGCGCCCAAGGCCCCGGCTCGGCTGGTGCAGACAGGGGAGCAGGAGAAGATCCTGACGGTCTGCGAGCGCGGCTCGAACCTGGTGGTCGAGGCCGGGGCGGGCACCGGCAAAACCAGCACGCTGAAGATGGCGTGCGAGGTGATGAAGGGCCGGGGCCTGTACCTGGCCTACAACAAGGTGACAGTGGCCGACGCGAAGGCGAGCTTCCCCAGGCATGTGCAGTGCCGCACCCGGCACTCGCTGGCCTACGCGGCCGTCGGCCACCGCTACGAGGACCGGATCGGGCCGTGGTTGCCAGCCGAAAGGTCGGCGGAGATCCTGCGCATCGCGGAGCCGC
The DNA here is from genome assembly GCF_029892105.1 of Kitasatospora sp. GP82. Taxonomy (GTDB): domain Bacteria; phylum Actinomycetota; class Actinomycetes; order Streptomycetales; family Streptomycetaceae; genus Kitasatospora. Next base: position 1,797 of record NZ_JARZAJ010000055.1, on the reverse strand, counting down.
TGCGGGTCAACGGGCACCTGTTGCTGAGCGCTGCGGCCCAGGCGCAGATGGCGACCGAGGGCGTCGCCCGGTTCTGCAACAGCGCGGACCCGGTGCTGCGCCCCAGGCACATCCCGGTGCCGGCCGGACCGACCGAGAAGGAGGAGCGGCAGCTGCGTGCGCACGTGCTGCCGTTCGCTCTGAAGGCGTGGGAGGACATCGTCCACCCGAAGGGTCTGCTGTTGTTCGGTCACGACCACTATCTGAAGATCTGGGCGCTGGGCTCGCCGAGGTTTGCGCCGCAGCGATCCCGAGCGGTACGAGCGGCTGATCCCGGTGCAGCGCGCGAAACCGGAACTGACTGTGGAGTGGGCCGAGCGGCACGGGCTGAAGGCCTCGCACTCTGGGTGCTGCCCGCACTGGCTGCGAGGAAAGGTCAGCCGCCGATGCGTGCCGTACGAGCGGGGGGCGCTGCACGTACTACGGGGGCGGAGAAGACCGGTACTGGCTGGATCATGTGGTGTTCTGGCTGCGCGGAGGCCGCCCGGCAGCGATCACGTCGGCCCCGTACAGCGTTTCGGGCGCGGACCAGGAGCGGATCGAGGGTTGGTGCACCGCAGACCGGCGGCTGCGGTTTCAGCTCGGCTCCGGCTGGTACGGCTACGGCACGACGCAAGTGGTGCTGTGGCGCACCGACCGGGTGGAATCGGTCGCGCCGGCCACCCTGCCAGAGGCGGCTGCCGCTGAAGGCCGAGCGGCTGAAGGTTGGTAGGACAGCGATCAGTCTTATCACCGGGATGGACCTCCTGGGCGATATCGGGTTCTGGCCGTAATCGGTTGTCGGTGCGTGCCAGAACACGAAGACCGATACAGGTTCGGAGACCTGGACACCGAGGCGATGGCAGCTCGGATGTTCCGCGCCCAGCGGTGCGACAAGGGCAGCAGCTGGCCGCAGCGCTGGATGCCGCCGACGGGTCCGGTGGCTACCGCCTGAGGGACTGCCACCGCTGCGGTTCACCCCGGATGCTGTCGCTCTGCGAGATGGGGGAGGGCGAGAGCGAGGAGGGCCCCGGTCGGCCGACCGCGAAGCTGTGCGCCTCGTGCGGCTGGGAGTGCGGGCGTACCAAAGCCCCGGTCTGCATGATCGTCAGGACGCTGTCCAAGGGGGCGGTGACGTCCAGCACGTCCATCTTCCCGTTCTACTGGCGGAAGCTGGCCGAGGCCGCGGACGACGCCAGACTCGCCGCCAGCGCCGAGACGGACACCGGACGGCCTGTCCCGACGATCGTCCAGCGCGTCGTACGGCAACTGTCCAAAACCGAGCGGGCCGAACCGCCTGCGGAGGGCAGGTGGAGCCGTGAACGAGGGCAACGCCGCGAGGACCTACGCCGTCCCGACCGGACGGCCGTACCAGCTGAACGAGCTGCCCTCCAAGATCGCTGTGATCAACGACGGCGTCGGCGATCTGTGGGAGGGCGATCACCCCGCTGAGTACGAGCCGGCCGCCGGCGCCCTGTGGCAGGCGTTCACCACCGCCCGTGCCCTCGCTCCGACAAGGACATGCACCGGAGGCGAGCGTCACCCCGGAGCCCCGACCGACCCCACCGCCGATCACGCATGCCTGTTCTGCGTCGCGGATGAACGCCGACATCGTGACCTGCGTGACGGGATCCCGGTCCTGACACCCCGCGCCACTGGGCTGACCAGCGGCCGCGGCCCGCTAAGTAGCCGTTGTCGTACCGATCAGAGCGCCTGCCGATCGAACGGAAGTCTCGATCGGGTGATCGCGGGCCAGTGGACGCATAGAAGCAGGGCCTC
>NZ_JARZAJ010000054.1 GCF_029892105.1 Kitasatospora sp. GP82 | reverse complement strand
AAATGGTGTTTCAGGGGATTGGCCACCCCGGGACCGTCCGCGCCGATGCGTGTCCGGTGCTCCCTGCCGAGCGACTAGAGAACACTACCCCCATCATCGGCTGAGGGCAAACCGCAGCATCAGGGGTTCGTCAAGTGTCTCGGACGTGGCGTGCGTGTGCGTCAGGATCGTGCTGTCGCCCGGGAACCCCCCTGGAGCTGGAGCCCCAGAGCTCCGGAGCCCCGGAGCCCCCGCACGCGATCGGCCGGCCGGTACCGCGCTCCGCAATCCCGCGTGACCGGAACGACAGTCCGCAAACCCGCGAGTCGATCTTCGCTGCCCGCTAGGGTTGAGCACTTCACCTACCGGGCGCCCGATCCGCAAGGAGCCTCACCGCAGTGTCTGACACGTTCGCTCATCTGCACGTACACACCGAGTACTCGATGCTGGACGGGGCGGCGAAGAACGGCAAGTTGTTCGCGGAGGCCGAGAAGCAGGGCATGCCGGCCATCGCCATGAGCGACCACGGCAACATGTTCGGCGCCTACGAGTTCTTCCATGCGGCGGCCAAGACCGGCGTGAAGCCGATCATCGGCATCGAGGCGTACGTCGCACCGGGCTCGCGCTTCGAGAAGAAGCAGGTCTTCTGGTCACCAGGCGGCCAGCGCCCGGCCAGCTCGGACGGCGAGGGCGGCAAGGACGTCTCCGGCGGTGGCCGGTACACCCACATGACCATGTGGGCCCAGAACGCGACCGGTCTGCGGAACCTGTTCAAGCTCTCCTCGCTCGCGTCGATGGAGGGCTACTACATGAAGCCCCGGATGGACCGCGAGCTGATCGCCGCGAACGCGAGCGGGATCATCGCCACCACCGGCTGCCCTTCGGGCGAGGTGCAGACCCGGCTGCGGCTGGGGCAGTACGAGGAGGCGGTCAAGGCCGCCGGTGCCTACCAGGACATCTTCGGCAAGGAGAACTACTTCCTGGAGTTGATGGACCACGACCTGTCCATCGAGAAGGACGTCCGCGAGGACCTGCTGCGGCTGGCCAAGCAGCTGAACATCCCGCTGCTGGCGACCAACGACTCCCACTATGTGACCGCCGACCAGGCGGACGCGCACGACAGCCTCCTGTGCGTCGGGGTGGGCAAGAACAAGGACGACCCGAACCGCTTCAAGTTCCAGGGCACCGGTTACTACATCAAGACCGCCGCCGAGATGCGGGAGCTGTTCCGCGAACTGCCGGAGGCCTGCGACAACACCCTCCTGATCGCCGAGCGCATCGAGTCGTACGACGAGGTCTTCACCTATGTCGACCGGATGCCCCAGTTCGACGTCCCCGAGGGCGAGACCCAGGCGTCCTATCTGCGGAAGAAGATCGCCACAGGGCTGAAGGTGCGCTACGGCGACAACCCGAGCCAGGAGGTCCTGGACCGGATCGAGCTGGAGATGGGCGTCATCACCCCGATGGGGTTCGACGCCTACTTCCTCGTGGTCGCGGACATCTGCCAGTACGCCCGCGACAACGGCATCCCGGTCGGCCCCGGCCGAGGCTCGGCGGCAGGCTCGATGGTCGCGTACCTGACGCGGATCACCGAGCTCGACCCGCTGGAGCACGACCTCCTGTTCGAGCGGTTCCTGAACCCCGAGCGCATCAACCCCCCGGACGTCGACATCGACTTCGACGACCGCCAGCGCGACCAGATGGTGCGCTACGTCACCGACAAGTACGGTGCCGCCTACACCGCCCAGGTGAACACCTTCGGCACCATCAAGGCCAAGGCCGCCGTCAAGGACGCCAACCGCATCCTGGGCTACCCCTTCGCCATGGGCGACCGGATCACCAAGGCCATGCCGCCGGACGTCATGGGCAAGGGCGTTCCGCTGGCGGACCTGTTCAACGAGTCCCACCCTCGCTACAACGAGGGCACCGAGATCCGCTCGCTGTACGAGAACGAGCCGGACGTCAAGAAGATCATCGACACCGGCCTGGGTATCGAGGGCCTGATCCGCGGTACCGGTGTGCACGCGGCCGCCGTCATCCTGTCCTCCACCCCGCTGCTCGACCTGATCCCGCTGCACAAGCGGGACAAGGACGGCGTGATCATCACCGGCTTCGACTACCCGTCGTGCGAAGCCATGGGCCTGATCAAGATGGACTTCCTGGGTCTGCGGAACCTGGGCATCATCGACCACGCCATAAAGATCATCAAGGCCAACCGCGGTGTCGAGGTCGACATCGAGAAGATCGCGCTCGACGACCCCACCACCTACGAGCTCCTCGCCCGGGGCGACACCCTGGGCGTGTTCCAGCTCGATGGCGGCCCCATGCGCGCCCTGCTCAAGCTGATGAAGCCCACCGAGTTCGCCGACATCTCCGCCGTCAGCGCCCTCTACCGGCCCGGCCCGATGGGCATGAACTCGCACACCAACTACGCGCTGCGCAAGAACGGCCAGCAGGAGATCATTCCGATCCACCCCGAGCTGGAAGCCCCGCTGAGCGAGGTCCTGGGGCCCACGTACGGTCTGATCGTCTATCAGGAGCAGGTGCAGCGAGCCGCCCAGGTGCTGGCCGGCTACAGCCTCGGCCAAGCAGACCTGCTCCGCCGTGCCATGGGCAAGAAGAAGAAGGAAGTCCTGGAGAAGGAGTTCGTCCCCTTCCAGGCGGGCTGCCGCGAACGCGGCTACTCGGACGAGGCCATCAAGGCCGTGTGGGACGTCCTCGTGCCGTTCGCCGGCTACGCGTTCAACAAATCGCACTCCGCCGCCTACGGCCTGGTCTCGTACCAGACCGCCTATCTGAAGGCCAACTACCCGGCCGAGTACATGGCCGCACTGCTGACCTCGGTGGCCGACGACAAGGACAAGATGGCGGTCTATCTCGCCGAGTGCCGCCAGATGGGCATCAAGATCCTGTCTCCGGACGTGAACGAGTCCGTGGTCGACTTCACCGCCGTCGGCAGCGACGTCCGCTTCGGTCTGAAGGCCGTGCGCAATGTCGGCGTGCCGGTCATCGAGTCACTGGTCAAGACCCGCAAGGAGAAGGGCAAGTACGCCTCGTTCGCGGACTTCCTGGACAAGGTCGAGCTCGTGGTGTGCAACAAGCGCACCGTCGACTCACTGATCAAGGCGGGGGCGTTCGACTCCCTCGGGCACACCCGGCTCTCGCTGACCACGGTGCACGAAAGTGCGATCGACGCCGTGACCGGGGTGAAGAAGCAACAGGCAATCGGCCAGGACGATCTGTTCGGTGCCATGGACACCGGCGAGGGCAGCCCGACGATCGGCCTGGACTTCGAGCTGACCGACCGGGAATGGCCGCGCAAGCAACTGCTCAGCCTGGAGCGGGAGATGCTCGGCCTCTACGTCTCCAGCCATCCGCTGGACGGCGCCGAACACCTCCTGTCCCGCAACCGCGACGTCTCCATCGCCGAGCTCCTCGGCTCCGGCCGCAGCGAGGGCGAGGTCAGGCTCGCCGGCCTGATCACCGCGGTGGACCGCCGGATCAACAAGGCGGGCAACGCGTGGGCCATCATCACGCTCGCCGACCGCGACGGCTCGGTCGAGGTGCTGTTCTTCCCCGCCACCTACAACCTGATGTCCGATCAGATGATCGAGGACAACGTGATCTCGGCCAGGGGAAGGCTCAACGAGCGCGACGGCTCTCTGAGCATCTTCGGCCAGGAGATCACCACCCTGGACATGTCCTCCGCCGAGCTCGGCACCAAGCCGCCCGTGCAGATCACCGTGCCGAGCGGCAAGATCACCCCGAAGCTGGTGGCCGAGCTCAAGCGATCCCTCCAGGCCCACCCGGGAGACGTGCCGGTCCGCCTGCTGACGACGAACTGGGACAAGAACACCCTGTACGAGCTCGGTTTCCTGGTGAACCCCGACAACGGCCTCGCCTCGGACATCAAGACACTCCTCGGCACCGGCTCCTGGGCCGGCACGATGTAGCCGCCGAACGACCGGCGGCAGCAGACGAACAGCGGCAGCAGGAGGACGTCCTCGACGTACGGGCAGGGACGGGGCGGCGGCTGGCGAGCCGCCGCCGGAGACGGGTGTTCACCCGAGCCGGGGTCGCTCGTTCCGGTGAATACCCGTCCTGGCGCGTTCCGCTGTGCCGGGGCAGGGACGAGTATGAGCTGTGGTCCGCCATCGGGCCACCCGTGTCGTCGGCCGCGGGGCGAGCCTGCCGGCCGACGGCGCAAGGTCGTCGAGGGACCGCAAGGTCGTCGGGAGAACCGCCGAGCAGCGGCCCGAGTCGTGCCGAAGCTTCTTGAGTCCCTGGAGGCCCCCACGCCATGACCGGCACAAGCGCCGGACGACCAGTCCGTGCTGGGCGACAGACCGCTCAACAACCGTTCTCCCACCGGGGGCGCGAGAGGCCGGACAGCCGCTGGCGTGTGGTGGCCGCCTCCGGGTGCCTCACCGTTGCCGCCGTCTCGGTCGGCCTGTTCCAGTTGTTCCTGCTGCCGCACTGGTTGCCGCACCTCGGCACCGTCCGGGGCTGGGTGCTGGCGCCGCTGGTTCTCCTGACGACGCCTTTCTGGTCACTCGTCCACGAGGCGATCCACGGCACACTGCTGACCGAGCGTTCCTGGAACGACAGTTGTGGCCGCGTCCTGGCGGTGCTGTTCGGCGCACCTTTCGCGATCCTCGAGGCCGGGCACCTGCTGCTACAGCCGCACACCGCGCGAGCGCAGCGAGGTCTACGACGCCGACAGGACCAGGAGGGCAAGGGTGGCGCCGGGGTACTACGTGCGGCTGTTGGGCGGGCTCTACCTCGCGGAGGTGGCGTCGGTACTGCTGGCGCTGCTGCCGGCAGCCGTGCTGAGGCGCCTCGCGCGCAGGATCGACTCGCCGGACACGGTGGCCGGGTTGCTGCTGGAGCGTATGGCGCAGGAGCGAGTGCTCGGCCAGTTCCGGCTGGACGCGGCGTTGGTCGCCGCCGTCCATGCGGGTGCCTTCGCGGCCTACGGTCAGAACGCCTGGATGCTCTGTGCCGCGTTGGGCGGGCGGGCTCTCGTGGTGTCCCTGTCGGACAACGCCTACCACTACTCCACCACTCGACGCACCGCTGGAGGCGATGAACCTGCGACTGCCGCGCCCCCTCGAAGCCTTCGCGCTCAACTTCAACCTGCACGACGTGCATCATCGGCATCCGGGGCTCCGGTGGTTCGAGTTGCGCGACACGTTCGTCGTCGACGACGGCCGCTACCACCTCGGCTGGTTCTCGGCGGCGGCACGCCAGCTACGAGGCCCGATCAAGATCGGATAGTGGGGCGGCCATGCTCGAGTCCTGTCGAAAGCCACGTCTTCGCGCGGAAAACGCTGCGCCGCCGACTGCTTCTCCGTACACGGTGACAGTCACCCGCGCCCACGAGGACGTGCGCCGGGCGCAGCGGCTTCGCCATGAGGTGTTCGCAGGTGAGCTGGGGGCCGTGCTGCCGCACGGTGACGAGGGGCTCGACATCGACGAGTTCGACGAGTGGTGCGATCACGTGACCGTCCGGCACGAGGCGACCGGTGACATTGTCGGAACCTGCCGGGTGCTCCTCCCGGAACGGGCAGCGGAGTTCGGCCGATGCTATGCCGAGAGCGAGTTCGATCTGACGTCCCTGATGCCCCTGCGGGAGCGGCTGGTGGAGACCGGACGGTCGTGCGTGCGTGCCGATCACCGCAACGGCACGGTGTTCGCGCTGCTGTGGGGAGGTCTGGCGCGCCATCTGGAGCGGACGGGGCACGCGGCGTCCTGGCTGGCCGGCTGTGTGTCCGTGCCACTGGACGACGACGGGGTGTCGATCGCGGCCGCCTGGGAGTTGGCGCGCGCAGGCCATCAGGCGCCGCCGTCCTACGGGGTGACGCCGATCGTGCCGTGGCCGGTGCACGACGGTGAGCGGCGGCGCGACGAGACCACCGCGGTCAGGGCCGTCCCGGGCAGGGCCACCGCGGTCCAGGGAACAGTCCCCCCGTTGCTGCGGTGGTACCTGCGGATGGGTGGATGGGTGTGCGGCCCGCCCGCATGGGACGCCGACTTCAAGGTCGCCGACTTGTTCGTCCTGCTCTCCCCGGACCGGATCGACCGCCGGTACTGGGACTTCTTCGCGGCCGGCGCGGATTGAGCAGCGAGGACGGCGGCCGGCCAGGGACGGGCTCCGTGCCGGTCGTGTCCTGTGACAGGACCTGCCTGTTGGAGGACGAGCCGCCCCGGGTACGGCTACGGCATCACCCGGGTGGAACGCACCGGACTGGCCGGCCTGCCCGCATACATCGGCGAGGACACCCTGTGGCAGTCGATCCGAGGGATCGTACGCGCCCGGAATCCGGTAGCCGAGGTTCGGGAGCTCCCCGAACTGCCCGTCGACACGGTACGCACCCGCGCGCGATTGGCCCGGCCCGCCGAGGAGCCGTCAATACACTGCCCGACGACGCGATCCCTCACCAGCTCGCACGTCGGTCGGACCGGTTCTCCGGCGACCCGTACATCTGACCCGCTCCACGAAAGGACAGACTCGATGGCCGGAGCGTACGACCTCTTGGTCACCCAGCTGGTCGGGCATCTCGGCGTGCCCGCCGCACGGCTCAGCCCCGAAGTCACCTTCACCGAACTGCGCCTGGACTCGCTGGCCATGGTCGAACTGGCCCTGGTCATGAAGGAGGAGTACGGCATCCGGATCCAGGACCTGCCGGGCGACCTCACCCTCGCCGGCGCCGGCGCCGAACTGGACCGGCTGCGCGCCGAATCGACGGCCATCGCGCGAGCGGACACGGACCCGGGCGGGAGCACGTGATGCCTGGGACGGACATCGCCGTCACCGGCCTGGGTCTGATCACACCGGCCGGAACCGGTGTCGAGGCCAGTTGGCGAGGACTGCTGCGCGGCCGCTCGCTGGCTGCGCCGGACCCGCTGCTGACCGGTCTGCCGGTGGACTTCTCCTGCGCCGTACCCGACTTCGACGCCGATGCCGTCCTGGGTCGCCGACTGAGCTGGCGTCTCGACCGCTTCGTCCACCTGGGCCTGGCGGCAGCCCGGCAGGCGGTCGCCGACGCCGGTCTCGACCCGGACACCTGGCCGTCACAGCGAGTCGCGGTCGTACTCGGCGTCGGCTCCAACAGCCTGGAGCGGTACGAGACGGCCTTCCGCCTGCTGCGGGAGGACCGGATCGAGGACGCCTCGCCGCTGTCCCTGCCACGCAGCGTTCCGAACATGCTCGCCGGGGAGGTGGGGCTCGATCTGGGCGCCCGCGGACCGAACTTCACCACGAACAGCGCATGCGCCTCGGGCGCGACCGCGATCGGCGTGGCACGGGACCTGCTGCGCGCGGGAGTCTGCGACATCGCCATCACCGGTGGCAGCGAGTCCGGCCGGGCCCGTGGGGCGGCCGCGTTCTTCGGACGGATGGGGGCGCTGTCGCAGCGACGTCCGCCCCGGACGGCCTCGCGCCCCTTCGACGCGGACCGGAGCGGCTTCGTCCTCGGGGAGGGCGCAGCCGTCCTGGTGCTGGAGCGGGCGGCGGACGCGGCCCAGCGGCGTGCACCGGTCCGGGCCTACCTGTCGGGGTACGGGGCCTCGGCGGACGCGTACCACTTCACTTCGCCGCACCCGCAGGGGCTGGGGGCCGAGGCCGCAATGCTCACCGCACTGGCCGACGCCGGGCTGGAGCCGGACGACATCGGCCACATCAACGCGCACGGCACCTCGACGGTGCACAACGATGTGGCGGAGAGCCGGGCGCTGCGCCGGGTGTTTCGCGAACCGCCGCCGGTGACCGCGAACAAGAGCGTGATCGGGCACACACTGGGCGCGGCAGGGGCGATCGAAGCGGCCTACACGGTGCTCACACTGCAACACCGGACCATCCCGCCCACGGCGAACCTGGACAAGCTCGACCCCGAGATCGACCTGGACATCGTCTCTGGCGACCCCCGCCCGTCATCACTGAACGCGGCGATGAGCACCTCCTTCGGCTTCGGAGGACAGAACGCGGCCCTGCTCTTCCGTTCCCCCTGACGTTCCCTCCGACGTTCCCTCCGACGTTCCCCTGGGCGGGCGACGGGTCGCAGGACCCCACTTGGCGGGACCAAAGTCCTGCCAGCTCGGGCCCTGCGGCCTGCATTTCACGGGTCGATTCGAGGCAACAGTTGACGGTCGCCTGCCAAAAGCAGACGAGCGGGCCGGCCTCCCGGAGGCCGGCCCGGACAACCTGACCTCGACATCCGCGCGCCGCTGTACCCCTGTACGGCGGCGCGCTCGGAGGACCCGGCAATGTCCAGCACCATCGACAACGCCCCGTATACCGCCTTCCACAGAAAGCTTGCCCTGGCCTGCTCCGGCGGACCGCTGCTCGACGGCTACATTCTCAGCATCGTCGGCGTGGCTCTGATCGGAATGCGTCCCGACCTCGGACTGAGTACCGCCGCCGTCAGCCTGATCGGCGCCGCCGCGCTGCTCGGCATGTTCGTCGGCGGCGCCCTGTTCGGGGTGCTGACCGACCGGATCGGCCGGGAGGTGATGTACACCGCCGACCTGATCGTGATGATCGTCTGCTCGGTGCTCTCCTTCTGGGTGGACGGAGTGTGGGCGATCACAGCGCTGCGCTTCGTACTCGGTATGGCGGTCGCCGCCGACTACCCGATCGCCACCTCCCTGCTCGCCGAGTGGCTTCCCACCAAGCAACGCGGTCGGCTGCTGGGCAAGCAGATCATCGCCTGGTACGCGGGCTCGGTGCTGGCGTACCTGGTGGGGTATCTCTTCCTGGAGTTCGGTGGCCCGGGCAGTTGGCGCTGGATGCTGGCCAGCTCGACGGTGCTCTGCGCGATCTTCCTGGTGATCCGGCGCGGCACCCCGGAGTCCCCGCGCTGGCTGGCCGCCAACGGCCGGGTCGGCGAGGCCGTCGCGGTGGTGGAGAAGCACCTCGGGGTGCGGGTGAACGGGCGCGAGCTGATGCCCGACAAGTCCGAGCGGAACCAGGGCAGCCCGCTGCGTCAGCTGCTCACGCCGCGCTACCGTCGGCGGACCCTGTTCTGCGGTCTCTTCTTCTTCTGCCAGGTCGGTCCGCTGTTCGCGATGCTGACCTTCGGCCCGCAGATCCTCAGCTCCTTCGGGATGCCCGGCGGCACCATGCTGGACACCCTGGGCACCGGAGTGATCAGCCTGGTCTTCCTGATCGGCTGCTACCCGGCGCTGCGGCTGATCGACGTCAAGGGGCGACGCCCCACGATCATCTGGTCCTTCGCACTGATGATCATCCCGCTGGCGCTGCTCGGCGTCTGGCCGGCCGCCCCTGCCGCGATCGCGGTGCTCGCCCTGTGCGCGTACGCCTTCCTGTGCGGCGGCCCGAACGTACTGGACTGGACCTACCCCAACGAGCTGTTCCCGACCGAGATCCGCGCGACGGCGGTCGGGGTCGCCACCTCGGTGAGCCGGGTCGGCGCGGCGGTGGGCACCTACCTGCTGCCGCTCTCCCTCACCGGGCTCGGCACCGGCCCGACCATGCTGATCGCCGCCGGGGTCACCGCGCTCGGGCTCGCGGTGTGCGTCCTGTGGGCCGAGGAGACCAAGGGCGTCGCACTGGGAGCGGCGGCCGCCACCCCTTCGGCCGCCCAGCGGGAGCGGGTGGCGGTGTCATAGCCCGCCAGCCATACCCGAACGATTGAACACTCCACTCCCACAAGGGACTTGAAACACGCCGAGCTATCCGGGACCGGGGCGGCCCAGAGCCGGGTCAGCCTCTCGCCCCGGGGGGTCGCGGCGCTGCGCTGCCGGACCTGGCACCAGCGCCGCGACCATCGTGATCGGCAAGTGCGGCCCGGCTTCCCGCACACCGCACGGGCCGCACGGGCCGCAAGCCCCCCCGGCGCCGGCGGAGGCCCCGACGCGGACCGACCGGCCGTCAGGCCTTGCGGCCGGCCATCCAGACGTAGACCAGGATCCCGGCGAAGAGGAACAGCACGCCCTGGTAGACGGCCGCGTAGCCGGCGCCGGCGACCAGCCACAGGGAGAAGCCGAAGGCGCCGAGGCCGAGGGCGGCATCCCTGGCGAGGCGGCCAGGGGCCACCTTGCCCTGCTCGCCGCGCACCAGCCAGTAGAGCTGCGCGGCGGTGGACAGCAGATACGGGACGGTGGCGGTGAAGGTGGTGACCAGCACCAGGATGTCGAACGCGCCCTTGGCGCCGGAGGCGAAGTTCAGGACGGTCAGCAGCGACGCCAGCGCGACGCTGATCAGGACGCCGAAGACCGGGACCCCGCGGCGCTTGGTGGCGAAGACGGCCGGGAAGAGCCCGTCCTGTGCGGCGGCGTACGGCGCCTGAGCGGCCAGCAGGGTCCAGCCGTTGAGTGCTCCGGCCATCGACACCAGCGCGGCGACGGCGATGGCCGTGCCGCCCCACGAGCCGCCGAACATGGCGTTGACGGCGTCGGAGAAGGGTGCGGTGGAGTGGACGAGCCTGTCGTGCGCGACCGTGCCGAAGACGGCGAGTGTGCCGAGCAGATAGACCACCGCCGCACCGGCGGTCCCGAGCACACTGGCCCGGCCCACGTTGCGCTGCGGGTCACGGACCTCGCCCGCGCTCATCGCGGCGGACTCCACGCCCAGGTAGCTGAAGAGCAGGATCGCCGCGGCGGCCGTCATCCCACCGAGCCAGCCGTGGCCGGAGGCGTCGAAGGGGCCGAGGTTGGCCGGGTCGAAGAAGCCGAGGCCACCGATCGCGACCAGTGCCAGCGGGATGAACTTCAGGACGGTGGAGACCAGTTGCACGGCACCCACGTAACGGGTACCCGCCAGGTTCGCCAACGCGGGCAGCCACTGGACGGTCAGGGCCGCGGCGATGGTGAGCCAGGTGGAGTGCTGGATGGGCAGCAGAACGTCGAGGTACCCGACAGCGGCCACCGCGAGCGCGGCATTGCTGACCCAGGTGGTGATCCAGTACGACCAGGCCGACAGGAACCCGGCGAAGTCACCGAAGGCCTCGCGGGCGTAGACGTACGGACCGCCGGTGCGCGGGTTCCGCCGCGCGAGCTTCCCGAAGACCAGCGCGAGCGCGATGGCCCCCACCGTCAGTACGGCGAAGGAGAGCAGGCTGACCGTCCCGTACGGCGCGACGGCTGCGGGGAGCATGAAGATGCCGCCGCCGATGATGTTGCCCATGACCAGGGCGGTGGCGGTCGGCAGACCGAAGCGGCGGCCCTGGCGGCCCGACGGCGCGGCCCCCTCCGTGCTGTCCGGTGTGCTGGATTCGGCTGCCTGCCGGGGTACGGCCGGACTGGTCTGCATGAGGGTGGTGCGCCTTTCCTGATCCTGCTCGCGCTCTGTGGAGCGGACGCCAATGGTCGCTTAGGCGCCACCTTGTACCAAATCGACAGGATTTGTTCAGCCAGCCCGATTCGCCGCCGCAAAACTTCCGGCGACGCGGCACCCGGACCGGCGCTCGTCCTGCATCACCCCACGTGCACCACTGGCACCACCGGCACGGCCTGCCCCACTGTCAGTTCGGCCGGCGACGGCGTCTCCTCATCATCCGGCCCGGCACGGAGAACGGGCTCCGGCTGCATCACCATGATCCGCGGCAACGGCGGCCAGGGCGCCTCGATGGCACTCGAGGACGCCGTGGTGCTGGCCAAGGCGCTGCGCGACGCGGACACGCCCGCCGCGGCGCTGGACTCCTACGAACGGCACCGCAGACCCCGCGTCGAACGGAACATCACGGTGAGCGCCCAACTCACCGCGAGCAGGACCACGGACCGGCCCCGTCCGCCCGGCACCGACGGACCGCAGGTACGGGACTCCGAACGCCCCGCCTCGCGCGTGGACGAGGAACTGCTGCAACTCCTCGACTGGGACACCGCGCTGCCCGGAACGCGTCGACGCACCTGACGACCCGGCCATCGGTGATGCCCGTGTGACCAAGCGGCGAACACGACCGGCGCCCGATGAGGCGGTGGCAAAAGGGGGCGCAGGCCGCACCCGGCCGCCGTGGGCCGGTCCACGGAATTTGTCACTGCTATTCCGTGAAGAAGTCGTCACAATCCGGTGGACAATACTGCACGGCGGCGGATTGCAATGCCGCAAACGTTCACCGAAACAGCCGGTGTCCCGGCTGGACGGGCATCCTGCCGACATGGTTGTATTTCGAGCCAAGCGGGAGTTGTTGAACGCGTTTCCGATTTTCGGGGCGCCAGGCGACCGTTGACCCGGCCGGATCGGCATGCCGCCGAGCCGGCCGACACCATTCAGAAACAATCAGAGCTATGAAGGGAAACGCACCTCATGCGTAACGACTTCACCTCCCAGGTCGAGACCCGCGAGATCGCCGACAACGAGCTGGACAACATTTCCGGTGGTCTCGCCGGCGTCGGCGTGTCCGCCCTCGGCATCCACGCCGGTGTCCACGTGGGCGACGTCGTCGGGACGGTCGAGTCCATTGTTCCCGTTGCGACCGGCCTGGTCTCGCAGGTCACCGGTCTCGCCGGCGTGCAGACCTCCGGTCTCGGTCTCTGATCGCGGCATTTGCCACGAGGCGTCATAGCCACGAGCATTACCCGACCCGCCGCGCTGCATATCACTAGTGGATATCAAATGGCAGCGGGTCGGCCATGGACCCCGGATCTCCCCGTTCCGGGGTCCATGGCTGTCACCGGCAGAAGAATGCCGACGAATGCAGTCGAAGGAATAGTTCCGTGCAGTTCCGCCAGAAGGCGCTTTCCAAGCTGCAATCGCCCGAAGAGCTCGATATGCCGGTGCGCTTCGCCCGGCCGCAGGGCTGGCTCGTACTGACTGTGACGGCGTTCGTCATGGCCGTCGCATGCTTCTGGGCCGTGACCGGCTCGGTGCTGTCCAAGCTGAATGCACCCGGGATCCTGACCCATGCGGAGGGCAGTTACGTCCTGCAGAGCCCGGTCGCCGGCCAGATCACCGCCGTGTTCGCCAACGAGGGCGACATGCTGCCGGTCGGCGCACCCCTGCTGAGCGTGCGCACGGGCCAGGCTGCCGAGACCGTACGCACGGTGGCCGCCGGGCGTCTGACCACGCTGTCGGCCAAGGTCGGTGCGGTGGTCGCCACCGGGGCGGACCTGGCGACCGTGGAACGCATCGACCACGCCGACGACCCGCTCGTGGCACTGCTGTACGTGCCGAGCGGCAGCGGATCCACGGTGCCGGTGGGTACTCCGGTGGAGCTGACCGTCTCGTCGGTGCCGGCGCAGCAGTTCGGTGTCCTGCGAGGCCACGTCAGAGCGGTCGGCCGGGTGCCCCAGACGCGGCAGCAGATCACCGGTTTCCTCGGGGACAGCCAGTTGGGCGAGCAGTTCTCGGCGCAGGGCCAGGCGGTGGCGGTCGTGGTCCAACTGGACCGGTCGGCCGGCACGAAATCCGGATACACCTGGTCGTCGGCCAACGGCCCGCCGTACCCGATCGGTTCCACGACCCTGGTCAGTGGTGCCATCCATCTGGCCGCGCAGCATCCGATTGATTGGGTCCTTCCTTGACCGCGCAGCACAGGCCGGCACCGGCACCGACGCGAAGGAAGCAGAAGCAGAAGCAGCAGAGAGCCGTCCGCAGCCCCACCGTTCTCCAGATGGAAGCCGTGGAGTGCGGTGCCGCCGCCCTGGCGATGGTGCTCGGTCACCACAAGCGGCATGTGCCCCTCGAGGAGCTGCGGATCGCCTGCGGTGTCTCCCGCGACGGCTCCAGGGCCAGCAATGTGCTCAAGGCCGCGCGCACGTACGGCCTCGACGCCAAGGGCATGCAGATGGAACCGGCCGCCCTGGCGGGGGTGCGGGCACCGGCCATCCTGTTCTGGGAGTTCAACCACTTCGTCGTCTTCGACGGGATGGGGCGGCGCTTCGGCCGAAAAGGGGTGCACCTCAACGACCCGGCCCGGGGCCGCCGATTCGTGTCGCCCGAGGAGTTCGACACCAGCTTCACCGGCGTCGTGCTGACCTTCGAGCCCGGCAGTTCGTTCCGCCGGGGCGGCCGGCGGCCGGGCATCGTGCGGGCCCTTCCGGCACGGCTGCGCGGAACCACCGGCACGATGCTGGCCGCATTGACCGCCAGCTTCCTGCTCGTCGCCGTCGGCGCGGCCGCACCGGCGGTGAGCCGTACGTACATCGACACGTTTCTGATCGGGAACGGCCTGCCGGGCAGTCAGACGTCACTGCTGCCGGTGCTCTTCGCCTCGATGGCCGCCCTGGTGCTGCTGACCGCCGTGCTGACCGGTCTGCAACAGGCGAATCTCCTGCGGGGGCGCATCATCTCGTCCACGCTGAGCAGCGCCCGGTTCCTGCGACATCTGCTCAGACTGCCCGTCACGTTCTTCGCCCAGCGCAACCCGGCCGATCTCGTCCAGCGCCTGCAGTCCAACGACGCGGTGTCCGAGACCCTGGCGCGGGACCTCGCCGCCGCCGGCGTGGACGCCGTGGTGGTGGTCCTCTATGCCGTCCTGCTGTGGACCTACGACCCGCAGCTGACCCTCGTCGGAGTGCTGATCGCCCTGCTCAACGTGGCAGCGATGCGGGTGGTGGTGCGCATCCGGGCCGCCGGTACCCAACGGCTGCACGCGGACAGCGCCCGGCTGACCAACACCTCGTACAGCGGGCTCCAGCTGATCGAGACGATGAAGGCGACCGGGGGCGAGAACGGGTACTTCCGCCGCTGGGCCGGCCAGCACGCGACCACCCTGGACGGGCAGCAGCGACTCGGCGTGCCGAGCGCGGTGCTGTCCGTCGTCGCGCCCACCCTGGCGGCACTGAACAGCGCACTGATCCTTCTGATCGGCGGGCTGCGGGCGGTGGAGGGCCATATCTCCATCGGCCTGCTGGTGGCCTTCCAGGCGCTGGTGACCAGCTTCACCGCGCCGGTCACCCGGCTGAACGGCGTGGCCGGCCGGATCCAGGACTTCGCCGCCGACGTCTCAAGGCTCAAGGACGTCGAGAACTTCCCGGTGGACTCGCGGTACTCGCGGCGCGAGCCGACCGCGAGCACCCGCAGGCTCCGGGGCCATGTGACGCTGGACAACGTCACCTTCGGGTACAGCCCGCTCGACCAACCGCTGCTCACCGACTTCTCGCTTTCGGTCGGCCCGGGCCAGCAGGTCGCGCTGGTCGGCGGGTCCGGCAGCGGCAAGTCCACCGTGTCCCGGCTGATCTCGGGCCTCTACAGCCCGTGGGAGGGTGCGATCCGCATCGACGGGCAGCGGCTGGAGGAGATCCCCCGCAGTGCGCTGTCCGCCTCGGTCTCGTTCGTCGACCAGGACGTCTTCCTCTTCGAGGGCACCGTCCGCGACAACGTGGCGCTGTGGGATCCGTCGATACCGGACGAGGCCGTCGTCGCAGCCCTCAAGGACGCCGCCGTCTACGACGTGGTCTCCAGACGTCCCGGCGGTATCCACAGCCGGGTGGAGCAGGACGGCCACAACTTCTCCGGTGGCCAGCGGCAACGTCTGGAGATCGCCCGGGCGCTCGTCCGCCGGCCCAGCGTCCTGGTCCTCGACGAGGTGACCAGTGCCCTGGACGCCGAGACCGAGCAGGTGATCATCGACAACCTGCGGCGGCACGGCTGCGCCTGTGTCGTGATCGCGCACCGGCTGAGCACGGTGCGCGACAGCGACGAGATCGTCGTGCTGGACCACGGCAGGGTCGTGGAGCGCGGGCGCCACGAGGACCTGGTCGCTGCCGGGGGGCCGTACGCCGAGTTGGTCAGGGAGCATTGACGTGACATCCGTTCACCACCCCGTGGTCACCGATGCCCAGGGCGGCGACCTGGTGGTCGGCGCCATGGGCGGCCTGGGCACCGTGGTCGACTGCGCGAACACGCGCAGCCTGCCGCTGGAAGGGCCCCAGGTGCTGTGGCTGGTCGCGGGCGGCGCGATGGACCTCTTCGCGGTCGACGCCGTCAGCGAGGGGCGCTGGCACTTCCTCGGCCGGCTCGAAACGGGAGCCCTGCTGCTCGGCCCGGTCGCGGGCCCGCAGCACACCCTCGTCGGCAGGCCCTTGCAGGGGTGCGTGCTGCGCCGGATCCAGTTCAGGGAGCTGGTCAGGCCCGAGTACGAGTACCAGTACGGCGAACAGTGGTCGCCTGGCGGCCACGAAGCGGTCCTCGGCCCGCTGGAGGACGCGTTCGCCCGAGGCGTCGGACGCGGCCTGCGGATCCTGTTCGAACCGTCCATGGACGGGTCGGTGGGCGCCTGTGAACCGGCCGACGACGGCATCCTGTGGATGCCGGTTGACCCCGGCAGCCTGCAGTACGGCGCCCCGTTCGACCAGGGGGCGGCCTGGGACCTGCTCATCGACGGCGCCATGTGGCAGCGTATGGTCGACCAGCAGTCACGGCTGCTGTTCGCACTGGACCGCTGGATCGAGCAGCTGGAGCGCACGCACGAGGACCGGACGGCGGCCGGAATCAGGGCCGGCGAAGCCGTCCGTGCGCAGGCGGATCAGGCGCTGCTGGCCTCCATCGACAGCTCCGACAGGCCGGGCAGGTCGACGAGGGCGACACCCGGTCGGGCCGCGGGAGGTGACGACGCCACACTCGCCGCCTGCCGCCGGGTCGGCGAGGCGGCCGGGATCCAGGTCTCGGCGCCCGTGGACGGCGGCTCGTTGAACGACCGGTTGAACCCGGTCGAGCGCATCGCGTTGAGCTCGCGCTTCCGTACCCGTGTGGTCGGGCTGGGCGAGCGCTGGTGGCAGGAGAACGCCGGTCCCCTGCTCGGTCACCGGGCCGCGAGCGGAGCCCCGGTCGCCTTGCTGTGGCGCCGTGGCAGGTACGAGGCGGTGGAACCCAGGAGCGGCAGGCGGACGGCGGTCGGCGCGGCGAACGCGGACGAGTTCGAGCCCCGCGCGGTCATGTTCTACCGACCGCTGCCGGAACAGCCGATGTCCGCCTGGCGGTTGCTCCGCTTCAGTCTGCGCGGCACCGGTGCGGACCTGCGGAACCTGATCCTGGGCGGCCTGGTCGCGGTCGGTCTCGGTGCCCTGGTGCCGATCGCGACCGGACAGGTTCTCGGCGCCTACGTACCGAACGCCGAGAACGGTCTCATCGTCCAGACCTCGCTGGCGATCGTGGCCACCACCGTCGTCTCCGCCGCCTTCATGCTGCTGCAGAACATCTCCATCCTGCGCATGGAAGGACGTGTCGAAGCCACCCTCCAACCCGCCGTCTGGGACCGGCTGCTGCGCCTGCCGACGAAGTTCTTCGCCGAGCGCTCCACCGGAGAACTGGCGAGCGCGGCCATGGGCATCAGCGCGATGCGCCGCGTGCTGTCCGGCATCACCTCGGTGACCGTTCAGGCCGGCACGGTCGGCACGGTGAACCTCGTCCTGCTGCTGTGCTACAGCGTCCCGCTGGCACTGACGGCGGTCGCCATGCTGATCGTCATCGCTTCGGTGTTCCTCGGTATGGGTCTGTGGCAACTGCGGTGGCAGCGCCGGTTGCTCAAGCTCTCCAACAGGCTCAACAACCAGGCCTTCCAGACGCTGCGCGGACTGCCCAAACTGCGCGTCGCCGCGGCGGAGAGCTTCGCCTACGCCGCCTGGGCGGGCGAGTTCGCCCGCAGCCGCGAGTTGCAGCAGCGGGTGGGCCGGATCAAGAACCTGATCACCGTCCTCAACGCGGTCTATCTGCCCTTCTGCACGCTGGTGATGTTCGTGCTGCTCGCAGGACCGGCCCGCGGGAGCCTGTCGGCAAGCAGCTTCCTCACCTTCAACACCGCCGTGACGATGATGCTGAGCTCGGCGACGCAGCTCACCGGTGCGCTGATTTCGGCCGCCTCCGTCCTGCCGATGTTCGAGCAGATCAAGCCGGTGCTCCAGGAGGTCCCCGAGGTCCGCGGCGGGAGCACCCAGCCCGGCACCCTGTCCGGCGGGATCGAGGTCAGGCAGCTGTCGTACCGGTACGCCGAGGACGGGCCGCTGGTCCTCGACAATGTGTCGTTCCAGGTGCTGCCGGGCGAGTTCGTCGCGATCGTCGGGGCCAGCGGCTGCGGCAAGTCGACCCTGCTCCGGCTGCTCATCGGCTTCGACCGACCGGCCTCGGGCAACGTGCTCTACGACGGCCAGGACCTGGCGGCCCTGGACCAGTCAGCCGTCCGGCGTCAGTGCGGAGTCGTCCTGCAGAACGCACAGCCGTTCACCGGCTCCATCCTGGACAGCATCTGCGGCGCCGAGATGTTCTCCCTGGAAGAGGCCTGGGAGGCTGCCGAGATGGCCGGTCTGGCCGAGGACATCAAGCGCATGCCGATGGGCATGCACACCGTGCTCTCCGACGGCGGCGGCACCGTGTCCGGTGGACAGCGGCAACGCCTGATGATCGCTCAGGCCCTCATCAGGCACCCGCGCGTCCTCTTCTTCGACGAGGCCACCAGTGCGCTGGACAACGAGACCCAGCGCGTCGTGATCGAGAGCACCCGCAAGCTGCGCTCCACCCGCATCGTCATCGCGCACCGGCTGTCCACCGTCATGGACGCCGACCGTGTGATCGTCATGTCGGAGGGCCGGGTCATCCAGCAGGGGCCACCGGCCGAACTCCTCGCCGACACGGGCGGCGTGTTCCACGAGCTGGTCCGCCGCCAGATCCGGTGACCGCGGTCGCTACGACTTCCAGGTCCGTTCGGTGAGGACGACGCGGTAGCCGTCCGGGTCGGCCAGGGTGATGCCCCAGCGGTCCCAGTACGGGTTGTGCGAGGCGACGACGGTGCCGCCGTGCCGGACCGCCCGGGCGATCGCCTCCTCCGGCGCCGAGCGGCCGAGGTAGACGACGAGCAGGTCCTCGGGGGTGGGGGTGGGCTGTACCGGGTCGGTGCTGCTCGCGGTGAGTTCCAGGTGCCAGAAGCCGCCGGAGGGACCCACCATCAGCAGATCGCGCTCGCCGGCGGCCGGGTCCCCCGCGACCCGGCCGAGCAGGGCGAGGCCCAGGCCCCGGACGTAGAAGTCCTCGCTGGCGTCCAGGTCCAGGACCGGACGGGCGATGCGGATGGCGAGCTGCAAGTCGATTATGTCGGCCGTCATGTCGGCGATCCTCTCAGGTCGTCTCGTCCGTTGTCCCGCGCTGGAGCTGATGCTCCGCCGGAATCGCCAGGGCGGCCAGGCCGAGGACCACGAAGAGGATCGCCCAGGCGAACCAGCCCGGGCGGCCCAGGCTCAGGCCCGCGCTCACCAGGCTGGGGCCGACGACGGTGGCGGACGCGAAGCCGAGGTTGAAGGTGGCCAGGTAGACCGGGCGCTGGCCCTCCGGGGTGTACGCCAGGGCGAGGCCCGTTCCACCCGCGCTGATGCACAGCTCGGCCAGGGTGAACAGCAGGACCACGGCCGCCACCACGCCCAGCGCCGACAGGCCGCCACCGAGCCCGGACAGCGGCGCCAGGGCCGCGGCGAGCGCCGCCAGCAAGCCGCCGGCCAGCAGCATCCGGCGGGCCCGGCGGGGCTTCTCCGACCCCCGGCTGACCCGCACCTGGAGGAGCACCACGAGGACGGTGTTGAGGATCTGGACCAGACCCACGCTCCACGACGGCGCCCGGGTGTTCTGGGTGATCCACAGCGGCAGGCCGATGCCGAGCAGGATCGCGGACAGGGTCAGCGCTCCGAACAGCGCGGTGACGGCGAGGAACGGCCGGTTGCGGCTCACCCCCGCACCGCGCCGGCCGGCCGGCTGCCGTACCTCGCCGCCGCCGGTGAAGCCGCGGGCGACGGCCGCGCAGACCACGAAGACGGCGGCGGCGGCGAGCATCACCGCGCGGTACGCCCAGGGCGTACCGACGGCGACGGCCGCACCGGAGGGCAGCGCCCCGGCGGCCATGCCGATATTGCGCAGGGCGCGGAGCCGGGCGAGCCCGTCGACGGCCCCGGCCGAGTCCCGGCCGGCGACCAGCACCGACTGGATCAGCGGTCCGATGCCGCGGTTCAGCAGGCCGCCGACCCCGGCGGCGAGTGCGGCGGTGGGCAGGTCCACGGCGGCGGCCAGCGCGGCGAAGGAGGCCGCCCGGATCAGGAACAGCACGACGAGCGATCGGCGCAGCCCGTACCGCTGCGCGAACCGCGCCACCGGCAGCGCCCCGAGCAGGGAGGCCAGCCCGGCGACGCCGAGCGCCACGCCGATCTGACGGTTCGGCAGGTGGACGGCGTTGTGCAGGTAGACGGCCGAGAAGGCGAGGTACATGCCCAGGCCGGTGGAGTCGGCGAGCCCGACGGCGTACACCCGCCGCCGGCCGGGCCCCGGGGCGGGGGCCGCCGGGGAGCCGTCCGTCGTCGGCGGCGGCGCGGTCTGCCGGCTCATCGGTGCCCGCCCTGCGTGCCACCGGCGGACGCCGGCTCGGCGATCGGTTCGAGGCGGAAGTCGAGGTACTCCTCGACGGCCGCCGCGACGGCCCTGGCCTCGTCGCGGGTCTCGGCGCGGACCGTGAACGCGGCCAGGTGCTGGGTGGTGTCCCGGCGGGCCTCCTGGCCCGGACGGAACCGCAGTCCCAGGCGCACCAGTTGGGGGAACTCGGCGTGCGCCTCGGCGGCGGTCCGCTGGGCCGTCACCCGCCAGGCCCCCGCCGGGATCGGCACCAGGCGGAAGCAGATGGCCGCGATCGGCTCCGGGTACGGCCCGGCCGGCAGGCCCAGCGCGACGCGGGCGATCTCGGCGGCGAAGTCGTACCCCGCGACGACGTTCAGCAGGGTGGGGAGCGGGCCGCCGGCGCGGGCGTTGACCTCGATGACCTTGGGGCCGTCCGGGGTGAGCGCGATCTCGGTGTGCACGGCGCCGTGGGTCAGGCCGATGGCCGAGATCGCCTGCTCGGCGCAGTCGTACAGGCTCCGGTGGGTGGCCTCGTCGAGCTGGCTCGGCAGTACCACCCCCTCCTCGACATAGCCGTGCTGAAGCCGCAGCCGGTCGCTGACCGCCAGGTGCTCCACCTCGCCGTGGAAGATCAGCGACTCCACGCTCACGTAGTCCGCGTACGGCGACGGCGCGGAGCCCTCCACGGGCATCGGCTCCTCCAGCAGGAAGGCGCCGTCGTCCTGGATGAACGGGCTGTCGGCGTCCTGCGCGGCCTCGAACGCGGCCGCCAACTCCTCCTGGCTGGACACCCGGTGGACGCCCTGGCTGCCGGCCCCCAGCGAGGGCTTGAATACCGCGGGCAGCCCGACGGCGGCCATCGCCGGGGCGAGGTCGGCCGCGGTGCGGATCGCCGCCGACCGCGGCGAGGGGACGCCGTGCTCGGCGAAGGTCGCGCGCTGGAGCGCCTTGGACTGGGCGGTGACGACGGCCTCGGGACGGTTGCCCGGCAGGCCGAGACGGGCGGTGATCTCGGCCTGGGGGCGCAGCAGGAGCTCGGAGTAGGTGACCACGCCGTGCAGGGGGAACCGCTGGTGCAGGGCGAGCGCGGCGCTCACCACGCCGTCGAGGTCGTCCGCGACCAGGAACTCGGCGCCCGCCGTGCCCGAGGAGGCCGCTTCCCAGGCGGTGCGTACCGCATCGGCGGGCCCCCAGGCCGTCACGAACACCACGCTCACCCGGGGTGTGGCGCGCCGGGCGGCGCCCAGTGCGTCGACCGCGGAGAGCCCGCCGACGCCAGCCACCAGCAGCAGGTGGGGCTGCTCGAATGCAGTTGTCGTCATGTCAGTTCTCCTTCAGGCCACGGCTGTCGAGCCGGTTGATCCGGTACATGGTGCGCTGGAACAGGTCGTCCGCGGTGAGGGTGGGGAAGCGTGACGCGCGCTCCTCCTCGCCGGGGATCCGCAGCGGCGTCAGGACGGTCCAGGGCGCGGGGTGGCAGAACTGGACGATCGACAGGCGCCCGCCGCTCTGGCCGGGCTCGGCCACCACTCGGTGCACGGCGGCGCGGGCGAGGCCGCCGGTCAGCCGCTCCAGCACCATGCCGACGTTGACCACGGCGTAGCCGGCCGGCGCGTCCACCGGCAGCCAACTGCCGTCCTCCGCCTGCACCTGGAGGCCGCCGGCGGTGGCCCTGGGCAGCGCGGTGATGAGGTCGAAGTCCTGGTGCTCGACCGCCCAGACATGGTCCTGCGACGGCGCGTCCTGCATCGGCGGGTACCAGGTGGCCCGGTTGACCACGGGGCCGTCCTGGAGCAGTTCCGCGAAGTACTGGGCGGGCAGGCCGAGCGAGCGCCCGATCTCCGCGGCCACCTCGTGCTGGAAGGCCAGCATCCGGGTGTGCAGCTCGGTCAGCACCGCGTCGATCCCGGGGACGAGCGCCTCGGGCAGCAGCGGCTGCGGGTAGCGGGAGGGGTACCTGACCCTCAGCGGGTGGTCCTCGGGCAGCCTGACGCCCCAGTGGAAGAGCTCCTTCCAGTCCGGCACCCGGCCCTTCTCGGCGGTCTCGACCAGCGGGGGCGTGAAGCCGGACTGGCCGTTGCTGCCGGGCACCCGGCACTCCTGCTTGACCTCCGCGGGGAGCGCGAAGAAGGCTTCCAGCAGCTGGTAGGCGTCGTCCAGCAGGCTCTCCGGGACGGTGTTGCGGACGAAGAAGAAACCGTCCTGCAGCGCTGCCCGGAGCCGGCGATCGCTGCCGTGGCCGCTGAGGTCTATCTCGTACAGTTCCTTGAGCATGACGGACTTCCTTGGGTCGGCGGGAGCGGGCGGGAGGGCCGGCGAGAGGTCAGGCCCGGCCGGCCGGGACGGCGAGCGGCCGGGTGCGGTCGAGGAACAGCAGCATCTGGTCCACCATGGTTTCGATCCGCCCCAGCACGTCCTGACTCGGCTGCCCGTGAGTGAAGTCGGCTGTGGTGGTGGAGACATGGGTGGGTACGGCCCAGCCGCCGAGCGCCCGGACGACCGTACACAGCTGGTCGCAGGCGACCGCCGCGCCGCGCGGCCCGCCACCGTTGGCGAGCAGGCCGACCGGCCGACCGGCGAAGGCGTCGCTGAGCAGGTGGTCCAGCGCGTTCTTGAGCAGGCCGCTGTACGAACCGTGGTAGACCGGCGTACCGAGCACGAAACCGGACGCGGTGGCGAGCCGGTCGCGCAGCAGTGCGGTCTGGCTCCCCTGGCCGGGGTCGCGGTACTCGGCCGGGTGGTGCGGGCGGCGGAACTCCACTCCGAGGTCGAGCAGTGCGAACTCGACCCCGTAGGACCGCAGTTGGTTTCCGACGGCGGTGAGTCCGGCCCGGGTGCTGGAGGGCGCTGCGGCGCTGCCGAGGATACCGACGATCACCCTGCACTCCTCTGGGGCTCGACCCGGATCCGGATCCGCTGCTCGGCCTCGGTCAGCAGACGGCGCACCTCGGCGGCGGAGTCGTCGGCGAAGACGTGGGTGCTGAGTCCGGTACCGGAGAAGTCGGACTGCCGCAGGTCCTCGCCGACCCGGGCGTTCACCGTGCGGTGGTAGGCCCGATCGGCCACCGCGGAGTCGTCGTACTCGGCCAGCAGACCGTCGCGCGAGTAGTGCACGGTGTACCCGGCATGCTCGGCGACCGGGTCGCCGAACAGGCGGCGCGGGTCCTCGCCGGCGTCGATCAGCAGCTTGGCGTGGCGCAGGTTGATGCCCCGGGTGGCCTCGAAGGCGCGGATGATGCCGCCTCCGCCGGGCCGGGCGGCGAGCTCGCAGAAGGTCAGCCCGCCGTCCTCGTCGAAGGCCTCCAGGTGCAGGACCGCGGACCGGATCCGCCAGGCGTCCACGACCTGTTCCAGCAGCGTCGAGGCGGCGGCGCGCAGCCGGGGGTCGTCACAGGTCTGCCCGGACAGCGGCAGGCCGCGGGTGTAGGCCAGGGTGTCGCGGAGGTAGCCGGAGACGTCCCAGGCGAGGATGGCGGAGTCGTGGACCACGGCGTCGATGTGGCACATCGGGCCACTGCGGAACTCCTCGGCCAGATACCGTCCCGGGACGAACCGGGTACGCAGCCACTGTGCCAGCGAGGTGTCGTCGCGGCAGACGGTGACGCCCTGCGAGCCCGACAGGTCGCGGGGCTTGACCACCACCGCGCCGTGTCGGCGCATCAGGTCGAGCACGTCGCCCGGCTGGTACACCACCCGGCCCTCGGCGTGCGCGATACCGGCGCCGAGGGCGAGCCGCTTCATCTCCGCCTTGTCCCGCACGGCGAGCGTGTAGCGGCTGCCGTCGCCCGGCAGCGCAAGGCGCTCGCGCAGCGCCGCGACCGGGCCGAGCAGCCGTTCCGTGCCGCTGGAGACGCGGTGCACCGGGTGCGTGGAGTGCACCGCCGCGACGGTGCGGGTCACCGCGTCCAGGTCGAGGATGTCGGTGCGCTGCACCAGATCCGCCGGGGCGGCCGGCAGCGTGCCGAGGGCGGGGTGTCCGCTGAGCACGCTCAGCCGGAACCGCTCGGGCGGCAGGACGGGCGCACCGTCGTCGGTGGTCCAGGCCGCGCCACCGGTGCGGTCGAGCAGCAGCACATGGGTGCGCTGGTCCAACTCGGCGTACCGGAAACGGAGGTTGGCGGCGATGCGGGCGGCGGCGTCGCGGCAGTCCGTCTCGCCGGTGCCGGTGACGACGTACCAGAGCGCGGTGGGCCGGTACTCCGGCGCGTGCCGGTCCGCGTGGTGCACGCTGCCTGCGGGCAGCGGGACGCCCACCGAGGCGACGGCCGGGTCGTCGTACATTTCGGTCGCGGGGGTGGCCTCGACGACCCGGAACGAACCCGTCGGTCCGGCCACCGTACGCAGCAGGGCGTGCCGGCCGGGGCGGGGCGCGGGCAGGCGGATCGGCCGGCCGAGGGCGGCGGCGGTCACGGTGGATACCACGTCCCGGGGGTGGACGGCGTCCAGCAGGGCCCGGGTGTGGTCGTCCAGACCGGGCTGCGCGAGCGCGGCGCCGGTGCGCGGAAGAAGGACACGGACCGCGCCGCGGCGCGGTCCCGACTGACGCAGGGTCTCGGCGGCCCGGTCGAGCAGGGCGGTGCGGTCGGCCTCGGACAGCGGTGCCGGGTAGCGCAGGGTGCGGTGGCCGTCCGGGTCGGCGCCCAGGTCCTCGACGACGCCCAGGTGGTGCACGCCGTCGTCGGTGAGCAGCGACACGACGGTGTGTCCCGGCCCGGCGACCGGCCCCGCGCCGGTGGCGGTCTCCGCGGCGGGCAGCTCCTCTCCTCGCAGCATCGCCGACAGGGTGTCGGCCAGCGCGGCGAGCGACGGCGCGAAGGTGACGACGGCGTCGACGGGCAGCGCTTCGGCGTGCAGCGCGGCGAGCGCCCGGCGGGCCGCGACGTCGTCGGGGGCGGTGTACCACCGGCCCCGGCAGCGTTCGGCCCAGTACAGCCGTACGGCGGCGGCGGCGTCCGGTGCGCCGCTCCAGACCACGCTGACCTGGTCCGCGGCGGCGCCGACGGCGTCGATGACCCGTTCGCCCGCGATGCCGTCCGGTCCGAGCAGCAGCAGGACATGGCGGCCGTCGGCCATGACGACCGGGAAGTCGGCCGGTTCGGTGGTGTCCGGTACGTGGTCGAGTTCGACCCGGATGAGGGCCCTGGCCTCATCGGCCAGGCGGGCCGCGTCCGCGGCGGTCGGGCCCACGGTGAGAACGTGCCCGATCCGGTCGTAGTTGTGCCGCAGTGGACGCACCAGGTCGCCGGGGCCGACCCCGAGGCGGCACTCGGCGATGCCGGGGACGGGCTCCTCGGGCAGTTCGACCGAGCGGACCACACCGCCCTGCTCGGTCCACATGTGGCGCAGCGCGGAGACGGCGACCGGCTCGGCGGCCTCGCGCACCGGCTGCCCGGTGGCCAGTGCGGCCAGGTCCATGGTGAGCGAGCGGTCGAGGGCCAGTTCCATCTGCCGGGTGACCACATGTCCGGCGATCCGGCCGTTGACCTCGATGAGTTCGGGGCCGGTCGGGGTGACCAGCATCTCCAGGTGGATCGGGCTGTTCCGGATACCCAGCGCGGCCACCACGTCGAGGGCGAACTGCCGTGCGGCGCCGCGCTGTTCGAACTGCGCGGGGAAGTGTCCGCCGAGTTCGGCCGTGGTGCCGGGGCGGACGGGCAGCCGCTCGGCGAAGCCGAGGACGACCGGCCGTCCGTCCTGCACCAGCAGCTCGGCGCTGACATGGCGGCCGGCCGCGTACTCCTCGATCAGCGCCCGGCCGCCGCCCGGTGCGCCGAGCGCCTCGTGCAGCGCGTGCTCCGCCTGCTCCGGCGCCCAGACCACGGACACGCCGATGGAGGCGTAGCCGGACAGCGGTTTCACCACCACCGGGTAGCCGATCTCCTCGGCCGCCGCGAGACCGTCGGCGACCTGCTCCACCGAGCGCCAGCGCAGCGTACCCAGCCCGGCCCGGTCGAGCAGGGCGCGGACCGCCGCCTTGTCGCGCAGCAGTCGCACGGTCTCCACGGACTCGTGCGGCACGCCCAGGTCGCGGGCCAGTCGGGCCGCGGCGGGCATGCAGCGTTCGGTGACACAGAAGACGCCGTCGGGCGGATTGGGGCCGAGCCGGTCGCGGATCCGCCCTGCCAGGTCCTCGGCCTGCTCGGTGTCCGGGACCTCGATGATCCGCGTGGCGCGCTTGTGCCCCTGGAAGTCCGCTGCGCCTGCGTACGCGTCGAGACTCCTGACGACCAGGCTGACCTCGATCCCGGCGTCGGACAGGTCTTCCAGATAGGCGAAGCCGCGGGCGAGCGCGACTTCCAGCATCACTATGTGCATGCTCCCCTCCTCATTCTTCGCTCTGGGTGAAGGAGACGGCCAGATACTTCAGCCAGGCCCCCTGGTAGTTGAACTGACGGTCGATCACAAGGCTCCCGATCGACTCGAACCCCTGCTCGGCGAAGAGCTCGAGCAGCGCGGACTCGGTCAGCCACCAGTTGTGGCGGCCGTCGGCCAGCGGCATCGCCACGACCTCGGAGCCCGGGCTGAGGAAGCAGCTGATCGTCCAGACGCCGCCGGGTCGCAGCAGCTCCCGGCCGTGCCCGATCCAGCCTGGCCAGTCCTCCCGGCGCTGGTGGTGCAGACAGCCGTTGTCCACCAGCAGGTCCACCGGGTCGGCGGCGAAGCCCAGGAAGTCGCCCTGGTGCAGTCGGGCCGTGCCGCGCCGGGGAGTCGGCGCGTCCCAGACGTCCAGCAGGTCGAGACCGGTCACCTCGGCGTCGAGCCGGGTCGCGATCTCGGCCGTCTGGTGGCCCCGGCCGCAGCCGATGTCCAGCACTCGCCGGCACTCCGGGGGCGCCGAGGCGCAGACGAAGTCGGCCACCCGGTCGTTGGTCCGCGCGCCGGTCCAGGAGTCCTTGCCCTCCCGGTACCAGTGCTGGAAGGAGTCGTGCACGATCCTGCGGTAGTCGTCGTACTCGCCGGTCGCTCGTTCAGTCACCTGCTGCATGGCTCCACTCCTCGATCGTTCCGCGTCCGGCTACCACGGCGAGGGCATCCGTCGAGCCGCCGCCGTCCGTGTTGTCCACCACCTGAGAGGCCGCCAGCCAGGCGCCGCCGCCGCTGCTGGAGACGGCGATCCCGTGCGCCGCGCGCAGCTGTCGCATCGCGTCCAGCGCGTCCGGGTAGCCGACCGTGCGGAACTCGAACCGCTCCTGGAACGGGGCGAGCAGCGGCTGCCGCAGTCCGTGCCCGAGCCCGCCGGTTCCGTTCATCCGCCGCTCGGCGTTGGGCGCGGCGGTGTCCCCGTACGGGGCCTCGGCCGGAAAGACCGCGAGCGTCCGCAGGTCGGGCCAGCGCTCGCGCAGGGCGAGCGAGACCCCGAGGACGGTGCCCCCGGTACCGACGGATGCGGCCAGCGCGGCCGGGGCCACGCCCTGCTGGGCGAGCTGTCCGGCGAGCTCCGCGCCGGTGTGCTCCCGGTGCATGGCGGCGGCCTCGGCGGCGCAGTGTTGCAGCAGCAGCTGCCGCCCCTGGGACTCGGAGACCCGGACGGCCTCGTCCAGTGCACCGAGGAAGCCCGTGCCCTCACGGCCGCTCGACACCTCCGCACCCTGGTTGCGCAGGGCGCGGACCAGCCGCTCCGGGGCGCCGTACGGCACGACCAGGTGCAGGTCGAGACCGAGCAGCGCGCAGAACTCGGCGAGCGCGACGGCGAGGCTGCCGCCGGAGTACTCCACCAGTCGCACCCGGGCGGAGCCGGCCCGGGCGAGGGCGGCACAGAGCAGCGCGTACGCGGTCCTGGCCTTCACCGTCCCGGTGGCGTTACCGGATTCCAGCTTCAGCCAGACCCGGCCCCGCCCTCCCGCGCTGGGCACCGGGACGAGCGGAGTGGCGCCCAGCGTGGGGCGCAGTCCGGCCAGGGCGGGCAGCAGCCGGTGGGCCTCCGCCTCCACCGCACCGAACGGCGCGGTCGATTCGGCCCGCCCGGGCGCCCGCTCGGCGAGTGCCCGGGCGGCGTCCGCGAGCGGAACCTGGGCGGTGGCGGTCATACCGGCCGCTCGCTGGTCGCCAGCCGGAAGCCCACCGGATAGAGCGGCCCGGGGAAGGCGCCGTGCCGCCGCCGGGTGCGGGTCAGATCGCCGAACCGGGAGAAGCTGCCGCCCCTGGCGACCCGGTACTCGCCGATCGCCTGGACCAGGTGGTCCTCGACGAACGGGCCGCCCGGGTAAGGGACGTAGGTGTCCAGGACGTACTCCTCGACGTTCCCGGCCATGTCGTGGGCGCCGAACGGGGAGCGGCCGGCCGGGAACGCGCCCACCGGGCTGGTGGTGTGCACACCGGACTCGCGGGTGTTCGCGGCGTCGGGGTCGAACTCCGCGCCCCAGGGGAACTCAAGGCCGTCCGGACCCTTGGCGGCGTACTCCCACTCGGCCTCGGTGGGCAGCCGCCAGGGGTGGCCGGTCTCCGCGGTCAGCCAGGCCGCGTAGGCCTCGGCGTCCTCGGGCTGCACGCCCGCGACCGGGTGGTTGGCCCGATCCCAGGGGTAGGCGCCCAGGTACCAGGTGGTGGGCCGGGCCTGGTGGCCGCTCTCGCGCAGGAAGCGGGCGTACTCGCCGTTGGTGACCGGGTAGGTGGCGAGGAAGTACTCCGCCAGCCGCACGGTGTGCACCGGGATTTCCTTGGCGATCCAGGACTCCTCGACCCCGACGTGCGCCCAGGCGGCCGTGACGGGCGCCACCTCCTCGGCGGGCAGGCCGACTTCGACGGTCGCGGCGGGGACGTGGACGGTGGCCGGCGTCGGCCCGAGGCGGGGATCGCCGAGCAGGCCGAGCAGACTTCCGGCGGCGAGCCGCTCGGCGAGCGGGACGGCCGGGTCCTCCGTCAGGGCCGCGAGGCGCTGCGGGTCGGTGGTGCCCGGCTGCTGCCCGGACGGCACCCGGCCGGGCTCGGCGATCGCGGCGTCCTCCTTGAAGTGCGGCGAGGATGCGACATCGGCTAGCTCCACTGCTGGTCCTCCAGGTTCCACTTCGATGCGTCGGTCAGGGGCGTGTCGGTCAGGGTGTGGTTGCCCAGCCGCGCCTTGGCCTCCAGGTAGCGGGCGTTCTCCGCGGTGAGGTGGACTCCGGTCGGCACCACCTCGTCGACCTCGATACCGAGGGCACGCAACTGGTCGACCTTGTCCGGGTTGTTGGTGAGCAGGCGGATCCGGGTCAGCCCCAGGGCCCGCAGCATGGCGACCGCCGCGGTGTAGTCGCGCTCGTCGGCGCCGCGTCCGATCTGCCGGTTGGCCTCGAAGGTGTCGATGTCCTGGTCCTGCAGCAGGTAGGTGTCCAGCTTGTTGAAGAGACCGATGCCGCGGCCCTCCTGACGCAGGTACAGCACCACGCCGCCCTCGGCCGCCATCCGCTCCAGGGCTTCGTCCAGCTGCGGACCGCAGTCGCACCGGGCGGAGCCGAAGACGTCGCCGGTCAGGCATTCGCTGTGCAGCCGCACCAGCGGTGCGATCATCTCGCTCGCCGGCTCCTTCGAGGCACCGTTCGCGGCGGTGCCGGGCGTCGGGAGGACGCAGGCGACGTGCTCGCAGCCGTCCGGCAGGCCGTGGAAGGTGACCAGCTCGGCCCGGACGCCGGCCGCCCGCTCCAGGGTGATGCCCACCCGCGCGCGGACGGCGGTGTCGAGCGTGGACAGGGGTTCGGTAGTCGTCATGACGGTCATGCCGTCACCGCCAGCACCTCGTGCAGCTGGACCGAGCGCTCCACTTGGACCTCTCCGTTCTTCCCGTGGCTCACCACGGCGATTCGTCCGTCCCAGCCCGCGACAGCGACCCGGTCTGCGCTGAGCGGCAGCATGCAGGACAGGCCCTGTCGGAATTCGTCGAGTACCCGGCCGGAGGCGAGGGTGCCCGGGCTGTCCGCCCAGTCCACCTCCCAGGCGTACAGGCCGAAGTCGTAGGAGCCGGCGAGCACCACCGGCGCGTCCGGGGTGCCGAGCACGGCGACGCACTTCACCGACTCGTCCGGTCCCAGCAGTGTCTGGACCTGCGCCGCCTCGCCGTCGACCAGGCGGCCCACCTTGACGGTGTGGTCGCGCGAGGCACTGGCGACCACCTGCCCGGCGAGTTCGGTGACGGCGTTGACCAGGTTGCCGTGCTCCCACAGCGTGCTGCGGTCCTGGAAGCCGCCGACGGCGATGGTGCGGTCGGTGGCCGCCGAGAGGAAGCCTCCATCGGCCAGCGGGACAAGGGACTTGACCGATCCGCCGTGCGCCTCCCGCCGGTCGATCACCGCGAGGGTGTCGGGGTCGAGCGCCACGAACTCGCCGTTGTACGTTCCGGCGATCAGCACGTCGCCGTCCACGCAGAGCGACGGTACGGGCGCCCCGAGCGGCTCGCTGACGGTACGCTCGCCGCCCTCGGGACCGCTGGTGCAGCTCACCACCTGCCCGGTGTACGTACCGGCGTAGATCGTCCGGCCGCGTACCGCGAGCGAGAGCACCGGGCCCTCGGCCAGGTCGAGCACCCGCACGGCCGGCTCGTGGGAGCCGAGTTCGATCGCGACCACCGCGCCGGAGTCGCAGCCGACCAGCAGCTCGTCGCCGATCCGGGCGAGGGCGTTGGGTCCGTGGGTGGCCTCGGTGGGCGCCGAGAGCTCACCGGCGTCGGCGAAGGACAGGATGTGCGGGCGGCTCCAGAAGCTCCCGGCGGCGACCAGACCCCGGGCGGTGGAGACCGATCGCGGCCAGATCCGCGGGTCGGCCGCCTGGTTCAGGCGGGTGCCGGTGCGGTCGAAGAAGTGCAGCCCGCCGTCGTAGGCGCCGACCACCAGTCTGGTGTCGTCGTCCGACCACTCCACGCTGCGGGCGGCCGAGTTGGCCACCTCGAAGCCGGCCAGCTGCGCCAGCTCGGGGGAGAGCAGGTCGACCCGGCCGTCGTCGCGGGCGATGGCCAGGACCTGCCCGTCGTGCGACCAGGAGCAGCCCTCGATGGACGACTCGTAGTGGCGGGTCACCGGCTCGCGCTCGGAGCCGGGGTCGGTCACCGAGACCATGCCGTCCTCGCCGACCGTGGCGACCAGGCCCTGCGCGCTGACCGAGACCATCATGCAGTGCGCCGTGTGCGAGCCGACCTCGCCGAGGAAGGCGCCGGTGAGCGCGTTCCACATGGTCGCCCGGCCGTCCTCGGAGACGCAGATCAGGCGCTCGCCGTCGGGCATCCAGGCCACCGAGTTGATGTCGTCGGTGTGCCGGGCCAGGACGCTGACCACGCTGGTCGGCCCGTCCTCGGGGATCCGCCAGACGGCCACCGTCTTGTCGGCCGAGGCGCTGGCGAGCAGCTCGGGGACGGCCGGATTCCAGACCGAGGAGTTGACGAGGCGTCGGTGCCGCAACTGGGCCAGCCGGATCGGCCGGCTCGGTTCCGTGGTGTCCCAGACGATCACGGTGCCGTCGTAGGAGGAGGTCGCAAGACGCTTGCCGTCGTTCCGGAAGGCGACGTGGGTGATTGGGGCGGCATGGCCCGCTGCTCTGCTCGGCAGCTCGATCGTTCGCATGTATTTCCCTTAACTGATGCCTGATCTGTTGCGGCCGGGGTCTCCGGCTGAGATCCAGACTGGTCGCGGGCACTCCCGTTCCGCTCCCACGGCGAGCGGGAACGGAACGGGAACCCCGCCGAGCACACTGACCGGCGGGTCGACGAACACGGTCGGCACCAGGCTGAGGAGGAGATGTAGTCGTGCTCAAGACTGTCCTGATTTCCGGTTCGCTCCGGCGCGAGTCGGCGAATTCCGCTGTGCTCGCCACGGTGCGGCGCCTGCTGCTGGAGTCCGTTCCCGACGCCGAGATCTCGGTGTTGTCGCCGGGCCTGCTGCCCTACTTCGACCAGGACCTGGAGGCCGAGGACTCCTCTGCGGCGGTCCGCGCGGCGCAGGAGCAGGTGGCGGACGCCGATGCGGTGTTCATCAGTACTCCGTCGTACAACGGGGCCGCTTCCGGTGTGCTGAAGAACGCCCTGGACTGGCTCTCCCGGGGTGAGGTCAGCCCGCTCGAAGGCCGGGTGATCGCGCTGGCCAGTGCCTCGCCCGGGGCTCGCGGCGCGGTGGACGCCCAGCCCGCCCTGCGCGAACTCCTCACCCGCTGCGGGGCGTTGGTCGTCGAGCACGAGCCGGTGGCGGTCGGCCACGCGGTGCGGCGGCGCAACCCGGCCGGTGAGTACGACGACCCGGAGGTGGTCGCCGCACTGCGCAGCCTGGTCGACACCACCGTCGCCGTCGTACGCGAGCGGCTCGCTGCCGCCGTGTCAGTGGACTGAAACCCGCGCACTCGCCGCCGAAAGGGGAACATCCGTGCGGACAAGCCGAGTTCTGTCCACCATGTACGAGGACCTGTGCGTGGTCCTGGAGCGGGATCCGTCCGTCCGCAGCAGGCTGGAGGCGCTGTGGCACCCCGCGCTCCCCGCGCTGTGGACGCATCGGCTGGCCCATCCGCTGTACCGGCGCGGATTCCGGTTGCTCGCCCGGACGATGGCCAGGGTCGCCCGCCGGACGACGGGTGTGGAGATCCATCCCGGTGCGGCCCTGGGACGGCGGGTGTTCATCGACCACGGCGCGGCCGTGGTGATCGGGGAGACCGCGAGGGTGGGGGACGATGTGACCGTCTACCACCAGGTGACGCTGGGCGCGGTCGGGTGGTGGCGCGACCGGGACCGCCCCGAGGGAGAGCGCCGGCATCCGGTGGTGGGCAACGGTGTGGTCCTCGGCACCAATGCGACCGTGCTCGGCCCGGTCACGGTCGGCGACCGTGCGATCGTCGGGGCCCAGTCCCTGGTGCTTGAGGATGTTCCCGCGTTCGCCCAGGTCTGTGCACCGACCGCGGTCATCCGCAGTCGAGGCCGTACTGAGAGAAGGGACCGCCACAACGAATGCCGGACAACCGTGAATCCGACCGCTTCCTGATGGTGAACACCGTCCGGGCGCTCGCGGCCGAGGCGGGGGCACTCGGCGTGTCCGTGGTCCGCGCGGTGACCGTCGACACGGCCGAGGAGGTCCGCGCCGCGGCACACCGCCTCGGTCTGCCGGTGACCGTCGAGCCCTCCGACCTGGCGGACGGCCGGGGTGCCGCCCTGGTGTCGGACGAGGCCGGGCTCGACGCGTGGCGCCGGCGGATCGACGAGACCGGACCCCCGGGTCCCTACCTGGTCGAAGAGTACGCGGTGGGGCCGGAGTTCAGCGTCGAGACGCTCACCGTCGATGGCGCGCACTATGTCATCGGCATCACCGCCAAGCAGAGCGGCGGGCATGTGCTCCCGGCCCCCCTGCCGGAACGCGAGCAGATGCTGATCCGCTCCAGCGTCACCGCGCTGCTCGACCTGGCCGACTACGAGTCGGGCCCGGCCCACACCGACGTGGTCCTCACCGCCAGGGGCCCACGGATCGTGGCGTCGCAGGCCGGCCCGGCGGCGACCGGATCCCGCTGCTGACCGAGGTCCACCCGGGGCCGCGTTCCCGCGATATCGCTCCGATACCGCCGGGAGCGGGACGGCACCGGGAGCGGAGCGGGAACGGCGGCGACGAGTATCGGTGATGTCGAAAACGACAGCCGAGGAACCTTCAGGAGAGTGCTATGCGCGCCAAGCTGGCCACACTTATCGGAATTTTCGCGCTTGCCGCCGTCATCGGCTGCGGGACGGCCGTGTCGGGGCAGGAGCGGCCCTCCGCCCCCGTGATTCTGGCGAGCGACTCGGGACCGGCCCTCGCCGGTCAGTGAGCGGGCATCAGACCCCGACGGGCGTGCTCGGGCACTCCCATCCCGTCGAAGAGACCGGCGGCCCGATCCCGGTGGTCGGCCGCCGCTTGGGTGTCGCCCAGCAACGACGAGACCTCCGCCAGGCCGCCCAGTGCGTGGGCCATCTCGATCCGGTAGCCGATCGAGACGGCGAACTCATAGGCCCGCTGGTAGGAACGGAGCGAACTCATCCGATCGCCGCGCCGCTGTTGGACGAGTCCGAGGATGTTCTCGACCGTGGACCGGCGCATGGGTGTTCCCCGCTTGTGGACGAGTTCACGTGCCTGCTCCGCGAAGACGTCCGCCTCTTCGGTACGGCCCAGACGGTCGTAGGCGTCCGCCGAGAGCACCAGGACCAGCACCACGTTCTCCGGGACCTCCGACGTCTGGCACATCTTCCGGGCCCGATCGAGCAGGCCGACCGCCTCCTCGTCCCGGCCCGAGGCGAGGTGGGCGTAGGCGAGATCGGCCAGCGACACGATCTCGCTGACCTCGCTCTTCAGCTCCCGGCTGAGCCGCACCGCTTCCTCGGCGGCCCGGATCCCCTCGTCGTGGCTGCCGAGCCAGGTGGACACCTCGCTCAGATGGGTCAGCGCCTGCGCCTGGTGGCGCCGGTCGCCGATGTCCCGGTGGATGGCGATGCCCTGCCGCAGTTCCTCCCGCGCCCGGGCCAGGTTCCCGGTCGCGCTGTGCAGCATCCCCAGGGCGTGCAGGCAGAGTCCCTCCCCCCGGCGGTCACCGGAGGTCCGGGCGCACTCGAGACCCTCGCTCGCCGCAGTGATTCCCTGCTGGAACTCACCGAGTTTCCACTGGGCGACCGCGAGGTTGAACAGGTGCATACGCGTCAGCTGGTGGTCGCCGGCTTCACGCGCCGCGGCGGCTCCGGCTGACGCGAGGGCCGTGAACTCCTGGTGCAGACCCCGCAGGTTCAGATGGAACACGGCATGGCGGGCGATCTCGGCGGCATGCTGCGGGAACCGGTTCACCGCCGCCAGCCGCACCGCCTCAAGGACACTGTTCTTCTCCCGGTCGAACCAGTGCAGGGCCTCGGCCTGGCTCTGCACCGGCGGCAGGCCGAAGACCGTCCCGATTCGCCGGGACTCTGTCAGCTCGCGGCCCGGGAACATCAGGTCGCACGCCTGTCCCGTCGCCGCCAGGTAGTAGTCGAGCACGCGCTCCAGCGCGGCGCGCCGGCTCTGCTCCGGGTCCTCGTTGCGCAGGCGTTGCGCGAAGCTGCGGACCAGGTCGTGGAAGGTGTACAGCCCGAGTTCATGCTGCTGGAGCAGGTGGAAGTCCAGCAGCCGCTCCAGGATGTCCTCGGCCTCCTGGGGGCCGGTGCCCAGCAGGGACGCCGCCGACCAGAGGTCGATGTCCGCCCCGGGATGCAGCCCGAGCAGCCGGAACGCCACCCGGTACCGCTCCCCCATGGCCTGGTACGACAGGCGCAGCGTGGCCTCCACGCTGCGCTCGCCGGAGCTAAGCTCGTCCAGCCGCCGGGAGTCGTCGCGGAGCCGGTCGACCAGGTAACCGACGGTCCACAGCGGCCGGTTGCGCAGTCGGGCGGTCGCCAGCCGCAGGGCCAGCGGGAGGTGTCCGCAGAGCTCGGCCAGTTCGGCGGCGGCCTCCGGCTCGTTCTCCGCCTGCTGCCGGCCGAGGGTGCCGGCGATCAGGTCGGCGCTCTCGGCCGGGGGCATGGCGCCGAGCGAGATCCAGTCCGCGCCGTCCAGGTCCACCAGCCGCGCCCGGCTGGTGACCAGGACCAGGCAGCCGGGGGTCGGCGGCAGCACCGGCAGGATCTGGGAGGTGTCGGCCGCGTTGTCCAGCAGGATCAGCAGCCGGCGCTGCGAGACGGTGGCCCGCCACAGTGCACAGCGGTCCTCGCGCGCCTCCGGTATCCGGTCGGCGGGCAGCCCGAGGGCGCGCAGCAGGATGTCGACGGTGGCGCCGGGTTGCAGCTGCTGCTCGCCGGGGGTGTGGCCGCGCAGGTCGATGTAGAGCTGGCCGTCGGGGTAGCACTCGGCCAGCTGGTGTGCGGCCCGCACCGCCAGGGAGGTCTTGCCGGAGCCGCCCATCCCGTCGATGGCGACGACCGGCGTCCGCTCCTCGTGCGGCAGCGTGCCGACCTCTCCGATGCGCTTCAGCTCCTGCTCGCGGCCGGTGAAGTCCGCCAGGTCGTACGGGAGGGTGGAGGGTGCCTCGGCGCGCGGCCGGCCGCCGGCGGCGACCCGCTGGACGTCCGGCGCGGTCGGTACGGCCGGCGGTTCGGGCGCCGCGAGCTCCGGGCTGTTGCGCAGGATGCCCTCGTGCAGTGCGGCCAGCTGGGCGCCCGGGTCGATCCCGAGCTCGTCCCGCAACAGCTCCCGGACACGGCCGAACTCCTCCAGGGCCTCGGCCGGCCGGCCGGAGCGGTAGAGCGCGAGCATCAACTGGCCGCGCAGCGTTTCGCGCAGCGGATGCTCGGCGACGAGTTCGCGCAGTTCGGCGGCGATCGCGCCGGTCTCGCCCAGCCCCAGCCGCAGCTCGAAGCTCTGCTCGGCCGCGCTGAGCCGCCGCTCCTCCAGCGTGGCGGCGGCCGCCTCGATGACCATGCCGGCCGCCCCGGACAGCACCGGGCCGCGCCAGAGCGCCAGCGCGGAGCGCAGCGCCGACACCGCCTCCTCGGGGTTCCCCGCAGCCACGGCCGCCCTGGCCCGGCGGACGAGATCGCCGAAGACGGCGAGGTCGAGCTGGCCTTCGGCGAGGTCCATCCGGTAGCCGGGGCCGTCGGTGACGATGGTCCTGGCGCCGTTCGAAATGCGGTGCCGAAGGTCGGCGACGGCCTTGCGGACCTGGTGGGCGGCGGTCTCCGGCGGGTCGTCCGCCCAGACGGCCTCGACCAGCCGGGAGACCGGCACCACCCGGCCCGGCTCCAGCAGGAGCATGGCGAGGACCCGCTCCCGGACCGGCCCGCCGAGCTGGACCCTGGCGTTGCCGGCCCATACCTCCAGTGGCCCGAGGACGTTGAACCTCACCCCTTCCGGGTCGTTCCGTTCCACAGCCAGTCCCCCTCCGTACTAGAACCACCAGGTGGAGGGCATCATAGGCACTCCTCGGAACGGACGGAGGGCCGGATTCGCCCGCCGCGGCGGGGGAAATATCGGGGCGGGGCATGCATCTGATTGAGCATCAGGAATGCATTTGACTTCCCGCCGGTGGCCGTTGCCGCCGAGCGGGGACCAGCCGGCGCACGACACGCTGGACGAGGCGCAGCTTCCAGCCCCTTGCACAGCGGGCTTCTGCGATCACCACGGCCGTGCTCCGCTCGATCGACCGCTTCGCGGCCTCGGCGGGCTGCGGATCCAGCAGCCTGTCCAGGTTGAACCAGGCCAGGCCCCGGACGACCCGGATCCCGTCACCGGTCAGCAGCTTCTCGCCGCGGGTGAACAGATGGTCCAGAAAGGCGAGCCCGCGGCAGTAGCGGGCGGCAACGTGGTCCTCGACCTCCTCGATGCTGGAGTCCAGCACCTCGTTCATCCGCTCGAAGTCGGCGATGTGGCTGCGCGGGTCTTCCCGCTCGGCCATCCTCCGCAGGGCCAGCGGCAGGTCGTAGGACATGTGCGCCATCATCGAGAAGAGCACGTCCTCCAGGACGTAGGAGTGCCGGGCACTCGACGCGGCGTAGACGTCCCGCCAGGGCCGGCTGCTCGGCGCGGCGAGCTCTTCCGGCAACACATGATCACTCCAAGGACTCCAGCTGTCACATTCCATGCCTGCGGCCCATGGAGCCACGAGATCCGGCAGTCACCTGCGCTCGACGGTCAGGGGCTCGGCACGACATTGGTGGCGACCACCGCGGGGCGAAGCGCTCCGGCGAGCGTGACGGCGTCGCCCACGGCCCAGAGGTGGGTGAAGAACAGGCGGGGTTCGTCCGTCAAGCCGTGGTTGTGGAGCTCGACGAGGTCGATCCCGCCGCGCCGCAGTGCCTTGAGAGCCTCCTGGACCTCGCCGGCGACCATGGCGAGGTCGCCGCTGAGTGCGGCCCGACCGCGGCCCAGCGGCTGGAAGTTGAAGGCCGTGGTCGCCCCCAGGCCCGGCGGCAGGATGTGCCCCTCGTCGGTGACGGTCTCGCGGCGGACGAAGACACAGGTGTAGACGTCGCCGTTGTTCGTCCCCTTGGCGCCCAGCGCGGCGTCGATTCCGGCGGTGTCCAGGTCGATGGGCTGGAGCGGAACCGGCGGGGTCGGGGGCGGGGTGCAGGTGTGATCGAGCGCTGCGCGCAGACCGCGTGCCAGGGCCACCTCGTCGTGACCGTGTGCGCAGACGTGGGTCCACCAGACGTCGGAGGTCTGCGCAAGCAGGTGCTTGTGGATGGCGGTCTGCGCGATCCCCTGGGCCTGCAGGGCATCGGTCACCCTCTGCAACTCGCCTTCGGCGACCACCAAGTCGC
The DNA here is from genome assembly GCF_029892105.1 of Kitasatospora sp. GP82. Taxonomy (GTDB): domain Bacteria; phylum Actinomycetota; class Actinomycetes; order Streptomycetales; family Streptomycetaceae; genus Kitasatospora. Next base: position 544 of record NZ_JARZAJ010000054.1, on the reverse strand, counting down.
CCATCAGCATCCTGCTGCCGTCGCTGTACCGGACGAAGGACACGTGCGAACCCAGTGCAAGCCCCGGTGTGACGGTGACACCGCGCGAAACCACGCACAGGTCCCCACGCGGGAAGGCGGTGTGATAGTACGTCCCACGGATCAGGTTGCCCGGTCGGCCCAGAGCCTGCGCAACCCCTCTCCAGTCCGCCTCGGTGGTGGGCACCGGCCTGACCGGGTCCCCACCGTCCTTTCCACCGGCCGCAGTTGGCTCGGCATGAGCAACGGCTGCTCCCGTCCCGGCCAGTACCGGCGCCAGCGCGGCGGAGGTCAACAGCTGCCGTCGCGGCACACCAGCCCGCGCCCACATGTCCTGACGACGGTTCTCACTCATCGCATGCACACCTCCAGGAGAAGATGCAAACACACGAACAAGCTCTTCCCCTGTAGCCACGACGCGACCGGACGGTCGACGGGGGGGGGGGGCGGGCCGGCGGGCCCGCCCCGCCCCCGGGGCGGGGCGGCGGGCGGGGGGGGGCGGCGGCCCCCCGGGGGGCGCCGGCGC
>NZ_JARZAJ010000053.1 GCF_029892105.1 Kitasatospora sp. GP82 | reverse complement strand
CGGGGGCCCCGGGGGGGGGGGGGGGGGGGGGGGGCGCGCGGGGGGGGGCGCGGCCCGGGGGGGTGGCGGGGGGGGGGGGGGGGGGCGGGGCGGGGGGGGGCCCCCCCCCCCCCCCCCCGCCCCGGAGGACGTGCACGGTTGTCTAGAGCGCGTCGGGCCCGCGCTCACCGGTACGGACCCGGACGGCGGTGTCCACCGGGACACTCCAGACCTTGCCGTCGCCGATCCGTCCGGTGCGGGCGGCCTTGACCAGGACGTCGATCAGCTCGTCGGCGTCCTCGTCGGAGACCAGGACCTCGATCCGGAGCTTCGGGACCAGGTCGACGGTGTACTCGGCCCCCCGGTAGACCTCGGTGTGACCGCGCTGGCGGCCGTAGCCACTGGCCTCGGTGACGGTGAGGCCGTGGACGCCGAAGTCGCGCAGGGCGGACTTCACCTCGTCCAGTCGGTGGGGCTTGATGACGGCGGTGATGAGCTTCATCGGGCGTCGACCTCGGTCTTCTCGGCAGTCTTCTCGGTGGTCTTCTCAACGGCCTTGCCGGCGGCCTTGTCGACAGTCTTCCCGACGACCGGATCGGTGTCCTTCGCCGCAGGCCGCTCGACGGCCCTCGCGACGGAGGGGACGGCGGGAACGGCGGGGACGGACAGCGCACGGGCCAGGCTTGCGCCCACCGCACTGAAGTCGTAGGCCGACTCCGCGTGCTCGGCCTGGTCGATCCCGGCGACCTCGACCTCCTCGGCGACCCGGAAGCCGATGGTCTTGTGGATCGCCGTGCCGATCAGCCAGGAGAGCACGAAGGAGTAGACACCGACCACGACCACACCCATCGCCTGCTTGCCGAGCTGCCCGAACCCGCCGCCGTAGAACAGGCCCTGGGCAGTCTGCCCGACATGGCCGGTGGCGAACAGGCCCACCGCGAGCGAGCCGATGATGCCGCCGACCGCGTGCACACCGACCACGTCCAGCGAATCGTCGAAGCCCAGGCGGTACTTGAGGCTGATCGCGGCCGCACACGCGGCCCCGGCGATCAGGCCGATGGCGATGGCGCCGAGCAGCGAGACCGAGCCACAGGCCGGGGTGATGGCGACCAGCCCGGCCACCGCGCCGGAGGCAGCGCCCAGCGTGGTGAACGCGCCGTGCTTGATCCGCTCGTAGGCGAGCCAGCCGAGCATCGCGGCGGCGGTGGCGATCTGGGTGTTGAGGAAGGCCATCCCCGCCACGCCGTTGGCGGCCAGCGCGGAGCCCGCGTTGAAGCCGAACCAGCCGAACCAGAGCAGTCCGGAGCCGAGCATCACCAGCGGAAGGCTGTGCGGGCGCATCGGATCCTTCTTGAAGCCGACCCGCTTGCCGAGCACCAGGCACAGGGCCAGGCCGGCGACACCGGCGTTGATGTGCACCGCCGTGCCGCCCGCGAAGTCGATCACGCCGCTGCGGTCGCCGAGCCAGCCGCCGTGGCCGTTGTCGAAGAAGAACACCCAGTGCGCGACCGGGAAGTACACGACCGTCACCCAGAGCGCCACGAACAGCGCCCAGGCCGAGAACTTGGCTCTGTCCGCGACGGCACCGCTGATCAGGGCCGGGGTGATCACCGCGAACATCAACTGGAAGGAGGCGAAGGCGGTGACCGGGATGGATCCGTTGAGGTCGTTCAACCCGATGCCGCGCATCCCGAGGAAGTCCAGGTTGCCGATCAGACCGGCACCGGCGTCCGGGCCGAAGGCGAGCGAGTAGCCGTAGAGCACCCAGAGCACGCTGACGATGGCCAGCGAGATGAAGCTCATGGCCAGCATGTTGAGCGTGCTCTTTACCCTGACCATGCCTCCGTAGAAGAAGGCCAGGCCCGGGGTCATCAACATGACCAGGGCCGCACTGATGAACACAAAGGCGGTATCGCCCGCGCTGAAGCCCTCCGGCATCGGCGTCTCCTTGTGATGAAAACCGCCCCCGGGATCCCTGTCCCGTGCCACCCGGGGTGTCGGCGATGAAGAGGAGAGTGCCGAAGGCTGATTTCGGCCGATGCGGCTCGGTGTTTCACCGGCGTGACGGCGTTGACGGGAGAGTTACGAGTGCGTGAACCACGGCCGCGCCTCCCACACCGCTGCGCTACTGTGCGGCCGCACAGCGCCGGAGGGCGGCGGACGGCTCACCGGCCGTGGAGCCCACGGGCTGCGGGGCGGGGGAACCCGATCGGATGCATACCCACGGGGCGTCCACGGTCGGAGCCGAGGGCCGTCGGTGGCCGAAAACGGGCTCACCGCCGGACCGCGGCAACCCGGTCGGCGGTCACACGGACAGCGGTCACACGGACGGGGTGAACTCCGGAATGTCGTGCACCACCCGCTCGGCCAGCCGGTCGACCGCGTCCAGGCCCTTGAAGTTCCGCGTGGCAGCGGCCGAAGTCTTGCGCACCCGGGTGTTCAGCCGCTCCGAGCGGACCGTCCTGGCGATGTCCACGGCCTGATCGGCCATCACCACGGCCTGCTCGGGCTCGTTCTGCAGCAGATGGACGCTGGCCATTCCGATCAGGTTGAAGGCGTAGCTGCGGACGTGGTCCCCGTCCTGCCGGAACAGGTCCACGGCCCGCTCCATCACCGGCGCCGCCATCGAGGCGTAGAGCGGGCTGCGGGAGGAGTTGTAGGCGAGGTCGCGGAAGGAGTGCGCGTTCTCCGCGTTGAGCTCGGCCTCGGAGAAGAACTTGAGCCAGTTCGGGTCGTTGTCACCGGGGCGGCAGTCACTGAAGGTGTCCTCGGCCAGCCGGGCGGCGCGGGCGCAGCGGTTGACCTCGCCGATGTTGGAGTACGCGCGGGCCTCCATCGCGTACAGCAGGGCCTGCTGGCGCGGGGTGGCGGTGTCCCGGCTGCCGTACTGGGCCAGGTGGATCAGCTCCAGGGCGTCCTCGCCCCGGTTGAGGTGGATCATCTGGCGGCTCATGTCGGTCAGGATCAGCGCGCCGAACGGCCGGTCCCCCGCCTCCTTGGCGGCGTGCAGCGCCAGTACGTAGTACTTCTGCGCGCTGGGGTGCATACCGACGTCGTACGACATCCACCCGGCCAGGTGGGCGAGTTCGGCGGTGAGCCGGAACAGCCGCTTGGTGGTCTGCTCGGGGTACGTCTCCTGGAGCAGGTCGGTGACCTCGTGCAGCTGGCCGACCACGGCCTTGCGGCGCAGCCCGCCGCCGTTCTGCGCGTCCCACTGGCGGAACATCACCGTGGTCTGCTCCAGCAGCTGGATCTCCGGCTCGGACAGCCTGCCGGTGTGCGGCTCACCACCGTTGGCCGCGGCCAGGACCGGGGTGGGCGCGCCGCTCGGACCCGGGGTGAGCCAGCGCTGCATCGGCTCGATCAGTGCGGCACCGGCCGCCAGGGCGAGCGACGTGCCCAGGAAACCCCGGCGGTTGAGCATCAGGTCGCTGCGCGAGTACTCGCTGATCAGCTGGACGGTCTGCGCGCCGCTCCACGGCAGGTCCACCCCGCCGCCGACGGTGCTGACCGGGACGGCGGTACGCAGGCCCAGGTCCTCGATCGAGACCACCGAACCGAAGCGCTCGGAGAACAGCTCCGACATGATCTTCGGAATCGGCTCGCGCGGCTGCTCGCCGTCCAGCCACCGGCGCACCCGCGAGGTGTCGGTACTGACATGGTGGGCGCCGATCTGGCGGGCCCTGCGGTTGACCTGGCGGGCCAACTCGCCCTTGGACCAGCCGCTGCGGCCGAACCAGGACGTCAGCTTCTCGTTCGGTTGCTTCTCTGCCATGGGAACGTCCCCATCCCGCCCGGCCCCGCCCGGGGCCCTGCTCGCCAAATGACCCGGCCCGCCGTACCCGACGTGCCTGTTCTGCTCCCGCCCTCGGTGGCGGTCCGCTGCGTTCCGTATGCCGAACGTAACGCCCCATCCGCCATCCGGGGGAGCATCCACGGGGAAACGCCACCTTTCGCCACCCCTACGAGTGAACTACTCGACGCCGTACCGCGCTTCACTTGTAGCCGGCTCGGTTCCGCCCTCCGCCGGCCCGTCCGCTCTGCCTGCTCAACGCTCAACTCGCTTGGACGACACGGGCCTTGTCGGCCATAAAAGAGGACGGAGACACCCAGTGCAGCAACGACGATCCGGCATCCGCCACGCCGGGGCAAGGCGACTCCTGGCGCGGGCGGCCCGAATCGGAGCACAACGTCCAGCGCGCGCCGCCGACACACAGCGCGCTCCACATCGGACAATCGACGCACCGTCACCGTCCCGTAACCACCGGCAATCCCAATCTGTTGGGGGAGGCATGGACAACCTCTTCGGCGATCTCCGATTCGGTGCCCGCCGCCGTATGCGGGCCACCGCGTTCCAGGCCGCCGCTGAGTACACCGGCCGCTGGGGCTGGACGGTCGCCGTCGGTTCCGGCCGTACCCCGTCGGACGGGAACTGCGGCTGCCTGGCCACCCACTGCGCGGCGCCCGGTCTGCACTCCGCCGTCGGCCCGGAGCACACCGCCAGCCCCCGGCCCGAGCTCGGCCCGCCCGCCGCGGAACTGCGCGAACTCTGGGCCGCCGACGCCCCCGTACTGCTTCCGGCCGGGCGCTCCTTCGACGTACTGGACGTACCCACGCAGCCCGGCCTGCAAGCGCTGGTCCGGCTGGAGCGAATGGGCACCCAGGTCGGCCCGGTGCTCACCCTGCCGACCGGGCGGCTGCTCTTCTTCGTCGCCACCGGCACCGCGCAGCGGCTGCCCGAGCTGCTGTACCGGATGGGCTGGGACGACGCCGCGCTCGACCTGGCCTGCCACGGCGAGGGCAGCTGGATCGCCGCCCCGCCCAGCGTGCTCGGTGCGCTCGGGCCGGTCCGCTGGCTGCGCCGCCCGTGCCGCGAGAGCGCCGGCTGTCCGCCGGAGGCCCGCCTGCTGCTCGGCACCCTCGCCTACGCCTGCCACCGCAGCCGCGAGCGCACCGCCGAACCGGCCTGGCTCGCCTCCTGACCCCAGGGGCAACAGACTCCTCCCGGCCTCGCCGGGCAAGGGACAGCTCCTCAGGGGCGCGGGGAACTGCGCGACCGGCCGTCCACGGAGGTGCAGAGTCTCCCGCGCACGCAGTTGATCAAGCAGAGCCCCGCGCCCCTGAAGGTTCGCCCTGTCTCTGAAGGCCTCCCCCGGAGGGGTACGCAGAAGGGCCCGCCCCTTGCGGAGCGGACCCTGTGTGCGGCGGTGCGGGTGGTTCAGTCCCCGATCAGCGCGTCCACGAACGCGGCCGGCTCGAACGGCGCCAGGTCGTCCGCGCCCTCGCCGAGCCCGATCAGCTTGACCGGGACACCCAGCTCACGCTGGACGGCGACCACGATGCCGCCCTTGGCGGTGCCGTCCAGCTTGGTCAGCACGATGCCGGTGATGTTCACGACCTCGGCGAAGACCCGGGCCTGGACCAGACCGTTCTGGCCGGTGGTGGCGTCGAGCACCAGCAGCACCTCGTCCACCGGGCCGTGCTTCTCGACGACCCGCTTGACCTTGCCGAGCTCGTCCATCAGGCCGGTCTTGGTGTGCAGGCGGCCGGCGGTGTCGATCAGTACGGTGTCCGCGCCCTCGGCGATGCCCTCCTTGACCGCGTCGAAGGCGACCGAGGCGGGGTCACCGCCCTCGGGACCGCGTACGGTCTGCGCACCGACCCGCTCGCCCCAGGTCTGCAGCTGGTCGGCGGCGGCGGCGCGGAAGGTGTCGGCGGCGCCGAGCACCACCTTGCGGCCGTCCGCGACGAGGACCCGGCCCAGCTTGCCGGAGGTGGTGGTCTTGCCGACGCCGTTGACACCGACCACCAGGACGACGGCCGGGCGGTCGTCCTCGTGCTTGGCGGTCTTCAGCGAACGGTCGGCGTCCGCGCCGATCAGGGCGACCAGTTCCTCGTGCAGCAGCCCGCGCAGCTCCTCGGGAGTACGGGTGCCGAGCACCTTGACGCGGGTGCGCAGCTTCTCCACCAGCTCCTGGGTGGGCGCGACACCGACGTCGGCGGTGAGCAGGGTCTCCTCGATCTCCTCCCAGGTGTCCTCGTCCAGGCGCTCGCGCGAGAGCAGCGTGAGCAGCCCCTTGCCGAGCGAGTTCTGCGAGCGGGAGAGCCGGGACCGCAGGCGGACCAGGCGTCCGGCGGTCGGCTCGGGGATCTCAAGGGCGGGAGCCTCCTCGACGGCCTCCGGGGCCGGAGCCTCCTCGACGGTCTCGACCGGCTCCTCGGTGGGCGGCGCGGCCTCCTCGGCGACCTCGGGCGCGCTCGGGACCGTGGGCGCCGTACCGCGCTCCCCCAGTCCGACCGGCGCCTCCGGCTTCGGGGGCAGCTGCTTGTGCCGTCTGCCGCTGACGACGAGACCCGCGACAGCGCCGATGGCGACCACGGCGATGACTACGGCAAGGATCACGTATTCCACATAGATCTCCCTTACTGGATCCCACGACCGGTTGACCGAGGGGTGACAGTGATCCTTCGGTCGGCAGGGCGCACGGAGCGCTGCCGTTCCACTGCTGCGCCCCGGCCGGGCCGTCGGGGCCGGTCGGGGCCTGGCCGCCATGAGGTGGTCACGGCGGCCGAGTGAGAAGCCCCCTCGTCCGTGAGGGGGAGGAGTCACAACCCGTCCAGTATCCGCGACCGGTCCACGATGCGGGTGCACGCCTCGGTGTGCGGACCGGTGGATCAGCCCGTCGGCTCGCCCACGGGCTGCGGGTCCGCCTGCCGGGGCGCGGGGGTCCGCCTGCGTTCGCGGTGCCCGTCGCGCAGGCGCTGGCTGATCACCTGCGAGATGCCGTCGCCCTTCATCGTGACCCCGTACAGCGCGTCGGCCGACTCCATGGTCAGCTTCTGGTGGGTGATCACGATCAGCTGCGAGCTCTCCCGCAGCTCCTCCATGATCGCGATCAGCCGCCGCAGGTTGGTCTCGTCCAGCGCCGCCTCGACCTCGTCCATCACATAGAAGGGACTGGGCCGCGCCTTGAAGATGGAGACCAGCAGGGCGACCGCCGTCAGCGAGCGCTCGCCGCCCGAGAGCAGCGAGAGTCGCTTGACCTTCTTGCCGGGCGGCCTGGCCTCCACCTCGATGCCGGTGGTGAGCATGTTCGCCGGGTCCGTGAGCACCAGCCGCCCCTCCCCTCCCGGGAAGAGCCGCGAGAAGACGCCCTCGAACTGGGCCGCCGTGTCGTGGTAGGCCGAGGTGAAGAGCTGCTCGACCCGGGCGTCCACGTCCCGGACGATGTCCAGCAGGTCCCGGCGGCTCTTCTTCAGGTCGTCCAGCTGCTCCCCGAGGAACCGGTGCCGCTCCTCCAGCGCCGCGAACTCCTCCAGCGCGAGCGGGTTCACCTTCCCGAGCTGCTGGTACGCCTTCTCGGCGGCCTTCAGACGCCGTTCCTGCTCGGACCGGTCGTACGGCCTCGGCTCGCCGGGTTCCCTGCCGTCCTCGGGCAGCGCGGGCGGCACCGGCTGGTCGGGGCCGTACGAGGCGAGCAGTTCGCCGCCCTCGATGCCGAACTCCTCCAGCGCCTTGGCCTCCAGCTGTTCGATCCGCAGCCGCTTCTCCGCGCGCAGCACCTCGTCGCGGTGTCCGGCGTCCACCAACTTGTCCAGCTCGGACTTGAGTTCGCGGCCCGTCTCGCGGCCCGCCCGCAGTTCGGCCTCGCGTTCGGCGCGGGTCTGCTCGACCTCGACCCGCTCAGCCTCGGCCGCCACCAGCGAATGCTCCAGCCGGGTCAGCAGCTGCCGGGCGCCGGCCGCGACGGCGGTGGCGGCCGACGCCTCGTGCCGGGCACGCTCCCGGCGCTCCGCCACACGGGCGCGTGCCTCGCGTTCCGTCCGGGCGGCGCGGTCGAGTTGGTCCGCCCGCCCGGCCAGACCCCGCACCCGCTCCTCGTGCGTACGGACCGAGAGCCTGGCCTCCAGCTCGGCCTGCCTGGACCTGCTCGCCTCCTGCGCCAGCCGGTCGCGGCGCGCACCGTCCGGCTCGTCCTCGCCGGACTCGGCCGACTCCTCGGCAACGGCGAGTCGCTCCGCCAACTCCTCGGCCGCCGCCAGGGCCTGCGCCAGGCCCTCCTCCGCCTTGGCCGCGGAAGCCGCGAGCCGCTCGGCCTCCCCGGCCGCCGCCCTGGCCTGCCCGCCGAGCCGACCGAGCGCACCGGCGGTCTGCGCCTGCTCCTTCTCGGCCTGCCGCCGCTGCACCGCCAGCCGCTCGACCTCGGCGGCGAGCTCACCGCGAAGCTCCTTGGCCGCCGCCAGCCGATCCGCCGACCCGGCGCACCGCACGTCCAGTTCGGCGATCCGACCGGCGGCCTCCGCCACCGCGGCCCGGGTCTCCAGCAGGCTCGGCGCGCCGGCCGACCCACCCTGCGCAAAGCCGGTGCCGAGCAGATCCCCCTCGGCCGTGACGGCGGTCAACTCCGGTCGCACGGCGAGCAGGTACTGCGCCTCGTCCAGTCCGAGGACCACGGCCGTCCGGGCCAGCAGGGCATCGACGGCAGGCCGAAGATCCGCCGGGGCCTCCACCAACTCGCCCGCCCAGCAGGCCCCTTGCGGCAAGGCGCCGCGCTCGGCCGACTCTCCGGTGCCGCCCGCGATCAGTAGAGCCGCCCGCCCGGCGTCCTCCTGGCGCAGCAGCCGCAGCGCCTGGGCGGCGGTGTCCACACCGTCCACCGCGACGGCGTCCGCCGCCGCGCCCAGCGCCGCCGCCAGTGCCACCTCGTGCCCGGGTGCGACCCGCAGCAGCTGTGCGGCCGGTCCGAGCAGTCCGGCCGGCCGGTCCCCGGCCGCGAGCAGGGCACCGCTGCCGTCCTTGCGCCGCAGCCCGAGCGCCAGCGTCTCGTGACGGGCCGTCAGCCCCGCCCGCTCGCGCTCGGCGACACCCAGGGCGTCCCGTACGGCGGCCAGTTCGCGCTCTGCCTCGGTCAGCGCCGCCCTGGCCTGCTCGTACGCCGTGTCCAGTCGCCCGTCGGCAGCCGTCTCACCGTCGACCCGGTCCTGAAGCTGCTGGTACTCCTGCTGTGCGGACTCGGCCCGTTGCAGCGCCTCGTCCCTGGCCTCGGCCAGGCGTCCGATCTCGGCCTGCGCACTGGACGCCCGGGAGCGGGCCGCCCCCGCCTGCCCCTGCAGTCGGGCGAGGCCCTCTCGCCGGTCGGCGGCGGCCCGCGCGGCGGCCTTCAACCGGCCTTCCTCCGCCGCCAGTTCACCTTCGAGACCGGACTTCTGCTCGACCGCCTCGGCCAGCGCGTACTGCGCCTCCTCCAGCGCCTCGGCGAGCGCGGCCTCCTCCTCGCGGACCCGTGCCGCCTCCTGCTCCAGCTCCTCGGGCTCGCGCCCGCGCCGCTCCTCCCCCTGCGCGCTGCTCACTGCGTGCCGGACCCTGGCCTCGGCCAGCCCGATGGTGCCCCTGGCCCGTTCGGCGAGGGCGGAGAGCAGGTACCAGGTCCGCCGGGCGGCCTCCAGCTGCGGACCGAGCTGCTCGACCTGGGCCTCCAGTACGGCCTCGCGCTGCTGAGCCTTCGCCAGTTCCTGTTCCATCGTGGAACGGCGCAGCTTCAGCGCCAGCTCGTCGGCGACCTCCGCCTCGACGGCCCTGCGCAGGGTGAGCAGATCGTCGGCGAGCAGCCGCAGTCTGGCGTCGCGCAGCTCGGCCTGGATCCCGGCGGCCCGGCGGGCGATCTTCGCCTGGCGCCCGAGCGGGCCGAGCTGGCGGCGGAGTTCGGCGACCAGGTCCTGGACCCGGTTGAGATTGGTCTGCATCGAGTCCAGCTTCCGCAGCGCCTTCTCCTTGCGCTTGCGGTGCTTGAGGACGCCGGCCGCCTCCTCGATGAAGGCCCGTCGCCCCATCGGGTCGGCGTGCAGGACGGAGTCCAGCTGACCCTGGCCCACGATGACGTGCATCTCCCGGCCGATACCGGAGTCGGAGAGGAGTTCCTGGATGTCCAGCAGACGGCAGACGCTGCCGTTCAGCGCGTACTCGCTGCCCCCGTTGCGGAACATCGTCCGGGTGATGGTGACTTCGCAGTAGTCGATGGGCAGTGCACCGTCGGTGTTGTCGATGGTGAGGCTGACCTCGGCCCGGCCCAGCGCCGCCCTGCCGCTGGTCCCGGCGAAGATGACGTCCTCCATCTTGCCGCCGCGCAGCGACTTGGCGCCCTGCTCCCCCATCACCCAGGAGAGCGCGTCCACCACATTGGACTTCCCGGAGCCGTTCGGGCCGACCACGCAGGTGATGCCCGGTTCGAAGCGCAGCGTGGTGGCGGAGGCGAAGGACTTGAACCCGCGCAGCGTCAGACTCTTCAGGTGCACGTGCCCTCCTCCTGGCCTCGACAGTCGCCGCTGGCCGACTGTATCCGGCCATGCGCACGGCAACCCGCCAGGCGGCGGTTTGACCACGCCGGAGGGAGGTTTGACCACGCCGGAGGGAGGTTTGACCACGCCGGAGGGAGGGCAGTCTCCTCGTCACATCGACAACATCCCCCGGCGTCGGCTCCTCGGACACGACGAAGGGACGCCACCCGGGCGTCCCTCGGAAGCTGCGTCCCATATACGACCGTATTCGCGTATACGGGAGGCTCAAAGCGCAGCAGCGTCGATCGGTGAGGATCGGGTCAGGATCAGGTGAGTGCGGGCTCCCGCTGATCCAGGTCGATGCTGCTGAGCAGCGAGTGCTCGTCAGCGACAGCGGTGAGTGCGTCGTTCTCGGCCTGCACCCGGAGGAGCTCGGCCTCCAGATCCTGAACGCGCTGCTGCAGCCGTCGCATCTCGGAGAGCATTCGCGGGTCGGGGCCGCCGACGTACCCGAGAAGCGCCTTTGCCATGATGAATGGTCCTCCACGCTGAGTGACCGAACCGAAACGGTTTAGGTCTAGGGGGAAGGGGGGTACGCACCCGTCAGCGCGCCGGAAGTGCCGGCTGGGCACCGCGGGAAAGCCGTCATGAGCTGCGCCCATGAAGACATGACCCTGCCGGGAATACGCAGACTGGTGCGCGGGCTTTCAGCGTCTCACCAAAGACCGTACGGGTCAACACGATCACCGCACGCTACCGCGCGCCTGTCACCTGCATGGCGGGAAGACACACCACGAGGCCGGCGGGGCCATCGACAGCGGCACCGCTCTCGACCGAGATGGATCACTGTCGCTGCGGAGTCAACCACGAGTCTGCCCAGAAGGCAACCGTACGACACCGACAGTTGCCGGTCACCTGGGAGCGGCAACGCCGGCTCAGCGGATCGCGAAGCTCTCGTAGCCGTCGCCGGTGGCGCTCCAGATCTCGGTGACGCCGGTGACCTTGCCGGGAGTTCCGGGGCCGCGCAGCAGGGCGAGCAGTTGTTCGCAGTCGGTGTGCGGGCCCTCGGCGACCACCTGCACCCGGCCGTCGCCGAGGTTGCTGGTGTATCCGGTCAGCCCGATCTCCAGCGCGCGGGCCCGGGTCCACCAGCGGAAGCCGACCTGCTGGACCTTGCCCCGGACCCAGATGGTGGCCCGGACGGGGTGAGCGCTGTCGTGATCGTGCATGGCTTCGACCCTATCCGGCCGCGCCCGGCCGTCAGTCGGCGATCGGGCCCCGACGGTCCCAGCCCGGGGTGTTGATCCGCAGGGTGAGATCGGCTTCGGCGGCGGCTTCGCCGCAGGTCCGGCAGGTCCAGGCGGGGTCGAGCGGATGCGGGTGGTGACCCGCCGGGTGGTGGTCCACGGTGACCGGGGATTCGGGGAGCAGCCAGCGGTCGCCCCAGGCGAGCAGGGCCTGGGTGACGGGCATCAGGTCCCGGCCTGCCTCGGTGAGGTGGTACTCGTACCGCGGCGGGCGTTCGTTGTAGCGACGGCGTTCGATCACCCCGGCTCCCTCCAGTGCGCGCAGCCGGGCGGTCAGCCGGTCGCGCGGGGCTCCGGTGTTCTGCACGATCCGCTCGAAGCGGTGGTTGCCGTAGAAGAGTTCGCGGACGGCCAGCAGGGCCCACCTCTCGCCGAGGATCTGCAGCGCGGCGGCGATCGAGCAAGGGCGGCCGGGGTGTCGCTCGGCGGAGTGAGAGGTCACGGCGCCAGCCTGCCACAGTGAGTTGTGATGTCAAACCTGTGGAGACCTCGAACCTGCGGAGACGACTCCGGCCCCGGCGACCCGCTGAGCAGGTCGCCGGGGCCGGTCGGCCGGTCGGTTCAGAAGCCGCCGAAGTCGGAGCCACCGCCGCTGTCGCCGAAGTCGCCGCCGTCGAAGCCGCCGAAGTCGGAGCTGTTGAAGTCGGCGCCGCTCACATCGCCGCCCTCGAAGCCGGAGCCGTAGCCGTCCGCACCGGCCGCCCAGGCCTCGTCCGGCGAGGAGATGATCGAACCGAGTGCGGTGCCGACCAGCAGGCCCGGCAGCAGGCCGCCGCCGAAGTAACCGCCGGCCCACGGGCTGTAGGCCGGGCCCGCGTTCCAGTACGGCTGCTGACCGAACTCGGTGTGCACGGTGCGGATGTCCGGGTCCTGGCCGCTTGCCAGCCGGGCGGCGTCGGCCGCACAGGCGGGCACGGTGCGCGGTGCGCCACCGGCCGGCGCCCAGTCGACGTCCTGCACGGACGGGCCGTGGCGCGGGTCGAAGAAGCACGGCGGACGGCGGTCGGGCAGCGGGCGCTTGTCCCGGCGCGCGGCCAGCGTGGCCAGCGAGAACCGGCCGTCCGCCAGCGCCTCGGTGACCGGCGCCACGTCGGCGGGCCGCTTGGCCGCGTCCATGGTCTGCTTGGCGCGCTCGTACGAGTCCAGGGCGTGCGAGTAGTCGGCGCGTTGGGCGTCGTCGGCGTCGGGCGCGCCCGGGTTGAAGTCGAGGCGGTCGAGCTCCTCGCCGAAGGCGGTGATGTCCTCGTCCACGACGGTGCGCAGCTGGGCGAGCTCGACCCTGGCCTGCTCCTCCTTGCGCTTCTTGGCGCGGCGGAAGAGCAGGAAGACACCGCCGCCCGCGAGCGCGAGCAGGGCGAGCGGGACGACGATCGCAGCGGTGCTCACGCCGCCGGAGTCCGCGGCATGGCCCTTGACCTGCCCGACGGCCTGGTCCACGAAGTCGTTCAGGGTCGCGTTGATGTCGCCCTGGTGCGAGCGGAACGAAGCGCCGGCCAGATTGGCGGAGGCGGCGCGGGAAAAGGCTGCGCTGTCCGAGTCCGCCTTGAAGGCGTCCCCGCGCCAGACCGCGTAGACACCGACCACACCGACCTTGGTCCGCAGGTCGCGGATGACGGTCGGACCCGGGTACTGCGCGTTCGCCGGAATGACCGCGACGTAGATCGGCTTGTCGGCGTCCTTGAGCTTCTTGCTCAGAGCCGCGGCCTGGTCCTCGGAGAACCGAGAGGTCATCGCCGGGTCGACGTAGACCTGGCTCTTCTTCAGCGCGGTCGAGGCTTCGTCGATGCCGCCCGCCGCCGAGGCGGGGGACGCGGCCAGCAGGAGCAGCAGCCCAAGCACGGCTGCCAGCAGCGCCGCCGCCGAGGCGGCGGGCCTGGCGGCCGGGGAGCGGCGGAGCACAGTTCTCATGACAGAGACGCTACCTGGCCGGGAGACCAATGCGGGATCACCCCCAGGCGTAGTGGACCCCCGCCGAGCGGTTCACCCGCTGTTCCTCCCGGCGGGTGACTCGGGCAGGTCCGCGACCAGGCATAGTTGTGCTGATCAGTCCAGCCAGATCCGATCGGAGCTTTTGGTGATCCTCGGTCTTGTCACCGCCGTCGCGGCGTCCGCCTGCTACGGCACCGGCTCCGTTCTGCAGGCGGTGGGCTCCCGCCGCTCGGCCCGTGAGGAGGAGGCGGCCAAGGGCGCCACCACGGGTGTCACCGAGCGCGGCGGTCCGAGTCTGACCTCCACCGCCAAGGCCGCGGTGACCTGGGAGTTCATCCTGGGCACGGTGCTGGACCTGATCGGTTTCGGCCTTGGTGCGCTGGCCGCCCGACTGCTGCCGCTCTTCCTCTCGCAGACCATCATCAGCGCCAACCTGGTGATCACCGCGGTGCTGAGCATCAGGATGCTCGGCCTGCGTCTGAAGAACCTGGAGTGGGCCTCCATCGGCGTACTGTGCGGCGCTCTGGTGCTGCTGGCCACGGCCGCGGGGCCCGAGGGCGGCCACCACGTCGCGATGGCGGTGCACTGGTGGCTGCTGGCTGTGTCGGTGGTGCTGATCGCGGGCGGCAGTCTGATAGTGCGGCGGCTGGGTTCGAGCGGGGCGATCGTGGCCGGTCTGCTCTCCGGTCTGGGCTTCGGCGCGCTGGGCATCGGCGTCCGGATCCTCGACGGCATCCAGCCCTTCGGCCTGGGACAGCTGGCCTCCGACCCCGCGCTGTACGCGATCCTGGTCGGCGGTCTGGGCGGGATGTACCTGCACACGGTCGCGCTGCAGATCGGTTCGGTGAACGGTGCGACGGCCGCCCTGGTGGTCGGCGAGACGGTGGTGCCCGGCGCGGTGGGCGTGCTGTGGCTGGGCGACTCCTCGCGGGCCGGCCTCGGCTGGCTGGCCGCCGCCGGCTTCGTCCTGGCCGTGGTCAGCGCGGTCGGCGTCGCGTACTTCGGCCAGGACGAGGTCGAAGAACACGGCGCACAGCCGAAGATCCCCGAACCCGCCCACCGCTAGGCCCGCACGCAGCGCGGAAAACGGCGCTCAACCACGCACTGTCCAGAGGCCCGGAGAACTGGGCTCAGCCATGCACGATCCAGGGGCGCGGGGAACTGCCCGCGAAGGGGCTAGCGGGTGCGGGGTTCGCGCTGGCAGCGGGGGCAGAAGTAGCTGGAGCGGTTCATCCAGGCGGCCCGCCGGATCGGGGTCCCGCAGCGGCGGCAGGGCTCGCCCTCACGTCCGTAGGCGTCCAGGTCGCGGGAGAAGTAGCCGCTCTCGCCGTTCACATTGACGTAGAGGCTGTCGAAGCTGGTGCCGCCGACCTCCAGGGCGGCGTTCATCACGTCCCGGGCGTGCTGGAGCAGCACGGCGGCCTGTGAGCGGGTCAGCGTCGCGGTGGGGCGCTCGTAGTGCAGCCTGGCGCGCCAGAGCGACTCGTCGGCGTAGATGTTGCCGACCCCGCTGATCAGGGACTGGTCCAACAGTGCGCGCTTGACCGTGGTGCGCTTGGCGCGCAGGGCGGCTATGAAGGCACCGTCGTCGAAGCGCGGGTCGAGCGGGTCACGGGCGATGTGCGCGATGGAGACCGGGGTGGACTCGGGGTCGCCCGCCTCTGCGTCCTCCACGGCCAGGCCGCCGAAGGTGCGCTGATCGACGAAGCGCAGCTCGCGCCCGCCGTCGGCGAAGCGGAACCGGACCCGGAGATGGGTCTCGTCGGGCACCGAGGGGTCCTGGACGAGCAGCTGCCCGCTCATCCCCAGGTGCCCGATCATCGAGAAGCCCGGATCGGAGTCGGCCCCCGAAGAGATCAGGGGCACCCAGAGGTACTTGCCGCGCCGCTGGGCCCGGCCGAAGGTGGCCCCGGTGAGACGGGCGGTGAAGTCGGGTGCACCGCCCGGCTGACGGCGGACGGCACGCGGGTGCAGTACCTGCACCTCGGAGACGGTGCGGCCGGCTATCCAGCGGGCCAGGCCGCGCCGGACCACCTCGACCTCGGGAAGCTCGGGCACCTCGCGGCCTCAGGCTGCGGTACCGGGCGTCTGGTCGGCGTACTTGGCCTTGATCGCCCGCCAGGCGCTCTCGGCCGCCTTCTGCTCGGCTTCCTTCTTCGAGCGGCCGCTGCCGTGGCCGTAGTCCTCGCCGGCCACCCGGGCTGCGGCGTCGAAGGTCTTCTCGTGGTCGGGACCGGACTCGCTGACCACGTACTCGGGCACGCCGATGCCGACGGAGGCGGTGAGTTCCTGGAGGCTGGTCTTCCAGTCCAGTCCGGCGCCGAGCTGAGAGGACTCCTCGATCAGCGGGTCGAACAGCCGGTGGACGAACTCGGTGGCGGCGTCCAGGCCCTTGTCCAGGTAGATGGCGCCGATCACGGCCTCGACGGTGTCGGCGAGGATCGACGACTTGTCGCGGCCGCCGGTGCCTTCCTCGCCCTTGCCGAGCCGGATGAAGGTGCCGAGCTCAAGGCCGCGCCCGACCTCGGCGAGCGCGCGGGAGTTGACCACCGCGGCGCGAAGTTTGGCGAGCGTGCCCTCGGCGACCTCCGGGTGGAGTCGGTAGAGGGTGTCGGTCACCACCAGGCCCAGCACCGAGTCGCCGAGGAACTCCAGGCGCTCGTTGGTGGGCAGACCACCGTTCTCGTACGCGTACGAGCGGTGGGTGAGGGCACGTACCAGAAGGGCGCGCTCAAGTGAGTACCCGAGGCGCCCTTCCAGGACGTCGTATTCGGTCGAAGCCGGCCCGCCGGCCTTACTCCCGTTGGAAGCGGACTTGCGGGAAAAGTTGCTCTCCGACATCGATCCGTACACCCCGCCGATCAGACCGAGAGGACCTGGCGACGGTTGTACGTGCCGCAGCTCGGGCACGCGATGTGACCCAGCTTCGGCTCGTGGCAGCGGTCGCACGCCACGAGGGCCGGAACAACGGCCTTCCAGTTGGACCGGCGGTGGCGCGTGTTGCTGCGCGACATCTTCCGCTTCGGAACAGCCACGGCTACTTCTCCTGGTTCTCGGCGAGACCCTCACGGGTACCGCTGTTCTTGATTCCGTCACCCTCGTCGCCGGGGGCGGCGGAGAGTCCCTGCAGAGCCGCCCACCTGGGGTCGACGGCGTCGTGGTGGTGGTCCGGGTCGTCGCTCAGGCGTGCCCCGCACTCGGAGCACAGGCCCAGGCAGTCTTCCTGGCACACCGGCTGCAGCGGCAGTGCGAGCACCACCGCATCACGCAGCACCGGCTGGAGGTCGAAGAAGTCGCCCTCCAGGCGGTAAGTCTCTTCTTCCGAGTCCTCGTCGAGGTCCTCGGTCCCGGCGGTCCGACCGCGGTGACGCTCGTCGGACTCGGGGTAGTAGTACAGCTCCTGGAAGTCGACCTCCAGGTCGTCCTCGACAGGTTCGAGGCAGCGCGAGCACTCGCCCTCGACGTGGGCCTCGGCGGTGCCGGTCACCAGCACGCCCTCGACCACCGACTCCAGGCGGAGCTCCAGCTTGAGCTCGCTCTTCTCCGGGACGCCGATCACATCAATGATGCCCAGGCCCTCGGGGGCCTCCAGGGTGCGGGAGACCTTGCGCAGCGAGCCCGCGCGACGGCCGAGCTCATGCGTGTCGAACACGAGCGGGTCGCGATGGTCGAGGCGGTTCAAGGTGTCCTGACTTCCTGAGGGCGGCACACATACCTGCGTGGCGCGGGACGGGTTCGTACGATGTGCGGCACCGCGCGCTGAGAACTAGGAGCGAGCAGCCGAACGATCCAGCGCTGAACAGGCCGGAGTGGTCAGACTACCGGACACTGACGCCTGGCCCAACTTCGGGCGGCCGCGACGTGCGGTCACCGGCCGCCGAGCTCCCTCAGCCTGGTCATGTCGATCATGCTGGTGTCGAAGAAACTGGTCTCGTCCAGGCCCGGCTGCTGCGGCGCAGACTGCTGGTGGGGCACCTGGACCTGTGCGCCCTGGTGGGTCTGCTGCGGGTAGCCGTAGGCGTCGTAGCCCTGCTCCTGGTACGCCGGCTGCTGGGCGTACGCCTGCGGAACGCCGTACGGGTCGTGCAGCGCGGGCTCCTGGGCGGGGTAGGCGGGCTGCTGCGGGTAGCCGTAGGGATTGCCGTACGGGTCGGTCTGCGGCTGGCCTGCCGGGTCGAAGCCGCCGCCGTAGACCTCGGCGTACTGCTCGGCGGGCGGGTTGAAGCCGTTGTCGTAACTCTCCTCGCCCGGCGTCTGCCAGCCGGCCGCTGCCGGGGTCTGCTCGGGCCAGCTCTGCTGCTGCGGGACCTCTTCCCGGTACCAGGGCTGCTCCTCGCCGTCCTCGGCGAAACCGGCGGCGACCGCCTCGGCCCGGTGCTTGAGCTGCTGGGCCTCGTCGGCGGCGGCCAGGTAGGCGCCGAGCTCGTCGATCGGGGCCTTGCCGAGCAGCTTGTCGCGGCCCTTGCCGACCGCCTCCAGCGTCGCGCTGAGCACGGTCTCCAGGGTGGCGAGCTTCACATCGACGTACTCGTCGACCTCCGGGCTCGGCGTACCGCTCGGCCGGAACTCGTCGCCCTCGCCCTCGCCCTGCTCGAAGGCGCTCGAACCGCCGCGCAGCTTCTGCCGGCCACGGCCGACCGAGCCGAGCGTCTTGGTAAGCACGACCTCGAAGTTGGCCAGCTTGCTGTCCACGTAGTCGTCGGCCTCGGCGCGCTTGGCCTCGACCTCGGCACGGGCCTCGGTGAGGATCCGGTCGGCCTCGTTCTGCGCGCGGCGGACCACCTCGGTGTCGGAGATCAGCGAACCGCGCTCGTCGTGTGCGCCGCGGATGATCTGGTCGGCCTGGGCCTGCGCGTCGGCGACCACCTGCTCATGGTCGGCCATCACCGACTTGGCCTGGGCGAGCTCGTTCGGGAGAGCCTCACGCAGGTCCTGGAGCAGGCCCACCAGCTCGGCCCGGTTCAGCACGCAGGACGCCGACATGGGCATCGAGCGGGCGTTCTCCACCGCCGCGACGATCGCGTCGAGTCTGTTCTGCACGTCCACGGGCGCTTCTGTCTTTCCGTGTGCCGCCGAGGTGCGGCGGAGGCAGGCCCGGACGGCAGCATCGCCGCCGGGCAGTGGAGTACTGACTGTACGACCACTCACCCCGCAGCTCACAACGGCCGTGGCCTTCCGGCCACCCGGGCGGCGGCAGCCCGAGGTGACAGCCCGCCAGAAGTGCCCGATTGATGTGGTTCTCGGCCTAATTCGCGCGCCCGTTCGCGGCCTTCCGCTCGGCGATCCGCGCGACCAGCCGGCGGTGCACCGTCTCGGGCAGCAGGTGCGAGACATCGCCGCCGTACGAGGCGACCTCCTTGACCAGGCTGGAGGAGAGGAAGCTGTACGTCGGCGAGGTCGGCACGAAGAGCGTCTCGACGCCGGTGAGGCCGTGGTTCATCTGCGCCATCTGCAGCTCGTAGTCGAAGTCGCTGACGGCACGCAGGCCCTTGATGATCGCGGGGATGCCGCGGTCCCGGCAGAAGTCCACCAGCAGGCCGAAGTGCGACTCCACCTTGATGTTGCCGTACTTGGCCGTGCTCTCCTCGATCAGCGCGATGCGCTCCTCGATGCTGAACATGCCCTGCTTGTTGGGGTTGATCAGGACCGCGACATGAACGACGTCGTAGAGCTTCGACGCACGCTCGATGATGTCGAGGTGGCCGTTGGTGATCGGGTCGAAGGATCCCGGACAGACGGCGCGGCGCATGGCATGGACTCCCTTGTGGGGTGCGGTGCTACGAGTCTTGATCAACCTCGGCAGCGGCGCGACCGTACCAGAGGGTGCCTTCGCCGTACCGGCGCGAGCGCAGCACTTCGAAGCCCTCCGGCCAACCGAACTCCCCACCCCGAGTGCTGCGTTCCACGGTGACGAGTGCGCCGCCCGCGATCCAGCCCCCGGCCAGGAGTGTGATCAGCATCTCCCGTACCGCGTCGTCGGTGACCACGTACGGCGGGTCGAGAAAGACCAGGTCGTACGGGGTGCCCGGGGGCGGACCCGCGAGCACCCGCTCGGCGCGGTCGGTGCGCAGCTCGGCACCGGGGAGGTCCACCGTGCGGATGTTGGCGCGGATGGTGCGGGCCGCGCTCGCGTCCGACTCCACCAACAGGGTGTGCTCCGCGCCCCGGGAGAGCGCCTCCAGGCCGACCGCGCCGGAGCCGCCGAACAAGTCCAGCATCCGGGCACCGTGGATCGTCCCCCGCAGGGACTCCAGGGTGGAGAACATCGCCTCCCGTGCCTTGTCGGAGGTCGGGCGGGTGTTCCGGCCGGGCGGTACGGCCAGGCGGCGGCCGCCGGCCGCACCGGCGATCACGCGGGTCATGAGCTGCGCCAATCCTCGTCTGTGAGTAGCAGTCCTTCGTGGGTCGGCCACCACGCTATACGGGGACTCCCGGGCCGCGCGCAATCGCCGGGGCCCTGGTAACCGTGCGAGCAGCCCGCCGCGCTGCTCGCACAGCCCTCCCGCTCCGGGGTTACTCGGTGGGCGCCGCGGCCCCGAGCAGGGCCGGGGAGGCGTAGCGGGACCAGGAGAGGCAGCCGTCGGGCGGGCAGTACTCCGGGCGGCGCGGGTCGTGCCCGAGCTCGCGCAGCTTGGTGCGGACGGAGTCGGGTGTGCGGCCGAAGCGGGCGGCGATCCGGGCGACGGTCTCGTTCTCGTGGAAGCGGCGGACCAGCTCCTCCTCGTGCTGCGGCACCCACGGGGCGCCGTGTCCGGGGTACAGCTCGCGCAGCACGTCACGGTCGGGGATGGGCTCGGAGACGTCGGCGACGATGGCCAGGGCCCGCAGCGCGCGGTTGAGCGCGATCCGGAGGCTGGCGACGTCCTCGACGGGGAGGCGGAGCTTGCCGGAGGCGAGCGGGCTGGCGGCGGCTCCCTCACGCCAGCCGGTCAGGGTGAGGGTGACTTCGCGGTCGTCCTCGCTGGCGAGCTCGATCCGGAAGATCTTGTCACCGAGCGGGAGCTCGTTGAGATGACGGAATGCCATGGCAGGACCCCCAAGTGTCGTGCCAGGAACGCACCTTGAGGTGCGCCCTGAACACCTTCATTCTCTCCCGGGGCACTGACAATCGACCGGCCCTGCGAAGGTGCTCAACCGGGCATCGCCCCGGAGAGCGAGGGGCAACCTTCAGGGGCGCGGGGCTCTGCTTGGTGCATGGTCACTGACTGCGGAATACGGGCGTCAGCCCTTTTCGAGGTACTCCGCGCGGTCCTCGTCGAGGAGGCTCTCCAGGGCCGTGCGCAGGTCCGGGTGGTCGGCGAGGGTCGGGTCCTCGGCGACCAGGGTGGCGGCCTCCTCGCGGGCGGTGGCGATGACCTCCTCGTCCTCCAGCACGGAGAGCACCTTCAGCGAGGACTTCACCCCGGACTGCGCCTGCCCCAGTACATCGCCCTCACGACGCTGCTCCAGGTCGATCCGCGAGAGCTCGAAGCCGTCCAGGGTGCCGGCCACCGCGTCCAGCCGGGCGCGGGCCGCGCTGCCTGCGGGCATGTCGCTGACCAGCAGGCAGAGGCCGGGGGCGCTGCCTCGGCCCACCCGGCCGCGCAGCTGGTGCAGTTGGGAGACGCCGAAGCGGTCGGCGTCCATGATGACCATCACGGTGGAGTTGGGGACGTTGACGCCGACCTCGATCACGGTCGTGGCGACCAGGACGTCCACCTCCCCCGCCGTGAAACGCTTCATCACGTCGTCCTTGGCATCCGGTGCCAGCCGCCCGTGCAGGATCTCCACCCGCAGCCCGGCCAACGGGCCCTTGGTCAGCATCTCGGCCGTCTCGACCACCGAGAGCGGCGGCCTGCGGTCGTCACTGGACGCGCCCAGGTCCTCCGGGTCGTCCGGCAGGGACTTCGACCGCTTCTTCTTCGGGTCGTCCGGCTCGTCGCCGATCCGGGGGCAGACGACGTACGCCTGGTGGCCCTTGGCGACCTCCTCGCGGACGCGCTCCCAGGCGCGGGCAAGGAAGTTGGGCTTCTCTAGGGCGGGCACCACATGGCTGGAGATCGGCGAGCGCCCGGCCGGGAGCTGGTCGAGGACGGAGGTCTCCAGGTCGCCGAAGACCGTCATGGCCACGGTGCGCGGGATCGGGGTGGCCGTCATCACCAGCAGGTGCGGGGGCTGTTCGCCCTTGGCGCGCAGCGCGTCCCGCTGCTCGACGCCGAAGCGGTGCTGCTCGTCCACCACGACCAGGCCGAGGTCCTGGAACTGGATCCTGTCCTCGATCAGGGCATGGGTGCCGATGGTCACGCCGGCGTCGCCGCAGGCCATGTCGAGCATCGCCTGGCGCCTGGCCGGGGTGCCCATCGAACCGGTGAGCAGTACGACCTTGGTACCCAGCTCGGAGCCGCCGAGCATGCCGCCCTCGGCCAGGTCGCCCATCATCTCGACGATCGAGCGGTGGTGCTGCTGGGCCAGCACCTCGGTGGGCGCGAGCAGCACCGCCTGCCCGCCCGCGTCGACCACGGTGAGCATGGCGCGCAGCGCGACGAGCGTCTTGCCGGAGCCGACCTCGCCCTGGAGCAGGCGGTGCATCGGGTGGGCGCTCGCGAGGTCGGCGGCGATCTCGGCAAAGACCTTCTGCTGGCCGTCGGTGAGGGTGAACGGCAGCCGGGCGTCGAAGGCCGTCAACAGCCCGTCGGGGCGGGCCTGTCGGGGCACGGCGGGCAACGCGGCGTCGGCGGCCCGGCGTTGGGCGAGGGCGACCTGGAGGACGAAGGCCTCGTCCCAGCGCAGTCGGCTCTGGGCGCGCTCGCGCTCGGCCTGGCTGCGCGGGCGGTGGATGAGTTCGAGCGCCTCGGGCAGCGGGATCAGCCGGTGTTTCTCACGCAGTTCGGCGGGCAGCGGTTCGCCGACGTCGCCGAGGTGCTTGGTGAGGGCCGTCTCGATGCAGATCGACAGCTTCCAGCTGGGCATCTGGGCGCTGGCCGGGTAGACCGGGATGAGCCGTCCCGCGAACTGCTGGGCGGCCCCCGAATCGGCCTCCTCGTCCAGCAGCTGGTAGTCCGGGGAGGCGAGTTGGCGGGTGCGGTTGAACAGGCCGACCTTGCCGGCGAACAGGCCCTGGGCGCCGGGACGGAGCTCCTTCTGCCGCCAGCCCTGGTTGAAGAAGACCAGGGAGAGCCTGCTGCGCCCGTCGGTGACCACCACCTCGAGGCGGTCGCCCTTGCGCGCCTTGAAGGGGATCAGCGTGACCTTCTCGATCCGCGCGAGCACGGTGACGTGCTCGTCGACCTCCAGCTCGTCGAGGCTGGTGAGCTGGCCGCGCTCGACGTAGCGGCGCGGATAGTGGTGCAGCAGATCGCCGACCGTACGCAGCTTGAGACTGTCGGCCAGCACCTTCGCGGTGCGGTCGCCGACCAGCTTGGTCAGTGGTTCATCGAGAGCGCCCATCAGAGACTGTCTACACCACAGTCCCGACAATTCACTCCACCCCGATGAGCAGCGGTGCGGCCTCCTGCCCGCCGTCGAAGACCAGGGTGTCCACCTCGGGCCGCTGTTTGCGGGCCAGTGCGACCAGCTGCCCGGCCAGGTCCGCCGGTACGCCCTCGCCGAGGACCAGGGTGACCAGTTCGCCACCGGCGGCGAGCATCCGGGAGAGCACCACGGCGCCGGTCTCGGCGAGGTCGGTACCGATCACGGCCACGTCGCCGTCGATCAGGCCGAGTACGTCCCCGGCCTGGCAGACTCCGGCCATCGTCCAGGACTCCCCCTCGGCGACGGCGAGTTCGGCGTACCTGGTGGCTCCGGCGGCGGAGGTCATGGCGACGACGTCCTCGTCGAAGCGCCGGGCGCTCTCGTGCACGGCGAGCGCGGCCAGGCCCTGGACGGGCGAGCGGGTGGGCAGCACGGCGATCCGTACGCCCTCCTCGCGCAGCTGGTCGGCGGCGGCCCCGGCGGCGGCGCGCAGTTCGGGGTCGTTGAGCAGCAGGACGACCTCGCGGGCGGCGCAGCGGCGGACGGCCTCGGCGAGTTCGGCGCTGCCCGGCGGGCGGTCCGGGTCCGCCGGCAGGACGGCCGATCCGGCCTGCTCGCAGAGTTCGGCGAGGCCGGTGCCGGAGACCACGCTGAGGACGGCGCGGCCAGCGGTCTCGGGCACCGCCCGGGTGCGCTCCCCCGCACGGGCTGCGGCCTCGGCGAAGTGCGTGATCCGGATCCGGTGCGGTCGTCCGGCCTCGACCCCGGCCTCGACGGCGGCCCCGGCGTCGTCCACGTGCACATGGACGTTCCAGAGGCCGTCGCCGCCGCCGACCACCAGGGAGTCGCCGAGAGCGGCGAGCCGGGTGCGGAGCAGCGGGAGGGACTCGTCGGGGGCGTCCAGCAGGTAGATGACCTCGAAGGCGGGGTGGCCAGGACCCGGCGGCCGCTGGTGCCCCTCGCAGCTCTCGACGAGAGCTGCCTCGCCGAGGCCCTGGCGGAGGGCGACCGGGCCCATCGGGGTCTGCCCGGCGACCGCGTCGGCCAGCGCGCCGAGGACGGCGACCAGGCCGCGCCCGCCCGCGTCCACGACCCCGGCCTCGGCGAGGACGGCCAGCTGCTCGGGGGTGTGCATCAGCGCGGTGCGGGCGGCCCGGTAGGCGGTGTCGGCGGCTTCGGCGAGGCCGCCGGTGGTCCTGGCGGCGGCGCGGGCGGCCTCGGCGGCGACGGTGAGGAGGGTGCCTTCGACGGGTTCGGCGACGGCCTGGTAGGCGGCCTCGGCGGCCCGTTGCAGGGCCTGGCGGAAGATCGCGGGTTCGCCGCCCTGGGCAAGCACTTCGGCCATGCCGCGCAGCAGCTGGGCGAGCATCACCCCGGAGTTGCCCCGGGCACCGATCAGCGCGCCCCTGGCCATGGCCGCGGCGGCGGCGCCCAGTGTGGGGTCTTCGAGGTGCTCGGCGAAGCAGTGTTCGACGGCGGCGGCGGCCGACTCCACGGTGAGGTAGAGATTGGTTCCGGTGTCCCCGTCGGGGACGGGGTAGACGTTGAGCGCATCGATCTCCTCGCGGGCCTGGCCGAGGGCGGTCAGGGCGAGGCGGCTCCAGGTGCGGACGGTCGGGGCGTCGAGCGTGTCCAGCACCAGCTCTCCTCCGGGTGAACGCCACGGGAACACAACTGAACGCGGTGGCAAGGGGCGATACCCGCAGGTTATCGGTGGCCGCTGCCGCGTCGCGCGCAGGGCGATCGCCGCCGGTCACAGGGGGCAGCGGGAACGATCACAGGCCGGAGCATGGTAGTTTCGTTGAACGGGAACAGTCGTTGTATGCTCTCCCGGTTGCCTGGAACACCCCGGGCTCACCCCTTGATTCGATCCGGTCCACGCGAGTGGCTCGGGGGGATTCAGCCGGGGTTTTCGAACGTAAATGATCTGAAGTCTTGGAGTGACTCCTGTGGCTGCCAACTGCGACGTCTGCGGCAAGGGGCCGGGCTTCGGCAACAGCATCTCCCACTCACACCGCCGTACCCCCCGTCGTTGGAACCCCAACATTCAGACGGTGCGCGCTGTGATCGGGCGGACGCCGAAGCGGCTCAACGTCTGCACCTCGTGCATCAAGGCCGGTAAGGTCTCGCGCTGACGCGCAGACCGGTAAGCCGGTCCTCCGGATAGCCGATCCGCCCTCGGGTGGATCGGCTCTCTGTTTTTGTTCCCCGCATTCCGTGTTTCCGGATCTGCGTACACCGGCAGCCCGGGGCCCTCGCCCCGGGCTGCCGGTGTTTCGGGGCCGGTGCCCTCAGCGCCACTGCCAGCCGTGGTCGACCGGACCGATGCCCGCGCCGAGCGGAAAGCCCCGGCGGATCGCGCCGGTGACGTACGCCTTCGCCGCGCCCACCGCCTCCGGCACGGTGCGGCCCTTGGCCAGCTCGGCTGCGATCGCACTGGCCAGGGTGCAGCCGGTGCCGTGGGTGTGCCGGTTGTCGTAGCGCTCGGCGCGGTACCAGTACTCCTCGCCCGGGCCGCCGTAGAGCAGATCGACGGCCTCGCCCTCCAGGTGGCCGCCCTTGACCAGCACCCAGCACGGGCCGAGGTCGAGCAACGCCCTTGCGGCCCGGGGCATATCGCTCTCGCGCTCCACCTCGATACCGGTGAGCTGCGTCACCTCGTGCAGGTTGGGCGTCGCGAGGGTGGCCACCGGCAGCAGCCGCTCCCGCACGGTGGCGACGGCCTCGGCGGCGAGCAGGGCATCGCCGTGCTTGGAGACCCCTACCGGGTCCACCACCACGGGGGCCTGGACGCCGGCGAGCAGTTCGGAGACGGTCTCGACCAGCTCGACGGAGGCCAGCATGCCGGTCTTCACGGCCTGGACGCCGATGTCGTCCACCACGCTGCGGAACTGGGCGCGGACGGCGTCGGCGGGCAGCTCCCAGTAGCCCTGCACGCCGACCGAGTTCTGCGCGGTGACGGCGGTGATCACACTCATACCGTGCACGCCGAGGGCGAGCATCGTCTTGAGGTCTGCCTGGATGCCTGCGCCGCCGCCGGAGTCGGAACCGGCGACGGTGAGGACGCGAGGGGGTGCAGCGGCGGAAGGTACGGACGCACTCATACGGCCAAACCTACCGGGCACGGCTCACAGTCAGGGGCCGCCCGGGGGCGCTCAGAGCACGGCTTCCGATTCCAGCCAGCGGTCCTCGGGCACGGTCTTCAGCTGGACCACGGCCTCCGCGATCGGCACCAGCTTGATATCGGTGCCGCGCAGCGCGGTGAAGTGCCCGAAGGCGCCCTTGTGGACGGCCTCGACGGCGTGCCAGCCGAACCGGGTGGCGAGGACGCGGTCCCTGGCGGTGGGGATGCCGCCGCGCTGGGTGTGGCCGAGGATGACCGGACGGGCCTCCTTGCCGAGCAGGTTCTCCAGCTCGTTGGCGAGCCGGTTGCCGATGCCGCCGAAGGTCTGGTGGCCGTACTGGTCGATCTCACCGTGGTCGAAGCGGAGCGTGCCCGGGGCGGGCTTGGCGCCCTCGGCGACGGCGATGATGGCGAACTTCTTGTGGCGCTCGAAGCGTTCCTCGATCATCCGCGCCACCGCCTCGGTGTCGAAGGGCTTCTCGGGGATCAGGATGCCGTGCGCGCCGCCGGCCATTCCGGCGGTCAGGGTGATCCAGCCGGTGTGACGGCCCATCAACTCGACGACCATCACCCGTTGGTGGGACTCGGCGGTGGTCTTCAGACGGTCGATCGCCTCGGTGGCGACGTGCACGGCGGTGTCGAAGCCGAAGGTGACGTCGGTGGCGTCGATGTCGTTGTCGATGGTCTTCGGGACGCCGACCACGGGCAGCCCGGCGTCGGAGAACATCTTGGCGGCGGTCAGCGTGCCCTCGCCGCCGATCGCGATCAGGGCGTCGATGCCGGCGTTCCTGGCCAGCGTCTGGGCGTTCTCCACCGCCCAGTTGATCCGCTCGCGCTGGACCCGGGCCGAGCCCAGGATGGTGCCGCCGAGCGTGAGCAGACCGGTGACGTCGTCGTGCGAGACCGGGCGGGTGCGGCCCTCGATCAGCCCGAGGAAGCCGTCCTCGATGCCGATGATCTCGTCGCCGTGGACGTCGGTGCCTCGGTGCACCACCGAGCGGATCACCGCGTTGAGGCCGGGGCAGTCGCCTCCGCTGGTCAGGACGCCGATTCGCATGGTGGTTGTGCTCTCCGCTCCAGGGGCGGCACCGCCCCCGAGTAGATGGATCCTTACGGGCCGGGCAGACCGGACAAACCGGCCATGACCGACAGCGCAAGACTACGCGCCGAACCGCTCACGGACAGCATTCCCTCGCCTGCACCGCCCAGCCCTCCGGGCCGGTTGCAGAGCCTCAACGGCAAGGGGCAACCACCAGGGGCGCGGGGCCGCTACCCCTTCGCCCGGGGCCGGGTTCCTACTCCGACGCGAAGTGGTCCCAGCCGCCGACCCGGTCCCAGGGTGCGCCGTCCACGGTGACCTGCCCGCCGCGCGCGGCGCTCGCGGTACGGACCACACTGCCCACCACCCGCCAGCGGGCGGGCAGTTGGACGGAGCTCGGGAAGGTGGCCGCGATCGCGTGGTCCTCCCCGCCGGAGAGCACCCAGACCAGCGGATCAACCCCGACCGCCTGGCCGATGTCGGCCATCTGCGCCGGGACGTCGAAGTCGGCGGCGCGCAGGTCGATGTCCACCCCGCTGGCCTTGGCGACATGACCGAGGTCGGCCACCAGGCCGTCGCTGACATCCACCATCGACGTCGCGCCGAGGTCCGCACCGGCGGGACCTGCGTGGTACGGCGGCTCGGGACGGCGGTGCGCCTCGACGAAGGCACGCGGGGAGCGGAAGCCGCGCTGCAGCACGGTCAGTCCGGCCGCCGACCAGCCCAGCCAGCCGGTCACCGCGACCACGTCGCCGACCTGCGCGCCCGAACGCCGCACCGGGGAGCGGCCCTGCAGGTCGCCCAGCGCGGTGATCGCCAGCGTGATGGTGTCGCCGCGCACCACGTCGCCGCCGACCACGGCCGCGCCGGCGACCTGGCACTCGTCGCGCAGCCCGTCCATCAGTTCGGTGGCCCAGGTGGTGGGCAGGTCGGCGGGGGTGACCAGGCCCAGCAGTATCGCGGTCGGGACGGCGCCCATCGCGGCGATGTCCGCCAGGTTCTGGGCGGCGGACTTGCGGCCCACGTCATAGGCGGTGGACCAGTCCCGGCGGAAGTGCCGGCCCTCGATCAGCACGTCGCTGGTGGCGACCACCCGCCCGTCCGGCGCCTTGACCACCGCGGCGTCGTCCCCCGGTCCCAGTTCGACGGCCGGGGTCAGCGGCAGCCGGGCGGTCAGCTCCCGAATGAGTCCGAACTCGCCGAGCTCGCCCACGGTCCCCTGCATCTGCCGTCCTCTCCACAGACTGAAGCACTACTGATCTCAAGCACTGAACCCAACCCGCACCGTGCTCCGCACGCCCCCGCGCGCAGCGTACGCCTTCGGACCTTGCCGAAGTCTCCCCTCCCGGCCCCGCGGCGCGGTAGCGTGGTGATCGGACTGCCGGTCAGCCACCCCCGCCTGGAGGTCTCCCGTGGTACAGGCATACATCCTGATCCAGACCGAGGTGGGAAAGGCCACGGCAGTGGCCCAGGCCATCTCCAAGCTCGAAGGTGTCCTGCAGGCCGAGGACGTCACCGGGCCGTACGACGTCATCGTGCGCGCCGAGGCGGGGACGGTCGACGATCTGGGGCGCCTGGTCGTCGCCCGGATCCAACAGGTCGAGGGGATCACCCGGACACTGACCTGTCCGGTGGTGCACCTGTAAGCGCGACTACCATCGGCGGGTGCCTCGAAACCCCGTTCTGAGCGCCGCCCGCCTCAAGTCGCTGCCCGCCCCGGTGCGCTGGGCCGCGCCGCCGGCCGTCCTGCTGGGCTGTCTGTCGCTGGCCGTCGGCAGCTGGGGCGAGCCGGAGGTCGCTCCGCCGACACCCAACGCGACCGTGGCGGAGCTCTGCAGCGCGCTGCACAAGGCGCTGCCCCAGAGCGTTCTGGGGCACCGGCGGCACGACCCCTCGCCCGCCTCGCCGTACACCGCGGCCTGGGAGAGCTCGCCGCAGACGGTGCTGCGCTGCGGCATCGACCGGCCCGACTACCTCAACGACGACCCGCTGTCGTCCGCCCCCGAGGTCAACGACGTGCAGTTCGGCATGGGCCCGGACGGCCACGGCGGCTACCGCTTCGTCACCACCCTGCGCAAGGCGTACGTCGAGATCACCGTGCCCAAGGGCGCCTACCCGAACTACATCGACCCGCTCAGCTCTCTCACCGACGCGATCAAGGCCACAATCCCGGACGGCCTGTAGCCGTCCGGGGCCGTGGTCGGGCCCAGCGTGGTCGGGCCCAGCATGGTCGGGCCCAGCATGATCGGGCCCAGCATGATCGGACCCAGCGTGGCCGCGCTCAGCGCAGCCCGGTGGAGCGGCGCAGGGCCGCCTGGAGCAGACGGTCGATCAGCTCCGAGTACCCCACCCCGGTGGCCTCCCACATCTTGGGGTAGGCCGAGATGGGGGTGAAGCCGGGCATGGTGTTGATCTCGTTGACGACCCAGCTGCCGTCGGTGAGCAGGAAGAAGTCCACCCGGGCCAGGCCCTCGCAGCCGAACGCCTCGAAGGCGGCGACGGCCTGCCGCTGGATCTCGGCGGTCTCGCTCTCGGTGAGCTTCGCCGGGATCTGCACCTCGGAGGAGTCGATGTACTTGGCCTCGAAGTCGTAGAACTCGTAGTCGCCGCCGACCAGGATCTCCGCGGGGACGCTGCCGCGCGGTCCGTCCTCGAACTCCAGCACGGCGCACTCGATCTCGCGGCCCTCAAGACCGGCCTCGACGATCACCTTGGGGTCGTGCCGGCGGGCCTGCTCGATCGCGGCGTCCAGGTCGGCGAGGTCCTTGACCTTGCTGATGCCGATGCTGGAACCGGCCCGGCAGGGCTTCACGAAGAGCGGCAGGCCGAGCCCGGCGATCCGCTCGCGGGCCGCCGCGCGGCCGGCCTCGGACTCCCACTCGCGCGGCCTGACCACGGTGTACTCGCCGACACCGATGCCGTGCGACTGAAGGATCCGCTTGCTGTACTCCTTGTCCATGCCGGCCGCACTGGCCAGCACGCCGGAGCCAACGTAGGGGACACCGGAGAGTTCCAGCAGGCCCTGGAGGGTGCCGTCCTCGCCCCAGGGGCCGTGCAGCAGCGGCAGGACGACATCGACCTCGCCGAGCGCCTTGGGCGCGTCGCTGGACGTCGCCCAGACCACCTCGCGGCTGTCCGGGCTGACCGGCAGGACGACCTGGCCGTCGAGCGACTCGGCGATCTCGCCCACGTCGGGCAGCCGGCCGTCGGTGATCGCCATCCTGGCCGGCTCGTCGCTGACCAGCGCCCAGCGGCCCTCCTGGGTGATGCCGACCGGCAGCACCTCGTACTTGGTGCGGTCGATGGCCTTGAGCACGCTGCCGGCCGTGGAGACCGAGATGGCGTGCTCGGAGCTGCGACCGCCGAAGACGATCGCAACGCGCGGCTTGGCGCCCGAAGCGCCCGGGTTCGGGGAGTGCTGTTCGATGCTCATATCGCGGTTGAGACTACCGTGCGAGCCCTTTGGGGACACTGACCCACCCGGTCCGAGTTCGGCGACGCCCGGCCTCCACCGGCATTCGGCCCTCGGACGACCGGTCCTACCGGGCCTACCGGCGTTCCGGCTTCGCCGAGCGGGCCATCAGCGAGGCGAGCACCTCCTGGGTCGGCCGCCCGTGGTGCACCACGTCCACCACGGCCTCGACGATCGGCATCTCGACGCCGCTGCGGCGGGCCAGATCGAGCACCGACTCGCAGGACTTGACGCCCTCGGCGGTCTGCTTGGTCGCCGCGATGGTCTCCTCGACCGTCATTCCGCGGCCGAGGTTGGTGCCGAAGGTGTGGTTGCGGGAGAGCGGCGAGGAGCAGGTGGCCACCAGGTCGCCCATCCCGGCCAGCCCGGCGAAGGTCAGCGGGTCGGCGCCGAGCGCAAGGCCCAGGCGGGTGGTCTCGGCCAGCCCGCGGGTCATCAGGGTCGCCTTGCTGTTGTCGCCCAGACCCATCCCGTCGGCCATGCCGACCGCCAGCGCGATCACGTTCTTGACCGCACCGCCGAGCTCGCAGCCGAGCACGTCGGTGTTGGTGTACGCGCGGAAGTACGAGGTGTGGCAGGCCGCCTGGAGCCGCTTGGCGACCACCTCGTCGGTGCAGGCGACCACACACGCGGCCGGCTGCCGGTTGGCGATCTCTCCGGCCAGGTTGGGTCCGCTGACCACCGCGACGCGCTCGGGACCGACCCCGGCGACCTCCTGGATGACCTCGCTCATCCGCTTGGCGGTGCCGAGTTCGATGCCCTTCATCAGACTGACCAGCACCGTCTCGGGGCCGATCAACGGGGCCCAGGCGGCCAGGTTCTGACGCAGCGTCTGGGACGGCACGGCCAGCACGGCGAAGTCCGCACCGGCCAGCGCCCGGGCCGGGTCGGTGGTGGCGCGGATGCTCTCCGGCAGCTGGACCCCGGGCAGGTAGTCGGGGTTGACGTGGGTCTGTTCGATCGCGTCCACCAGCTCCTGGCGGCGGCCCCAGAGGGTCACCTCGCAGCCGGCGTCAGCCAGGATCATGGCGAACGGGGTACCCCAGGAACCGGTCCCGAAGACGGCGCAGCGGGTCACTTGGAACTCTCCTCGGTACCTTCGGTCTTCTTGCTCTTTGCGGCGGCAGCCGCGGCCCGCGCACGGGCGGCCTTGCGCATGTCGTAGCGCTCGGCCGGTGCCTGTTCGCCGCGGATGTCGGCGAGCACGGCGGTGATGGCCGCCATGATGTCGTCGGTGGCCTCCCGGAGCACCTTGGCGGTGAGCTCCTGGCCCTGGTACTTGCTCAGGTCGACCGGCGGACCGGCCGCGACGGTCACCCGGTGCCGGGGGAAGAGGTTGAACTTGCCCTTCCCGCCCCGACCGTACGGCGGAATGATCTCGTGCGCACCCCAGTGTGCCACCGGGATCACCGGTGCCCCGGTCATCAGCGCGACCCGGGCGGCGCCGCTCTTGCCGGTCATCGGCCACAGGTCGGGATCGCGCGTGAGGGTGCCCTCGGGGTAGAACTGCACGCACTGGCCCCGGTCGATCGCGTCGATCGCCGCACGGAACGCCTCGGCCGCGTCCGTGGAATCGCGGAACACCGGGATCTGGCCGGTCTTTCGGAGCATGAAGCCGATGAACGGCACCGAGAAGAGCGAGGACTTGCCCAGTATCCGAGGCGGCCGGCCGCTGTTGTACTGCCAGTGCGCGTACACCACGGGGTCGATGATCGAGTTGTGGTTCACCACCGTGAGGAAGCCGCCCTCCTTGGGCAGGTGCTCCCAACCCCGCCAGTCGGGCTTCACCAGGGCGGTGGTCACCGGCTTCACGAGCACGGCCGCGAAGCGGTACCAGATCCCGTAGTCGGCGTTGCCGAATCTGGCGTACGAGCGGCGGGCCACCCCAGCTCCTCCTCATCCGGTGCGGCACTCGGGGTGCCGCAGATCGTTCCTCGCGCCCCGGTCTCCCCGGGCGCGGATCAGTCTCGCCCGTCGCCTCACCGGCTGTCGAGGAGCCTCCCCCGACGGCCGAGGGCAAGTGACCAATCGCACGTCCACCCGTGCGGCACCCGCCTGGCCAGGGCTTTGGCACCGACGCCACAATGACGCCGATGACCCAGGACACGGTACGCCCCGTCGAGCCCGTCCCGCCCGCTGCCCGCCCCGGCTGGTCGCTGGTGCTGCCGGTGAAATCGCTCGCCCTGGCCAAGAGCCGCCTCGGCGCCTTCGCCGGTGAACGGCGCCCCGCGCTGGCACTCGCCTTCGCCCTGGACACGGTGACCGCCGCGCTGGCCTGCCGCTCCGTGGCACGGGTCCTGGTGGTCACCCAGGACCGGGCGGCCGGGCCGGAGTTGGCCAGGATCGGTGCACTGGTTCTCGACGACGAACCCGGCGGGGGCCTCAACCCGGCGCTCGCGCACGGCGCGGCGCACGCCCGGCGGATCGCTCCGCACTCCCCCGTCGCCGCGCTCTCCGCCGACCTCCCCGCCCTGCGGCCCGCCGAACTCGCCCGTGTCCTGGCCGCCGTACCGCGCACCGGACGGGCCTTCCTGGCCGACGCGCCCGGCCTTGGCACCACCCTGCTGGCCTGTGCGCCCGGCTCCCCGCTGCAACCCGAGTTCGGCGGCGCGAGCCGGGCCCGGCACGCGGCCGGCGGCGCGTACGAGATCACACTGCCCGACGTCCCGTCCGTACGCCGGGATGTGGACACCGGCCGGGATCTCGCCGCCGCCCTCGCCCTCGGCCTCGGCCCCCATACCGCCGCAGCCGCCACTCCCCTGTTCCAGTCGGCCCGCGGCTGAGCTGCCTGAAGCAGCCCGACAATGGCCCGGGCCAGGACCCGTGGCCGGGGCGCCCCGATATGCTGCGGGTATGCAGGCCACCGCGTTCACCTTCGACCCCGACACCCGCGCGGGCTCCGTGCTGCTCGACGACGGCACGCCCGTGCCGTTCGACGCGGCGGCCTTCGACGCCGGGGGTCTGCGGCTGCTGCGGCCCGGCCAGCGGGTGCGGATCCGTACCGAGGGTGACGGCGACAGCCGCCGGGTGGTCTTCGTGACCCTGCAGACCTTCCCCGACCCGGCCGAGGACCAGCGCCCGGTCTGAGACCGACCCGCGCTCCCTATTGCCGGTCGGTCTACGACCGGCCACGGACGCCCCGGCGGCTACCGCTGCGGCACCACACGGACGGCGTGCGAGCGCCCGGCCATGGTGAAACTTAGCGTCAACTCCCCGTCCCGTTCGAGGAATTCCGCCACCCGCTGCTCCGCGCCCGGCCCGAAGAAGTACCGGTAAGCCTGGTACTGCGTCCAGCCGAGCGGCAGCACTCTCAGCGCCTCCCAGAGCGCGACCAGCGCGTCCGAGAGCTGGTTGAAGGTGGCGGGGGCGGTGATGTCCTCG
The DNA here is from genome assembly GCF_029892105.1 of Kitasatospora sp. GP82. Taxonomy (GTDB): domain Bacteria; phylum Actinomycetota; class Actinomycetes; order Streptomycetales; family Streptomycetaceae; genus Kitasatospora. The sequence continues at coordinate 6,045 of NZ_JARZAJ010000053.1, read as the reverse complement.
ATCGACACCGTGACGGCCGTTCCGGATCCTCTGCTGCTCACTGCTGCTCCCGCTCCTCGTCCAACTCGGCCCAGACCCTCTCGGCCGTCGGGCTGTAGTCATGTCCGTAACGGTCCGCGTCGGCCAGGACGTCGAGGACGGCCAGCTCCTCCTGCTCGGTGAGACCGGCCGGGAGGGGTGCCTCCACCAGATAGCCCCCGCCCGGGCGGAGCCGGACGCAGGCCCGCGTCCGGGCCGCCACGGCGAGCCGATATGCGAGGTCAAACACCCTGGTGGTTCGCACGCCACGCCTCTCCCCGCGAGCGGCCAATCACGGAACGTGAATCTAAAGCATTAGATTTCACCTGATGCATTAGATTGTCAACACTGAGTCACCCGATCTGCCCTACGGGAGAGCCAGATGTCGAGGAGCGAGCCCGCGTACCTGCCCATCGCCGACGATCTGCGCAGGCGCATCAACCAGGGCGAATGGAAACCGGGCGAGCGTCTCCCGTCCCGGGCCAAGCTGGCCGAGGAGTACGGAGCCCACCCGTTCGCGCTCCAGCGCGCCCAGGAACTGCTGATCGCCGAGGGCCTGCTGGAGGGCCGCAGCGGCTCGGGCACCTTCGTGCGCCTGCCGACCGAGCGCCGACGGCTGCTCCGGTCCCGCCACCTCTCGCTGAGCAGCGGCCTGCGCTTCTTCGCCGAGCCCGACCAGCTCGGCCCGCAGGACACCTTCGAGAGCCACAGCCGCAGCCACATCCCGGCCCCACCGGAGATCGCCGCCCGACTCGGCATCGAGGAGGGCGAGCCGGTGTCCTGCACCAGCTACGAGTTCCTGGTCGATCGCAAGCCCGCCCAGCTCGCCGACAGCTGGGAGCCGATGAACCTCGTCCGGGACACCTCGGTGCGGATGCCCGAGTTCGGTGCGCGCAAGCACCAGGGTGTGGTGCAGCGAATGGCGCTGATCGGGATCGTCATCGACTTCGCCGTGGAGACCGTCCGTCCCGGCCGCGCCAACGCGGACCAGGCCCTGAGGCTCGGTGTCTCCACCGGCGATCTGGTCACGCTGATCGAGCGGACCTACTTCGACATCGACGGCCGCGCGGTGGAGACCGCCGACTTCGTCATTCCGGACGCCGGCTGGGAGATCAGCTACGAACTCCCGGTCGAGCGGCCCTAGGGCCTGCCCGTCGCCGAGGCCCTCCGGCGCCAGGAGACAGAAGAGCCGTGGCGGCTCGCTCCGGGATCTCCCGGTCGCGAACCGCCACGGCTCACGGCTCTTCACGAGCCGTCCACTGCTACTGCGTCGAAAGCCTGTCGGACCTTACTTGGCGGCCGACTTGCGCGCGGTGGTCTTGCGCGTGGCGGTCTTCTTCGCCGGAGCGGTCTTCTTGACGGCCGTCGCCTTCTTGGCGGCGGTGGCCTTCTTGACCGCGGCGGCCGGGGTGGCCTTCTTGGTGGCCGTGGCCTTCTTCGCCGCAGCGGTCTTGGTGGCGGTGGTCTTCTTGACCGCCGTCTTGACCGCCGTCGCCTTCTTGGCCGCGGTGGCGGTGGCCTTCTTCGCCGCAGTGGCGGTGGTCTTCTTCGCGGCCGCCTTCTTGGCGGCGGCGGTGGTACCCGCGGCAGCGGCGCGCTTGGTGGCCGCGCGCTTGGCGGCCGGGGTCGCGGCGACGCCGGCCTTGCCCGGGGTGAGCGAGCCCTTGGGGGCCTTCTTCACCGAGGGGCCTTCCTTCGGCAGCTTCTTGCTGCCGCTGACCAGGTCCTTGAAGCCCTGGCCGGGACGGAAGCGCGGCACGGAGGTCTTCTTGACCTTGACCTTCTCGCCGGTCTGCGGGTTACGGGCGAAGCGCGCGGAGCGCTCCACCTTCTCGAAGGTGCCGAAGCCGGTGACCGAGACCCGGTCTCCGGCCACCACGGCACGCACCATGGTGTCGAGCACTGCATCGACGGCCTCTGCGGCAGCCTTGCGACCACCCAGCTGCTCGGCCACCGCTTCGACAAGCTGAGCCTTGTTCACGTCTTCCCCTTCGGAAACGGGCGCCGGATGATTCCATCCGTTCTTTTCGCACGTTAGGTATGTATCTGCGGACTTTCAATTACCAAACGCGCGAATCACCCTAGTGTCGCAATGGATTTGCGCGTCGGCGACCTCAGTCGAGTGGCATGTGCCGCTCGTCGAGGTCTTGTACAAAGCGACTCAACCGCCTTGCCGCCTCCGGAAGATCATGCTTGGCGGTCTCCGTGACGATCAGCAGTTGACGGGTGAGAGCGGTCTTTGCCTCTGTTGACACGTTCAGCGCATGAACGCGTGCATGAGCTTGCTTCAACCGCTCGGCCACAAGCGCGTAGAGCGCTGCGACTTCCGGCTCGTCCGGTTCCTCAGCGGGTGAGGTCTGGTCGTCCGGCCGATCGTCAATTCGACTCTCGGCGGCACCGTCCGTCCCCTCCGACGACGCGGGTTCGCCGCCCGCGTACGGTGGTTCAAGGTGCCGGTGCATGCAACGATTGTGCCATCTGTACAGAGTTGCGCTGCGCACACCCCTCTCCGACAAATCTTCGCAAGTATCGCGAGCACGCGTCAGACCCGAACTCGGGGCCGGAACTGCCGATGGCCCGCCCCCCCGAAGGGGAGCGGGCCATGCATCGGACCGTCAGAAAGAAGGCGCTCAGGCAACGGGCAGCGTACGCGGCTTGAAGGCCGGGCGAGTGGCCTCGAAGGCCGCGATGTCGGTCTCGTTCTGCAGCGTGATGCTGATGTCGTCGAGGCCGCCCAGCAGCCGCCAACGGACATTGTCATCCAGTTCGAACGGCGCGTTGACGCCCTCGGCGCGGACCTCGCGGGCCTCGAGGTCAACGGTGATCTCGGCACTCGGATCGGCCTCGGTGAGTGCCCAGAGCCGCTCCACCGTCTCCTGCGGCAGGACCACCGTCAGCAGGCCGTTCTTCAGCGAGTTACCGCGGAAGATGTCGGCGAAACGGGAGGAGATAACCGCCGCGAAACCGTAGTTCTGCAGTGCCCAGACCGCGTGTTCACGAGAGGAACCGGTACCGAACTCCGGTCCGGCCACCAGCACCGTGGCACCCTTGCGCTCGGGCTGGTTGAGGATGAACTCCGAGTCCTTGCGCCATGCCTCGAACAGTCCGTCCTCAAATCCGGAACGGGTGACCTTCTTCAACCAGTGCGCGGGGATGATCTGGTCGGTGTCGACATTGCTGCGACGCAGCGGAACGGCCCGGCCGGTGTGCGTGGTGAACTTCTCCATGATCAGGCCTCCACACTGTGCTTGATCGAAACGGCAGGGGCGGACAGATCGGCGGGCGAGGCCAGGCGGCCCAGGACGGCGGTCGCGGCGGCGACCTGAGGGGACACCAGGTGGGTACGGCCGCCCTTGCCCTGCCGACCCTCGAAGTTGCGGTTCGAGGTGGAGGCGCAGCGCTCACCGGGAGCCAGCTGGTCGGGGTTCATGCCCAGGCACATCGAGCAGCCCGCGTGCCGCCATTCGGCGCCGGCGGCGGTGAACACCTTGTCCAGACCCTCGTCGATGGCCTGGAGCGCGACCCGTACCGAGCCGGGGACGACCAGCATCCGCACGCCCTCGGCGACGCTGCGGCCCTCCAGAACGGCAGCGGCGGCCCGCAGGTCCTCGATCCGGCCGTTGGTGCAGGAGCCGACGAAGACGGCGTCCACCGCGACCTCGCGCAGCGGCGTACCGGCCTCCAGTCCCATGTACTTGAGCGCGTTCTCGGCGGCGGTCCGCTCCTGCGGGTCCTCGAAGGAGGCAGGATCCGGCACCGTGGCGCCCAGCGGCGCGCCCTGGCCCGGGTTGGTACCCCAGGTGACGAACGGCGTCAGCTCGTTCGCGTCGATGAACACCTCGGCGTCGAAGACCGCGTCCTCGTCGGTGACCAGGGTCTTCCAGTACTCGACGGCGGCGTCCCAGTCCTCGCCCTCGGGGGCGTGCGGACGGCCCTGGAGGTAGTCGAAGGTGGTCTGGTCGGGGGCGATCATGCCGGCCCGGGCACCCGCCTCGATCGACATGTTGCAGATGGTCATCCGGGCCTCCATGGAGAGGCTGCGGATCGCCGAGCCGCGGTACTCCAGGACGTAGCCCTGGCCGCCGCCGGTGCCGATCCTGGTGATGACGGCCAGGATCAGGTCCTTGGCGGTGACGCCGCCGGGCAGCTCGCCCTCGACGGTGATCGCCATGGTCCTGAACGGGGCCAGCGGCAGCGTCTGGGTGGCCAGCACATGCTCGACCTGACTGGTGCCGATGCCGAACGCCAGCGCGCCGAAGGCGCCGTGGGTGGAGGTGTGAGAGTCGCCACAGACCACGGTGGTGCCGGGCTGGGTCAGGCCCAGCTGCGGGCCGACCACGTGCACGACGCCCTGCTCGACGTCGCCCAGCGAGTGGATGCGCACGCCGAACTCCTCGGCGTTCCTGCGCAGGGTCTCCAGCTGGATCCGGGAGACCGGGTCGGCGATCGGCTTGTCGATGTCCAGGGTGGGGGTGTTGTGGTCCTCGGTGGCGATGGTGAGGTCGGTCCGGCGGACCTTCCGGCCGGCCAGCCGCAGACCGTCGAACGCCTGGGGGCTGGTCACCTCGTGCAGCAGGTGCAGATCAATGTAGAGCAGGTCGGGCTCGCCCTCGGCGCGCCGGACGACGTGGTCGTCCCAGACCTTCTCTGCGAGTGTCCGTCCCATCGCTTTCCCTCCAGCCGGCCGCTCTGCCGGCCTTCTCGTGTCCTCGAGGTCTTCCCGTGCCGCCTGGTGAGGCTCGGCAGTCGGACCCGCACGCCGGATCTGTTGTCCAGGATGTGGACACCCTGGTGAGGGGCCACCCTGGGTTTCTCCCGGGCTGCTCCATCAAGAGTGGCGCTTTTCCGGCGAGATTGAACTTGCGTCTCGCCCACTGAGACTGCAGTATCGAGACATGGACAACACTAGCGGCGTCGGCGTTCTCGACAAGGCCGCTCTGGTGCTCAGTGCACTGGAGTCGGGCCCCGCCACGTTGGCGGGGCTGGTCGCCGCCACCGGTCTGGCGCGGCCCACCGCCCACCGACTCGCCGTCGCACTCGAACACCACCGCCTGGTCACCAGGGACATGCAGGGCCGTTTCATCCTCGGCCCCCGACTTGCCGAACTCTCCGCCGCGGCGGGCGAGGACCGGCTGCTCGCCACCGCGGGCCCGGTGCTGACCCACCTGCGCGACGTCACCGGCGAGAGCGCACAGCTCTACCGCCGCCAGGGCGAGATGCGGATCTGCGTTGCCGCCGCCGAGCGGCTCTCCGGCCTGCGGGACACCGTCCCGGTCGGCAGCACCCTGCCGATGAAGGCCGGCTCGGCCGCCCAGGTCCTGCTGGCCTGGGAGGAGCCCGAGCGGCTCCACCGCGGCCTCCAGGGCGCCCGCTTCACCGCCACCGCGCTCAGCGGCGTACGGCGGCGCGGCTGGGCCCAGTCCATCGGGGAGCGGGAGCCCGGCGTGGCCTCCGTCTCCGCGCCCGTACGGGGCCCCTCCAACCGCGTGGTGGCCGCCGTCTCCGTCTCAGGGCCGATCGAGCGGCTGACCCGTCACCCGGGCCGGCTGCACGCCCAGGCCATCATCGAGGCCGCAAACCGCCTCACCGAGGCACTGCGCCGCGGCTGAAACACAGCACGGAAAGGGCCGCTCCGAATTCTCGGAGCGGCCCTTTCCGTATGCATTCTGAAAAACAAAAAAGCCCCGGATCCACCGGGGCTGAACTACTGGCTGGGGTACCAGGACTCGAACCTAGACTAAATGAACCAGAATCACTCGTGCTGCCAATTACACCATACCCCAACAAAGCGCTCGGCCGATGGGATTCTCACCCACCGGCCTTGCCGCTCTGGTACCCCCGACCGGATTCGAACCGGCGCTACTGCCGTGAGAGGGCAGCGTGCTAGGCCGCTACACAACGGGGGCTTTCTTGGCGATCCCTTGCGGAACCAGTACCCCCGACCGGATTCGAACCGGCGCTACTGCCGTGAGAGGGCAGCGTGCTAGGCCGCTACACAACGGGGGCTTTCTTGGCGATCCCTTGCGG
>NZ_JARZAJ010000052.1 GCF_029892105.1 Kitasatospora sp. GP82 | reverse complement strand
GCCCGCAAATGCTCGGGCGTGGTACCGCAGCACCCACCCACCAACGACAGCCCGTACTCGCGGGTGAACACGTCATGCGCGTCAGCCAGCTCGGCAGGCGAGAGCGGGTAGTGCGCACCGTCCTTGCCCAGCACCGGCAAGCCCGCGTTCGGCATGCACGACAGACCGATCCGCGCGTTCTTCGCCAGATAGCGCAGGTGCTCACTCATCTCCGCCGGACCCGTCGCACAGTTCAGCCCGATGTAATCCACACCCAGCGGCTCCAACGCCGTCAGCGCCGCCCCGATCTCCGACCCCAGCAGCATCGTCCCCGTGGTCTCCACGGTCACCTGCACCAGCACCGGCAGATCGAGCCCCGCCTCCGCCAGCGCCCGCTTGCACCCCAGGACCGCCGCCTTGGTCTGCAACAGGTCCTGACTCGTCTCCACCAGCAGCGCATCCGCACCACCCGCGACCAGACCCGCCGCATTCCGCTCAAAGCCCTCCCGCAGCACCTCGAACGGCGCATGCCCCAACGTCGGCAGCTTCGTCCCCGGACCGATCGAACCCAGCACCCACCGAACACGCCCATCGGCATACGCGTCCGCCGCCTCCCGGGCGATCCGCGCACCCGCCTCCGACAACTCGAAGATCCGCCCCGAGATCTCGTACTCCCCCAACGCCGAGAAGTTCGCCCCGAACGTGTTCGTCTCCACACAGTCCACGCCCACCGCGAAATACGCATCATGCACCGAACGCACAATGTCCGGGCGGGTCACATTCAGGATCTCGTTGCAACCCTCGAGCTGCTGGAAATCCTCCAACGACGGATCCCGCGCCTGAAGCATCGTGCCCATCGCCCCGTCCGCAACCACCACACGGGTCGCGAGGGCTTCGCGCAAGGCGTTCGCGCGGTCTTGCTGAGCGGATGAGGGGACGGCTGTGGCCATGGGGCTACTCCCTGGGTGCGACGGCTGTCGGCTATGCGTCCCCTCCGGTATGCGGGGATGCACGCCGTCAGGGTATCCGGACAGCCGCCCGGGTACAGAACCCATTCCGCATCGTGGGCGTCCCTTGTGAGCGAGGGAGGCTTGTTAATGGACATGACGGACACCCGGGCGGGTGCCCTGCGCCGGACATGGCGCGGCTGGTCCCGCCGACGACGGGCGGCCGTGGCGGGTCTGCTGGGGCTGGCCGTGCTGCTGATACCGGTGGTCTCGGCCGCCGCCGCGCTGCGTCTGCAGTACGCGGGCGAGCCGGCGGCCGAGGCCCGTACCCGGGGGCGGGACGCGGTCTGGCTCGGCCACTCCTGGGTGGACGGCCGGAAGGGGGACGCCGATCTCGCCGGATTGACGCGACAGCTGGCCGGCACCGGCATCCGCGACCTGTACGTGCACACCGGTCCGCTGGAGCACGACGGCTCGCTCGACCCGGTCAAGTACCCGCAGGCCCGCCGGTTCGTGGCGAGCGTGCACCAGGCACTTCCCGGGCTGCGCGTGCAGGCGTGGCTCGGGGACGTGGTGGCACCCGAGACGGACGGCCTGCGCCTGGAGCAAGCCGACACCCGGGACCGGGTCACCGCCTCCGCCCGGCAGGCACTGGACCTGGGCTTCGACGGGGTGCACTTCGATCTGGAGCCGATCCGTTCCGGATCTGCCGGATTCCTCTCCCTGCTCGACCAGGTGCACGCGGTCACCGCCGAGCGCGGGGCTCCGCTCTCCGTCGCCGCGCCGCAGATCGACCCGCTGCCCGGCCTGCACTCGGTGAGCGTCGCGCTCACCGACCACGGAAAGTGGTGGTCGCAGGCGTACTTCACGCAGGTGGCCCGCCGGGTCGAGCAGATCGCGGTGATGTCCTACGACACCGCCATGCCCGTGGAGTCGCTCTACGGCGGATACGTCGCCCAGCAGACCTCACTGGCGCTGGAGGCGACCCCGCCGCAGGTCGATCTGCTGATGGGCCTGCCCGCGTACTGGGACGACACGTTCGGGCACCGGGGCTCGGCCGAGACGGTGGCCGCCGCCGTCCGGGGCGCCCGGCTGGCGCTGGGGCGCAGCGAGCGCCAGACCTTCGGCCTCGCGCTGTACGTCGACTTCGCTGCCACGCCCGAGCACTGGGATGCCTACAGGCGCGGTTGGTGCGCCTGAGACCGTCCGGTGCCCGGCAACGACGTCGCCGAGCACCGGACGGCGTGAGAGGGACCTGTCCGTCGAGGCTCGCGCCACCGCTGCAACGCGCAACGCGCAACGCGCAACCGGGCCACTACCATGCGCAGTCAGTACGTCACATTCCGTGCACACCGACTGCTCCTGGAGAACCCGTGCGCCTCCTCGCCGCCGCCGTCACCCTCCCGCTCTCCCTGGCGCTCGCGCTGGGGACGGCGCCCGCCTCGGCCGCCCCCGCAGTCCGGGCCCAGACCCGCTACGTCGCGCTCGGCGACTCGTACTCCGCGGGTGTGGCCGCCGGGGCCTACGACCCGAGCAGTGGGGACTGCCACCGCAGCACCCGCGCCTACGGCACGCTGTGGACGGCCGGGCACCGGCCGAGCAGCTTCCTCTTCACCGCCTGCAACGGGGCGACGACCAAGGACGTGCTGCGCGACCAGCTGCCCGAGGTCCGGTCCGACACCACGCTGGCGACCATCACCGTCGGCGGCAACGACCTCGGCTTCACCAAGGCGATCGTCTCCTGTCTGCAACCGCTCACCACCGAGAGCCTCTGCGACCAGGCGATGGCGGAGTCCGAGCAGAAGCTGCGCGACGAGCTGCCCGGCAAGCTGGAGCAGACCTACCAGGCGATCGGCACGGCCGCGCCGGGCGCGAAGGTGGTGGTGGCCGGTTACCCGCACCTGCTGGAGCACGGCTCCGTCCTGTGCACGGTCGGCACACCTGCCCGCCGCGACCGGTTCAACGCCCTGACGGACCGACTGGACGAGCTGATCAGAGCTCAGGCCACCAAGCAGGGGTTCGAGTTCGCCGATGTGCGCGGCTCCTTCGCCGGTCATGGCATCTGCGCCGGGGGAAGCCAGGAGTGGATCGCCAGAATCGTGGTTCCGGCCTACTGGGAGTCCTTCCACCCGACCACCGTCGGACAGGCGCAGGGCTACCTCCCGCCCGTCTCCGCGGCGATCGCCGGCTGAGTCCTGCGGGTCCGCCCCTGCCGTACCGGCGAAGGCATCAAAGCCCGTAGGCTGGGCAGGTAGGGACCATGGAACGGGTTGTTCCATGGTGAGAAGGGTCAACAGTCGGCAGTCGGCCGCCAGCTCCTGTACTGGCACAGCTCGTACTGGAACAGACCGCACTGGCAGGGCAGGGCGGGGCGGGCCGCTGACCGACCGGAGGGAGACACTGGGTGATCGAGTTGGAAGATGTTCCCGAGTTGATCGACCCGGTGATGGTCTGTGCGTTCGAGGGCTGGAACGACGCAGGCGACGCCGCCTCGGCGGCCGTGGGGCACCTGGACGAGACCTGGGGCGGCAAGGTCTTCGCCGCGCTGGACGCCGAGGACTACTACGACTTCCAGGTCAACCGGCCCACCGTGTGGCTGGACGGCGGGGTGCGCCGGATCACCTGGCCGACCACCCGCCTCTCGGTGGTCCGGGTCACCGAGCCCAAGACGCGTGACCTGGTGCTGGTCCGGGGCATCGAGCCGAGCATGCGCTGGCGTTCGTACTGCAACGAACTGCTCGGCTTCGCCCACGAGTTGGGTGTGGAGCTGGTGGTGATCCTCGGTGCGCTGCTCGGGGACACCCCGCACAGCCGGCCGGTGCCGGTCAGCGGTGTCACCTCGGACGCCGCGCTGGCCCGCAGCCTCGACCTGGAGGAGAGCCGCTACGAGGGCCCGACGGGCATCGTCGGCGTGCTCCAGGAGGCCTGCGCGCACGCGGGCGTCCCGGCCGTGACGCTCTGGGCGGCCGTGCCGCACTACGTCGCCCAGCCGCCCAACCCGAAGGCCACGCTGGCGCTGATCAACAAGCTGGAGGACCTGCTCGACCTGCGGATCCCGCCGGGCGAGCTGAGCGAGGACGCCCGGGCCTGGCAGCTCGGTGTGGACCAGCTGGCCGCCGAGGACAGTGAAGTGGCCGAGTACGTCCAGCAGTTGGAGGAGGCCCAGGACACCGCCGAGCTGCCGGAGGCGTCCGGCGACGCGATCGCGCGGGAGTTCGAGCGCTATCTGCGCCGCCGGGAGAACCTCGGCCCGACCGGCGAGAAGCCCGCCGTCGGCCACGCCACCGCGGAGCGCCCGTCCGAGCCGGAGACCAAGGACGCCAAGGACCCCACCGAGCCCGAGGGTTCGGACGAGAGCCCGGAGGAGAGCCCCGACGAGGGGGACGACAGCGAGAAGTGAAGACCGAAGGGGCGTCAGGGATTTCTCCCTGACGCCCCTTCGACGTCCGCGTCCGGATGGATCACCCGGGGAACGGGGGGTGCCGCCTAGAGGGCGACGCCCAGGAGCGCGTCGACCGTCCGCGAGACCAGGCCGGGCGCACCGATGTCGGTACCGCCGGTCTCGCCCTGCAGAGCCGCCCAGCGGTCCACGGCGGCCAGCGCGGCGGGCGCGTCCAGGTCCTCCGCGAGGGCGGCGCGGACCTCGGCCAGCAGGGCCTCGGCCGACGGGCCGTCAGGACGGGAGACCGCGGCGCGCCAGCGGGCGAGCCGATCGACGGCACCGTCCAGGTCCTCCTTGGTCCACTCCCAGTCGCTGCGGTAGTGGTGCGCCAGCAGCGCCAGCCGGATCGCCGCCGGGTCCACGCCCTCGCGCCGCAGCACGGAGACGAACACCAGGTTGCCCCGGGACTTGGACATCTTGTGCCCGTCGAGGCTGACCATCCCGGCGTGCACATAGGAGCGGGCGTACGGGTGGCCGCCGGTGGCGACATGGGCGTGCGACGCACCCATCTCGTGGTGCGGGAAGGAGAGGTCGCTGCCGCCGCCCTGGATGTCGAAGGACATCCCCAGGTACTTCAGCGCGATGGCCACGCACTCGATGTGCCAGCCGGGGCGGCCGTGGCCGAGCTCGGTGTCCCAGGCGGGCTCGCCCTGGCGGGCGGCCAGCCAGAGCAGCGGGTCGAGCCGGTGCTTCTTACCGGGGCGGTCCGGGTCGCCGCCGCGCTCGGCGAAGACCGGGAGCATCGCCTCCCGGTCGAGACCGGAGACCTCGCCGAAGTGCGGGTCGGACTCGATCGAGAAGTAGATGTCGCCGTCCACGTCGTACGCGGCGCCGCTCTCCAGCATCTTCTGGACCAGCGGGACGATCCACGGGATCGACTCCACCGCGCCGATGTAGTGGGCCGGGGGGAGCATCCGCAGGGCGGTCATGTCCTCGCGGAACAGGGCGGTCTCGCGTTCGGCGAGCACCGTCCAGTCCTGTCCGGTGGCCACGGCCCGCTCCAGCAGCGGGTCGTCGACGTCGGTGACGTTCTGCACGTACAGGACGTCGTGACCGCCGTCCTTCCACACGCGCTGCACCAGGTCGAAGGCGGTGTAGGTGGCGGCGTGGCCCAGGTGGGTGGCGTCGTAGGGGGTGATACCGCAGACGTAGATCCGGGCGGTGCCGTCCAGCGGCACGACCTCCCGGACTCCGCCGGTGGCGGTGTCGTGGATACGGAGCGGGAGCCCCTGACCAGGCAGGGCGGGAACCTCGGAGGCGGGCCAGGCATGCATGGAAACGACTCTAACCTTGCGATCATTTGAAAGGCTAACCAGTTACCAAGATCGGCTTGAATCAGCTTACGACTGATCTTGTCCGAATCCCGTCGCCATGCCCCCGTCATCCCCCTGTCGGAGTGTCTCGCTCCCCCGTCGGAGCGCCCCGGAGGCCGTCGGCGCGGCCCTGCACCACTGCCCGACGGGTGGTCAGACCGGCGGCCAGGGGATCGACGGCCAGTCAGGAGAGGGCAGCGGATGCCGTGCCGTACGGCGCAGCAGGGCCACCCGCTCCGCAGCGGCGGCCAGCTCGGCCTTGGTGAGATGGGGGCGCAGACGCTCCCCGAGAGCCCCGTCCAGCGACTCCGCGAGCCGGGCGAGGACACCGAACGCCTCCTCGGTCACCGGTTGCTCGGCCCAGCCCCACAGCAGGGTGCGCAGCTTGCCGGCGACGGCGAAGGTGACCCCGTGGTCGATCCCGTACAGGCGGCCGTCGGCAGCGGGGATCCAGTGGCCGCCCTTGCGGTCGGCGTTGTTCAGTACGGCGTCCAGGACGGCCAGGCGGCGCAGCCGCTCGTCGTCCCGGTGCACCAGCAGAGCGGTTCGGCCGGGGCCCACCTCGGCCCGGACGATCGGCAGCCAGCCGGGTTCGGGCCCGGCCGGGTCCTGGAGCGCCAGCAGCTCCTCGGCCTCCGGGTCCGGCTCGACCCAGAGCTGCACCATGCCGGGGCCGTGCGGGCCGTCGCGCAGCACGGTCGGCGGTATCAGCCCCCAGCCGGTGGCGGCCGAGACCTCGTAGGCCGCGACCTCGCGCCCGGCCAGCGTGCCGTCGGGGAAGTCCCAGAGCGGACGCTCCCCGGCGACGGGCTTGTAGACGCACGGGGTGGTCAGGCCGTCCAGGGCCACCGTGCAGTACAACACGGCGTTCGAGGCGTCGGTGAGCCTGCCGTGCACGGCGAGGGCACCCTCGCGCAGCAGGCGCAGGGCGGTCTCGGGGTCCGCCGCGAGGGCAGCACTGGTGACCGGATCGGCCAGCGGGACCTCGGACTGCTCTGCCTCCGGCTGCCGTGCCTCGGCCTGGGTGGGTGCCAAGTCGCCGTTCAGCGCCGGTAACCGTTCGCGCGCGGGCACAGATGGCCCTCGGGGTCCAGCGGAAGGTTGCAGAACGGGCAGGGCTTGCGGCCGGCCGCGACCAGGTCGAGCGCACGCTTGGCGAAGACCCGGGCCATCGCGCCGGAGAGGCGGACCCGGAGCATGTCCGGGCCGCTCTCGTCGTCCTCGAAGGGGCTCTTGTCCGCCTCCTCGTCCTCCTCGGCCTCGGCGTCGTCCTCGGTCAGCGCCTGCGCCTCGACCACCAGGCACTCGTCCACGCTGTCCCAGGCGAGCGCCATGGTGCCGACCCGGAACTCCTGCTCCAGCGGGAGGTCGAGCGGGGCGGTGTCGATCAGCTCGACCGGGGCGACAGCGGGGATCGTCGCCGAGCCGCCGCTGCGGCGCAGCGCCTCGTCCAGCACCTGGTCCACCCGCTCGGCGAGCGCCATGACCTGGGCCTTCTCCAGCAGCACGCTGGTGATCCGCCCACGGGTGCTGGCCTGCAGGTAGAACGCCCGCTGGCCGGGCTGGCCGACGGTGCCGGCCACGAACCGCTCGGGCTGGTCGTAGAAGTAGACCTGACGGGGCACTCTCTCGCTCCGGGTTCTGATGGATCAGGGTCTGGTGGATCAGGGTCTGATCTGGTTCGATCGTGGGCTCTTTTGCCACCCTACGGCCTGCGCGCCCGCCCCGGTGGGTCAGGTGCGAGGTAGTCCGTCAGGTGTCAGCCGGGTGTCCACCCGCACCCGTGCGGGCCGTTGGGGGCCCGCAACGGTGCTGTGGGGGCGCTCGTCCGCGGCCGCGAGCGGTCAGTCCATACCGGTGTCGCCGCCGACCACCGCGTCGCCACGGGGAGTGCGGGCGTCGGGGCGCGGGGCGAGCGAGGCGAGGCTGCCGGTGTCGCCGACCCTGAGGACGAAGGGGCGCTGCGGGGTGTAGCGGATCGCGGTGACCGAGCAGGGCTCGACGGAGATCCGCTGGAAGTGGTCGAGGTGCAGGCCGAGGGCGTCCGCGACCACGGCCTTGATCACATCGCCGTGCGAGCACGCCACCCAGACGGCCTCGGGGCCGTGCTCGGCGGCGATCTTCTCGTCCCACTCGCGGACGGCCGTCACCGTGCGGTGGCTGAGCGCCCGCAGCGACTCGCCACCAGGGAAGGCGGCCGCCGCGGCGTGGTCCTGCACGGTGCGCCAGAGCGGCTCCTTGGCCAGCTCTGCCAGCGGGCGGCCGGTCCAGTCGCCGTAGTGGCACTCGCCGAGCCGCTCGTCCAGTGCGAGCGAACCCAGCTCGGGGCGGGAGTCCAGCAACGGCTCCAGGGTCTGACGGCAACGCTCCAGCGGACTGCTCACGGCCTGGACCAGCGGCATACCCGCCAACCGGTCGGAGAGGTTCGCGGCCTGGCTGCGTCCGGTGTCGTCCAAGTCCACGCCAGGGGTCCAACCGGCGAGGATTCCGGCGGTGTTGGCGGTGGAACGGCCGTGGCGGACGAGCAACAGGGTCGGCATGGGGCCCAGCCTACGGCCTGCGGCCGGGCATCGGGCCCGCATGCCCCGACCACGTTCCGGCCCGCCTCACGACGCCCGCCTCACGACGCCCGGCGTACGCGACCGGCGGTCCGGTGATCCCGTGCTCGGGCCCGCGACCTGATCGCACGCCACCGTCCGATGATGGCGCCGCCCGCAGCGGGCGGGCGACAATGGCCTGGTGATCGTCGACAGCGCCATCTACCGTGACGGCCACCGGGTCGCGGGGCCGTCGGACCTCTCCGATGCCCTCGACGCCGCCCGGGAGTCCGGGGACGGCTTCGTCTGGGTGGGTCTGTTCGAGCCCACCGCCGAGGAGTTGGAGCTGGTCAGCGCCGAGTTCGGCCTTCACCCGCTCGCCGTCGAGGATGCCGTGACCGCGCATCAGCGCCCCAAGCTGGAGCAGTACGAGGGCTCGCTCTTCATGGTGTTCAAGACGATCGGCCACCACCCCGACGGCCACGCCGTGAGCACCGGTGAGCTGATGCTCTTCACCGGAGACTCCTACGTGGTGACGGTCCGCCACGGCGCCGACAGCCCGCTGTCCGGGCTGCGGGCCCTGCTGGAGAGAGAGCCCGAGCTGCTCGCCTCCGGCCCGGTCTCCGTCCTCTACGCCATCGCCGACCTGGTGGCGGACGGCTACCTCGATGTCGCCGCCACCCTGCAGGCCGGTCTGGACGAGCTGGAGGCCGAGGTCTTCGCACCGGGCCGCCCGCCGACGGGATCGCCGAGCGGATCTACGCCTTCAAGCGCCAGGTGATGACCTTCCGCCGGGCCACCGTCCCGTTGCAGGAGCCGGCGGTCCGCCTGGCGGGCGGCAGCATCGAGTACGTCCCCGCGGAGCTCCAGCCGTACCTGCGCGACGTGGCCGACCACCTGTCCCGGGTCAACGAGATGGTGGACGGCCTGGACCGCCTGCTCTCGGACATCCTCAACGCCAACCTCGCGCAGGTGAGCGTCCAGCAGAACAACGACATGCGGAAGATCTCGGCCTGGGCGGCGCTGGCCGCCGTACCGACGATGATCGCGGGCGTCTACGGCATGAACTTCACCGACATGCCCGAGCTGCGCCAGCCCTGGGGCTACCCTGCGGCGCTCGCGCTGATGATCGGCGTCTGCCTGGTCCTCCACCGCGTCTTCAAACGCAGCGGCTGGCTGTAGCCCTGCGAGCGAACGTGCTTTCAGGGGCGCGGGGCTCTGAAAGCACGTTCGCTCGCGCCCCTGAGGGCATATCGCTCGCCCCTGGGGTGCAGCGGCTAGGCCAGGCCGGCCAGTTCGAGGGCCTCGACGCCGGCGCGGAGGGCGGCGATCCGCTCGTCCAGGGTGAACCCGGCGGGGGCGAGGGTGAGCGTGGTGACGCCCGCGTCGGCGTACGCCTGCATCCGGTCGGCGATCCGGGCGGTGGAGCCCAGCAGCGAGGTGGCGTCGATCAGGTCGTGCGGGACGGCCGCCGCGGCACCCGCGTAGTCCCTGGCGAGGTAGCGCTCCTGGATCTCGTCGGCGGCCTGCTCGTAGCCCATCCGGCGGGTGAGCTGGTTGTAGAAGTTCTTCTCCTTGCTGCCCATACCGCCGATGTAGAGCGCCGCGTAGGAGCGCTGCGAGTCGGCGGCGGCCTTGACGTCCTCGCCGAGCGAGATGGCCACGGTCGGGCAGAGGTCGAAGCCGTCCAGCGTCAGACCGGCCTTGGCGCGCCCGGCCTTGAGCGGCTCGATGGAGAGCGCGGCGTGCTCGGGCGCGAAGAAGATACCGAGCCAGCCGTCGGCGATCTCGCCCGTCTGCTCCAGGTTCTTCGGGCCGATCGCGGCGATGTACAGCGGGATGTGCTCGCGCACCGGGTGCACGGTCAGCTTGATCGGCTTGCCGGGCCCGCCGGGCAGCGGCAGCGTCCAGTTGGCACCCTCGTGGACCAGGCGCTCCCGGGACATCGCCTTGCGGATGATCTCGACGTACTCCCTGGTGCGAGCCAGCGGCTTGTCGAACTTGACGCCGTACCAGCCCTCGGAGACCTGCGGGCCCGAGACGCCGAGGCCGAGCCGGAAGCGCCCGCCCGAGAGGGTGTCCAGGGTCGCGGCGGTCATCGCGGTCATGGTGGGCGTACGGGCGGGGATCTGGAAGATCGCCGAGCCGACGTCGATCCGCTCGGTCTTCGCGGCGACGTAGCTGAGCACGGTGGCGGCGTCGGAGCCGTACGCCTCGGCCGCCCAGCAGACCGAGTAGCCGAGCCGGTCGGCCTCCTGGGCGACCGCGATGTTGTCGGCGTCCATGCCGAGTCCCCAGTAGCCGAGGTTGATGCCGAGTCGCATGGTGCGAAGCCCTTCAGTCGGTCCGGTCCGATTCGCGCGGGATTGTCGGCCGAGCGTAACCGGGGGGTCGCAGGTCATGCTACTGGCCGGTAGGTGTGGGCTGCGTCACGCCCTCCCGGTGCCGCTCCTGCGGGTCTGCCGGGCAGCCCGGGTCACGGCCGCTACGCTCAGCCGACGTGGGGAAGACCCTTCCCACCTGCGCATTTATCAGCTGACGGAGGGCCTGCCCGATGGAAAAGCGTCATCTCGGCCGGACCGGGCTGCGGGTCTCCAGGCTCGGCCTCGGCACCATGACCTGGGGCCGGGACACCGACGAGCACGAGGCCGCCGAACAGCTCAAGGTCTTCGTCGACGCGGGCGGCACCCTGGTCGACACCGCCGACGTGTACGCCGACGGCGGCGCCGAGTACCTGCTCTCCCGGCTGACGGACACCCTGATCCCGCGCTCCGAACTGGTGATCGCCACCAAGGCCGGCAGCACCCCCGACTCCGACCGCCGCTTCGACACCTCGCGCGGCCGGATGCTCGCCGCCCTCGACGCCTCGCTGCGCCGCCTCGGCACCGACTACGTCGACCTCTGGCAGGTCCACGCGTACGACCCCGCCACCCCCACCGAGGAGACCCTGCACACCCTCGATCTCGCCGTCAGCTCCGGCCGGGCCCGATACGTCGGAGTCTCCAACTTCAGCGGCTGGCAGCTCGCCAAGGCCGCCGCCTGGCAGCTCGGCCACCCCGGCCGGGTGCCACTCGCCGGTACCCAGATGGAGTACTCGCTGCTTCAGCGCGGCATCGAGCGCGAGGTCCTGCCCGCCGCCCTCGACGCCGGAGTGGGGGTGCTCGCCTCCTCCCCGATCGGACGCGGTGTGCTGACCGGCAAGTACCGGCACGGCGTACCGCCCGAGTCCCGGGGCGCCTCCCCCCACCTCACCGGCTTCGTCCAGCCCTACCTCGGCGAGCGCTCGCGGCGCATCGTCGACGCCCTCGCCACCGCCGCCGACGGCCTCGCCAGCAGCCCGCTCGCGGTCGCCCTGGCATGGGTCCTCGACCGCCCCGGCGTGGCGAGCGCCCTAGTCGGCGCCCGGACCGCCGCCCAGCTGACGGCAACGCTGTCGGTGGAGGCGCTTACGCTTCCGGGGGAGATCCGAGGTGCGCTGGACGATGTTTCGGCGCCGCTACACCGTTACCCCGACCAGGGCTGGACGGAGCTGTGAGGAGCGATTGATGGGCAACGTGGAGAACAACGCTCCCGAGCACCGCGCGGAGGCCGTCGCGGCCCTGGCGGAGGCAATCCGCGGCATCGGCCGCCAGGGCGAAGCCACCGGGGCGGGCAACGCAGGCGAGGCCACCGAGGCTACGGAGACCACGGAGGGCCCTGACGGACCCTCGGAGCCGGGCAGCGCGAGTGACGCGGGCAGCGGCGACGCGGGTGGGGCTGCTGGGATTGACGAGGCCGCCGAAAGTACTGACGCGGCCTCGAAGCAGGTGGGTGAGGCCGGAGCGGACGAGGCCGGCGAACGAGACTCCGCGGGCCACGGCGAGGCGGACGCCCGCGATGGCCGGGGGGACAGCCCGGCGCCCGCCCCTGGCACGGCTGCTGAAGGTGCTTCCGAGACCGCACACGCGTCCGCGAGCCATGGGCAGGCGGACGCCGACAGTGAGCGGGGAGACAGCCCGGTGTCCGCACCCGGCGAAGGGGCTGCGACCGGCTCGGTGGCCGGGCATATGACGGACCGGCAGCGGGCCGAGGCCCTGCGGGCAGCAACCGAGGCCCTCGCCACGGGCGGCGCCCCCGGGGCAACCGCCGCAGCCCCGACCGGCGCGGAAGCCAAGCAGGTGACGGACCGGCAGCGGGCCGAGGCCCTGCGGGCGGCTGCCGAGGTGCTCACGGCGGGCGGCGCCCCGGCCGCGCTTGCCGAGGCGGCTGTCGCCGAACTCGGCGAGGGCGCCGCAGAGGTGCTGCGGGCCGACCCGTGGGCCGTGCTCGCGCTGCCGGGCGTCCGGCCCGAGCACGCGGACGGCTTCGCGCGCGGTCTGCTCGGTCCGGCGGCCGCTCCCGGCGACAAGCGCCGTGCTCAGGCCCTGGTCCCGTGGCTGCTGGAGCAGGCGGCGCTGCGCGGCCACTCCGCCCAGGAGATCGGTGAGGTGGTCACCGGCCTGGAGAGGCTCGGCCTGCCCGACGCGGCCGTCGCGCTCCAGGAGGTCGTGGTGGACGGCCGGGTGATGGCATTTCAGGACGAAATCCCGGGCCGTCACACCACCACCTCGGACGAGGACGAGCCCCCCACCCAGACCCTGCTGGCCCTGGAGCGCCTCGCCCTCGCCGAGGAGAGCCTTGCGGACGGACTCGTCCGGATCATGTCCACCTTCGTCCCCGCCGAGGACGAGCCCGCGCCCGAGGCCGAGGCCGTAGCCGTAGCCGTCGAGGAGCCCGAGGCCGACGAGCCTCCGGCCGCCACCGACGCGCCGGACGAGGACACCGCCCGCCCCCAGCCGGAGGCCGCCCCGTTCTCCCCCCGGGCCGTCGGGCCGTCCGCCTGGGAGGCCGCGGCCGCAGCTTCGCCCTCCTCCTCGGCCGCCGCCCTGATCAGGGCCGTCGCCGAAAACCCGCTCGTCCTGCACACGGGCGGCGAGTCCGCGCGCGCCGAGCCCGCCGCGCTGCTGCACGCCGCGCACGGCCTCGGCCTGCGCGCCTGGGCCGCGACCTGGACGGACCACGGCCGCGACAGCCTCGCCACGCTCCTGCCCGGTGCGCCTTCGACCGGCGCGTTTTCGGCCGACGCACGCCCGGCCGGCGGGCCCGCGACGGCAGCGGCCGCTCCGCCCGTGGTCACCCTCGCCGAGCTGCTGGCCGGAGCCGCCGGCCCCGGCCGCGCCGAGGACGGCTCACTCGCGCTGGACGTCCTGATCGTGCTGGACGCGCCCCTGCTAGACGTCGAACTGGCGGCCACCCTGCTGGAGGCCCTGGCCGACGGCACCCGTCTGGTCCTGAGCGGCGACCCCGGCCAGCTCTGGTCGGCGGGGCCCGGCCGCTTCTTCGCCGATCTGCTCGCCGCCAAGGCGTGCCCGGCGGTGGCCTCCCGGACACCGGACTTCGGTCCGATCGGCGAGCTGGTCTCCGGCGTCGGCATCGGCGAGCTGCAGAGCGTCGAGGCGCCGGAGAAGGAGGTGGTGATCGTCACCGCCAAGGACGGCCGCGAGGCCGTGCACCGCGCGATCCAGCTGCTCACCGACTCCATCCCGCGCGCACTGGGCATCCCGGCCGAGCAGGTGGTCCTGCTGACCCCGGGCCATGGCGGCAGTGCCGGCACCCGAGCGCTGAACGCCGCGGCCAAGGCCCGGCTCAACCCCGGCCCCGGCCGGTTCGGCGGCTTCGACCCCGGTGACCGGGCGGTGTACTCGCCCGCGCCCGGTGCCACCCGCCCGGTGCGGGTCCTGGACGGCGATGCCTCCGGGCTGCACCTCGAACTCTCCGACGGCACCCGGCTGACCGTCACCCCTGCCCAGACCGCGAAGCTGCGCCACGGCTGGGCACTGACGGTCCATCAGGCCGTCGGCCGACGCTGGCCCGGCGTGGTGGCCGTGCTGCCGGACGACGCGGCGGCCGGGCTGACCCGGCAGTGGGTGTACACCGCGTTCGGGCGCGCCGAGCGGCACCTCTCCGTGGTCCACGCGGCGGGCCAGGCGCTGCCGCAGGCGGTCGCCGAGCGGCCCGCCCAGCCGCGCACCACCCGGCTCCGGGCGATCCTGGCCGAGCAGACCGGCCAGGCGTGCTGACATCACTGCGCCGCCGGCACCGGCGGCGGGGTGGCGCCGGAGGGAGGACCTCCGGCGCCACCCGGTGCGCGCGCTGCCTCAGGCCTCGCCCTCAAAGGCGTCCAGGTCGTCGTCGTAGACCTCGCTGACGTCGAAGCGGCAGATCAGCAGCTGCGGATCGGCGCCGTCGAAGGGCTCCGGCAGCCACTCTCCGGGGTCGGACGGTTCGGATGCCGCGACCCAGAGGGTCGAGTCGCCCTCCTCCAGGCCGAACTCCTCGCATCGGGCGGCGATCTCGTCCGGCTCGTACTCACCGAAGAGCACGCCGATGGCCGCGTTGACGCCACCGTCCTTGCCGCCCCCGGGAGTGAGGGTGCTGTCCACCCGTTCCGCCTGGTTCCGCAGCCGCTTGGCGTCGGCGATCAGGTAGTCGCGGCGGATCAGCACACTGATCGCCTCGGGCTGGTCAGGACCGGCGTAGCCGCCGGTGCTCTCGTCCCCGGGGACTTCGAAGGGGGTGACCTCGTCATAGACCTCGTAGAGGATCTGGTCGTAGGCGATGGCCGCCGCTGCGAGCTCCTCGTAGGCGGTGACAACAGCAGGATCGTCCGCTGCTGCAGGGGCGGAGACCGCTTGCAGGTGGCGGTCGATTGCTGCCTTGACCGCCTCGGCGGCGGCGCGTACCTCGGCGATGGTGAGCTGCGCGGCATCAGACATGGTGCTGACGCTATCTCCCCTGGGTGGCGACACGCACAGGGGATATCGCCTACACCCGTGAATTCCCGGCAACTTACCCCCGGATGTCCGGTCCGGGTGGTTCTGTGCCCGCCCTCACAGATGGCCGAAGCCGAACTTGTCCGACCATCGGAGGGGCATCGCACGCCCCAGGCCTGGGTATCCCGTCGACATCTCGTCGGCATCCCATCGGCATCTCGTCAGCAGCACGGAAACTGATTGACTGCCAGTACCACCCGCGCCAGTCTCGCAAGCAGCAAGCGCCCGGGCTCGGTCCGCAGGCCCGGTCCGGTTGTCACAGGCAGGTCGTACCCTGGCCTCCAGACGTACCGCAGGAGGAAAGCTTTGACTCCACCCAAACTGGTCCGACAGCCCGAGTACGAGTACCAGTCGCTGCGCATGCCGCGCGGCACCAGCAGGAACGCGGCCCGGCAGCTGCTCACCGAGCACGCCGAGTACGGTCACTGGGAGTTGGACCGGCTGCGGCTGTTCCCGGACGGCAGCCGCACGGTACTGCTGCGCCGCCGGATCATCCGGCAGGTCAGGAGCTGGTAGCCGAGGGGCGTCGTACCCACCGGGGTGTCGAGGCCGACCACCACGGGGCGCACCTATGTCGACCGCGTGGGGTGCACGTGGCAGGCGCTCGTAGCCGTAACCGCTACGGCTACGAGCGCTGTGTCGCTGTCCTACCGACCCTGACCCCGACTCCTGCTCGTGCGCCGGGACGGGCCTGGCAGGCCGCATTCCTGTCGACCGCCAGGCCCGTCTGACTCGTCGCGTCCGCTGTACTGATCGCGTCCGCCGTAGTCGCGCCGGTTCAGCGCTCGGCGTTCAGCGGCGCACCAGGTGCAGGCTCAGCGCGCCGCTGCGCGGGAGCGACGGTAGAGCACACCGCCACCGAGCAGCAGCGCCACGCCGGCGGGGGCGATCAGCTCGAGACCGTCGGCGCCGGTGGAGGCCAGCTGGCCCGTCTGCGCAGGCTGGGCCTGGGCCTGGGTCTGCAGCGCCACCCGCGCGGCGCCCGTACCGCTGCCCGTACCGCTGCCCGTCGTGCCCCCGCCGACTCCGGTGTTCGTCCCGGTACCGCTCGGCGGGGTCTGGGTTGAACCGCCCGTGCCGGTGTCGGTGCCGGTCGGCGGAGTGCCGACTGGGGGCGTGCTGCGCGGCGGGGGGTTGTGAGCCCCGGTGTCCACGGGCGGGCAGTCGTCGCCGGGCGCGGGCGTCGAGTGGCTCGGCGGGGTGACCTCGGTGCTGCCGTGGTTGCCGCAGTCGTTGCCGAAGGCCGGGTTACCGGCGCCGACCACGTTGACCGAGTTCCCGCAGGCGTTCACCGGGATGGTGATCGGGGCCTGCGCGTTGTTCCCGGCGAGGACACCCGGGGAGTTGTGTGCGCCCCCCTCGGCCGAGGCGCCCGGACCGGCGTGACCCGGCCCGTTCGGCCCGCCGTCGGTGCCCTGTGCGCCCTGGGTGCCGTCGGTACCGTGGTCCACGTTTCCGCAGTTGCTGCCCATCGCCGGGTTGAGCAGGCCAACCACGTTGACCGTGTTGCCACAGGCATTGACGGGGATGTCCACGGGGGCCTGCACGCTGTTCCCGGACCCCACCCCGGGCGAGTTCGCCGCACCGCCGTGGGCTTCGGCACTCGCGTACGCGTAGCCCGCGGTGGAGGCCAGCACACTGCCGGTGGCAACGGCAGTGAGGATTCCTCTCTTGGCGACCTGTCGCATGTACTCCCCTGACTTGTGATTGTCGGAATTCCTGACGAAGCGGCTGCCCGTCCACGGGACAACGAGTGACCACCGGAAAGGTTGAGCCGAATGGGGTTCGTTCACCCAATCGTGTAGGCGTGGATTGCGCACTGACTCGGGGGCGCAATAGGCAAGGATGCGCCCCCAGGCGGAGTCATCCGCCGCCCAGGGGCGCATTGATCAGTAAGCCGGCCCAGCCGCTACCACGCCATCAGCCGTTACCGCTCGGTATATGAGAGCTGCCGCAGAGACAACAGAGACAACTACTGCGGGAGGCTGCTCAGAAGTTCTGGCAGTTGTTGCCGAAGGCCGGGTTCAGCAGGCCGATCACGCTGACGGTGTTGCCACAGAGGTTCACCGGCACGTGCACCGGGACCTGGACATTGTTGCCCGACAGCACACCGGGGGAGTTGACCGCAGCACCCTCGGCCTGCGCAGCATGGGCGGAGGCGACACCTGCACCCGCGAGCGCCAGACCACCCGCGGCGGCGACAACAGCAACGATCTTCTTGACCTTCATGGTTCCTCCTGGCCGAACCCGGGTCGTCTCCGGGCCGACTCGTCTTGATTCGTCGTTCCGCAACCCGTTCCCGGGCTGCCATATGGGTGAACGACGGCGTGGCAAACGGGGTACGGAGGCAATGACCCATTCACCCGCAGCGGTGATAGCTCGAACATCCAATCGGCCTTCTGCTTCGGGCAATATCGTTTCTGCTGGCCTCCGAAGCCGGGTCTCAAGTCATTCACTCCGACAATGCGCTGAGAACGCCTCGGCAACGCACCGGCAACGCTGCTCCGACAGCGCACCGGCCGTGCTCCGCGGCCCGCATTCCGACCTGCCGACCTGCCGACCTGCGCGCCGCCGGTTCTCTGCGCCGACAACGCCGACGGCCCGCCCCGGATGCACCGGGAGCGGGCCGTCAGTGCCCTTGCCGCCGCTCAGCAGGCGTCGATGAACCGATCCAGCACCCGGACACCGAACTTCAGCCCGTCCACCGGCACCCGCTCGTCCACGCCGTGGAACATCCCGGCGAAGTCCAGCTCCGGCGGCAGCTGCAGCGGCGCGAAGCCGAAGCAGCGAATCCCCAGATCCTGGAAGGACTTTGCGTCGGTGCCCCCGGAGAGGCAGTACGGCACCGCGCGGGCGATCGGGTCCTCGGCACGCAGCGCGGACTGCATCGCGTCCACGAGAGCACCGTCGAAGCCGGTCTCGATCGCCTTGTCCGCGTGCACGCTCTCCCGCTTCACCCGCGGGCCGAGCACGCTGTCCAGCTCCGCGAGGAACTCCTCCTCGTAGCCGGGGAGGAAGCGCCCGTCCACATGCGCGCTGGCCTGCCCGGGGATGACGTTGATCTTGTAGCCGGCACCCAGCATGGTCGGCTGCGCGGTGTTGCGCAGCGTGGTGCCGATCATCTTGGCGATGCCGCCGAGCACCCGGAGCGTCTCGTCCATGTTCTCCGGGTCCAACTCGACCCCGAGCGCGTCCGACAGCTCGTCCAGGAAGGCCCGTACCGTCTTGGTGATCCGCAGCGGGAACTTGTGCCGTCCGAGCCGGGCGACAGCCTCGCAGAGCTCGGTGATGGCGTTGTC
The DNA here is from genome assembly GCF_029892105.1 of Kitasatospora sp. GP82. Classification (GTDB taxonomy): domain Bacteria; phylum Actinomycetota; class Actinomycetes; order Streptomycetales; family Streptomycetaceae; genus Kitasatospora. The sequence continues at coordinate 24,840 of NZ_JARZAJ010000052.1, read as the reverse complement.
GTCGTTCTCCATCGAGCCGTGCCCTGCCCGGCCCTCGACCGTGAGCCGCATCCAGTGCATGCCCTTCTCGGCCGTCTCGATCAGATAGAGCCGGACGTCGTTGTTGACCGTGAAGGAGAACCCGCCGACCTCCCCGATCGCCTCGGTGACGCCCTCGAACAGGCCCGGGTGCTTGTCCACCAGGTAGCGGGCGCCGTACGTGCCGCCCGCCTCCTCGTCCGCGAGAAAGGCCAGCACGATGTCGCGCGGGGGCTTGCGGCCGGTCCGCAGCCGGTCGCGGATGACCGCCAGGGTCATCGCGTCCATGTCCTTCATGTCCACAGCGCCGCGGCCCCAGACGCAGCCGTCCGCGATCTCCCCGGCGAACGGGTCGTAGGTCCAGTCGGCGGCGTTGGCCGGCACCACATCGGTGTGGCCGTGGATCAGCAGACCCGGCCGGGACCGGTCCTCGCCCTCGATCCGGACCACGGTCGAGGCCCGGCCCTTGGCCGACTCGAAGATCTGCGGCTCCACGCCGAACTCCGCCAGCTGCTCCGCCACGTACTCGGCCGCGGCCCGCTCCCCCGGGCCCGAGCCGTCTCCGTAGTTACTGGTGTCGATCCTGATCAGGTCCCGGCAGATCTCGGCGACCTCCGACTCAGCCGTCACGCTCGGGCCGGCCACCCGCTCCGCCTTCGACTCACTCACGGTCACTCCTCGTCTCAGGCCCGCCCGGCGTACCTCCACGCCACCCCCGGCCCCACGGCCGCGGCCCTGCGGGCACGGTCCAGCCATCCTCCCTCAGCATCCGCCCCGCCCCAAGGGCCTTCCCCCAGATCGAAGCCCGCCAGGCCCCGCGACGGACGATTTTGGATCCTCAAGCCGATCTTGCTACAGTTATCCATGTCAGCGCGGCACGGAAGCCGCAAAGACAGACACCTAGTCCGGGTGGCGGAATGGCAGACGCGCTAGCTTGAGGTGCTAGTGCCCTTTATCGGGCGTGGGGGTTCAAGTCCCCCCTCGGACACACTTTTTGTACACGTTGCTCGGTTTGCGGGCAGCGGTCATCGGCGCCCGTTCCTGGCCTTCGGCGAGGGACGGGCGTTTGCCGTTTCTCACCCGCTCTGCGGTGGGTGGTCGGCGCGGTGGCGGTCAGCCGATGGCGGTCCTTCCTCTCGACGGGGTGCTGGTGGTCAGAGTCCTGTCCGCCGGGTCGTAGGCGAGGGTGACGCCACTGGCGCGCAGATGCCCGATGACCTCCGATACGCTCGCGACTCCCCCGACCTGCTCATCCGCCCGGTTGGCGGTGACTCTGAGCCACAGAGCCGGCAGGCGCGGAAGAACCTCGTCCTCGCGCACGTACGCGTTGCGCGGTCGATCGCTTGTGAGGGCGGCGGCGCTGGAGTGACCGTGGCGGCAGCGGTAGGCCGCGCGACCGTGGGACCAGCAGGACTCCATCAGGCGCCCGCACAGGCCGCAGCGCAGCAGCCCGGCCAGCGCGTACTGGCGCTCGGGCAGCGTGTCGCGGCGGGCGCGGATTCCCTGGACGGCGATGAAGTCGGTTTCGCTCACCAGGGCGGGGTGGGCGGGGCTGGTGGAGATGACCCAGTCGTCGGGGCTGTTCCAGCGCATCACGTCGCGGGTGCCGAGGGTGGTGTTCGCGGGGTCGATCAGTTCGTGGTCGGTGCGCTGGCGGTTCCAGACCTGGTGGCCGGTGTAGCGGGGGTTGGCCAGGACGGACCGTACCGTGGTCACGGTCCATCGGTCGCCGCTGCGGTGCAGGTTGCGGTCGCGGTCGGCGGCCGAGGGGCAGGGGACGGCCGCGTCGTTGAGGGCCCGGGTGATTCGGGCCATGCTGTGGCCGGCAAGGCGCTGGGCGAAGATCCACCTGACGATCGGACCGCATTGCGGATCGGCATCCAGGCGTCGGATGCGCACCCCGCGAAGAGCCAAGCTCGGTTGGGGTGCGGGCCCGCGTCGACCAGCCGATACCCGTAGGGTGGCCGTCCGCCCAGGTAGCGTCCCTGGTCGCGGGTCTGGACCGTCATGGCGGAGCGGACCCGGATCCGGGTGCGGGTGATCTCGCGTTTGGCGAGGATGCCGAGCAGGACCATCAGTTCCTCGTGCCTGGCGATCGCCGGGTCCGCCGCGCCGCCCAGTTCCGGGATCCACACGGCAACTCCGTAGTGCTCGAACAGCGGCGCCATGACCGTGAACTGGTTGCCGTGGAAAGCGCGCTCACTGGAGCCGATGACGATCGCGTCGAAACCCCGGTCGGGGTCGGCCATGGCGGCGGGGAGCTGGGCGGCCTCGGGACGACGCGCCCACGGCAGGGAACGGCTGTGGCCGACATCGAAGAACTCCGCAACGATCCGGCCGTGGCCGGAGACCAGGGACTCGGCGCGCAGCAGCTGCCAGGCACGCGAGGTGGCGGGGTCCTGATGGTCCTCGGTGGAGACCCGGCCGTAGAACGCGAACCGAAGGCCGGCCTTCTCGGACGTGTTGGTGTGGGCCAGCCCTGCGCGTTCACGCGCCCACATGGCCAGAGCGCCTGACCTGGGATCGGACTCGACGGACGCGACCTGGCTCGCTGAACGCCCCATCACCACGGCTGACACCTCCTCCCGAAGGCCGACGATCGAACACCGTGCTCCGAGCATGGATCCGCCGACGCCATCCGAGCGAGGCTCACCCGGATGTATCGTCACAAACAGGTGAAATTCGACCAGAAGCCCTGCGCGCTGAATCCCCCTGCTGCTCAGCCCGGCCCGCGAACGGCGCGTCGCCGACACGGAGTCTGTCCTGGATCAGTTCGTGCCGACCTCGACGGCAACGGGAACTCCGCGCCTGCGCAGGCGTATCCTCAGGAACTCCATCTCCGGCAGCGTCCCGACCAGGCCATCGCGTCTCAGCTCGTCGGCCTGCTCCCGGGCATCATGCACCGATGCTCCGAAGACTTCCCGCAGGACCTTCAGGACCGGGAGCAGGCTCGGCATCGGCCCAGCCATTCGCAGCCGGGCAGGCCCGTGAGCCGCGAGCAGAGCATTCCGAACATCCTCGGGCGGCCTCCCAGGACCGGCGTTCTCGCACCCAGCCATGCCGCAGGTGGCACACGAGATCTCGGAGTCCCACCACAGCTCATCGCGATGGATGAACTGGTTCACCTGGCGCACCATCGTGCCCCCACAGTCACCGCAACACGCTTCGATCCTTGCCGTTTGACCATCCACCCGGACTCCTCGGCTTCTCTGTCGTGCCGGTCCTCTCGTGACCGGAGAGGGCACCGGAGTTCGCCCCCGTGGGTCAGGCAGCAGGGCCGACCATAACCGATAGTCATCGCTGCGGCGATCAGTGACCATCTGAGCAAAGACGCAGCATCCGAGCGCGTCGCGGAGAAGATCTCGCCCGGCTACCCGACAGGGATGTTGACGAAGCCTTGGACAATGCCCTCATCGACGATGCCTTCACGCTCCTTCGGCGAGTGACTGACCTGCTCCCCGAGGGGGCCCGGGCCGAAAACGGCATTACCGTCGGCGACGTCCGCGACTACCAACGGCACCAGGAGTGGGAGCTCGTCCTCGACCTCCTGATGGAGATCGGGGATGAGCGCCCTGTCCCCTTGCCGTTCTGGTCACTACTCGCGGACGCCGCCCGCCAGATGATGCTGCAACACAGCGCCGACTGGTGCGAGTGGCGGGCCTGGGAGATGCAGCACGGCACCTTCCGGGCCAGGTTGAGCCTGCTGAGCACGCAGGAGGGCGGACGTCAGACTGCGTTCTCCGGGCAGGGGCAACTCCGGCCGCTCTGGGACATCGGCAACCCAGCCCCCGACGGCGGCCAGGCCGTGAACGTTGCACGGCTGTGGGTGGAGGATGCGCTTGGGCTGGCGCCGGGAGAGATCGGCACGGTCCGCCTGGCTCCGCTCTGCCCCGAACAGTGGCGCCATCTCAAGCCCGGCGACGTGATCACCATGCACGAGGGCAGGCCGGTTGTCGGCACGGCCACGATCACCGAGGTCGCACCGCCCGCCATCACCGGGCGCGAGGGGGATCTGTAGGCGCCAGCCGCAGGGTGTCCCGAGGTGCTCGGAGAGCTGCGTGTTCGTGCCCTCCGACGTGCGCGGCGAACGCGCTCGAGTATCTGTTCGGCGTGTTCATGTTTCGTGCAACGATCCAGGCATGGCCAACCTCGATGTCTCCTCTCCATGGCGCCGCGTGAGTACGGGCTGGCTGCTTGGAGCGCCACTGAGCCGGCGAGGTTCCGCTGTCGCCGTGCTGGGGGCGCTGCTGGATCGCTCGCTGCTGCAGATCGCTGACGCCTCCTCGGATGCCCGACGCTTCGACCGAGAGACCATCAGCGTGGTGGCGGACGTGTGGGACAACAACACCTTCCCGCTGTTCCGGGCGGCGACGGCCAGCACGCGACGGGGGCGCGAGCGTCGTGCGCTCGCGGCGTTGGAGTGGATGGCCGGCCTCGGTGAGGAGAGACGGGCCTGGATGCTGGAGCAGGCCTCGGCCGCCGGACACCCGTTGGACGAGCTGCTTGCCCCAGCGAAGCCGTACCTGCCAGGTCGTGACTATCTGGGACGGGTGATGGCCCCGGCGATGGCGGTGACGCCGCAGATCGCAGAGAACCTGGCCGCCGACTACGACCTGCCGTCGGCCCAGGTCCGCTGTCTGCAGGTCGAGCGGGCCGGCAGCCGTCTCGTCGGCTATCTCGAACTGGCTGTCGCCCGTTCCTATCCTGTCGACGACGGCACCTCTCCCGAGCCCGCGACGCTGGGCATACGGTTGCGCAACATCACAGAGGTCCGCTTCGACTCCCATGACGCCCGGGGTGCCGCCCTTCGAACGGAAGCGGACGGAGTGTCGATCGGTATCGGAGCCCGAGGCACACTCCGCGCGGCGACGGCCGATCTCCGCCCGGACGACCACTGCTGGCACCTGTCCGCCGCCGGACACCGGGCCGACGCACGCCCCCGACCTGCATGGATGGCATTCTCGGCAGGCGCAGGGTCGCCGCCGCCCGGGGCGGCACGGGGCCCGCCGCCGCCGCGTGCCCCGATCGAGCCCTACCAGCGGCGGGCCAGCACCGCGACCTCGTAGCCGAAGCCCACCACCAGCCGGCCATCCGATGCGGTGGCCAGCGCTCGGACCGGAACCGGGAACACCAGGGGCCGGCCGACCGGCTCGCCCGTCGCCAGGTCCCACACGTGCAAGCTTCGATCCCAGCTGCCGGTGACGGCACAGGGGCTGCCGTCTACGAGCGTGACCGTCACCGCCAGCACGTCCCCGCTGTGTCCGGTGAAGGGCTTGCCGACCTGCTCGCCCGTAGTCAGGTCCCACACCCGTGCGGTCCGATCCAGGCCGGCGGTGACGGCATGGGGGCGGCCGTTGACCACCGCGGTGGCGATCGCGTAGACGTCGGCCGTGTGCCCGGTGAGGGGCGTACCGAGCTGCTGACGTGTAGTCAGATCCCATACCCGGACTGTCTCGTCGGCTCCGGCGGTGACGGCATGGGGGCGGCCGTCGACCACCACTGTCGCCACCGTGGTCACCTTGCCCTCGTGGCCGGTCAGCGGGTCGCCGACCTGCTTGCCGGTGGCCAGGTCCCACACCCGCACCATCGCGTCGTCACCGCCGGTGACGGCGGTCGGACGTCCCTCCAGAACGGCCGTCGCCACCGCGCTAAGCCTGTGGGCACGGCCGAGACGGATCTGCTTCACCCCCCGACCGGTCAGGTCCCAGATCCAGACCGCCCCTCCGTCGGCGTTGCCGGTGACGGCGACGGGACGGCCGTCCAGCACGGTCGTGGCCACCAGGGCTTCATCGCAGTCGGCGGCGGACATCGGCGAGTCGGCCTCCTCACCGGTGGTCAGGTCCCACGTCCGCACGGACCCGTCGGGGTAGCCACCACCGGTGAGGGCGACGGGACGGCCGTCCAGGACGCAGGTGGCCACGGTGGACAGGCGGGCGGTGTGGGCGCGGACAGGCTCGCCGACAACGTCCCGGAAACCGAGGTCCCATACTCGGGCAGTGGCGTCGTCCGCACTGCCGGTGATGACCGTCGGCCGTCCGCCCACCACCGCCGCGGCCACCGCGAGCAGCTCGGTGGTGCAGACCTCCAGCGGCTCGCCCACGGCCTCGCCGGTGCCCAGGTCCCACGAGCGGACCGTCCTGTCCCGGCTCCCGGTGATGACGACCGTGCGCCCGTCCACCTCCATGGTGGTCACCGCGGTCACCTCTGCGGTGTGGCCGATGAGAGGCTGACCCACGGACTGTCCGGTGGCCAGATCCCACACCCGCAGCGTGTCCGCACCGCTGATGGCGACCGGCCGGCCGTCCAGAACGGCCGTCGTCACCACGGGATCCCACGTTCCGGAAACGGTGCGGGGTTCGCCGATCTGCTGCCTGGTGGCCAGGTCCCACACCCGCACCGCGCAGTCGGGGTAGCCACCGCCGGTGACGGCGACCGGGCGTCCGCCCAGCTCCGCGGTCGCCACACTGAGCACCTTCCCGGTGTGGGCGGTGAAGGGTTCGCCGACGGCCTCGCCGGTGGCCAGGTCCCACACCCGCACGCTCCCGTCCTCGCCGCTGGTGACGGCGACCGGGCGGCCGTCCAGCACGGCGGTGGCCATCGCGCTCACTTCCCCGGTGCCGGTGCGGGGTTCACCGATCTGCTGCCCGGTGGCCAGGTCCCACACCCGCACCGTCTCGTCGTTCCCACCGGTGACGACGACCGGACGTCCGTCCAGCTCCGCTGTCGCCATCACCCGCGCCGCGCGCGCGTGGCCGGTCCAGGGCTCGCCGACCTGCTCGCCGGTCGCGATGTCCCGCACCTCTATCGTCCCGCGCCCTGTGCCGACGACCGCCAGGGTGCGACCGTCCCGCTCGACCGTGATCACCGCACACGCCGCGCCGTACTGGGAGGTGACGGCACGTCGGAAGCGCGGATCGATCTGGGAGCCGGTGGACCAGTCGACCCGCCACCGTTCGACGTCCTCGTCGTTCACCGTCACTGCGGTGATGCGCGCGGACAGGTCCCGGTCCCCGTAGCGGGCGGTGTCCAGGGCCAGCAACTGCCGCCGCCTGCCCGGGTCGGCGTCGCAGTGCAGGTGTGCCGAGGCCCGGTACGCCGCCGCCGCCAGCCTGGCCCGCGGGCTCGACGCCTGGTCCAGCAGCGCGATGACCTGGACCGGGTCTGCGGTCACCAGGAACTGCGGATCGGTCAGCGAGCTGTCGGCATCGGTGGCGCCGAGGTGGGTGCCGCTGCCGTGGACCGCCGTCCTGGACGGCCACGGCCCCGTCGGCAGCTGCGGTGCGTCCTGGGAAGCGGCCTGCGGATACCCGATGGAGGCGATCAACTCACCGAGCTGATCCAAAGTCACGTTCTCGTTCAGCGCGGACACCACAGCAGGTGTGAGCGGCCGCAGCAACCGCAGGTGGTACACGGCTGCCGGATCCAGCGCACCATAGCGGTGCTTGACCCGGTGATAGAACCCCTCGGGAGTCGCATCCGTCAGATCGAGAAGGAGCCAGGAGGCCCCGTCCGGGCTGCCGTAGCCGTGATCGGGGAAGTCGATCGTGCCGGTGCGCCAGGACTCGTCATCGGTCTCCCGCCACAGGCATGCGGTCACCCTGGGTATCCCGTCGCTCCTGTCCGCCGAGTCCTGCACGAACGGGCGGAACACGGCCGGGACCGAGTCGAGCACCCCCGGCCACGGCACCTCGCTGCCGCTGAATGGACTCATCGGCGACTCGTGGTCAAAACACCGGATGCAGGCTCCGGCCGCCGAGAAGACGATGGAGTACTCGTCGCCCGCGCGGTTCTCATAAGAGGCCAACTCCCGGTCCGCAGATGACCGGGGGCCGAAGCGGTGGGACCGCAGATCCGGTTCGTCCGGCCACAGGATCGCCTCCAGCATGGCGATGGACTGGCACAGACTCCGAAGAGTGCGGATGTCGGGCAGCCGCCGCGCGACCTCGTAAGCAGTCATATGCCCATCCAACCGAACACGTCTGACATTCGGGGATAGGCCCGGCAGGCGCCGATGTTCATCTGGTCGGCACTGGCCCTGCGCCCCCTGCTGACAGTGAGAGGCAACGCACCCAGCGGGATGCCCCTGCCGCTTCGCCACCGATGAGTGGTGGGCGCCCCGGACGGCGCGAGGTCCAGGGTGTCCGCCAATCGCCGAGATGCGTACGCGAGACGCCGCAGAAGGCAGGATGGGTCAAGGCGCCACCCAGGCCCACTTCTTGGTCACACTCGAAGAACCTGTGCGGCCGTTGCCACGTCACGGCCCTGACCGATCAACATCGCGAACCGAGTCGAAAGACCGTGTCAGCGGGGTCGACTACCGTGTCGGCCATGGCTGACGCTCTGTGGGACGACGATCCATCGGCTGACCCCACCGCGGTGCCCGGCGGGTTGACCGACCCGGGCTGGCTCGTCTGCACGGACCCGGACTCGGTGCTCGCCCTGCTGTGGAGTTCGTCGCAGCCGCAGGAGCGGTGGGTGGCGACGGTGTACCGGGCCTCGCTCGACATGCACCGGCGGCTGACCGCCGCCGAACGCCGGTTCGTCCTCGCGCTGGACGCGGCCAGGCTAGAGAAGGAGGGCCTCGCAGCGCAGTTCGCGGCGGTGGCGGTTCCCGGGGCAGAACCGCTCGGCTGGGAGCCGGCCTGGGTCAGAGGCTCGCAGGCGGATTCCCGCCTGCTGTGGACGCTGACCGGTCACCAGGGCCAGGTGACCGCTGTCGCCACCGCCGTGGTCACCGGTCGCGCGTTGGCGGTGACCGGCGGCCGGGACGGCACCGTCCGGATCTGGGACCTCGCTACTGGCCGGGAGGCCTGCCCGCCTGTGCAGTGCCCCACGGATGCCCGGTCGGCGCTGACCACCGCGGTCGACCGGATCGCCACGGCCACCCTGGACGGCCGCGAGGTCGCGCTGCTGTTCTCGGAACTCGCCGGCGAGCAGCGGCTCCTCCTCCTCGACCTGGCGACCGGAGCCCTGACCGGTGAGTGCGTCTGCGTCGTGGCCGTGGCGGAGTTGGCCGGCGGGAGCGCGGTGCTGACGCTGGAGGACGACCGGACCCTGCGGCTGTGGAACATCGCCACCGGTGAGGAGCTCGGCTCGTCCGTCCCGGCGCAGCTGCTGGCCGGTCCGCACGGCTACCCGGCCGCGGTGCGCGTCGAACTCGGCGGCGCGGTGCGGACCTGGGACCTTGCCGGCAACGAACTCGACTCGGCGCCGGTGGACGCGGCCGAGCAGGCGCCCGACCCGCAGGCCGCCGCGCTGGTGGTCGACGGACGGCTGGTCGCCTGCGCCTTCGACGCTCTGGACATCGACCATCTCCGCGACGGCGACACCGCGGTGGCTCTCCTCGGTGACCTGGCCGCCGCTTGCGGGCATCGCTCCGGTGCACCGGTTCGCGTCTACCAGTCCGTGGCGGTGGCCGGGCTGCCGGCCACCCTGTTCCGGGAGTACGGCGGATCGCTGCGGGTGTGGGAGCGGGTGGCCGGTTCCCGGCCCGGGGCGCAGGGGTGGGTGGTGACCACCGGCGAGCTGCGCGGACAACCGCTGCGACTGCCGGCCAAGGACCCGGGCGAGGACGGCTGGTTCTGGCGACTCGCCGACCCCGCCCCGGCCTTGGCAGCGGACGCCGGAAACTCTGCCGCGAGTGTCCTGGGGACCTTCGTCGTCGCCGGACGCGCGCTCCGGCTGACCACCGACGCTGACCACGCGGTGCGGGTGTGGGACACCGCCACCGGGGCGGAAGTCGGTGAGCGGCCTTTCGCCGGGCATGAGGACCGGATCCGGGCCGGCGCCTTGGCCGAGGTGAACGGGCAGCTCCGGGCAGTGACAGCCGGCCTGGACCGGAGCGTGCGGCTCTGGGAAATGGCCGGCGGGCGGCAGGTCAACGGCCCGCTCAAGGGGCACACCGGGCAGGTGTGGGACGTCGCGACGGCGATCGTGGACGGGCATCCGGTGGCCGTCACCGCCGGCGCGGACCATACCGTGCGGGTCTGGGGGATCGGGGAGCGCCGGGCCCTGCGCCGCACCGGGATCCGCAGTCACGAGGACGTGGTGCTGACAGCCGCCATGACCACCATTCAGGGCCGACCGGCCGTCGTCACCGCCGGTGCGGACAAGACGCTGCGCACCTGGGACCTGGCCGACGGCATACCGTACGGCGGGGGCATCGCCGCCGAGGTCAGCCTGATGGCTACGGCGGAGCTGGACGGGCGCGCCATCGCGGTGACCGCGGCCCCGGATGCCACGCTCCGGAGGTGGGACCTGGGTACCGGCGAGGAGCTCGGCCAGGCCGTTGCCGGACCCGTCGGCCGGGTCCTGGCCCTGGCCACCGCCCGGGTCGCTGGGCGAGCCGTCGCGGTGACCGGCAGCTCGAACGGCACCGCGCAGATGTGGGACCTGGCGACCGGTCAGCACCTCGGCCAGCCCCTCACCGGCCACACCAGCCGGCTCACCGCGCTCGCCACCGCCACCGTGGACGGGCGCGCGCTGGCCGTGACCGGCAGCTGGGACAAGACGGTGCGGCTGTGGGACCTGGCCACCGGCCGGCAACTCGGCGAACCCCTGACCGGCCACGCCGACTGGGTCACCTCGGTGACCACCACCACGCTGAACGGGCACCCCATCGCGGTCACCGCCGGCCGGGACGGCACGATCCGCACCTGGAGCCTGCCCGACGGTCGGCAGTACGCCGAGCCGCTGCCCTGCCCCACCGGACCCGTACGCGGGCTGGCCACCGCCGCACTCGACGCCAGCACCCACCTGATCACCACCAACGGCACCGAGACGGTATCGGTGCACGACCTGGCCACGGGCGCCGAACTCGTACCACCCCTGCGCTGCCCCGCACCCGTCCAGTCGGCCCTCACCGCACCGAACGGCGCACTGGTGCTCTGCTTCGGCCGGGAGATCGCCGTGCTGTCCGCCGTTGGCGGCCAGGCGTCGGCTCTGGGGGGCGCGGGTTCCGGCTCGGTCCGCGATGCTGATCAGCCAGATCCGTGATGTGACAACGGCCGGTGCGGGTGGCGTCGCCCGAACGGCTCAGGGCGCCAGGCTCCACAGCGTCACCGTTCCCGAGGGGCTCCGGGTCAGCCAGGTGCCGTCGCCGAGCGGGGTCGGCTCTCCCTCGACCTGGGTGGGATAGCCGACTGCGCCGAGGAGTTCGAGGGTGGTCGCGCTCAGCAGCCAGTGGCGGACGGGTCCGTAGTCCTCGTCCGCCTCGACGGTGGAGGCCAGTACTGTCTGCGGGTCGAGGTAGCCGCACTGGTGGTCCCAGTACTGCTCGGCGTAGTCGTCCCCGAGCGGGATCACGTCGGCCGGGCAGCCGGCGAGGGTCTCGTCGGTGCCGAAGGAGTGGACGGCCAGATCACGCTGGCCATGCTCGGTGGTCAGGTACATCCGGCCGTCGGGGTGGACCTCGGTGAGGATGCGGTCCTCGCCGTAACCCGATTCGCGTACCTCAAGCTCGTGGCCGTCCCAGCGGCCCCAGTAGACGAGCGCGCCGTCCTGGCCCATCCCGACGTCCAGTCCCACACGTCGGCCGTCCGGGTGGGGCACGTGGAGCGAGCCGGAGGTTGCGCTGTCCAGCTCGGCCGCTCCCAGGAGCTTCCCGTCAACGGCATCCAGCACCAGCCACTGCTCCCCGTCCGCGGCCGGCACGTGGGCCCAGACCACCGAACCGTCGCCGGCGATCCAGCAGGAACCACAGCTGACGCCGTCGCAGATCCGTGTCTCGTCGTGGGACGAGTAGTGGTGATGGCCCCAGCAAGTGTGGTGGTACCGCCAGCGGACCCGGCCGTCCCGCTCCACCGCGTGCAGGAACGAGGGACCGGCGAAGACCGCGAATGAACCGTCAGCGCTCACGGACACATTCTCGCGCTCCCAGCCATTCCACGGTGCGGCGAACACCGCCACCGGCTCGGTACCGCCGGCCAGTAGCTCGTCAAGGGCGAAAACACTCAGCCGGCTGTCGGTCACGACGCCGAGCCGTCGCTGCTCCGGCCAGAGCCGGATCGCTTCAGCGCCCTGTTCGCCCGTCAGTCCGGGGACACGGGCGCTGGCCAACAGACGGGCGGGCAAGGGCATCTGCTCTCCTGAGCTGGTGTCGGGGGGAGCCACAGGCTACCGGCGGGCTCCGACATCCGCGTCGCCCGCCGCGTGACCAGCGTCCGATGACCTCGTACCAGGGAAGACCGGCGTCAGTTGATACCACGCCGGAAGGTTGCACGGTAGTCCCGTGGGCGCCGTCCGGTGTGCTTGGCGAAGAGAGCAGCGAAGGTTCCGGAGTCCATGTACCCGACCGCCGTGGAGATGCTGGCGACGGTTCGGTCCGTGGTCTCAAGAAGGTGGCGGGCACGACGGACGCGCGACGACTGCAGGTACTCGAGAGGACTCTGGCCAGTCTCGTCTGCGAAGCGCCGCAGCAGCGTCCGAGTGCTGACCCTGAAGGTGTCCGCCAACACGGCGAGATCGTATCGGGCGGCCAGGTTCTGGTCGAGGCGCCGCATCACCCTGCGGGAGAACTCGTTTCCGGGCTGCGGAAGAAGCCGCACGTCGACATATGGAGTCTGGGACGACCGCGCATCGTCGACGAGCGCCACCCGCGCGGTTGTCCGCGCCACCTCGGCTCCGCTGTGTTGGCGGATCAGTTCCAGCGCGAAGTCGTACATGGCGCTGAAGGCCGCCGTCGTCGTCACCCCCTTGTCGGTGACGACCAGACGTTCGGGTCGGACATCAGTCTCCGGACAGCGTCGAGCCAGTTCGTCGGCGAAGAGCCATGCCGTCGTAGCCCGGCGTTGGTCGAGAAGCCCTGCCTCGGCGAGCAGGAACGCACCGACACAGATCGAGACGACGACGTTACCCGCAGCGGCGTGTGAGCGGATCGCCGCGATTTCAGGGGTGAGGGCCGCGAGCTTCGCGTCCACGTCGAGGCCCGGCACGAGCTCGAACCCTGGCACGACGAGAACGTCGACCTCACGCATCGCAGAGACGGCCAACGCCGCGCCACCCGATGCGGCGACGCGACGACGAGGCGAAACTACCGAAACCTCGTAGCCGGCGCGGTCCGGGCCGGCAACGTGCGTGGCCATCGTCAACAGATCGGGGACGCCGAACACCTCGGACGCGAAGCAGCCTGGATAGGCCAGGACACCAACCCGCAGCGCGCTCACGCTCGCCTCCCGACCGTCACATCTTTGGCGGTATTGCCCCTCTGCATGGCGATCCAGCCTATCGCCGTGTGCGGGCACATCAGTCCAAGCTGTCGCCATGAACGCTCCCGACGGACGTCTTGACGACGCGATCACAGACTTCTCCCGCCGGCTGGTGGACGTGGACGGGCTGGTGAAGACGGTGTATGCCGCGGGTTCCGGGCCGGCCGTCGTGTTGATGCCGGAGATGCCCGGTATCAGTCCCGACGTCCTTCGGCTGGCGCGGTGGGTGCGGGATGCGGGCTTCACCGTCTACGTCCCCTCACTCTTCGGGGCCGACGGCGCCTATCCCACGGTCGAGGGTGGTGAGGAGGTCATCCGTCGCGCGTGTGTCAGTGCCGAGTTCCGTGCCTTCGCCGGGGCCGGCACCAGCCCCGTCGTGGCGTGGCTGCGCGGGCTGGCCCGCCAAGCCCACGCCGAGTGCGGCGGATCGGGAGTCGGTGCGATCGGACTGTGCTTCACCGGCAACTTCGCACTCACCATGGCGCTTGAGCCGGCTGTCATCGCGCCAGTGGTCAACCACCCGTCACTGCCGCTGGACGATCCCGCCGGACTCGAGATGAGCGACGAGGACGCGCGCGCGGTCCGAGACCGCATCGCGCGAGACGGACTGAAGATCCTCGCCTACCGCTTCGACGACGACCGCTGGTGCACCGGGCAGCGCTTCGCCGCGTACCAAGCACTCCTCGGCGACGCCTTCGACGGCCGCGTCCTTCCGGGCAGTTCTGCGAACACGAACCCACCCCCGTTCTTCCGCGACATGGTCGGATCCCCCCACAGCGTAGTCACCGCCCACCTCGTCGACGAGGACGGACATCCCACGCTCAAGGCCAAGGACGAGATCCTCGCCTTCCTGACCGACCGCTTGAGCCGCTCAGGATCCGATGGTGGCACCTGCGCGAACGGCACGACCCGATGAGCAGCTACTGGACGAACTGGCAGTACGAGCGGTGACCCACGTGCCAGTTGATGCACTCCCAGGCACCGCAGAGGTGCCTGCTCGCGCGGCCGCCGCACAGCCGGTTCGGCGCCGACACACGAATGCCCAAGCAGGATAGGAAAGAAATAGTCGATGACCATCACCAACGCGGATGACCGCACCGCTGCCGCCGCCATGTTCCAAGCAGGCAAGGCGTTGCAACTGCGAGGTGGCCACTCGGGATGGTCGCAGGCGCTGGCCACCTACGACGATCTGATTGCGCGTTTTCGGTACAGCCGTGATCCGGTGGTGGCGCGCAGCGTCGCCGATGCGTTGACCTGGGGTGCCTACATCTGTATGTCCCACGACTCCCTGGATCGGACTCTGGCCCGCTACCAGCAGGCCATCGACATGTTCGAGGGATGGCCGGAGGAGATCTTCCGACCCAATCTGGCGGTCGCGTGGGGCGGCAAGGCCATCGCCTTGGACAAGCTCAACCGCAAGGCCGAACGGCTACAGGCACTCGAGGAGCTGGCCGGCCGGATCGACTACCGGCCCTGGGACCTCTCCAAGGACGAGACCGTGGTCAGCGAGGAGTTGGCCAAGGGGGCTCTCAACTGCGGCTGCACCCTGCAGGAGGAAGGTCTAGACCAGGAGGCGATGGCCGCCTGGAGCGGGTTGATAGGCCGCTTCGGTAATGACACACGACCCAGCGTCCTGGAATTCGTGGCCTGCGGGGCGGCCAATCTGGGCAGCGTCCTCATGGAGCTGAAGCGGCGCGACGAGGCGGCCGCCCAGTGGAACTACGTCGTCACCCGCTTCGCCGGCATCGACTACCCCTACCTGCAAGAGCATGTGGACCGTGCGAGGGAGGGCTTGAAGGACCTCGCCAAACCCAGGTGGTGGCCCTGGTAGTGGCAGGGCTCGCAGCTGGCGTGGAGTTGCCGCCCGCAGGAGTCGGCCGGGTCGCCAGGTCAGCGTTCTCCCGACTTTGATGTCAGTTCCCTTGGCTACGGTCTCCCTGGCTGGCGGGCCAGGACGGCACGACGGGAGATGTGCACGGGCGCTTGGGGTTACGGCCCTGTTCGAGAGCGACGATGAAGGGTGCGATCGAGATGGAAGCGCTGGTCAGCGAGGCGTGGCGGTCGAGGACCACGACGCAGCGGCTGCGGGAGCTGGCCCGCGAGGACCCGCGGCTGGCCCGGATCGTGGCCAGCCGGATCGGCCTGCCTGCCGAGCTCGCCGAGGAGTTGGCCGCTCGTGCGGGCGGCGCGGACAGTGGCGAGGGGGATGTCAGGACGTTGCGGGCCCTGGCGGCCCAGCCGGCGACACAACCGCAACGGCTGGCGCTGCTCGCCCGCCACCCCGACGAGCAGGTACGCCGGGCCGTGGCCGTGCACCGCAGTACGCCCAAGGCGGCCCTCAAGGAACTGGCCACTGACCACTCCCCGGTCGTGCGCCAGGCCCTGGCTGCCCGGGAACAGCTCCCCGGCAAACTCGCCACCGTCCTGCTCACCGACACCTCGGCCCAGGTACGGCTGACCCTGGCCCGCCGCTTCGACGCCCGCCCGAAGCACCTGCGGGCGCTCGCCACGGACCCGGAGCCGCGGATCCGCCGGGTGGTGGCCGCGCTCGGCTACGCCGACGGGGACGGCCTCACCGACGGCGACCCGCGCGTGCGCCGGACCGCCGTCGACCGCTGCGGCATCGAGCAACTCGCCCCGCACCTGGACCGGTTGGTACACGACCCCGACGTGGAGGTCCGAGCGCTGTCCGCCCACATGCGCCGCAACCACAACCCGGCGGCCCTGGCGGTTCTGGCCGCCGACCCACAACCGGCGGTTCGGTCATCGGCGGCAGGGAACTGGTACACCCCCGCCGAGGCGCTGACAGCGCTGGCCCACGAAGCCGACTTGGCGGTCCTGGCCCAGGTCAGCGACAACCCGTTCACCCCGCCGGAAGCCCTCGCGGCAATCGTCGAGGCCGTTGCGACCGACTTCGACTATGACCGGTACTGCGACCGGGGCAATGCCGACAAGTCCCTGATGCGGAACATCATCGATCACCTGCTTGATCACCCGGCGATTCCGCCGCAGGCGCTACGGGCGCTACATGCCAAGAACCCGCCCGATTTCCACGAGGGCAATGCCATGAGCCGGCCGAACTGGCCACCCGACCTGGTGATTCAATTCGGGCTGAGCTACTGCGCGAGCACCGTGGACGAGGGCGAGGAGCGCCGCAGCTACACCGAGATCGACGCGGCCCGGCGCACTGAACCCCTTGATCAGGTACTTGCGACCATGCTGCGCAGCCCCATCCATCACCTGCGGGGGGCTGCGGCCGCGAACCGCCATACCCCGCCGCAGGCGCTCGCCGAGTACGTGGCCACCGCCGACCCCGAGACGGAGGAGTACCACCTCGACGACGTGGCGAAGAACCCGGCTACCCCGCCCGAGATCCTCGCGACCTGGGCCGCCGCCAACGAACGGCACTACGAGATGTTGAAGAACCCGTACCTGCCCGAGTCGGTCCTCCAGATCATCGCGGCCGGCGACAACGACCTCTACGCAGAACGGGCGCGTCAGATGCTGGAGATCCGGGCGCACCGGGCCGGGACGCAGGCACCATGTTGACCCTCTCGTCGTGGCGGGCCCGCTTCGACCGGCTGACCGACACCAGCAAGGTGGTCGAGCAGGTGGCCGGAAGCATCACCAACTACCTGGACGACAAGGACATCGGCTGGTACCTGCACCCTGGTGACCTCATCGTGCCGGAGAACGTCGACAACGACATCGCGCTCGTCGTCGACGGCGACATGATCGTCCACGGTTTCCTCGACGACCACGTCACCGACATCGGCATGCTCGTCGTCCTCGGCGACCTCATCGTGCGAGACCTGGTCTCGTGGGGCTCCGTCTACGTCGCCGGGGACCTGCGCGCCGAGGGCGTGGTCTACGGGTACTACAACGACTTCACCTTCGAGGTCGCCGGGAAGGTCAACGCCCGTGCACTGGTGCTGTCCGACAAGGACAGCACCTACCACACCGGCGAACTGGAGGCGGAGATCGACTCCTACGCACCCACGAAGGACCAGTTCCGGGCCGCGCGGGACATCTTCGTACCGGAGCTGTACGACGGCGGCGCGAAGCGGGCCCGGCACGGCAAACGCCCCAAGCTGGCCTACCCGAGCTACAACCTGGTCCGTCGGCGGCTGCACGACGGGCTGCCACTGTTCCAGTCGCCCCGATAAGTCAGCCGCCAGCTCCCCAACTTGGAGCGATCGTCATGTCAGTGAAAGCTTCTACGATCCGTCGCATGCCGGTCGGCACGTCCACCACAACTACCTTGGAGACGCAATGGACGGCGTGTACTCGCCCGTCGCGGAGCTCAATCTGCTGAAGGACCTGCAGGACAGGCTCGGCGTTGAGTACTACGCCGAAGGGTTCGAGCTGTTCGAGTACGGGGACACCTCTGGGCTCGTGGCCGGCTGGTCGAAGGACCCGGACTTCACCGCCCGGCTTGTTCCGTTCGCACAGGCCAACGGTACCGGTTCGTTCTACGCGCTCTGGCGGCTCGACGACAGGGCGGACCTCGCCACCCTGCCCGTAGTCGTTTTCGGGGACGAGGGCGGACTGCACGTCGTCGCGCGCAATCTGCTGGACCTGCTCCAGCTCCTCGGCTTCGACTCCGAGATCTCGGTGTGGTGGGACAGCGCCTACTTCTACCGCGGGCGGGACCACCGGCACAGCCACGGCCACGGCCAGTTCGTCGCCTGGCTCGACCGGCACTTCGGCCTGCCCGTGACGCAGGACCCGGACGCCGTGGTCGCAGCTGCCCAGGCGGAGCTGGGGCAGCTGTTCACCGACTGGGCTCAGCCCTTCCTGCCCGGCTGACCGGGCAGACGCCCCGCCCCTGACGGGACCCACGCCAACACCATCGGACGGCGGACGGCGGACGGCGGACGGCGGCGGGATCGTCCAGCACGGCACGCCGATCAGGAACGGCGATCAACTCGGACACAGGTCCAGGCCCTGCGTCCGGTGAGCAGTACAGCCCTCAACGACACTCACCGGTCCACGGCAACTGGGGATCACACACCCTCCTCGATCGCCGTCAGGCGGACGGGCGCCACGTCGCCATCTGCTCTCGGAAGGTCGGGCAGCTGACGATGTCCTTCCTGCCACACTGGAGGGCATGGAGCAGGAGCTGGTGGGCATGGTCGAGGTCGACCATGCGCTGCTCGATCTCGACGAGCTTGCTGCGGATCATCGCCTGCCGGCGCGGCCGTTCCTGTTGGAACTCAGCGATCTCGGCCAGACTCAGTCCGGCCTGCTGGAACTTGCGCAGCAGCATGATCCGTTCGGCGGCCTCCGGCGGATAGCGTCGCTGACCGCTCTGCCGTTCGGGCGTGGGCAGCAGGCCGTGGCGCTCCCAGAACCGGATGGCCGACGCGGGCACTCCGGTGGTTGCAGCGAGCTGACCGATCGTCATACTCACGCTTCGCGCCTCCCTCTCATCCTGTCGGTCCGGCGTTTGACTTAAACCTTAGTTCAAGTCGCAGAGTGGCTTGCGCGTGCAGCGGAGGCGGAAGAGCCGACCTCCGGCGCAAGAACTCGGAGACGAAGACATGACAGACACACCTGAAGTGAAGAGCCGGGCTCACCAGCTCGTCGGGGCCGCCGGGGAGCTGTTCGTGGCGGGGGTGATGTCGCACTCCGGGCACGCCAACCTGAGCGTCCGGCTCGACGCCGAGCGCTTCCTGCTGACCCCGGGATTCGTCCGCGACCTGCAGCCCGACCAGTTGGCGACCGTCAGCCTCGACGGGCAGATCCTGGCGGGAGAACTGCGGTCCGTCAGCATCGAGATCATCGCCATGCACAGCATCGTCTACCGCGCCCGCCCGCACGTGGGCGCGATCATCCACACCCACTCGCCCGCCGCGACGGCCTTCGCGGTGGCCCACCGGCCGCTGCCCTGCCGCACCGAGCCGATGCTGCGCTTCGGACAGGCCGAGGACGTACCGGTGGTGCCGTGGGGGCCGCGCGGGTCGGACGTGTCGGTCCGGGGTATCGCCGACGTCCTGGAACGACGCCCGACGACTTCCGCGGTCCTGCTGGCCAACCACGGCCTGCTGGTCTTCGGCCCGGATGCAGCGGCTGCCGGCCGGCTCGTGGTGGCGATCGAGGAAAGCGCCGAAGCGGAACTCGCCGCGGCGGCGATCGGCGGGGCCGTGGACTTCCCCGAATGCGCTCTGGAGTCCGTCCGAGCCTCGATCGCACGGATCGTGTCATGACCGTCGAAACGGACCACACGGACCGCTCGGACCACACGGACCACGCCTTCGCGCAGCGCGCCGAAGCCCTGCGTGAGCGCTACCGCGCGACGCTCGGCGTCGTCCCCGGCGCGGTGGAGGACCGCCTGCGGGTGGCCCAGACCTTCGGCCGGCTCGCCACCGAGGAGACCTTCGCGGCCCTGCGGCACCTCGTCCTGACCGACAGCCCGCTCGGCGGGCGGGTGCAGCAGCTGGTCCACTTCGGGCAGTTGCTCGCTCTCGGGCGCGCCGACCCGGCTCGGATCCACGCCCGCGGAGCGCTCCACGCGGGCGCCGCCATCGTCGACCTTGTCGGAGTCGCCGAGACCGCGCTCATCACCTCCGGCACGCCGGCCTACGCGCTAGGCATCGAGATCGTCGTCGAAGTCCTGCGGGCCGAGGAAAACCGGTAACGCAGGATCCGCGAAGTCGCGAGCTTCAGCTCGAGGACCTGTCAAACCGAAGTCGGGGTGGTACCGCGGCGTCCCGGGTCAGGCCGTCGTTGCCGTGCCAGCAGAGCTCGATCAAGCCCTGACCTGGGCGGCCGGCCTCAGCCTGAATACCGCAGACGCACTCCGCATCGCCAGCATCCTCGGAGCTGACCGGGTGTGAGTCCCAGACGCCGATGGCCTGCACCGAGGGCCTAGGACTCGAACCTGCCCTACGGAAGCGCCAGCTCACCCTGCACCACGGGCATGTAGGTATGGTTCAAGTCGGTCCTCGGACACCAGCAGGAACCCCAGTTGATCTGGGGTTTTTCTGTTTCCAGGCCACGGCTCAGCCGTCACGTGACCCACCGCGCGACCCACCGGCCAGCGATCTTGCCCTCAGACCAGGGCAGACAGGCCGAGTCGGCCCGCACCGGAGGCGGCCAGTCGCCGCGCCCCGTCCTTACGCGAGTGCCCGTAGCGGGCCATCGTGCAGCCCGGCGAGTGGTGCCGGACGTTAGCCGAGACCTCTACCGGGCTCTCCCCCGCTTCCAGGTCGTTGGTCACCTTGCTGTGACGCCAGTCGTGGATGCGGAAGTCCTCCGGCAGACGAAGCCGGTTACGCACCGTCCGCCAGCGGGCGGACACCTTCTCGGGGTCCTGCGGACCGCCGGCCCGGCCGCCCCGCTGGAGGTTGAACCCGTCCCGGGCGAACACCAGGTCGTGGTCCTCCCAAGCCGCCCCCAGGAGGGACCGCTCCTCGTCTTGGCGCTCCTTCTGCCGCTTGAGCACGTTCATGACGGCCTGGTCCACATAGATCACCGCCCCGCCGTCACCGTCCTTGGTGAGCCCGCGAAGCCGGAAGGTCTTGCCCTCCTCCACGACCACCCAGCCCAATTCGATGGCACACTCATCCCAGCGGACGAGGGACCACTTCATCCCCAGAGCCTCACTGCGGCGAACACCGGTCGCCGCGATGGTGGTCCACAACGGCGCATCCCTCAGGCAGTGATGGCCACGTGCTCGCACCGTTATGTAGGCATTACCAATGAGACCAGTTCGAGATCAGATGATCACGAGATATCCATACCGTGGTTGCCAGTCGGCGATCCCAGAAATGCATCCAAATTGGACACTCGACAGTCTCGCCAGGGGTTGCGTCCAGCCCGTCACTGCCAGCGGGCATATGGTCTAGACCTGTCAACTAGGTGGCCCTGAGCACCTTCTGACTCTGCGTCATGGATGGTCAGGGAAGGTAATTGAATGAATCAATGCGCCGCTCTATTCATTTCATGAGGTCGCCAACCACATACTGGGGGTAATACATACATGCATGCATGCATGCATGTACGCACGCAGGACCCACCGGGGGTGCCGCCCTCCGACCGTGTACGGGTATGTAACTCTTCACGAACGCACAAGCCGCTGTACGGCCCCCCGCCAGCCTCGTGGCCTCCGGGTCCCCAGGGCTGCTCACGGGCCGCTTCAGGGCGTTTCAGTGGGCCTTCAGGTCCTCCGGCCGGCCTCTTTGAGCCCGCAGTGGACTCTCGCCTGTACCGTGAATGAATGAATTGAACCCATCAGTTTGACGTAGACTACTCTTTGAGCGCTGGCGTCCTGCGGCCTGGGGTTTAACACATACATCTTTATTGCCGGGGATTCTATATACCCCCGGCTCTAACTTAACTTCCCGGACTGGGCCCCCTCCTCACAGGGGCCCCTGTTGGAACTCTCCTCTGGTTGAGACACAAGTAAGCCCCCTCCGTGGAGAGGGGGCCTCCTAGTCTGAAAGACCATCTGCTGCGGAATGTGAGCACTACCTCGGAACGTAGACGCTACCGCCGAACTCGAAGGTACCCTCGCGACCCGGCCTGACCATGCCATTTTGGTTGCCTTGGCAGTTCGTGTCATCGAAGACGTAGACGACGGTGTCGGTCCTGTTCTGGACGACAAGCGGCCAGAAGTCCCCGGTGTAGCAACCCTGCGGAGGGTCCTGGAGGCGATTGCCGCTGACGGTGAGCGTGCCGGTGGCGGCGCCGGCGTTGGTGACCGTGGTCAGGCACAGGGCCACTGCGGTGGCAGCGATGCCAGCTGCGTCAAGCAGGCGCTTCATCAAGTCTCCTCAATGGGTTGGGCTCCTGCCACTAGCTGTTCCCATGCGAACTCGATGTGCAATCGACACGCACGGGTGAATTCGACACGGCCCAGGTTGACGAAGTCCAGGTTCAGGCAAGTCGCTCCGGGAGTGCGATCAACACCACCGTGTCGCAGGGTCGAGGCATGGGTTCGATCATCGTCCTCTTTGAGCTGGAGCCGGACCAAACCATCGGCCTGGAAGGCGTAGAGCCCGCCGTGCTCCTGGTGCACGCGGCTGGCGCCGACCCGGACGTGCCAGAAGACCCGCTGCCGCGGACCCTGTGCCAGAAGGACACAGCGCCGATGGAGCACAGCCACTACAGCCCTTCGAGGCCGGGTGAGCCCTGGTATCCACCGCAGTTCTACGACCGGCGCTGCCGAGAGTGCGAAACGGTCCTGAGGAGCCTGTGAGGACGTGCCCGAGCATGGAAAACCCCGCCCGATGACCAGGCAGGGCTCCTTGCTCGGGGTCTCGCTCAGATGTGCTTGATGGTGAGGCCCTGGTCCTCTGCCCAGGTGGCCAGGTCCGCTGCGCCACCCTCTCGCGTGGCGATGGCCAGTGCTCGCCGGTAGATCCGCGCCCACTCTTCGCGCTGGTCTATCCCCGACGCGGGCTCGGCCTGGTGGGCCACCGCACTTGCACCACCGATGGTCAGCTCACCAATGTTGCCCCCGCTCTGAATCAGCATCCCGTTGAAGACGCCCCCGGTCACACTGTTCCCCACACTCATCCTCTGCCCCTCCCGATCGG
Source organism: Kitasatospora sp. GP82 (assembly GCF_029892105.1). Lineage (GTDB taxonomy): Bacteria > Actinomycetota > Actinomycetes > Streptomycetales > Streptomycetaceae > Kitasatospora. Next base: position 2,075 of record NZ_JARZAJ010000052.1, on the reverse strand, counting down.
TACGAGTGGGCTGAAGGTACAGGAGCCCACGGGCTATTGATCATTTGGGGTGAAGCACAACGAAGCCCCGCCCAGTGATCGGGCGGGGCTCTCGTTCTTGCTCTACTTGGTCTTGGTCGCACAGGCCGGACAAGTCCACCGACTGAAGCCGGAGCTGCTGGTGCTCTCCGAGTAGGTCACCGGCACGGGATCATCGGTCTCGGCTCCGCACCGGCAGCACCGGGTGCGAGGTACCCGGGGCCAGGTCCCGCCGAGGGCGGTCAGATGGTCGTCCTGGTGGCCGAAGTCGAGGATGCAGGGCAGGTCGGCCCCGGCCTGGTCGCGGTCTCCGCACTGGACCTTGCGCATCAGGCGCTCACCAGGCAGTGTGCGCCGGGGTAGGTGTAGGGGTAGTCCTCCCCCCGGCAGACGGCTTCCAGTGCTCGCCGGCGCTCCTCTTGGAGTGCTCGCTCCTGATGCTGTTCCCATCGCACGACGTAAGGGCGAACGAACGCCAGCTCCTCCGCCCACCCGGGCAGGGTCCAGCACTCGGCGCTCAGGTCGACAGAAGCCTTTGCGGAGCTCTCCGAGGCCAACTGTGCCACTTGGGCGGTGTTGCCCGCCTCCAGGGCCTCCAGTGGCTCAGCAATCGAGTCGGGTGCCATCGCGGTCGGCAAGCGCATTCCGTCAGAGGCAACTCTGATCAAGACCTACGGCGTGGCCCGGAACACGGCACGGCACGCGGTTCAGCTGCTGCGCGATGAGGGATGGGTCCGGACCCGGCCGCAGAAGGGGACCTTCGTCGTTGACCGCAGTGAGCAGAGTCAGATGGATGACCAGGGCGCCGAAAGCGACTGAGCCCCGCCCGGCTGGTGAATGACCAGCGGGACGGGGCCAAGGGCGCAGAGCGAGGCAATGGACCACGAATGATCACGCACCCCGCGCCCGTCTGAGGCTACAGCCCACCGACTCCCGGAGACTTCGGAGTGGAGCTGTCTACCACCAGCTGGACCGCTTCGGCCTCGGGTCCACAGGGACTTTGGGCTCCCGGGCCTTGATGTTCTGGACCTGGGTTCCGTTCTGCTGCTCCATCTTCAGCTTGCCCTTCTGCTCAGCCTCTTCCTCCGACTCGGCGTTGACGTACGTCTTGACCGCCCTCGCCTCCTTGTTGGCACTGCGGACGAGACCTACGACAGTGAAGGTCTTGCTCTTCTTGCCCATCAACTCGCTTTCATGACTTTCAACTATGCGCTGTACAAAACGAGTTGACTGCTAGGCTGCGTTGTCTCCACTCCTCCCGCTGACGATGAGGCACAGCCATGGCTCTGGTGACGACGCGCCCCAAGGACCCCGCAGCCCCGAGGTTTCAGGTGGCCCTGCGGCCGGCCTCGATGCCGGATCACAACCTTGAAGACGACGCCACGTTCAAGGGCCTGCAATTCAGCGGTCTGAGCCTCACCGGCAAGTCTGCGGAGGCCGTGGAGATCGAACAGAGCACGTTCGACGGCGTTCGCTTCACTGGGACGCACCTGGTGCGGTCCGTGCTCGCGCACTGCGCCTTCCAGACCTGCGACTTCGCGTCCGTCCGCACCCAGGACGTCTCCCTTCTCCGCAGCACGGTGACTGGATGCCGCCTCACCGGCTCTTCGTGGAGCAACGGAAACTTCCGTGACATGCTCTTCGAAGGCACCCGTGGAGACAGCACGCTGTTCCGCTACTCGAAGCTGAAGACGGTGCTCTTCCGGGACTGCAACCTGACTGGGGCGGACTTCCAGTTTGCCGAGCTCCGAGAAGTGCGCTTCGAGAAGTGCGACCTCACCGGGGCCCAGTTCGCCAATGTGAGCCTCCATCGGACCTACTTCGACAACTGCACGCTCCTCGACGTTGGAGGGGCGGCCAGCCTGGCAGGTGCAACCGTGCAGGGCACAGGGGCGATGGAGCTTGCCCTGAGCCTTGCACGAGAAGCCGGAATCGTAATCGAGCCTTAGTACTCCAGCCGCGACGCCGTTGAGTTTGCGCTGAAGGCGGCAAGTCAAGGGGGTTGAACACAACGGAACCCCGGTAGATCAACTTTCGACCAAGAGAGTTGATCAAGG
>NZ_JARZAJ010000051.1 GCF_029892105.1 Kitasatospora sp. GP82 | reverse complement strand
CCCGATGCCCCTGCGCACGCAGCCGCTCGGCCACCGCGAAAGCAAGAGTGGTCTTGCCCGCACTGGGCAGCCCGGTCAGCCACACGGTGGCGCCGCGCTCGCAGGGGTCGGCCGCGGGGGCCGCCTCTGCGGCTTCCCCGGCGGCCAAGGCGTCGGCTGTCGTCACGGTGATGTCTCCTGGATAGTAAGTGAGTTGACTGTGCGTCAGAGGTGGATGCCGCACTCGGTCTTGCCCGAGCCCGCCCACCGCCCGGCCCGGCCCTCCTCGCCCTCGCCGGGCTTGGCGGTGCAGGAGAGCGGTGAGCAGCCGATGGAGGTGTAGCCCTCCCACAGCAGCGGGTTGAGCAGTACCCCGTTGGCGTTGACATAGGCGTCCACGTCGTCCTGGGTCCAGCGGGCGATCGGTGCGATCTTCACCTTGCGGCGTTTGGCGTCCCACGCCACAACCGGGGTGTCGGCGCGGGACGGCGACTCGTCGCGGCGCAGTCCGGTCGCCCAGGCGTCGTACGCGCCCAGGCCCCGGTTCAGGGGCTCGACCTTGCGCAGCGAGCAGCACAGGTCCGGGTCGCGGTCGTGCAGGTTGGGCCCGTACCGGGCGTCCTGCTCGGCCACGGTCAGCTTCGGGGTGAGCGTGATGACGTTGACCGGCATGACCGCCGCGACGGCGTCCCGGGTGCCGATGGTCTCGGCGAAGTGGTAGCCGGTGTCCAGGAACACCACGTCGACGCCGGGAAGGACCGAGGAGGCCAGGTGAGCCACGACGGCGTCCTCCATCGAGGAGGTGACGCAGAACCGCTTGCCGAAGGTGTCGGCGGCCCAGCGCAGGATCTCCTGCGGCGTGGCCTCCTCCAGCTCGCGGCCGGCTCCGGTGGCCAGCTGCTCCAGATCGACCTCCGTGCTCATGCCCCCTCCCCGCTTCGCTTGTCGGGCGCTTCGCACAATGCGCAGATCCTGTTGATTCGCTCGCTACGCTCGCTCATGTGCCTGGCCCCCGTTGGCAGTCGACAGCAGTCCCAGGAACTTCAGCTGGAAGGCCCGGCGGCAGGCCGCGCACTCCCAGGCGCCGTGTCCGGTCTCGTTGGGACGCAGGTCCTCGTCCCCGCAGTACGGGCAGTAGAACGGTGCTGCGCGCTCGCTCACGACAGGGCCTCCTCGCTCGCGCGGGCCGTCCACTGGGCGAACCTCTCGCCCTCGTGGCGCTCGGCCTGGTAGCGGGTCAGCACGCGCTCGACGTAGTCGGGCAGACCCTCCGCGGTGACCTTGAGGCCGCGGACCTTGCGGCCGAAACCGGCCTCCAGGCCCAGTGCGCCGCCGAGGTGCACCTGGTAGCCCTCGACCTGCTCGCCGTTCTCGTCCGTCACCAGCTGGCCCTTGAGACCGATGTCCGCGACCTGGATCCGGGCGCAGGCGTTCGGGCAGCCGTTGATGTTGATGGTGAGCGGCTCCTCGAAGTCCGGCAGGCGCTGCTCCAGCTCGTCGATGAGGCTGCGGCCGCGCTCCTTGGTCTCGACGATGGCGAGCTTGCAGTATTCGATACCGGTGCAGGCCATGGTGCCGCGGCGGAACGGTGACGGGGCGACCCGCAGGTCGAGCGCCTCCAGGCCGGCCACCAGCGACTCGACGCGGTCCTCGGCGATGTCGAGGATCAGCATTTTCTGCTCGGCGGTGGTGCGCAGCCGGTCGGAGCCGTGCAGGGCCGCCAGGTCGGCGATCTGCGAGAGCAGCTTGCCGTTGACCCGGCCGACGCGCGGGGCGAAGCCGACGTAGAACCTGCCGTCCTTCTGCCGGTGCACGCCGACGTGATCGCGCCAGCGGCCGCTGGGCTCCTCGGGCGCCGGGCCGTCGATCAGCTGGTACTTGAGGTACTCGTCCTCCAGGACCTGGCGGAACTTCTCCACGCCCCAGTCGGCGACCAGGAACTTGAGCCGCGCGCGGTTGCGCAGACGGCGGTAGCCGTAGTCGCGGAAGATGCCGATCACGCCGCCGTAGACGTCCGCGACCTCCTCCAGCGGAACCCAGGCACCCAGCCGGACGCCCAGCTTGGGGTTGGTGGACAGACCGCCGCCGACCCAGAGGTCGAAGCCGGGGCCGTGCTCGGGGTGCACCACGCCGACGAAGGCGACGTCGTTGATCTCGTGTGCCACGTCCAGCAGCGGCGAGCCCGAGACAGCCGACTTGAACTTGCGCGGCAGGTTGGAGAAGTCGGGGTTGCCGATGAAACGGCGCTGGATCTCCTCGATGGCTGGCGTGCCGTCGATGATCTCGTCCTCGGCGATACCGGCGACGGGCGAGCCGAGGATGACGCGGGGCGTGTCACCGCACGCCTCGGTGGTGGACAGGCCGACGGCCTCCAGCTTCTGCCAGATCGCCGGGACGTCCTCGATCCGGATCCAGTGGTACTGGACGTTCTGGCGGTCCGTCAGGTCGGCGGTGCCGCGCCCGTACTGCTCGGAGACCTCGCCGATCGCCTTCAGCTGGGCCACGGTCAGGCGGCCGCCGTCGATGCGCACGCGCAGCATGAAGTACTCGGCGTCCAGCTCGTGCGGGTCCAGGACGGCCGTCTTGCCGCCGTCGATGCCCTCCTTGCGCTGGGTGTAGAGACCCCACCAGCGCATCCGGCCCCGCAGGTCGGCCGGGTCGATCGAGTCGAAGCCCCGGTGCGCGTAGATCGTCTCAATGCGTGTCCGCACATTGAGACCGTCGTCGTCCTTCTTGAACTGCTCGTTGGCGTTGAGCGGAGTGAAGTGCCCCATGCCCCACTGGCCCTCGCCACGGTGGCGGGTCACCTTGCGGGCGGCGGCAGGACGGCGCGCGGGCGCGCCGTCGGCCGCGGGCTCGACCGTCTCGGGAGTGGTGGCCATGGTGTTGTCCTTAGGCAGCAGGCTTGGTGGCGGGGCTGGCATCCCCGGGCGCGAAACTGCTGCTGACCTGCGGGTTCCAGCAGGTGACAGACAGACAGTGACCTCGGCCCAAGGACGCCTGTGCATCCGCGTCGGCGGAAGTGGCGAGGGGTGGCGCCGAGTGCGGTGGTGGCGGCGGGGTGGGGCTCAGGTCACCGGACAGATGGCGCTGGACACGCGAAGGAGATCGACGTGCAGTCGACCTACTAGGGTGGCTCCGGCGCTTGGCATGGCAAGAGATTCGCACGGCGAGCGACTCGCGGTCCACTAACGTCCGAATTGTGGACGCATTGGTTTCACTTTCTGAGACTCCGGTGACCGTGCCCAGACCGGGGCTCCGGTGCCACGTGCCGCGCCGGGCCGGCCGGCGTCCGATCCCGCCGGGTTCTCCCCTTCTATATGTCGTGTGCGTGCCGTCTGCGGGGGTGCTCGGCCGCGAGGGCCGGCAAGCCCCGCCCGACGTGTCGCCGGGCAGACCGGGCGGGGGCCGGGGCCCGCTACCGTAGGGGCGTGCAACCAGCAGGGGAAACCTCCAGGACGACGCCAGAGCGGCCTTCGCGACGCCGGGGCAAGGGCTCGCGCCGTGCCGTACGCAAGGCGACATGGCCGACCACGTTCTGGGCACTGATCAAGGACACCACCAACACCTGCGTGGAGTACCGCGTCACCGGGCTCGCGGCGGAGGCCGCGTTCTTCACTCTGCTCTCCATCCCGCCGCTGCTCCTCTGCCTGGCCGGCACCCTCGGCTACCTGGACGAGATCCTCGGCGCGGGCACCATCGACAAGCTCAAGCAGGACATCGTCTCGGCTGCCGGGACGGTGCTCTCGCCGAGCTCGATCGACCAGATCGTCCAGCCCCTGCTGAACGGGGTCTTCGGCAACGGCCGCCCGGACCTCATCTCGATCGGCTTCCTGCTCTCCCTCTGGTCCGGGTCACGGGCGCTGTACATCTTCATCGACACCATCACCGTCATGTACGGGCTGGACGGCAAGCGAGGCATCGTCAAGACCCGGTTGATGTCGCTCGGCCTCTACCTCGGGGCGCTGCTGATCGGCTCGCTGGTCCTGCCGCTGCTGGTCGCCGGTCCCGGGCTGGTGGTCGCCGCGTACCGACCGGCGGCAGGCGTGGTCAGCGCGCTGTACTGGCCCACCACCATCCTGCTGCTGATCGCCTTCCTCACCACGCTCTACCACGTGGCCGTCCCCGTCAGTACGCCGTGGCGCGAGGACATTCCAGGCGCGCTGGTCGCCCTCGTCGTCCTGGTGGTCTGCAGTGTGCTGCTGCGGATCTACCTGATCAGCTCGGTCGAGGGGCCTTCGGTGTACGGGTCGCTGGCCGCTCCGGTGGCCGTGCTGCTGTGGATCGGGGTGGTCGCGCTCGCCGTCCTGATCGGCGCCGCGATGAACGCCGCCATAGACCGCCGCTGGCCGACCGTCGAGACCGCCGACGCCCGTGCCGAGAACGAGCGCGCCAGCGAGGAGGCGGCTGCTGCGGTGGTCCGCGAGGTCACCGCCCGGCGCGCCGTCGAACGGGCCAGGCTGGCCAGGGAACTCGGCCTCGGCGAAGGCCACGAGGACGACCTGGAGGAGGACGAGGACGGCGGCGACGCACCCTCCGAGTACCCCGAACGCTGGGCCGACTTCCTGCCGCCGACCGACCTGCGCGGACGCCTCGGCGGCCGGGGCACCCACCGCCGCCGGCCTCCGCCCCCGCCCGACACCGACCGTCCGACCGGGCCCGCGCCGCACACCGACCCGCACCACCACGGCAGCTGGGGCAACCAGCGGCAGCGCTGAGCAGACCTCCTGGCGGGCTCTGCCCCGGCCTGGGCCCGCCTCGGCCTACTGCCGGGGGAGGATCGGGTTGGCGATCACACTGAGGCAGTCCGCGTAGCTGGCCGGGACCTCGACCCGCCGGGAGCCGTGGAAGCGGGTGCAGGCCACCGGGCGGAAGCGGATGGTGTCCGGAGTGTCGTCGTTCCGGCCGAACGCGTCGCAGTCCGCAGCCGAGCCGGTGGAGCGGTACCCGTCGTCGAATCCGCAGGCCACGGAGGTGTCGTAGGCCGAGAGCCGCGCCTCGTCCAGGGGAGTCCGCGCCTGGGCGGCGGCCGGGCCGCCGAGGCCGAGGGCGACGGCGGTCACCGCCGCCGCGAAGACGGTCGCGGTGCGGGGGGCGGCGGGGCGCGAGACGGACATCTGACCTCCACGTGGAGACGTGTCAGGGCGGCGGCGTTGCCGTTCGCATCCAACCGGTAGCCTCCCGGCATGGACCGGGCGAATCGCCCCACCGCCGATGAATATCACCCGATTGGGGCGTTTCCCAGGGCGGGCGTCCGTCGAGGGTCCGCTTCGGCCTCGGCCTCGGCCTCGGCCGGCTCCGGCCGGGTGGCCCGGTACAGCCGACGAGCCGACAGCAGGGCGGCCGCCAGCAGGAGGAGGTCGCGCGCGGCGAGCAGCCCAGCGGCCGTGGCCGACCCGTCGACCAACGCGCGGCCCATGAACGGGAACACCGCCATGGTCACCGGGCAGGCCGTCAGCACCAGGTACGCCACCGGCCGCTGCGAGGTCTCACGGTGCAGCAGACAGACCGCCGCCAGCGCCACCAGCCACACCAGGTACTGCGGACTCAGCACCCTGCTGGTCACCGTGAACAGCAGCACCGCCGTCAGCGCCGCGTCCGGCAGCACCCACCCCGGCCGCAGATCGGCCCGCAGCCGCCACCACACCAGCCACCCGAGCGCGAGCACCGTGCAGACCTCGCTGACCACGGTCGCCAGCGGAACGCCGGGCCCGAGGAACTCGGTCGAGCCGTAGTTGACGGCCAGTCGGCCAGACCAGCCCAGGTGCCGGGCGAGGTGGAACGGCAGTGCGCCGAGCGACTCGAACTGGATGCCGCGCTCCTCCTGCGCCGTCAGGAAGTCGTACGCGCCGGGGAAGGCGAGCGCCACTCCGCCCCCGGCCGATACCGCGGTGACCGCCGCCGCCGACCACGCCCGCCGGGTGCGCGGCCCGCGCGCCGTGCCGATCAGCAGCAGCACCGGCCACACCTTGATGAGTGTCCCGAGCGCGACCAGCACTCCGAACGCGCGGTCACCGCGCCTGGCGCTCAGCAGCGCCGCCACCGCCACGGCGGCCACCACGATGTCGAAGCGGGTCCACGGCACGGTCCACAGCAGTGGCAGTCCCGCCGCCCACAGCCAGCCCGCCGCGGCCCCGTGCCGGGCCCGGCCGGCCACCCGTACCAGCCCGGCCATCACCGCCAGGTCGCACAGCGCGCACAGCAGGACGAAGGCACGGTCGTACCCGACGAACGGGAACAGTACGGGCGCCGTGATCACCCCCGCCGCACCGGGCGGGTACTGCCAACTGACATCCCCGATCGGGAAGCGGCCCTCTGCCAGCACCTCGAACCAGCCGTGGTAGACGTGCGAGACCGAGTAGTCGAGCGGGTCCGTGGTCGCGAAAGGACCGACCTTGAGCGCACCCGCCACCAGGACGGTACGGCTCACCAGCCAGACGAGGACGGGCCAGGCCACGGGCGGGACGCGTCGTTGCCGGTACCGTCGTTGCGGGTGCGAGAGCATCGGGCCAGTCTCTCAACCCGGTCGGGACGGTCCGCCGCCGGTATTCTGCATACTGAGTGATCGTGATACCTCTGACGCCATCGACGCCCGGGCGGGCCTGGCCCGTTGTCCTGCCGCCGGCCTTACTGACTCTCCTTCTCGGGCTCTGGGGGATCGGCCGGGGCGGGAGTATCTGGCGGGACGAGGCGGTCAGTTACCAGGTCGCCCACCGCACCCTGCCCGAACTGTGGCGACTGCTCGGCGAGATCGACGCCGTGCACGGGCTGCACTATCTGATCCTGCACGCGGTCTTCTCCTGCTGGGACGGCGGTCTGGTTGCGCTGCGCCTGCCTTCCGTCCTTGCGATGACGCTGGCCGCCGCCGCTCTCGCCGAGACCGGTCGCAGGCTCGCCGGACCGCGGGTGGGGCTGCTCGCGGGCCTGGTCTTCGCGCTGGTGCCCGCGGTGCAGCAGTATGCGCAGGAAGGGCGCTCGTACGCCTCGGCGTGTGCGGCCGTCGTGGTCGGCACTCTGCTGCTGGTCCGCGCCTGGCAGCGGCCGAGGGCCGGGGCCTGGGCGGCGTACGGGGCGGTCATGCTGCTGGCGGCGCTGCTGCACGAGTTCGCCGTGCTGGCCATGGCCGGGCATGCGATCACGCTGGGGTGGGGACGGGCGGACCGGCGGGTGTGGCGGGGCTGGGCCGTGGCGACGGCCGCCGCTGCCCTCGCACTGCTGCCGCTGGTGCTGATCAGCCGCCAGCAGGCGGACCAGGTTGCCTGGATCAGGACGCCGGGCTGGACCGACATCTGGGCCCCGGCTCTCACCGGTGCCGTCGGCGCGCTCTGTGCGGGTCTGCGGGAACCGGCGGCTGCCGGGGCGCCGGTCCGGCTGCGGGCGGTGGCGCTGCCGCTGCTGGTCGTACCCCCGGCGGTGCTGATCCTGGTGTCGTATCTCGATCCGCTGTATGTGGACCGCTATGTCGTCTTCAGTTACGCGGGTCTTGCGCTGCTGCTCGGACTGGCCCTGGACCGCGCCTGGGCGCGGTCGGCGCTGCCGGTGCCGCAGCGGGCCCGCCCGGTCGTCGCGGCCTTCGCGCTGGCCGCGCTGCTGCTGGGGCCACTGCCGCTGGAGCACGGACTGCGGACCCCGCAGAGCAGGCCCAACGACGTCGCGGCGGCTGCGCGGGCCGTGCGGGAGCTGGGGCGTCCGGGAGATGCGGTGCTCTTCGTCCCCGGCGCCCGCCGGGAAGCGGCCCTCTACGACCCGGCTGCCTTCGCCGGGCTTCGGGATCTCGCTCTGGCCGAGACCGGTGCGGCCTCCGGCACCATCAACGGCGTGGAGGCCGAACCCGGCGCGATCAGCGCCGCCCTGACGACCCCGCGCCGCGTCGTGCTGGTGACCGACCCCCGCCCCCGTGCCACCGTCCCCGCCCGCGACGAGGCCAAGCTCGCCGCTCTCGCCGACCGCTTCCAGCCCTGCCGGACCACCACGGTCCACGGCATCAAGGTCACCCTCTACGCCGTCCCGGAATCCTGCGGCTGACTCTGCATCAGATCTGGTCGGCCGTACGGGAGCCGGCTGATCCGGGCGGGACGGAGGCCACCGGCCGGGCTGCCCGAGGGAGCGCCCCGGCCGGTGGGGTGCGTCTAGACCAACGGGACCGCGCCCGGAAGGACATCGGCGCGGAAGTTCAGTTCGCCGTTCTGGTGGGCGGTGACGCGGACCAGTCCGGAGGGGATCAGCTGGGCGTCGATGCGGCACGGGGCGTCGAGTTCGACATAGCGGTGGAAGCTGGTCTCCATGGCGACCGGGAGTGCGGGGTGCGGGTGCAACACCGCCTGGGTCGCCTGCCGGGCCGCTTCGAGCAGCAGCATGCCGGGGACGTGGTCGACGGGATGGTCGAAGTACTTGCGGTGCGTGGTGTCCACCCGCAGCTGCCAGCTGCCGCCCGGCCCCTCGTGGTCGTCGAGCGGGGAGAGCAGGACGTCCTCGGGGCGGTGGCGACCGGATTCCGCTGCGGGGACGGGGGCTTGGAGGGGGACCGCGGAGGCCATGGCCTGGGCCGAGTCGCCGTGGCCGGCTCTCAGTCTTCTGTAGACGGCGGGCGCCTGGATGGTGAAGCGGGAGCGGGAGCGGGCGTGCAGCATGCCGTCGCGGAGCAGCTCGACGTGCATGGTCATGGCTGTCGGATGGGCCTTGCGGCGTACTAACTCGGAGCAGACCACGCGCAGTTCGAGTTCTACGGGGTCGGGCCCGGCGCCGGGATGCAGCACGTCGGGTATCAGGGCGTAGCGGTAGCTCTCCCAGACCAGGTGCCGGTCCAGCGGGATGTCGTATCCGCCGTGGCAGAGCAGCGGGAAGAGCTGGCGGATGGTCTCGCTGACCAGCAGCGGCTCGTAGGAACCGTCGGCGCCTAAGTAGAAGGGCTGGTCGCCGGGCCAGCGGGCGGAGATCGTGAAGGTGTCGGGGGCGGAGCGCCGCCAGTCCATCAGGAAGACCTCGCCCGGGTCGAGCTTGTGGACGAGATGCCGGGGGACGGTCCCCGCGGACATGGCAGCGGTAGGGGCATCATGCGCAAGACTGGTCATATCGGTGTCTCTCAACTCCGAGGACAGCGTTTCTCGGTGTACGGGTTGAATGCTGCGACGGCTAAAAAATAAAGTACGTTCTGTTTTTTGTCGATGGTCCTCAGGAGTGAGTCGATGGCGCAGCCCAAACAGGAACGGGCGATCCGCACGCGGTGGTTGATCTTGGAAGCCGCCGCCGAAGTGTTCGACAGATGCGGCTACTCCGGAGCGGCGATCACCAAGATCATGGAGCAGGCCTCGACCACCCAGGGGGCGATGTACTTCCACTTCAAGTCCAAGGAGGACCTGGCGCGGGCCGTCATCGTGCACCAGGCCGACCGGCTCGACCTGCCCAAGTCCCCCAAGGGGATGCAGCAGTTGGTGGACCTCACGCTCTACCTGGCGGTCGAGCTCCGGCACAACGTGCTGCTCCGGGCCGGGGTGCGGCTCGCGGTCGAGCAGGAGGAGTCGGGCCTCTCCGAGTACTCGGTCTACGAGTGGTGGATCGAACAGTTCTCCAAGGAACTCGTCGTCGCCCGCGAACGCGGCGAACTGCTGCCGAACGTGGACGAATGGGGCTTCGCGCGGCTGCTGGTGGCGTCGTTCACCGGGTCGCAGGTCATGTCGCAGATCGCGACCTGCCGGATGGACCTGCCGGAGCGGATCGCCCAGTTGTGGCGCTACCTGCTGCCGGGAGTCGCCACGCAGCAGGTACGGGAGTCCCTGAAGGTCGACATTCACCGGGCCGGGGTGTGGTCATGACGTTACGTGTCGCTCTGACGGGTGCGACCGGGTTCATCGGGTCCACCGCACTGCGGGCGCTGCTCGGCTCGGGTGCGGAAGTCCGCGCCTTGGCGCGGACCGTCCCGGCCGGTGGGAAGCCGGCCCCGGGCGGGATGCGGGTGCCACGGGCGGAGTGGGTGCACGGTGATCTCGCCGATCGGGCGTCGCTGCGTGAACTGTGCCGCGGTGCCGAGGCGCTGGTCCATCTTGCCTCCCGGGTAGGCGGCCCGGAGGAGGACTGCGAGGCCGTCAACTCGCTGGGTACCGAGGCACTGATGCGCGAAGCCGTACGGGCTCGGATCCCGCGCATCGTGCACCTGTCCACGGCGGCGGTGTACGGCTTCGGCCCGCACCGGGGCATCGCGGTGGACGGGGTGCGCCCGGCTCCGGTGTCCCCCGCCAGCCGGACCCGGCTGGCGGGGGAGGGGTTCGCCAGGGCGGCGGGCGCGGTGGTCCTGCGGCCCGGTCTGGTGCTCGGCAGGGGGGATCGCTGGGTGGTGCCCGCCTATGCCGAACTCGTCCGCCGGGTACCGGCGGTGTGGGACGGCGGCACCGGCCTGCTGTCCGTGGTGGAGGTCGGCGACCTGGCCCGGCTGATCGCGACCCTGGCGACGGCGGCCGAGCCGGTCGAGCCGGCCGTCCACCATGCGAGCCACCCCGTTCCGGTGCCGGTCGGCGAGCTGCTCGCCGAGCTGGCACGGCACGGCGTGCTGCCCGTGCGGCCCGAGGCCGACCTGCCGTGGCCGACGTGCCTGCGGCTGCTCGGCGAGACCCCGGGGCGGGTGTCGGAGCGTCAGTTCTCGCTGCTGGCACAGGACCACTGGTACCGCAGTGAGGAGATCTGGGACCTGGCCGACTGTCCGGCCGGGCCGGGGCTGCTGGCCAGGCTGGGCGCGTCGGCCGGCTGGTACCGGGATCACCTGGCGCTGGGCGGCGAGCCGGGGTGAGCCGAACTCCGGTCGCCGAGACGGGAATGCGCGTGGCCGGGCGCTGATTGTACGTAGTAGTCCAGAACCGAGGAGGTTCACAGCATGCGTGCTCTCGTTGTCGACCATTCCGTGCCCGGACAGCTCTCTCCGGCCACCGTGCCCGACCCGGTACCGGGGCCGGACGAGGTGCTCGTCAGGGTCGCCGCGACTTCGCTGAACTACGGCGAGCTGCCGAAGCCCGGCGACGACCGGCCCGACGGGACGGTCCCGGGCTGGGACGCCGCCGGGGTGGTCGAGCAGGCCGCCGCCTCCGGCCGAGGACCCAAGCCCGGCGACCGCGTCGTCACCTGGGCCTGGGACGGCGGCTGGGCCGAACTCCGGGCTGTGAACGTGGACGAACTCGCCGTCCTGCCCGACTCGGTGGACTTCGTCCGGGCGGCCTCCCTGCCGGTCGCCGGGCTGACGGCGCTGCGCGCCCTGCGCCGCGCCGAGGTCCGGCCGGGGCACCGGGTCGCCGTCACCGGCGCCTCGGGTGGCGTGGGCAGCTTCGCCGTCCAACTCGCCAAGCTGGCAGGCGCGGAGGTGTATGCGCTGGTCGGCAGCCATGCGCGCGGCGAGGGGCTGGCCGAGCTCGGTGCGGATCACATCGTCACCGGCCCCGAGGAGATCGGCGCCCCGCTCGACATCGTGCTGGACAACGTCGGCGGCCCGCTGCTCGCCGGGCTCCTCGGGCACATCGCCCCGGGCGGCGTGGTGATCTCCATCGGCGCCACCTCCAACGAGCCGACGCCCATCCAGCCCTACCAGCTGATCCGCGGGCGGATCACCCTGATCGGTATCCAGGCCGGCGGTGACACCGGCGCCGACCTCGGACACCTGGCCGCCCTGGTCGCGGACGGCCGGTTGCAGGCGCGGGTGGACCGGGTGAGCGACTGGGAGACGGCGACCGAAGCGGCCGCCGCCCTGCTCGACCGCCGTATCCGGGGGAAGGCCGTGCTCACCATCGGCTGACAGCGGGTTGTGACGTCTCGTCAACTGTTCGGTCGGATGCGCGGACGTGCCGACGGGCTCATCGGTCGGTACCGAAGTCGTCGGCCCGTCCGCGTCCTTCTTCGCCGGTGCAGACCACCCCCCAATTGCGGAGGATCTAAATCGGTGGTGCGCGCGGACGGGGCCCACTACCGTGGTGGCGTTCGCAGCGACCCGACAGGGGTCGCGCTGTCGGCTGTCGAGTGAGCAGGGAGGTGGGGATCGTGGTGGCTGTCGTTGTCCGGCGCGTGGCCCGCGCCAAGAAGACCGGCGTTCCTACCCCTGTGGTCTCCGGCCGACCTACTTCCACACCCATGCGCTGACGTCCGATCGCGATCGTCGCTCTTCGATCGGCGCACGGCCGGGGCCACCCTTTTCCCTGAAGGGTCACCCCCGTTGAACACCTCCTCTGTCGCCCCCCTGCTGTCCGGCTTCGGCTGGGACGAGGCGCGGGCAGCCGAGTTCACCCCCCTCGCCGAGGCGGGGCTCACCCCCGCGCGGATCGCCCGCGTGGACCGTGGCCAGTGCGATGTCGTGCTCGTCGACCCGGAGTCGGGAGAGCTGCGGACCGTACGGGCCGACTCGCGGCCGGTCGGCGATCCCGACCCGGTCAACTGCCCGTGCACCGGTGACTGGGCGGCTGTCGACCTGACGGCCGATCCCATGCCCGCGGTGGCGGCGCTGCTGCCGCGCAGCACCGCGATCATCCGGAAGTCCGCAGGCGGGCGCTCGGACGGGCAGGTCCTGGCGGCCAATGTCGACTCGGTGCTGATCGCCGTCTCGCTCGCCGCCGAACCAGACCTCGGCCGGATCGAGCGCTTCCTGGCCCTGGCCTGGGAGAGCGGCGCCGAGCCGCTGGTCGTCCTCACCAAGGCCGACCTGGTCGACGACGCCGAGCACATCCGGGCCGATGTCGAGGAGATCGCCCCCGGTGCGACCGTCCTCGTGGTCAGCGCCGAGACCGGTGAGGGCATGGACGTCCTGCGGGCCTGCCTGCCCGGCTCCACCGCCCTCATCGGGCAGTCCGGGGCGGGCAAGTCCACTCTGACCAACGCCCTGATCGGCGCGGAGGTGATGACCGTCCAGCAGACCCGGGACCGGGACGAGAAGGGCCGCCACACCACCACCACCCGAGAGCTGATCCTGCTGCCCGGCGGCGGCGTGGTCATCGACACCCCCGGTCTGCGCGGCGTCGGCCTCTTCGGCGGCGAGGGCCTCCAGCAGGCCTTCGCCGAGATCGAGGAACTCGCCGAGGGGTGCCGGTTCCACGACTGCGGCCACAGGTCCGAGCCCGGCTGCGCCGTGGTTGCCGCCCTGGAGGACGGCACCCTCCCGCAGCGCAGGTGGGAGAGCTACCTCAAGCTCCAGCGCGAGAACCAGTGGATCGCCTCCAGGACGGACGCCCGGATCGCGGCCGAGCGCCTCAGGCAGTGGAAGATCATTACGAAGACGATGCGCGGGCCGCACAACCCCACTCGCCGCTGACCTTCGCCATGTCCACCGTGCGGTCCCCCGGTCGAATCGGGGCGGCCGCACGGTGGTTCCGCTCCGCCACCCGCCGACGGCCGCGTCCGATTTCCGCCAGTCGATGCCTCGCCGGTGACGCAGACTGGACAGCGTGATCGACGACGACACCAGATACCGAGCCGTGGACAGCCGGGACGCCCGCTTCGACGGTGTCTTCTTCACGGCCGTCCGCACCACCGGCATCTACTGCCGCCCCAGTTGCCCCGCGGTGACGCCGAAGCGTGTGAACTGCACCTTCTTCCCCACCGCTGCGGCCGCTCAGGGCGCCGGATACCGGGCCTGCCGTCGCTGCCGCCCGGACTCCGTCCCCGGCTCGCCCGAGTGGAACCACCGCGCCGACCTGGTCGGCCGGGCGATGCGGCTGATCGGCGACGGGGTGGTGGACCGCGAGGGCGTCGCCGGCCTGGCGGACCGGCTCGGCTACAGCTCGCGCCAGTTGCAGCGCCAGCTGACGGCGGAACTCGGCGCGGGTCCGCTCGCGCTGGCCCGCGCCCAGCGTGCCCAGACCGCCCGCCTGCTGCTGCAGACCACCGAACTTCCGGTCACCGAGATCGCCTTCGCGGCGGGCTTCGCCTCCGTGCGGCAGTTCAACGACACCGTCCGCGAGGTGTACGACCGCACCCCGAGCGGACTGCGCGCCGAGGTCGCGAGCGGCCGCCGGGACACCGTGCGGGCCGGGACGATCAGTCTGCGGCTCGCCTACCGGGGCGCCCTCGACAGCGACCACCTCCTCGACTTCCTCGCCCTGCGTGCCGTCCCCGGTGTGGAGGAGGTCGTCCCCTACGGACAGCCCGATGCACAGAACGGCGCCCAGACCGGCGGGCAGACCGGCACACCGGCGGTGGCACAGCCGGGCATGCGGTCGGGCTCGCGCCCGGGTGTACGCACCTACCGGCGAACCCTCGCGCTCCCGTACGGCCACGCCGTCGCCGAGGTGGACGGGCTCGGCCCAGGCACCGACCCCCTCCGGGGCTGGCTCGACTGCCGCCTGCGCCTGACCGACCTGCGCGACCTGACCACTGCCGTGTACCGGCTGCGCGCACTCTTCGACCTGGACGCCGACCCGGACGCCGTGGACGGGCGGCTCGGCGCCGACCCGGTGCTCGGCGCCCTGGTCCGGGCCCGGCCCGGCGTCCGCTCACCCGGACATGTGGACCCGCACGAGCTTGCGGCGCGGGCCGTGCTCGGCCAGCAGGTCAGCGTGGCGGCGGCGCGTACGCTGGCCGGTCGGCTGGCCGACCGCTACGGCGTGCCGTTGGCGGAGCCCAGCGGCGGGCTGCGCGTGCTCTTCCCGAGTGCGGCCGCCCTGGCCGGGGCGGAAGCCGCCGACCTGGCCATGCCGCAGTCCCGCCGCCGCGCGTTCACCGGCCTGTGCGCGGCGTTGGCCGACGGTACCGTCCGACTGGACGGCGGCGTCGATCGCGAACAGGCGGCGGCCACGCTGCTGGCCCTCCCCGGGATCGGACCGTGGACGGTCGGCTACCTGCGGATGCGAGCCCTCGCCGACCCGGACGTCTTCCTGCCCGGTGACGCCGGGGTCCGGCACGGGCTGCTCCGCCTCGGACAGCCCGGCGACCCGAAGGCGGCCGGGGCAGCGTGGGCGCCGTGGCGCTCGTACGCCGTCCACCGACTGTGGACCGCAGCGTCAGCGGACTCGGCGGAGCAGGGCCCGCAGCAGCAGACGACTTCGAACAGTGTGAAGGATGACCAGGCATGACAACGGTGTTCACAACCATGGAGAGCCCGCTGGGCGTGCTGCTGCTGAGCGGTGTCCAGGACGGCAACGGCCCGGCGGCCCTGACCGCGCTGACCGCACCCGGCCAGAAGGGCGCGCTCGCCGAACCTGCCGTCGACTGGGTGCCCGACCCGCTGGCGCTGGCCCCGGCAGTCGAGCAGCTGACCGCCTACTTCGCCGGTGAGCTGACCGCTTTCGACCTGCGACTGGCGCCGGTCGGCACCGAGTTCCGGCAGCAGGTCTGGTCCGCGCTCGACGACATCCCGTACGGCACGACCGTCACGTACGGCGAACTCGGGGCGGCGGCCGGGAAGTCACCGCGTGCGGTGCGCGCGGTGGGCGGGGCGGTGGGTGCCAACCCGCTGCTGGTGGTCCGCCCGTGCCACCGGGTGATGGGAGCCAATGGTGCGCTCACCGGCTTCGCCGCCGGGGTCGAGCGCAAGCGCTGGCTGCTCGAGCTGGAGCGCGGGACGCTGTTCTGACGGCCCCGGGCGGAATCGCCCGCCGTCAGTGACCGGTACGGTCCTCGGGGGCACCCGGTCCGGCCAGTGCCCTGGCCAGCAGCTCGAGGCCGGGCAGGGCGCGCATGACGGCGTCGCGGTCCGCCCGGGAGAGGCTCTCCAGGGCGGACGCCATCCGGCGCTCGTGCGCACGCTGCCAGTCCCGGAGCTGCTGGTGGCCCGCCTCGGTCAGGGCGATCCGGGCGGTGCGACGGTCACCGGGGTCGGCCTGCCGGTCCACGAAACCGGCCTCCAGCAGCTTGCCGATCAGCCCGCTGACGGTGTTGGGTGCCAGCCGCTGACGGGCGGCGAGTTCGCCGACCCGGAGCGGCGCGGCGGCCAGCGTCTGCAGCAGCTCGACCTGGGCCATCGGCAGCGACTCCCACGGGTAGTCGGTGCGGATGCTGCTGCGCAGGGCCCGGCGGAGCCTGGTGATCACATCGGTCAGCCGCTGAGCGCGCTCGATCGCTGCGGCCTGCTCCAGCGCAGACTCGCCACCGAACTCACCACCGGAGAGGGTGGGGTCGGGGGAGGTGGAAGCGGAGTTGGACTGCGACGGCATGGCGGACAGCGTATCGCCTCCTAGCACATGGCCCGGTCCGTGACCAGCTCTGTCGCAGAGCACCTCCAGCGGGGATCGGATCGCCCGGGGACAGACTCTGTCCACGAGCAGTTCCGTTCCGGACGCATTCGTCGACGGCCGCCCGCTGCGGCCGGCCGACAGCGAAACGGGGTGGGGCGGACGAGAAGTCCACCCCACCCCGCCGCCGGGGATGACGGATCGTCAGGAGAGCGGCTTGGCGCCACGCTCCGCCAGCATGCCGGTGATCAGGTCTATCTCGGCGCGCTGCCCGTTGACCATGGTCTGCGCGAGCCGCTTCTCCACCGGGTCGGTGCTGACGTCGACGTAGCCCTGGGCCATCTCGACCCCGCCCTTGTGGTGCTGGACCATCAGCTGGAGGTAGTTCACCTCGGCGTCCCGCCCGCTGAGCCCGCGCAGCTTGTCCAGCTCGGCGTTGGTGGCCATGCCGGGCATCAGCGAACCGTCGTGCGCGGCATAGGCGTGGTCCATCTTCATCCACGCCATGGGCTGTGCGGCCGAGCTCTGGGTCAGACCCCACTGGTCGAGCCAGCCCATCAGCATGCCGCGCTGGTTGGCCTGGGTGTTGATGATGTCGAAGGCCAGGTTGCGGACGGCGGCGTCCTGGGTGCGGTCCCGGACGATGAAGGACATGTCGATCGCCTGCTGGTGGTGCGTCGCCATGTCGCGGGCGAACCCGGCCTCGGGGGAGTCGGTCGCGGGCGCACTCGCCGCCGTCCCCGAGGCGGCCGGGCCACCGGCCAGCAGTGCGGGGACACCCAGGCCGAGCGCGACGGCGGCAGCCAGCGCGGCCGGCCACCACATCCGCCGACTGCGCCGCGCAGCAGGGCCCTCAACGGTCTCGACCGGCTCCACGGCGTCCACGGCCTTCCCCCGGTCAGAAGCATCCACGGTCACGTTCCCGGCCCCCGTCACTGAGTGGTGCTGCACGAGGCGCCCGGCTCCTGCGTCTGCGGGCCCTGCACGTACTTGGTGAAGAACTCCGCCACGCGCGGGTCCTTCGCGCTGTCCAGGACCAGCTGGGTGCCCCAGGCCGTCAGCGTGATGGTGCCCTTCTCGTCCGGGTACGGGCTCATCAGCGAGTACGGGGTCACCTTCACCTTGTCCGACAGCGTCTTGAGGTCGTCGGCGGAGGCCTTGGAGTTGTAGGTGACCCAGACCGCGCCGTGCTCCAGCGAGTGGACGGCGTTCTCGTTCGCAAGCGGCTTGTCGTAGACCGTGCCCATGCAGTTGGCCCAGATCGGGCTGTGGTCGCCACCGACCGGCGGGACCTGCGGGTAGTTGACCTTGGTGGTCACATGAGTGCGGGAGAGGTTGTCGTACGTCTTCACGCCCTCGATCGGGGCCTTGGCGTCGGCCGTCTTGGCGTCCTGCTTCGACTTGGCGTCCAGTGCGACCCAGGCGCCGACGCCGAGCATCGAGGCGACCAGCACGGTGGCCGCGCCGATCGCGATGAACCTGTTGCGGCGGTCGCGGCGCTGCTCCTCGGCCCGGAGCTCGGCGATCCTGGTGCGGCGGTCGGCCGTTCCTTCCTTGCCCGGCTTGTTCGACTGCTTTGATGCGGAACCCATGGGAAGTGTCCTTGTCCCCGCCGCGTGTGAGGGCACGGCGGTATGCGGTGTGGTGGGGCCGGCGGAGCCGTCGGCCGTCCGCGATGCGGCTCGGGCCGACGGTGGGTTCCGCTCAGGACCGGTGAACCTGAAGCACATGGAGGTCGGGCGCGTGGTCAGGCCCGGCCAGGGGGGACAACTCCGTGGGAAGGGGCAGCACCCCGGGCGGGAGCAGTTGGGCCGACGCGATGGACACGGGCTGCGGCGGCGCGTTCGGCAGCTGCGACTCCTGGCCGCAGAACGGGTGGTTGGAACAGCCGCTCCCGGGCAGCGGGTGCTCACCGTCGACCGAGCACCAGGTCAACGGCAGGCTGTCGTCCACCGGCAGGCCATGCACCGCCTGGGCGGTGATGAGCGCGTGCGAAGTCGGGGCATGCTGCCCTGGAGTGTGCGCGGCCGACGGGGTGAGCCCGGTCGCCCCTCCGGGCGCGCCGGGAGCCCTGACCGTGGATGGTGCGGTGGGCACCGCCACCGTCACGGTGGTGACCGGCACGGGGCTGGGATTCGCCGCGACTGCCTGGGCGCGACCCGCGCAGGGCAGCAGGGCCAGCAGACCGACGAGCAGCAGGACCAAGAGGGCGCCCGCCGGGCGGCCCGCGTCGCTGGCCCTCCCCGGCTGCGGTGCGGTGGCTCCCGGCGCGGTCATGCGCACATATTAATCAGCCGAAGGAGTGAAGGGATGCCCCTTGCCGGCCTTCATTTTCCAGTTCGATGGTGCTTGGAAGGTGCTGAACCCTCCCTGGTCGGGGCAGTTCCGGGCAGGTCAGGACCGATCGGACGCAAAGGTGGCCGGAAAGCTGCCCCCACCGGGTGACCGGTTGTCCACGATTCCCGGACACCGTCGTTCTCCTTGGGGAGAATGACGTCGAGTCCGGCCACCCAGGCTGCTCGGCAGACGGCAGCACACGGACGAGGAGCCGCCAGATGAGCAACCAGGGCGCACCCCCGCAACACCGGCCGGACGACGGCTGGTGGCACACGGTGTACGCGGGCCCGGCAGGCACCCTCCCGGACACCCCCGACGCCACCGCGGCCGAGGGCAGCATCGACGACTGGTTCGAGACGGCGGCCGGGATGATCGGCGCCCAGCGCGGGGGTGACGGCGGGCTCGGCCCGGCGCTGCCGTCGGACGGTCTGGCGGAGGACGACGGTGAGGGCGCGGACGAGGGCGCGGGCGCGGACGTACGCCTGGATCCGGCCGAGATCACCGTTGACGACTGGTTCGACTCGGCCGCCGGGATGATCGGCGGCCGGCGCACAATCGAGCACCCGCCCACCCCCGAACCGACGCCCGTTCCCCCGCTGCCACCCGATGCCGCCGCACCCGATGCCATCGCACCCGGGGCCGCCCGCCCCGACCTCGCCAAGCACGCAGCCGACCCCGAGCCCCCGGCCGCCGCTCAGCCCCCGGCGGCCCAGGACGCGCCGGACCTCACGGCTGCACCGGCCGCCCCCGCGCCAAAGACTGACGTGACGTCAGCAGCCATGCCACTCGCGGACCTCGCGCCGACCGTCGCTGACGACGAGGCGCCGCTCCGTCAGCCGTCCCCCCGCCAGACGCACCAGCACCCGCATCCGCACGAACAGCCTCACCCCGTCCCGCACGTCGGCGAACGTCCGCCCACCTACGGGCCCGAGCCCACCATCCTCCCCGCGGCCGACCCGCACGAACAGCCTCACCCCGTCCCGCACGTCGGCGAACGTCCGCCCACCTACGGGCCCGAGCCCACCATCCTCCCCGCGGCCGACCCGGACGAACTGGCCGTCCTCGTACCCGACACCGTCATCGAGGGCGCGCAGTACGGTGCGGCGACCGTCCGAGCCGCCTCCGTACGGGGCGACTCCGCCCGCTACCGGGGTGAACCCCGCCGCGACTCGCTCCTCCTCGCCCGCTTCGGCGAGGGCGAGGAGGGCCTGCTGCTGGCGGTCCTGGCGACGCCGGGCCGCTCGAAGCCGCCGTCCGCCGCCGCTGCGGCCGCAGCCGAGGCATGCCGTCAGCTCGCCGCTGCGATCGGCCGCAGCCGCCCCGAACTCGCTGCCGACCTCCGGGCCGGAGCCCGCGACCGCCTCCGCTACGGCTTGCAGCGTCTGACGGCCCGGGCGGTCGCGCCACTCCGAAGCGATGAATCGTCAATTCCGCCCAATCGCAAGCCGACAGACCTCACCGAGCCTTCCGCCGAGACCAGTACGGCCACCGGATCAGGGTCGCTGCACTGCCTGTTGCTCTCGCTGGACCCGGACGCCACCCACCGTGCCGCCTTCGGCACCGGACTCGGCGGCCTCTACCTGCTGCGGTCCGGACACTGGATCGACGCATACGGCGCCAGGCTGCTCCACCATCCCGACGGGCGGCAGCCCGTACCGCCGCCGTCGGTGGCGCCCCCGCGCCCGTTCCGGTTCCGGCTGGTCCCGGCCACACCGGGGGACATCCTGCTGCTCTGCTCACCGGGCCTGGCCGAGCCGATCGCCGAGGAGGCGGCCGTCGCGCACTTCCTCTCCAGCCACTGGGCCCACCCGCATCCGCCGGGCACGGTCGACTTCCTCCGCCAGGTCCAGGTCCGCGCCAAGGGCTACACCGACGACCGCACGGCGGTCGCCCTCTGGACGGAGTAGCCGGTCCGCCGCCCGGCCGACGGGCTCAGCGCCCGTGCCCGCGTCCCAACAGGGCCGTTGTGACGGATGCCACGTGCGCGGCGGCCTCGTCCCGGCCGGCCCCCGGAAGCCCGATCGCGATCGGCACGGCGAAGCCGTCCAGCAACGCGCGGATCTGTACGGCCCGGTCGTGTGCCCCCTCCGCCGTGAACTCCCCGTCAGCCACGCCCTCTTCGATCAGGGTGACCAGGTCGGCCTGCCAGGGGGCCTCGATCTCCAGCTGCCCCTGCCGGATCTCCGCACTCGACGGCGACCGCCCCCACACCTCAAGCCACAGAATCCAGCGCGGATCCCCCGGCCCTTCGGGCAGGTAGAGCTCCACGTAGGCGGCGAGCCGCTCCCAGACACCGCCGCCGTCCTGGCCGAGGGCCACGCTGCGGCGTGCACCGAGCTGTTCCTCGCTCCACCGCAGGGTCTCCAGCAGCAACTGGTCCTTGCTGCCGAAGTAGTAGAGAAGATGCCCGGCGCTCATCTGGAGTTGCTTGCCGAGCCCGGCCATTGTCAGCTTTGCGACCCCGTGCTCCGCGATCGCGGCCCGAGCGGCGGCGAACACCTCCTCGCGCGGCCGCGCAGCCCGGCGCGCCCGTGCCTCCGCCATCTGCTCGTCCTCCTCCTGCCCGCTCCGACCGGCCTCCCACCATACGGCTTCGGCCACCTCGCGCCTGGTCGGCCGCGACCGGGCGGCCGCGGAGCCGGGCCGATGCACGGCCCGGCGTCAGTGCGAGCGGCTGCGCCGTCCACGGCGGAGCGTGCTGCGAGCCCGTACGTGGAGGCGTGGTTGTCGGCGACAGCCACGCAATCCACCGGTAGCCGGCTCACTTGAGGACGAGCCGAAGTACCTCGGCGTTGACGCGTACGCCACGCGGGCGCTCCATCACGCCGGCATGGCATGGCCCCACTCGCTCATGACGGCCCGACAGCCGTGCCACCGGGCCCCTTGCGGCCCGTCGCTGCGGCGGTCACCGTTGTGCCGACCGGGTGGCCGTCTCGCGGACTTCGCGTGCGACGGTCGGCCAGAGTGCGGCGGGCAGGTCGTGGCCGACTCCTGGGAGGGCCACCAGGCGTGCGCCGTTGACGGCCCGCGCGGTGGCACGGCCGGCCGGGCCGGGCGAACCCGGTGAGCCGCTCTTCGACCGGGTGCTCACCCGGGTCCTGGCCGGACTCCTCCGGCCGACCGCAGGCTGAGGCCGGCAGGCGTCCCCGCCGGGGTGTCCGAGGGTGGTGACAGGATGCGGGAGTGACGACGAAACACGAGGGTTCTCCGGAGGACCACGCCGCCGGCTCCCGGTCCTGGACGTGCGCGGGGCCGATCCACGGTGACCTTCTCGCGGCGAAGGCGCTGGTGTACGACCCGAGCGGGTTCACGTGTTCACGGCCGGTGGCCGAAGCGGAGAGTGCCGAGTACGCGGCGCACGAATTCACCGTGAACGGCCTGTCGGTGAAGTTCCGCGCGGCCAGGACGACCCCGACCAAGGCCGGCCAGTTCGTGACCGTGTGGAAGAGGTCGGACGGCGGGCCGATCCAGCCCTTCGACGCGGAGGACCCCGTCGACCTCTTCGTCATCAGTAGCCGCGACGGCCGGCACTTCGGGCAGTTCGTTTTTCCGCGGGATGTGCTCTGCGAGCGGGACATCGTGTCGACGAACGGTTCGGGTGGGAAACGGGCATTCCGCGTCTACCCGCCATGGGTTGCGACGACAAGTCGCCAGGCCCGCAGTACGCAGACGTGGCAGCTGGACTACTTCCTGCACGTAGCCGAGGGCGGTCCCGCCGGATCCGACCGCGCTCAGACCCTCTACCGCCCGGGACTTCGGTAGGGCCTACGGGTGCATGACTTCGCTCGGCGGCGCGGATTCACCTGTCGGCGGCGGCTGTTACGGTGCGCTCATGGAGAGACGGGTGCCACCCACCGGTGGGGAGAAGGAGAGCCTGCACATCAGCCTCGATCGGCATCGGGACGCGGTGCTGTGGAAGCTCGACGGGCTCGATGAGGAGCAGGTGCGGCGGCCCATGACGCCGACGGGGACGAATCTGCTGGGGTTGGTGAAGCATCTGGCGGCCGTCGAGTACGGGTGGTTCTGCCAGGCCTTCGGGGTCGAGCCCGAGCCGTTCTGGTTCGCGCCCGAGGAGGACATGCGCGTCGAGCCGGGCGAGAGTACCGCCGACATCGTGGCGTTCTACGGCCGGGCCAGGGCTGCCGCCGACGAGGTGATCGGCCGGCTCGGTCTCGACGAGCTCGGTACGGCGTGGACGGGGGAGCGGGTGTCGATGCGCTGGGTGCTCATCCACATGATCGAGGACACCGTGCGGCACGCGGGTCACATGGACATCCTGCGGGAACTGACCGACGGTGCGACGGGTGATCACCGCCGCAGTCGACAGTCCGGGTCGGTGGAGATTAACGAGGGAGAACCTCTGCGCCAATAAAGGGAATTGGCGCTTCCTTCGCCTTCCCGGTCGCTGGTGTGCACACATAGCGTTGGGTGCGCTATCGCGATCATTCAGCACAAGTCCCGCGGGGGCAGTGGTGGGCGGTTCCGGGCGTGCCGGAGAGAGTGGAGCGGCCCGGGCCGGCCGGGACGGGCTGCAGGCCGAGCGGGTGGCCGGCGGCCGCTTCCGGTGGCAGCTGAAGGCTCCCAACGGGCGGGTGGTCGCCGTCTCCTCGCCGGTCTACGAGTCGGCGGCGGAGGCCAGGCGGGCCTTTGCCGAACTGGCGGCCGCCGCGCCGACCCTGGTCGCCAGGATCACCCATGTCCGGGAGGGGCTCGGCTGGATGTGGGCGGTCCCGGGTGCCCGCGGAAACCCGGTGGCTCGTTCCAGCAGGGCGTACGAGCGGTACGCGACCTGCCAGAACGCCTTCCGCAGGTTCGTCGCGCTGCTGGCGAAGCCGGACCTCCCGGCAGGGCCCGGACTGCCTCGGTGACCTGCGGGCGCCACCCCCGGCCACGTGCCCAAGGCCCGCCGGGCCGGGCCTAGATCGAGCCGACGACCTTACGCGGGGTGATGCGAACGACGACGCGCTCGGCGTCATCCTTGGCGGCGGGGTTGAAGTCGGCGTAGTCCTTGCCCGTGTACTTCCGCGACAGCTGGTTGATCAGATCCTGGGCGCCCTCGGTGGTGAGGGAGGCCGTGCCACGGATCTCGGCGTAGGTGTACGGCGCGTTGTGCGGATTGATCAGGACGGTGATCCGCGGGTCGCGGCGGAGGTTCGTCTCCTTCCGGCGACCCACGGTCGTGGAGAGCAGCAGATCGTCGCCTTCTCGCGTGATCCAGGTGACCGACAACTGGGGGCTGCCGTCGGGCTGGAGGGTCGCAATGGTCGCGAAGACCGGGGTGTCGTCCACGAGCTTCCTCAGGTCGTCAGAGAGTGCAGCTGACACGGTCCAGGGCCTTTCCTCGGATGATGACCTACGCGACGTAGCGCTGCGGTTGCCGAGCGTGACGTCGGCTCACCATAGCGCCAGAGGCGGGCATTCCGGGCTGAGGAGGCCGGACGAGTCGAGGTCGTCGTTGCCCTGTCGACGCCGCCTACCGCTGGGTGGTGACGACCCCGCTGCGCCAGTAGGCACCGTCCTTTCGGTCCAGCAGACGCTCGTTCACCAGCTCCCGGCGCAGGGCGGCGTGGTCGGCCGCGCCGCCCTCGCACCACCGCTGCAGGATCTCGTTGACCTCGGGCTCGCCGTAGGTGGCGCCCTCGCGGAAGGAGTGCGCCGTCACATGTTCCAGGACGACGATCCGCTTGCCGCGCTTGGCGGGCAGCCGGGTCAGTCGGCCGTCCTGGACGAAGGCGCGCAGTACGGCCTCGGTGTGCGGGTCGGCAGGCGTCTCGCGCTCGCCGCCGGCATTCCGGGTGTCCCGGGTGTTGTGGGTGTCCTGGTGGTTCTGGGAATCCTGGGGGTCCTGGGTGGTCATGGTGGCAGTCCCTGCGTTCGAGTGGTCGGTGGTGAAGCCCGGCCATCCTGCCGCCGCCCGCGTCCCCTGCGCACCCGGATTTCGTGTCCACGCCCCTCGCCCGCGTCCCTGGCGCCGGGGCCGCCGCCGAACTCGCGGTCGACGACGGCTGGACCACGGGACCGACCGTCAACCAAACGATGGACAAGCAACCCTGTAATCCCCGCTCTACGCCCTCCGATCGGCGCGGCGTGCCGCTGTCCCCGGAGAGCGGTGCGCCGCGCCACGCCGTCCGTCGCACACGGTCCACGCCCGACGCGGCCGTCCGGCCCGAGCGGGCGGGCAGTCTAAGGCATCGTCAGTGTCCCATCCACTCCCGTAAGTTGATCAGAATGAGGCTGCGTCGGTGAGATGCATAATCCATCGCGTGATCGCATCTCTTGATGACGTCGAGCGTCTGCTGCGCCCCGTCGGCTACCTGGGGCTCGCCGCGCGCCCGCTCTACCTGCTGCCCCTGTTGCGCACGGGCTGTCTGTCCGAGCTGCTGACCGTGGAGGCTGCGGATATCGGCTGGGCCGAGCGGTTCGGGGTCCTGATGCACTCGCTGGAGGAGCAGACCGGGCGCCGGGAGGACACCAGCAGCGGGCGGCATCTGGAGGAGCTGATGCCCACGCTGCCCGGCCTGGTCGGCAGCCGTTGGCGCGGGCGCGAGTTCGCGCTGGCCGCCTACGGGACGTACCGGGAGCGCTGGCGGCAGGCGATCGAACGGACCGGCGCGAGCCTGCTGGTGCCGCCCGCGCCGGGCGGTGCGGAGCTGCTCACGGACAAGGTCCTGATGCGGGACTGGTTCGAGCACCTCGGCGTGCCCACCCCGGCCAGCGTCGTCGTCGACCGGGTCGAGTACCCGCTCCTGAGCGGGAAGTTCGGCCCGACCTTCGTCGCGCAGAGGCCGAGGAGTTCGGGCGGCAACGGCACCTACCTGATCACCGACGCGTCCGAGGCCCGCGAGCTGCCGCAGCGCGACTGCTGGCTGGTGAGCGAGTACGCGGGCGACACCACCTTCAGTTTCCACGGCTTCGTGCCCCGCGAAGGGATGCCCGAGGTCCTGCGGCCCGCCCTCCAGCTCACCGGCGTGGAAGGGCTCGGCTCGGGGTTCGGCGGATACGTCGGCACCGACTTCCACGCCCCCGCCCTGCTGCCGTCGCCGGTGCTGGCCAAGGGGCGGGATGCGATGGAGCGGATCGGCCACGGCCTGGCTGGCCTCGGCTACCGGGGCATCTTCGGCGGTGACTTCGCGCTGCGCGCCGACGGCTCGGTGGCCGCACTGGAGATCAACTGCCGGGTGCTCGGCTCCACTTGGCTGCTCGGTGAACTGGAGCTCGCCGCCGACCGGTTGCCCACCATGGTCCGGCACATCGCCGAACGGCACGGCCACAGTACCCTCGGCAAGCCCGATCTCGATCCGGTCGAGGCAGTTCAGCTGACGATCCGTCATTCCGGCGGCCCTGGCGTACTGCTGAACGCTCCGCCGGGTGGCGTGTACGCACTGGAGGGGGAGCGGCTGGTCTTCCGGCGGGCGGGTGCCGGGCTGCTGGAGTGCGGGCCCAAGGAGTCGCAGGAGTGCGTCCTGGTCAACCTGCCCGGTGAAGGAACGGTGCTGCACCCCGGCGGCATCCTCGGCCGCCTGGTCGCCCGCCGCCCGCTCACCACCCCGGACGGCCGCTCTCTCAGCCCGCACGGCCGGGTGCTCGTCGCCGCCATGCGCAGTCTCTACTCTTTCGGGGAGACGGCGAGTTGACGTCGGTGGCGGTGTCGCACCGCCACCGCCACCGCATCCGCCTGATAACGCACCGTGTCCAATCCGGTACGCTGAGCGCCGATCCGGCGTGGCCCCAGTCCCGGGCCCGCATCCGGCGCTACAAGGACAGCCCCATGAACCGTCTCGTCAGCACCGTCGGCACGCTTGCCGCCGCCGTACTTCTCGCCGTCTCCCTGCCCGCCTCGGCGTATGCCGCCACCGGGTGGCTCATCGTCAATGGCGTCCCGCACCGGAATCCGCAGCGGGGCTGTTACGGCGCCTCGTCGCCGATCGCGGTCGACAACTTCACGAACGCGACGGTGCTGGTCCACGCGGCCTCCGACTGCCAGGGGCCGGTCACCGCCGCGATCGGCCCGAGCGAGATCGATACGGCGTTCGGGAACAGCTACTTCGTCCTCTGAGCCGGCCGGGCCCCGGCGGGCCCGACTCCTCGACGGGCGTTGCGTGATCAGCCCCCGGGCCACCCGCCCGGGGGCTGATCGGCAGTCGGGCGGCCGGAAATCCGGTCGCCGACCGCCGATGCGGCGCATGAGAATCCGCCGCATGGCGAGCTCGACGCGTGATCTCCTGCTGCAACGATTCCGCGGAGCCGCCCGGCTCCTGACCGGCCCCGTGCCGAAGGCATGTCCCCGCTCGGGGCGTTGCTCCGGCCGGGTACTCCGGTGACGCTGCGGCGACGACGAGCTCACTACGGTGCGTGTGCAGACAGCTACTTTCGGCTGTCAGTGTTCGCGTCCCTGCCCGAGGTCAGGGGTCGGACGTGGCGCATCGGTTCCAGTGGAGAGTGGGGCAGCGCAGTGGGATTGAGGATGAAGCTCCTGCGGAGGCGGGTGCTCGTCGCGGGTGCCGCGACCGGGCTCGTCATCGGCGGGGCGGTCGCCGCCGCACAGGCGGGGGCGCACGCGGGCCATGGTGTACGGTCGGCCGTCGCAGCCGCCGCCGGCGGGCAGTCGGTGCCGCAGGACGGTCGGCGCGTCACCGCC
Organism: Kitasatospora sp. GP82; assembly: GCF_029892105.1. Taxonomy (GTDB): domain Bacteria; phylum Actinomycetota; class Actinomycetes; order Streptomycetales; family Streptomycetaceae; genus Kitasatospora. The sequence continues at coordinate 17,244 of NZ_JARZAJ010000051.1, read as the reverse complement.
CTTGTGTCGCCGCGGGACCTGGTCGGGACGGCCGGGGTCAGGACGGACGGCGCGTGGCGGCTGCACGGTATCCAGCTCGGTTGGACGGTGGGCGACAACTACGGCCAGGAGAGCACGCCCGGAGACTGGAGCGACGGCAGGGCGGCGTACCCCAAGGTCTACGAGGTCTGGATCAACGGTGGCCAGCTCAAGCAGACCGTGTACCTCGACTGGTGCCAGTGGTGGGGCTGTTGGAAGGCCGCCCGGCAGCACTGGGTGAACCTCGGTGACGCCCCCGCGGCCCAGAACACGGTCAAGATCCGCGCGAAGCTGGACGGCGGGCAGTGGAGTCAGTTCACCAACGAGGTGGTCGTGACCACCGGCCCCTGACGCGTTCCGACGAGGAGAGCAGACATCCACCGAAGACCGAAGAAAGCAGAGATCCGCACCATGCCAAAGCGATTCACCCGGGGCCTCGTCGGCGCACTCGGCGCACTCACGCTGTCCCTGGCGGCCCTCATTCCGGCGGCCCAGGCCGACCAGCCGACCACCAGGCACGGCACCCTGGCCGCTCCCGTGAGCCGTGCCCTGCTCTGCCACCCGGGCGGCCTCGACTCACCGGATCCGATGTGTCAGGCCGCACGCCAGGCAGGCATCTACCTGTGGCAGGAGGTCCAGCCCGAGGGGTCGGCCATGAAGGCCGATCCCCCCTTCAACGCCCGTGGCCGGTACAGCGAGTACCGGAAGTTCAGCCCGGGCGCGAACGTCTGCAGCGCGGGCAACCCCAAGAACGCCGGCCTCGACCTCAGGGACTCCGCCGACCGGAAGTGGAAGACCACCGATCTGTCCGGCACCGAGGGCAGCTACACCTTCCAGTACCGGTACACCGCCAAGCACCCGGGCGAGTACTGGACCCACGAGTGGTACGTCACCAAGGACGGCTGGGATCCGGCTGCCGGGGTGTCCTGGAGTGACGTGGATCCCGTGCCGTTCATGGTGGGCCACTTCGACTCGATGGACCAGTACCCCACGGAGACCCTGCCTCCGAAGTCCGGTCGGCACGTGATCGTCGAGATCTGGTCCGGTCCCGGTGGCCCCGACCTCGACCCCGACAAGATCATCGACCCGCAGTTCCCGAAGGCCGGCGAGTTCTTCACCTCCTGCTCGGACGTCGACTTCGGCTGAGCGCCCGTTCCTCCGTCGCACCAGTGCCGGACCCGGCCCAGAGCCAGGTCCGGCTTTCTGCTCCGAAGGTGCCGCGGTGGACCGGTCCGCAGGGTCGGCGCCGGAAAGCGGGTTTGCGGGGCGCGAAAAAGTGATATCACTTTGCTAGATGCGTGCCACACTCGCAGGAGAGGAACCCGGTCCGATGACCACACCGCACAACCCCGCTGACGAGGCCGACGGCTTCGTCCTCGACATCCCGGCCCCGAAGGTCACCGAACGAGTCATCACCGGTCTGCCGGGACTGCCGATGCTCGGCTTCAGCCTGCTCTGCCTGCTCGCCGGGGTCGCCGTGACCATCGTCGGCGCCAACCAGCAGGCGACGGGCGCCACCGGGATCGGTGTCACCCTGCTGGTCACCGGGCCGCTGCTCCTTCTTCTCGGCCTGCTGCTGTCCTGCGGCCTGACCGCGGTCGCTCCCGGCCGGGCCCGGGTGGTCCAGCTGCTCGGCCGCTACCGGGGCACCATCCGGGCAGACGGCCTGACCTGGGTCAACCCCTTCACCAGCCGTCGCGGGATCTCCACCCGGATCCGCAACCACGAGACCGAGACCACCAAGGTCAACGACGCGGACGGCAACCCGATCGAGATGGCCGCAGTCGTGGTCTGGCAGGTCGAGGACACCGCCAAGGCGATCTTCGAGGTGGACGACTTCACGGAGTTCGTCGCCATCCAGACCGAGACCGCGGTGCGGCACATCGCCAACAGCTACCCCTACGACGCCCACGGCGAGGGCGAGATGTCGCTGCGCGACAGCGCCGACGAGATCACTCGCAAGCTCTCCGCGGAGATCGCCGCCCGGGTCGCCTCGGCCGGGGTGCGGGTGATCGAGTCCCGGATCACCCGCCTCGCGTACGCCCCCGAGGTCGCGCAGGTGATGCTTCAGCGCCAGCAGGCCGGTGCGGTGGTCGCGGCCCGTCGGCTGATCGTGGAGGGCGCCGTCGGTATGGTCGAGCTGGCCCTGGAGCGGCTCGCCGAGCGTGACGTGGTCGAGCTGGACGAGGAACGCAAGGCGGCGATGGTGAGCAATCTGCTGGTGGTGCTCTGTGGCGACCGGGGTACCCAGCCGGTCGTCAACACCGGCTCCCTCTACCAGTAAGGAGCAGCACGGCGGTGGCGACGGAGCGGAAGAAGATCCTGCTGCGCCTGGATCCCGGGGTCCACGACGCACTGGCCCGGTGGGCCTCGGACGAACTGCGCAGTACCAACGCGCAGATCGAGTTCCTGCTCCGCCGGGCGCTCACCGACGCAGCCCGGATGCCCGGCGGCGTGGCCCGACTGCCCCGCCGGGGACGTCCGGCCAAGGAAAACCCCGAGCCCGAGAGCCCCGACCCCGAGGGCTCCTGAGCCTGAGCCTGAGAACGCAGAACGCAGAACGCAGAACGCAGACCGCGCGAGCGCAGAGCCCGAAAGTACGGCTCCGGACAGCACCGCGCCCCAGCCGCCGGGGCCGACTGTGCCCGCCCCGCCCGGCCGGTGGCCACAGCACGGTCGGCCCGCCCGGCCACCCGTCCGCCGTCCGGTGGCCCCGGCTCGTCCACCCATGCCGATCCGTCGGTACCTCGTTGAGTCTCACCGAGTTTCAACCAAGCCATGTGGAGCCCGCCATGGACCTGCCCGACACCCTCCCCGGAAAGCTGTACCTGCTCGCCTACGATCCCCAGCGCGAGCGCCTCACCGGCGTCCGTGACCTCGACCTCCTGATGCGCGCGGCGGCACTGGCCGATCTGCTGCGCCGGGGCCTGCTGCGCGAGGACGGACGCGGACCGGCCGCTGTCGGCACCGAGCCGGCCGGACTCGACCCCGTCCTCGCCGAACTGCTGCGGCAGATCCGCGAGGAGCGGCCGCGCAGCTGGCGGTCCTGGGTCGGTCGGCGCCGTGGCCGTACCGCTCGCGCCGTCCGGGACGAGCTGGCGGCGGGAGGCTGGATCAGGGTCGAGGAGTACCGTGTCCTCGGCCTCTTCCCCGCCGCCCGGATCACCCTGCGCGATCCGCGCGTACGCAAGGCGCTGGCCGAGGCCGTCTCCTCGGCACTGCGCGGCCCGCTCTCCCGGGTGGAGCCGGGCGACGCGGCTCTGGTGGCTCTCGCCGACGCCGCCCAGCTGCGCGCCGTGCTGACGTGGCGCCAGAGTCGCGAGTTCCGCGCGCGGATCGACAAGCTCGCCCCGGCGGCCGGCCCGTTGCCGCGTGCCCTGCGGCAGGCGATCCGCTCCCGCAACGCGGCCGCGGCTGCGGCTGCGGGCTGAGCGCGCGGCGGCCAGGCCGGATGCACCGGCGCCGAGCGGGACCGGCCGACCCGGCGGGGGAGAGCCGGTCACTTGTGCTTCCGGCTGTCGCCGGACAGCCGGTCGGCGAGAACGGCGGCCTGGCTGTGGTCGACGTCGCGGCTGGCGGTGAGGAGCGTCAGGTGTCCGTGGTCCGCGATGTCGGCCAGGTTGCGCAGGGCCTCCTGATGGTCCGCGTCACGCAGTTCGGCGAGGTAGCGGCGGCGGAACTCACGGTAGCGCTCGGGGTCGTGGCCGTACCAGCGCCGGAGCTCGGTGGACGGCGCCACGTCCCGGAGCCAGACGTCGAACGCGCCGGAGTCCTTCCGCAGGCCCCGCGGCCACACCCGGTCGACCAGAACCCGCACGCTGTCCCCGGGTTCGGCGTCAGTGTCGGCGCCGGCGTAGATCCTGCGGTACTCAACGTGTCTGGTCATGGCTGTCCTCCGTGCGGCTTGCTCGCGTTGCCCCGCCCAGGCTTCGAACGGGGCGCTGCGCCAGGGCCACCGTCCAGGCTGTCGGCAACGGCTCTGCCCCTACCTGGTCATATGCCCCGCCCGCGGCCTTCGGACCCAGCCTTGCGGCTGTCGAGACACCGGACACGGTGGGGCAGGCCGAGCGTCACCGAGCGCGATCCCGTCGCTACGCGGCGCCGGTCCGCCATGCACTCTGCGGCAGGCCGCCGCCGACGCCCCGACCGCTGTACGACCACCACGAGGCCAGACGCCTCCGGTCCGGCGTCTACGGTCCGATGCCTCAGGTCCGACACCGTGACACCCTGAACGGCCCTGGCCCGTAGGGTCCGAGGCCGGTGAACGGATCGCAGGCGACGACCCGTCCACTGGGCAGGTTCAGGCTGCTCGACGGGTTGACACCGATCGTTCCGCTCTGGCCGCTCGGGTAGTTGAAGGTGACCCCGGCGGTGAACAGGCGGGCGACACCGGGGGCGGAGAGTGGCACGGGGAAGTCCTCGGTCGGTGGGGCGAATTCGGGTCGAAGAGTATCCGCCACCGCCGACAACGACGGCTTCCCCGGCTGCGCTCACGGTGCGTCGGACGGGCCGCACGGCGGCGGCTCCGAAGCCGCCGTCGGCGGTTCGGTGCGGAGCAGGATGCGTACGCCCTCCCGGTCGGTGCGGGCGGCGGAGGACCGGAGACGGTGGATCACCACCCACCGACCGTCAGGCATCGCACCGGTGAACACGGAACTGTCCCGGGTGGCGCCGTTGTGCCAGTGCAGCTCACCGGTCCGCTGCCAGGAGGGCGCGGGTTCGCCCAACCGCCGTTCGACGAGCAGGCCCGTCACCAGCGCGGCCACGGCCCGAGGCGTCGCCCACAGACCCCCGGCGGGCAGAATCGCACCGTCCATGCTCCAGGGCGCCCGCTCCCGGCCGAACAGGCCGCGAGCGCACAGCCGCTGCCCGGCGGACGGGTGGACCGCAACCTCCGCGACGGCGAGCGGAGCCAGGACGTACGTCCCGAGCAGTTCCTCGTAGGGGACTCCGGCCGCGGCCTCCAGCGCTGCGCCGAGTACGGCGTAGCCGAAGTTGGAGTACTCCTTTGCCGCGCCCGGCGCTCGGACCGTCAGCCGGCCGAGCCTGCCCAGGAGCACGGTGAGCGCATCGCGGTCGAACGCGGCGTACGGATCCCTGAGGCCCAGCCCGGGGGGCAGCCTGGGCAGCCCCGAGGTGTGCTCCGCCAACTGCCGCAGCGTGATCCCCGTACCCGGCGCCTGCGGCAGCCACCGCTCCAGCGGGTCGTCCGGTGCCAGCACCCCGGCCGCTGCCATCCGCATCAGCGCCGTCCCGGTGAGCACCTTGGTGAACGACCCGATCTCGGCATAGCGGTCCACCGCATGACCGCCGCTGACCGATCCGGCCGAGGCGCTGCTGATGACGCAGGTAGGGCTGCGGAACACCGATCTCAACCTCCTGCCTCGACCTCTGGACCGAGAGCACGGTCGACCTGTTGCGCCTTCGCCCCAACAGGTCCGCCAGGAGGCACCGTTGGCCGAGCACGCCATACAGTGTAGAACCGTGCCCAGCCGCCGAACGTCCATCCGAAGACGTCATCCCGCTGCCCCCGACAGCGGGAGAGAGCCCGTGTCCGAGCCGCTCTCCGGTCCCCGGAGGAACTGCGCCGGGCCGCATACACATCCGGGGCCCTGTCTGTCGGGCCCTGTCTGTTGCAGCTCGAGTGCTCGTTGCTCAGCTGCCGTTGACGACGGAGTTCTGGACAGCGCCGACGGACAGCTGCCGCTTCGTGAGGATCTGGTCGTACGTGCCGTTCGCGATGAGTGTGTTCAGGGCCTTCGTCAGGATGGTCTGCAGGTCTTTGTCGCCCTTGCGGAGGGCGATCCCGTAGGGCCTGGGCTGCAGCTGGGGACCGGCCAGGTCGAAGTCCTGTCCACCGCCTTCGGTCTGGCTGCGGTACTGCGCCTTGGGGTAGTCGGTGAGGTACGCGTCTGCCGAACCACTGCGCAGCTCATCCAGGGCCTTGTCGTCGCCGTCCAGCTCCATGACCTTGAGGGGCTTGCCGAGGTGCTCGCATGCCTTCATCTGGTTGGTCGCGAGGTCGTCGTGAATGGTGCCCTTCTTCACCGAGACCGTCCTGCCGCACAGGCTGTCGAGCTTGGTGAGCTTCTCGGGGTTCCCCTTGCGGACGACTATCCCGATTCCGGCCATGAAGTAGTCGACGAAGTCGACGCCGTCGTTGACCTGCTTGCCGTTCTTGTCAACGCCCTGCTGGCGCTCACGGGTGTCGGTTATGCCTGACAGCCCGATGTCGTACTTCTGGGCCAGCAGGCCCGGGAGCACGTTCGAGAAGGCCCCGACGTCCTGGAACTCGAACTTGACACCGAGTGTCTTCTCCAGGGCGGCGGCGATGTCGGGGTCGAGGCCGTCCGGCTGTCCCTGCGGGTTCCGGAAGATCACCGGGGCGGCGGTGAACGACGCGCCCACCTGGATCACCCCGGCTTTGCGGATCTTCTCGGGCAGCTGGTCGTGCAGCGAGGCCTTTCCGCCGCTCGTACCGCAGGCGCTCAGCAGGAGCGCACCGGCGGCGATGACGGCGATGCTGCCGCAGCTGCGACTGGTGAAAGCTTTCATCTGGGATTCTCCCGGTGGTCGACGCACAGTGCCGCGCGTTCGAGACGTGTGGCGGCACCAGGCCGCGCCGACAGCCTCCCACCGGCCCTGCTCCGGTGAGAGGGCATTCTGCCCCCGGACGCGGCCGGGTCGGCACCCGGCAGCCTCCGGAGGCGGAGAAGCCGGTCAGACTATAACCACGACCACCACGTGAGTGTTCACCCAGGCTCACGAGCGGCGGTGCCGAATCCTCGCGCCACTCGCCGTCGCCGGTGGCCCACCAGCCGGCTGCGGCCCCGCCCCCGGCAGATCGGCGGCCCGGCCGAGGACGCTGGGCTGAACCCGCCGCAGGTCGAGCTCGGCGAGCCGCGGGACAACCCGGGCGCCTGGGCCGGCCCGGAGAAAGCAGCGCAATGCCGCCCCGAAGGGTGTGTCGTGCGTGTGCTGCGACAGGCTCGGTCAGAGCGTTTCCAGCTCGGCCGGCGCCCCTCTGCACTGGTGGCGACGGTGATCCCGACCTACCGACGTCCCGAGGGGCTGCGGCGGGCGGTGGAGTCCGCGCTGGCGCAGACCGTGAAGGAGCAGGTGGTGATCGTGGTGGACGACGGCGCCAGACCGCCCGAACTCCTGGACGATCCACGGCTGTTCGCGGTCAGCCCAGCCCGGAACGTGGCGGAGGAGGGCGTGGTGCGTAATGTCGGGATCCGACTCGGCTCGTCACGGTACGTGGCCTTCCTGGACGACGACAGCGAGTGGAAGTCCGACCATCTGGCGCGCGCCGTCGAGGTGTTGAGCGCTCCCGGCGGTCCGGACGCCGTCTGCACGGCGCTGCGGCGACTGCACCCGGGCGGCAGTGAGATGGACGTGCTGTCCGTCCCCTTCGACCGGCGGCGCGCTGCCGAGGAGGGCTTCCTGGACGCCAACGCGGTGGTGGCCCGGCGCGCCCGTGCCCTCCGTTTCAGCCGGCTGCGACGCCCTTCGCAGGTAATCCCGTGCGAGGACCGGGAGTTGGTGTTCCGCTACAGCCGCACCCATCGGATCGGACACCTGCCCGTGCCGACCGTGCGCTACCTGGTCAACCCTGACGGCTACTGGTTCAGCTGGGCCGAGCAGCAGGCTTGAGCAGGCCGTTGCCCGCCCCACAAAATGTTCATCAGTCAATTCTCCTTATAAAAGCCGCATTTGGCTTCCCCTGATGGTTCGCTCCGATGTACGACGATCGGCCTGAATGGCGGACCGCAGCGTGTGCCATCCGGCTGAACTCCGTATCACGGTTGATTCCGCCGATCTCTGCCCGGGGACCTGACAGGCGTTCCGCTACTCAGCGTGAATTCAGCTGCCACCGCCCTTCCCACGGGCCAGAGCCGTTAGAGGAAGACCTTCATGAAGTACTCGTCCCTTCGGGGATCCGCGATCGCTGTCGGGCTGACCATGGGCCTGGCCGTCGCTGCCGCTCCTTCGATCGCGTACGCGCAGACCACCATCGCGTGCGGTGACATCGTCGGGCTGATCACCGCCATCAACACGCTCAACAGCGGCAACGGCGGGACGATCGAGCTGGCCAAGGGATGCACCTACACCTTCACCGCCCCGATCACCGGCACGGACGATGCGCTGCCACCCATCCTCAAGAAGATCACGATTACCGGGCACGACTCCGCGCTTGTCCGGCAGGCCTCCGGCGCTCCCCTGTTCCGCCTGCTCGAGGTGGCAGCCCCGACGGGTGACCTCACGCTCCACGGCATCGAGATCAGCGGTGGTCACATCGGCATCACCGAGACGGAGGATGGTGATGGCGGCGGCATCAAGAACCACGGCAAGCTCACTCTCGACGAGAGCGAGGTCACCGGCAACGCCGCCGACGACGAGGGCGGCGGTATCTACAACGACGAAGGCGCGACGCTGACGGCGCACCGGAGCAGCATCTCCGGGAACACCTCCGTCCAAGGGGGCGCCGGGCTCAGCAACAACGAGACCGGCACCGTGACCCTGAAGCACACCAAGGTCGAGGGCAACCAGTCGGGCGATGACGCCGGTGGTATCAACAACGCGGGCAACGCCACCCTGACGGTCGAGGACAGCTCCGTCTCTCACAACACCTCCCGCGAGGGCGACGGCGGCGGCATCATCAACGGCGGAACGGCAACGCTGAGGGAGACCGTCGTCTCCGACAACTTCGCCGCCTTCGACGGCGGCGGCATCAACAACAGCGACGAGGCCACGCTCGAGATCATCGGTGGCCAGATCACGGAGAACAACGCCGGTGGCGACGGCGGCGGCATCAACAACGAGGGTGCCGCGACGCTGACGAAGGTCAAGGTCAAGGAGAACTCGACCGGTGGCGACGGCGGCGGCATCAACAACCAGTTCAACACCGAGACGGGCCTCGGCGCCACGCTGACGCTCCACCACAGCACGGTCAGTGAGAACACGGCCGCTCGCGACGGCGGCGGCATCAACAAGCAGGCCGGCACCAACGTGACCCTCGACGACAGCAGCGTCGTCAAGAACAAGCCCAACAACTGCTTCCCGCTCGGCAGCGTCACGAGCTGCCAGAACTGACGGTCCGAATGCGGGGCGGCAGCTCGACTACTTCGAGCTGCCGCCTCGGACATCAGCGCTCTATGCCGCTTACCTGCTGAAACGCCGCCGACACGCGGTCGAGCTGACAGCCGCGTTTGCTCGCCTATCCGGCCTGTTTCAGGGTGTCTTCGACCGCTGTTGGTCACGTTGGTCACGTGGCCCAACGCCATAGCCGCCTACCCTCACACCTGCGTCTGGTAGGCCAACGATTCATTCATTCAGTGTTTGATCTGTGTGCTGGATGCAGCACAGGTTCGGATCACGGCGATGAGTGGCGGCGCGTCCGGCGACGGCTGGACTCGGTTCACAGCCTCGTATCCCCACGACTTGTACAAGGCGAGCACCTTGCCGTCCCCAGCAGCCGGGTTGACCATGAGCGTCATGCGATCCTCGCCGCGCCCAGCAAGAAGTTCGTCGTGGATGCGCCGCGCCACGCCTGTGCCCCGCCAGGGGCCACGCACGCCGAGTTCCTTCAGTGCGAGTGTCGGCGACGTGATGATCTTCTGCGGCATCGGTTCGGCCATGCAGGTCCACCAACGGTCACCGGAGGTGACCGTGTTGCCATAGGCGTAGCCGACGGGTTCACCTTGCTCGTAGCCGATGACAGCCTCGAACCCGGGCTCCGCTCCGTCGCGGTTGTGAGGGCCGGTTCGATGTCGCCTTGGCCGAGTTGGGCGCGGGCCAGGCGCGCTCGTGATGGCGCGGCTGCGCTGCATGACCAGTTGCCGAGCCGACGAGCCGACCGGGCAGGCACTCCGCAGCTGAAACCGCGTCGGAGCCACGATGGGCCGTTCACCGACTCCCTGATGTCGGCTACCTGGGGGCAAGCGTCGGCGCCGCCAGCGCGGAGTGCTCAGGCGGCGCCGAGATCTCGAGCGGCGACCGGTCGGCACGCCGCCTGGTAGTGGGTGTGGCCGGGGCCGACCATGCCGCTTGCGGAGTAGCAGGTGTCCCGGTACGGGGCGGTGAACGATCCGCTGGTGTACGCGCCGGTCCGTGCGGACATGAACACCTTCACGCCGCCGGGGCGCGCAGAGGCGCTGGCGCACTGCGGGGCGGAGAGTGGTGGGCCAGCGAGCGGTGGGTGACGGCGACCGGCCTGACCGAGACCACCATCACCGCCACCACGCACGCTCTCGCCGCCGGGCAGCTGCCCGAGGGCGACGTGCTGCCGATCGGCGAGCCGCTGCCCGGCACCGAGGTCCACCTGCTCAACGCCGAGTTCGCGCCTGTCCCCGACGGCGCCCCGGGCGACCTCTACGTCGGTGGCGCGCTACTGGCCCGTGGCTACCCGGGCCACCCCGGGCTGACGGCCGAGCGCTTCGTGCCCGACCCGTTCAGCGGTCGGCCGGGCGCGCGGCTCTACCGCACCGGCGACATCGCGCGGCGGAACCCGGACGGCGCCCTGGCCTTCCTCGGCCGCTCCGACGACCAGGTGAAGATCCGTGGCCAGCGCGTCGAGCCGGCCGAGATCAGTGCCGCGCTGTGCGCCCACCCGGCGGTCCGGCAGGCGCACGTCCGGGCGGTCGACAACGGGACGGACGGCAAGCGCCTGGTCGCGTACACGGTGGCCGTCGCCGACGGTGTCTCGGTCGCGGAGCTGCGCGCGCACCTGGCGAAGAGCCTGCCGCCGGCCCTGGTGCCCGCCGCCTATGTGCTGTTGGACGAGCTGCCGCTGACCGCGAACGGCAAGATCGACCACCGGGCGCTCCCGGTGCCCGCCGTCGCGCCCGCTTTCTCGCCGACCGCCGGTCCGGCGTCCGGGCTGGAGGCGCAGATCGCCGCGATCTGGCGTCAGGTGCTCAAGGTCGAGCAGGTCGGCGCGGATGACAGCTTCTTCGAGATCGGCGGGCACTCGCTGCTGCTGGTCCAGGTGCAGCGGCTGCTGTCGCAGGCGCTCGGGCGTCCCGTCCCCGGTGTCGCGCTGTTCGCCCACCCGACCGTCCGCAAGCTGGCCGCCCACCTCGGCGCGGACACCGTCAGCACCGCCGCTGCCGACACCCGCGCGGACGAGCGCCGCAGCGGCCGGGTCCGCCTCCAGCAGCGCCGGGCTGCCCGCCAGAGCGCCGGGGGCGAGCGATGAACCCCGACCCGATGAACCCCGACCCGATGGACGACGAACCGTTTCTCGCCGTCGTTGGCATGGCGGGCCGCTTCCCGGGTGCGCGGGACCTGGACGAGTTCTGGAGCAATCTGACGAAGGGTCAGGACTCCATCACCCGCTTCCCCGGCAACTCGGCGGACTACCCCGACTACGTGCCGGCGATCGGCCTGCTTGCGGGTTCCGAGGACTTCGACGCGGAGTTCTTCGGCTACTCGCACCGCGAGGCGCTGATCCTGGACCCGCAGCACCGCCTCTTCCTGGAGTGCGCCTGGGAGGCGATGGAGGACGCGGGCTACGACCCCAAGGCCTACCCCGGACCGGTGGGCGTGTACGCCGGGAGCAGCCAGACCGGCTACTTCGAGGCGCTGATGGCCAACCGGGACAACCTCGGCCCGGTGAGCGAGTGGCAGCTCCGGCTGGCCACCGGCATCGACTTCCTGACCTCCCGGGTCTCCTTCAAGCTCGGCCTCACCGGCCCGGCCGTCACCGTGCAGACGGCCTGCTCGACCTCGCCGACGGCGACCACGTCCGGGCGGTGCTGCGCGGCACCGCGATCAACAACGACGGTCTCGACAAGGTCGGCTTCACCGCCCCCGGCGTCGGCGGCCAGGCCGAGGTGATCCGGGCCGCCCACCTGGTCGCCGAGGTGGAGCCGGAGACCATCGGCTACGTCGAGACGCACGGCACGGGGACGCCGCTCGGCGACCCGATCGAGGTGGCGGCGCTCACCCAGGCCTTCGCTGCTTCGGGGCCGATCGGCCGGGTGAGGTACTGCTCTCGGACCCGGTCGGTCGTGACCAGGCGCAGGGTCGGCTGCAAGACCGGATCATCCGGAATCGCGTCCCACTTCATGTAGGGCCACCACCGATCATGGGCGGCCAGCAGCATCCGCTCGCCCCGGGGTACATTGCCCCGCACGGCGTACCAGCCGGCCATCCAGAGACAGGGCGCATACCGGTCAGGGGTCTCGCCGGACGATTCGACCAGTTGGTGTGCCTGTTCGAAGTCGTTGGCCTCGGCCAGTGCCTCCCACAAGGTGTACTTGTCGCCTGTGTCCAATGTGCTGAAGTCACGCTCGGCCAGCTGGGCTCCGGCTTCGTCCAGCGGCTCGGCCGGGCCGCCCCAGTTGAAGTGGCTGGGCAGTAGCTCCTCAATGGGTCGCTCGGGGAGTTCTTCCGCCAGCCACAACAGGTCGTCGCCCAGGTTCCGGCCGTCGGGAACGTAGCCGGCCGCCGTTAGGAGGCGCGGCTGAGCTGGCGCTCCCGCGTGCAGTTCACCGGCCAACAATGCGGTGCGGAAGGGCATGTCCTGGTCGCACAGCTCACCGCCGAGCGGGCCGTCCTGGGCGATGATCGTCTCTGCCAGGTCGGCTGCCTCAGCGAACCGGTCCTGCCAGAACAAGATCTGGATGGCCGCAGCAGCGGCCTCCCAGGCTTCGTTGCGGTCACCACCTGAGCGCTTGGCCAGCTCCAGCAGGTCAGGGAGCAGCTCGCTGAACCGGCCATGCCGGGCCCGCGAAATCAGCTTTTCGGCGGCGTTCACCCGCGCTCCTTCCGCTCCGTCATCTCACGCTGATTTTGACTCTGGCCCCGTGTTTTAGTCCGCGGACGGCGCTGCCCATGCTGGAACGGGAACCCTGGTTGTCGCTCGCAGGTACGTACTTTACGCTCGCGCCCTTCCCACCTTCCTGGTACATGGCGGGCGGGTACTCTTCGCGGTCGTCCGGCGGACGGGTGGCGATGCCGCGCAGGGAGTCGGCGCGGTTGGCGTCGGCGTTCACCTCGTCCTTGTCGATGGTGAGGACGGATGGCTTCCCTGCCCTGACCGAACAGCAGATCGCCGACCTCGTGAACCAAGCCGGCGACATCGTCGACGTCCTGCGCGACGCCAAGCCCGAGACCAAGCGGCAGACCTACGCCGCCCTCGGCCTGCGCTGCCGGTACAATCACGCGCAACGCAAAATGCAGGTCAGGATTGCTCCTGACCTGCATTCCCTGGCCAACTTCGTTGGCCAATGGGTCGTGTCCGAGGGGGGACACAGACCGTTACCCCACGGCGTTCGGGCGTGCTGGGGGAGCTGGAGTGGAACTGACCTATGGGCGCGGGATGGTGGCGGGCGGCGGTCACCGCTGGAACACCACCGGCCTCGTCACCAGGGTCGCCACCGCGCATCTGGTGCCTCGTCCTTGTACGCGATGCGGTCGAAGCTGGTGGACGGCCACCGGCTGGGCCACGGGGCAACCGGTGACCGACCTGGTCCTTCTTCCTCAGGGATGCTGCCGCCCGCACGCTGCGTTCATCTGGGGAGCAGATCGACGTTGCCGTCGAACTGCCAGAGCGGGTTCGGCACCGCCTTTCCCCCACTGACGATCAGGAAGTAGCCGTTCACCTCCACCGGGCCGTCTCCGTCGGCGGTGTACCGCCCGGTCGCGGTGACATCGAGCTGGTAAATGGCTTGGGCGGTGGCGTTGTAACCGGGGACGTTCCAGGAAACCGTGCAGCGCCAGTCGTTGCCCGGTCCCTCCTGTGCGCCGAGTCCCTCGCTCTTGTCACAGGCCGCGGAGGTCTGCAGCTGCGCTTCGGTGACCGGCGGCTGGCGCATCTGCGCTTGCTGGAACCGGTAGAGGTGGGCGAACGCCGTGGCCACCGACCGTTGCACCTTGGCCCGGTCGATGCCGGAACCGCCCGCCCCGGTCGTCACTGCGAAAACACCGACCGTCGCGGCCAGCACGCCGACCAGCGGGAGAACACCCACGGTCAGCACCCTGCGTCCGGCGCCGTCGTTGTTGAGATTGGTGAAGTCCCGGCGGAGGAAGAGCAGGTAGGCCAGTGCCGTCGCGACGACCGCCCACACCAGACTGACCCCGACGCCGATCAGCAAGGGCCCGAGTTGCTGGGGCTCGGCGAAAAGGCCGTTCCAGGAGATGAAGGCGTAACCGGGCAGTGCCAGACGCACCGGGACCGGCAGCGGCAGCAACTGCGCCACCTGCATCCCGAGGGCGGCGAGCGTGGGCAGGAGCAGGCCCATCGGGGATCGGCCCAGGGCGACGGACCCGAGCAGCCCGATGGCCGCCAGGGCGAGCGTCGGCGCCAGCGCGCAGACCCAGGCCAGCAGGACGTTTTTGGCCGCGTCCCCACCGGAGAGCAGGTGGCCATCCAGCCCGACCAGCGGCTGGTTCCCCTCCGCGAGCAGCCCGCCGAACACGCTGGAGACGGCCAGGCCTGCCACCAGCAGCCCGATCACGGTGACGCTGGCGATCGCCTTGGCCGCGAAGATGCGCCGGTGCGAGCGGACGGCGATGAGCAGATGGCGCCAGGTGCCCAGCCGGTCCTCGGAGGCGAACACGTCGCCGGCGACTATGGACGTGACCAGCGGCAGCGCCCACGAGCCGGCGACTCCGAGCACCACGAGCGGCCCGGCCCAGCCGGTGGCGTGCATCCACCGGCCGAACAGGGTGTCCGACGGCAGAGTGCTCTGCTGGCCGATCGCGAAGACCAGCAGGCCCGGACCGAGCCAGCACAGCCCGATCAGCAGGCGCACCCGCCAGGCGGAGAACTGTTTGACCAACTCGAAGCGGAGGATGCGGGCCACCGGGACCGGGCGCGCGCCCGCTGTCCCAGCCCCAGCCCCAGCCCCAGCCCCAGCCCCAGCCCCAGCCCCAGCCCCAGCCCCGGCCCCGGCGGCGGGGGCGTCAGCAATGGTCGTGGTCATCGGTCGGCCTCCTGCTCGGTCAGGGCGAGGAACGCGGCTTCCAGCGATGAGACGACGGGCGCCAACTCACGCACCGCGATGTCGTCGCGCACCATTCGGGCCACGAGTTCGTCCACGGCTGCCACCCGTGCGCGGACGACGATCACGTCGGTGTCCGGCCGCGCCGGGGCGTCGTGGCCGTCGATGATGCTGATACCGGGCGTTCCGGCCGCGACCGCGCGAGCGGCTGACGGATCCGACGCGCGCAGCCGGTAGTCGAGTTCGCGGTTGTCATCGGAGAGCTTTGACACCGGTCCGGAGAAGACCACGCGCCCGGTGGCCAGGATGGTGACCTCGGAACACAGCGCCTCCAGATCGTCCATCCGATGGCTGGACATCACGACCGTGACGCCTTCGGCGGCCAGCCGGCTGAGCACACCGTGCACCTGCTTCTTGCCGAGCGGGTCCAGGCCGTTGGACGGCTCGTCGAGCACCAGCAGCCGTGGCTTGGTCAGCAGCGCCGCGGCCAGCCCCAGCCGCTGGCGCATGCCCAGGGAGAAGCCGCGAACCTTGGCGTCGGCGACGTCGGCGAGCCCGACCTCCTCCAACGCCTCCTCGAGACCCGTGGCGGGCGCGTCATCAGGGCGCAGCGCGACGAGCGTTGAAAGGTTCTGCTTCGCGGTGAGAGTGGGGTAGAGGCCAGGTCCGTCGACGAACCCGGAGACACCGTCAGGCGCGTTTGGCGCGCGTCCCACCGGAGTGCCGAGGATCTCCAGACTCCCTTCGTCGGCGACGGCCAGGCCCAACAACAGGCCCAGGAGTGTGGTCTTGCCGGCGCCGTTCGGGCCGACCAGGCCGTGGATCTGACCCTGCGTCATGCTCACATCGATGTGGTCGAGGGCGACGACATCACCGAAGACTTTGGTGATGCCGCGGCCTCTCACCGCGACGGGTGTGTCCATCTATTCATCCATCCCTCAGCTGATCCTCAAGAACCTGTTCCTGCCGCATGACGCGCAACCTCGAGGACGGGGGCCTCGGCCCGCGAACGCGGCACCGGGCGGTGCACCGCAGTGCACCACCCGGCGGGTTGCGCGATCAGATGATCCGCATCGGACATTCGTCTGATTCGTCTGACTCAGCTGACGTTCAGCGCGGTGTCATCGACGACGAACGAGGTCTGCTTCTGGTAGTCCTCAGCCCCGGTGAACTTCAGCGTGACGTTCTGCCCCGCGTAGGCCGCCAGGCTGAAACTGTGCTGCGAGTAGCCGGTGTTGTGGTTGAGGTTGGAGTAGGTGGCCAGCGTGGACAGCACCGTGCCGGAGCTGTTGAGCACCTGCACCTTCAGGGTGTCGTACGCCGTCGTCGTCGTGGTCTCCGCCGTGTCGATGTGGAGCCAGAAGTTGAAGTTGTACGTGGAGCACCCGGACGGCAGGGTGACCGCCTGCGAGAGCGTGTCGGTGTGGGTGGTGCCGTAGCCGCCCAGCCAGGCGTCCCAACTCCCGGAGTGCGGCGGTTCGGAGGAGCTGTTGTTGAGCACTCCGCTGGTCGCCGTCCACGGCGAGGCGGTGCCGGTCTCGAAGCCCGGGTTGCCCAGCAACTGCTGCGACCCGCAGCTGCCGACCGGCTGGACGCTCGCCTCGTTGCTCTGTGCCCCCTCGCCCACGCCGTTCACCGCGCTGACCTTGTAGTAGTAGGTCTGACCGGCGGTCAGCCCCGTGTCGGTGCACGAGGTCACCGCGCCGAGACCGCTGCAGCCGCCGCTGGTCAGCAGCGTCTCGCCGCCGCTGCTGGTACCGCGGTACACCTTGTACGAGGTGATGTTCTCGCCGCCGGTGTTGGCCGGCGGCGTCCAGCCCAGCGCGGCCTGCCCGGTGCCGGCCGTCGCCGTCAGGCCGGTGGGCGCGCCCGGTACCGTCGCGGCGATCGGTGCGGCGGTGATGGTTACTGTCGAGGTCGCGGTGTTGGCCGGCGAGGCGCTGTCGGTGACGGTCAGCGTCGCGGTGTAGGTGCCCGCGGTGCTGTAGGTGTGGCTCGGGTTCTGGGTCGTGCTGGTGCTCCCGTCACCGAAGTTCCAGCTGTAGCTGTACGCCGGGGTGCCACCGGTGCCGGTGCCGGTGAAGGCGACGCTCAGCGGCACCTGGCCGGAGGTCGGCGTGGCCGAGGCGCTGGCCGCCAGCGGGTTGCCGACGGCGCTGACCGTGGTCGTCACCTGTGACGTCGCGGTGTTGGCCGGCGAGGCGCTGTCGGTGACGGTCAGCGTCGCGGTGTAGGTGCCCGCGGTGCTGTAGGTGTGGCTCGGGTTCTGGGTCGT
>NZ_JARZAJ010000050.1 GCF_029892105.1 Kitasatospora sp. GP82 | reverse complement strand
CGGTGCTCGTGCGCGGTGTCGACACCCTGCGCGATGTCCGGCGACTGCGCGCCGATCGACACCGAGACACCGCAGGAGGCACCGTCGAAGCCCTTGGCCGAGGAGTCGTAGCCGATCCTGAGCACGGCCTCGCGCACCAGGGTGGCGATGTCCGCGTAGGCGGAGGTGGTGACCTCACCGGCCACGTGGACCTGGCCGGTGGTGACCAGGGTCTCGACGGCGACCCGGGAGGACGGGTCGCCGTGCAGCAGCGCGTCGAGGATCGCGTCGCTGATCTGGTCCGCGATCTTGTCCGGGTGGCCTTCGGTCACGGACTCGGAGGTGAACAGTCGGCGTGCCATGGCAGCAGGCCCCTTCAATTGGGTGGGCAGCGGGCAGGAGCCCGCCGGGCGGCTCTGTGCGGTCGAGCCGCCCGGACCGGAGGGAGGATTCGTCAGTACGGACGAGTGGTTCAGTGGACGGTGACGCCGAAGAACCGGGCCTCGATGATGTTCAGGGTGCGCAGGTGGTCGACCTCCAGGGACTCCATGTCGATCGTCCGGCCGCTCGTCTGCTCCAGCAGGAAGACGAACTCGACGAAGGAGAGCGAGTCGATGAGGCGGTTCTCGATCAGGTCGAGGTCACCGGCGATGTCCTGGCGCTCGGGGTGGCGCTTGAGGATCCAGTTCTTGACCTGCTGCAGCTCTGCGGACATGGTGGTGCTCCTCTTCGGTGGGGTGGAGGGTGGGGTGGTACAGGAGGGGGAGAGTGGGGGCTTCAGTTGCCGGTGCTCAGCACCGGTGCCCCGACCGCGACGGCGTAGTCCACGTCGTGGCTGATACTGACGGTGATACCTTCGATGCCCGCGTCCTGCGCCAACTGGGCTGCCCGGCCGCGCAGTTCGATCAGCGGCCAGCCGCCGTCGGCCCGGTGGACCTCGATGTCGAGCCAGGGCAGGATCCGGTCCGCGACGCGCAGTGTCTTGAACGCCGCCTCCTTGGCCGCGATCCGTCCGCAGACGGTGAGCAGGTTGAGCCCCTCGTCCGTGCGGCAGTCGGCCAGCTCCTGCTGGGTCAGCATCCGCAGCAGGAAGGACTCGCCGTGGTCGGCCACCATCTGGCGGACGCGCTGTGCGGAGACGATGTCCATGCCGAGGTTCGCCCAGCCAGGGGCGCGGGCAGGTACGGAGCCTGCCACCATGTCAGACCGCCGATCGCGCCCACGCGACGGCGGCGGTGGCGGCCTGCCAGCTGCCGTGCCGACGGGTGAGGGCGGAGAGCCAGCGCTCCAGGCCGAAGGCGACGCAGCTGGTGAAGACGGGCTCGCCGGACTCGGCCTGGGTGATGTCACAGCGCTCGCCGAAGAAGTTCCGGTGCACGTTGACGGAGGCGATGGCCAGGTCCTCGTACAGGAACTCGTGCTTGACCGGCGAGAGTTGCTGAAGCAGAAGGCGCGCACCACCCCGGTCATAGAAGGGGTCGGTGGCAGCCTCTCTGCGCAGTGGGAGCTCCAGGGCCTCGGCGAAGGCGCCGATCTTCTCGGTGAAGGTGCGCAGGTGCGCCTCGGCGTGGTCGCGCGAGCCGAGTGCGATGATCTCGCGCATATGGAAGCCGAGCAGGCGGCGCAGGTTCTCGTACTCGGTCTCCTTGCGGAAACATCGGCCGGCCACCGTCACCAGGGTGTCGGCGGGCAGTCTCGTGCCCGCGTGGTGCAGGTAGACGCCGTAGCAGGCGGCCGAGGGCAGCCCGAGCGCGGCGGGTTCCAGGGCGTTGCAGGCGAAGGTGCCCCGGTCGTGGTCGAAGGGGTGGCGCTCTCGCTCGGCGAGGTCCAGCGGCGAGGCGAGGATCGCCTGGTGCGGGAAGTTGTCGTAGTAGTCCAGTCTGGCCAGGTCGGCGGCCGGGAGCAGCGGCGGCATGGTCATGGCCGTCGCGCCGGCGTCGGTGCCCCAGGCGGCGAAGGTGTCGTCGAGCAGGCGCAGCAGGGCGGTTGCCTCGGGGCCGAGCACGGAGAGGCCGTTGCGCTCGACGGGGGTCTCGACGGTGGTCTCGACAGCGGCAGCGGCGGCAGCGGCGCCGAGAGGAGGGCTGGTAACGGGGCTCATGGGCCACCTCCCAGGGTGGGGTGAGGGAAGGGGAGTTCAGTCCGGCAGGGTGTCGTCGGCGAAGATGCCGGACTTGAGGAAGAAGGCCATCGGCTTGCGGACGACCTTGCGCTGGACGGCCTTTCGGCCCTCGTCCGCGATCAGCGCGTCCCGCATGGCCAGCGGGTCGGCGATACCGGCGTCGCGGTAGACGTGGGGGTTGTAGAAGGAGTGCAGGCTGAAGACGATGTACCGCTTCAGGTAGGCCTCGACCTCGCGCAGTTCGTCCTCGTCCACGCGGGCCTTCATCCGGCCGTGGAGGTGGGAGACCAGTTCGCGGCCGAAGGCGATGTGCCGGGACTCGTCCTGGTGGTGGATCCGGTTGACCTGGCGGATCGTCTCGTGGAGCGTCTCGTCCTGCCCCATCCGCATGTTGTAGTGGTCGACCATCTCCTCGAAGAACAGGATCCGGGCGAAGACCAGGAAGTTCTCCACCTCGGGCGAGCGCTTCTCGGCGGGGGCGGACTTCAGGGCGGCGCCGGCGTAGATCTTGCCGCCGTAACGGCGGCAGAACTCGGCGAAGAACCACATGTGCTCGTTCTCCTCACCGATGAAGTGGTGGAAGAAGTCCGAGGGCACCTCGAAGCCCGGGGTGTGGATCCGGTCCATGACCTCGATGATCAGCTCGCGGATGCCGTGCACATTGAGGCTGTAGAAGTTGATGCTCTCCCACTTGGAGAGCCGCTTGAGGGTGTCCTCGTCGAGCTCGTCGTACAGCGCGGAGCCGTGGACGGAGACCAGGTCGGGGCTCATCCAGTACCGATCCTCGGGCAGGCTGTCGGCCCAGTCGAAGCTCTGGTACGGGTTGTAGTAGTCCTCGACGGACTTCTGCGAGAGCCGGTCGAGGAGTTCGCGGAACCGGTCGGTGAGCTCGAGGGTGGCAGTGGTCATCTGGTCTTCTCCGTAGATACCGTGGACATCGTGGATACCGTGGATGAGTTGATGCTCAGGAGGCTCGGGAGACTCAGGGGCGTGCTTCGTACACGGCGCTGACGGCGCTCTCGGCGGCCCGGCGCCAGCGGGTGAAGCCGGCATCCTTGGCGATGACGCCCAAGGTCTCCTCCCCGGCGTGGTTGCCCAGCGCGTACGGGCCCTGTTCGGCGGCCGCCACGGGCAGGCACATCACCGCCGACAGGCCCATGAACATCCGGCCGGCCGGGCTGACGTTGTCGCTGACGGCCGCGTGCGCGTTGGGTTCGACGATCATCCAGACGCCGTCGGGGGCGAGGGCTCCCAGGACCTGGCGGGCGGCCGTCTCCGGGTCACCGAGGTCGTGCATAACGTTGAAGAAGGTGATCAGGTCGTAGTCGCCGCCGGGGATGCCGTCGGCGGTGGCGACCTCGAAGAGCACCCGGTCGGCGAGTCCGGCCGCGCGGGCGTTCTCGCGGGCCTGGCCGATCGCCTCCTCGGAGTAGTCGTAGCCGTGGACGACGGCGTTCGGGAAGGCCTGGGCGATCAGCAGGGTGGCGTGGCCGGGGCCGCAGCCGATGTCGGCGACCCGGCCGCCGGCGGCGAGCCTGTCGGTGACGCCGTCCAGGGCGGGCAGCCAGCGCTGGACGAGGTTGGCCCGGTAGCCGGGCAGGAAGTAGCTGCCCATACCGGAGTCCAGGCTGGCATGGTGCGCGGCCCAGCCGACGCCGCCGCCGGTGCGGTACGCCTCGACGAGCTGGTCCTCGGTGGCGTAGAGGGCCTTGAGGGCGGTGAAGAAGGCGGCGGCGTAGGTGGGGCTGTCCTGATCGGCGAGGACGGCGGCCTGGGTGGCGGTCAGCTCGAAGGTGTCGGCCTCGGGGTCGTACGCGACGTAGTCCGCGGCGACCTGCGCGTGCAACCACTCTCGGGAGTACCTCGGGTGGACGTCGGCCCGCTCGGCGACCTGGTCGATGGTCAGCGGTCCGGCACCGAGCAGCGCCCGGTACAGGCCGAGGCGTTCGCCGAGGGCGACGGTCAGGCCGCGGACGGCCGCACCCGCATCGTTGATCACCCGCTGGTGGAACTGCTCGATGGTCTCGGTGGTCATCTCGGCTTCTCCTGACGGAAGTTCCGGGTACTCAGCCCTGCGGCAGGTCGGCGGTGAACAGGAAGGAGCGGGGCACACCGGGTGTCTCGCGGGCCACCACGGTGTACGGCCAGCGGTCGAACTCCGCGCCCTCGTCACCGGGTTGCTTCACCTCCCGGGGCAGCCAGCCGCACTCGTTCAGGAAGCTCTCGGGGTGGTCGGTGCCGAACAGCCACGGGTTGCCGTCCTCCTTGAGCGCGTTCAGGAACGGCCGGGCCATCGGGTTGATCAGGGAGACCCGGCTGGCGAAGTCGCCGAGCAGCACGCTGCCCCGGGCGGAGAGCGAGCCGACGGTGGTGAGCAGCCTGCGCACCGCGTCCTCGGGGAGGAAGAAGAGCAGGCCCTCCACCACCCACAGGGTCGGCGTCTCCTCCTGCCAGCCGGCGGCGCGCAGCGCGCAGGACCACTCCCCCGCGAGGTCCACGGCGATCGGGTGGCGGGTGACTCCGGTGGGCAGCTCGGCGGCTGCCTCGTCGAGCATCCGTGCCTTGGTCTCCAGCAGCGCGGGCCGGTCCAGCTCGTAGACGGTGACGCCCTCGGGCCACGGCAGCCGGTAGGGACGGGTGTCCATGCCGGTGGCGAGGAAGACGACCTGTCGGACGCCCTGTTCGGCGACGGCCTTCTTGATCGCACCGTCCAGGTAGGCGGTCCGGATGGCCAGGAACTCGACCGTCCCGGCCCCTGCGTAGCGGTCGAGCAGTTTGAAACCGGTGTCGGCGGCGACGATCCGGGCGTACGGGTCGACGAACAGGGCGTCGGTGCGCTCGGATTCCAGGGCGCGCGCTGCGGCGGTCCACTGGGCGGTACGGGATACGGCCTCCACGGAGGTCCCCCTTGTCTGGTTCGCTGATGGAGTACGGGAGTTACGGGTGCACCGGGTCCGGCGAGAACCCGGCCGAGGGCCGGCTGCCGACCAGTTCGCGCTCGCCCCGCCGTTCGAAGATGCTGTGCAGGATCATGCTGAAGACGACCGTCCCGTCCGCCGCCTCCAGCTGGCAGCGGGGCTTGACGATGCCCGTGGTCGGACGGCCGAACGACGGCCCGGAGCCGAGGATGTACACCTTGGCGGTGAGTACGTCGCCCGCCCGCACCGGGCGGATGTAGCGGATCTCGTCCACGCCGGGCGATCCGGCGCATGCGCTGTCGGCGAGCAGCCCGTCGACGTACCGGCGCATGAACATCGACGCCGTCTGCCAGCCGCTGGCGATCAGCGAGCCGTACGGGGAGCCGGCCGCCTGCTCCGGGTCGGTGTGGAAGGGCTGCGGATCCCAGCGACGGCCGAAGTCGATGATCTCCTGCTCCGTCAGGGCGACCGTGCCGAGGTCGAACACGTCCCCGGCGGCGAAGTCCTCGAAGTAGTACATGAGTGCCTCTTGTCTGCGTGTGCGCACGACCGGGCCGGCCGCACACCGTCTCGATCAGGAGTGGGATGGCGCTTCAGGGCCGTGAACAACATACGAGGCTGCCAATAATTTGGTCAATACAAATCTTTGGATGGATCGGGGATGGATGCGGGTGGGCGCCCGGGTGGTGACGCCGACGGGCCGGTCGCAACGGCATCGGTGCGACCGGCCCGTCCATCTGCGTTCGATCGAAGTGAGGCAGAGGGGAGGCGATACCGGTCGACTCAGAGCCCGGCCAGCGCCTGCCGGAAGTCGGCCCACAGGTCCTCGGGATGCTCGATGCCCACACCGACCCGTACGGTGCCCGCGCCTATCCCCGCCAAGGCCAGCTGCTCCGGGGCGAGTTCACGATGCGAGGTACTGGCGGGGTGGGTGACCAGCGTCTCCACGCCGCCCAGTGACAGGGCGAGCGAGGCGAGCTCGACCGAGGAGATGAAGCGGCGGCCCGCCTCCCGGCCCCCGGCCAGGTCGAAGGCGAGCACCCCGCCGTACCCCGAGAGCAGCCGCCGGGCCACCCGGTGGCCGGGGTGGCTCTCCAGGCCCGGCCAGTGGACGGCCGTCACTGCCGGGTGCGCCGCCAGCCGCCGGGCCAGGAAGGAGGCGTTCTCGCAGTGCTGACGCATCCGCAGCGGGAGTGTCTGGATGCCCCGGATGGTCAGCCAGGCGGCGAAGGGGTCTGCGGTGGCGCCGAGTTCGACCGCCCGCTGCCAGACCTCTCGGTGACGCGCCCGGTCCGCGAAGACGGCCGCGCCGCCGATCACGTCCGAATGCCCGCCCAGGTACTTGGTGGTGGAGTGGACCACGATGTCGGCGCCGCACTCGATCGGCCGGCAGAGCAGCGGCGTGGCCAGCGAGTTGTCCACCACGCCGATCAGCCCGGCCGAGCGGCCCACGGCGAGCAGCGCAGGCAGGTCCACCACCTGGGTGGTGGGATTGGCGATGGTCTCCAGGTAGAGCAGCCGGGAGTTGCGGCGCAGCGCGGCCCGGACCTCGGCGGGATCGTCGCCCGTGACGGCGGTGACCTCGACGCCGTAGCGTTCGGCGAGGTCGGACAGGATCGAGAAGGTGCCGCCGTACAGGCACTGCTGAGCGATCACATGGTCGCCGGGCCGCAGCAGCGAGAGCAGGACGGAGCTGATCGCCCCCATCCCGGACGCGGTGGCCATCGCTGCCGCGCCACCCTCCAGATCGGCGAGCGCCGACTCCAGCGCCCGGGTGGTCGGGTTGCCGCGCCGGGTGTAGACGAAGGCGCCGTCGGGTCCCGCCATGGCGTCGGCGATGGCGTCCGGATCCTCGAAGGCGAAGCCGGAGGTCTGGTAGAGCGGCACGCTCAGCGGGCGGCTGCCCGGGGGCTCGGGGGCGGTGATGTGGACGGCGCGGGTCTGCGGGCGGGCATGGCCGTTCGGCGCGGCGACGGGGGCTCCGGCAGCGCTGGTTGCGGTGGTTGTCATGTCGGCCAGAATGCCCGCCCCGGCGCCGTCCGCACAGTGATGACGTCGTGGATTCTTCAACTTCGCTGTTCCGAAGGACACTTGACGTGCAGTGATGCAACAGGTGAGATTAATACCATACCCCCCGATGGTATTGGCCGCAGCGGCCCGGTCTCCCGCCGGAAGGAGGATTTCGTCTACCATGAGCACCGCAGACGGGCGGTGCGACGAGGAGGGGACGTCAGCGTGCGACGACTGGGAGACCTGGAGGCGGAGATCATGGACCGCCTGTGGACCTGGGGGCGACCGGCCACCGTCCGGGAGATCGTCGACGACCTCAACCGGAAACGCGCCGTCGCCTACACCACCGTGATGACCGTCGCCGACATCCTCTACCACAAGGGCCACCTGCGCCGCGAGAAGGAGCGCCGGGCCTGGGTCTACCAGCCCACGCGCAGCCGCGAGGCGTACACGGCGGCCCTGATGCACGACGCCCTCGGTGTCAGCCCGGACCGCTCCACCGCGCTCGCCCGGTTCGTCGAGCAGATCTCCCCCGACGAGCAGGAGGCGCTCCGCCAGGCACTCCTGGCCATCGACCGAGCCGACCAGCAGTGATCGCCGCTGCCGTCCTGGCCGGCTACGCCACCGTGGTGGGATGGGCGGCGCCGGCCGCCCTCGCCCGCGCACGCTGGGCCCATCGCTCCCCCAAGGCCGCCCTGGCGCTCTGGCGGGCGCTGATGCTCTCGTTCGTCATCGCCCTCGCCCTGACCGCGTACCACCTCACCCGCACCGGGCAGCACCTGCACGGACTGCTCGGAGTTCTCGACGTCTGGCTCGGCGGGACCGGGACGCCCGCGACCGAACGCGCCGCCGAGGGGCCCGGCCTGCTGGTGCCGATCGCCCTCGCCGCCGCCTGGCCGCTCGCCTGGTTCGGCGCCGTGCTCGTCCGCTCCCGCAGCCACCGCCGCCGCCATCTCGCACTACTGGACCTGGCCGGACGGCCCGAGCCCCGACTGCACGCGGTCGTGCTGGAGCACGACACCCCGGCCGCGTACTGCCTGCCCGGGCCACAGCCGCGCGTCGTCCTGACCAGCGGCACCCTGGCGGCCCTGACGCCCGATCAGCTGCACGCGGTCCTCGAACACGAACGCGCCCACCTGCGCGGACGGCACCATCTCTCACTCGCTCTCACCGAGGGATTCGCCCGCGCCTTCCCGGGACTGCCGCTCGCCCGGGCCGCCCGCACCCAGACCGCCGACCTGCTGGAGATGGTCGCCGACGACCACGCGCTGCGCAGCTGCACACCGAAGGCGCTCGCCGCCGCGATGTGCGAGGTGGCCGCGGGCGGCGTACCGCAGACCGCACTCGCCGCAGGCGGGCCCACCGTACTGCTGCGCCTCAAGCGCCTGCTGCGCCCCCGGGGCGGACTCCACCCGGCAGCCCGGACCGCCCTCCTGCTCCTCGCACTCTGCGCTCCGGCCCTCCCGTACTTCGTCACCTGCGGCCCCACCCTGGGCTGAGGCAGCCCGGGCCGAACCGGCCTCGACCTAACCGGCCTGGGCCGAACCGACCGTGGTGTCAGAGCCGGTCGTAGATCTCCGCAAGGTTCCGCAGCACGTCCGTCGCGGCGGCGAGGGTGGCGGTGCCGTGCTGGGCAAGGGCCGAGTCGGCGAGATCACCTGCCCGGTCCCGACCGGCATCGGCGAGTTCGACGAGCTCACCCAGCCGAAGCAGGCCCTGGTCACCCACGAGCGGATCCGCGCGCCCGTCGAGTGCCAATCGAGGCATGACTGTACCCTAGGGGGGTATAGTATGTTCATCGGGTCGGTGGCCGACGAGGCCGCCGGACCGCCTGACGCGAGAGCACGCGAGAAACCCAGCAAAGGGAGCATCCGATGTCCGAGAACCTCCTCACCGACGACGTCACCAAGGCCGCAGCCTCCTCCTGCTGCGGCGGGGGCTCGTGCGGGACCGGCGCCGCTGCCGACGCCCCCTCCGCTGCCACCGGCGTCCGCGAGACCTACCTGGTCCAGGGCATGACCTGCGGACACTGCGTCAGCTCCGTCACCGCCGAGCTGAAGAAGCTCGCGGGCGTCAGTGCGGTGGCCGTCGACCTCGCCTCCGGCAACGTCACCGTCGACAGCGACCAGCCACTGGAGCGCAGCGACGTGGCCGAGGCGATCGACGAGGCCGGCTACGAGCTGGTGGAGCACGCCCGAGCCTGAGCCACCCGGAGCACCCCGGGGTGTGCGCGAGGCCGGCACCGCCGCGCACACCCCGGGCCCACCGCATTCCGGGACACCCTGCGGACCGGTGGACCGGCCGTGCACCGCAGGACGCGAGCACCGCCCAGAAACGACGACGACGGTACCCGCGGCTCGCTCGGCCTCGCCAAGGAGTCTCATGACGATCCGTCAACTTGCCGAAACTGCAAGCAGCTCCACGAACACGGCGGCACCTCCCGGACTGGCCCGCTCGATGGCGACCGCTCTCGGACTCGCCACCGCACCGGCCGTCTCGCTGGGGCTCGGCCGCTTCGCCTACGCGCTCGTCCTGCCCGCGATGCGCACCTCCCTGCACTGGTCGCTGGCCACCGCGGGCGCTCTGACCACCGCCAACGCGGTCGGCTACCTCGCCGGAGCGCTGGCCGCACCCTCCGTCGCCGCCCGGCGCGGCGAACGCACCGCGTTGATCGGGAGCCTGACCGCCATCGTCCTCTCACTGGCCGCCACGGCGGCCTTCGCGGACCTCGCCTATCTGCTCGTGGTCCGTCTGGTGGCCGGGACGGCGGGCGCCATCGCACTGATCGTCGGCGGCACGCTCGCCGCCCGCCTGGGCGCCGGGGCCGCACCGGGCCGCTCCGCCCTGTTGCTCGGGGTGTACTTCGCCGGTGGCGGCCTCGGCGTGGCCGTCTCAGGAGCCGCCGTCCCGCTCGTCATGGGCAGCTCCGCAGAGGGAAGTTGGCGCACGGCCTGGCTGGTGCTCGCCGCCCTCTCGCTGGCTGCCGTCCCCGCCTGCCTGCCGGGCTCGGCCCGGTCCGCTCCGCCCGCCGGGCACCGCGGGGCCCGACCCGGCCTGCGCTGGCCCGCCCGACCGCTGCTCGCGCTGCTCGTCTCCTACGGCCTGTTCGGCGCCGGCTACATCGCCTACATGACCTTCATCGTGGCCCATCTGCGCGGTCACGGTGCCGGAAACGGCCTGATCACCACCTTCTGGATCGCGCTCGGCAGCGCCGCCGTGGTGGCCGGATTCGCCTGGGGCGGGGTCCTCGGACGGCTGCGGGGCGGACGCGGCAGTGCACTGCTGATGGCCGTCACCGCCGTTGCGGCGACGCTCCCCCTGCTCTCCTCGAACGCCCTGGTCTCGTACGGCTCCGCGCTGCTCTTCGGCTCGGCCTTCCTCTCCGTGATCACCGCCGTGACCACCTGCGCCAGGGACAGCCTGCCCGAGCGCTGCTGGACGGCCGCCATCGCCGGGCTGACCACCGTCTTCGCCCTCGGTCAGTGCCTGGGCCCGCTGCTGGCGGGCACCCTCTCCGACGGACCGAGCGGCACCACTGCCGGGCTGGCGATCGGCGCGGTGCTGCTGGCGGTCGCCGCCGTCACCGCGCTCGCCCAGCGCACCCTGGTCCCGTCCGGCGCAGCCGTTCCGACCGATACCGTCCCCGGGTAAAGTAAGCTGGTGAGTGACCTGGCACACGTCCGCACATGTCCGCCAGGCAGCCGCAGCGAGTGACACACCGACAGAGATCCGGCGGGCACTGCCGATGGCCGCCCCGGAAAAGGGTGGGATCCGCCCCGAGCGGGCGAGAGCCGAGCATATGAGGGAACCGGAGTAGGCCCATGGTCGACCACAGCTACAGCAACCACAAGGACGACGTCCTCAAGAGACTGCGCCGCATCGAGGGCCAGATCAGGGGCCTCCAGCGGATGGTCGAGCAGGACACCTACTGCATCGACGTCCTCACCCAGGTCTCAGCCAGCACCCGCGCCCTCCAGTCCTTCGCTCTCCAGATGCTGGAGGAGCACCTCGCGCACTGCGTCAGCAACGCCGTCAGCGCCGGTGGCGACGAGGCCGCCCTCAAGCTGAAGGAAGCCAACGCCGCCATCGCCCGGCTGGTCCGCTCCTGACGCTCCGGGCCACCGCTCCCCGAGCAGTACGCGAGTTCTACCGAAGACCCCTTTCGCACCGTGTCCGCTGAAGGGGTCTTCAGCTTGCTTCAGGCTGGCTTCAGGCTCGCGGGTTGATGCTGGGCCGCACTGCCGGACGGAGGTTCCGGTCCTGTGCGAGGAGTCCTTGATGTCTCAGCCCCATACACCGGAGCCGTCCGAGCACGGCGCAACGGGCGACGGCGGGGCGCAGGGGCTCGATGTGCCGAAACGCGTGCCCCGACGCGCGGCGGACCCCACGCAGCAGCACCTGCCGGCGCAGCCGCCCCACAGCGCCCGGCTCCACCGCGTCCCGCCCCGACGGGTCACGGTGGTGTCCGCGAGCATCGGAGCCGGACATGACGGCGCTGCCCGCGAACTGGTCCGCCGTCTGAGGAAGTTCGGACTCGCGGTCGACTGCCACGACTTCCTCGATCTGCTGCCGCCGGGATGGGGCCGGATTCTCCGCGCGAGTTACGAGCTGGAACTGCGGGTCGCGCCATGGGCCTGGGGCTGGCTGTTGGAGAGCCTGCAGCGGCACCGCTGGTCCTCGGCGCTGGTCAGCGCACTCGCGGGCTGCGCCGCCGCCCGGCGGACCCGCGCGGTGATCGGCCCCGACACGGGCGCCGTGGTGTCGACCTACCCGCTGGCCAGCCAGGCCCTGGGCAGGCTCCGCCGGCGCGGCAGGCTCGCGGCACCGGTGGTCACCTTCCTCACCGACATGTCGGTGCACCCGCTGTGGGTGGCCCGCGGGGTCGATCTGCACCTGGCACTGCACCCGGTGGCCGCCGTCCAGGCCCGCGATCACCGGGCCGTCGGCGTACTGGTCTGCGGGCCGATGGTCGGGCCGGAGTTCCGCCCCGCGGCCTCCGAGGACGAACAGCTCTGCGAGCGCGTACGGTTCGGGCTGCCGACGGGCCGCCCGGTCGTGCTGGTGGTGGCCGGATCCTGGGGTGTGGGCGAGGTGGAGCTGGCCGCCCGGGAGATCGCGGCCACCGGTCTGGCCACGCCGGTCACGGTGTGCGGCCGGAACGAGGCACTGCGTGAACGGCTGGTCAGGGAAGGCGTGGGCGTGGCGCTCGGCTGGGTGGACGACATGCCCGCGCTGCTTCGCGCCTCGGACGTCGTGGTGCAGAACGCGGGCGGGCTCACCTCCCTGGAGGCGATGGCCTCCGGTGTCCCCGTGGTCAGCTATCGCTGCCTGCCGGGACACGGTGTCACCAACGCCGCGGCACTGGACGAGGCCGGGCTCGCCCCGTGGATACGAACCCCCGAGCAGCTCGCCCCGCTGCTGCGGGCGGCACTGGGCTCGGCCCCGGCGGCGCCCTCCGAGACGGCCGTCCCGGCCGATCAGGTGGTAGCGGCCCTGGCGGGCGCCGTCCTGACCGCGCCCGCCGCGCCGGCCGCGCACGCCACCCACGCCGCTCGCACAACGCCCGCAGCGCCGGCATCCCGGCGTGCGGAGACCCGGGAGATGGCCTCTTGAGCAGCTTGATTCACCCCGTGGCCAAGGCCCTGACAGTGTCCGGCGCGCTGGCGGCGACCTCGCTGGCGGTGGCGCACGCCGCGCCCGCGCTCAGCGCCCTCAACGCACTCCGGCCTTGGCTCACCCCCGAGTTGTGCGGGCACGGCACTCCGGACCATGTTGCGCTGACCTTCGACGACGGACCCGACCCGGCCTCCACTCCGGCCTTCCTGCGGGAGCTGGACAAGGCGGGCGTGCAGGCGACCTTCTTCCTGCTCGGCCGGATGCTGGTCCGCGCCCCCGGCCTGGGCCGTGAACTGGTCGCGGCGGGCCACGAGATCGCCGTGCACGGGTACGAGCACCGCTGTCTGCTCGCCCGCACTCCGGGCGCGGTACGCGACGACATAGCCCGGGCCCGGGACGTGATCGCCGACCTGACGGGCGAGCGGCCCACCCGGTACCGGCCGCCGTACGGTGTACTGACGGCCGGTGCACTGGCCGCCGCCCGGGAGCTGGAACTGACGCCGGTGCTCTGGAGCACCTGGGGTCGCGACTGGACGGCCGGCGCCAGCCCCGATTCGGTGTACCGCACGGTGACCCGCAGGCTGGCAGGCGGCGGTACCGTGCTGCTCCACGACTCGGACTGCACCTCCGCGCCGGGCGCCTGGCGCTCCACGCTCGGCGCGCTACCGCGCCTGATCGGCGCCTGCCAGGCCCGGGGGCTGCGGCTGGGCCCGCTGCGAGAGCACTGGACCGAGGCCGTGGCCCCGGCCTGACAACCTCGCGCCCCTGAGAACGTGGTCGTTCCGCGCTCATGGGTCCGATGGCGGTGCGCCCGGGTCAGACCGCAGGGTCGCCGAGGACGGCCGCGAGCCGGGGTCAGCGGTACTCGCGCAGGCGCGGGCGGACACCGAGGACGGTCAGCGCCAGTGCGCCCGCCAGCAGGATCCCGCCGCCGACGGCGAGGCCGGATCCGAGGGCGTGGTCGGTGGCGGTGACCGCGCGGTCCAGGGACTGCCGGTTGATGGCGAGGACCTGGTCCATCGCGTCGGAGAGACGTCCGAAATCGGCGTTGGACTGACCGGGAGCGGTGCCGGTGTCGAAGGTGACGGCGTCCTTGAGGTGGCCCTGCTCGCGCAGTTCGCGGATCCTGAGGTCGTCCTGCTGGTACTGCTGATAGCTCGCCAACACCTGATCCACCGCCTGCTGTTCACCGGGAAAGGTGATGTTGCGCAGCTCGGCGCCGAGGAAGCCGTCGAAGGGCACCTTGGCCTGCGGGTCGGCCCGGTGGGCAGCGTGGGCGGCGCCCAGCCGGGTGTCGTAGTCGGCGAGGGTGGCGCCGCCGAGGCGGGCCAGGGACTGGCTCTTGTCGAGGTAGCTCTGCTCGTACGCGGCGGCCCGGGTGGGGTCGGTGAGGTAGCGGCTCTCGTCGGCGTTCATGTCGTAGGCGACGGCACGGGCGCGGCTGAGGGCGATCACCGAGTCGTAGGCGTTGCCCTTGGCGACGAGCAGGTGGCGGTCGGCCGCGGCGGCGAGGCCGAGGCCCACCGCGACGGCGAGGGCGGTGAGCACGGTGACCGCGAGCAGCGGCGGGTTGAGGATCCGCCGGAAGCGGACGGCGAGGGTGCGCTGGAGCAGGACGAGCGCGGCGAGCGCCGCCAGCCCTGCGGCCAGCAGCCACCAGCGTCCGGCGGCGAGGTCGGCCTGCTGCGCGGTGTAGACGTGGTCGACGGCGGCTGCGTTGGTGGCGGTCACCTGGTCGGCGGCGGGCAGGAGTTGCTGCCGCAGCAGGTCGGTGGCCTGGCGGTAGGCGGTGAGCGCGTCGCCGGACGGGCGGCCGGCCGGGGCGTGGGCCTGGTCCTCCAGCAGCTGGGCGCGGGCGACCAGGCTCTCGTACTGGCCGAGGTCGTCGATGACGGTGTGCACGGCCCGTTCGCCGCCCGGGTCGCCGATGGCGGCCTCGGCGGCGCCCTGGAGGTCGGAGTCGACTTGGGCGCGGCGCTGTTCGTAGGTGCGCTGCGTCCGGGTGCGCAGGGCGGCGTAGTCGGGGTCGGCGCCGGTGAGCAGCAGGTTGGCCGCCTGGGCGTCCATGTCGGCGAGCGCGAAGTAGAGGTCTGCGGCGCGGATGGCCTGCGGGGCCTTGTCGTGGCCGATGGTGTCGGTGCCTGCGCGGGCGCCGCCGAGGACGGTGGCGGCGACGGCTCCCACGGTGAGCAGGGCCACGAGGCAGAGAGCGGTGAGGATCCTGAGAAGTCGGGGTGTCTGCCGGTAACTTCGGCTCCGCGCAACGGGTTTCAGGACGGCAGCGATGCCTCGCCGCAGCGGTGCGGGGAACCGGGCGGCCGACCCGCCACGCAGGTGCGGGGCTTCGCGTTCCCCCGGATTGCGCCCGGCCCGGCGGCCGGGCGCGCCTCCCTGGGCCGGCTGCGGCGGTGAGGTGCTCGCAGCCGGTCCCGGAGGTGTTGTGCCCCCCACAGTCGAGGTGCGGGGGGCGCGCGACGCGGATCTCGGGCCGGCCTCGCCGGCGTCCGCCGCCCCCGGCGGACGTGTCTCCCCTGCCGGACGGACCGGTCTGCCCGATTGACCCGCTGTCATGGCCGCGCGTCCCCTCCCCTATCACCTGGCCGCCGGTGGTTGAACGGTGAAGGTCTCCACCGGCGTGGACACGGTCTGCCTCTCCCCCGAGGAGCAGGACCGTTTCCTCACCGCTGACGCTATGCGCGGCCGGAGTCTGCGACCGCCGCCCCTGACGCGTCCTTTGCGGCCCCGGGGCCGATCTTGACGCTCTCTTGACGGCTGATCACCGGAAGCTGATCCGCTGTCACGGCTCGAATCGGTACCCGATCCCCGGCTCGGTGATCAGGTGGCGCGGGCGGGCCGGGTTGGACTCCAGTTTCCGGCGCAGGCCCGCGAGGTAGACCCGCAGGTAGTTGCCGTGCTCCTCCGCGTCCGGCCCCCAGACCTCGCGCAGGATCTGCCGTCCTGGCACCAGACGTCCAGGGGTGGCAAGCAGCAGGGTGAGGATCTTCCACTCGGTCGGGGTGAGCCGCACCGGACCGCCAGGGCCGGTCACGGTGGTGGCCGGAATGTCGACGACGTACTCGCCGACCGTCACCGTCGCCTTCGCCTCGTCCGTTCCGGGGCGGCGCAGTACCGCCCGTAAGCGGGCGAAGAGTTCGTCCATGACGAAGGGTTTGGTGAGGTAGTCGTCGGCCCCCGCGTCCAGGGCGTGCACCTTGTCGACCGTGGTGCTCCGGCCGGACAGCACGATGATCGGCATGGCGCTCCAGGCCCGCAGGCCCCGGATGATGTCCATGCCGTCCAGGTCCGGCAGACCGAGGTCGAGCAGGACGGCGTCGGGGACGAGGCGTCCGGCGGACTCCAGCGCCTCGGCGCCGGTGGCCGCCGTGAGCACCGCGTAGTCGCGCGCGTGCAGGTTGATCCGCAGCGCGCGCAGCAACTGCGGTTCGTCGTCCACGACCAGGATGTGACTCATGCGTCCACCTCACCAAGCTGGTCGCTCGCTGCGTGAGATGCGTACCTCTCGGTTTCTCGCCTGCTCATACGGGCACTCCTCCCGGACCGGCGGCGGGCAGGGTGAGCAGCATGGTGGTCCCGCCGCCGGGGGTGTCCTCGACCTCCAGGCTGCCGCCCATGGCTTCGGCGAGGCCCCGGGAGAGCGCGAGGCCGAGGCCGACACCGGTGGTGTTGTCGGTGTCGCCGAGGCGCTGGAAGGGCAGGAACACCCGGTCGCGGTCCTCGGGGGCGATGCCGGGGCCTCTGTCGATGATCCGGATCTCGACCTGGTCCTGGTAGCCGCTGGCGGCTACCAGGACGGGTGCGCCGGGGGCGTTGTGGCGCAGGGCGTTGGTGATGACGTTGGCCAGCACCCGCTCCAGCAGCGGCGGATCGGCCAGCACCGGCGGGGCGGTGTCGAGGTCGAGCGGCTGGACGGGGGCATCGGGGTCGGACAGGGAGTCCAGGGCGCGCGGCAGGACCTCGTCGAGGTGGGTGGGCGCCAGGTGGAGCGTGAGGGCACCCGCCTGGAGGCGGCTCATGTCGAGCAGGTTGTCCACCAGCCGGGTGAGTTTGACCAGCGCCTCGTCGGCCATGTCGAGGAGTTCGGCCTCGTCCTCCGGGGAGAACTCGACGTCCGGGCTGCGCAGCGAGCCGATGGAGGCGAGCGCTGCGGCCAGCGGGGTGCGCAGGTCGTGGCTGACGGCGGCGAGCAGCGCGGTGCGCATCCGGTCGGCGGCCTTGATCGGCTCGACCTCGGCGGCGACGGTGGCGAGCCGGTCGCGTTCCAGTGCGGCGGCGACGTGTGCGGCGAAGGCGGTCAGGACCCGCTGGTCGGCGGCCGGGAGGCGACGGCCCGTCAGGATCATCACGGCGTCGCTGCCGACCGCGATCTCGGTGACCGAGGCACCGGGGCTGCTCTCGCGCTCGCCCTCGCCCGAACCCTCGGCGTCGCTGCGGGCCAGCACCTCGCCGCTGGTGCGGTCGAGCAGGGCGACGGAGTCCATGGCGAAGGCGGTACGGGACTTCTCCAGCAGCGCGGGTACCGCGTCGGCGCCGCGCAGCACGCTGCCGGCCAGGGTGGAGAGCGTCTCGGCCTCGGCGGTGGCGCGGGCCGCCCGGGCGGTCAGTCTGGCCGCGTGGTCCACCACGGTGGAGACGGTGAGCGCGACGGCGGCGAAGACCAGCAGGGCGATGACGTTGTTGGTCTCGCCGATGGTGAAGGTGTGGACGGGCGGGATGAAGAAGTAGTTCAGCAGCAGCGAGGCGACCAGCGAGGCCAGCAGCGCGGAGACCGCCCCGCCGAGCAACGCGACGGCCACCACGCCGAGTTGGAAGATCAGTGCGTCGGTGGTGAGGTTGATCTGGTGGTGGAACTGGGAGAGCACCGCCGTCAGCACCGAAGGCAGCACGAGGCCGGATAGGTACCCGGCGATGGTGCGGCGCTTGGAGTGGCGGCGGCCGAGTGAGGGCAGCTTGCCGCGTCCGGTGAACTCGTGGGTGACCATGTGGACGTCGATGTCCTCGGAGGCGTCCACGGTGGTCTCGCCGATACCGGGCCCGGTGAGGAAACGGTTGATCCGGCCCCGGCGGCTGGTGCCGAGCACCAGCTGGGTGGCGTCGCGGCCCCGGGCGAAGGCCAGCAGGGCGGTGGGGATGTCGTCGCCGATCACCACGTGGTAGCTGCCCCCGAGGGTCTCCACCAGTCGTCGCTGCTGGGCGAGCGCTCCCGGCGAGGCCCCGGCGAGGCCGTCGCTGCGGGTGATGTGGACGGCGAGCAGCTCGCCACCGGCCGTACGGTCGGCGATCCTGGCGGCGCGGCGGATCAGGGTCTCGCCCTCGGGTCCGCCGGTGAGGGCGACCACGACGCGCTCCCTGGTCTCCCAGACCCGGTCGATGTTGTGGCTGGCCCGGTAGTCGCGCAGACCCTCGTCCACCCGTCCGGCCACCCAGAGCAGGGCGAGTTCGCGCAGCGCGGTCAGGTTGCCGACGCGGAAGTAGTTGGAGAGCGCGGCGTCCACCTTCTCCGCCTTGTAGACGTTGCCGTGGGCCATCCTGCGGCGCAGCGCCTGCGGTGCCA
Source organism: Kitasatospora sp. GP82 (assembly GCF_029892105.1). Taxonomy (GTDB): domain Bacteria; phylum Actinomycetota; class Actinomycetes; order Streptomycetales; family Streptomycetaceae; genus Kitasatospora. The sequence goes on along the minus strand of NZ_JARZAJ010000050.1, from coordinate 27,109 downwards.
TGTCGACCAGTTCGATCTGGTCGGCCCGCCGGACCACCTCGTCGGGGACGGTCTCCCGCTGCGGGATGCCGGTGATCTTCTGCACCACGTCGTTGAGCGACTCCAGGTGCTGGATGTTGACGGTGGTGATGACGTCGATGCCCGCGTCCAGCAGCTCGTCGATGTCCTGCCAGCGCTTGGCGTGGCGTCCGCCGGGGATGTTGGTGTGCGCGAGCTCGTCCACCAGGACCACGGAGGGACGGCGGGCGAGCACCGCCTCCAGGTCCATCTCCTGGAAGGCGGTCTCCCGGTAGGTGCGGGTCAGACGCGGGATCAGGTCGAGGCCCCCCAGCATGTTCTCGGTGTGCCGGCGGCCGTGGCACTCGATGTACCCGACCACCACGTCCGCCCCGCGCTCCTGCCGTCTGCGCGCCTCGTCCAGCATCCGGTACGTCTTGCCGACACCGGGTGCCGAGCCGAGGTACACCCTCAGCTGCCCGCGGCGGGTGAGGGTGCCGGGGGTGAGGTCACGGGACATGGGCGCTGCTCTTTCCGTACGAAGGGCGGCGTGCTCGGGGATCGGCACAGTATGGGGACACATGGGAGACCGACCCGGGTGCGGGGAGTTGTCCCCCCGCACCCGGGTCGGTCGGTTCACTGGACGAGCCGAGTGAACTGAATGAACTGTGACATTGTCACTTCTGCTCGCTCAGCGCCTTGTTGAGCAGGACGACGTTGACTCCGTCCTGGCCGAGGAAACCGAGGGAGCGGCCCTGGGTGTACTTGGCGATGAGCCCGTTGAGCGTGTCCGCCGAGAGGTTGCGGGCCTTGGCGACACGCGCCACCTGCTCCTTGGCGTAGGCGACCGAGATGTTCGGGTCCAGGCTGGAGCCGGAGGCGGTCAGCGCGTCCACCGGAACGGTGGCCGGGTCGACGCCGTCGAAGGCCGCCGCCGCTGCCCGCCGGTCCTCGACCAGCTTCAGCAGGTCGGGGCTGTTCGGGCCCAGGTTGGAGGCACCCGAGTTCTTCCCGTCGTACCCGTTGGCGGCGGGACGCGGCTGGAACCACTTCGGGTCCGGCTGGGCCTCCTCCTTCGGGTCGTCCGGGTTCTTCTTGGGCAGGTTGTAGTTCTGGCCGAGCAGGCTGGAACCGATCTCCTTGCCGTCGGAGCTGACGATCGAACCGTTCGCCTTGCTCGCGAAGGCGACCTGGCCGATCCCGGTGACCAGCAGCGGGTAGGCGAGACCGAGGATCACGGTCATCACCAGCAGCATCCGCAGCGCGGTCGCGTGCGTGCGCACGGCGGTGGGCAGTGGCTTGGACATTTCCTTGCTTCTCTCAGCTCAGGCCGGGGATGAACTGCACGACGAGGTCGATCAGCTTGATCCCGATGAACGGGACGATCAGACCACCGAAACCGTAGACGCCGATGTTCCTGCGGAGCAGCGAACTGGCGTCGGACGGACGGTACTTGACACCGCGCAGGGCGAGCGGGATCAGGCCGATGATCACCAGTGCGTTGAAGATGATCGCCGAGGTGATCGCCGAGGTCGGGCTGTGCAGCGCCATGATGTTCAGGTGACCCAGGCCCGGGTACACGCTGGCGAACATCGCCGGGATGATCGCGAAGTACTTGGCGACGTCGTTGGCGATCGAGAAGGTGGTGAGGGCACCACGGGTGATCAGCAACTGCTTGCCGATCTCGACGATCTCGATCAGCTTGGTCGGGTTGGAGTCCAGGTCGACCATGTTGCCGGCCTCCTTGGCCGCCATGGTCCCGGTGTTCATCGCGACGCCGACGTCCGCCTGGGCGAGGGCCGGAGCGTCGTTGGTGCCGTCACCGGTCATCGCGACCAGCTTGCCACCCTCCTGCTCCTTCTTGATCAGGGCCATCTTGTCCTCGGGCGTCGCCTCGGCCAGGAAGTCGTCGACCCCGGCCTCCTCGGCGATCGCCTTGGCCGTCAGCGGGTTGTCACCCGTGATCATGATGGTCTTGATGCCCATCCGGCGCAGCTCGTCGAAGCGCTCCTTCATGCCCTCCTTGACGACGTCCTTGAGGTAGATGACGCCGAGGGCACGCGGGGCCTTGGCCCCGATCCGGGAGGCGACCAGCAGCGGGGTGCCACCGGCCGCGGAGATCCCGTCGACCAGCTCCGCGACGTCCTTGCCGACCGTACCGCCGTTCTCGGTGACCCAGTTGGTGACCGAACCGGCCGCGCCCTTGCGGACCGAGTGCACGCCGTCGGCCTCGTCGAGGTCGACGCCGGACATCCGGGTCTGCGCGGTGAACGGCACCCAGGTGGCGTGCGTCAGCTCGCCCTGGGCCCGGGCCCGCAGGCCGTACTCGGTCTTGGCCAGGACCACGATCGAACGGCCCTCGGGGGTCTCGTCCGCGAGGGAGGAGAGCTGGGCGGCATCGGCGAGTTCGTCGACACTCACACCCTTGGCCGGCTGGAACTCGGCGGCCTGGCGGTTGCCCAGGGTGATGGTGCCGGTCTTGTCCAGCAGCAGGGTGTTGACGTCACCCGCCGCCTCCACCGCACGGCCCGACATCGCCAGCACGTTGCGCTGCACGAGGCGGTCCATACCCGCGATACCGATCGCGGAGAGCAGCGCACCGATGGTGGTCGGGATCAGTGCCACGACCAGCGCCACCAGCACGATCATCGACTGCGGGGCGCCCGCGAAGGTCGCCATCGGCTGCAGGGTCACCACCGCGATCAGGAAGACGATCGTCAGCGAGGCCAGCAGGATGTTCAGCGCGATCTCGTTCGGCGTCTTCTGCCGGGAGGCGCCCTCGACCAGGGCGATCATCCGGTCGATGAAGGTCTTGCCGGGCTCCGAGGAGATCTTGACCACGATCCGGTCGGACAGCACCTTGGTACCGCCGGTCACCGCACTGCGGTCACCGCCCGACTCGCGGATCACCGGCGCGGACTCACCGGTGATCGCCGACTCGTCGACGCTGGCCACACCCTCGACGACGTCGCCGTCGCCCGGGATGATCTGCCCGGCCTCGACCACCACGTGGTCGCCGAGCTGGAGCGCGGTCGCCGAGACCTCCTCCTCGTCCTGCGCGGCAGGCCAGTTGAGCAGGCGGCGGGCGGTGGTGTCGGTCTTGGTCCGGCGCAGCGTGTCGGCCTGCGCCTTGCCGCGGCCCTCGGCGACGGCCTCGGCCAGGTTGGCGAAGACCGTGGTCAGCCAGAGCCAGATGGTGATCGCCCAGGCGAACACGCTCGGGTTGGCGATCGCGGAGACTGTGGTGACCACCGAGCCGACCTCGACCACGAACATGACCGGGTTCTTGACCATGACCCGGGGGTCGAGCTTCTTCACCGCGTCCGGCAGCGAGGACAGGATCAGCTTGGGGTCGAGCAGGCCGCCGGAGACTCTGTGCGGAGCAGCTGCCTCGGTCGTTTCGACCGGGGTGGGGGTAAGGGTGGACGACATCAGTGGAGACCTTCCGCGATCGGCCCGAGAGCCAGGGCCGGGAAGTAGGTGAGGCCGACGACGATCAGGACGACGCCCGACAGCAGGCCCACGAACAGCGGCTTGTGGGTGGGCAGGGTGCCCGGGGTGGCGGGGACGGGCTGCTGCTGGGCGAGCGAGCCGGCCAGCGCCAGGACGAACACCATCGGCAGGAAGCGGCCGAACAGCATCGCCAGGCCGAGCGTGGTGTCGTACCACTCGGTGTTGACGGTGATACCGCCGAACGCCGAACCGTTGTTGTTGCTCGCCGAGGTGAACGCGTACAGCACCTCCGAGAAGCCGTGCGCACCGGAGTTCAGCATCCCCGCCCGCTCACCCGGCAGCGCCATCGCGAGGCCGGTGCCGACCAGCACGATGGTCGGGGTGGTCAGGATGTAGAGGGAGGCGAACTTCATCTCCCGCGAACCGAGCTTCTTGCCCAGGTACTCGGGCGTCCGGCCGACCATCAGACCCGCCACGAAGACCGCGACGATTGCCAGGATCAGCATGCCGTACAGGCCGGAGCCGGTACCGCCGGGGGCGATCTCGCCGAGCATCATGTTGAAGATCGTGAGGCCACCGCCGAAGGGGGTGAGCGAGTCGTGCGCCGCATCGACCGCACCCGTGGAGGTGAGCGTGGTGGAAGTCGCGAAGAGGCTGGAGGCGGCAATGCCGAAGCGCTGCTCCTTGCCCTCCATCGCGCCGCCCGCCGCCTGCAGCGCGGCACCGCCGTGGTGCTGCTCGGCGAGGGTCATCAGCGCTGCGGAGGCGACCCAGAACAGGCCCATCACCGCGACGATCGCGTAGCCCTGGCGGTTGTCGCCGACCATCTTGCCGAAGGTGCGCGGCAGCGCGAAGGAGATCACCAGCAGCAGGAAGATCTCCAGCCAGTTGGTGAAGCCGTTGGGGTTCTCGAAGGGGTGCGCCGAGTTGGCGTTGAAGAAACCGCCGCCGTTGGTGCCCAGCTCCTTGATGGCCTCCTGCGAGGCCACCGGACCACCGGGGATCGACTGGGTGTCGCCGCCGAGGGTCGCGATGTCGTGGAAGCCGTGGAAGTTCTGGATCACGCCGTTCGCCACCAGGACGAGGGCGAAGACGATGGAGAGCGGCAGCAGCAGGCGCAGCACGATCCGGGTGAGGTCCACCCAGAAGTTGCCGATGCGGTCGGTGCGGTTGCGGGTGAAGCCCCGGATCAGCGCGGCCACGATGGCGATACCGACGGCGGCGGAGACGAAGTTCTGCACCGCGAGACCGGCCATCTGCACCAGGTGGCCCATGGTGGACTCACCCGAGTAGGACTGCCAGTTGGTGTTGGTCACGAAGGACACGGCGGTGTTCCAGGCCGTGTGCGCCTCGACCGCCTTGTTGTCCACGCTCAGCAGCAGCCACTGCTGCGTGCGCTGGAGCAGGTAGAGGAAGAGAAGGGAGACGGCGGAGAAGGCCAGCACCGAGCGAAGGTAGCTCGGCCAGCGCTGGTCGGCGTCGCCGTCGACGCCGATGACGCGGTAGAGACCGCGTTCGACTCTGAGGTGCTTGGCGGTGGTGAGGAGCTTGGCGATGTAGTCGCCAAGGGGGCGGTAGCACAGGGCCAGGGCGCCGACCAGGGCGACGGCCTGCAGCCAGCCCGCGAGAGTGGAGCTCATGTCAGAACTTCTCCGGGTAGATCAACGCCACGACGAGGTAGCCGACCAGCGCGACGGCGACGATGAGACCTGCGATGTTCTCGGCACTCACAGCTTCTCGACCCCCTTCGCAATCAGGGCCAGGGCGGCGAACACGACGATCGTGACGCCGACGTAGATGAGATCGGGCATGGGCTCCACCAAAGTGGTTCAGGGACTCCGGTCGCGGGCGCCCCGGAAGCCCCTCACGACACCGACGGGAGGCCGGCGAGAAGCAGCAAACCAGCCACCGCGCGCCGTTCCCGTGCCCCTGACGCCCTCCATACGGGTGGATCGGAAACCTTGATGCATCCTTGATGCCTGCTTCACACACCCGAGACCTGCCCTTGGCCGGAATGTGTCACCCCCCGGGCCGACGGCGCGTTTCCCGAGGTCGGACATGCCGACGGCCCCGGGGAGGCCGTCCGTCCGCTGTCGTGGCGGGGACGGTCTTCCCGGGGCCGCGAAGAGGCCGCGAACAGACTGCGAAGAGGCGTCACCCGGCGCCGGTGGCACTCGGCGCCGGGTGGGCAACGGGGGTTACTGGCCGGGCTTGCGGCCGTGGTTGGACTTCTTCTTGCGGCGGGCCTTCTTCTTACGGGCGCGCTTGGACATGCGGGTACTGCCCCTCTTCTGACGCGCGTTATTTTCCTGACGGACAGTCAGGCGCTGGCCACCAGCTGGTCGGCGAGCTTGGCGAGCCGACGGCGGGAACGCTCCTCGTGCACGGCCTGGGCGGTCGGCGCGATGTCGCCGCCGTCGTAGTACTCGCCGTTGACCAGCGGCACGTCCGGCAGGCAGAGGCGGACCACCGCCGCCGCACCCTCGGCCGGCGGGGCGCCGACGCGCCCGTACAGGGGCAGCAGCGCCGTGTCGCACAGACCGGGGTTCAGGCTGACCGCCGTGATGCCGGAGCCCTCGGGCGCCATGTCGCGGGTGGCCATGGTGAGTGCGAGCTGCGACTGCGCGTAGGCGGCGACCCGGGAGTACTTCTTGACCCGGTGCGGGTCGGTCCAGTTCATCGCGGCGGTCCGGTGCAGCGAGGAGGACACATTGACGACCCTGGCCCCCTTGGCCGCCGTCAGCGGGGCCTGGAGCTGCTTGGCGAGCAGGTGCGCCGCCAGGAAGTTGACCTGGAGCGAGACCTCGTTGCCGTCGTCGGTGAGGGTGCAGCGCTCCGGGGCCATCACCGCCGCGTTGTTGATCAGCAGATCGAGCGCGGGCACCGTACGGGCGACCGTCCCGGCGAGCACCGAGACCGAGGCCAGTCGGGTGAAGTCGGCTGCCAGCGCGATGAGTTGGTCGCGCTGGACCCCGGCGGACACCAGTCGCTCGACGGCGTCCTCACCCTCCCCGGTGGTTCGCGCGTGCACGATGACGGTGGCGCCGTGCTCGGCGAGCAGGCGGGCGCTCTCCCAACCGATACCGGAGGAGGCGCCGGTGACCAGAGCGGTGCGGTTCGACAGAACGCGGGACGAGGGGACTGCGTCGGGCATGACCCATCCAAGAGGTTGCAGGCATCCCGGGGTGCCGCCGCGCAGAAGGATCAGCGCGCCGGGGGCCGGGACTGCGAGGTGTGTACTTGCGAGATCCGTACGCGCCTTGCGCACGTGCACGGATGCGGAACTCCGCCGGGCGGTCGAAGGACGACGGCCCGGCGGAAGTTCGCGGGCGGGCTCCGGCCAGGTACGCCGGGAGCCCGCCTGCGGCGCTACCGGGAGAGGCTCCGCGGGGAGGAAGCGCTACCGGATGGCGACGAAGACCGCGACAACAGCCCCCGCCCGCGGATGCGGCGGGCGGTCGTGGTGGCGTGTCGAGCAGGTCATGACCTCATTGAAGTGGACCGGCGAACCACCGGGCAAGACGGGTTCACTCTCCCTGATGAATCCTTGATGTCCCATCAGTCCTGTGGACATGCCCGACGCAACAGGACGGATCAGGCCGAGGTGAGGGATCCGGCCACGCGGCGCTCGCCGCCGTTGCGGGGGTCGGTGCCGGGTGGGCCGGGGACGGGGGTCGAGTCCCGGCCCACCGCGGGGCTCAGAACGGCTTGGTGGGCAGGTACTTGCCGTCGAGGGTGATCACCGCGCGGTGGCCGCCCTCGGGGTCTTCGACCGTCTTCACGTCCAGCTTGAAGTTGATGGCGCTGATGATGCCGTCGCCGAGCTGCTCGTGGACCAGGGCCTTGAGGGTGGTGCCGTAGACCTGGAGCATCTCGTAGAAGCGGTAGATGGTCGGGTCGGTGGGGATGCCGCCGGAGATGCTGCCGCGCAGCGGGATCGTCTGGAGCAGCAGTGCGGCGTCCTCGTCCAGGCCCAGGAGCCCGGTCACGGCCTTGGCCGCTTCCTCGGGCAGAGGGTGCTGGCCGAGCAGGGCTGCGGTGACGAAGGCCACGGACAGGCCGGTGGCGTCGGCCAGCTGCTGCCAGGTGAGGTCCTTGCGCGTCTTGGCGTCGACGACCTGGAGGGCGAGCTGCTGACGGGCGTTCTGGTCGAACTGGGCGTGCACCATGGTGGGAGCCTTTCAGGGGTGGAGATCCGGGGCGGGTGCGCCCGGATCGGGCGTGGGTGTGTGTGTGGAGGGGGAGGTGGCGCGGTCAGCCGGCCGGCGCGGTGAACCGTCCGCTGTCGACGTCGAGCATCTCGGCGGTGCCCGTCCCGATGTCGTAGACCCAGCCGTGCAGGGTCACCTTGTTCTGCACCAGGGCCTTGGCCACGGACGGGTGGGTCATCAGATTGGCCAGCTGGGCAAGGACGTTGTCCCGTACGAGGGCGGCGACCCGCTCCACGCCGACCAGGTGTTCCCCCGCGTCCGTGCGGGCCTTGGAGGCGTCGGCGTGGTGCAGCCAGCCGGCGACGGCGGGCAGTCCGGTGAGGTCGCCGCCGGAGGCGAGGGCGGTCATCGCACCGCAGGCGGAGTGCCCGCACACGATCACGTCCGCCACGCCGAGCACGCTGACCGCGTACTCGATGCTGGCCGCGACGCCGTCCGCACCCTGCATGTACGGGGGCACCAGATTGCCCGCGGTGCGGATGACGAACAACTCGCCCGGATCGGTCTGGGTGATCAGCTCCGGAACGACCCTGGCGTCCGAGCAGCCGATGAACAAGGCGGTCGGCTGGTGGGTGGTCGCGAGCTTCTTGAAGAGAGCCGCCTGGGTGGGGAACACGTCCCGGCTGAACCGCTGGAAGCCCTCCGCTATCTCGTTCATGGGGTCACTCCTTCTTCCGCTTCTTCGACGTCCGGTGTTGCTTGTTCCGACGAGCTCAACGATGCATGACCTGCACCTATAGCGTCCAAGACGCAAGATCAATAGAACCGATCGACCATGTCTATAGTTGGGCTCATGGAACTGCGCCACCTCCGGTACCTGCTCGCCGTGGCCGAGCATGCCAACTTCACCCGCGCCGCCGAGGCCCTGCACATCTCGCAGCCGACGCTGTCGCAGCAGATCAAGCAGTTGGAGCGGGCACTGCACGTCCAGCTGCTCGACCGCTCCGGGCGCACCGTGCGCCTCACCGACGCCGGCGAAGGCTTCGCCCGCTACGCGCGCCAGGCGCTACGGGATCTGTCGGCCGCCGAACGCGCGGTGCTGGACGTCCGGGACCTCTCGCAAGGCACCCTCCGGCTGGCCATGACCCCGACCTTCACCGCCTACCTGACAGGACCGCTCGTCGGCGGCTTCCACACGCGCCATCCCGGGATCACCCTGAACATCCACGAGATGACGCAGGACCGCATCGAATCCGACCTCCTCGACGACCGGCTGGACCTCGGCATCGCCTTCGGCGGAGCGCACCAGCCCGCGATCACCGGCACCGCCCTGTTCACCGAGACCCTCAGCCTCGTCGTCGGCGCCGCCCACCCGGCCGCGAGCAGCCGGGAGCCGCTGCCGATCCACGACCTCGGAACGCACCGACTCGCCCTCCTCAGCGGCGACTTCGCCACCCGGCGGCACATCGACCGGCACCTCGCCGAGCACCGGGTCCGCCCGCAGATCGCCGTCGAGGCCGACTCGGTCAACGCACTCGTCGAGATCGTCAGAGGAAGCGGCCTCGCCACCGTGCTGCCCGACGCCATCACCCGTGAGCACCCGCATCTGCACGCCGTCCCCCTGCAGCCCGCCCTGCCCTCGCGCACCGTGACACTGCTCCGCCGGGACACCGCCTACCAGAGCACCGCCGCCCGCGCCTTCACCGAGCTCGCGCGGAGCTGGGTGCACGACCAGGGCTACGCCCCCGCCTGACCACCGGCTCACCCGCGAAGGCGCCGGGGACACAGCCGGCGGACTCCGGCTCAGCCGACGGGCGGGGTCCGGACCGGCATTCCCCGGCTCGGCACTCCGCGGTGCTTCGCGGTGTCGACGAGGAGGTGGGCGACGTCGGCGGGCAGGTCGAGGTGGTGGCTGATCCAGGCGGCGTCGCGGCCGTGGTTGGCGAGCACCCAGGCGGTGTGCAGAAGCTCCTGGTGCGGGTCGGCCGAGGCCGGGAGCAGGCGGCCCAGGGCCTCCGCCGGGAAGCCCTCCAGTGCGTCCACGCCGTACCACTGCCCGCCCGGCGGCAGCACAGGACCGGCCGGGTGCGCCCTTCTGGTGGCGGAGCGGCGGCTGTGCACCATCGCCCCGGCGATGACGAAGGCGGCGACGGCGGCACCGATCAGGCTTCCGCCGATCACCACCCGGTCCTCGACGGGCGAGACGGCGAGTGCGACCATCTCCAGCAGGAGCAGGGCGAGGACGCCGAGCACCATAAGTCCCTCGCCCGTCCGGCGGTCGGAATGCAGCTTCAACGGGCACCTCCTCTTCCAGTCTCCGTCGCACTCCGGCGCCGATCCAGCGCAGTACGACGCCAGCCATGCCGCAGGAGCGGCCGGGCGGTCTCAGGCGAGCGCCTCGTCCTCCGGGTGGCCCGCGCTGTCCTCCAGGTGCCAGTGCAGGTCCCGTACGGCGGGTTCGAGGGAGAGCCGGGAGACGACCTGCTCCAGCGCTGCCGTGACATCGCCCGTGACCGCCACCGTCGCCCGGACTCCGGTGACCTCGCCCCGCTCGCGGTGGGCGCGCAGCCCGGTCGGGGCGAGGCCGGAGGCGGCCAGCGCCTGGAGCAGCAGGGCTCGGACGTGGGTCTCCGCCTTGCGTTCGCACTCCAGGTGGACGGTGGCGCGGACGGTCTCGTCGGGGTCGCTGCCGGAGGAGGGGGCCCGGTCGATCAGGCGGCCCGCCGGGCGAAGCACCAGGTGTACGGCCAGTACGGCCAGGGTGCCGATGGCGGCGAGGTCGTAGCGTCCGGAGGCGGCGAGCACCCCGACGGCGGCCGAGCACCACAGCGTGGCAGCCGTGTTCAGCCCGCGCACTCCGGCGCCGTCACGGAGGATGACACCTCCGCCGAGGAAACCGATCCCGGAGACGACGTAGGAGGCGACCCTGGTCGGGCTGCCGGTGTCGCCGACAGCCTCGCTGTACAGCACGAACAGGGTGGCACCGGCGGCGACCAGCGCATTGGTGCGCAGGCCCGCCATCCGGGCGCGCCACTGGCGTTCGACGCCGATCAGCGCCCCGCAGGCGACGCCGGTGGCCAGTCGCAGAACGAACTCGACCGTGGTCATGGTGTGCATCGGGGCACCTCCTCAATCTCGTGCTGAACGTAGTTGACGCGGCGTCAGGCCGCGACGGCCAGTCGGGGGTCGTACTTGTAGCCGATCTGACGAACGGTGGCGATACTGGCGCGGTGGCCCGGGCCGAGCTTGCGGCGGAGCCGTGCGATATGGGTGCTGATGGTCCGGGTGTCGCCGTTGTCGGGTCGCTCCCAGACGGCCTCCATCAGCCGGCGGCGCGAGTGGACCTGCATCGGATGGGCCACCAGGTGCGCCAGGAGCTCGAACTCCAGGTAGGTCAGCTCCAGTTCGCGTCCGTCGACGGAGGCGACCCGGAAGGAGTGGTCGACCAGCAGGTGCGGCGGCGCGGCGGCCCCACCCCGGGCGTGGGCAGTGGGCGCCTCGACCCGGTGGAGCGCGGGCGGTGCGGTGTGGCGGTCGGAGAAGATGACGTTGAGCCGTGGGTAGCGCACGACCATATCGGCCTCCTTGGCGGTGCGGGGTCTGATTCGTGACGGCGGGGTCTGATTCGCGAAGAGGGCGTGCCGAGGCCAGGGCTCGGCGTGTTGCGGGAAGATGCGGCGCGGGGCGCAGAGCCGGATCAGGCGGCGGTCTGCTCCGCGGCCTCGGCGATCCGGCGCGCGGCCGGCAGCGGCAGGTCGGCGAAGTGCGCGAGCCAGGCGGCGTGGTGGCCCTGGCGGGCCAGCAGGTACGCGAGGTGGACGCGGGGCTCGTACGCGGAGTCGGCTCGGTTCGGCGTCCCGGAGTCGGGGCAGCTGCCGGGGTCGTCGAGGCGGTATGCGCGCTCGGTGCCGTCGTGCAGGGTCAGGCGCAGGCGCGGGCAGCTGTGGGCCCGCCGGGCGGCGCCGTTGATCGGGTCAGGGGTGCAGCAGGCCGACCGGGGTCGGCACCGGGTCACTCGCATGGCGTGTTCTCCCTTTCTCCGCAGGGGAGTTGATGGGATGAGGCCGGTGGCAGTGAGGGGTGGCCCGGGGAGGCGACACCGCCGCCCCCCGGGGCAGGTCACTGGGAGAGCGCGACCTGGACGATCTTCACGATGACCAGGATCATCGCGACCAGCAGGTAGCTGCGAAGGGCGCCCATGCCGATCTTGCGAGCGGTGGACATCACCGGCTTGGTCAGGGTCTCCAGCGGCGGCATCCGCCAGTCGTCGCGCCCGGTGCGGTCGACCGGGTCCTCCTTGGTGGCGGTACGGCGGCGGGTGAAGGAGTACCCGGCGGCCAGCACTCCGATAACACCGCAGGCGGCCATGATCTGCAGGATCGTTCCGGCGCTGATGTCCGGGAAGAGGACGGCGGCGGTGAGGATGACCGACAGGGTGACCAGGACACCGACGACGGCCGCGGTGAAGGCGTTGGTCTTGGGTCCGTTGACCCAGGGGCCGAGGACCTCGCGGTCGTTGCAGAGCAGGAGCAGGAAGACCGAGGCGGACGGCAGCAGCACACCGGCCAGGGTCTGCACGCCCTCGGTCAGCAGGCCGAGCGGCGAACCGGGGATCAGCACGATGACCGCGGCGAGCCCCACCAGACCGGCGTACACGGCGTAGAAGCCCTTGGCGCTGCCGACACCGCGGTGCAGCGAGTGCTTGAGACCGAGGACGTCGCCGATGGCGTAGGCGGTGGAGAGCGAGACGGCGAAGGCTCCGATGATCGAGGCGTCCAGCAGGGCGATCGCGAAGAGCACGCCGGCCACCTTGCCCGCGTGGTCGGCCAGGCCCTTGGCGACCCCGGCCGCGTCGGTGAACTGCCCGACGCCGTCCGTACCGGCGAAGGCCACGGCGGTGAAGCCCATCATGGCGGCGGCACCGATGACCACGACCGCGATACCGATGACCAGGTCGGCCTTCTCGTACTTCATGAAGCGCGGGGTGATCCGCTTGTCGATGACGTAGGACTGCTGGAAGAAGAGCTGCCAGGGGGCGACGGTGGTACCGACGATGCCGATGATGAGCAGCATGACGGTCGACAGCTCACCGGCGCCACCGGGCATGTTGGGGACCAGGAAGTCGTGCGCCATCTGGGAGGTCTTCGGGTGGACCAGGAAGTAGATGGGGATCAGCAGCAGCGAACCGGCGCAGAGCGCGATGGCGATCCGCTCGAAGCGCTGGAACGAGCCGGTGAACGCCGAGGCGATGATGATGGCGGCGGCGAGGACCACCGAGGCCACCTTGGGCAGTCCGAGGTATCCGGCCGCCAGGGTGATGCCGATGAATTCGGTGACCAGGGTGAGCGCGTTGAGCAGGAAGAGGTCGATCACGCTGAACGCGCCCCAGAACTTGCCGAAGCGCTCCAGGATCAGCCGGGCGTGGCCGACGCCGGTGACCGCACCGAGGCGCAGCACCATCTCCTGGTTGACGTACAGCACCGGGATCAGCAGCAGCAGCGTCCACAGCAGGTGGGTGCTGTAGTTCTGGCCCGCCTGCCCGTAGGTGGCGAAGGCCCCGGCGTCGTTGTCGCCGACCATCACGATCAGGCCGGGGCCGATGATCGCGAGCAACGTCTTCAGCTTGGCGGAGAGGCCGTGGCGGGCGGTGGTGTCGTCGAGGCTGATGGTGCCGAGCGCGCCCTTGATGTCGCCGATGTGGGCGTCGTCGAGAACCGCGGCGCGGGGTGCCGGGATCGTGGGTGCGGTGGTTGCGGTCACCGTGGTGGTGTCGGTCATGGCGAACCTCCCTGACCCCCCAGTAGGGGGAGAGTTCGGGGGCACGCGGCAGCAATCCCCCCTACGGGCGCACGCCGAAGCAGCTCATGGCGAAATCACGGAATGGCGACATGAAGGCATGGCGACATAACGGCGTGCCGAGCTGAGGAAGCGTCGGAAATGCTCGCAGAGAGGGTGGTTACCGCGTGCCGATGGAGTACGAGGACATGCGGATGTGGGGCCGTTTATGGCCCGGACTACTGCAACTCGAATCCATGTCTCTCGCCTCCTTCCGGCCGGGGCGCACGGATGCGCCGTATCGACACGGCAAGGAGCGGACCAGCCGGAACGGCCGGTTCACCCCAACTCGTCAGAGCTTTGGCACTTCACGGCGTAATCCCGCCACCGGGGCGGGAAGCCACTTGGGATCAACCCTTAGGTCGGGAAGATCTGTCCTGATCCGGAGCGTCTCTCGACGGTTGGGATCAGTGGCCTGTGTCCGTGAAGACGCCTCACCGAACGAGGTGCCTAGTTCTTGCAACGAGCGCTGTCTTGCAACAAGCGCTGCAAACCTCGTCAAGCGTAGACCCGCCAGCAGAGCCCGCCGACCACATTTACCTAATTTTGACTGAACTTACCGGTCCGGAACGGGAACCTTCCGGTTCCACAGCTGCATTCGCATCCCCGCTGGCTTGAGCCCGCGCTCAGTCCTCGGCGCGGCGCCCCCTGGCACCGCCGTGCCGGACGGCCTGCCAGAGCACACCGGGCGCGAAGAGACGGGTCGGCCCGGCAGTCAGCGACAGGGTGTCGATGAAGGCACCCTGCGCCACCCGGTTGGTCCGGGCGGCGGTCAACACCCGGTCCAGATAGGCATGTTGGAGTTTCAGCAACAGACCTCGGCGGCCGCCGACGGTGGTGTCGTAGCGCAGGTCCTCGGAGGAGGACATCTGCCAGGCCGCCTCCGCCGCCCTGAACACCGCGCGCTGGGCCCGCCGGGTGAACGCGGGAAGCCCGACATCGCCTCTCGCCCCGGGAGTTGCCCCGCCACCGAGCAGACCGTGCACGGCGAGCGCGGACTGCGCAGCCACCGACATGCCCTGCCCGTACATCGGGTTGAAGGTGCAGGCGGCGTCGCCGACCACCAGCAGTCCCTCGGGGAGATCGGCCAGCCGCTCGAAGTGGCGCCGACGGCTGGGCGGCGGGCGGAACCCGTGGATCGGGCCGGCCGGTTCCAGACCGCCGACCAGCTCGTACAGGTCCGGCGCGCGCAGCTCCCGGGCGAAGGCGAGGAACCCTCCGAGGTCGGTCGGCGCGCTGAAACCGCGCATCCCGCCGATGGTCACGATCCACCGGTCCCCCTCCACCGGCAGCAGGACCCCGAAGCGCGGATTGCGGCCCGCCCTGGGCTGGAGATACATCGCACGGCCGCCCGACAGGCCGCCGTCGACCCGCCGGAACAGCCCGGTCGCATAGCTGACGCCCTGGTCGACAACGCTCTCCTCGGGAGCAGCGAGCCCGAGATCGGTCAGCCACTGCGGGGTACGGGAGGTGCGGCCGGTGGCGTCCACGACCAGCTCGGCGGGCAGCACCGCCGAGGAGCGCTCGCCGCCGCCGCGCTCGCGGTAGCGGACCCCCGTGATCCGGCGGCCGCCGACCGTCAGCCCGATGGCTTCCAGGCCGTCGCGCGCCTCGATCCCGGGATGGGGCAGCACCTGGCGGCGCAGCGCCCAGTCGATCAGCGGCCGGGTGGAGCTGACGATGGTGTGCCGCGGCGAGAAGCCGTCGAGCCACCCTGCGGGGGTCAGCCAGCGGATGTCGGTGGGCAGGCCGAAGCGCTGCGCCCCTTCCCCGGTGAGCAGCGCCGTCGTTCCGGGCAGCAGCCGCTCGATGGCGTTCAGTCCGGCGGGCATGAGCAGATGCGCCTGCCGGGCCTGCGGGACTCCGCCGGCGAACTGCGCGCCCTCGGACCGCCGGTCGCGCTCCACCAGAGTGACCCGCCAACCGGCCTCGGCGAGGACCCGGGCGTGCAGCAGCCCGGCCAGACTGCCGCCCAGGACAACGGCGCGGCCCAGTGACTGTGGCATCTCGGCCCTTCTCTCGACTCTGTGCGATCCGGTGGTCCGGGGACGCGTTCGGCGTTCGGAGTGCGCGGGGCGCGCAGGGGGGCGCACCGGCTCGGGCTCGGTGGAGCGGCGAGTCAGCATTCTGCCCAGCACGTCCTGACGGCTAACCGGACGACAAGCAGTCGTCCGTACATCCGGGGACAACTGGGGAGATGTCCCCACTTATTTGCTAAGGTCATGAGCCGAAGGGGGCAGCAGCCGCTGACCCGCTGAAGTGCGAGGTGCACCGTGAACACATCCCTGCCCGCGTTCCCCGAGATCCGCACCACCCTCGGCATCGTCCGGGGCGCCGCCTCGGCGGGCGTCGCCTCCTTCCGGGGCATCCCGTACGCCCAGCCGCCGGTCGGCCCGCTGCGCTTCGCCGCCCCCGCCCCGGCTCTCCCCTGGGACGGCGCGCGCGACGCGCTCTCCTTCGGCCCGGCCGCGCCGCAGCCCTGCCTCGGGATGACCCTGCCCACCGGCGGTCCGGGCACGGCCGACGAGCACGAGTGGCTGACGGTGAACGTCTGGACTCCCGATCCGGGCTCGGCCGACCTCCCCGTCCTGGTGTGGTTCTACGGCGGCGCCTATCTGGCCGGGGACGGCTCGGTGCCGACCTTCGACGGGGCCCGGCTCGCCCACGAGGGCCACGTCGTCGTGGTCTCGTTCAACTACCGCGTGGGAGTGGAGGGTTTCGCCCACCTGGACGGCGCGGTGGCCAACCGCGGGCTGCTCGACCAGGTTGCGGCGCTGCACTGGGTACGGGAGAACATCGGGGCCTTCGGCGGCGATCCGCGCTGTGTGACGGCGTTCGGGCAGTCCGCGGGCGCCGGTTCCATCGCGGCGCTGCTGGCCATGCCCAGCGCCTCGGGCCTGTTCCAGCGGGCCATCCTCCAGAGCGTGCCGCGGCTCTACTTCACCAGCGAGCTCGCCCGGGACATCGCCGGCAAGATCGCCGCCCAGGTCGGCCGCCCCGCCGAGGCAGCGGCCCTGGGCGAGCTCACGCCGCAGCAACTGGTCGACGCAGGCAGCTCCTTGACTGCGAAGATGCTCCAGTACGCAGACCGCTGGGGCCCCGTCGCCGAGGCCATGCTGCCCTTCGCCCCGGTCGTGGACGGCGAGGTGCTGCCGCAGGACCCGTGGGCGGCCGTCGCCACAGGCAGCGCGCGCGACACGGAACTGCTGATCGGCCACACCCGGGACGAGTACCGGCTCAACCTCGTCGCGGGCGGACTGCTCGGCAGGATCGGCGAGGAGCAGGCCGAGCACGCGCTGCGCACCTTCGTGCCGGGTCCGGACCCGGTCATCGCCTACCGCGCCGCCCATCCGTCGGCAGACGCCGGCACGCTCTACGAACTCGCCCACTCCGACTGGCTGTTCAGGATGCCGACCGTCCGGCTCGCCCAGGCCCACACCGGTTCGGGCGGCACCACCTACCTCTACGAGTACGCACACACCGCCCGCGAACTCGGCGGTGTCTTCGGCGCCTGCCACGGCAGCGAGGTCCCGCTGGTCTTCGGCACCTACACCCCCGGCGTGGCCAACCCCTTCCACTCCGACCCGCCGGCGCCCGAGACCGAGGTACTCGGCGCCCTGATGCGCCAGACCTGGGCCGACTTCGCCGCCACCGGGATGGCCGACTGGCGGCGCTACTCCCCCGAGGCCCGCCTCACCCGCATCTTCGACACCGGGAGCAGCGTCACCCGCTACCCGCACGAGGCCGCGCGGGCCATCTGGGCCGGACACCCCATGGCCGCGCTCGGCCTGCACTGACCACCAACGCACGACGCCCAGTCCGTACGACGGCCCGCCCGCGCACCGGCCCGTCGTGCGCCGGCCCCGAGCACGACGCGGGCGGCGCAGCGCGACCGGAACGGCGTGGCCCGGCCCGGCCGCCGGCGCGGACGTGCGGGGGCCGCGCCGCGACGGCCGGCAATGGTGAGGAGGTCAGCCGGTGATGGCGAATCAGCCGGTGATGGCGAAGAAGAGCAGGGAGCGGACCTCCGCCCAACGCTCCATGATGTCGGCGCGCCGATGCAGATTGTCGGAGATGTGCTGCATGCCGAAGAAGCCCGCCACCAGGGTCCGGGCAGCGGCACCCGGATCGACGCCCTCGCGCAGCTCCCCGGCCGCGCGGGCCTCCTCCAGCAGGCCGGTGAGCAGGGCGGTCCAGTCCGAGTAGGGCGGCGGCAGCTCGGCCTCGATCAGATCGCGCTCGATCTGGAGCCGGGCGCCCGCCTGGACGATCGGGTCGTCCCGGAACGCGACCGCCGTGCGGTCGAGCATCTCCCTGGCGGTCCCCAGCGGGCCGAGCTCCTCCTGCTGCACGTCGGCGAGCATCACCGGCCATCGCTCGTAGAGCGCCTCGACCACGGCAGTGGCCAGCAGTTCCTTGCTGGGGAAGTGGAAGTAGACGGCGCCTTTGGTCAGTTGGGCCCGATCGGCGACGTCCTTGACCGAGCTGGCCCCGAAGCCGCGCTCGGCGAACACCTCGGCCGCGCATCGCAGGACATGCACGCGCGTGCGCATGGCCCGGCTCTGCCGGAGATCGGGACTGCGGTCGGCGAACACCTTGCCGACAAAGGCATCGACGCCCGGTGGTTTGGTCACGGTTCCTCACCTCTCGTGGCGGGCATCGCTGCCCCGGTCCGCGGCCGTATTGGCCTGTTGCAATATACCTTCCGGAAAGTATATTTTCGAGAAGCAGCCAGGCTGCACTCGACCGGCGCTGCCGGTCCGGGGTGCCCTGCTCTCGTCCATTGCTGCTGGGGGGATCAAGCATGTACAAGCCATCGTTACCGCCGTTCTCCGCGTCCGGCACCGCCCTGTCCGACCGCTGCGGCCGCAGGCTCTCCTTCGAGCCCGCCTTCCCGGCCGCCGCCGTGCACAAGGCCGCCCAGGGAGAGGTCCTGCTGACGGATGCCGTGCGCATCCACGCCGACCGCTTCGCCGTCGCCGCGCGCTGGCCGCGCGAGCGGTTCCTGAACGCGGACCTGACCGGCGGCAGCAGCGACCCGCTCCTGCTGATCGAGACGGTCCGGCAGAGCGTCATCCACCTGTCACACGCCTTCTACGACATACCGGTCGACCACAACTTCGTCCTCTTCGACCTCGATCTCGACCTCGATGCACCCGAACTGCCCGATGGGGGCGTCGGCTTAGCCCCCGCCTTACTCCCCGGCTTAACCCCCGGCCCGCTCACCGGAGAACAGTCCGCTCTTCCGGTCGTCCTCGACTGCACACTGGCCCGCACCGTGGACCGGCCGGGCCGGGTCGGCATGGTGCTGGAGGCCACGCTCCACATCGGCGGGACGAGGTACGGCCGGGCTTCGATCCGCTGGGAGGCCCTGGCCCCCCGCCGCTACCGCGCACTGCGCAGCCGAGCCGCCACCCCCGAGCCGCTCGACACGGCCCTGCTCCAGGTGCCCACCGCCCTGGCCGCAACCCCTCCGGTACCGCCGATGGCCGTCGGATACCGTGACGACGAGGACGTCCTCCTCGCCATCAATCCCGGTGGCCCGCCGCACAGTTGGCTGCTGCGGGTCAACACGGACCACCCGGTCCTGTTCGACCACGAGTGCGACCACATCCCCGGCATGCTGCTCCTGGAGGCCTTCCGGCAGGCCGCGCACCTCGCGGCCGCCGAGGCCACGGCGTCCGAGGTCGCCCCCACGCTCTGGACATTGACCTCTGCCTCCACCGCCTTCGGGTCCTTCGGCGAGCTGGACATCCCCGTCACGATCACCGCCGTGGCCGAACCCTCCTTCGGCGGAGACCTCTCGCCCACGGGCGGGTCCGGCAGCCGCCGCACCACCGTCCGCCTCACCGCCCAGCAGGGTGAACGAATCCTGGCCAGCGGTCTGATGAGCGGCAGCGCGCTCTCCCCCGGGGACCTCCCCTCCCGCATCACGGGCGACAGCGCCGAACAGCACACCGTCCACCCGGTCGGCGGCACTGCCCACCGTGGCCTCCGCACCCGGGGAGGCATCCGTTGCTGACCACCGGACGCGCCGCAGTCCCCTCCCGGTCCCTCCGCCAGTCCTCCGCGCACCAGGCCGCGACGCTGCAGTCCGCCGCCCTCCGGGTCGCCGGACTCGCGCGGCTCAGCGCCGCCGAGGTCGAACAACAGCGCCACATCTCAACGGAGTTGGCCTCTGCCATCACCGAAGCGGGTTTTGCCCGGCATCTCGTCCCCACTCGCTGGGGCGGCCTGGCCGGCTCCTTCGGCTCCCTGCTCGCGGCCTCCTCCGCGGTGGCCGAGGCGTGTGCCTCGACCGCCTGGTGCGCCACCCTCTACGCATCGCACGGGCGGCTCGCCGCCTACCTGCCGGAACAGGCCCAGCACGACCTGTGGGCGGACGGCCCGGACGTGCGAATCGCCGCCTCGGTGGTTCCGCCGCAGGGCAGTGCGACCGCGGTGGCGGGCGGCTGGCGGCTGGCCGGTCAGTGGTCGTTCGCCAGCGGGGTGGAGCACGCCGACTGGGTGCTGTTCGCGAGTTGGACCCAGCCCGGCGAGGGCTCCGAGGCCACCAACTCCCCCGGCTCCCCCGGTTTCTCCGGTTTCTCCGGTTTCTCCGGTTTCTCCGGTTTCTCCGGCGGGGCCGACGCCGCGAGGCCCGGGGACGGAGTGGACGCGGGCCGGTCCGCGCCCGCCCGCGAGCACCGGATCTTCGCCGTCCCACGCGCCGAGGTGACCGTACTCGACACCTGGCACACCCTCGGCATGCGCGGCACCGGCAGCAACTCGGTCGAGCTTGACGGGGTGTTCGTACCGGAGCACCGCACCGTCACCCTGGACCGGCTGCTGCATCCCGCAGCCGATGCCGCCCGCTGCCACTCGGTGCCGTACCCGATGGTCGCCGGTCTGCTGTTCGCGATGCCGATCCTGGGAGCCGCCCGGGGTGCCCTGGACGCCTGGCAGGCCGACGTGGCCGGACGCCGCCGGCCTGATGGCGAACCGGCTTGGCACAGTGCACAGTTGCAGGCAACCTTGGCCCAGTCCTCGGCGGAGATCCGAGCCTCGCAGCTGCTGCTGGAGTCCGTCGCCGAACGTGCCGACCATGCCGATGTCACCGCACTGGCCGTGGCCCAGAACCAGCGCGACGCGGTGGCGGCCGTCCAGCTCTGCTCGGCTTCGGTCGACCGCCTCTTCCGCTCCCTCGGCGTGCGCGCCCAGTCCGAGGGCCATCCTGTCCAGCAGCGGTGGCGGGACATCAACACCGCTGCCGGACACGGCACTCTGCGCTTCGAGACCGCCGCCACGGCGTATGCCGGAGCAGCCTTCGACACCGCTAGCGGCAGCAGTACCGGCCGGAGCACGGACGGTGGCGCCGAATGAGCAGCGTTCTACCCGCACCCGCACGGGCCGGCCTCGCCTTCTTCGATGTCGACGAGACGGTGATCGCCGTCAAGGGCATGCTCGACTTCTGGAGGTTCTGGGGCGGCTACGCACCGGAGGAGGCCGCGCGGGGCGCACAGGCGGCAGAGCAGCTGACCGAGTTGCAGCGCCTCGGCGCGGACCGCAGTGCGCTGAACCGGACGTACTACCGCCGGTTCGCCGGAGTCCGGCTGGCTCGGCTGGAGGAGGCCACGCGGCAGTGGTACCGGCAGCATCGCGCCCGGCCCGACGCCTTTGTGACGGCCACCGTCGCCGCGCTGGACCGCCACCGCTCGAAGGGTGACACGGTGGTTCTGGTCTCCGGTTCCTGCCACGCGCTGCTCGCCCCGCTCGCCGAGGACCTGGGCGGCGCGGTCCCGATCTGCACCGAACAGCTCAGCAGCGCGGACGGGGTGCTCACCGGGGAGGTCGACCGGCCGATGATCGGCCCGGCCAAGGCGGAGGCGGCCACCGCCCTGATGGCCGCACGGGGGGTGGACCCGACGGACTGCTCCGCCTACGGGGACCACTCCAGCGACCTCCAGCTGCTGCTGGCGGTCGGAAACCCCGCGGTGGTCGGGGAGGACCCCGTCCTGCTCGACCATGCGGAGCGGCTGGGCTGGCGGACCGTTCCGGCCACCGCCGGCGCCCTGAGGCACTCTCCACTCTCCTGACCGGCCGTCAGTACCGTTTTCCGTAGCGGGTGGCGGCAATGCCGAACCAGCGGGGAGGCGCTCCACCGCCTCCCCGTCTCCCTCAGCCGAAAACATTCCTTTGGGATGGTATCTTTTGAAAGACCCTCAGTGCGCCCGGCCGGACGCACCCACCCACCCGAAGGGACGACGGCATTGACTCAGGAGAGGGCCCTCCGCACCCGCGAGCGCGTACTCGACGCCGCCGCCGAGGAGTTCGCCACCCAGGGGTACGCGAACACCACCCTCCTCACGGTCGCCGGAAGAATCGGCATGTCGAAGGGGGCGATGTACGGGCACTTCACCTCCAAGGAGCAGCTCGCCGCCGCCCTCGTCCAGCAGGCCGAGGAGACCTGGCGCCAACTGCGCCACACCTACGAGGGCGGAGCCGAGGACACGGAGGGTCGCACCGGCCGCGGGCGGGGCGAGACGGACGGAGACGCGCACACCGCGACGGCGCTGCACCGCCTCACCCTCGACATCGGCCGCCGGCTGCGGAGCGAGGTACGACTGCGCGCCGCCGCCCGGCTGATCGCGGACCGCTCCCAGTCCGCCGCCGACGGCCCCGCCATCCTGCGGGAGATCTACCGGGTCATGCTGTCGCTGGCCCGGGCGACCCAGGAGGCGGGACGCATCCCCCGGCCCTACCGCCCTGAGCTGGTGGCACAGTTGCTGCTCACGGTCGTCAGCTCGGCGCAGCACGCCGGACATCCCCGGGGTTCGGGCCGCCAGGGCTCCCGCTGGGAGGACGAGGCCCGGCTGCTGCTGACGATGATCCACGGCGAGGTGGGATCCGGCTACCACGTAAGCGATACGTCAGAATCATAAAAAATACCTTCCAGAAGGAACCTTCCTGGTGCGATGCTGATTCTCGCCCCCGAAGAACGCCAGTTGCCCCACACGACGCTTAGCGAGGACGACAGATGACTGCGCTACAGCAGCACAGGGCCACCGACCGCTCAGTCACGACGGCGCCGGCACCGACCGCCAGACCAGCGAGAGGGCAGCACCCGCCCACGGGCCAGCGCCCGGCCCCTCCCCAGCGCCCCACGGCCACCCGACGCCCGACCACCCCCCAGCGCCGGGCACCGGCGGGGCGGGAGCAGCCCTCCCGTCCGGCCCAGTCGGCCGATGACGTCGACGTACGGCACCTGCGCTACTTCCTGACGGTGGTCCGAGTCGGCACGGTGTCCGGCGCTGCGGAGGAGCTCCACATCTCGCAGCCCAGCCTGAGCCAGCAGATCCTGCGGCTGGAACGAAAGGTGGGTGCCCCGCTGTTCACCCGAAGCTCGCGAGGGGTCGAACTCACCGACTCCGGGCGGGTGTTCCTGCGCGGAGTCGAGGGCATTCCGAGCCAGCTGCGCGCCGCCATCGACGCCGCCGCACCCAAGCGCGGGACCTGGACCGTCGGCATCTGCGCCGACATCCCGTCCGAGGTACTGGGCACGGTGGAGGACGCGCTCGCCTCACGACTGCCCGCCAGGGAGCCGGAGGAGCCGCTCTCCCCGGTGCAGTTCCAGTGCGTCCCGTCCCAGCGGCAGCTCGAACTGCTCCAGCACGGCGAGATCACTTTCGGGATCGTCCGGGCTCCGCTGAGCCATCCCCGCATCGTCTCCGCCACCATCTGGGACGAGCCGCTCGGGATCGTCGTTCCGGCCCATCACCCCTTCGCCATCCGGTCCTCGCTCCCCTGGGACGAGCTGACCCAGCAGCACATCCTCTGGTCGGCCCGGACCGAACGCGGCCCGGACCACACCCATCCCCTACTGGCCCAACTGGCCCTGCTGGGCTGGCAGCCGAAACTGCTGCCGATCGCCATCGACCAGCAGGCGCTGTTCGTCCACACGCTCCGGTCCACCCCCAACCTGGTCGCGCTGCGCCCGCGGTCCGCCGTTCGCGGCCTCCCGGAGCTGACCTGGCTCCCGTGGGCCGCCGGGGACGCCCCCCGGGAGCAGCTGGCGCTGGCCGCCCTCGGCGGTACCCCGCCGGGTCGCATCCTGCGCGAGGTGGCCGCCGAACAGCGGTGGCCGCTGCTCGACACGGACTGAGACGCCGTCGCGGGGGCTGGGACAACCGGCCCGGACAACCGAATTCCGCACCCTCGCAAGACCCGCCTCCGGTGACTCCGGAGGCGGGTCTTGTGACGTTCAGTCATATGATGCATCGTCAACTTCCTTGTTTCAAAAGGGACATAGGCTGGAGCTGATGGCTTCCACTCACTTCCGGTCTTGGACGTCAACTGGTACCGCTGCCTAGTGTGTTGAGCACAGGGAGAGCGCATCGCCTCCCTCTCCACCACCAGCCTTCCGTCCAGGGAGTCCGCATGCTCAAGACCAAGCTGACCGAACTACTCGGCATCGACCACCCTGTGGTGTCCGCGCCCATGGGATCGGTGTCCGGCGGCCGGCTGGCCACAGCGGTCACTGCTGCCGGAGGGCTGGGCCTGGTCGGCGTCAGCTACGGCGACGCCGCCTTCATCGACGAACATCTGCCGATCGCGGCGGCGGGCGGCGGCGTCTGGGGCGCCGGCTGCGTGATGTTCACCTTCGACGAGCGTCCCGGCCTCTGGGACAAGGTCCTCGGCTATGCGCCGCCCGTGGTCGCGCTCTCCTTCGGGAACGCGGACCAGGTGCGCCGCTACGTCTCGGAGGCACGCTCGGCCGGCGCCCACGCGGTGGTCCAGGTGCACGAGCCCGAGCAGGCCGAGGCAGCCCTGGCGGCCGGCGCGAGCGCGCTCATCGCCCAGGGCGCCGAGGCCGGCGGCCACCACAAGGTCCGGGCCACCATGCCGCTGATCCCGACCATCGTCGACCTGGTCCAAGGCGCCGTTCCGGTGATCGCCGCCGGCGGTGTGGCGGACGGACGGGGCCTGGCCGCCTGTCTTGCCCTCGGTGCCGACGGCGTGATGCTGGGCACCCGCTTCACCGCCACCGAGGAGTCGCTGGCGACGCCCGGTTTCAAGGCGACACTGCCGACCACGCGGGCCGCCGACACCGTCAACACCCGGATCTTCGACCAGGTCCGGGGCATCCCGTGGGACCGGGCCTACCCGGCCCGCGCGGTGGCCAACGACTTCTACCGCACCTGGGGCCACCGCGAGGACGAGCTGATCGCCCACCGCGCGGAGGTCGAGCCGGACTGGGCCGCCGCCGTCGCCGCGGACGACGTGCAGCAGCGCGCCATGTTCGCCGGTGAGGTGGTCGACCTGGTCAACGACATCCGCCCGGCCGGTGAGCTGGTCCGCGAACTGGTCACCGAGGCCGAGTCGGTCATCGCCCGCGTCAGCGCCGCGACCCGCGGCTGAGCGGCACCCGCCCCGAGTATCCGGCCCGAGCACCCGACCCGAGCACCCGACCCGGCAGTTGGGCAGGCGCCCGCCCGAGCACCCGAGTACTGCGCGAGGGAACCCGCGCAGTCGAGCAACCGACAAGGACACCACCGTGATTCACATCCTCAAGCTCAGCTACCTCCAGCCCCGGCCGGCCGTCGAGGCCAGCATGGCCGCCCACAAGGCATGGGTCCGCGAGCACGCCGACGCGGGCCGGATCCTGCTCAGCGGGCCGCGTCCCGAGGGCGGTGCCATCGTCGTCACCGCCGATCTCGACGCCGACGAACTGCGCAAGCTCATCGAGAGCGACCCGTGGCACCAGCTCGGCGTCGCCGCGTACGAGACCGACGGCTTCGAGCCCCGTGGTGTCGTCAGCCCGGGCGTGGTGACCGCGCCGGAGCCGGGTGCGCCGGTACTGCTGGTCAACGTCGCGCTCACCGAGAACGCCGAGCAGTCCATCGACGCGCTCGCCCATGTGGTCGACCATGTCGCGGGTTCCGCCGACGGGTTCCGCGGGGCGCGGCTGCTGACCAGCGTGGAGAACGACACCGTCATCAACTTCGCCGCCTGGGAGAGCGAGGAGCAGTTCGCCGCGATCTTCCAGGACCCGGAGTTCTCCCGCCGTTACGCGGACTTCGCCAAGACCACCGAGAGCGCCAGGTTCCGCCTGTACCGCACCAGCCGGGTCATCAACCCCGCGCGCTGATCCACCTCCCCCACGTCCGACCACCTTGCCCTACCAAGGAAAAGACTCATGAGCCCAGCACAGTACGACCTGATTGTGATCGGTTTCGGCGCCGCCGGACTGGCCGCCACCGTCACCTACGCCGAGGCCACCGCCGACCGCGCCGAGCCCACCCGGATCGCCGTCCTCGAACGCTCCGCCGAGCAGGACCGGGGCGGGGCCACCCGCTGGACCGGTGCGTTCCTGCGGGTGGACGAGCAGCGCCGACTCGACACCGACTGGCCCGACCGCGTCCAGCGCGCCGCCGGCGGTCTGGCCGACGACGGCTACATGCGACTGCTGGAGCAGGAGACCCCCGCCACCCTGAAGTTCATCGAGGACCGCGGCGTCGAGCTGGCCTTCGACGAGTTCCCGCTGCCGCACACCTTCGAAGCCGGCAAGCCCTCCATGACCCCTCCCTGCGCACCGCGCGGCGGCGGCGCCTCGATCGTGGAGGCGCTGGCCTCCCGGATCGAGAACGACCCCCGGGTGGACATCCGCTACCAGACCGAGGCGCTGCGGCTGAGCGTCGCCGAGGACGGCACCGTGGACGGCGTGCTGGTGCGCGGCGCCGACGGCCGCACCGAGCGGCTGGCCGGCCGGGCCGTCGTACTGGCCTGCGGCGGCTTCCAGGGCAATGCCGAGATGCTCACCCGCTATCTCGGCCAGAACGCGTGCGACCTGCCGCTGATCGCTCCCGGCATCGCCAACAACCGCGGCGACGGCCTGCGGATGGCGCTGGAGCTCGGCGCCGACACGGCAGGCCAGTTCGACGGCATCCACGCCGAGCCGGTGGACCGTCGTACCGACAAGGCCGACGCGGTCCTCTACGGCTACCCCACCGGGATCTTCCTCAACAGCAAGCTGGAGCGCTTCTTCGACGAGGGCAAGGACACCTGGGACAACACCTTCGAGCACATCGGCTTCGAGATCTGGCGCAACCAGGACCAGGAGGCGTACTGGATCGCCGACGCCAAGACCCTGGCCATCCCCGGCATCATGAACTCCCTGCTGAGCGACGTCCCGCCGGAGCAGGCCGACACCCTGGGCGAGCTCGCCCACAAGCTCGGGGTGGACGCCGAGCAGCTCGAGAAGAGCGTCGCGGAGTTCAACGCGGCGGTCGGCCCCGGCGAGTTCGACCACACCCGGCTGGACGGCAAGAGCACCGTCGGCCTGACCCCGCCCAAGTCCAACTGGGCCACCCCGCTGGACACCGCGCCGTTCATCGGCGTGCCGGTGACCGCTGCGATCTGCTTCACCTACGGCGGGCTGCGCACCGACCTCAACGGCCGGGTCGTCACCGGGAACGGCACCCCGATCCCCGGTCTGTACGCGGCCGGTGAGATCACCGGGCTGTTCTACCACGAGTACCCGCCCGCCACCTCGGTGCTGCGCTCGCTCACCTTCGGCCGGCTCGCAGCCCAGCACATCGCCACACAGGGCTGACCACCGCGCCCCCGGCGGGCGAAGGGTGGATGTCGAGGGGCCGGCAAGCCACCCCCAGGGCTGCCGGCCCCTCGACATCCAC
>NZ_JARZAJ010000049.1 GCF_029892105.1 Kitasatospora sp. GP82 | reverse complement strand
GTGTCGCCCTGGAACCCCTGGAAGCCCTGGAGGCCCTGGGTGCCGGTGTCGCCCTGGAACCCCTGGAACCCCTGGAGGCCCTGGGTGCCGGTGTCGCCCTGGAACCCCTGGAACCCCTGGAGGCCCTGGGTGCCGGTGTCACCCTGGAACCCCTGGAACCCCTGAAGGCCCTGGGTGCCGGTGTCACCCTGGAACCCCTGGAACCCCTGAAGGCCCTGGGTGCCGGTGTCACCCTGGAACCCCTGGAAGCCCTGGGTGCCGGTGTCACCCTGGAACCCCTGGAAGCCCTGGGTGCCGGTGTCACCCTGGAAGCCCTGGAACCCCTGAAGGCCCTGGTTGCCGGTGTCGCCCTGGAACCCCTGGGTGCCCTGGTTGCCCTGGTTGCCCTGGGTGCCCTGGGTGCCGGTGTTGCCCTGGAACCCCTGGTTGCCCTGGAAGCCCTGAAGGCCCTGGGTGCCGGTGTTGCCCTGGGTGCCCTGGTTGCCCTGGTTGCCCTGGAAGCCCTGAAGGCCCTGGGTGCCGGTGTTGCCCTGGAAGCCCTGGTTGCCCTGGTTGCCCTGGAAGCCCTGGGAGCCCTGGAAGCCTTGCGTGCCCTGGAAGCCCTGCGTGCCCTGTGGGCCCTGGGGGCCCGGGTGCTCATGACGCCCGTCGTCGTCCGCACGACTGGCCAGCCGCCATGTAGCGGTATTGAAGTGATCACTCACAGCGCCATTCGGACCCGGAACTCCGTGCGCGTAATCGACGTGGGACCTCTCGATCGCGTTGGCCACAGCGACCGTCGTCGAAGCCATGTTGACGACCATGGCAAGGGCACTTGCCGCCGAGAACATGGTGGCGGCCTTGAGACGAGATCTTCGGAGTGAATGAATCTTCATACTGGAAACCTCCTGCAGAACTGAGAGCGAACGCGCAGACAGTACGTCAACTTGCAAGCAAGGACGGGTGCATCACTCGGCCCGCCGAGTTTCACAACTATGTACTCACACCAATGGAACCGTCATCGACTTCCCTCGGCGGCGCCCAAATATCACCCAGCTGGCCTTGGTTCGTCAGACTGTTCGTCCGCCGACCGGCTCAACTGCTCTCCCTGTCTGTGCTCCTCGCGGCGAGAAGGTCTGGCGCGCTGCTGCGGATCTGCCGGGTTTCGCATTCCAGTGTGCAGAAAGTTGACGGTGTGTCATTAGTCTGGCCTTCATTTGTAGGATAAATGTCCGTCGGGTGATGAGTGCAAGGAGCACGATCAAGTGGCGCCACCGGATGGTGGCTTCCTGAGTCGAAGGGCAGGTTCCGTCTATTCGCGGCAGTGGCGAGACTGTGGAAGGGCCTCTCTGGCAAAGAAGATGAGTCAGGAATACTTGATGATTCATTGAGTCAAGGGTGGAGAGGGGGCGGTCCCGGTGGCCGGCACCAGCGATCACGGGGTTCCGGATCCGCAGGTGGAACCATGTTCGGAGAAGCGCCGCTTCTCGGCGGCATGCAAGCAGAGGACAGTGCCGAGTACGAGACTCTGGACAGGCGTTGTCAACCTGTCTGCCGTTCAGTTGCGTCGGGGCGTGTCGGGGTCGGTGCCGACGTCACTCACTGATTCCCAATCGGGTTTGTGAAGGACGAGCGTGACGGATGGTGAGCAGGTCACGCCGCTGCGAGACCGCGTTGGGGTGGCTCGGTCGTGAAGGTGCGGCGGTCGCGTATGAGGGCCCGGAGGGCGTCGAGGCGGCGCCTGGCGAGGGCGAGGACGGCCTGCTTGTGGGACTTGCCCTCGCTCCTCGTGCGTTCGTAGAACGCCCTGGAGACGGGGCAGCAGCGGGCGGCGGCCTGGGCGGAGAGGTAGAAGATCCGCAGGAGGCGACGGTGGTAGCGGTGGGGCCGGCGCATGTTGCCGCTGATGCGTCCGGAGTCCCTGGGAACCGGTGCCAGGCCGGCGACTCCGGCCAGACGGCCGGAGCTGCCGAAGGCGTCCATGTCGCC
Source organism: Kitasatospora sp. GP82 (assembly GCF_029892105.1). Classification (GTDB taxonomy): domain Bacteria; phylum Actinomycetota; class Actinomycetes; order Streptomycetales; family Streptomycetaceae; genus Kitasatospora. The sequence goes on along the minus strand of NZ_JARZAJ010000049.1, from coordinate 43,963 downwards.
GCCCGGTGCAGGCGATGAACTCGGCGCCGACCAGGGTGCCGATGCCGGGCATGCTGGTGATGGCCTCGGCGTGCTCGTGCTCGCGGAACCTGGCTTCGATCAGGGCGTCGGTGGCGGCGATCTCCTCGTCCAGGGCCATCACCGCCCTGGCCAGGGTGTGCACCGTGACTCCTGCCCCGGCTGAAGCCGGGGGCTTCTCGCCAAGCCGGGCAGGGCGGCGCCGTTCAGCCCGGCCCGTAGAACGTTGGTGGCTCCCACTGTGTCAGCGTGCGCCGTGTGGCCGCACGCGACGCAATGGAATTTCTCCTGTGCCGGCCGGTTCTCCCCGGATAGGTGCCCGCATTCGGGGCAGGCCCGGGAGGTGTTGCGGGGGTCCACGGCGATGACTTCCCATCCGGCGCTCTCAGCCTTGGCGTGCAGGATCGTCAGGAACACCCCCCAACCAGCGTCAGCTATCGAACGGTTGAGTCCGGCCTTGGCTGCCGCGCCGTTGGGCAGGAAGACGCCCGGCCGGCCGGGGTCGGGCTTCGGCACGGGGGACCTGCTCATGTTGCGGATCCTGCGGTCTTCGTGCGCGATGAAGTCGCGCGCGGGCCAGGCCAAGGGCGGTCTTGTGGGCGTGGTCGAGCCGCTGCCGGCAGGCCTTGCGATGCACGGCGGCGACGCGTTGCACGGCTTCGCGACAACGGCTGGACCGGCGCCTGCACCGGGACAGGGCCTGTTGCGCGGCTTCGAGGTTCGCGGCAGCCTTCCGCCCGTGGCGGGGATCGGGTACGAACTCGCCGTTGGAGCCGGCGAGGAAGCCGGCTATGCCCATGTCGATGCCCACCACGCTGCCGGTCGCGGGAAGCGGCTCCGGCGCGGTCTGCCCGGCGGTGAGCACCACGAACCGCTTGCGGCCCTCGCGCTTGACCGGGATCGTCTTGACCTTGCCGACTGCCGGGCGGTGCCGGTTGACCTCGACGTGCCCAACCCCCTGGAACCGGACACGGGTCACCGGGTCGTGCGGGGTGGAGTCCCACCGGCAGCCGTCCCCGTCCCTGGGGAAGTCCACCGTGCCAGACCAGTTCACCCCCCGGAAGCGCGGATATCCGGGCGTCCGGCCGGACTTGACCCGACGGAAGAACACCGCGAACGCCTTGTCCAGCCGTCGGAGCGTGGCCTGCCGGCCGGAGAACGACCAGCGGCCCTGCCACTGCGGGTCGAACGAGCGGATCTCCTTGAACTGCGCTGACTGCATCCCGTACTTGATGCCGGTCTTCGAGACGTGCCGGTACGCGTCGCGGCGCTCCTGGAGAGCGCCGTTGTAGAGCGAGCAGTGATCCCGCAGCATCTTGGTCAGCGCTCGTGTCCGGCCCACGGCGGGCCGCATGAGGAACCTGTACGCACGGATCACCCGGCCCACCCCCCTTCCTGGCTGACGCGCGGTCAACATGCCACAGGTCACGGACGATGCGCACGATCACTCCGGCGCTCCGCGCCTCCGGACCGGGGATCGCATGCCCGCCCGGCCTGAAGGCCGGGATTCCCTGCGAAGATCAAGGGGTGGACGCCTTCACCAGCCCCGGGTCGCCGCCTCCTGCGGGTGTTCTATCTCTCCGTGCTCAGGTCGCCGCCCGCTGCTGCCCCACCCCCTAAACGTTCTACGAACGGAGAGAGTGGAGGGGAAGAGCCGCAAGCAGTCGCCCTCGCCAGGCGCTGCCTCGACGTGCTGTGGGCCCTCGTACGAGACCAGCGCGCCTTCACAACCGAGCCGCCAACGCGCGATATCGCACCGATGCGACTTGCCCGCCGCGCGTCACCAGAGTGCTTGACAAGCACCATTGGGAATCACTGGTCCTCGTCCTGGCCTTGGCCATCTGCGCGGTCCTGGCCGGAGTCAAGTCACTTGTGGCGATGGCGGAATGGTCCGCCGACGCCTCACTCCCGCCGCTCTGCGCAACCTCGCCATCGGCGCACTCGGACTCACCGGCCACACCGACATCGCCGCGGGCCGGCGGCACCACGCCCGCGACATCGCCCGCCCACTCGCTGTCCTGGGCATCACGTGATCAACCCGGAGGCACCGCGAGAACGACGCAGCCCCGAGGACGGGCCGCTCGCCGTTGCACGGAAGGTAGCCATCCGCCCGTCGACCGCGAAAATTCCTCCGGCCGGGGACGAAGAGCAACTTTCCGACACTGGTCACCGGATCCTGCACCAGGGGTGGTGAAGTCATCTGCTGGCGTATTGAACTCATGTCTCATCAACGAACGGCGTCCCACCCGGCATGTGCGGCAGACACGCGTCGTTCCATATTGAACGCACCTGATGCTCATCGAAATTACCCAGTGGCGTGCAGGGTAGGATTTTATTGATTCAATCCTCCTGCCTAGAGATTCTGTCGCAAATCGCTGCCAGGGGGTGCTCGTTGAAATTTCTCAGGGGCGCACAGCGAGCTGGCAGGTTGATTGGCAGGCTGGGGAAGAGCAGCCATTATCCGGGATCGAAGATCGGCGCGCAGATGGTGGGTGCTGTCAAATGTGAGCCTCCCTGCCGTGCCCATGCCAGAAGATCCCTTTGTGCCCCCGAAAAATGGAGCAGATGGTCTCATGTGAAGTAATTTCCGGGCAAGCGGAAGGGCTTGCTGGCATGTGCATGCAATGGATGCTCAAGTTGACAACACCCTCGGTGCAGCTCGTGCCGAACATACTGTTCATACCGGCCAGCCGGATCAGCCGCACGACCGACAGCCTTTGAGCGCGCCCGGCCCGCGGATGTACAGGGAGGGCCCCGCGGTCCAGGGTGGATTGTCGGCGCCCCCCATTTGGCGTACATACCGGGCGGGGGAGTACGTCGTTGTGGTCGTATGCATGAATTGACTATGCCAGATGCATGTGCACCGGAGGCGCGCAGCTGCAGGTTGCTGGGGATATGGGTCTTCAGCGAGTCGTCCTGCGGAACTGCTCGGACCTGTCGGCGGACCTCGTGCGGACGATCTCCGATCGACAACGACTTCCACCAGCGATGCGGCGCCCTTCCAGTACCGGCTGGAATGTGAACCCCGCATGAGAGCAGCGAGATCCGGACCAGACACGATCGTGGGCGTGGGGCATGCGGGGTCGGAGATGCGCCGGCCGAGTTCTTTCCCTCATTCGGTCCTGTGATGTACGAGGGGTGTGAGGACCACCTGTGGGCCGTCACCTGCCAGCAGGACGGCCGGCAGCTCGGGAAGGCCGGGTTCAGGAGTCCACCGTTGCCCTGTCCGGACACCGACTCACTCGACCCGTCGGAGCCCGTGGGGCCCTTCACTCCGCGCCCGCGTGAGCCGGGCGACGGGTCCGCGCAGCCCGAGGTCGCTTTCGATGCGGCCGTTCGCCGTTCGCCTGCTCTTCACCGGCGCCCCCCGGTGGTGTTGTGGCCGCAAGTGGTGGGCGCGCTGGCCAGGCTGCTGACCGTGCTCACCGTCACCTCGGTGTGCCTGCTGGGCGGAATGCTCTCCTACGATCCCTTGCGGGACCTGTCGCTGTCCCGGGTGCCGCCCGGCGTTGCCCACCTGTGGCCGGCCGTCGTCTACGGACCGTGGCTGGCGGGTTCCCTGTCGATCCTGCGTGCCGCCATGGGCGGACGCCGGATCGCGCATGCCTGGGTCGTGGTTGTGGTGTTCTCCGCTGTAGCCACCGCGCTCTGCATCGCCCACACCGCCCCGACGATGCCCGACTTGATCATCGCCGGCCTGCCCCCGTTCACATCCCTCACCGCCCTGCACCAACTCGTCCGCCAGATCACCGCCACCCGTCGCGCCCGCCCGGCCCCCTCGCACAAGGCACCCACTCCAAAAACCCCACGACACAGATCCCCGCACTGAGCCAACCCCGGACCCGGCGGGCAACGACGTTGCCCAAGCCTCCGCTCGGCACAGCCCGGCCGGTGGCGGCGGCACAGCGGGGGGCAGGCACGTGGAGGCGCCCCAGGCACCGGGTCGCCACCCGGGCGGAAGCGGGCTGGGTCCGTTGCTGCGCTTGATGCCCGTCGGCGACCGCCGTCGCGCCGCGCGCGTGCAGCCTGTCCTGCGGTGTGGCGGCGTGTAAGGCTCCTGATTGCAGTAAGTTGTCCGACCCGTTCCTGTTGGTGAGGCATTTGACCGGCCTGTCGAGATACACGAGGAGTGTCTTGGTGCACCTGCGGATCGCCGCCACCTGGTCCTGGCCCCACGAACTGACCACCGCGTTCGCCCGCCTCGCGGCGCTGTCCCGCCCGGCAACCTGACCCGGCGACACCGTTGCCGGCCTCCCATGACCCGAGGTCCGAGGAGGACCTGACCGCGCGTCGCACCCTCGGCGTACCCACGCCACCCGCCTGGGCCACCTGAAGTTCCACGCTGCGGTTGGACACCTGGAGACTGGGACGTGTGAACCCGGGGAAGCAGTTTCAGGTGGGAACCAGGAGCGACATGACCTTCTAAGCTCTCTCGAAGGTAAGGACCAGTAACAAGCGGTGGCCCGGGAACGTTCCAGTTCCCGGGCCACCGCTGGTCTGATCAGTCCTGGTCAATCGGTGTTCAGCTCATTGCCCCGCTCTGTTAGGCAGCGTCCGACCGGCGCCTGCGGGCGCTGCCGCAACGGACCAGGAACGCGCCAAGGCCCAGCAGGGCGCTTGCGGAGAGTCCGGCGGCCTTGATCGGAACTCCAGCCCCGGTGTGGGGCAGGGAGCCTCCGCTGTGACCGGATGCGTGCTCCGGAGGCCGGGGGTGCGAGATCTGCCCGTTCTCGTGGCCGTTCTCGTGGCCGTGCTCGTGCTCGTTCCCGGGTTCACCGCCCTGGCCGTGCTCGTGCCCGTGTTCGTGGCCGTGCTCGTGCTCGTTCCCGGATTCACCGCCGTGGCCGTGCTCGTGGTAGCTCGCGGGCTCACCGCCGTGCCCGTGCTCGTGGCCGTGCTCGTGGCCGTGCTCGTGTTCGTGCTCGTTCCCGGGATCACCGCCGTCGCCGTGTTCGTGGCCCGAGGGATGGTCGCCTGTGCAGCCGCCGTGGTCGTGGTCCTCGCACGGGGTGCACGCGACGATGGTGAGCGTGTTGCTGGTGGCAGTCACGGTACCGCCGTCGGGGGTGGTACCGGTGACCGTCGCGGTGTCGGTGATCCTTCCGGCCGCGACGTCTTCGCGGGTGGTGGTGTACGTGGCGGTGCAGATGGTGGAGGCGCCCGGCGCCAGCGTGGTCATCGGGCACGATACCGTCGGCGAGCCGGGGAGCGTGTCCGTGACGGCGAGCGAACTCAGCGGCTGTCCACCGGTGTTGGTGACGGTGAAGGTGAAGTGCAGCAGCTGGCCGGGGGCCGAGAACGCAGTCTCCTCGACAGCTTTGACGACCTTGAAGCCGGCGAACGGCGTCGTCGTGACACCCTGAGTGGTGGTGGTGATTACCTCGCCGGACGGCGTCGTGCCCGACACTGTCGCCGTGTCGGCGACCTTGCCTGCGGCCACGTCCGCGTCGGTGGTGGTGTAGGTGGCGGTGCAGTTCTCCGAGGCGCCGGGTGCCAGCGGGCCTGTGGGGCAGGTGACCGTCGGCGCACCGGGGCCGGTGTCCGTCACCGTGATGTTGGTAAGCGGCGTGGAGCCGTTGTTGGTCACGGTGTAGGTGTAGTGGATCGTCTGCCCCGCCGCGGTGAACCGGGCCGGGGTGGCGGTCTTGACCACCGACAGTGCTGCCAACGGGGTGGTGACCGTGTTGCTGGTCGCCGTCACCGTCTGCCCGTTCGAGTCGGTGGCGGTGGCGGTGCCCTGGTCGGTGATCGTCTTGGCTGCGACGTCGGCTGCTGTCGTGGTGTAGGTGGCGTGACAGGTCGTGGACTCGCCGGGCGCCAGCTGGTTGGTGCCGCAGCCGGAGACGACGACACCAGCCGTCGCATCGGTCACGTGCACGTTGGTCAGCGGCGCCTGGCCGGTGTTGGTGACGGTGTAGGTGTAGTGGACCGTCTCGCCGGGGGCCTGGAAGGCCGGGTCGATTGCCGACTTCGTGATGGACAGCGCCCTGAGCGGGATGGTCAGCTGGCCACTGGTGCCGGTCACGGTGCCCTCCTCGTCGGGGAGGGTGGCGGTGATCGTCGCGGTGTCCGTGATCCTCCCCGCCGCCGCGTCCGCGGCGGTCGCGGTGTAGGTGGCGGTGCAGTTCTCCGAGGCGCCGGGCAGCAGCGGGCCTGTGGGGCAGGTGACCGTCGGCGTACCCGGGCCGTTGTCCGTCACCGCGATGTTGGCCAGCGGCTGGGTGCCGTTGTTCTTCACGGCGTACGTGTAGTGGATCGTCTGTCCCGCGACGAACGAACTCTCAGCCGCCGTCTTGGTGATGGACGGGGCAGGAGCCGAGCCTCCGCACTCGACGTGCCCGACGATGACATTGGCTGCGTTGAAGGTCGGCAGCAGCACCAGGTGCACGGCGTTGACCGTGAGCACCCCGTTGGCGTCCGTCGACTGCTCGTTGAGCGTGAGTTGGCCCAGGCCGGCGATGGTCACGCTGGTATTGGGTGCCGCGTGTGCCTGGAGGGTGAGCGGGGGGAGGCTGTCGACGGTGACGGTGCCGCTGGCGATCACTCCGGACCCGGTCGCCCCGCTGGGGGTCGCGTTGCAACTGGAGTTGATACCGGTGAGGTCCAGGGAGCCGATGGGGCCGAAGTTGGCCGCGAGGTGCTCCACCGTGGCGGAGGCGCTGGAGGTCCCGGCTGCGGGGTTCCCGGCAGTGGTGGCGGTCAGGGTCGAGCTCGTGACGAACGGCCCGGCGGTGAGGCCGACCTGGGTCGTCGTACCACCGGGCGGGTAGTTCGAGACCGGCACGGGCGCCACGGCGACGATCGTCCCGATGGCATCAGCCGAGGCGACATACGCATTCGCGATCGGCGATGGAAGGGCGGCATAGGCCGGTGTGGCGAAGCACATCGCACCGACGAGGCCCGAGAGCGCGGTGATGCTGGTGCCGCGCCTAGTGTATGAACCCATAGGAGATCCCTTGTGTGGCGGAGTGGGCGAGCCGGTCGTGTCTTGACGGCCACCGACGGCAGGAGAGACGACGCGGTCCTGTGGCGGGGTCGGGAAGCTGACCGCGAGCCCGGCCCGGCTTATCTTCGCCATACGGACCGGTGACTCCTGAGCATCCGCCTCAAGAAATCTGGCGCGTCACCCGAGAAATCACTTGAGCGGCCTAATAATCCAACAACACTTCACTATCAGCACAGGTCACAGGCCATGTGAAGCCCGTCAGCCACTCGCGCCCGCACAGTACGCCGGCCCGGGTGAACCTATCGCCCGGGCCGGATGCGTCCAACGCCGGCAGACGCGGCTGCGCGACGGCTGCACCGGACTCGAACTCCGCGGCCTGATGCCGCTTCCACAAGGCCGCCCGCATCCGCACGGCCGGTGACCAGCAACAGGACGACTCGACCATGAGGCACCAGTCCGTGCCGCTGGCGATGTTGGTGGACCTGTCTTGATCGTCGATCAGCCACACCTCGACCGGGCCGTCGGCGGGTCGCCCGTCGTGCGTGTGCCACGACGCCGGCACTTGGACAAGCCGGCTGCCGACCAGAGACGAGGGGCCGATGCCGGGTCCGTGCAGTGAGCAGGCCCGGTCCAAGAGCTCCGTCCGAGGACCGTACCGCGTCCGTCAGCGCCGCCTCACCTGCTTAAACGGGACAGCCCTTAGCCAGGACCAGGCGATGCTGGACGTGTTCCGCCGGATCCCGTTCCACAACGTCCGCAAGCGCCGCTCAACGCTCGGCCATCTCAGCCCGATCCAGGTCGAACATCAGACAGCGATGTCCCGCAGGATCACGCTCGCCGCATAAAGCTCCGGTGCCCACGTCCCCGGGGGAGGGACCAGTCAGCAGAGGCCGACCGTGATGGTTTTTCAGTGTGCTCGTCGAAATGGGCCGACCAGCAGTCTCACGACTATGCGGAGTGAGGTTGCACGTCCTGCGTAGAGCGAGTCAGCACCGGATATTTCGGGCTGTATCTGATTATTTGTTCCCAGACCGATATTGACTGGACTGCGGAGCCAAGAACGGAGATGAGCCGATGGGCGCTGTGCACCACGCGGGAATGGCGGGGGTCCGCCTCCTGCGGGCGCGGGTAGCACCGCGATGTTGCGTGGCACTCACGGTCGCCGCGCTGCTGCTTCCGCTGGCTGCCCGGAGTGCGGACGCTGCACCTGAGCCGAACCCGACCGCAGCTCCCGGCTCCGACCCGCCGGCCGACTCCAAGACAACCCTCGCCCTGCTCGGTCAGGTCCAGCAGCTTTACCAGAACTCCGAGACTGCCACGGAGCAGTACAACGCCACAGTCAGCAGACTCGCCGAGCAGCAGAGCAGGGTCGACGACCTCAAGAGCAAGGTGGAGCGCCAACAGCGGTCGGTGGACGCCGGAATCGATGTCGCGGCACAGCTCGCCGCCGCCCAGTACCGCAACGGCGACGCCTCAGCCTATGCGGGTCTGCTGTTCTCCAAGAACCCGTACGAGACGGTTGAGATCGCACAGCTGCTGGCCGAAGCCAGTCGTTCCCAGTCGGCCCTTCTGGCCCGGTTGAGGTCGGAGCGGTCGGCCTTGGACTCACTGAAGAAACAGGCCGAGGACGCCCTCGAGCAGTCACGGACGCTGGCCGCCCAGCAGGAGCAGGCGAAGGCCGAGGCCGCGAAGCAGCTGGCGGCGGCCGAGCGCCTGGTCTCTTCCCTGACCAGCGCGCAGCGCGCCGACCTGGAGCGTTTGGAGAAAGCCGAGGCAGACCAAGCACAGATGGCTCTTCTGGCCTCGGGCGTGCTCGGCGAGGGCGAACGCACCCCCTCACAGGCGGGACGCGCGGCTGTGGCCTACGCGCTGGCACAGATCGGCAAACCATATGTGTGGGGTGGCGCGGGCCCGGATGGGTACGACTGCTCCGGGCTCACCTCGCAGGCATGGTCGCACGCCGGCCGGCCGATCCCGCGCACCAGCCAGGAGCAATGGGCGCAGCTCCAGCACGTACCGCTGAACCAGCTGCGGCCGGGCGATCTGGTCGTCTACTTCTCCGGGGCGACGCACGTTGCGATGTACATCGGCGACGGCCTGGTCGTACAGGCCCCGCACACCGGGGCGTTCGTCAAATTGTCGCCAATCGGCGGGATGCCGATCCTGGGTCCGGTCCGTCCCGATCCCAAAGCTGCGGTGGACGACAAGGACGGGACGTGGGAGGTCCCCGACATCCCACAGGACACCGGCGAGTGACCCCGAATCGTCGCGGTCACGCCCGGTGGAGTGGTGCAAGAGTCGGCCACTCGGTGATCCCTCGACAGCCCGTGCGGTGAGGGAAATTGGGGTCAGGCCGGCGTCGGTTTCCTCCTCGATGAGGTGAACGCGGCAGCGGCCGAAGGCCTCGGGACCCATGTAGCGGCGCTGTTCGGCCCATTCGTCGCTCCGCCCGGCGAGCGCGGCCCAACGAGAGGGATGATGGCGGCGCGGTCGGGGAAGACGCCGACGACGTCGATGCGTTGGCGGATCTCCTTGTTCGGTCGTTCGTGGGGTTGGAGGACCGGATCGTGGCGACGGCTTTGGCCATCCGGGTTCTCCTTCAGGAGCGCGGCGAACGGCAGACTGTCAGGTACGGTCGTCGTGCAGGTCTCCTCCCTTCGTGACGTCGGACATCTCGAAGGATCAACCGGCGGCCGTCTCGCTTGCAGACGCCACACACCGAACCGGGACCAAACCCCCGGAACGCGCGGAACCCGTACACCACTTCCCTGGACGCAGCCCCGACCTGACACACCACTACTGGACGTCGGTGTCGAGTCGGTCGTCGGCTGGTGGCCGCCTGGCAGGTCGGCGGCCGCGGAGCGATGGTCTCCAGAACGCGGGATCGGCGTGCGGGCGAGCGCCAGGTGCTCGATCCGAACCAGCGGCAGTGCGCCCGGCAGGTGCTGCGCGACCACCGTCCGCAGCGGTCCGGCGTCCACCCGGTCAGGGTGGACGCCGGACCTGTGGTGTTCCGGTGCGCGGGGGTCAGTCCGTCATGACACGTTCAGAGCTGTGTCGTCGATGACGAAGCTGGTCTGCAGTGAGGCGTCTTCCACACCGGTGAATCTCAGAGTGATCGTCTTGCCGATGTACGGGCACAGGCTGAAAGACCGCTGGGTGTAGCCGGCGACGGCGTTGAGGTTGGAGTAGGTGGCCAGGGTCGAGACGGTGGTGCCGTCGATGAGCTCGACCTTGAGCGTGTCGTGGGCGGTGGTGCCGGTGTCGGCAGTGTCGATGTGCAGCCAGAAGGACAGGTTCGCCGTGGTGCAGGCAGGTCCGATGGACACCTGCTGCGCCAGTGTGTCGGTGTGGGTGGTGCCGTAGCCGTCGAGCCACGCCTTCCAGGAACCGGAGTGCGGGGGTTCGCCCGTGGAGTTGTCGACCACTCCGGGGGTGGCTGTCCAGGGCGCGGTGTCGTTCTCGAAGCCCGGGTTGCCGAGGAGTTGCTGCGCGGTGCACGGGGTGCCTCCGCCGGAGCCGACGAAGGCGGCGGTTCCGTGGGGGGTGCCAAGACCGGTCGGGCCGTCGTAGCCGGCCCGGGCCGTGCACAGGTAGGTGCCGCAGCTGCCGTTGGCTCCGCTGGTCACGTCGTACAGCGAGGACAGGTGGGTGTAGGGATAGGCCGACGGATAGGTGCTCGCGGTCGGGGTGCCGGCCAACGCGTATACGCCGGCGATGAGTGGGGCCGAGACGCTGGTGCCGCCGTACACCTGCCAGCCGGGTGCGCTGTACGTGTCGTACACCGCTACTCCGGTCGCCGGATCCGCGACGGCGGAGACGTCTGCCACGGTGCGCCTGGGACAGCCGCTGTCGCTCTGCCAGGACGGCTTGGCATCGTAGGCCGAGCAGCCCGATCCGGTGCCGACTCCACCGAGGGGCGTGCCCCAGACCGTCTCGCTCCAGCCCCGGGTGGTGGCGGAGCGGATCAGCGAGGTGCCGCCGACGGCGGTGACGTACCTCGACGCCGCGGGGTATTCCACCCCGTAGCCGGCGTCGCCGGCCGAGACGGTGATCGCCACACCCGGATGGTTGAAATACTGGCTGTCGAACGTGGGGTCGTACGAACTCTCGGAGCCGCCGTAACTGTTTGATACGTATTTGGCGCCGAGCCTCACCGCGGTGTTCACCGCCGTGCCCAGGTCGCTCAGCGAGCTGCTGTTGGCCTCCACCAGAAGGATCTTGCAGCTCGGGCACACCGCGCTGACCGTGTCCAGATCCAGCGATGTCTCGCCCGCCCATGCGGCGTTCGGCGCGGGCAACGGCGACGTCGAGCCATTCTCGTTGATCTTGCTGAAGCAGCCGTTTGCGGTGGTGCAGGGGGCGAGACCGTATTGTGCACGGTAAACCGCCAGGTCTGCCTCGGCATTGGGATCGTCGTACGCGTCGACCACGGCGACCGTCGCCCCGGCACCGCCGGTGGCCGGCAGGCTGTAGGCACTGCGCAGGTCTGATGGGCCGTAACCTGGCGGAACAATGTTCGGTGCCGACGCGAGTGGAGAGATGTCGGTGCGCACGAGTGCATGGCATCGCATCGCCTCGGGCTGTGTGGGTGCGGCGCACAAGTGTCTGAACTGCACGGAGTCCGGGGGCGGAGCTGCTGCGGCGGCAGGGGCGGCAACGGCAGGGGAAGCACCGGCGACAGCCATGGCGCCCACCAGCAGCGCGTGCAACCACCGTTGTAGCAAAGCCGTCTGCGGTAGGGCGGTCAATTTCATCTCCCTCCAACGGGGGTGGATTGGAAGGCGGCCGGATGGCAGCGGGCGGTTCCGGTGGAGATTCCAACCCGGGTGAACGCGTGAGCGTCGGCGCCGAATCCTCTAAGGCGGTCACCGGCCTCGCAACGGGCTTGCCTGAGACGAATGAAGCGAACTGGCCTGTCGCAGAAGCTGATCAGGGCATTAGAGGGAGGGTGCGGAGGCGAACGGATTATAGGTGCGACCATAGCTGTTCGATGGTTTGCCGGCGAGAATTTCTCGGTAAACTCGCATCGTGTCGCGCAATATCCGCCAGATGGCGCGGTCACACTCAAACTGCAGGGGGACGAGGGACAGCGATCCGGACGATGCGGCCGGGGTCGGCCGGCGTGGTCTCAGCCAGCGCCGCTTTACGGATTGTCCTGGCTCAGTACGCCCGGCACCACAGCGGGCGCAGGCCGTCATGAACGACGGCAGCGTCCGTCCGGGGAGCGGTTGACGCGCTGTCTGCCGAGCTCCCGACGAGCCGTCCAGGGCGGCTGGTCCGCGAACTGTTCGGCGCAGCAGAGCGCGGTGCAGTCCGGCAGCTGAGGGTAGCTTCGTGGATGAATGCAGTCGTCGAGTCGCCCAGCTCGCGCTATTCCTGTTGGAGCCCCCCATGCGGATCCCCATGACCCTCGTGCCGGCCGTGACGGCCGCCCTGGCGACCGTCGTCCCGATCGGCGCCCAGACGGCCGGTGCGGCCCAGTCGCCGCTGCCGCCCGCCCGCAACCTGACCGTGGCCGTAACCCCGCCGAGTCCGCCTGCCGCACCCGGCGCCAGCGTGCCGTTCACCGTCAGGGTGTGCAATCAGGGCACCGAGACTCCGGCCTCCGCCACGCTTGTGGTCAACGGGCCGGCGGACGAGGGCATGGAGCTCTCACCCGACCCGGCGGAGTCCGGCCCGGTGGACCGCGGCTGGAACTGGATCCGCTTCCCCGTCGCCAAGAGTCTGGCCCCGTCCGGCTGTGAGACCCACACGATCTACTCCCGTACGCTCTCCACCTTGGCTGGGCCGCACAGCTACTCCGGCGGCACCGCCGTGGTGACCTGGGACGACCCGGTGAATCCGGTGGACTCCCGTGCCACCTGGGACTCCGACATCTCCGCCCCCGTCACCGGCGCCTACCTGAAACTGGTCCGTGCGCCGCTGCCGACCGCGCCGGGCAACCCGGCCGACTTCGAGGTGGAGGAGCACAACGGCGGCCCGTCCACCGACTACCCCTGGCGCGGCCGACTGATCGCCCAACTCCCGCCGGGGTCCAAATTCCTGAGCTCGGCGCCGACCTATGCGGAGTGCACTTTCTCCGCCGACGGCACCACCGCGACCTGCCCCGACACGGTCAGCAACACCTGGTCCTGGGCCAACCGGGGCTTCGCCGTCCAGGTCGCCCGCGACGCCAGCCCGGGCACCACCCTCCCGGTCACCCTCACCTGGGATGTCCCCGCCAATCCGGAACCCCACACCTTCGTCCTTCACCTGGGCATCCCCGTCTGCTGATCCCCCGCCAGCGCCGGCCTGACCGACTCCCACCCGGGCAGGCCCGCACCCTCTCCGAACCCGCCATCCCTTGATCTTCGCAGGGAATCCCGGCCTTCAGGCCGGGCGGGCATGCGATCCCTGGTCCGGAGGCGCGGAGCGCCGGAGTGATCGTGCGCATTGTCCGTGACCTGTGGCATGTTGGCCGCGCGTCAGCCAGGAGGGGGGTGGGCCGGGTGATCCGTGCGTACAGGTTCCTCATGCGGCCCGCCGTGGGCCGGACACGAGCGCTGACCAAGATGCTGCGGAAGCGGCCGCTGCCGGATTCGGCCCGTGGACGGAGTGGAGCCCGTCGGTGTGGTCCCGGGCACGCCCGGCACCACACCGACGCGGTGTCTCCTCACCTGGAAGTCAGACTGTTCTGATGGCGAATTTCACGGTGCGGACTTTGGCGTCCGGGTCGTCGGGGTTGGTCACGGTCACCGAGCCGTCGCGCAGCTTGGAGTTCGGGGGCGCGCTCGCTGAGATCTGCGCCGGGATGTTCACGATCGCGGTTCTCAGGTAGTTGAGGCCCCCGGGGAACGTGCAGGTGACGGTGAGGCCGAGCGGGTCGGCCAGGCACGAGTCGGGGAAGAACGGGCCCGTGGCGGTGGTGTTGTCGGGCAGGGCGACTGTGACCGTGAACGGTGTGACCGTCCGGTCGGGTCCCCGGTTGGCCAGCAGGATGTGCACCGTGACGTTGCCGCCCACGGGTGCAGGATCCGGATCGGGATCCACGTGCGCCACCGGCACCCGTGCCTGGGCGGGGGCGCGCGTGGCCACGTGGTCGCCCGGAGCGGCGGCGCCGGCTGCCGGAGCCGCGCTCAGTGCGCAGGCCGCCAGGACGGTCCACAGGGCTCGTCCGCGACGTGGGGGGCCCGACCTACGAGACATGACCATCACCTGACTTGGAGAGGAGTTCGCACGCCGGCCGCGAGCGAGGGTTGCGGGAGTGAGGGGCGGGACGCGCGACGCAGGCGCAGGAGGAGGCCGGTGTTCTCATCGCCACACGTGCACGTAGTCGGCGGAGAAGCTGATCGGGTTCGAGTTCGAGGGCGCGGGGTGCCAGGTCCCGGCGTCGACGGAGAGATTCAGGATGATGTACGCCGAGAACGACGTCCCCACACCCTTGCCGTCGGAGAAGACCTTGACGCCGTTGACATACCAGTCGACCGACGTGGCGCCGTAGACCGCCCCGATCTTCACAAAGCAATTGGGGCCCACTGCACCGGAGTTGGTGTAGTAGTCCTGGGCTGCGTTGACGTGGTTGGTCAGCTCCAGGAGGTTCGGGTTGTCGGGGTGGTACTCGAACTTGTCGACCTCGGTGTCACCGTTCTTCCAGCTCCAGAGCGCGGGCCACGCTCCCAGGCCCGAGGGCATACTGACCGACGTCTCGATGTAGTCGCCCGTCTTGATCTGGAAACCCTGGGTCGAGCCTTCCGTGGTGAGCAGGCCGGTGTTCCACGCCTGCTTGCCGTTCTCCAGGGTGTGGGTGCTGGGCTGGGCGGTGAAGGAGGCCAGTCCGTTGGCGTAGGTGATGTTGGCGGGATTCAGCCAGTCGAGCTTGTCGTCGTTCGGATTGTGGGTGCCGTACTGGTAGGCGCTGGTCGTACCGGCCACCCACCGGCTGCCGTAGGTGATCGGGGAGTTGAACTCCTCCGCGAAGGTGAGAGTCTTTCCCCTGGTGGGATCCCCCGGGGTCCCTGACGAGGCCACGGTCAGGGTGACCTGAGTGAGGTTGTGGTAGCCGGTCGCGTCCAGATAGAAGCCGGACTCGGTGTAGGTGCCGGCAGGGAAGGTGCGCGATCCGGTGGTGAGCGTGTAACCGCTCGGGCAGATCAGCGGGTTGGCGATCGCTCCCGGGAAGTCGTAGTTGTTCCCCGCCGAATCCCGCACCGCCACGCCGACCTGCAGCACCGTGATACAAGCGGACGAGTGCAACTTCAAAGTGGCCGTCGTGGGGGAGCCCGGCACGGCCGTCGTGGGCGTGAGGCTGTCCTGGGTGACGGTGACCGCCGAAATTGCGGTGGCTTGGTAAGGAAGCGCGAGTGCGAAGAGAGCGGCGACCGCCAGCATGGCGATCCTGATCCTTGCATGCATACATATGTCCTTCCGCCCAGCACGGCCGTCTCCGGGCCAGCAGAGCTCGGCCCCAGAATTCACGGAGATGAATGTCGCGAGAACCAGATGCGGTCGCATTCAATCTATCGAATGCCAACCTCCAATGATGCAACGTCAGTCAGCGTGTCACGTCGGAGTATCCGCCCAGCAGCTGCCGTGTTTTCAGGAGTCAGTGTCCTGCCTTGGTTTGGGCAGGGTGAACACCTCCAGGAGTCGGAGTAGTTCGCGGCTGCTCAGCGGGACATGGGGAAGTCGGCCGGTTCGCTGACCGGCGAGACGGTCGGGGCGTCAGGATTTCCCGATGCCACTGAGGAGTCAACCCACAGGAGCAGGGCCGTGGTTGAGACGCCGGCGGTCAGTGGCCGCTGTCATGAGCGGCGGCCACGCACCCCGGCAATATTTCTTCTCGTATAGGTATCTACGCATATTGTTATCGCCGTTCATGATGGAGCGAGACTTGGGGGACGGTATGGCGCTCCTCATCGATACCAGCGGCACACCCGACAATGTCTTCTCCGACCTCTGCGGACTCGCAGATCAGTAACCCGTAGCTTCCTGCTCTGCGGCTCGTTGGGGTGGTATGAGCGCGCCGGAGGGGCAACAGGCTTTGTTGGCGGCGAATTCAATGCGGTCTTGCCGCATCTCGACGAGCCTCGTTGTTTCACCGCGCTCGCTGGCCGAGTGTGTGCCCGTGATGTCGCTTTCGCCGGTTCCCGGGGGTGGTGTCGGGCAGGGCTGCGCGTCGGCTCCCGTGCCGGGGACGCCGGGTTCCACGGGCCCGGGGACTGTCGGGGTCCTCCTCTCGGTGCTCGGCGGGGTGGTTCGTGCAGGTCAAGTAGGCCTGGGCAAGGCCTGGATCCGGTGAAAGGCCCGGACGATGGCGTCGGCCCTGGCCACGGCGGCCTGCTCGCGAGCGGTGAACGCCCAGCCGATCGAGTACTCCCAGCGGAAGGTCGGGCTCCGGCGTCCGCCGGCCGAGGCGATCCACTGCAGCAGCTTGCGCGAGAACCCGGCCCCGTCCACCCGAATCAGGACCTTCTGCCTGCGCCACCAAGGAAGTTGGGCCACCGCTCGCACAAGCAGAGTGAACTCGCATCCGGCAGGGCCCCGTTGGGGTGTGTCTGCAGGACGGGCGGTGGCCGCAGGCGTGCGTCGACCTGAACCCGCCGCCCACTCATGGAAGCCCACGGCTACCGCATCACCGCATCCACCGCACGCTTTTGATGTTCGAGGCCCTGCACCGTGTGCTTCTGGCCGAGCTGAACGCTGCCCGGTGGTAGCCGAGGCTGCGTCGGCTCAACGCGGCTGCCATGCCCGTCAAGCCCTGGTGCGTGGCCGCAGCCTCCCGACTGCCGGGAATGGCCTCCATCCGCCGCCCGCGCTCTTGAGGCGCATCGCCGGTGCTTCCACCAGGTGCCACGAGAGCATGGCCATGCCCAAGGCGCAGAGAGTGGAGAGTGCGAGGTAGGGCAGGTGCCCCCAGCGGTTGACCCCGAGTGCGGCGAGGGACTGCTGGGTGATGAAGGCGTAGATGTAGAGGCCGTAGGAGTAGTCGTGGCGGCTTCCGACCCGCTGGAGAGCGGGCGGCATCCGCATCGCGGTCCAGATCAGCAGGTACGCCCATGCGGGCAGTCCTACCACGACGAAGCCTCCGCCAAGGAGTGATCCCACCAGCATGGCGGCCGCAACTGCAGCGGCCACGCCGTTGACCGGCAGCCGGTCGCGGTACAGCTCGGCCAGTGCGCCGAACAGGAAACAGGTCAGGAGCGGAACCAGGTTTGCGAGCCACATGCCGCCGAATACCGGCAAGTCGAAGCTGACCGTCGGTAGCAGTCCGTAGGTCGGCGCGCGGAGCCACTCGTGCCCGGCTGCCAGTACGGGGAGGACGGTGGCGCAGAGGAACGCGAGCACGGCAACCGTCCAGCGTGCGCGGCGTAGCACTCCCGAGATCGAGAGGATTGCGAGCAGCAGGTACATCAGTACCTCGTACCGGAGCGACCAGAGCGATCCGTTGATCGTTCCCGCGTAGGGCACGTCGGTCAGCACGCCCCTGATGCCGGGCAGCTCACCGGCCAACGGCCAGCTGGCGGACAGATAGGTGCCAGGACCGCCTTTGTGCAGCCACCAATCCGAGAGTCCGTGGCCCGCGTGCAGCCTGAGCAGTGGCGCCGCCACCAGAGCGGTCACCAGAAGACAGCACCACAGACCCGGCAGAATCCGCAGAGCGCGGTGCCATAGGAATCGGCCCAGGGGCAGCCTGCCGACGCTACGGGTGATCAGCAGGCCGGACAGGACGAAGAACCCGCACACCGCGAGGGTGCCGACATCTGCCTGGCCGTGGGTGAGCGCCGTTCCCGGGTTCGGCTGCCGGTAGCCGAGCGGAAAGGTGTGCGACACCATCACTGCCCATGCCAGGAGCAGGCGCAGCATGCCGAAGCCGTTCTGCCGCGACCAAACCGACGCAAGGCTGCTGGGCCGAAGTCGACTACTACCTGTCATCTCGTCCTCGCCCCTGGAGAGATCGCCCACGTTACGAAAGAACGATCCACAGGAGCAGAAGGAAACCGCTCGTAATACGACTATGGGGACGGGATGTTGAGCCGTCGCCAGTAGATGAGTACGCAGGTGAGTGGGACGAAAGCGTTGTGAAGGCCGAGGTGTCGATCCCAGCGGAGCGCCTGGACGTCCGGCGTGCGGGTAGCTGCTCCCGCTCGTTGGACAAGGAGCAACACCGCCTGCTCCGAGGGGACTACCTCTGTGGGGTGGACACCCCGTCAGCTCGGCTGGGGCCCAGGAAGATGATCACCGTGAGTACCCTCCAAGCGGCAGACGAACCGGTCCTGCACCTGCGCCCGGCGTCCCTGTCTGCACCGAGCTGGCCGCCGCTTGGCAGGCGATGGGCCGCACGGTCCCGGGCCAGCCTGACGCCCAGTGGGCCGCCCTGGTCGAAGGCGGCCTCGGACGTCACTCGCGGGGCGGTCTTCACCCCTGGTGGAAGTGCGAACGGCGGTGTGAGGCGGCGTCGGCGCTAACGTGAGTAGCAGGATGATGCGTGCCGACCAGGGCAGTACCGCTCGGCTTGTACGGTCGGCAGAACCCCGTCGGCCGTACGCCCTCCCGCCCGTCGTTGTCCGGCGTGCCGACACTTCGATCGCCCTCGTTCCCGGGATCCTTGACCGGTGACAACAGGACGACGAGATCGGCGCCGCTCGCGGCCCCGCGCCCTGGGGGTGCCCCTGGACGAGCTCGGCCTCCGCCCGGCCGTCCCCGCTCCGCGCCGGGCGGCCGCTCGATGCTGTGACACCACCTGGGCCGAGCGCCTCAGCCCGGGTGCTATCAGAACGGTGACGGCCTTCCATGCGCCGGACCGTCCGGTTTGGGTCGCCCGCTGAACGGCTCCGAAGAGTCAACCAGTTGACCCGTTCACACCCACCGGGGCGCACCCCTGTCTGACGATGTGATCGATGCTGAGCGGGCTTTGGCGCGCTCTGGATAGGGCATGGGGGCTGCGTGGACAAGATCGTGACAGGGCTGACCGGGCAGGCATGGCCGGAATTAGTGGCGGGCCGACCCGCCGTTCTCTACCCGCAGGCATCGGCACCGGACGTGCCCGCCCTGCTCGGTGACGGCTGGTCCCAGCAGGACGATCTCGATGGCTGGGCCCAGCCGAATCCCGACTGGTCCGCCGTGCTGGATGCGCGGAGACTGCGAATCGCCCGGCTCGGTGACCTGCGGTTCGATGGGGAGCTGCCCATTGGTTGGGAGTGGCGGCGGGCAGCGCGCACTCATCGGGGTGTCCTGCAGATCACCGGCCCGTTCACGCATCCTGGCGAGTTCGCCGCAGCCGTCTGCGACAAGGCCCTGCACCTGCTGGTTGCGCCCCTGACCTTCACCGCCGACACGTGGTGACCGCGCTGACGGAGCGGACCCGAGTCAGACGGCGGCGCGTAGTGGCCCAATCCGCAGGAGGGCAACGCCAACGCGTGGGAGCGCGGGGCCGCCTGCGCCGCCGCCTTCCACCGCCAGCACGGGCACCTGGCGATCCCCGCGACCGTCAAGCTGGACGACTACGCGGTGGGGGCGTGGATGCGCCGCCAGCGCAAGGCCGCGGGCCTGACCGAGGACCAGGCCGCCAAGCTCACCGCGCTGGACGAACTGCGGCGCCTGGAGCCGGACCACCAAGCCGTGCCTGGTCCGGGTGGACATGCAGTGGCAGCGCGGCCTGCTCACCGAGTGGCGGAGCGGTGCCGACGGCCGTTGGAGCGGGGTGGTCTCGTCCGTCGTCAACCGGAGCGGGTCACGATCTGGCATGGCGAAGGCCACCCAGGGCCTGCCCGGGGACGCGCTGACCAGCGCGCAGTCCTATCTCACCCTCAAGCAGGCGTTCTCCGCCTCGGCCGACGCCTACCTGCCGTTCATGACGGTCTTCGGCGCGCTCGGCCTGGTGGTCGCCGTGCTGATCGTCGGCAACGTGGTCAGCGGCGCGGTGGTGTCCGGCTACCGGCACATCGGCGTGCTCAAGGCGCTCGGCTTCACCCCGCGTCAGGCCGTGACCGTCTACGTCACCATGGTCTCGGTGCCGGCGCTCGCCGGCAGCGTCCTCGGCACGGTCGCCGGCTGGGCGCTGACCGGTCCGATCGTGCACACCGCCTTCAACGGGATCGAGACCGGCACCGCCGCGCTCGCGCCCCCGGCCTGGCTGCCGGTCGCCTGCCTGGTCGCCGTGCCCCTGCTGGTCGCCCTCGCCGCGTTCCTGCCGGCCTCCCGCGCCCACCGGATCTCCGCGGCCGAGGCGATCACCGCCGGCAGCGCGCCGCGCACCGGGCGCGGCCTGCGGGTCCAGCGCTGGCTCAGCGGCACCCGGCTGCCGCGCGCGGTCAGCCTCGGCCTCGGCCAGCCCTTCGCCCGCCCGGCCCGGACGGCGCTCACCATGGCGTCCATCGTCCTGGGCGTGGTCACGGTGACCTTCGCCACCGGCCTGACCGGCACGCTGCTCGCCTCCATGGAGCCACCGGACGGGTTCAACGGCCGTACCTTCGTCCACGTGCAGGTCGGCGCCGAAGACGCCCACCAGACCGTGCCGAAGTTGACCGACGCCCAGATCGAGGCCGTGCTGCGCGCCACGCCCGGATCCGACCAGCTGACCTCGCGCGCGTTCGAACGGGTCGGCCTGGTCGGCTACACCCAGCCGGTGTTCGCCGACTTCTACGGCGGCGACGCCCTCGAGCGGCCACTGCACGTGATCAAGGGGCGCCCGGCGACCGGGCTGGGCGAGGTGGTTGCCGGACCGGCGTTCCTTGACCAGCACGGACTCAAGCTCGGTGACCGGATCACCCTGGACGTCAGTGGCCGGCTCCTGCCCGTGACCATCGTCGGCGAGCCCATCGAGGGCAACGCCCGGGCGGTGGCGTCCAACGCGGCGACGCTGGCCGGGACCGGAGTGCGACTGCACGTGGTCGAGTACGTCGTGCGGCTCGCCCCCGGCGCGGACGCCGACGCCTACGTCAAGGCGATCAAGGACGCCGACCCCGGCCTCTACCCGAACGTGGTGACGCACGACGGGATCGGCCCGTTCGCCTCGGTGATCAGCTTCTCGACGATCTTCACCGTGCTGCTGTCGGTGGTCGCCGCGCTCGGCGTCTTCAACACCGTGCTGCTGAACATCCGCGAGCGCCGCCGGGACCTCGGCATGCTGAAGTCGATCGGCATGACGCCGCGTCAGGTGGTCGCGATGACGGTGGCCTCGGTCGCCGGGCTGGGTCTGGTCAGCGGGATCATCGGCGTCCCGCTCGGGATGGCCGCGCACCGGCTGATCGTCGAGAACATCACCATCATGGTGTTCGCGGACTCGATGATCAACGTGTGGCACGCCCCGCAGCTGATCGCCGTCGCGCTGGCGGGCATCCTCATCGCCGTCCTCGGTGCACTGCTCCCCTCCCGCACGGCGGCCCGGCTGCCGATCGCCGAGGTGCTGCACAACGAGTGACGCCTCGGGATGGGCGGTTGCCAGGGGCCGGGTGGCGGACGGGGGTCGCCACCCGGCCCCGCCGGCGTGTGCAACCGCTGCACTGTCGGCGCCAGCCCCACCCGGCCGGCTGGCCCAAGGCGATCGGGTGCCGGCTGCTGGGTGGCCGGCGGCCGGCTCGGGATGATGTCCGAGGCCCCGCCTACGATCGGGCCATGACCACCCGGGACTGGATCTGGCAGGCAGTCCCGAACAGTGGCCCACTCCTCGTCCGTCATGTCCGACGTGTACCGCCGCTGCCTGTCCGGACGATCGGCCGCATTCCCGTACACGTGCGCGAGGCAATCACGCGATGGGGAAGCCGAGTTGCACTCCGCGGGCGCTGGCGCGTAGAACTGCAGCAACAGGGCCTCCTGTCACTCGTATGGATTCGCATCCACGAGCTGCCAGGAGGCCCTGATCCCTTGTGAAGGCGGTTCCAAAGCGCCCCGGCCCGGGGCTTCTGGACTGTCTGCCGTGACGGCCACCTGGAACACACAGGACCCACCGAGGCCTTGCGGAAGAGCGGTGCTGTCACAGTGGTGGGTTTCGCGGTGGTCGCGTAGGCACCGGGCTGACGCCCAACCGGCGCCCGACTGGTTGGCAGGGGGCTGACGGGCCGTTACCGCCTCCGGGGGCCTGCTGGGCTCGGCGCAGGCCGCCCAGGCTCCGGGCGCTCGTGCGGATCGCGTCCTTGGCCGCACGGACCGGGCGGACCGGTGCGCATGGCGAGGGCATGGCCTGTGATCGCAGGCGTCGGCAGGCAGGGCTCTCCCCTTGAGGCGTCTCATCCCCTGATGGCGACTCACCTCATCGCGTCGGCAGTTCCAGGCGCCCCGCAGCCGAAGGTGTGAGTAGGCGTCACGTTCAACCAGAAGAATCAATCCCCCTGCCAACCTCCCTATTTTTTCTATGATCTGACGTTCTGTCAGATATTCGAAACCTTGCGCTGATACCCCGTTCGGCTCCCAGTGCCGACCCTTCGACATGCGCGATATGACCGCCGTCAGTACGTTCAAATCACGCGTCGGCGGCCCAGCCGACCGCTCAGAAACAGGAGAAATTCCATGAAGATCACCCGCGCCACCGCTATCACCGCGGCCGTCGGCGCCGCCGCGGCCCTGGCCGCGACCGGCCTCACCTACGCCTCGGCTGCCTCCCAGCCGGTGACTCAGGCAGCCCCGGCCGTCCAGCAGGTGGCTGCTCCCGCGCAGGCGTCCTTCAACAGCGACGGAAAGGGCAAGGACAACAACAACGAGAGCAAGGGCAACGAGGGCAGGGGCAACGAGGAGCGGGAGCACGGGGAGC
Source organism: Kitasatospora sp. GP82 (assembly GCF_029892105.1). Classification (GTDB taxonomy): domain Bacteria; phylum Actinomycetota; class Actinomycetes; order Streptomycetales; family Streptomycetaceae; genus Kitasatospora. The sequence goes on along the minus strand of NZ_JARZAJ010000049.1, from coordinate 21,272 downwards.
ACCGCGGGCACAGGGAGCACCACGAGGAGGGCCGGATCCAGATCAACGAGCGGTCGTACTCCTCCCACCCGGGCGAGTGCGTCACCGTGCTCAGCGGCCTGGGCGCCAGGAGTCTGAACATCCGCAACGAAACCCACAAGACCGTCGAGGTCTTCCGCGGGGCGGTCTGTGACAACGGCGCTCCCATCGCCACCGTCGGGCCCCACAGCTCCGCCGACGGCGTGGACCCGCGCTGCGTCGACGGTGTCTTCGTCGAGGACGGAGTGGTGGCCAGCTTCCGGGTGATCCGACACCACGAGGGCCACGAGGGCCACGAGGGCGGCCGCGACCACGAGGATGATCGGGATTGATCCGGCCTTCTTTAGAAGGCCGGAGCGATGATGGTCTTGACGATCGCGGGACGGCGCTTGAGGGGCCGTGGACACCTCGATGGATCGGGAACGTGCTCGGTCAAGACCTTCTCCGTGACCGGTAACAGCGTGGTCCAGCGTCGCGATACGGTGGCCTGACTGACACCGAAACATCGCCGGGAGAACTGGATCACGCCGCGGTCGGCGTTCTACTGCCTCACGGACGCCCCCGCCTGGCTCTTGCCGGGCGGGGCGTCCGGGGCCGCGGTCCCCAGGACTGTCTCCAGCTCCCGAGCATCGAATACTGCCGGGTTCCCTGGAACTCCAGAACATACAGTACACCCAGTTCCGCCTCGCCGGGCCGATCGCCGCCGACCATCGCGAGCCCTGGGAGAAGCCGGACCGCTCCGGAGCACTGACCCCGACCCGCGTCCGGCGTGTCAGTCTTCTGCGTAGTTACGACATTGCTGCAACCCTGACCTGCTGTGCCCAGAGTGCAGAATATGAAGTCACAAGCTCTGGTGGTATGGCCTATGAACTGGGATGGTTCATCAAGTCTCTTCTGAGGCTGCGGAGTTGCGAAAGCTCTGACCTGCAGTGCTGTAGATAGGCAGAGGATGTTGTAACTAATGGATAGATATCTTGCTTGAGCGTGTGCAGAGAGGGCCGGGCTGTTACTGATCTTGAGGTGAAGGGTCAGGCTCCGGCGTTGGGATTGTGTGGCCCGGACCGACCCGACAGCCAGGGCGCAGGCAATGCGCGGGTCCAGCCAAGATAGACCACTGCGTCCAGCCGCTCCTTGAACGTCGTGCGGATGATGGCCGTTCCGCCGGCACGCAGCACGCGTGCAAGTTCGCCGGCGGCTGCGGGACGGTCGGGAAGGTGATGGATCACCCGGGAGAGCAAGGCCATGTCGAAGGCGTCGGCCGGAGCGGGCAGGGACTCTGCGGATCCGGACACGTACGGCACTGCTGGATGCGGGTGGTGCTGGCGCGCTTGGGACAGCATCGGTTTAGATGGGTCCACTGCAAGGACGCTGGAGCCCGTAATCCAGCGCGCCATTGCCGCGGAGAACATCCCGGTCCCGGCTCCGACCTCGATGATGGCGGGCGAGGGACGGTCCAGGTATGAGGCGATCAGCTCGACCCAGGCCCGGAGCGCGCTTCGGGCATGTCATTGCCGCGTTCGTAGGAGTTGGCCAGTCGCTCGTCGTCGTAGGCACAGCTCATGCGAACCGATCTTTGCCGACCGATCAGACTTCGACAAGAGCGGGCCGGGTCGCGCATCCCTCAGGCGCACCGTCACGACGTCGAACTGCGATCCGACATGCTGTGGTTCCAACAACCGTGGCCCGGTTCCAAACAACGTGTCACGGCTCATCAGACTGGCCAACAAGCCGGGAAAGATTGGCCAGCTGGCCTGCAAAGTGGCCAACTGTCGTGCACAGGGTGCGACACGAGGTCGCTCCCGATAAGTGAGTACAACCGTACGAAGGAGGAAGGAACCTGGTTGGACTTCGGGCCAGTATCCCGGCCCGTCCCCGCGCAGACGGGGGTGTGCCCCACACCTGGCACCTGGTGGCCTCCGACGGCACGTCAGCCCCGCGCGGACGGGGTGTGCCCAGCACGCACAGATCAATGGCCATCCGGCGAATGAGGCCTCGCGTGGACGGGGGTGTGCCCGGCATCGAGCTGGTCCTCCAGCTGCGCTCGGCGCCGCTGCTCCGTATCCCCTCGCTGTCCGGGTCGGCTGGCTGGACGGCACCTGCGGTAGGGGCCTTGGCCGTTGGGCGGTTCGGACGGGGTGTCGTCGGCGCCGACCTGCGGCGGGCTTGGGGGCCCGGGCGGTAGATGGCCGGTTCGCGATGGGTCTTCAGCGACGGGAGGCGGGACGGGCCGTCACCGTGTCCTGGTGACGGCCCGTTGCAGTTGGGTGTTCATGCGGTCAGGCTGGTCAGGGCCTGGCGGGCGCGCTGGGCGGCGCGCTCGGCGCGGTTCTTGAGCTGGACCGCGCGGACGAGGCGGTACTCCCGGGCCTCTCGCAGGCGCTCGTCGATCGTCGCCCGGATTGCTTCGAGTTGGTAAGTCATGGTGTTCTCCCCCTGGGTTGGGTGATCCGTCGGCATCACCGCGATGCCAGTCCCGGAGGCCCCCTTAGGCTTCAGATTGTACACCAGGACATGTGTATCGCCTTTCATTTATCCCCAGCTTCGCAGAAACTTCCTTCTGATCGAAGGGTTCGGCTCGCCCGGTTGAGTCCGAGTTGGGCGGGTGCTGTCGACCAGCATGCTCGGCTGGGGCGGGCCCTGGGGCGCCACCTACGACGACGACCACGCGTACGTGCTGGACGTGACGAGCGGCGCCACACTGCTGTCGATCCCCTTCGGGCACTCGGTCGACGCACTGGCCATGGTGCTCGGCGAGTTCCGCGAGGTATCGGCTCACATCGAGAACCTGCGTCCCGAGGTCACCCACGTGACCAGCGGGGCGGTCGCGGCCAAGAGCACCGAGGGCCAGATCGCCGTGACCGGTCTGCTCGAATCGGGGGCCGTGGCCGCGATGCACTTCCGCGGCGGCACATCCCGCGCCACCGGGTTCCACTGGGAGATCAACGGCACCCGGGGCGACCTCGTCGTGAAGGCCGACCACGACCTGTGGTGGATGGGGCGGCTGCGGCTGTACGGCGCCCGAGGAAACGACGGCGGCTTGACCGAACTTCCGGTTCCCGACCGTTACCGGCGGTCGCTGACGCAGTGGACCGGGCGGTCCGCCGAGCCCGCCTACAACGTCGCCCACGAGTACGCGCTTCTGCGCGAGCAGATCACCGCGAGCCTCCCGCCGGATACGGACGGCGTTCCCGACTTCCGGCACGCCGTCCGGCGGCACCGCATGCTCGAGCAGATCCGAGAGGCGGCACGGACCGGCCGGAAGGTCACGCTCGCGCAACAGGGCTCGTAAGAGCGTGCCCTCCATGCTTGTGCTGACACACGGCTGGCCGAGTTCCTACGCCGAATTGCTGAAGGTCGTCCCGCTTCTTACCGATCCTGGTGCGCACGGTGGTGACGAACGCGACAGCTTCGACGTCGTCGACTCACCCGTCGGCCTGGCGGCGTGGATCGTGGACAGGTTCCGCGCCTGGAGCGACTGCGACGGCGATGCGGAGCGCCGGTTGGGCAAGGACGAACTGCTGACGCAGATCACCGTCTACTGGGCCACCGGCTTAGATCGCCGAAGTCACGTTCACCGGTGCGGGCCAGCCGGGACGTGATCCACGGCTTCAGCACCGTTTCCTCGTGGGAATGTCAGTCTGCGCGGACGGTGAGCTCGGCGCGCGCTCGTATGTCCGTGGCGGTCAGGTAGTACTCCTCGACAGCGCGCCAGCGTGTGAGCCACGCATCGCGCTGCGGCCCCCGGCCGCGGCCGTCGCGGGCGTGCAGACGGCGTAGACACAGCTCGCTCGGGGTGTCGACGAAGACGGTCAGGTCGTAGAACCCGGCCAGCTCCGGCCGGGCGGTCAGCACCCCTTCGACGATCACCACGCCCACAGGCATCACGGTGCGCGGTTCGCCGACCCGAAGAGCGTTCGTCTCCCGATCGAACTGCTCGTAGCGAGCCGGCCGGCCGTCGCGAAGCGGGAGAAGGACCTGATCGCGCAGCCGCTGCCACTCGAAGAGCCAGTGGTACCCCTCTTCCGGTTCCATGGTCAGGCGTTCACGGAAGGGCATCGGATGGAAGAAGTCGTCACCGTGCACCACGGCCGCGTGCCCTGGCCCGCCCAGGTACGCGGCCACCGCGGCCGCAAGCGTCGACTTGCCCGCCCCTGCCCGGCCGTCGAGGGTCACCAGCACGCGGCAGACTCTCGCGCGTGCGGCGGCGGCCGCCGCGACCCGCTCGACCGGTCCTTGGGCCGGCGGCGGGTTGGACGGGCGGCCGGCCGCCCGGGGCATGGGGAAGTGCGGTACCGCGGTCGACGGTGCACCGATGCCGGATGCCGGGATGGTGCTCATGGTTCTCCGCCTTTCGGAAGTCCGTTGCCATGCGGGGGCAGGCCCGGGACCGGAACCCGGCGCGCGCGGGGCGCGACCGGGCACCGGAGCAGGTCTCGCCCGTTCCTTCGTTGAGCTGGTCGGTTGGTCTGTTGCGGTGCTGCTCCGGCGGCCGCGCAGCGCGGAGGCGCAGGCGGCCACCAGGGCCATCACCGCGGCCACGCTGAAGACGATGACGAGTCCGTGGTGGAAGGGGCCGGAGATGAGTTCGGGGAAGAACCGCGTCCCGGTCAGGGTCTGGGCGTTGTGGGCGGGAAGCGTGCTCAGGACACCGCTGGGCCCCAGTAGGTGGCCGATCGGGTTGCTGCCGAGGAACGTGGCGAACAGTGTGCTCACCGGCGGCAGCCCGGCCAGGCGGCCGGCCGCCTCGGCGGGCACCTCCTGCGCCCGCAGACCGCTGTCGAGTGCGTGCGGAAGCGTCGTGGCCAGGCCGGTGATCATCAGGGAGAAGAACAGCCCGATCGACAGGGCGGTGCCCGAGTTCTGGAACGTCGAGCGCATGCCGGAGGCCACGCCGCGCTGCTCCGGCGGCACGCTCCCCATGATCGACGAGGTGTTCGGTGCCGAGAACATGCCCTGGCCGAGCCCGCTGAGCAGTAGCAGGCCCGCGAACGCCGGGTACGGGAATTCCACCGGCAGGGCGAGCAGGCCGACGAAGGCGGTGGCTACCAGAATCAGCCCGGTGGTGGCGAACAGCCGGGGGCCGAAGCGGTCCGACAGACAGCCGGAGGCCGGGCCGCCGAGAAGAAACCCGACGGTCAGCGGCAGCATGAAGATGCCGGCCCACAGCGGGGTGCGGTCGAAGGCGTAGCCGTGCAGGGGCAACCAGATGCCCTGCAGCCAGATGACGAGCATGAACTGCAGGCCGCCGCGGGCGATCGCGGTGAGCAGTGCCGCCAGGTTTCCGGCGGCGAACGCGCGGATCCGAAACAGGCCGAGCTGGAACATCGGGTCGGCGGCCTTCGTCTCCGCGACGCAGAACGCGACGAGCAGCACGACGCCCGTTCCCAGGCCACCGAGCACGTAGGGGTTGGTCCAGCCGGTCGAACTGCCGCCGTAGGGCTGGATGCCGTAGGTGATCGAGGCGAGGAGGGCACCGGCTCCCGCGGTGAAGGTGAGGTTGCCGAGCCAGTCGATGCGCCCGGGTTTGCGGCGGCCGATCTCGCGCAGACTGCGGTACGACCAGACGGTGCCGGCCACACCGATCGGGACGCTCACCCAGAAGACCGCACGCCAGTCGATGGTGGCCAGCAGGCCACCGGCGAGCAGCCCCAGGAACTGGCCCGCGAGCGCGGTGATCTGGTTGACACCCAGGGCCATCCCTCGCTGACGGGCGGGGAAGGCATCGGTGAGGATCGCCGCCGAGTTCGCCATCAGCATGGACCCGCCGACAGCCTGGACGATGCGGAAGCCGATGAGCCACAGGGCGCCGGAGCCGCCGCGCAGCGGGTCGAGGGAGAGGGCGAGCGAGGCGCCCGCGAAGACCGCGAAGCCGAGGTTGTACATCCGGACCCGGCCGAACATGTCGCCGAGCCGGCCGAAGGCGACCACGAGCACCGCGGTGACCAGGAGATAGCCCAGGATCATCCACAGCAGGTAGCCGATGTTGCCCGGGGCGAGCGGGTCCAGACCGATGCCGCGAAAGATCGCGGGCAGCGAGATGATCACGATCGAGGCATCGACGGTCGCGATCAGCACACCCGTCGTCGTGTTCGACAGCGCGACCCACTTGTACCGTCCGCCCATCACGGGTGCGGTGGCGTCGGGGGCTCGTGCGGCGCTCATGGTCGCTCCCAAAGTCGGTCGAGCGACGGCAGCACGGTATGCAGTTCGCTGTGCCCGGCGGCCGTCAGCTTCCGCTCGACGGCAAGCCGCCGCACGGTCGGCGATCGCTGATCGGACCCCGCCCTGCGGCCCGCCTTCGTGATCGTCGTCACGGCGCGGCGGCCGTGGGCGGGCTCGCGTGCGCGGTTCATCGGGCCGCTCTGCTCCAAGGCGGCGAGCGTGATCGGCCTGGCGGGCGGGCGCGCCCCTTCCAGGACTGCCGGCGTTCCGGGGGAGCCCGGTTCGTCCTGGTCCGGTCGAGCCGGGACGGACTCCTCGGACAGCGGAACGGTCGCTGTGGAGCCCTTCGTCTGCCGCCCTTTGCGCACGCTGCGGCCCACGCTCAGGCGGAGTGTCGCTTCGACCGCGGCCGCGTCGTGCGCGGGCTGCCTGGTTCCGTTCACGGTTTCGTGTGCTCCTTGTCGACAGCAGCGCTTGCCCGCGTCCGGCGCAGCCCGCCGCCGCGCGGTCGGGTCAGGCCGCGGTGGTGACGTCGGCCCAGTGGATGGCGTGTCCGGGCTCCTGGCGGCCGCCGTGCGCGGTGGTGAGCTGATCGATGATCTCCAGCCCGCGGCCGTGCTCGCCGTCCGTGCAGCTGGCCGCCCAGTCGCCGTCCGTGGCGGCAGGGCCTCCGTCGGAAACCTCGATGTGCACCCGCCGGCTGCCGGGGTCGCGGCTGAGCTCGAAGCTCACTGGGGGCCGGGCGTGTTCCACGGCGTTGGTGACGAGTTCGGAGACGGTCAGCAGTACCGAGTCGGCAGCGTCGTCGGCGACTCTCCACCGGGCGAGGAGCTCTTTGGTGATCTTGCGAGCCTCTCCGGCGGCGTCCGGGCGGTGCGCCAGGGACCAGGCGCTGCCCGAGGCCCGCGGGGTCCGGGGGGCAGCCTGCGACGGGGAGAGGGCTGGGGCGTGGGTGTAGGTCACAGTCGTCACCTTCTTCCGGCGCCGCGGTGGCGCCTTGGCTCTGACCAGAACGGTCCCAGAACCATCTATAGCACTCTCTATATAGACAATCAATATAGATAGTGCTATGGATGGAGACATGGATGAGACGCCCGAAGAGGGCCCCCAGGAGGTGGCAGCGGCGCTGGACGAGCTGGTCACCGGGATGGCCACGGACTTCCTGTCGGACTGGCGGGGCATGAGCCTGACCACGGCCGCGACACTGGCCAGGCTGGAGCGGGAGGGCCCGATCCGGCTGACCGTGCTGGCCGCGGCGGAGGGTGTGACCCAGCCGTCGATGACCGTGCTGGTGCAGCGACTGGAAGCCCAGGGCCTGGCATCGCGAGTCGGCGATCCCCAAGACGGGCGGGTCCGCCTCGTCGCCATCACGGATGCCGGGCGCGAGCTGCTGGCCGAGCGCCGCCGGGCGAGGGATACCCGGGTGGCCGGCCTGCTGGCCGCGTTGCCCGAGCAGGACGTGCGGGCGCTGAGCGAGGCCATGCACACGGCCCTGCCCATCGTCCGGCGCATGCTCCGGGAAACTCCGCGGCCCCGCACCAGCCGTGGCGGTGCGACTTCCTGACCCCCCAGGGGTGTGCTCTTCGGTGTCTCCTCCTGCAGGCAGGACCTGCCCCGTCGCGCCTCACGCGTGCCGGGCCCCGGTCCTGGCATTGCCGCTTACCAGATTTCCGGAGAGGGCGGAGAACCATGAACACCACCTCGGCACCCGGCACCGACGCGCCGTCGGCGGATCTACCGGACTACCCCATGACCCGGGCGGCCGGCTGCCCGTTCGACCCACCGCCGGCCCTGTACACCCTGCAGGCCCAGGCCCCGATCAGCCGGGTACGGCTGTGGGACGGCAGCACCCCGTGGCTGGTCACCCGCTACGAGGACCAGCGGGCGCTGCTGGCCGATCCGCGGATCAGCGCGGACAGCACCCACCCGCACTACCCCCATCCAGGCCCGGGCCAAAAGGAGCGCCGGACGCAGTCGCGGGCCTTCATCGCGATGGACGATCCGGAGCACGCCCGGCTGCGCCGGATGGCCACCGCGGCCTTTGCCATCAAGCACGTGGAGGCGCTGCGGCCGGCGATCCAGAAGATCGTCGACGGCCTGATCGACGCCATGCTCGCCGGACCGAAGCCGGTGGACTTCGTCCAGGCGTTCGCGTTGCCGGTGCCGTCACTGGTGATCTGCGAGCTGCTGGGCGTCCCGTATGCCGACCACGACTTCTTCCAGTCCAACAGCAAGACGCTGACCAAGCGCACCATCACGCGTGAGCAGGCGCGGGCGGCCACCCAGCGGCTGGTCGACTACCTGGACGGGATGATCGGCGACAAGCTCGCCCACCCGGCCCACGACCTGCTCTCCACGCTGGCCGAACGGGTCCGCGCCGGCGAACTCTCCCGGCATGAAGCGGCCAACACGGGAGTGCTGCTGCTGACCGCCGGACACGAGACGACGGCGAACATGATCGCGCTGGGCACCCTGACCCTGCTGCAGCACCCGGATCAGCTGACCCGGCTACGCGAAAGCCGCGATCCGCAGCTGGTCGCCTCGGCGGTCGAGGAACTCCTGCGCTACCTGAACATCGTGCACAGCGGACGGCGCCGCGTGGCCTTGGAGGACATCGAGATCGGCGGGGTGACCATCCGCGCCGGCGACGGCGTCATCCTCGCCAACGACATCGGCAACCGCGATCCCGCCGCCTTCCCCGACCCCGACCGGCTGGACGTCGGCCGCAACCCCCGCCACCACGTGGCCTTCGGCTTCGGCGTCCACCAGTGCCTGGGCCAGCCGCTGGCCCGGGTGGAACTGCAGGCCGTCTACAGCACCCTCTACCGCCGCATCCCGACCCTGCAGGTGGCGGTGGACCTCGACGACATCCCGTTCAAGCACGACGGGCTCGTCTACGGCGTCTACGAGCTGCCCATCACCTGGTGAGCGCGGCCAAGCGCCGCGCAGGAAAGGAGGATCCCGATGAAGGTGATCGTCGACCAGAACAAGTGTGTCGCCTCCGGCCAGTGCGTGCTGGCCACACCGGAGGTGTTCGACCAGCGCGAGGAGGACGGCATCGTCGTCCTGCTCACCGAGACCCCGCCCGAACACCTGGCGGACGACGTCCGGCAGGCCGCCGCCCTCTGCCCGGCCCAGGCGATCTGGGTGGAAGAACAGGAGAAGAAGGAGTGAAGCGGATCGTCATCATCGGAGCCTCGGCCGCGGGCCTGACCGCGGCCGAGACCCTCCGCCGCCGAGGCTGGAGCGGTGACCTCACCCTGATCGGTGAGGAGCCACATCCGCCCTACGACCGGCCGCCGCTGTCCAAGCAGATCCTCACCGGCGCCTGGAAGCCCGAACGGGCCACCCTGCGCTCCCTACCGGACCTGGCGCGGCTGGAGGCCGACCTGCGGCTCGGACAGCGCGCCACCGCCCTCGACGTGGAGGGCCGCCAGGTGCGCCTGGACAACGGCGAGAGCATCGGCTTCGACGCACTCATCATCGCCACCGGCGTAGCCCCCCGGCGCCTTCCCGACAGCGATCTGGCCGGGGTCCACGTCCTGCGCACGCTCGACGACGCTCTCGCCCTACGCGCCGCGCTGCTCACCGGGACCCGAGTGGTCGTGGTCGGCGCCGGATTCCTCGGCACCGAAGTCGCCGCGGCAGCCCGGACCATGGGCCTGACGGTGACCGTGGTCGAGCCGGAGCCCGTACCGGTGCGGCGCCCGTTCGGCGACCGCATCGGCGAGCTCGTCGCCGAACTGCACCGCGACCACGGAACGCGCCTGCGCTGCGGGATACCCGTGCGCCGGCTGCGCGGCGCAGGCGGCCGGGTGACCGGGGTGGAACTCGGCGACGGCACCACGCTGCCGGCCGACGTCGTCGTCCTGGCCCTCGGCTCCACGCCCGCGACCCGCTGGCTGACCGGCTCGGGCCTGCGACTGGGGGACGGGGTGGTGTGCGACGCGCTGTGCCGGGCCGCTCCCGGCATCTACGCCGCCGGCGATGTCGCCTCCTGGCACAACCCGCACTTCGGCACCCGCATGCGACTGGAACACCGGCTGAACGCCACCGAACAGGCCATGGCCGCGGCCGGCAACCTGCTCGGCGACGCCACCCCGTTCGCCCCCGTGCCCTACTTCTGGACGGACCAGTACGACACCAGGATCCAGGCGTACGGCATCTTCCCACCCGACGCGGACATGCGGATCGTCCACGGCGACCCGGTCGACGGCTACTTCGCCGCCGCCTACGGCCACCACGGGAGGGTGGTCGGCATACTCGGCTGGAACACCCCCCGCCAGGTACGCACGCTGCGCCGCCTGGTCGTCGAACGCGCGTCGTGGACAGCCTTCACGGTCACACCCGCACTCCGCCCGGCAACCGTGAACTAACCCCCGGCTGTCTTCACGTGGGCACGGAGCGGGCGGCACCACGCCGACAGACTCGCTCAGCTCCTCTGACCTGGGGCGGTCCAACTTCGCTGTCACGAACTGCCGTCGGTCCAACTTCGATGACAACTGGTCGGCTCTATACACGGGTCAGCTGTACACGGGTTTGGGAGGCACCCGGATCCACGGTTGGGTGATGTTCACGAGTTTTGACGTCACCGGGCTCCCTGCCGCGGGAGCATCGGAGTGCTCCCGGTGAAAGACCCTGCTCATGCCGCGGATGTCGAAGGTCGAGCTGTACGCCGCGATCCGGCGCGACCACCTGGCCAGCCGCCTCACCGGCGAATCCGCACCGACCTGGCGAGGCGCCTGAACCAGAATCAAGAGCCTGTTCCGGGATGAAACATCAGGAGGAAACGCCCTCTCAGTCGGCTCTCCGGGCGGTTCGGCTGACACCCATCACGACAGGAGGGCGCGCCAGCGGTCGGCCGACTCGGTCATGTCCTGGACGACCCGCTCCAGGAACGTGCCTGCCTTGGCTAGCCGCAGCCCCACGGGGCTGTCGGGCCCGAAGGTCTCCGCCGCCGCCGTCGCGGCCTGCGCCGTCCCGAGCGTCTGCTGTGAGCTGATCACGATCGAGTGGTACCAGGCCTCGTCGTCGAGCACGTAGACGTCGTGGCGCCGCTGCGGATCGCGCTCGCGGCGGACGTACCCGTGCTGGACCAGGTAGTTCACGGCCACGGAGACGGAGGCCGGGCCGACCTGCAGCCTGCGGGTCAGCTCGGCTGCGGTGCGCCTGCCGTCCTCGGACAGCAACAGGTCGACGTGCACGCGCGCTGTCATGCTCGGCAGCCCCGTCCTGACCGCCATCTCGACGATCTCCTCTGCCATCGCGTCGACCGGCGGTGTGGCCGCGCGTGGGGTGTCGGTGTGCCGCGCCGCGCCCGCTGGGACGTCGCCTGGTGCGCCTGCTGGGGCCGGTAGTCGGCGGGGCCGCCGTTGCGTGCGACCTCTCGGCTGATCGTCGAGGTCGGCCTCTCGAGCCGCCTGGCGATCTCGGCGTAGGAGAGCCCGTCGGCGAGTCCGGCCGCGATGCGCTGGCGGTCCTGCTGGGTCAAGCGTCCTCCTGGCATGCCGTCAGCAGACCGCGCCGGAGCCGCTTGAGAGCGCCGGACGGGAAGTCATCGCCGTGGACCCCGCAACACCTCCCGGACCTGCCCCGAATGCGGGCACGTATCCGGGGAGAACCGGCCGGCACAGGAGAAATTCCATTGCGTTAGCTGCGGCCACACGGCGCACGCCGACACAGTGGGAGCCACCAACGTTCTACGGGCCGGGCCGGTCCGCCGCGACGCCAACCCGGCTTGGCGAGAAGCCCCCGGCTTCAGCCGGGGGAGGAGCCACGTCGGTTGGTGTTGCGAGCGCCCCTGTCACAGTGAGCAGTTCAAAACCGGCGGAGAGCATGTCGATCAGGTGGCGTGCTGCCGCGAGGCCGTCCTGGTGGAACGAGTCGTATGCGGAGAGCGGGGTACTGCCATCAGACGGTCTGTCATGTAAAGCCCCCTTCATGCTGTTCCGTCGGGCGCCGGAACACGACCGTAGGGGGGCGGAATGGGGAGGCGCAAATGCGGAGCGGAGCGGATTGGATTTGAGCCCCGGACTGCTCCGTTATGTCCGTCTCTCAGTCGTCAGCTCCCTGGGCTCGGTGCCGGCTCCGGCTCGGAGGCAAGCGCTGCCGCGCGGCGGGGGAGCAGCAGCGGGGTCGCCAGCAGGAGCACGCCGGCCAGGCCGATGGCCGTGCGCGGGCCGAGCAGGCCGCCCAGCACGCCCCAGACGGCCGTCAGGAGCGCGGTCGAGGCCTTGGTCGTCACCGCCCAGGCGGACAGCGTGCGGGCGACCCGGTCGGTCGCGGTGCGCTCGAGGCGGTAGGTGGCGTAGACGGGGTTGAAGACCCCGCAGCAGAAGATGAGCCCGAGCTCGACGCCCATCACCAGCAGCAGCCCTCCGGTGCCCGGCCGCAGGAAGGCCAGGCCGACGGGCCAGAGCGCGCGCAGCGCCCCGACCGCGACCAGGACCTGGTGCTGTCCGAACCGGGTGACGAGCGGTCGGGCCAGCCGCGAACCGAGCAGCCCGCCGATCGAGGGCGCGGCGAAGGCGAGGCCGTACTGCCACGGTGCGAACCCGAGTCGGCCGAGCATCAGGACGGCCAGCAGCGGTTCGGCGGCCATCACCAGGCCGTTGAACAAGGCGGTGTTGAAGAACAGCGGACGCAGCGCCTGGTCGGCGAGGATGTACCGCCAGCCGTCGAGCAGGTCCCCGGCCCGCATGCGCGCGGCCTCCCGGCGCTCGGGCCGCGGCTCGTGCCCGCCCGTCGCGCGGATGCCCAGGGCCGAGAGCAGGTAGCTGACCGCGTCGGCCACCACCGTCGCCACCGGACCGAGGAGCCCGATCGCGGCGCCGCCCAGCGGCGGTCCGATGATCGTGGTCGTCCAGGCCGTGGACTCGAACCGGGCGCCTGCGACGAGCAGGTCCTCGGCCGGCAGCAGCGTCTTCAGGTACGCGCCGGAGGCGGCGCGGAAGGTGATGTCGGCCGCCGCGACGACGGCCGAGACCAGCAGGAGCTGAAGGAAGGTGAGCACGCCGAACGCGAACGCGGTGGGGATCGTCAGCAGCGCCGCGAACCGTACCAGGTCCATCGCGATCAGCACCGGCCGCTTGCGGCGGAACTCCGCCCACGGGCCGAGCGGCACCGCCACGGCCGCGCCCACCGCAGCCCCCACGCAGGAGAGCGCGGCGACCTCGGCCGGCCCGGCGTGCAGCACCCGGATGGCGATCAGCGGGAACGCGCCGAAGGCGAGCCACGTGCCGAGCGCGCTGGTCCCGTACGCTCCCCAGAGCCACCCGAACCGCCGCCCCAGCCGATGTCCGAGCAGATGTCCCAGCCGGTGTCCGCTGCTCATGCCCCACGCCCCTCGCCACTCACCCGCACAACCAATCCGCGATCGGAAGCATCAAAGCGAGCACCACACCCGGGGATCAAACAACCACAGGACCGCCTGGCCACAACCAACGGTTGTGCCTATAGGGTGCCGACATGGACCTCGACACCGTCCGGACCTTCGTCGCCGCCGCCGACGCGGGGCAGTTCCAGGAGGCCGCCGCCGAGCTGGCGGTCACCCAGCAGGCCGTCTCCAAGCGCATCGCCGCGCTGGAGCGCAACCTCGGCGTGCGGCTGTTCACCCGCACCGCGCGCGGCGCCGAACTCACCATCGACGGGCAGGCGTTCCTGCCCCACGCGCGCGAGCTGCTGCGCGCCGCCGAGCGCGCGGGTGCGTCCGTGCGCCCCGGCCGCCGTCCGCTGCGCGTCGACGTGCTCACCTCGCGCAGCGCGCAGTCGGGCCTGATGCGCGGCTTCCACCGCGCACACCCCGACATCGAGCTCGACGTGCTGATGCTGTTCGACATCGAGACGGCCGTCGCCGCCATCCGCTCCGGTGCGATCGACGCGTCCTTCCGCGCCGTCGCCGCACCCGGCCGGCCCCTGCCCGAGGACATCGAGTCCGTCCGGGTCCTCGACGAGCCGCTCCAACTCCTCACCGGCCCCGCCCACGCGCTGGCGGCCGCCCGGTCGGTGACCCTCGCTCAGCTCACCGGGCACCGGATCTGGATGCCCGGCATCGTCCCCGGCACCGAGTGGACCGCCTACTACGACGACCTCGTCACCGAGTTCGGCCTCACCATCGAGGCGACCGGCCCCAACTTCGGCTCCGACGCACTCCTCGACACCATCGCCGACACCCCGGCCCTGGCCACCTTCATGGGCGAGCACACCCGCCTCATCTGGCCCGCCGACCACGGCCTGCGCCGCATCCCGGTGACCGACCCGACACCCGTCTACCCGCACTCGCTCCTCTGGCACCGCGACAACCCCCACCCGGCGCTGGCCACCCTCCGCGCCCACCTCGCCGCCACAACGGCCGGCCACGACGCCGCCGGGACCTGGGCACCGCGCTGGGTGATCCCGCGCTGAACGCCGCGCCCACGATCACCGTGGCCGGATCGACGGACGGTGACTCCGGGCAGACATGGCCATCGGCACACTCCGGCTCCCCCCTCCGTATGCCTCATATGCCTTGACGGTGATCAAGGCTGTGAACTGCCGATTCAGCTCAGGAACCCCAGACAACTCGCCTTATCTCGTGCCGCCAAAAGGCTTCAGGGCATGTGTGTCGACGTACAGGGCAAAGTTCTGGAGTACGCCGGCAATGTAAGGCAACTGCCCCGTCCGGAACTTGCCTCGCAGATGTCCGAGTGCTTTTTTCGGGCACATGAGTCATGGTCCGGCTATTTGGCAGGCATAAGCGCATCCTGGCCTACGAGGCCGGGCTGGCCGACACCTGCGTCTGGCCGAGGAGTTGGGACGCCAACTCCTCGGCCAGCCGTGCGGCGGGGCCGCGGCGGCGGCGGGAGAGGGCCAGGCCCAGGTGGCGACGCGGGCTCGGCTCGGCCAGCGGGAGCGCGACCAGCTCCGGGTGCCGGGTCAGGCCGATCTCGGGGATCAGTGCGATGCCGACGCCGGCTCGGACGAGTGACTGGGCGAAGTCGTAGTCCGCCGCGGTGCAGGAGATCCGCAGCTCGACGCCGGCCAGGTCGGCGTGGCGGGCGAACTGTGCGGCGGATTTGTGGCAGCCCAGGATCCAGCGCTGGTCGGCGAGTTCGGCCAGATGCGGCGGTTCGGGCCGGGTTCGGTAGCGGGCCGCGGCCGGGTGGCGGCGCGGTAGCACGACCCGCAGCGGGTCCACACCGAGGGGCGTCCAGTCCAGGCCGGACCGGTCGCCGGGCCGGGCGGGCGGCGGGCCGTCGAAGTGGTAGGCGAGGGCGAGGTCGGCCCGTCCCTCGCGGACGGCGGGCAGGCTCTCCTCCGGCTCCGCCTCCAGGATCGTCAGCTCCACCTGCGGGTGGTCGGCGACGAAACCGGCCAGGGCGGTGGGCAGCAGCCGCCGGCCCGCACTGGCGAAGGTGGCGACGGTGAGCGTGGTTTGCTCGGCGGTCAGCCGGTCGAGGCGCTGCTGGGTGTCGGCCAGTTCGGCGGCGATCGCGTCTGCGGCCTCCACCAGCAGGCGGCCCGCGTCCGTCAGCGTGACGCCGCGGGTGGAGCGTTCGACCGCGCGTGCACCGAGACTTCGCTCCAGCGCGGCGATCTGCTGCGAGACGGCCGAGGGTGTGCAGTGCAGCGCCAAGGCTGCCTGGTTGAAGCTGCCGTGGCGGGCGACCTCGCGCAGCACGGCCAGCCGCTGGACGTCAATCAACAGTTCTCCTGATAACGAGGCATCGTGATGGACACTACCGCTGTTGATCACTGTCGAGCAGACTGATCGCCGAGGACGCAAAGAGACGGACCGGGAAGGGGCCGCGGTATGGACGTGTGCGTGATCGGTGGGAGCCGCTACTTCGGGCGGCGGCTGATCGGGGAACTGCGGGACGCGGGCGCGGCGGTGACCGTCATCAACCGAGGTTCGACGCCTGCACCGCAGGGCGTGACCCGGCTGTGCGCCGACCGCGACGACGAGGCCGCAATGCGCGCCGTGCTCGCCGACCGGTGCTTCGACGTCGTGGTCGACCAGGTCTGCTACACGCCGCTCCAGGCGGCCGTCGCCGCCCGGGTCTTCGCCGGCCGCACCCGGCGCTACGTGGTGACCTCCACGGTCGAGGTCTACGCCGAGCTCGGCCGGCCGGGCGGGGCGGCCGTCCCGGAGGAGGCCGTCGATGCATCGACCTGGCCGGTGGACCTGGAACTTCCCTGGCAGGATCAGCGGTTCAGGGCGGACCACTACGGCGAGGGCAAGCGCCAGGCGGAGGCACTGCTCACCCGGGAGGCGCACTTCGACGTCGCCGCCGTCCGCACCGCGCACGTCCTCGGCGGCGCCGACTTCACCGGGCGGCTCGCCCACTATGTCGAGCGGATCGAGCGCGGCCTGCCGGTGGTGGTCCACGCCTCGCCGCAGCCCGCGTCCTTCGTCCATGAGCCGGAAATCGCCCGCTTCCTGGCCTGGGCCGCGGTGGCGGACTTCACCGGTCCCGTCAACGCGGCATCGCACGGAACGCTGGACGCAGGCGAGTTGTGCGCGGCGATCGGCCGCGCGGTCGGCACGGAGCCGACGCTGGTCGTCGGGACGGGCGAGCCCGTCTCGCCGTTCTCCTTCGACCGTTGCTACGCGATGGACAACGGCCGGGCGGCGCGCTTGGGCTTCCGGTTCTCGTCGGTCGCCGACTGGCTGCCGCTGGTCCTCAAGGAGGCCCGGGGATGAGGCAGACTCCGGCTGCGCACGCCCGCACCATCGGCGGCGTTGCGGTGGGCGCCATCGGCCTCGGCGCGATGCCGCTCTCCGTCGAAGAACGCCCGCACGAGGAGCAGGCGGTCGCTGTGATCCACGCCGCGCTGGACGCGGGCGTGCGGCTGATCGACACCGCCGACTGCTACCACTGGCACGCCGGCGAACTCGGCCACAACGAACGGCTCATCGCCCGAGCGCTGGCCGCCTACGGCAGCGGTTCGGACGAGGTACTGGTGGCGACCAAGGGCGGCCGGGGTCGTCCCGGCGACGGATCGTGGACGGTCGACGGCGACCCGCGCCACCTGCGCCGCGCGGCCGAGGCCTCGGCGGCCCGGCTCGGCGTGGAGGCGATCGGCCTCTACCAGTTGCACAAGCCGGACCCGGCCGTCCCGTTCGCCGACTCGGTCGGCGCGCTGCGGGACCTGGCCGACGCCGGCACGATCCGGATGGTCGGCCTCTCCAACGTGGACCGCGGCCAGATCCGAACGGCGCGGGAGATCCTCGGCCCACGTCTGGTCTCGGTGCAGAACCGCTTCTCCCCGGCACACCCGTCCACCCGGGACACCCTCGACCTGTGCACCGAGCTCGGCCTGGCCTTCCTGCCGTGGAGCCCGCTCGGCGGGATCTCACTCAGTGCTGTCGACGATCCGGGATCCACTGCACCGATGCCGGACACGCCCTTCCACGCCCTCGCCCGCGCCCGCGGCGTCAGCCCGCAACAGGTCTGCCTCGCCTGGCATCTGGCGCAGTCGCCGGTCGTGGTCCCGATCCCGGGCGCACGTCGGCCGGCCTCCATCCGCGACTCGGCCGCGGTGGCCGGGCTCACACTGTCGGCGGCAGAGGTGGCGAGGCTGCACCTTTAGCCTGCGCGTTTCAGCTGGTGCTGGGCCGGATTGTGGGCGGTAACGCGAAAGCGCCTTCTGAACCGGGACGATGAGGCTTGTCCAAGGTCTCCGTCGTACCAGCAGGAAGGGTCTTTCTGCGTGCACACCACCCGGTCACGCCCCAAGCTCGTCGTCAGCGCCGACGGGCACGGGGTCGTCAGCCGCGCCGGATCGCCTGCTGGCGGATCTGGCCGACGCCACCACACTGACCAGCACCTTCTCCGACGCTCTGCGGCGGCTGCGGCCGCGCGGCACCGGGCACGATCCAGTGGCTCGCTGCGTCCGTGCCCAGTACGAGCCGGCCCCGCCCTACCCCGCCGACGAGCCGGTTGCCGACGCCGACTGAGCAGTGGGGCGGAGCGGCCCGGCGGGCGGCCGACCTGATCGGGGGACAGGTCGGCCGCCGTGCACTGGTCGTCATCGAAGGGACAGCCACCGGTGCCGGTCCAGGGCCGAGGACTCGCGCCGCTGGGAGGCGGGTGACACCCCCTGACCCCAGGGCGGTCAGCGGGCCGCCCGTGCGGCCGCCCTTTCCGTCGAACCGAACGCAGTCGGCCTCGGCCACCACATGGTGACCACCGGGGCCGGTTGCTGCCTTCTCGGGTTGAACGTGTCGGGCCGCGCGGGTCAGGTGGTGGTGCCGAGTTGCTTGAGTTCCTTCTCCACGAGGGCCCGCCAGCTGGCCATCCAGGACTCGCGTGCGGCGGAGTCCTGTTCTGTTTTCGGCAAGGCGTCGGCGTTTTGGAGCCACTCGGGCAACGTGAATGAGAGCCATGGTGCTCCGTTCGTGGAGGCAAAGGACACTTACACAGGTCCATGATCGGCAACGAGGCGAGAGCCACCCCTGTCGAGTGACGCCCGTGGACGTCCGCGCACAATTGGTGGTGCGGCGCTGCCGCCCGAGCGCAGTGCCACAACGGGGAGTTGACATGCAGAGTACGAACGGCGCCCTCGTCATGGCCGTGCTGGTCGTCGGGCTGGTGGTGCGACAGCAGTTACGCACCCGTCCGGTGCGGCGCATCGGCTCGCTGATCACCCCGGCGGTCCTCGGTGTCCTGGGCGTCTCGGGGATTGCCTTCGGTGTGGCCTCAGTCGCCAAGGACCGCCCGCTGACCGCGATGCCTGCCGTCCTCCTGGTGGCGAGCCTGGTCGTCGCGGCGGGCTTCGGCGTGGCCAGGGCGCGAACCGTACGAGTCTGGCGCGGCCCCCAGGGCAAGGTGCTGCGCAAGGGGACGGCGGCCACTACCGGGCTGTGGCTGGCCTCGGTGGGCGTGCACCTCGCCCTGGGCCTGTGGATCGACCACGCGGCCGGGGCCGGGGTGCTGGGGACCGTGTCGCTGTACGCGTACCTGGCGATCGGCCTGGGGACGCAGAACCTCCTTGTGCGCGGGCGGGCCGCCGCGCTGTGACCTCAGCTTGACGCGGCCAATCGGCTCAACTCCGGCTCGTACCTCCGACAGCGGTATGTCTCACCCCAATGAGCAAGGTGGCCCTTGATCCCGTTGTCGAAGGTGTGGCCCTCGTTCACGTTGCCGCAGTGGCTCCCATCCACGGCTCTGGCTCAACTTCTACTTCTGTGAGCCGGTCACGCACAGTCAGATTATTGGAGCCAGACCATGCTGGCCTGCTGATCACGGAGTCGTGGTGAGGTGAGTGCGAGGACTCGTTTGTCCAGCTCGACTGCCATGCGGTCGAACCGTCGTTCGCACCGGTGAACGGAGCCGAACCGCGATGCGGGTCCACGACCGGCTTCAAGGACTCTCGTGCCGGTCCGCCGATGACGACGGCAGTCGGCGAATCGCAACCCGCCCGGACTCGAGGTCGATCCGGCGATCGAGCGGCGCGCCCGACTCCTCGTCGTCACGCAGCACCAGTCGGCGCTCCTTCTCCTCCGTCACGTACCGTTGGCTCGGGGAGAGGAGAGTCTGGATCTCGTTGATCACGCTGAGCATCGACGCTGCGCCGATTTCAGACTCACGTTTGCGCCAGTAGATCCAGCCGCGCCGCTCCATCCACAGAAGGGCCCGATCGGCGAGGAATAACGTTGGCACGGATGCGGCCGCCCAGAGGAATATGTTCATCGCCTACCCCCATGTGAAGATGCAAGTCTGCCGGGTTGCTCCACTGCCGCCGGGACAGCGTCCATCCCGATCCTGACAACGCAACGGTCGGCACCAACGTGCCCGGTCACCCAGCATGTGCAAGCTACGGAAGTTGGGTCAGAACCCCGTTCACCCTGCCGAAAACACCTGTTCCTCCGGCATGACGGTGAGGTGGTCGGGGAGGGTGACTTCGGCGGCGTCGTAGAGCTCCTGGTCGGCGACGGCGGCCCAGACACAGCGGCCGGTCGAGTCGGCGACGACGGCGGCGACTTCGCCGTTGGTGTGGCTCAGTCCTTGCTGGACGGCTTCCGGGCCGCGGTTGATGGCCTGCTCGCCGCTGCGGGTGGAGGCGCTGACGACTTTGCGCGCGTCGGGCCGGCCGAGCTGTGCGACGGGTTCCAGGTCGGCGGTCCACCGGTAGCCGGCGGCTACCAGTACTCGCCAGGTCCGCTCGGTCCAGCGGCCGCGGCACGGGTCGCTGCTGCTGCCCCCCCAACGAGGCCGCGAGGTTGACCCAGGAGCTGCTCGACCAGGGCTACAGCAAGCGGCAGGTGGCGAGGTCGTGGAACATGGCCGCGACGTAGAGCAGTTCGGGGTCGAAGCTGAGGTCGCGGTTGCGCCCCTGGAGGCAGCCGAAGAAGTACACGCGGCGCGAGTGGTCGTAGATCAGTTCACTCGTGCTGTCCCGTACGACCTCGGTCGCCTCACGCGCGAGCTTCGAGTCCGGCACGCGCACCCCGGCCGGTGCGGAGAAGTCGCCAGTCACTGCAATCACCTGTATCCGATCGGTCCGCCGGTTCCTCCGGCCGCGCCCCAGTCCGCGAACCACCAGATCGCTGCGCCATGGCTGTGAGGCTGTGTAGCCCACAGATGCGGACGGCTGCCCTGGGAAGCTCGGAAGTGCCGCAGGCCCTCCCCGCGAAGGGCGGGGAGGGCCTGCGGGATCAGGTACCGGGTCAGATGCGGATGATCGCCGAGATGGGCATAAGAGTGGCGTCCAGGTATTGAACGGATTTGCCGGGGCGCGGGGCGTGGATGATCTGGCCGCCTCCCACGTACATGCCGACGTGGTGCGCGTCGTTGAAGTAGATGATCAGGTCGCCGGGGCGGGCGTTGGAGATGTCGGTCCCGATGTCGGTCCCGGCCGAGGCCTGTTCCTCCGAGGTGCGCGGCAGTGAGATGCCGGCCTTGGCGTAGGCCCAGACCATGAGGCCTGAGCAGTCGAAGGAATCCGGGCCGTTGCCGCCCCGTACGTAGGGCTTGCCCTCCTGGGCCTCGGCCGCGGCGACCGCGGCCGCCGCGTACGAACCGGAAGTGGCGCCGGCGCCGCCGGCGGCCTTGCTGCCACCGCCGCCGCTTCCGCCCTTGAGGCCGGTGCGGCCGTCGCTGCGCGAGGCA
>NZ_JARZAJ010000048.1 GCF_029892105.1 Kitasatospora sp. GP82 | reverse complement strand
GTTCTCAAGGAACGGACGCTTCCTTCGAGCCGCCTTCCAGCGGGCCCTCCGGGCGCTTCGTTCTTTCGTGTTTCAAGCTTATCAGATGTTTTCCGTTCCGTTTCCGGCTCCGGATTTCATCCGATTTGCTTTTGCCTTTCGGCGCTCCCGAACTCTAGCAGAGTTATTCGGTCCGCTTTTCCCTCTCGACCGGAATCGAAAGAGCGCGCGACGAATCGCTCACTGGAGTAAGGGGGGTCCGCCTGAATCAGGCGACTCGCTCAACGTTAGGACACCGGCCATCAAGAGTCAAACGTGAGGGGCCGGATCTGGCTGGATCCGGCCCCTGTCGCCCGAAGGTGCAGCTCAACTCGGGTGTGTTTTGCGCCAGTCGAGCAGGCGATCACTCGACTCGGACTCCGGCGAGCGTCAGTTGGACTTCAGCTCTACGGCCGCGAGGTT
The DNA here is from genome assembly GCF_029892105.1 of Kitasatospora sp. GP82. Classification (GTDB taxonomy): domain Bacteria; phylum Actinomycetota; class Actinomycetes; order Streptomycetales; family Streptomycetaceae; genus Kitasatospora. The sequence goes on along the minus strand of NZ_JARZAJ010000048.1, from coordinate 46,520 downwards.
GCGCTTGCCCCGGCGCAGCACCAGCCAACGGCCGTGCAGCAGGTCGGAGTCGGCCGGGGTGGCCTCCTCGTCGGTGACCTTGGCGTTGTTGAGGTACGCGCCGCCTTCCTTGATGGTGCGGCGGGCGGCCGAGCGGCTCGGGGCCAGGCCGGCCTCCACCAGGAGGTCGACGATCGGGAGCAGCTCGGCGACCGTTGCCTTGGGCACTTCTGCCAGGGCGGCAGCGAGGGTGGCGGGCTCCAGGTCGGCGAGGTCGCCCTGGCCGAAGAGTGCCTTGGAGGCCGCGACGGCGCGCTCGTACTGCTCCGCGCCGTGGACAAGGGTGGTGAGTTCCTCGGCGAGGGCGCGCTGGGCGAGGCGGGCGGCGGGGCGTTCGGCGGTCTCCCGCTCCAGTTCCTCGATCTCCTCCCTCGTACGGAAGGAGAAGATGCGCAGGAAGTTGGAGACGTCCCGGTCGTCCGCGTTCAGCCAGAACTGGTAGAAGGCGTACGGGGTGGTCAGCTCCGGGTCCAGCCAGACCGTGCCGGACTCGGTCTTGCCGAACTTGGTGCCGTCGGCCTTGACGATCAGCGGGGTGGCGAGGGCGTGCACGGACTTGCCCTCGGCCTTGCGGATCAGGTCGGTGCCGGCCGTGAGGTTGCCCCACTGGTCGCTGCCGCCGGTCTGCAGGGTGCAGCCGTAGCGGCGGTTCAGCTCCAGGTAGTCCATGCCCTGGAGGATCTGGTAGCTGAACTCGGTGTAGCTGATGCCGGCGTCGGAGTTCAGCCGACGCGCGACCGCCTCCTTGGCAATCATGTTGTTGACGCGGAAGTACTTGCCCACGTCACGCAGCAGACTGATCGCCGACATCCCGGAGGTCCAGTCCAGGTTGTTGACCATACGGGCCGCGTACTCGCCCTCGAAGTCGAGGAAGCGGGAGATCTGGCCGCGCAGACGGTCGACCCAGCCGGCCACCACCTCGGGGTCGTTGAGGACGCGCTCCGCCGTCGGCTTGGGGTCACCGATCAGGCCGGTCGCTCCGCCCACCAGGCCGAGCGGGAGGTTTCCGGCCTGCTGGATGCGGCGCATGGTGAGGATCTGCACCAGGTTTCCGAGGTGCAGGCTCGGGGCCGTCGGGTCGAAGCCGCAATAGAAGGTGACCGGGCCGTCCGCGAACGCCTTGCGCAGTGCGTCCTCGTCGGTGGACAGGGCGATCAGCCCACGCCACCGCAGCTCGTCGACGATGTCCGTCACGGTCACGCTTCTCCTTCGATCGGGCGCCGGGCGCGTCGGGTGGGCCGTTCCATCGGACCCTGCGCCTGGACGACTCCAGCCTTCTAGAGGGTACGCGGTCCTGGCCAGCGGATTTCAGCCCAGGCATCGTGTGCCGCAGGCCAGGACGCCGAAATTCCGTTGTCCGCCCGGCCCGGGGCCGTTCACAGTGGTGCCACTGCCACCGGCGAAGGGTGGCCGACAGGTGGGTGACGGGACGGCCGTGCCGTCGGGCACGGCCGGACAGGGAGGTGGCCGGAATGCGCAACACGCTGGTACTGAACGCGAGCTATGAGCCCCTGACGACGGTGTCGCTCAAGCGGGCCGTGGTCCTCGTCCTCCAGGACAAGGCCGTGGTCGAGCACGCCCATCCGCTGGGCATGGTGCGCGGGACCGGCGTGTCCGTGCCGATACCCCGGGTGATCAGGCTCCAACGGTACGTCAGAGTGCCGTTCCGACAACGGGCGCCGTGGTCGCGGCGCGGGGTGCTGGTACGGGACCAGCACCTGTGCGCGTACTGCGGGCGGCGGGCGAGCACCGTCGATCACCTGGTGCCGAGGTCGAGGGGCGGAGCCGACAGCTGGCTGAACACCGTGGCGGCCTGCGCGGAGGACAACCAGCGGAAGGCCGACCGAACCCCCGAGCAGGCCGGGATGAGGCTGCTTCGCCGGCCGTTCGAGCCGACGCCCGAGGCTTCCCTGATGATGGCGCTCGGCCTGCGGGACAGCGAGGCGGACGAGTTCGCCGCCTGGCTCCCACTGCCTGCGGCCGCCTGAGCCGCTGCCCGGTGGTCCGATCCGACTCTTGGGGGGGACGGATCGGCCCACCGGACCGTACGGGCGCGGTGGCCCGGGCTCAGTCCTTGGCCTGGAAGGCAGTGGCGGTACCGAAGTTGGCCGAATGCTCGGGTACGGTCACGACCTTGTCGCCGCCGATCAGGACCCGGCCGGAGGTGAGCAGCGAGCCTGTGCCCTGGGGGTAGGCGCCGCCGGTGGACTCCTGGCCTCCGGTCAGCGCCAGGCGGCTGAGGTGGGCGGGCTGGTCGAGGCGTTCGTCGACGGCCAGCATCAGCGCACCGTTGTCGATGCCGACGGCGCGGGCCGTGCCCTTCTCGGACGCCGGCGTCTTCCACAGGGACTTGCCGCTGTTCAGGTCGTATGCGGTCACCGTGACGGGACCGGGGGCGGTCGGGGTGAGGGTGGTGACCAGGGTGTGGTCCTGGAAGAAGACGCTCGGCGTGGCGCTGAACGTGCCACGGGCGACGTCGAGTCGGCCGGCGTCGCCGGAGACCGGGATCTCGGCGGTGGGGTCGCCGTTGGCGCCCCAGGCGAAAACCCGGTCGTCGGTGGGCTTGTCACCAGTGGTAGCGATCACGGCGGGCTCGGCGGACAGGACGGTGACGGCCTTCGGGTTGTTGTTGAGGCCGCGCCACCACTTCACCTTGCCGTCGGCGGCGTTGAGCGCGACGGCCTGGCTGTTCGGGTTGCTGTCGACGCAACCGCTGTTGAGCAGCACGGTGCCGCCGCTGGCGCTGCCGGACAGGGTGCAGAACTTGCCCTGGCCCGTGTACTGCCAGACGTCCTTGCCGTCGGCAGCCGTCCAGGCCGCTGCCTTGTCGTCGCCGACCGCGATCACCTTGTCGCCGGTGAGCGCGACCTGGGCGGCGTAGGTGTCCTTGTCGGAGAGAGTCTTGGTCCAGACCGTCTTGCCGGTCTTGGTGTCGATGGCGGCGAGCAGGGTGCAGGGGCTCTTCGGGTCGGCCTGCGGGCGGAACAGAGCGGCCCCGATGCCGTCGCTGTTCACGGTGGGCGAGAGATCGCAGGCGGCTGCGCCCTGGGCGGGCGGGGTGGCGGTCCAGGTGGGCTTGCCGTCGGCGAGGGCGTAGGCGTGCAGGCCGGTGCTGTCGGCGCGGACGACGGCGTCGCTCAGCAGCCAGCTGCCGACCAGGGTGTCGTCGGCGGCCGTGGCACCGGCGGAGGCGGGCTGGGCCGTCCAGGCTTTGGCGTGGGCGACGGCGAAGGCCTTGGCGGCGGCCGGATCCTCGGTGGCTCCGCCGCCGGCACTGCTGCCGCCGCCGCTGCCTCCGGTGGCCAGGACGGCTGCCGTGATCAGAACGGCGACGGCAGCGGCCCCCGCACCGGCGCGGATCGCGAGGGTGCGCTTGTCGGGACCGTGTTCGGCCGAGACCACGGCGGCGACAGCGGACTTGGCGCGGTCGACGAGCGATCCCTTGCCGGTGGAAGCGGCCGCCGTGTCACCGGCAGCGGCGGGGTCGTCCGAGTCCCCGGAGACGGCAGGCATGGTGGCGGTGGCGAGCTGCTCGAACGGGGCGAAGGCGGCGGTCGCCGGCCCTCCGTCCGCCTCGGCATCCGGTGCGGCGGCCGACGACTGGTCGGCGGGGTACGGCTGGTGGTACCCGTAGTAGCCGTTCTCGCTGCCCGGCGGGGCGTACAACTGCTGTTCGGCTGCGGGGTACTGGCCGTAGACGGAGTCGGATCCCGGTGCGGGCGGCTGCTGGTCGAAGGGCGTCGTCCCGTAGGCGGCGCTGTCGGTGACGGGCGCGTAGAAGCCCTCGGAGTACCCGTCGGCCTCGTGCTGCTGCGGCAGGCCGGTCTGCCACGGGTCGGTGCTCGGCGCCGCCCAGCCGGGCTGGCCCGGCAGGCCGTGCTGCTCCGGGAAGCCGGACTGGTCCGTCACACCCTGCTGCGCCGGAACACCCTGCTGACCGGGGAAGCCGTGCTGCTCGGAAAAGCCCGATTCGCCGCCCGCGTACGGCTGGGCCTGGCCGGCCCCGCCCCAGGGGTCACCGGCCGGCGCCGACTGCTGCGATGGATACCAGGGCTGCTGCTGGTAGTCGTACCCGATGGGCTCCTGCCCGGCGGTCCCGGAGTGGTCCTGAGCCATGCGTTCCGTCCGTCCGACTGCGTGCTACAAGCCGCCAGCATCTCATGTCGGAGCGGGCGTTCCGCCAGGAACCCTGGGCTCAGGACGCCGGGCACGGCTCAGGATTCGGCGCGTACGGCCTCGTCGATCCGGGCCGCGAGGGTGAAATCAAGGCTGGTCAGGCCGCCTTCGCTGTAGGTGAGAAGGACGAAGCGCAGGGTCCGCCAGCGGATGTCGATGTCGGGGTGGTGGTCCATCTGCTCGGAGGTCACGGCAATCGAGTCCACGATCCGGATCGCGGCCGGGAAGCTGGATGCCTCGACGGCTCGGGTGATCGAGTTTCCCTCGCGGGTCCAGTCGGGCAGGGCGGCGAGGGCCGCCGCGATCTCGTCCTCGGTCAACAGGCTCGGGCGGCTGCTGCTCATGGTGCTGCTACCTCTTCTCAACTGGTGCATTCCGGGCAGAAGGTGCACTCGTAGGAGCATAGGAAGGCGACCGCCCGCAGGGACGGCGACACCTCGCAGCGCGCACAGATCTCACGCGTTCCGGTGCCGGGGCGGCCCCGGCTCACCGGCGGGAGGATCAGCGGCTTGACCGTTCGTCAGCTTATGAGCAGTCGGGTGACGGCGACCAGGCCGACCACCACGATGATGCCGCGCAGCACCGGCGGCGGCAGCCGACGGCCGACCTTGGCGCCGATCTGGCCGCCCAGCACCGAGCCGGCCGCGATGAGCAGGACGGCTGTCCAGTCCAGGTGCGAGGTGAAGAGGAAGAAGACGGCGGCGACACCGTTGACGATGAGCGCCAGCACGTTCTTGGCGGCGTTGAGCCGCTGCATGCCGTCGTCGAGCAGCATGCCCATCAGGGCGATCAGCAGGACGCCCTGGGCCGCACCGAAGTAGCCGCCGTAGATACCGGTGAGGAAGACCCCGGCGAGCAGCACCGGGCCGGCCTCGGAGCCAGCGCCGTCCCGCCGCCGGGCGGCCATCGCGCGAGCCACCCGGGGCTGGATGACCACCAGCACCAGGGCGAGCAGGATCAGTGCCGGGACGATCGCGTCGAAGGCGCTGCTCGGCAGCTTGACCAGCAGGTACGCGCCGAGCAGCCCGCCGAGCAGGGAGGCCGTCCCGAGCCGCAGCAGCCGGCGGCGCTGGCCGGCGAGTTCGCGGCGGTAGCCGATGGCGCCGCTGAGCGAGCCGGGGACCAGGCCGAGGGTGTTGGAGACGTTGGCGGTGACCGGCGGCAGGCCGAAGGCGAGCAGCACCGGGAAGGTGATGAGGGTGCCCGAGCCGACAACGGTGTTGATCGTCCCGGCACCGACTCCGGCGATCAGGACGGCGAGCCCCTCCCACAACGTCATGTCCGAACCCCTCGCTCGCTCCTGTCGCGCTGATCATCCAGCACTCGGCGGCGCGAAGACCAGAGGGCATCCACGATACGGAACGTGAATCGGACGATCGGCCGCGGGAAACCCCGATCGACCGGCGGACCACAAGGCGACCGACCGGAGCAGGGGCACAACCGAAAGGCCGGCCCCCGGACGCATCCGGGGGCCGGCCGAAATCCTGGCTAGAACCCGACCATCACTCGGGGTCGATCTTCGGGTACTCGCGGGTCGGCTCGACACGCGGGCGGGCGGCGCCCTTCTCGGTGTCCACCGGGCGCGGCCCGGCGGGCGGGGTGACGGACGGGCGGCCGGGGTTGTCGAGCGGAACCTGAGTGGTCGTCGGGGCGGCGGCGGCCGGGGCCGCGCCGTTGCCGCCGGTCAGGCCGGTGAAGGCACCGCCGAGGCCCTTGAGTGCGTCGCCGACCTCGCTCGGGATGATCCAGAGCTTGTTGGAGTCGCCCTTGGCGAGCTCCGGCAGGGTCTGCAGGTACTGGTAAGCGAGCAGCTTCTGGTCGGCGTCGCCGTCGTGGATGGCCTCGAAGACCGTGCGGATGGCGGCGGCCTCACCGTCGGCGCGGAGCACCGCCGCCTGGGCCTCACCCTCGGCGCGCAGCACGTCGGCCTGCTTCTCACCCTCGGCGCGCAGGATCGCGGCCTGCCGGGAACCCTCGGCGGTGAGGATCGCCGCACGCTTGTCACGGTCGGCGCGCATCTGCTTCTCCATCGAGTCCTGGATGGAGGTCGGCGGCTCGATGGCCTTCAGCTCGACGCGGTTGACCCGGATGCCCCACTTGCCGGTGGCCTCGTCCAGCACGCCGCGCAGGCCCGCGTTGATGACCTCACGGGACGTCAGGGTGGACTCCAGATCCATGGAGCCGATGATGTTGCGCAGGGTCGTGACGGTGAGCTGCTCGATCGCCTGGATGTAGCTGGCGACCTCGTAGGTGGCGGCGCGCGGGTCGGTCACCTGGTAGTAGATGACGGTGTCGATGTTGACCACCAGGTTGTCCTGGGTGATCACCGGCTGCGGCGGGAAGGGGACGACCTGCTCACGCAGGTCGATCCGGTTGCGGACGGTGTCGATGAACGGCACCACGATGTTCAGGCCCGCGTTGAGGGTCCGGGTGTAGCGGCCGAAGCGCTCCACGATCGCGGCGCTGGCCTGCGGGATCACCTGGATCGTCTTGATCAGTGCGATGAAGGCCACCACGACCAGGACGACCAGCACGATAAGGACGGGTTCCACGGACTCTCCCTAGACGACCAGGGCGGTTGCGCCCTGGATCTCGACGACATCGACCTGCTGCCCCGGCTGGTACACGCTGCCGGGATTGAGCGCACGGGCCGACCAGATCTCACCGTTCAGCTTGATCCGCCCGCCCTCCCCATCGACCTGTTCCTGGACGACCGCGGTGGCACCCACCAGCGCCGCAGTCCCCGTCCTGTACTCCGGCGCCTGCTGCAGCTGGCGGTAGGCGATCGGGCGGACGAAGACCAGCAGCGCGACGGAGACCCCGACGAAGATCAGGAACTGGAGCACCACCCCGGCCCCGAGCCCGGACGCCAGCGCGGCGGCGCCCGCACCGATCGCGAACATGGCGAATTCCGGCAGCGCCGTGAGCACCAGAGGTATGCCCAGGCCGACGGCGGCCAGCAGCCACCAGATCCAACTCTCCACGGATCCATCCTAGGGACGGGAAGACTCTTCCCGCGTAGCTTCCCGCAGGTGGATGGGCGGAAACCGGTCGCACGTACGACCGGTCCCGGTTCAGCCGAGTTCCGTGTGTCCGCGGTGCCCCGGAGCTCAGCCCAGCGGAAGGCCCTGAGCGGACCAGCGGTCGCCCCGGCGCTCCAGGGTGAGCGGCAGGCCGAAGCAGAGCGAGAGGTTGCGGGCGGTCAGCGCGGTGTCGATCGGCCCTGCGGTCAGCACCTTGCCCTGCCGGATCATCAGGACATGGGTGAAGCCCGGCGCGATCTCCTCGACGTGGTGGGTGACCATCGCCATCGCGGGCGCGAACCCGTCCTGGGCCAGCGCGCCCAGGCGGCGGACCAGGTCCTCGCGGCCGCCCAGGTCCAGCCCGGCCGCGGGCTCGTCAAGGAGCAGCAGCTCGGGGTCGGTCATCAGGGCACGGGCGATCAGGGTGCGCTTGCGCTCGCCCTCGGAGAGGGTGCCGAACTTGCGCCCGGTGAGATGCGCCATGCCCAGCCGGTCGAGCAGCGCGAGGGCACGCTGCTCGTCCGTGGTCTCGTACTGCTCCCGCCAGCTGACCGTCATGCCGTAGGCGGCGGTCAGCACGACCTGGAGCACGGTCTGGTCGGAGGGCAGCCGCTCCATCATCGAGGCACCGGCCAGGCCGATCCGCTGGCGCAGCTCGAAGACGTCCACGGAGCCGAGCTTCTCGCCGAGGATCGCGGCGGTGCCGGTGCTCGGGAAAAGATAGGTGGAGGCGACCTGCAACAGGGTCGTCTTCCCCGCACCGTTCGGGCCCAGGATCACCCAGCGCTCGCCCTCGGAGATCGACCAGGAGACCTGGTCGATGAGCGCGTGCCCCTCCCGGACCACGGATACGTCCACCAGCTCCAGCACGTCGCTCATGCCTACGCCTTCCCCAATGCAGATTCGGCCGTCCTTGGGACCTGCGCGAAAGGTCCTCGGGGTGCGGTCCACTCGTCTCGTCAGTCGGTGCGAGCGGGCAGCCCGCTCCGGTTGCCGGGTGAGGCTGGGAGGGGTGCGCCGCGCGCAGCACAGCCCAAACCTACGCCACGCGGATGGCCGAGTTTTCCGTAGGCTGGCCGGATGCTCGCCACACCTGCCGACAATCCGTACGAAGAACCGCGCTCAGGGCGCCTGACCGCCTGGGGCAACGCGCTGCTCGCGGGTCTCGTGCCGCCGGACAACGCCGCCGCCGCCGTGCTGGGCGAGGACGAGACACACCGGGTCACCGGGCTGCCGGGCGACACGGACGGGGAGCAGCACGGGCTCACCTGGGCGCTCGGGCGGCTCCGGGTCCTCGGGGTGACCGGGCTCCGGCTGGCGCTGCCCTGGGCCGGGCACCCGCTCGGGCTGACCGGTCCTGCCGGGTTCAATGCGCGGGCCCTGGTCGCGGGTGAGGCGGTACTGGCGATCGGGGCACCGATCGGGCTGGTACCCGAGGTGGAGGTGTACGGGCCCGCCGGTGATCAGGGGGTGCGGGTGCTGTGGCAGTGCGGCACCGTCAACGACGGGCCGCCGACCGGGGTGCCCTCGCTGCACGAGGCCGAACGGGAACTCGCCGACGGACTGCGGGAGGCGACCCTGATGCTCACCAAGCTGGACGTGGCCGGGGCAGGCCCCGAGGCGCTACGGGCCCTGGAGGCGTACCGGCGACGGGGGCACACGGAGCTGCTCGCGCCCGGGTACGCGCCGCGCGCCGTACGGGTCCTGGAGTCGGCCCGGCAGATCTCGGCCCTGCTGGCGATCGCCCTCGGCGGCCACGGGGCGGCGGTGAGCGCCTCCGAGATGGCCGCCCGCCGCGAGGTCCTGGCCCCCCTGGTGCAGACGGCCCGCCGCGCCCAGATCGCCGCCTACAACTCACTCCCCGACGAACCCCGCCCCTGACCTTTCAGGGGCAGGGGTCGACCGTTCAGGGGCGCGGGGCTCTGCTTGGGGCAAGCCCGACTGCGCGCCCTATGCCGCGCCGTTGCGGACGGCCCAGAGGGCGGCCTGGGTGCGGTCGGCGAGGTCGAGCTTCATCAGGATGTTGGAGACGTGCGTCTTCACCGTCTTCTCGGAGAGGTGGAGGGCACGGGCGATCTCGCGGTTGGAGCGGCCGTCGGCGATGTGGCTCAGAACCTCGCGTTCGCGTTCGGTGAGGGTGCCGCCCCGGCCCTGGGGCGGGCGGGGTCCGTCGTCGGAGAGCAGGGCCTCGGCCAGTTCGGGCTGGAGCAGGACGTGCCCGGCGTGGACGGAGCGGATCGCCCCGGCCAGCGCCTCGGGATCGACGTCCTTGTACACATAGCCGGCCGCCCCGGCCCGCAGGGCGGGGACCATCGTCCGGTGCTCGGTGAAGCTGGTGACGATCAGGATCCGCGCCTTGCTGCCCTGCTCCTTGAGCAGTCTGAGCGCCTCGATCCCGTCCACCCCGGGCATCTTCAGGTCCATCAGGACGACGTCGGGCAGCAGCTCCTGGGCGCGCGCGACGCCTTCCGCACCGTCGGCCGCCTCGCCGACCACCTCGATGTCGTCCTGCACCTCCAGAAAGGTCCGCAGGCCGCGCCGGACCACCTGGTGGTCGTCCACCAGCAGGACGCGGATCGCCGACGACGTGTCAGGCACCGGGGACCTCCATCTCCACGACCGTCCCCTTGCCGGGGGCCGATTCCAGCACCAGTGTGCCGCCGACGGCCGCCGCCCGGTCGCGCATCGACACGAGCCCGAGGTGTCGTCCGGCCCGCCGGACCGATTCGGGGTCGAAGCCGTGTCCGTCGTCGGCGACCCGCAGCAGCGCGCCCCGACCGGCCGTTGCGGCCAGGGTGACGTCCACGTGCCGGGCGTCGGCGTGCCGCAGGGCGTTGTGGAGGGCCTCCTGGGCGACCCTCAGGACCGCCGCCTCCTGTCCGGAGGGCAGGGCCCGTACGCCCTGGCTGCGGAAGCGGACCTCGGCGGCGTGCGCCCGGTCGAGCAGTTGGACCTGGGAGGCGAGGGTGGCGACCAGACCGTCCTCGTCCAGCGCGGCGGGGCGCAACTCGACCACGACGGTGCGCAGTTCGTCGGCGGCCTCGGCGGCGAGGCGGGCGACCTCGGCGAGTTCGGCCCGGGCCCGGGCCGGATCGCGGTCGACCAGGGTGGCGGCGGCCTTGGCGGTGAGACGCAGCGAGAAGAGCTTCTGGGAGACGGCGTCGTGCAGGTCGTGGGCGATCCGGGCGCGTTCGCCGGCCAGGGTGAGTTCGCGGCTGCGCTCGTAGAGGCGGGCGTTGCCGAGGGCGATGGCGGCGTGGGCGGCCAGGATGCGCAGCAGCTCCTCGTCGCGTTCGGTGAAGCCGCCCTCCTTGTCGGCGAGGAAGACGGCCCCCAGAACCTCCTCGTCGTCGATGATCGGCATCCCGAGGAAGTCCTTCATGTCGGGGTGCGCGTCGGGCCAGCCCTCGAAGTCGGGGGCCAGCCGGACGTCGACGAGCCGGGTCGGGTCGAGCCGGTGGAGCATCGAGGCGAGTACGCCGTGCTGGCGCGGCAGCGGGCCGATCGCCTTCCACTGCTCGTCGCTGACGCCGTCGACCACGAACTGGGCGAACCCGCCGTGGTCGTCGGGCACCCCGAGGGCCGCGTACTCGGCACCGAGCAGCTGCCGGGCGGAGGCGGTGATCCGGCGCAGCACCTCGCGGACCTCAAGGTGCCGGCTCATCGCGAGGACAGCCGTGCTGACCGCCTCGATCCCGCCGAAGCTGGGGTCGCAGGCGGTGGTGGGGTCGTCGGCGGTGGTGGGGTCGTCGGCGGTCATGTCCCCCACGCTACCGCCGGGCCGCCGGGCCGGGCATGGGGCGCCGGGTCTAGGACGTGCGGCGTAGCCGGATACGCCGACGGGCGGCTTCCGGTCGGATCCGACCGGAAGCCGCCCGCGAACGCACACCGGGTCAGCCCTTCTGCATGACCTCGGGCTCGTGCCGGCGCTGGAGCCGCTGCACCAGGAACGCCAGCGCGACCGACATGGCCACCATGACCAGGCAGTTGACGACCCAGTGGCCGACCGAGTGGCTCCAGAGCGCGTCGATCTCGTTGGCCTTGTTGGACATCGGGGCGATGTGCGCCAGGTCCAGGGTGTTGCCCGAGGCGGCGACGCCCCAGCGGGCGGGCATCAGCCAGGCCAGCTGCTCCAGGCCGGGCTTGTGGAAGAGCTGGAAGACCGCACCGGTGAAGACCATCTGGACGAGGGCGAACATCACCAGCAGCGGCATGGTCTTCTCGGCTGTCTTGACCAGGGCGGAGATCACCAGGCCGACCATCATCGAGGTGATGCTGAGCAGGATGATGCCGATCGCCATCTCGACGGCGGGGGCGTGCTTGAACACCAGCCCCTCGGCGGGCAGTTTGCGCACCCCGAACCCGATCCCCGAGATGATCGCGCCCTGCACGATGCTGACCCCGCCGAGCACGGTGATCTTCGACATCAGGTACGCCGACCGGGAGAGCCCCGAGGCGCGTTCCCGTTCGTAGATCGCCCGTTCCTTGATCAGTTCACGGACCGAGTTGGCCGATCCGGACAGACAGGCGCCGAACGCGATGACCATCAGGATCATGCTGGCGATGCTGTTGGTGTGCGTCCTGGGGCTGGGTCGCAGCCCCAGGTCGTCCGGGATCAACGTACTCAGCACGCCCAGCAACAGTGGCATCAGCAGTGACAGCCCGATGTAGCCCCAGTCGGAGCCGATCACCGAGAGGTAGCGGCGGATCAGCGTCCACAGCTGGGAGCCCCAGCTCTGCGGCTTGGGCGGGCGGAGCTGCTCGCGGGCGACGGCGTCCGACTGGGCGGCGACCGAGTCCACGTCCGCCGAGTACTGCTGGTAGTGCACCGAGCCGCGGTAGCGGCCGGCCCAGTCGTGGTCCGGGTAGTTCTCGAAGGCCTGGAAGACATCCGCCCAGGTCTCGTACCCGAAGAAGTGCAGGGCCTCGTCCGGCGGGCCGAAGTACGCCACCGAGCCACCCGGCGCCATCACCAACAGCCGGTCGCAGAGCGCCAGTTCGGCCACCGAGTGGGTGACGACGAGGACCGTGCGACCGTCGTCGGCGAGGCCGCGGAGGGTCTGCATGACCTCGCGGTCCATACCGGGGTCGAGGCCGGAGGTGGGCTCGTCCAGGAAGATCAACGAGGGCTTGGTGAGCAGTTCGAGGGCGACCGAGACGCGCTTCTGCTGGCCGCCGGAGAGAGCGGTGATCCGGTTGTCGGCCCGCTTGTCCAGCCGCAGTTCGAACAGCACCTCGTCGATCCGGCGCTCGCGCTCGGCGGCCTCGGTGTCGCCCGGGAAGCGCAGCCGGGCGGCGTACTTGAGGCCGCTGCGGACGGTCAGTTCCTTGTGCAGGATCTCCGACTGGGGCACCAGGCCGATCCGCGAGCGCAGCTCGGCGAACTGCTTGTAGAGGTTGCGGCCGTCGTAGAGGACGTCGCCCCGGTCGGCGGGCCGGTAGCCGGTGAGCGCGCGCAGCAGGGTCGACTTGCCGGATCCCGACGGGCCGATGACGGCGACCAGGGACTTCTCCGGGACGGAGAAGCTGACGTCGTTGAGCAGGACCTTCTTCGCACCCTTGTGCTCGACCTCGACGGTGAGGTGCCGGGCGGAGAAGGTGACGGCACCGGTGTCCACGAACTCCTGGAGCTGCTCGCCGACCAGGGTGAAGGTGGAGTGACCGACCGTCAGCCGGTCCTGCGGCCCCATCAGCTGCCGCTGCGCCGGCTGGCCGTTGAGGAAGATCCCGTTGTGGCTGCCGAGGTCGACGATCTCCCAACGGCCGTCGGGCAGTTGGCGCAGCTCGGCGTGGTGCCGGGAGACCTGGAGGTCGGAGACCACGATGTCGTTGTCCAGCGCGCGGCCGATCCGGATGGTGCGGCTGCCCGCGGTGAGGCTGCGGACCATGGTCGGGTTGCCGAGACCCGGCTGCGGCGTGCCGCCGGACTGCTGCGGGACGTACGGGGACTGGGGGGCGGGCGCCTGGGGCGCGGGCCACTGCTGCGCGACCGGCTGCTGCGCGGGCCACTGCTGCTCCATCGGCGGCTGCTGCGCCGGGTACGGCTGCTGCTCCGGCGCCTGCTGGTGGGGAGCTGCCGGGCCGGGACGGGGCGCCGTGGCGGCCTCGTACCAGCCGGGCGTCGGCGGCTGGCCGCCCTGCGCCGGCTGGGCGGCGGGCTGGGCAACCGGCTGGGCTACCGGCTGGGCAACCGGCTGGGCAACCGGCTGGGCCGGGACGGCGGCCGGGGCCGAGAAGACGATCCGGGGCCCGTTCTCGGCGTTGCCGAGGTGCAGCACGGTCCCCGGCAGCAGCTGCACCTGAAGCGTGCGGCCGCCGGCGGCGTAGGTGCCGTTGGTGCTTCCGTGGTCCTCCAACTGCCAGCTCGCGCCGTCGAAGAAGATGGTGGCGTGCCGCCAGGAGACCCTGGCGTCCTCGAACCGGAAGTCCGATTGCGGGTCGCGCCCGATGGTGTACGACAGTCCGGGTTCCAGCACCCGCTGCTGCCCGTTGATGTCTACTACGAGTTGCGGCACTGTTCGCCCGCCCCGCTCTCCGGTCCCCCGGGTGTTGCTGAATCTGACGGGGGAATCATTCCAGCCGCGCGGCGCCGGTCGAAAGTCCGGTCCTCGGACTGTGACCGCACGGCGATACTCTTCGGCACCGCCTCCGCCGGACGAGCACCTTTTCGGCACCCGCAGGGCGTCCAGGGGACGGACGGGTGCGGTGGAGCGGCCCGCGCGCCCGGTAGCGTGGGAGGCACCATGAACGCGATGCCACCGGCCGCTGAGCCTCTCCCCGCCCCGCAGCCCCCCGCCCCGCTCGCGCAGCGCGGCGCCGACGACGAGCGCACCCTGCTGGTCAAGGTGTTCGGCAAGGACCGTCCCGGTATCACCGCGGGCCTGTTCACCACGCTCGGCGAGTTCGGCGTGGACGTGATCGACATCGAGCAGATGGTCACCCGTGGCCGGATAACGCTGTGCGCGCTGATCACTCCCCCGGGTTCGCCGAGTGCGGAGGGCGAGCTGCGGGTCACCGTGCACCGCTGGGCCGAGAGCCAGCGGCTCCAGGCCGAGATCATCTCGGGCACCGGCGACAACCGCCCCCGCCGCGAGGGCCGCTCGCACGTCACCGTGCTCGGCCACCCGCTGACCGCCTCCGCCGTCGCCGCGCTGGCCAACCGGGTCTCCGAGGCGGGCGGCAACATCGACCGTGTCTTCCGGCTCGCCAAGTACCCGGTGACCGCCGTCGAGCTGGCCGTCTCCGGAGTGGCCACCGAACGGCTGCGCGCCGAGCTGGCCCTTGAGGCGGCCGTCCAGCGGGTGGACATCGCGGTGGTCCAGGCGGGGCTGCACCGCCGGGCCAAGCGCCTGGTGGTGATGGATGTGGACTCCACCCTGATCCAGGACGAGGTGATCGAACTCTTCGCCGCCCACGCGGGCTGCGAGCAGCAGGTCGCCGAGGTTACCGCCGCCGCGATGCGCGGCGAACTGGACTTCGCGGAGTCGCTGCGGGCCCGGGTCGCACTGCTGGCCGGGCTGGACGCGCGGGTGACGGACAAGGTCCGCTCCGAGGTACGGCTGACGCCCGGGGCCCGCACCCTGATCCGGACGCTCCAGCGGCTCGGCTACCAGGTGGGCATCGTCTCCGGCGGTTTCACTCAGGTGACCGACCACCTGGTCCAGCTGCTGGGCCTGGACTTCGCGGCGGCCAACACCCTGGAGGTCGTGGACGGGAAGTTCACCGGCCGGGTGACGGGCGAGATCGTGGACCGGGCGGGCAAGGCGCGCTGGCTGACGCGGTTCGCCGAGCAGGCGCGGGTGCCGCTGGAGCAGACGGTGGCGATCGGCGACGGCGCCAACGACCTGGACATGCTGAACGCGGCCGGCCTCGGGGTGGCGTTCAACGCCAAGCCGGTGGTCCGGGAGGCCGCCGACACGGCCGTGAACGTGCCCTTCCTCGACACCGTGCTCTACCTGCTGGGCATCACCCGCGAAGAGGTCGAGGCCGCCGACCTGGTGGACTGAGGCCGGAGCTGCGGCCCTTCAGGGGGCACTCGGGTTTTTGAGGGGCGCGGGGCTCTGAAGACCGACCCCACGCGCCACGCGCCCCTCAAAGGCCCGCAGAGCCCCGCGCCTGGATGGCCCGTTCAGTCCTGTGGGGTGTGGAACGCGTCCAGTTTCGCCACGCCCGGCTCGACGCCCTTCCAGGAGCCGCTGAAGCTCAGAACCGCGACGGCCGACGTCGGGAAGCCTCCGAGTCGCAGCCGGCTGAGCGCGTCCGCATCGCCCTCGTCCCCCGCCAGCACCTGGGTCAGGCCGAGCACGCCCGGGTTGTGTCCGACCAGCAGCAGGTCGGTGAACTCCTCGGGGGTCTCCTGCAGCACCGTGATGATCTGGCCGGGGCTGGCCTCGTAGACCCGCTCCTCGTAGACCGTCTTCAGTGGCCGCCTGGGCAGCTCGTGGACGGCCAGCTTCCAGGTCTCCCTGGTCCGCAGTGAGGTCGAACAGAGTACGTAGTCGGGGTTGATACCGGAGTCGGCAAGCCAGCGGCCGGCCTCCGGCGCCTGGTGTCGACCACGGTCGGCCAGCGGCCGCTCGTGGTCGTCCACCTGGTTAGGCCAGTCGGCCTTGGCGTGGCGGAGAACGATGATCCTGCGGGGCGTTTCGGCGCTCATACCAAAAGAGCTTTGCAGAAAATCCGCCGCCGGGCGCGGCGCTCCCGTGGGCCACCACCCGCAGGAGTGGAGTCGGTTCGCTGACGCTGCCTCAGCCCATGCTCTGGGCGATGCTGGCGATCACGCTCACCACGACGACGATGGCGGCGATCACCCCGAGCATCTGCAGCAGTTTCTTCTGGCCATTCGGCGGGTTCGGTTCGAGAACGGGCATGGCGCCGAGTCTCGCATCCGAAACCCGCCGGACGGAAACCGGGGGCAGGCTCTTGACCTGCGCTTGGTGGCGGCCGGTCGGATGGCGGCTCAGGCGGCGGCCGGAGCCTCGTCCTCGATGTGCTTGGCCTGGGCGGCGCGCAGGCCGACCAGTATCTGCGGGACGAGCAGCAGTGCCAGGAAGCCGAGCGGCAGGTACCAGGAGCCGGTGGACTGGTACATGCTGCCGACCAGGATCGGACCCGGGATGGAGATCAGGTATCCGAGGCTCTGCGCGAAGGCGGAGAGCTGGGCCACCCCGCCGGACGTCCTGGCGCGCAGGCCGATCATGGTCAGCGCGAGCGGGAAGGCGCACATCGACAGGCCGACCAGGCAGGCCCACAGCCAGGAGAGGGTACCCGCCGCGAAGGCCAGGCCGATGTACCCGAGGATCCCGGACAGGGCCAGCAGCACCACGAAGAGCCGCTGGTCGCCACGGCGCGCGGCCAGGTTCGGCAGGATGAAGGAGACCGGCACACTGATCGCCATCACCAGGGCGAGCAGCACACCGGAGGAACCCGCAGAGACCCCGGCGTCCTGGTAGATCTTGGGCAGCCAGCCCATGGTGGCGTACGCGCTGGTGGACTGCAGGCCGAAGAAGCATGCGAGTGCCCAGGCGGTGCGGCTGCGCCTGATCGTCAGCCTGGCCGTGGCGGCGGACGCTGCGGCCCGGGGGGTGGAGCCCTTCTCGCGGCGCAGGAAGAGCGTCACCAGGCAGAGCGCCAGGGCGAGAAGGCCGAGCAGGCCCCAGACGCCCAGACCGAGCCGCCAGCTCCCGCCCAGGGCGCTGGTCACCGGGACGGTGATGGCAGCGGCCAGCGCGGTGCCGCCCGACAGGGACATCGAGTAGAGGCCGATCATCGGGCCGACCCGCTCGGGGAAGTACCGCTTGATGACCACCGGCAGCAGCACGTTCGAGACCGCGACACCCGTCAGGGCGACGGCGGTCAACAGCAGGAAGACCGCCGTACCGCCGGCGAAGGAGCGGGCCAGCACGCCGAGGGTGACAGCGCCCATCCCGGCCGTGACCACCGCGAGCGGACCGATCCTGCGGGCCAGCGCGGGGGCGGCGACGCCGAAGATCGCGAAGCAGAGCGCGGGCACCGCCGTCAGCAGCCCGGCGACGGTGGCGTTCATCCCCAGGTCGGTCCGGACCTTGTCGAGCAGCGGCCCGAGGCTCGTCACCACCGGACGGAGGTTGATGGCGGCCAGCGCGATCATGGCGGCGAGCAGCCAGGACAGTTTGCGGCCGTGGCGGTCGGCGGTCGGGCTGAGGCTGGGGCTGGTTTCCGTCGGCGGCGCTGTGGTGTGCGGGTCGGTGGTGGCGTCTGCTGCTGCGGTGGACATGCGCCCATCATAGAATGATGGGATGAATTCATACACCCCGGTATCCTGAGCTTCATCAGGGCTTCCCCGCGACCAGGTCCGCCGTCAGGCACGACCCCGCGAGCAGCAACAGACCCTCACACCGCAGGAGACAGAGTCCATGGTGCTGTCAGCCACCCGGCGAACGCCGCTGTCCGATCAGGTGATCGCGCAGCTCCGCGCCCAGATCACCTCGGGCGAATGGCCGGTCGGCTCACGGATCCCAACCGAGGCGGCGCTGGTCGAGCAGCTGGGGGTGGCCCGCAACACCGTCCGGGAGGCGGTGCGGGCGCTGGCGCACAACGGGCTGCTGGACATCCGCCAGGGCTCGGGGACGTATGTGCTGGCCACCAGCGAGCTGGCCGGGGTGATGCACCGCCGGTTCGCCGACGCCGACCAGGACCAGGTCGCCGAGCTGCGGTCGGTGCTGGAGAGCGCGGCCGCCGGGCTGGCCGCCGTCCGCCGCACCGAGCGGGACCTGACGCTGATGGAGACGACCCTGGCCAGACGCGACGCGGCCTGGGCACTGGGCGACCCGGAGGACTTCGTCCAGGCGGACGCCGCCTTCCACCAGGCCGTGGTGGCGGCGGCCCACAACGACGTGATCGCGGCGGTGTACGCGGACCTCGGCGAGGTGATGCGGGCGCACCTGCGGCACGACGTCGGCCCGGAGCTGGTCGCCGAGCGGTACATCGGGCACGACGGGATCATCGACGCGATCCGGACCCGGGACGCCCAGCGCGCCTCCGCGGAGGCCGGTTCCGCGATCGGCGCCTGCGGCCGTACCGAGTCCTGACGCGGGCAAGCCCCGGACCGCAGTGGTCCGGGGCTTGCTGGGTACGCCAGGTTCAGGCGCCGATGGCGTGCAGGCCGCCGTCCACGTGGACGATCTCGCCGGTGGTCTTCGGGAACCAGTCCGAGAGCAGCGCGACCACACCGCGGCCGGCCGGCTCCGGGTCGGCCAGGTCCCACTTCAGCGGGGAGCGGCTGTCCCAGGTGGCGGCCAGGTCCGCGAAGCCCGGGATGGACTTGGCGGCCATCGAGCCGATCGGTCCGGCCGAGACCAGGTTGACCCGGATGTTGCGCTCGCCGAGGTCGCGGGCCATGTAGCGGGAGGTGGCCTCCAGCGCGGCCTTGGCCGGGCCCATCCAGTCGTACTTCGGCCAGGCGAACTGCGCGTCGAAGGTCAGGCCGACCACCGAGCCGCCGTCCTGCATCAGCGGCAGCAGCGCCATGGTCAGCGCCTTCAGCGAGAACGCGGAGACGTTCATCGCGGTCGCCACGGACTCCCACGGGGTGTTCAGGAAGTTGCCGCCCAGCGCGTCCTGCGGGGCGAAGCCGATCGAGTGGACGATGCCGTCGAGGGTGGGCAGGTGCTCACGCACCTGGTCCGCGATACCGGCCAGCTGCTCCTCGCTGGAGACGTCGAGCTCCAGCACCTTCACCGGCTTCGGCAGCTTCTTGGCGATCCGCTCGGTCAGGCTGGGGCGGGGGAAGGCCGTGAGGATGATCTCGGCCCCCTGCTCCTGGGCGAGCTTGGCGGTGTGGAAGGCGATGGAGGACTCCATCAGCACACCAGTGATCAGGATGCGCTTGCCCTCAAGGATTCCGCTCATGTTTCAGTGACCCATGCCCAATCCGCCGTCGACGGGAACGACGGCTCCGGTGATGTATGCGGCCTCGTCCGAGGAGAGGAAACGCACCGCGGACGCGATCTCGGCCGGTGCAGCGTAACGACCGAGCGGCACACCGGCGACGATCTCCTTACGGCGCTCCTCGCTGAGCACCGCGGTCATGTCGGTGTCCACGAAGCCGGGGGCGACCACGTTGACGGTGATGTTGCGCGCGCCGAGCTCACGGGCGAGCGAGCGGGCGAAGCCGACCAGACCGGCCTTGGAGGCCGCGTAGTTGGCCTGCCCGGGAGAACCGCTGAGACCGACCACCGAGGAGATCAGCACGATGCGGCCCTTGCGCGCCCGCAGCATCTTCGCCGAGGCCCGCTTGACCACCCGGAAGGTGCCGGTGAGGTTGGTGTCCAGGACGGAGCTGAAGTCCTCCTCCGTCATGCGGAGCAGCAGGGTGTCCTTGGTGATGCCCGCGTTGGCCACCAGCACCTCGACCGGACCGTTGGCGGCCTCGACCTCGGTGAAGGCCGCGTCCACCTGCTGGGCGTCGTTGATGTCACAGCGGACGGCGATCGCACCGTGCTTCGCCAGCTCTTCCGGGATCTCGCCCGAGCGGCTGGTGATGGCGACCTTGTCCCCCGCCTCGGCGAAGGCAAGGGCGATCGCGAGGCCGATGCCCCGGTTACCTCCGGTGACGAGAACCGAGCGGCTCAACGATCCACCTCTCTCCGTAGTTTTCGGCGGCCTCCGAGGACTGGCACGTGGGGTGCCGGCCGGGCCGCAGCCGTTCGCATGAACGCGTACGCAGTGTGACGGTATCGGTCCTGCTGAGGCTGCGACGAATCCGGCTCCGACAGGTCCGCCTACCTCGATCTGTCGTGTTCCGACAATGCGTGCACGGAACGGATCCGGCCCCGCTCCACCGGGAGAACCGGTCCGAAGTGGGAACAACCCACCCCACCGGGCCCGTTGCCTTCAGGGCCCATCTGCCCCGACTATGTCGGGACGCGAAGACCAGCCGGCCGCGGAGTTGCAGAGCTGCCCGCACGCGCAGGCGGCTCCGCAGGGCCCCACGCCCCCGAGGTAGTGCATGGTTGCCGTCTGCGGAGAGATCCGCCGGGCCACCACCGGTGACAAGGAAAGCGAAGAGAGCGGATGAGCAAGCCAAACCCGAGCAGCGGCAGCCGGCTACGGCTTCCGGCCATCACCGCCCTGGCCCTCACGGTCGGCGCCACCGCCTGGGCGCTGCGCGAAGTGCCCGCCGCCTTCGGGCGCCGCCCCGACGCCCGGAACGACGACCGGATCCGCAACTCTCCGCAGTTCGCCGACGGCGTCTTCCACAACGCTCCCTCCGCCCTGGCCGGTGCGACGCCTCCCGGCCCGCCGACCGACCGGGCCACGCTGCACCGCCTGCTGTTCGAGCGCGAGGGCCGGCAGCCCGTCCGACCGGTGCCGGTGGTCGTCCCCGAGGGCGGCGCCCGCCGCCCTGCCGCCGAGGGCGTCGAGATCACCTGGTACGGGCACGCCTCCGCGCTGGTGGAGATCGAGGGTCAGCGGGTGCTGCTCGACCCGGTGTGGAGCGAACGCTGCTCCCCCGTCGCGCAGCTCGGCCCCAAGCGGCTGCACCCGGTGCCCGTCGAGCTGGAGGACCTGCCGCAGGTCGATGCGGTGCTGATCTCGCACGACCACTACGACCACCTCGACATGGCGACCGTGAAGCGGCTGGTGGCCGGTCAGTCCGCGCCCTTCGCGGTGCCGTTGGGCATCGGCGGCCACCTGCGCCGCTGGGGTGTGCCCGAGCACCGGATCATCGAGCTCGACTGGGACGAGACCTGCACCCTCGGGGAGCTCACCCTCACCCTGACCTCCGCCCACCACTTCTCCGGCCGGGGCACCACCCGCAACACCACCCTCTGGGGCTCCTGGGTGATCGCCGGGCCGAACCGCAAGGTCTACTACACCGGCGACTCCGGCTACTTCGAGGGTTATGCGGAGATCGGCGACCGGCACGGCCCGTTCGACGCCGCCCTGGTCCAGGTCGGCGCGTACGACGAGGCCTGGGCCGACATCCACATGACCCCGGAGGACGCCGTCCGGGCCCACCTCGACCTTCGCGCCGGGCTACTCGTCCCGGTGCACTGGTGCACCTTCACCCTCGGCCTGCACCCGTGGGCCGAGCCGATCGAGCGGCTGCTTGCCGAGGCCAAGTCCCAGGCCGTCCCACTTGCCGTCCCCCGCCCCGGCGAGCGGGTGGACGTGGACAACCCCCCCGAGCTGGACGGCTGGTGGGAGGCCCTCTAGCGGCAACGGGCAGACCTCAAGGGGCGCGGGGCTCTGCTTGATCAACTGCCTGCGCGACCTGCCCCCTACGAAGGTGCAGGGTCGCCCGCGCACGCTTGACCAGGCAGGGCCCCTCGCCCCTGGGTGGTCCATGGCCGATCGGGCAGCGCCGCACCGGACAGTGCAGGGCTCGCCGCCCCCCTGTCTGCCAACCCGCCTGCCCGAGGCGGGAAATTGCCTGGCCGATAACCCGGTGGACCGGACATGATGCGGTGCGGGTACCTCTGTACATAGGCACCCGCACCCCGACCATCGACTCGAACCAGGGAGCCCGATGCCGCCCACATCCAGCGCCGGCACACCGCACGGCCGCGCCGTCGATCCGCTGTTCCTCGCCTACCCGCTGCGCGGGCTCGCGGACGCCGCCCTCAGCCGCGCCCGCCAACTCGGCGTCGAACACGCCGACTTCCGCCTTGAGCGGGTCCGCAGCGCCTCCTGGCGGCTGCGCGACGCCCGCCCGGCCGGCTCCTCCGACAGCGTCAATCTCGGCTTCGCCGTCCGGGTCCTGCTGGACGGCGCCTGGGGCTTCGCCGCCGGGGTGGACCTCACCACCGACGCCGCCGCCAGGGTCGCCGAGCAGGCGGTCGCCGTGGCCCGGCTCTCCGGTGGGATCAGCCGCGCGGCCGGAGCCAAGGAGCTGGTGGAGCTGGCCGAGGAGCCCGTGCACGCCGACGCCACCTGGGTCTCCTCGTACGAGATCAACCCCTTCGAGGTGCCGGACGCCGAGAAGACGGCGCTGCTCGCCGACTGGAGCAGCCGTCTGCTGGCCGCCCGGGGCGTCTCGCACGTCCAGGCCGCTCTGCTGACGGTGCAGGAGAACAAGTTCTACGCGGACACCGCGGGCACCGTCACCACCCAGCAGCGCATCCGCCTGCACCCGTGGCTGGAGGCCACGTCGGTGGACGAGCAGAGCGGCGCCTTCGAGTCGATGCGCACCATCGCGCCGCCGGTGGGCCGGGGTTGGGAGTATCTCGCGGGGGTCCGGGGACCGTCCCCCGATGGAGGCGGCCTCAGCGGCAGCGCCTGGGACTGGGACGCCGAACTGGCCGAACTCCCCGAGCTGCTGGCCGAGAAGATGAAGGCCCCGAGCGTGGCGGCCGGCCACTACGACCTGGTGATCGACCCGTCCAACCTCTGGCTGACCATCCACGAGTCGATCGGCCACGCCACCGAGCTGGACCGCGCGCTCGGCTACGAGGCCGCCTACGCGGGCACCTCCTTCGCCACCTTCGACAAGCTGGGCTCGCTCAGGTACGGCTCCGAGCTGATGCACGTCACCGGTGACCGCACCGCCGAGCACGGCCTGTCCACCATCGGCTACGACGACGAGGGGGTGGCCGCCCAGTCCTGGGACCTGATCAAGGACGGCACCCTGGTCGGCTACCAGCTGGACCGGGCGATGGCCAGGCAGCAGGGCCTGGGCCGCTCCAACGGCTGCGCCTTCGCCGACTCGCCCCTGCACGTCCCGGTGCAGCGGATGGCCAATGTCTCGCTCCAGCCGGTCGCGGACGGCCCCGGCACCGAGGGCCTGATCTCGGACGTGGAGAACGGCCTGTACATCGTCGGCGACCGTTCGTGGTCCATCGACATGCAGCGGTACAACTTCCAGTTCACCGGCCAGCGCGCCTTCGCCATCAGGAACGGCCGACTCGCCGGTCAGGTCAGGGACTTCGCCTACCAGGCGACCACCACCGACTTCTGGGGCTCGATGAGCGCCGTCGGCGGTCCGCAGACCTACGTCCTCGGCGGTGCCTTCAACTGCGGCAAGGCCCAGCCCGGCCAGATCGCGGCGGTCAGCCACGGCTGCCCGTCCGCGCTCTTCCGCAACGTCAATGTGCTCAACACCCAGCAGGAGGCGGGTCACTGATGAACGCGATTGCGCCCCACGAGCTGGTCGAGCGCGCCCTGGAACTCTCCCGCACCGACGGCTGTGTGGTGATCGCCGACGAGACGTCCAGTGCCAACCTCCGCTGGGCGGCCAACGCCCTCACCACCAACGGCGTCACCCGGGGCCGCCGGCTGACCGTCATCGCCACCGTCGAGGGCCCGGACGGCACCTCCGCCGGCGTGGTCGCCCGTGAAGCCGTCACGCTGGACGAGGTCGAGAGCCTGGTCCGGGCCGCCGAGGAGGCCGCCCGCGCCGCCGAACCGGCCGAGGACGCCCAGCCGCTGGTCGCCGACCGCCCGTCCGCGCCCGCCGCCTCCGGGTACGGCTTCACCGAGGCGCCCGTGGAGACCTCCATCGAGGTCTTCGCCGAGTTCGCCCCGGCCCTGGGCGAGGCCTTCGCCCGCGCCCGCACGGCCGGCCAGCTGCTGTACGGCTTCGCCAGCCACGAGTTCACCACCAGCTACCTGGGCACCTCCAGCGGTCTGCGGCTGCGCCACGACCAGCCCACCGGATCGGTGGAGATCAACGCGAAGACGGCCGACCTCGGCGCCTCCGCCTGGGCCGGTGCCGCCACCCGGGACTTCCGGGACGTGAACGTCCCCGAGCTGCACGAGCAGCTCACCCAGCGCCTCGCCTGGGGCCAGAAGAAGGTCGACCTGCCCGCGGGCCGGTACGAGACCCTGCTGCCGCCCTCCGCCGTCGCCGACCTGATGGTCTACCTGCACTGGTCCTCCGGCGGGCGGGACGCCGCCGAGGGCCAGACCGTCTTCAGCAAGACCGGCGGGGCCACCAGGATCGGCGAGAAGCTCACCGAGCTGCCGCTGACGCTGCGCGCCGACCCGGCCGAACCCGGCCTTCAGGCCCCGCCGTTCGTGCTCGCCCACAGCTCCGGCGACTCCGCGTCGGTCTTCGACAACGGCCTGCCGCTGACCGCCACCGACTGGATCCGCGACGGCGAGCTGGTCAACCTCATCACCACCCGCCACTCGGCCGACCTCACCGGCCTGCCGCTCACCCCGCCCATCGACAACCTCGTCCTGGAGACGGCCGACCAGTCGGCCGCCCCCACGCTGGACGAGATGATCGCGCGCACCGAGCGCGGCCTGCTGCTCACCTGCCTCTGGTACATCCGCGAGGTGGACCCGGCCACGCTGCTGCTCACCGGCCTCACCCGGGACGGCGTCTACCTGGTCGAGAACGGCGAGGTGGTCGGCGCGGTGAACAACTTCCGCTTCAACGAGTCGCCGGTGGACCTGCTCGGCCGGATCACCGAGGTCGGCCGCACCGAGCCGTGCCTGCCGCGCGAGTGGGGCGACTACTTCAACCGGGTCGCGATGCCGCCGGTCCGCGTCTCCGGGTTCAACATGAGCTCGGTCAGCCAGGCGTCCTAGCGAAAGGGTCCTCGGAGTGGATGAGAAACGGCTGGTCAAGACCTCGAAACTGCTCTCCCGGGTGCTGCGCCACGACCCGGGCGCGATCGGCGTCCCGATGGACGGGAGCGGCTGGGTGCGGGTGGACGCCCTGCTCGCCGCCCTTGCCGTGCGCGGTACCCGGCTAAGCCGGGCCGAGCTGGACTTCGTGGTCGAGAACAACAACAAGCGCCGCTTCGCCTACTCCGAGGACGGCGCGTCCATCCGCGCCAGCCAGGGCCACACGGTGGCGGTGGATCTCGGCCTCCCCGCCACCGAACCGCCGCCGGTGCTCTACCACGGCACCACCGGGAGCTCCCTGGACGCGATCCTCCGGGAGGGGCTGCGCCCGATGTCCCGGCAGGACGTCCACCTCTCCACGGACACCGAGACGGCCGTGCGGGTGGGGTCCCGGCACGGCCGCCCGGTCGTCCTGGTGGTCGACGCCGCCGCGCTGGCGGCCGACGGGCATGTCTTCCGGGTCAGTGCCAACGGTGTCTGGCTCACCGACGCCGTCCCGCCCGGCTACCTCCGGGTGGCGGCTCGCTAGCCCCGGCCCGGCCGCACTCCGAGCACCGCCGAGCGCCACCTGCGGCGCGGGCAGCTTTTACCTCCCCCGCTCTGCTGGGAGGACCTGACGCGGCGTACCGTGATGTGGCCGTACTCGGCGATGGGTACGGGTGCAGACGAGAGCGGTGGATCATGAACAAGAGCCAGCGGGTGTTCCGGATCACCGGAGCACGCACCAGCCTCTCCGACGACGTCCGGGGGCGCCAGCGGCGCTATGTGGCCTCGATGCTGCTCCGCACGGTGTGCGTGCTGCTCGCCGTGGTGCTGTGGGACGTGCAGCGGCTGGTGGCCTACGCGGCCCTGGCGGGCGCAGTGCTGCTGCCGTACTTCGCCGTCCTGGTCGCCAACGCCGGCCGGGAGAAGGCCCCGGGCCTGCCGAGCACCTTCGCAGTGCCGACCGACACCCCGCTGATGCTGGGGCCCGGAGGCACCGGCGGGGGCGGCGCCTCGAAGGAAAGCTGACAGAGCCTCAAGAATCGCTGTCCGATTTGTACATATCCGATGACATTCGACCCCCGGAAAGCTCAGATTCAGCTCAGATTAATCATGAAAGAGCTAGCCACACGGGGGGCATGGCATGACATACTGCGTACGCGCTCCGCATCCCCCGTCGGAGCGACAGACCGACGCCGGGCGGCTCCCCCCGTGGCTGCCCGGCGTCGTCATGCCCCTTTACGGGCCGCTCAGCTGCTGAGTGCGAGACTGGCCGTGCACGGCGCATCCGCAGAACACTCAGGACGGCTTCCCATGGACACCCCCTCGCTCGGACTCTTCGGCGCACAGGACGGCCCCGAAGGCCCGCCGGTCTGCTCCGGCAAGGGCTGCCGCAAGCCCGCCGAGTGGGTGCTGGTGTGGAACAACCCCAAGCTGCACACGCCGGACCGCCGCAAGACCTGGCTGGCCTGCGAGGAGCACCGCGAGCACCTCTCCCAGTTCCTGGGCGTCCGGGGCTTCCTCAAGGAGACCGTCCCCTTCGCCGAGTTCCAGGGCTGACGTCGCACCGAAGACCGGCCGGCAGACCTGGGCCCTGTCCGGCCGATCTTGACGGGCAGGCCCTAGCCGCCGATCGCCGACATCGGGCGCTCGGGCTGGAGGAAGTCGGCGTCGTCGATACCCGCCCCGGCCTTCTTGCCCCACATCGCCTGCCGCCACAGCTCGGCGAGTTCGGCGTCCGCGGCACCCGAGCGCAGGGCGGTGCGCAGGTCCGTCTCGCCGGTCGCGAAGAGGCAGTTGCGGATCTGGCCGTCAGCGGTGAGCCGGGTGCGGTCGCAGGCGCGGCAGAACGGGCGGGTGACCGAGGCGATCACGCCGACGCTCGCCGGGCCGCCCTCCACCAGCCAGCGCTCGGCGGGAGCAGCGCCCCGGGCACCGGAGGGCTCGGGGGTGAGCGAGAAGCGGGTGTGCAGGCGCTCCAGGATCTCCTCGGCGGTGACCATCTGCGAGCGGTCCCAGCCGTGCTGGGCGTCCAGCGGCATCTGTTCGATGAAGCGCAGCTCGTACCCGTGCTCCAGGCACCAGCCGAGCAGGTCGGCGGCCTCGTGATCGTTGGTCCCGCGCATCAGCACGGTGTTGATCTTGACCGGGGTCAGCCCTGCGGCCTCCGCCGCGGCCAGCCCGTCCAGGACGTCCTGGTGGCGGTGGCGTCGGGTGAGCGCGTGGAAGGTGTCCGGGTCGAGGGTGTCGAGCGAGACGTTGACCCGGTCAAGGCCCGCCGCTTTCAGGGCCGTTGCCGTACGGGCCAGGCCGACTCCGTTGGTGGTGAGCGAGAGCTCGGGGCGCGGCGCGAGCTCGGCACAGGCGGCGACGATGCCGACCAGGCCGGGGCGCAGCAGCGGCTCACCGCCGGTGAAGCGGACCTCGCGTACGCCCAGGTCCCGGACGGCGAGGGCGACCAGTCGGACGATCTCCTCGTCGGTCAGCAACTCGGGCTTGGCCAGCCATTGCAGGCCCTCTTCCGGCATGCAGTAGGTGCAGCGCAGATTGCACCGGTCGGTGAGGGAGACCCGCAGGTCGACGGCCTGCCGGCCGAAGGTGTCGAGGAGCATCGCGGCCCCCTTCCGGAGAAAAGCCGGCCCGGCCGCCAGGTACGGCGGGCCGGGCCAGCTTATCCGGGTGATCGGACACCTCTTCGAGGCGTCCCGAAATGATCAGTGTGCGCCCAGCCCTGTGAGCGAGCGGACCTCCAGTTCAGCGTACTTCGCCGGGTCCGCCCGCTCCTTGGAGAGCAGGGTGCCGATCCAGCCGGCCAGGAAGCCGATCGGGATGGAGACCAGACCGGGGTTCTCCAGCGGGAACCAGTGGAAGTCGCTGTGCGGGAAGAGCGAGGTCTTGGCACCCGAGACCACGGTGGAGAAGACCACCAGGGTCACCGAGGAGATCAGGCCCGCGTAGACCGAGCTGACCGCGCCGACGGTGTTGAAGCGCTTCCAGAACAGCGAGAACAGCAGCGTCGGCAGGTTGGCGGAGGCGGCCACGGCGAAGGCCAGGGCGACCAGGGCGGCGGTGTTGAGCTTGTCGGCGAAGATGCTCAGCAGGATGGCGATCGCGCCGATCGCCACGGCCGCCAGCTTGGCCGAGCGGACCTCCTCCTTCTCACCGGTGCGCCCGCGCCGGATCACATTGGCGTAGAGATCGTGGGCGAAGGAGGCCGAGGAGGCCAGGGTGAGCCCGGCGACCACGGCGAGGATGGTGGCGAAGGCGACGGCTGAGACCACCGCGAGCAGAACGGCGCCACCGGTGGAGCCCGCGCCGCCACCGAGCCGCTCGGCCAGCAGCGGGGCGGCGGTGTTTCCGGCCGCGTTGGACGCCTTGATGGTCCCCGGCCCGACCAGGGCGGCCGCGCCGAAGCCGAGCGCCAGCGTCATCAGATAGAACACACCGATGATCCCGATCGCCCAGAGCACCGACTTACGGGCGGCCTTGGCGGTGGGCACGGTGTAGAAGCGGACCAGGATGTGCGGCAGTCCGGCGGTGCCCAGGACGAGGGCCAGGCCCAGGCTGAGGAAGTCCAGCTTGGTAGTGCCGCTGGTGCCGTACTTGAGCCCGGGTTCCAGGAAGGCGGAGGCCCTGCCGCTGGCGTCGGCGGCGGCGCCGAGCAGGCTGGAGATGTTGAAGTGGTACTTGGCCAGCACCAGGACGGTCATCAGGGCGGCACCGGCGATCAGCAGGACGGCCTTGACGATCTGCACCCAGGTGGTGCCCTTCATGCCCCCTATGACGACGTAGACGACCATCAGGGCGCCGACCACGACGACGGTCCAGCGCTTGGCGCTGTCGCCGCTGACCCCGAGCAGCAGGGCGACCAGCGAGCCGGCACCGACCATCTGGGCCAGCAGGTAGAAGATCGACACCACGATGGTGGAGATCCCGGCGGCGGTGCGGACCGGGCGCTGGCGCATCCGGAAGGCCAGCACGTCGGCCATGGTGTAGCGGCCGGAGTTGCGCAGCGGCTCGGCGACCAGCAGCAGCGCGACCAGCCAGGCGACCAGGAAACCGACCGAGTAGAGGAAGCCGTCGTAGCCGAAGAGCGCGATGGCACCGGCGATACCGAGGAACGAGGCGGCGGACATGTAGTCGCCGGAGATCGCCAGGCCGTTCTGGAAGCCGGTGAAGCCGCGGCCGCCGGCGTAGAAGTCGGCGGCGCCCTTGGTCTGGCGTCCGGCCCAGACGGTGATGCCGAGGGTGGCGAGCACGAAGACGCCGAAGAGCGTCATCGTGAGGCCGCGGTGGTCACTCGCGGCGGTGGCAAGTCCGGAGGCGGCCAGGGGGGTTGTCATTCGGCGGCCTCCTGGGGAAGACGGACGGCGGAATCCTGGCGGCCGGCCCGGTCGGCGGCCTGGCGGCTCTCGCGGATGGCGGTGGCCGCGGGGTCGAGCCTGCGGTCGGCGAAGCGGGCATACCAGGCCGCGATCGCGAAGGTGCTGGCGAACTGCAGCAGACCGAGCACGAGGGCGACGTTGACGTGGCCGAAGACCTTGGTGGCCATGAAGGCGGGCGCGTAGCTGGAGAGCAGGACGTACAGCAGGTACCAGAGGATGAAACCTGCGGTCACGGGAAAGGCGAAGCCCCGGAAGGATGCGCGCAGCGAGCGGAACTCCTCGGACTCGTCGGCGCGTTGTGCTTCTGGCGGGGCTGCTTCGTCGGCTGGCGGAGTATCCACTTCGGTGTCTCCTGACGTCTTCGGTGCACTGCGGGACGAGCGGGACGTGATCGGCGTCACGGTCTCACGTGCCGCTGCATGGTAGATCCACCGAAGGATCTCGGGCAGGCTCCCGAGCACCCCGCGCCACATCTGGCCGAAAATCGACTGCGGAACGCCGACGGGGCGGCACCGCAGTGCGGTGCCGCCCCTACTGACGATCCGTCAGAGAGCCTGCGTCAGAAGCCGATCCTGACCTTCAGCGCCGTGCGCTCGTCCATCGCCCGGTAGCCGTCCGGCACCCCGGCGAGGTCGACCGTGCGGTCGAAGACCAGGCCCGGGTCGATGGCACCGGAGAGCACGTCGGGGAGCAGCTCGGGGATGTAGGCGCGGGCGGGGGCGACGCCGCCGTTCAACGAGACGTTGCGGCCGAACATCTGGCCGATGTCCACACCCGCGCTGCCGCCGTGCGGGACACCGACATAGCCGACCGCACCGCCGTCACGGGCAACGGAGATCGCGGTGCGCATGGACTCCTCGGTGCCGACCGCCTCCAGCACGGCGTGCGCGCCCTGGCCGCCCGTCAGCTCCTTGACCGCCTCGATCGCGGCCTCGCCGCGCTCGGCGACCACGTCGGTGGCGCCGAACTTGCGGGCGATGTCGGTCCTGACCTGGTGCCGGCCCAGGGCGATGACCCGGGCGGCGCCGAGCCGGTGCGCGGCGAGCACCCCGCACAGGCCGACCGCGCCGTCGCCGACCACGGCCACCGTGGCACCCGGGCGGACCCCGGCGGAGACGGCCGCGTGGTGGCCCGTGCTCATCACGTCGGAGAGCGCCAGCAGGCCGGGCAGCAGCCTCTCGTCGCTCGCCGCGTCCTTGGGCAGCTGGACCAGCGTGCCGTCCGCGTACGGGACGCGCACGGCCTCGCCCTGGCCGCCGTCCGAGCCGACCTGGCCCCAGAAGCCGCCCTCGGGGCAGGAGGTGTGCAGGCCCTCGCGGCAGAAGTCGCAGCTGCCGTCGGACCAGACGAACGGGGCGACCACGAAGTCACCGGGCTTGAACCCGGAGACCTCCGAGCCGACCTCCTCGACGATGCCGACGAACTCGTGCCCGATCCGCTGCCCGGCCTCGCGGGCGGCGACACCTCGGTACGCCCAGAGGTCGCTGCCGCAGATACAGGCGTTGACGACGCGGACCACGGCGTCGGTGGGCCGCTGGACCCTCGGATCGGGCACCTCCTCGATCCGGATGTCGTTCGGGCCGTGGATCACGGTGGCACGCATGAGGAGTCTTCCTTCGCGGTGGTACGTAGTGCCGTCGGACGGTGCGGACGGCCTGGGGGAAAATCCGCCCGGGTGTACGACTCCCCCGCCGCCCACTCTATTCCGCAGTGTCACGTACGCCACTCCTGCCCGCCCGGACCCGACCGGACCGGACCCGGCTGTGGGTGGGCCCCCTTAGAGTGGTTGACCATGCATGCGATCCAGTCACCGAGCGACGACTCCGCCCTGGCCGACTCCACCTGGGCCGCGCCGCTCCCGGCGCAGCGCACCGGCGAGCACAGCCAGGGCTTCGCCGTGGTCGACGTCGAGACCACCGGACTGGGCCGCACCGACCGGATCATCTCCGCCGGTGTGTACCAGCTGGACGCCTTCGGCGAGGTGACCGACCGGTGGTACACCCTGGTCAACCCGGAGCGAGACCCGGGGCCGGTCTGGATCCACGGCCTGACCAGCGAGGTGCTGGCCGGGGCACCGAGCTTCCCGGAGATCGCGGACGAGCTGAGCGAGCGGCTGCGCGGACGCGTGATGGTGGCGCACAACGCGCTCTTCGACTGGAACATGATCTCGCGCGAGTACTCACGCGCCGGGTTGCGCGCGCCCGTCGAACAACGGCTCTGCACCATGGTGCTCTCGCGCGACCTCGGGCTGCCGCTGCCCAACGGCAAGCTGGCCACCCTGGCCGAGTACTTCGGCGTCCAGCAGCGCCAGGCCCACAACGCGCTGGACGACGCCCGTGTGCTGGCCGAGGCGTTCCGGCCCAGCCTGCACCTCGCCCGGCAGGGCGGCATCCCGCTGCCGCTGACCACCTGCGTCGCCGTCACCGATCTCGGCGAGGACGGCCCGGCCCCCAGCCGGGGCTCCTGGAGCTCGTCCTACCGGGCGAGCAAGAAGCGTCCGCCCTGCCCGTACCCGAACCCCGGGCGCTGGGAGGACGGCCGTCCGCTGATGCAGGGCATGCGGGTGGCCATCACCGGGGACACCGCGACCGACCGCGAACTGCTGGAGGACCGCGCCGTCGAGGCAGGTCTGCACATCGCGAGCTCCGTGAGCCGGCTCACCAGCCTGCTGGTCACCAACGAGCCGGACAGCTGGAGCGGAAAGGCCCGCAAGGCCCGCGAGCACGGCACGCCGATCCTCGGCGAGGACGCCTTCCTCCACCTGCTGCGAGAGGTGGCCCCGCACCCCGGTGTCTGACCGGGGAGATAAGTGGGCGTAGCGTGCCGTTGTGTACCGATTCCTGCTCTCCCGGCGCTGGGCGATCATCACGCTGATCGTTCTGCTGCTGATCCCCACCATGGTGCGGCTGGGTTTCTGGCAGCTGCACCGCCACGAGGCCCGGGTGGCTCGTAACGAG
This sequence comes from Kitasatospora sp. GP82, assembly GCF_029892105.1. GTDB lineage: Bacteria > Actinomycetota > Actinomycetes > Streptomycetales > Streptomycetaceae > Kitasatospora. The sequence continues at coordinate 14,402 of NZ_JARZAJ010000048.1, read as the reverse complement.
CTCATCGCGACGAACCTCACCGCGGCGCCCGTCGCCTTCGACTCGCTCTCCTCGCCCGGCCACAGCGTGCCGACGGCCGAGACCTGGAAGAGCGTGACGGCCGCCGGGCAGTTCGACACCGCGCACGAGTTCGTGGTGCGCAACCGTACCGAGCCGGGCGGCAGCACCATCGGGTACTTCGTGGTGACACCGCTGAAGCTGGCCGACGGCAAGGGCGAGATCCTGGTCAACCGGGGCTGGGTCGAGTCCCCGGGCGACGCCACCAGCTACCCGACCGTCCCGGCCCCGCCGAGCGGTGAGGTGACGGTCACCGGCCGGATGCGCGCCGACGAGACCACCGCGAGCAGCGGCATCAGGGACCGGGGCGGGCTGCCGCCACGCCAGTTCAAGCTGATCAACAGCGCCCAGCAGGCCAAGGAGAACGGCACCACCGTGCTCGGCGGCTACCTGGAGCTGGTGTCCGCCACCCCCGCGCTGGGCAGCACCCCCGAGCTGCTGCCCGATCCCGAGCACTCGGACATCGGCCCGCACATGGCGTACGCGATCCAGTGGTGGCTGTTCGCCGCGCTCGTGCCGGTCGGCCTGGTCGTGCTGGCCCGGCGCGAGGCCAAGGACCGCGCGGCCGAGGCCGCCCGCCCGGCGGCCGCCGAACCCGAAACGCCGGCCCCGGCCACAGCCTGAGACACCTCCGCAGGTGCGGGCCATGCACCAAGAAGGGGCGCATGGAACCCGATCAGCCATGCAACTCCCCAGGGGCGCGGGGAACTGGCGCGGGCGACCACGCACTACGCGGGGCTTTCCGGTGCGCCCGACCATGCCCTGAAACCACTGCCACGCCCCACGGGAAGCCACGCAGTTCCCCGCGCCCCCGGGTGTGCGCAACACGCCGCAGGTCTCCTAGAGGTCGCCGAGGAAGGCGATCAGCGCGTCGTTGACCTCCTTGGGGCGCTCCTGCTGCGTCCAGTGGCCGGTGTCCGGCAGCCAGACGGTGCCGCGCAGGTTCGGCGCCACCTCGGTGAGGTGGGCGAGACGCTCGCGGGCCGCCGAGTTGGCGACGACGAGGTCCTTCTCCCCGGCGACGAGCAGCGCGGGCGGCAGGATCCGGGCACCGTGCCAGGCTGCGGTCAGCTCCCAGTTGCGGTCCAGGTTGCGGTACCAGTTCAGCGGGCGGGCGAAGCCGCTGGTCTCGAACTCGGCGGCGTAGAAGTCGAGATCCTCCTCCGTCAGCCAGTCGGGCAGCTCGGCGGGCTCGTCGAAGAGGTCCAGGAAGCCGCCGCCCTCCGGCACCAACGGGACGCCCAGCGAACCGAGTTCGACCCTTCCCCCGAGCACCTTGCGGAAGGATCCTCGGACATCGCGCTGCAACTCGGCCTCGGGCACACCGATCTGGTGGAAGTACAGCATGTAGTACGCCTCGCCGAAGAGGTGGCGCAGCCCGACGGTCGGCGCGGTGGACCCGCGCGGGGTCGGCGGAACGGAGAGACCGGCCACCCCGCGCACCAGGTCCGGGCGCAGCAGCGCGGAGCACCAGGCGACCGGCGCGCCCCAGTCATGGCCGACCACGACGGCCTGCTCCTCGCCGAGTGCGGGGATCAGCCCGAGCGCATCCCCCACCAGGTGCAGCATGCTGTATGCCTCGACCTCGGCCGGGCCTCCGGTGCGGCCGTAGCCGCGCTGGTCCGGCGCGACGACGTGGTACCCGGCTTCGGCGAGGGCGGTGAGCTGGTGCCGCCAGGAGTACCAGCTCTCGGGGAAGCCGTGCAGCAGCAGGACCAGCGGGCCCGTGCCGGCCTCGGCGATGTGCATCCGCAGACCACTGGCCGATTCGACGTGGCGGTGCGAAATCTCGGTCATCCCAGCATCCTTCCGACTCACGATATCTGACTCATTGTCAACTGTCGCAGTGGTGGCCGGTCAAGGCCCGCTCACGACGCCGTCGGGGCCGGGAGATCTCCGCGCCTCGCGCCCGGTGCTGGAGATGCTTCCCGTCCAGCCCCGGGACCAGGCAGGATGTCCCCCATGGATCTGGGACTTCAGCAGAAGGTGTACGTACTGACGGGCGCCACCCGGGGGCTCGGACTGGCCTCGGCACGCCAACTGGTCGCCGACGGCGCCCGGGTGGTGCTCAGCGGCCGCACCAAGGAGACTATGGACGCCGCCGTCACCGAACTCGGCGGCCCCGGGCATGCGCACGGCGTGGTCGCCGACAACGCCGACCCTGCGACGGCCGAGCGGCTGATCACGGCGGCCGGGGATCGCTTCGGGCGGTTCGACGGCGTCCTGATCAGCGTCGGCGGGCCGACCGCCGGGCCCGTCCTGCTCGCCGAGGAAGAGTCCTGGCGCAGCGCCTTCGAGTCGGTCTTCCTCGGCGCACTGCGGATCGCCCGGACGGCGGCCGGCGCCCTGGAGGCGGGCGGCGTCATCGGGTTCGTCCTCTCCGGCTCGGTGCGCGAACCGATCCCCGGGCTCGGGATCTCCAACGGTCTGCGGCCCGGACTTGCGATGGCCGCCAAGACGCTCGCCGACGAGCTCGGCCCTCGCGGTATCCGGGTCGTCGGCCTGCTGCCCTCCCGGATCGACACCGACCGGGTGCGCGAACTCGACGCCCTCGGCGGCGACCCCGAGGCCGCCCGGGCACGGGCCAGCGCCGCGATCCCGCTCGGCCGCTACGGCACGCCGGAGGAGTTCGGCAAGGTCGCCGCCTTCCTGCTCTCCCCCGCCGCCTCCTATCTGACGGGCGTCATGGTCCCCGTGGACGGCGGCGCCCTCCGCGGTCTCTGACACCCCGCCGACACCCCGCGCCCCTGACAGCGGCTCGCTCGTCCTACAGCACCCGAGGCTGCCTTACAGCACCCGAGGCGGCTCGGGTGCTGACTTCCGACGAGGAGCGGCGCCCCGGATCCGGAGGTCGACGGGAAGGTCCGGCAGGCCGAGGCTGGTCCTGGCGTTGGCCAGCGGGCCGGTGTGGAAACGCTCCACCAGTTCGTCCGGCGCGCCGCTCGCCCGCAGCCGGACGACCGCCCGCAGCAGCGCTCCGCGCCGGTCCCCGGTCAGCTGGACTCGGGCCCGGGCCACCTCCGGCAGCGCGAGCGTCTCCGTCTCGACCGCCTCCGCCAGGGCCCGGCGCCGCAGCCGCAGCGCCACCCCGCTGCCCTGGGGAACCGGCAGGTCCACGGTGCTGGGGCCGCTGCGGCGCAGCTGGGCGAAGAACCACCACAGCACCCCGGCGACCAGGAGCACCAGTACGCCGATGACGGTCGGCCACCACCATGCCCGGTCCGTCCACCTGGTCCGGGAGGCGGTGCTGACCACCGGCCGGCCCGGCGTGCCGAGCGGCCACCAGCTCGGCATCCCCAGACCGATCCGCCCGTACAGGTCGAAGCCCCCGGCGAGCAGCAGCACCCCGCCGACCAGCAGCACAAGACCGGCCACCGCCAGCATGCAACGGTTGACGGCGGATCGACTCATCCCCGGCCCCTCCCACCGCACCCGACCGGGCCGCACCGGACCAGGCCGCACCGGACCAAGAAGTGCCATGTCACCGGTAGCACCGCGCCCGCCTCACCGTTCCGGCACCGACGAGCGGCGGACGCGCACGTCGAGCTGGTGCGGACCGGCCAGCGGGACGCGGGCGATCGCGGCACGCAGCTCCCGCTGAACGCCCGCGGGGTCGGCCGCGCCGCTGACGGTGACTCGGGTACCGCTGCGGCGGACCCGGACGGCGACCGCGTCCACGCCGGGCAGCTCCCGGGCGCGGGCGGCGATCAGCGCGGCCACCCCCGCCCTGTCGATCACCGTGCCGGGCCGGCGCAGCGGCAGCCAGCGACGCAGCCCCGGAACGAAGGCGAGCCAGCAGAACCAGAGCCCGAAGAGTACGGCGCCCCCCGCCCCGATCCGCACCCGGATGTCGTCCAGGTGGCGTGCCGCCAGCTGGTGCGCCAGCTCGGCACGCCAGCGCCTGGCCGGATGCCCGGTGCGTACGGCGATCACGTCGTAGAGCAGTCCCCCGCCGACCACCAGGACGACCACGGCGATCAGAGCCGCTCCCGCCGTCCGGGGCGCCCTGGGTCGCCGCCCCCGCGACGGCCTCGGCGCGGCATCCGGACTCTCCGCCGTCACCGCTCGACCTCCACCGGGGCCAACCGCTCGACCAGCACCACGACCTCGGCCACCCGGGTCCCCGTCAGGGCCGCCACCTGTTCGCTCACCGCCGCCCGGACCGTCTGCGCCAGCGCGGCGAGGTCGGCCGGGTACGGCAGGTCCAGGCCGAGGGTGAGCCGAGTGCCCCGGCCCGAGGCGGCGATCGAGACCCGGGCAGTGGTGGTGGCCTGCCCGGCGCGCCCGGCCCAGGCGGCGGCCAGCGTGTCGTGGGCCGCACGGGCGGCGATCCTGGCGAGCGCCCGGTCGGCGATCCGCAGCGCGCCGCGCTCGGCCGGGGCCCGGAGCCCGGCGGTGGCGACCTCCGCCATCAGCGCCGCCGGTCGCGGCCGCGCAACAGCTCACCCAGGTCGCCGAGTTCGATATCGCCCTCCAGCAGTCGGCCAACCACGAAGCCGACCGCCCCGAGCACGGCGACCAGCAGGAACGCCGCAAAGCCCCCGAAGTAACCGGCGAAGCCCAGGGCCATACCGGCCACCAGGCCGATCAGGGCCAAATTCATCCGGCTATTCCTCTCCTGTTGCGGTCGCTGCCGCTGCCGTCACTGCCTACTGCAACCTGCGGCGCTGGCCGGAGGACGCGGACTCTTCCTCTTCCTCTTCGTCATCCGGCTCGTCGGGCAGATGGACGTCGTTGACGGCGATGTTGACCTCGACCACCTCAAGGCCGGTCATCCGCTCCACCGCCGCGATGATGTTCTCCCGCACCTGCGCGGCCAACTTGGGGATCACCACGCCGTACTCGACCACCAGCGCGATGTCGATGGCCGTCTGCTTCTCGCCGACCTCGGCCTTGATGCCCCGTCCGACGCTCGACTTGCCGCCCGGCACCCGGTCCCGCATCGCACCGAAGGTCCTGGCCAGCCCGGAGCCCAGCGCGTGGATACCGGGGACCTCGCGGGCCGCCATCCCGGCGATCTTCTCGACCACGCCGACCGCCAGCACGGTACGGCCCCGGTCGGAGGCCGAGCTCACCGAGGCGGCGGTTGCGGAGGCCGCAGGGACGGTCCGCTGGCCGGCGCGGTCGTGGTCGCTCTCGCGGTGGGGGTCGTTCTTGTGCAGGTCGGCGGGCGTCGGGGTGTCGGGCACGGTGGGCTCTCCTGTGTCTTGCCGTCCAGCTATATCGCAAATCGGCACAATCCTGACACTCCGCCACGAAATTCGCGCGCCGGAAGCGAGCCCGAACGACGGCTCTCCGCAGGGGAAACGACAAGGACCGGCCCGGGAGTCCTGCTCCCCGGCCGGTCCTCTGCCCGCTCGGCTGCGCTCAGTCGCCGATGCCCGCCAGGTCACGCAGTCGACGGGCCTGCGCGACCCGTTCGGCCGAACGCTGCTCCTCGTACGAGCGGCCGGCAGCGCCCTGCAGCAGGGCCTTGGTCTCGATCACCGCGCTGCGGGGAGCGGCGAGCAGCGCGGCGGCCAAGTCCCGTACCGCACCGTCCAACTCGGCGGCGGGGACGGCGAGACTGGCCAGGCCGGTGGCCACCGCCTCCTCGGCGCCGACCCAGCGGCCGGTTGCGCAGATCTCCAAAGCCCTTGCGTAGCCGACCAGTTCGGTCAGCGGCTTGGTGCCGGCCAGGTCGGGGACGAGACCGAGCGAGGTCTCCTTCATGGAGAACTGGACGTCCTCGGCCACCACCCGCAGGTCGCAGCCGAGTGCGAGCTGGAAACCGGCCCCGACGGCGTGCCCCTGGACGGCGGCGATGCTGATCAGGTCGGGGCGGCGCCACCAGGTGAACGCCTCCTGGTAGCCCGCGATGGCCTCGTCCAGGTCCTTGTCGTCCGCGGCGGCCAGCTGCAGGAAGTTCCGCTCACCCGGGATGCCCTCCGGGGTGAACATCGCCCGGTCGAGACCGGCCGAGAAGGAGACGCCCTCGGCCCGCAGCACCACGACCCTGACGGTGCCCGGCAGGGTGCGGCCGACGGCGGCGAGCGCCCGCCACATCGCGGGCGACTGGGCGTTGCGCCGCGCCGGGTTGCAGAGCGTCACCACGGCGGTCTCGCCGTCGAGTTCGAGCCGGACTCCGGCCTGCTCCCACAACTGCGGGTCGGGCTCGATGGCGGGGGCGGTCATGGCGATACCTCCAGCGGACGTACTGAACGTGGACATACAACACGTAGGCATACAAGAACATGGGCAATGGACGGACGGCAGAGCTACTGGAGAGTAACAAACCGCGCCCCCACCGGACAGGCCCCGAGCCCGCATAACGGAAAATATCCACGCCGGAAATGACGATCGGCGGTCCGGGTGGCCCGGCCGCCGAATCGTCTGAAGCTGTCGGATCTGAAGCTGTTGGATCCAATACTGGCTGTTCTGATGCTGCACACTCGCACGCCTTGCTGCCTCGACGTGCTCCAGGGGGATGAGCGTGCGACACCGGCCCACTCGGTGATGGCGCGTCAGGAACCCGCTGCCGCAGTAACCTTGTTCTTGCCCCGCGTGGCACCGCCGCGGCCCCGGAGGATAACTCCGGATTCGCTCAACATGCGATGCACGAAGCCGTAGGAGCGACCGGTCTCCTCCGCCAGCGCGCGAATGCTCGCCCCGGAGTCGTATTTCTTCTTCAGATCGGCCGCGAGCTTCTCACGCGCGGCACCGGTCACCCGGCTGCCCTTTTTCAGAGTCTCGGCCACCCGTGCCTCCTCGTAGCTGTGCTCGGTCAGATTCCCATGATCACCCATAGCCAGGCTCCTGGCCACCCATTCGACAAGGTCGATACCGGGAAAGCGCAGTCTGCCGGTGGTGCTCACAGCGCACAAGGGCGCTCACCCTGGGTGCACGCGCCCCCGCCGGATCCAGCCATCGGAAGCGAAAGAGCTGATCAGCAGCACTGGCCCGCCGCTTGAACAGCGACGGGCCAGTGGTGGGGAAGGTAAACGGAATCCCGCACTCTCTCATTCCCCGACATGCCGGAGGATGAGGGTTTCTACGTCAAATCACCGATTACGCGTCTACTGCGCGATCAGGCCAGCGAGACCAGATCCGCATAGGCGGGGCTCCAGAGGTCCTCGACGCCGTCCGGCAGCATGATGATCCGCTCCGGCTGGAGTGCGTCGACCGCGCCCTCGTCGTGGGTGACCAGGACGACCGCGCCGGAGAAGGAGTGCAGCGCACCCAGGATCTCCTCGCGGCTGGCCGGGTCGAGGTTGTTGGTGGGCTCGTCCAGCAGCAGCACATTGGCGCTGGAGACCACCAGCGAGGCCAGCGCCAGACGGGTCTTCTCACCACCGGACAGGACACCGGCCGGCTTGTCCACGTCGTCGCCGGAGAACAGGAAGGAACCGAGGATCTTGCGGATCTGCACCAGGTCGGTGTCCGGCGCGGCGGAGCGCATGTTCTCCAGCACCGTACGGTCCGGGTCCAGGGTCTCGTGCTCCTGGGCGTAGTAGCCGATCTTCAGGCCGTGACCCGCGATGACCTCGCCGGTGTCCGGCTTCTCGACGCCCGCCAGCATCCGCAGCAGCGTGGTCTTACCCGCACCGTTGAGGCCGAGGACGACGACCCGGGAGCCCCGGTCGATCGCCAGGTCCACATCGGTGAAGATCTCCAGCGAACCGTACGACTTGGAGAGGCCCTCGGCCGTCAGCGGCGTCTTGCCGCACGGAGCCGGGTCCGGGAAGCGCAGCTTGGCGACCTTGTCGGACTGGCGCACCTGCTCAAGGCCGGAGAGCAGCTTCTCGGCGCGGCGGGCCATGTTCTGCGCGGCAACGGTCTTGGTCGCCTTCGCGCGCATCTTGTCGGCCTGCGCGTTGAGGGTGGCGGCCTTCTTCTCGGCGTTGGCGCGCTCGCGCTTACGGCGCTTCTCGTCGTCCTCGCGCTGCTGCTGGTACTGCTTCCAGCCCATGTTGTAGATGTCGATCGCGGCGCGGTTGGCGTCCAGGTAGAAGACCTTGTTGACGACCGTCTCGACCAGGTCCACATCGTGCGAGATCACGATGAAGCCCCCCTTGTAGGTCTTCAGGAAGTCCCGCAGCCAGGCGATCGAGTCGGCGTCGAGGTGGTTGGTCGGCTCGTCCAGCAGCAGGATGTCGGCGTCCGAGAAGAGGATCCTGGCCAGCTCGACGCGGCGGCGCTGACCACCGGAGAGGGTGTGCAGCGGCTGGGCCAGGATGCGGTCCGGCAGGCCGAGCGCGGCGGCGATGGTGGCGGCCTCGGCCTCGGCCGCGTAGCCGCCCTTGGTGAGGAACTCGGTCTCCAGCGTGGAGTACTTCTTCATCGCCTTGTCGCGGGTGGCGCCCTTGCCGTTGGCCATCCGCTCCTCGTTCTCGCGCATCTTCTTCAGCACGGTGTCGAGGCCGCGGGCGGAGAGGATGCGGTCGCGGGCCAGGACGTCGAGGTCGCCGGTGCGCGGGTCCTGCGGGAGGTAGCCGACCTCGCCGGAGTTGGTGACCGTGCCGGAGGCCGGGATGCCCTCGCCGGCCAGCACCTTGGTGAGGGTGGTCTTGCCCGCGCCGTTGCGGCCGACCAGGCCGATCCGGTCGCCCGGAGTGATCCGGAAGCTGGCGGACTCGATCAGGATGCGGGCGCCGGCGCGCAGTTCGAGGGCGTTCGCGGAAATCATGGCTGGGAAACTCCTGGGACGTGGGCGGGCACCTGGACCTGGACGCGACACAGGACCGGAGCGCTTGCGAAGGGGGCGACGTAGGGAGGTCGGCGCGCTGTCGAGCACTGCGCGCCGGCTGCCCGCTAATGCCCGGGGGAAACAGCCATACGGGTCAGTCTACCGGGCCCGCCGGGAAGTCCCGCCGGATTATGCGCGCCGGGCGCCTTCGCACCCGGCCCCGGGCCGGACGGGGCCTAGCGCTTGGCGCAGGTGCCCTCGGGCTTGACCACCGCGAAGGGGACCGCCGGACTGCCGCAGACCGGTGCCATGGCGCCCTGGCGGGTGTCGAAGACCCGGGTGCCCACGATCGGGCCGTCGTCGACGGCGGCCCGTCGGCCGTCCAGCCGGTGCAGGAGCACGTTCGGGCCGACGTTCAGCTGCCAGTTGGGGGCGTCCAGCCGGAAGCCGGTGACCAGTCCCGGCAGCGGATGGCCCGCGCTGTTGGTGCCGGTGCAGCTGCGGGGCACCAGCACCGCGTTGTCGGTGTGCACCGTGCGCATCGGGTCGTAGGAGCAGCTCGCCAGCGGCCGCGAGTTGAACCGCAGGTCGCCGTCGCGGTCGCGGAAGCCCATGGTGAGCGCGGGCGTCACCACGGCGACCCACGGCTCGCTCTCGATGACCGGCTGCAGGGCCGCGGCGGCACGCTCCAGCTCGGTGTCGCGGCGCTCGGTGTCCGTCCTGGCGTCGGCGCCGGGCTCGCCCTCGGCGCGGAGCCAGTCGGCGAGACCGGGCACGGCCCGGTGCCAGCGCACCGAGTGGTCGCTGGGGCGGACCGAGGTGACCAGGCCGTCGTCCCAGACCACCACGGCGCTGTCGCCTGCCATCGCCAGGTGCAGCGCGGTCGCACCCTCCCGGCGGTAGGACCACAGATGCTCACCGGTGACCTGGTCGTACGCCTCAAGACCGGGGCCGACCTTGAGTTCCAGGCTGCCGGTGGCCAGCGACTGGGCGCTCACCGGGCTGGCGTCGGCGACGCCCGGCTCGGCCACCCGGTCCCCGAACGGCACCGGCTTGTTGGCATGCGCGGCGGCCCCGGCTCCGAGCACCAGCATGACCGCCAGGGCAGGAAGTACCGATCGAGGGCTGAGAGGACGCAGCGGCTTCCAGGACACGGCCGGAGCGTACCCCCCGTACGCGTGTCCGTCAGCTGAACCCGTCATGCCACCCGCAGGGTGGCCGGTTCCTCACGGCCGGCGACCCACCGCGCCCACCTGCGGTTCTCGTCGCGCGGCCGGGCAGGGTGCCCGTTGTCGTGCGACTGCGACCGCAGGACGGACTGTTACAGAGGTGAGACAGGATGCAGTTCGACGATCGAGCGGACCTGGACACCTCGCAGGTGCAGGACCGGCGCGGGATGTCCGGCGGGAAGGTCGCCGTGAGCGGCGGTGCGATCGGCCTGATCGGGCTGCTGCTCGCGCTCCTCCTCGGGGTGGGGCTGGACGCCGCGGCGGCGGTCGGCGACGACCGGACCCAGCAGCAGGCCACCGGCCGGGTCAACCCCGAGAGCTGGACCCACGGTTCCGCCTCCCAGCGCCGGCAGTGGTTCACCACCGGCTACCGGACCGGTGACATGGCTCAGTGCAACACCTTCGTATAGCGGCCTCCTTTGCCGCGCAGGACACCCGGTGGGTTCCGTTGGTCCGGACGACCTGCCACTTCTGAGTGACATACGGCTTTTCCGGCGGGCCGTGGGCATAACGTCGTGCTCGCGCGACCTTCCTGCGCGCCGCTCCGGCGCCGCCCCCGAGGAGAAGACCCATGCGATTCGGCCGACTTGCCCTGGCCGCCTCCGCACTGCTGCTGGTGACCACGGCGAGCGTTCCCTCCGGCACCCCGCTGAGCCAGACCGAGCGGCAAGCCGCACTCTCCTCGCACGCCGCCCGGCCGCGCGGTGCCGCGCCCTGGCCCGCCGTCCAACGGGCCAGGCACGAAGCGCCGTTCGGGGCCTTCGTCGGGTCCTGGGACAACTACATCCCCCGGATCGCCGACATGGCGCGCTGGCTCGACAACGCCAACATGCAGGTCGGCCACACCTATCTGGCCGGGAACAGCTGGAATGACATCGAGGGCGAACCGGCGGTGCTCGGCCTCTGGTCGCAGTGGCGGCTGGCCGACCCCGCGCGCAGGCTCATCCTCGGTGTGCCGATGCTGGTACCCAACGAGGGCGAAGTCCCGGACTCCGAGGTGGTCAGGCTGCTGGCCGGGGGGAACCGGGGCGAGTTCGACCAGCACTTCCTGCGACTGGCCAGGAAGCTGGTGGCGCTCGGCGGCGGCGACACCGTCCTGACACTCGGCTGGGAGATGAACGGCATCACCTACACCCACCGCTGCAAGCCGGACCCGACGGCCTGGAAGACCTACTGGCGGCGGATCGTCAGCGTGATGCGCTCGGTGCCTGGGCAGCACTTCACGTTCGACTTCGCCCCCAACCGGGGCCTGGACGCCATCCCGTGGACCCGCTGCTACCCCGGCGACGACGTGGTGGACATCATCGGGATGGACAGCTACGACCAGCCCGCCGGGGCCACCTTCGACGACTACGTCTCCGAGCCGTACGGGCTCCAGGACCAGGTCGAGTTCGCCGCCAAGCGCGGAAAGCCCGTCTCGTACCCCGAGTGGGGGCTGTTCCGCAACGGCGACAACCCCGAGTTCGTACGGCGGATGGTGAAGTGGATGCGCACCCACGACACCGCCTACCAGACCGTCACCGACTACTGTCCGCACGGCTTCTGGGAGTGCGACCGCAACCCCCGCTCCAGCGCGGTCTTCAGGCAGCTGATGTCGGGCTCCAAGGGCGCCGGGTCCGGCGAGCCGAACGCGACCTCCGGGCCGCCCACGGGTGGCTGGGACGGATTCGGCTCCACCGGTTGGCTGCCGGGGAGCCTGTTCGGTCCGTGGATCGCCCAGAAGTTCGGCGGTGTCTTCGGCAGGTCACCTGCGGCGCCGGGCCACTAGCACCTCCTTGAGCCGGGGCAGCCGGGTGCGCAGCACCTGCACCAGCCGCTGGCGGGTCAGGACCCTGACGGCCCGGGCGGCGGCGAACGGCGCGAGCCGGCCCGGGCCCAGCACCAGCCGCTGGTTGTGCAGTTGGTCCGGGCGCCAGCGCTGCTTGTACGGCTCCTGGCCGCGCAGCAGGCTCAGCACCGGGATCTCGGCGGCCCGCACCTCGTCAAGGGCGGCGCCGAAGAGCAGACCGGCGATGTCCAGGCGCTCGCGCAGTGCCGGGTGCGCGCCGTACATGTAGAGGCCGCCGAAGGACGGGCAGAGCAGCAGCAGGTTGACCGCCACCGGTTCGCCGTTCAGCTGGTAGCGGTGCAGGGCCGCACGGCGGGTGGCGACGAGCCCGGTGGTGGAGTCGGCGAGGTGGGCGGCGAAGCGCTCGGTACGGTGCTCGGGCGTGACGCCGCGGTGCTGCCACTGCAGGAAGTGCAGTCGCAGCAGTTCCTCGATCGCCTCCGGCACCTCCTCAGGAGTCGCCGAGCTGACCTGGACGCCCGCCTTGGCGATCTTGCGCTGCTTGACCCGGCTGCGCTGGGCGGTCTTGCCGGGCAACCGCTTGAGCAGTTCCTCCATCGGCACGGCCGGAAGGTACTGGCAGAGCGAGTCGGCGAAGCGGTGACGGCGGCCGCGCCAGTGCTCGAAGACCTTCTGGGCCGTGGCCTCGGGGTGGACCTCGCGCAGTTCCAGGCTGTGCCAGGGCCGGTGGAGCGGAAGGGCGTTGGCGAGCTCGGCGGCGGCGAGGTCGGCGCAGGAGTCGTCCAGCAGGACGTCGGTGAAGTCGACCAGGCCGCCGCCGAGGTTGGTCAACCCTCCGAAGGGGCCGCGTCGTTGCAGGGCGGCCGCGCCGACCAGCCGCTCGTCCCGGCGGACCAGCACCACGACCAGAGCGCCGGGGCGGCCGTAGTGGCGCCACCAGGAGCACAGCCAGGCGGCGGCCTGGAAGGAGGTCGCGCCGGCGCATCGGGCCGCCAGGTCGTCCCACTCCTCGGCCACCCGGTCGAGGGCGTCGTCGGATCGGAGCACCTCGGCCCGCCAGCCCGGTGCCGCCGCCTGCGCGGGCAGCTCGGCGCCGGTCGGTTGCCCGCCGCTCGGTGGCTCTGTGGTCAGTTGCTCGGTGGTCATCCTCGGCTGCCCGCTTCCTGAGGTTCCTCGGAGGTCCGGGCGGTACCGGCCGGCTCGGCGGACTCGGTGCGGGGGCGCGGCGGGGTCGGGGCGCCGTCGGCGGGGGTGGCGGAACGGCGGCGGGTCATCATCACCAGGGCGCCGATCAGGACACCGGCGGCGGCCCCGACGGCGGTGTCCACTCGGGCCGAGGGCGAGGACGGCCCCTCCGGTTCGGCGGCCGGGGCAAGCGGGACCAGTCGGACGCCGGTCTCCTTGCTGCTGGTGTTGGCGAAGGACACCAGCGACTTGGCGACCGCATCGGCCGCCTGCATCGCGTCCTCCGCGTGGCTGCCCGTCCCGGTGATCTCGATCACCGGCGCGTCCGGCGAGGTGGTGCCCCGGACCAGTCCGGCCAGCACGGCCGTGCTCTTGCCGAGTTCGGCGGCGGCCCCGGCCAGCACCTGCGGCTGCCCGGCCAGTCTGCCGTACGCCTGGGCGAAGTTGACTGCGGTGGCGCTCTCGCCGGGGCCCTGCGGAACCACCACGACATAGGAGTTGGCGGCGTAGCTGGGGTGGGCGAGGACGCCGTAGCCGACTCCGGCGAGCGCGCCCAGCGGTACGGCGAGCGCGACCGGCCACCAGCGGCGGCTCAGCGCACGTGCGCTGCGGCCCAGTTCGGACATCGGTGACTCCTTGGATTGACGCAGCCGCCGGTGCTCGGACGTGCTGCGGGCGGTCGGATGCGGGCCCACCCCGTCACGGCGGTTCGGGGCTGGTCGCGCACGCGGTTGATCGGACAGGGCTCGCGCCCCTGGAGGTGCATGGTTTCTCGCTCAGTTCCTCGCGCCCCTGAAAAGCCCTTTCGCGCCCCTGGGGGTGGACGGGCTCCGGGCCGAGGCTGTCGTAGAGCTGCCCCAGCTCCTGGGCGATCCGGGCGATGTCGTAGTGCGCGACGGCGGGCGGCTGCGGCAGGGCGACGCTGCGCCGACTCCACAGTTCGCAGAGCGCTGCGGTGTAGGAGGCGGCGTCGGAGGGGATCCGGGCGGCCTCGGGAGCGGCCTCGGGCCCGAGTTCGTCGAGGGCCGGGCAGGCACTGTGGCGGACGGGCAGGCCGGCCGCCAGCCCCTCCAGGACGGTGAGCCCGAAGGTCTCCTCCACCGAGGGTGCCGCCAGCACGTCCATCGCGACCAGGAGTTCGGGTACGTCCTCGCGCTCTCCCGGGCACACCAGCCGCCCTCGGACGCCGAGGCGCTCCGCTCTCCGCACCAGTGCCGCCTGCTCGGGACCCGCGCCGATCAGCAGCAGCCAGGGCTCGCGCAACGCCGGGTGCTCCCTGGCCAGTTCGACGAGCTCGGCGAGCGAGTCGATCAGGATCTCGAAGCGCTTGCCGGGGACCAGCCGTCCGACCCCGCCGACCACCCAGGCCTGCTGGGGCAGGCCGAGGTCGGTCCTGACGATCTGGCGCAGGGCCGCCCGGGAGGCGGTGGGCAGGGTGTAGCGGGTGGTGTCGACACCGTTGGGCAGCAGGTGCACC